>NZ_BJMM01000012.1 GCF_006539165.1 Streptomyces cacaoi | reverse complement strand
CACGGCCGCTGCCCTTTCCGCGTGCGGAACGGCCGCCGGTGCGGCGCCCGTTCTTGAGGAAAGGTTCCAGAGCGCTGCGGAGCTTGTCCGCATTGGTGGTGTTGAGATCGATCTCGTAGGTCTTGCCGTCCAGCGCGAAGACGACCGTCTCGTCCGCCTCGCCGCCGTCCACGTCGTCGACAAGAAGTACCTGGACCTTCTGCGCCATGGCTACATACCCTAACTATTGCGTGAACTGTGAATTCATCGTCCGGGCGGACTCTGCCGGCAGTGCGATGTGATTGAGGCAACCCCATGGACGTATATGCCGCGCGTCGAGGCTCCGGACACGGACAGGCACCGTATCCGCTCAGCCAATCTTTTGGAACTTTGGTTTTTGGGCTTGGTGGCCGTGGTAGCGTAACCGCACTACAAACGGATTCTGTGAAGCTGTAAAGCGTGGCGGCCGTAACGCGTCATCGGCCCTTGCCAGCCGACCAGTTGTGTGGGGCAGCTACGGGTGCCCGGAAAGCGGTGAAGTGGAGCAGGCGACGACGGAAGTAGCGGGAGGGACCTGATGGACGACCGCCCTCACCTCGGAAGCGGTGCGTACCACGGGCTCCTTGGCGAGTATCTGCGGTACATCGAGCCCCAGACAGAAGGGGATCCCGCAGGCATCCTCGCGAGCCTGCTGGCCTCGTATACGTGCATGATCGACAACTCCAGTAGAACGGCCGAGCCATTCGAGCAGCCGATCAATCTCTGGTTCCTCGTGATGGGAGAGACTGGTGAAGGCCGCAAGGGCACAGCGCACTCCGCGGCGGAACAGATGCTGCGGCATGTCGACGAGAATTTCTGGAAGCGCCATCTAACACCTTCCCTCTCATCCGGCGAAGGGCTGATCTACGCCGTCCGGGATGGTATGGACGAGGAAGAGATCGAGCGCCGCGAGGCGAGCGACAAGCCGGGGAAGATCGACTACGGAGTCCATGACAAACGGCTCCTCGTCATCTCCACCGAGTTCGCCACCATCATGGCCAAAGGGCAAGGTGGAACTCTCGGGCCGGTCCTGCGCGATGCCTGGGATGGCAAGGACCTCGCCATCCTCACCATGGACAGCCACTACGCAACCGCCCCGCACATCACTTTGATCGGACAGGTAACTCCTGAAGAGTTCGCGGCTCGGCTCCGCCCCGGCGAGCTGGCCGGCGGCACCTACAACCGGCTCCTGCCGACGTTCGTCCACAAGGTGCGCGACCTTCCCTGGCCCGAACGCCCCGAGGGCCACAAGGAACAACTCCTCAAATTCGCCGCCCGGTTCCGGGACGCGGTCACCTTCGGCCGCACCGGCTGCGAGGTGCGGTTCAGCCGGGCAGCCAAGGACTTCTACACCGGTTCGATCTACCCCGAGTACGTGAACTCTTCCGGCGATTCCGAGGTGATGAAACAGTTCACCACCCGACGCCTGCCTTACCTCGTCCGCGTCGCCGCCGCATACGCGCTCGTCGAACAGCACGAACGTGTCGAAGTGGAAGACCTTGTGGCGGCCAAGAGCGTCGTCGACTACGCCATTGAGTCCGCACGGTACGTCCTCAGTAAGCACCAGGTAGCGAAGACACACAGCCGACAGGCCGACAAGCCCCGTATCGACATCGAAGACGATGCGCAAAAGCTGATCGAAGAGCTGCGCCGGAACCAGAGCGAGGGCGGCGAGGGAATCAACAGGACCGAGCTCTACGCATTGTTCGGCTGGCGGCGCAACAAGCGAGAGATTGATGAGATCCTCCAAGCGACATCCGGCCATGTGACGGCCACCTCAGTCGCTATTCCTGGCTCGCGTAAGCCGCGCACCATATACTGCCTGGCGCAGGCGAAACAGGACAACTAGCGGAAGGCAAGAGAAAATAGAATCCCAGCAGGAAGCCGCCTTCGCCGAACTCGTACAACTATGCGGCGACATCGCGCGGGGGGCGCACGAAAGCGACGAGCACAAGCGCCGGTACGAGGACCTCTGGAGCCGACTCGAAACCACGGGCTATCTGCGCTCGAAGTACGAGGACTACCAGCATCTGGCCGCTGCACCGGGAACCATCGGTTCGCTGGACGACCTCGCCCTGTTCGTCGTCATCTACGACTCGGTGGCCCGGGCCGGTGATGTGGCCAGCCAGCAGCCGTAGCCGAGCCGACGGCATGCGGGCCTGGAAATGAAGAAAGCCCCCACGGCGGTGTGCCGTGGGGGAAGGGCTCTACATCGGGCCGGACATCTCTCTCGCGCTCTGCGTCGCCTTGAGGTTCGCTCTGCGGACCGTCACGCCGCTGACCAGCGTGATGACCGCAGCGATGAAGCCGAGGACCTTGTCCTGGTCGAAGGACACAACGGTGGCAATGAGCGGGATGATGGAGGCCAAGGCGGTGTAGAGACCGGTGGGGTTGGCCTTGACCCAGTCGAGGATCTTGGACATGCGGAACACCTCGCGGAAAAACTGAACTTACTGAACTTTGGCCGCCGGGGAGGCGGGTCAGACGGCCGGGACCTGCAACGCGTCCCACTGCTTGCGCCCCGGCCATCCATCGCAGAACTGGGGCGCATCGCCCAACTTGTGCTGCCACTTACGGAAGGACTCCCGGTCCGCGGCAGTCCACTGAGGCCCCGGCCCCTGGGCGTAGGCGGAGCAGCCGACCGCAACCAGCCGCCGCCCCATGGCCGTCACGATCGGGGAGCGCGGCTGGCGCTTGAAGAAGTCGGCGCCGGGAAACGGCTCGAAGGTCGGCTCGTCCTTGAGCTTGAGCGTCTGGCCGACCCGGATGACATACGGGGCCTTGAGGCCGTTCAGCGAGGCGATCGAGCGCCAGTCGACCCCGAACTTCTCGCCGATCCCCGACAGCGTGTCGCCCTTCTTCACGGTGTATGAGGTCGGCACGTCCGTGCCGCCCTCCTCACCGACGAGCTTCTTGGCCCGGGAGACGATCTGTCCGAGCTGCGCCACGATAGGTGACCCAGGACAGGCGGTGTGACCGCCCCAGGATGCCCCGCCCATCGCGTGATACCCCAGGCCCCGGCCCCCGGGCGAGTGGGTGACCTGGAGCGGCACCCCGTAGGTCCGGTGCGCCCAGGCGAGGACCTCCGCGCAGCGGTCGAGCTGCTTGCCGGTCAGCTTGTCGCCGCCCTTGCCTTCGTTCTCGATACCGAGCCACGTGCTGTTCGCGCTGGCCGCGTGCCAAGCGCGGTCCTTCGTATCGACCCACTGGTAGAGCTGGCCGGCCTTGCCGGTGCCGAAGTGCGCGGAGACTCGGGCAGCGGGGTTGCGGAACCAGGAATCCGTACCGCTCAGCGTTCCGGCCATGATGTGGATGACCACGCCCTTAACAGAGCTCTGACCGTTCTTCGTGTAGTTGACCGAGATGGGGCGCCATGTGGCGCCGGGCATACGTGCCATGTTCCTCCTGTTATTTGTCGGAAAGCAGCCGGTTGAGCTGGTCGCGCAACTGCACGTTTTCCTCGCGTAGCGCGCGCACTTCCTCGCGCAGACCGACGACTTCTTCCTGGAGACGCTCGGCAATCTCCTTGTAGGCGGTTGCTTCTTCCTTCCACGCGTCCCGCATCCCGGCCTTCCATTTCTGAAGGCCGACGCTGATGAAGACCAGGACCGGTACGAGAAGTTCGAGGTGACTCAGGTATTTCGACAGATAGCGCATCGGCTATAACTAAAGGGTCGGCTCGGGGTCGTTTCCGATGTGTACCGTCCCGGAGGGGGCGACGATCGGCCGACCACCGGTCACGCGGTTGAGGTGAATATTCACGTGCGAGGCTCCGGCGTTGGGGACGTAGATCCCATTCACGGCGGTGCCGAGGCTGGCACGGATGAAGTTGCCGATGATCTGCGTTGCGTCGCCCTCGGACATCACGCCGTGACCCGAGTAATGGGAGATCACGTTGTTGGAAACGATGACGCCGCCGGGCGGATTCTGCGCGCCCGTGTACTGGCGGATTTCGATGGAGCCGAAGCCCGTTCCGCCCGCGTGATCGAGGACGTTGTTGGAGACGAGGACCGCATCCGAGGATGTGACTCCCGAAGCGACGCAGATGCCGGCCTTGTAGGTGTCCCGGTCCTTGCCGATGATCACGTTGGAGACGATCTCGGCGTTCTTCCAGTCGTAGGCGCGTACTCCGTAGACGAGGCTGTCCAGGACGAGGTTGTTCACCACGCGGATTCCCTCGTAGCGCTGACCGGTGTGCCCGGCGTGGGAGCCGACGAGCAGCCCCCAGGGCCCGCACTTCTCGGAGGCGTTCGCGGTGCATCCCTCGACGAGGATGTCCTTCGACATGGTGTTGTCGTAGGGCAGGCCGCCCTCCAGGCCGGCCGCGCCGAAAGCACCGTCGATCTGGATCGCCTCGGTGGTCTGCGGGTGGTCCGGCTTGGGCACGGACCCCTCGAAACGGCAGTGGCGCACCTGGCCGCCGTCGATCGCGTTGAACTCGATGGCGTGGTTGTTGGGCTGGTCGAGGAAGCGGGCCTCGCTCACGGAGATGTTCCGGGCGTGCGCGAAGGCCATCATGTTGCCGCCGCCGACCCGGTCGGGGGCGTTGCCGTCCCACGTGCCGCCCACGATGTGGATGTTGCTGCGGCCCGAGTAGCCGGGGTGCTCTTCGTGGCCGTCGAAGTTCTGCACCAGCCGGTTGTGGAGGTTCACGCTGCGGCGGAACACAGCGCCGTCCTCCGCCACCAGCGTCGTGTTCGCGGGCATCAGCAGGCACGGAGCCGGCCAGGTGGGCGCGGAGTCGAGCAGGTACACCCCCGGCGGAGCGATGACGGTGGCGCCGCCCGCGGCGTCCGCCATCTCCAGCACATGCCGGATGGCCGGCGCGTCATCGGCGACGCCGTCACCCTTGGCACCGTAATCACGCAGGTTCAGTACGTTTCCCAAATGCATCTCCTGGGGGCATGAAAAACCCCGGGGAAGATCCCGGGGTGCGTATGGGGAAGGGGCTCAGCGAGGGCCGGGGCTGAACAACGTGCCGCTGATGGTGACGTGGTGGCCCTTGGCGATACGGGCGGTGCCGAACCGGTTCCAGTCCCCGTTGGTCTCCCCGTCGTTCTGCTGCCACAGCACCAGCGTCTTGTTCGTGGGCGACGGCTCGGCGTACACCATCGTGCGGTTCGGCGTGTCCGAACCACGGCTCCAGACACCTGCCACGAATCCCTGCGAGGAGCCGCCCACCGGGAAAGGAAGGTTCACATCGAGGCTGGAGGCTTCGCCGCTGGCAGGGTCCGCGGAGGCGTCCACACTCAGGGCGAAGAACACCACCCCCGGCGCGATGAACTGGTAGGTGATGCTGCCCTGGACGCGGTCCAGGTTCGTCGTCGCCTCGGCCGATACCGGCTCGCCCGGCATCTGGCCCATCGGCAGCTTGCCGCTCTCGTCCAGCGCGGCCACGCCGCCGGGTGCACCCTTCTCGGACGTCGGTACCGCATCCACGAGGGTGGCGGTCGACCCGTCACGGTTCTTCACCGTGAACTGGCCGTCCTGACTGAAGGCGACCACTCCGCCGTCGACTTCGCTCGGCCGGTCCTCGACGTCCGCCAGGGCCACCGGGCCGCCGACGGTGAGCTGGGCGCCGTGCACGAGGTTGTTCGTGCCGATGCCGACGCTGCCGGTCTCCCGCTTCGCGTACAGAACACACGGCTTGCGCTGCCCCGTGTCGCTCCAGGCCGCAAGCTCGAAGTCCGAGCCTGTGTCGCTGCCGGCCTCGTCCTTCTCGTCGACCTGGCACACCCAGCGGTCCACTCCGTTCTGCTGGAAGGAGATCGCCGAGCCCACGTGGCCGCTGTCGGGGAGGGCCTTGACGTCCTTGGCGGTCAGAGCGACGTCGCCTGCGCCATCGGGCTCGATGCCGTTGACCGAGATGACATTGCCCGCGCCGTCGCCCGGATCGCCCTTGGGGCCTTTGAGGTTGGTCTTCATGGACCAGGCGCCGTCGCTGCGGGTGTACAGGTCTCCTGTGGCGGTATCGGCGTACAGGTCGCCGTCAGCCGCCTCGTGGCTCGGAATACCCACGCCGAAGGTCCAGTGGGCGCCAGGCGTGCCCGGGTCCCCCTGGAGTCCCTGCGGCCCCTGCGGCCCCGTCGCGCCGCGGGGGCCTCTGGGGCCGGGCGGGCCGACGACGGGAACGTAGTTGGGCGTCTCGGGGTCGCTCGGGGCCAGGTCCGCCAAGTCCGCGGTCGCCAGCTCGGCGGGGAGCTTGATCGCGTAGGGCGGTCGGTCTATGAAGCCGTCGAGCTTCTCGGTGATCGTGTAGGCCCAGTCGACGGGGTTGGTGGTGCTGTCGGTCGCGGGCACTCTGGCCGAGAAGCTGCCCTGCCCGTCGAGCCGGATGACGGCCGGCCCAGTGACGATCACGTCCTGGTCGCCGAAGGACAAGGCGCCGGGCGGTGTGATCTCGACCTTGCCCGAGTACGGCAGGCCATTCGGGCTCAGGTACGTCCCGGTGAGTACCACGGTCGGGATGCCCTCGGGGAGCTGTCCGGGATCGCCCTCGGTGATGTCGTCAAACCAGAAGTAGCGTCGGGACATTCCACCTCATTGATAAATTGGGTTGTTGCGGATGAGGGTGAGCGAGCCGTCAACCTGTGGATGGCCGGAGATACTCTCCTCTGCATAGGTTCCGAGGGGGAACCCGACGGCGTAACTCGGTGGGCCTGCGAAGACGCACAGCCCCGATTCCTTGTCGCGTTTGGTGGCCTTGTAATGCACGCGTATCGTCTTCCAAATCCACGAGTCGTCGAATCCGATGGGGTCCGAGTGGATCCAGCAGAAGGAGGCGAGATGGGTGTAATAGTCTCCGACCTTCGACGTGCTCACTGCGAGGGAATCGGTCCGCCCGCCCAGCGCGCTCTCCAGCCAGAACTCGGCGGACACATCCGCGAGTTTCCCGCCGGATTCCGGGATGAAGAATGGGAACGCAACGTGCACCACCTCCATGTTCATGCCGGTTGAGTTGACGTACCCCAACACGCCGGCTGTGCCTTCCAAGTCGCGGGAAGAGCTATTGCCCACGGGCAGCGGTTCGTTGACCGACCCTTGACGAGGGCTGCGCTCCAGCGCGGAGAGACGCCGTTGTATGTCCGCCAGCTCTCGCACCAGTGAGGGAGGCATGGCATTACTCTGATTCGCCAATCCCGTACACCTCCTTATTGGCGAGGGACAGGCTCGTCTCTTCCCGCCCGGCCGTATCGACGCTGATGGACCGGGAGGTGATCACAAAATCATCGTTCACTCTGACGTATCCCTGTTGGACGTACACGGTTCCGGTGTCCCCGGGGGAGAAGGCGAAAGGGTCGAGGTCCGGATACAGCGTCAGCGAGGGGACGGCGATCGGTGTCTTCCCTGCGCTAGCGAGAGAGGCAGCCTTGGAGCGGAGTGTGTGCCGGTCCTTCGCGTCCGTGTAGGACTTCACCACGTTCTTCCGGGGCATCCGCGCATACAGGCCAGCATTCGTCGCCGACTCGATCGGCCGGCGACCGGACTTGTCCTGGGCCCCGAGGGCGTAGGCGTGGGTGGCCAGCGACGCGGAGTCGTAGGTCACCTTCTTCACGTTGCAGGTCTGTTTGTGCACCAGCCTGAAAGGAACGACGGAACCGCCCCGCGAGGTGCGCACGAAGCGGTTTCCAACCAGTTTCCCCCTATTCATCCAGAACGGCATGATCCGGAAATTGAAGCCCCGGTCATCTTCGGCGATCTCTTCAATGGCATCACCGATGGACTTGAATTCACTGACGTCCCAAGACCGGCGGGTGGAGACGGCATCGGTGTTGATGTACCGGGTGTCGGTGTCTATGCCACCGTTGCTGTTGGCGTACTCGATCCAGTTCCGCAGATGCCAACTCTGGTTCACCTTGCTGTTGTTGCCGTTGTAGCCGCGGTCGAGGTGGACGTTCTCGTAGTGGGAGAAGTACCCGGTGCCGCTCAGGCTGACCTTGTTGGCATCCAGGTCGGCGTCGGCTGCCCACAAGAACCCGCCCCATACCGGGTCCCCGTCCCGGAGAACCACCAGGCCGGACCCACCAGTCCACAACGAGTCGCTGGTGATCCCGGGGACGTTGGCGGGGATCTCCGCTCTGATCGAGCCGGCTGCGTTGAGCTCGTCCACGTAGTTCAGCGACGCGATCGGTAGCGGCTCGATGACCGCGCCCGTGCGGGCCTCGACGTGCAGGAGTTCGTATGTGTGCCCAGTGGCGATCAACTGACCTCCATCAGGTCGTAGTTGTACGGGTCTTTCGCCAAGGAGGTGTTGATGTACAGGTTGCGGACATGGCCGACCGTCGCGGCCTCGATACTCAGGTCTTTGCGCAGGGCGATGCGGCACACCGGCCCGTTGACGGTGATGGTCTGTCCTGCCGCTGCGTATGCGTTAGCGATCGGCCGGGTGATGGACTCCGGGGCGTAGCCGATGACGTGGTAATCGCCCCACGCGATGCCGGCCTCGTCCTTGGAATAGACGATGCCGACCCGACCGGATATCTGCCACGAGTCCGAGGACTCCCGGATGTACAGCTCACCGGTCGGGGTGATCGTCCCGGCCTTCGAATCGGTGAAGGACCTCACCAGGGACACCTCCTTCCACGGGCCGAAGTCCGGGGTGTGCCAACTCTCATCGTGAGCTGTCCACCGCTGGCCAGTGCCGATGTCGACGCACTGAGCCCCGCGGCGGAACAAGGAGATGTCCGGCAGGACGCCGCCCCAGTCGACGCCCACCACGCCCGGGGCAGGAGAGAGGAACTGGTCCTTGTAGGCACCGCTGAAGCGCACGTCGCGGATGCTGAACTGGCCGGTGGCCGTGATGTCCACCCAGGCGACAGCAAGGGCCTCGGCCGGTCGATCAGGTGCCTTGCTGCCTGAGCCTCGGATGAGCTCGTAGAGCACCTGCGTGCCATCGGTGCGCAGCACGACCAAGTCGCGCCGCGGGGTTCCCGTGCTCGCCGGCACCTCGACAGAGCCGCCTGCGCTGGCGAGCGGCCTGTGCCCGCCTCCGACCAGTGCGAGGTAGGCCGTTCCGCTCGCGACGACCACCGAGCGCGAGCCGGTGTCGGCGCGGGGTGCGAAGTGCCCTACCGACGCAAGGAGATGGCCCCCACCGCCGTCGGTGAGGACCATGTCGGTGTACACAGACATCTGGGCGGCGGAATACGTTTCACCGTCCCGGAAATAGACGAAGTCAGCCATCTACACCCACACATCCCGCCAGGAAATCGTTGCTCGTGCTTGTGTGAATTCGTCGCCGTGCGTGAGAGCGACCCAGTTGGCGCCCGGGGCGAACCGGAGCCACGTCGAGGACGGAGCCGCCAGGGCGTTCGGCAGTGGCCGCCCCCTGGGATCGCTCAAGGTGCCCGTGTCGAAGTCGGCGAGCAGCTCCCCGTTGGAGCGGGCCTCGAAGTGAGCGCCGCTGGTCACGTGCGTGAGGCGAGGGTTGACCGCGTCCTCGAAATGAACCAGCGGCCGTACCGGTTCGGAGCCGCGGACCTCGATTCTTTGGAACTTTGGTTTTTGGAGGGGACCCTGCCGTTCCTGGAACAGCAGGGGAGCGGCCATGGGCACCGCCAGGCCCTCGGTGGGCCCGAGCGGCGGGGCGGCCGTGGTCGTCACGCGCGTCCTACGCATCTCCTGCGAGTACAGGCGCGGGTCCGTGGCGAACAGGCTCACGGTGACGTCTGTCGCGTACCGGGCGAACGCCTCGGTCATCGTGACGTCCCGCTTACGTGGCCGGCACATGACGAAGGCGGTCTCGCCGCGACACAGGCCCGGCAGCCGGAAGCGGAACGGCAGCTCCTCACGCCCAGCCGCGAAGGCGGTTTGGAGGGCGTTGACCACTCGGGCGAACTGGTCGTCGTAGCGTGACTGTACCCGCAGTGAGAGCGTGATCTCCCGGCCGCCGAGGAAGTCGTCCCCCGGCCACAGGCCATCGCGCTGCACAAGTTCCAGGTCGGACGACCGGATGTCGGGCAGTGAGAGAAGCCCTTCGATTTCCTTGATGAATATGGCAGAGTCCGGGGAATTCAATATGAGCCCGTCGTATTCGCAGGTCCATTCTTCCAACTCCGCCATGTATCTCCTCTCTAGACGACGGCTCTGGTGCGCAGAGCCCAGGCCACCTCGCGGCCGATTTCGTACGGATTGGCGTCTGTATTCGCCGTGACATTGACCGTTGTGGTACGGGGCGACGGCTGCGGTGCGACACCGCGGTCCCGGTCACCGAAGACATCGCGCAGGAGTCGCGCGCTGGTGCGGTATGCGGTCTGGCTGGCTGGCTGCGTGTCAAAGGAGTCCCCAGTAGGCAGCGGAGCAGCAGCCAGCATGGTGAACGGGGAGAGGCCCGGAGCCATACGCAGTTTCACATCGGCAGAAAAGGGAGTGATGTGCGGTAGCCCTTTTCCTCCGACCTTCGGGACCCAGCTGGGAATTTTGAGATGGTCAGCCAGTCCGTTCCACCAACCGATTATGGTGTTGAGCACCGCTTTCACCCCATTCTTCAGGCCCTCGAACGCACCCGTCATGGCGCTTATCGCCTTGGACACCCACCGTTTGCCGCCCTCCATCGCCCGACGAATACCGTCGCCGATACCCGACCAGATGGACAGCACCTGCGCCTTGAGCCCATTCCACCAACCCTTTATGGTGGAAATGCATGACCCGACAAAATCGGAGGCTGTGGATATTGCATTCACAACCCAGCCCTTGATCACCTGCCAGTAGTGGCCGGTAGTCTCTGCCAAGGAGCTCCAGGCATCTCTGCACCAGGACACGAATGCCAAAATCGCGTCCCATAGTGCGCTCACAACCGAACGCAAAATCCCGTAGGCTGTGACGAGAGGGACCATCAGGTAAAGCATGTAAGGGAGCAAATGACCGACTATCGGAGCCAAGAATCCCATCATTTCAGCGAAAAGCTGGCTGATGCTGATGAGTGTATCCAGCACGTCGGCATTCAGGATTTCCGCGAAAAAATCTATGAAGCTCTGCGTCAGCTCAGTTATCGCCTCGACTACTTCCCCTCGGGAGAAGTAATTGAGAAGCCCGATGATAGCATCGGTGATGGATTCGATAATCTCCGGCGACGCTTCGGCCCAAGCGGTGAGAAACTTCGAAAGTACGGGTATAAGATTCTCGAAGGACTCACTCAAAGCGCCCATCACTAGAGGTGTTACCTCTGCCAAATCCGCCATGAGTTCAGCCATCGGCGTAGCAGTGCGGGCCAGCAGCTCCATCATGGATTCGAAGGCGTCGCCGAAAGCGGCCCCATGCTTGGTCGCCGTCGCGAACCAGGTGCCCACGGATTTTCCGAGGACTGCCAATCCGTCGGATATGCTCTGCATAAAAGCAGCGAATCCGCTGGAACTCAGCCCCACCGACAACAGCGGACTCATGGCATCCATGAGCCGGGCCGCTCCCTCCGCGAATTTGCCGACAGCCGGCGCCCCCGACGATAGGGCGACGAGGAGTCGTGCAAAGGAAGGCAGCAGCATGCTGACCGAATTGCCGATCTCGTTGACCACCACAGCGAGCTTCGACCCGTGGACGGCCAAAATCTGGAAGAAGCGCCCCAGGGATTGGCCTACGGTGTTCATAAGCCCGGCAAGCGACTGAGCGAACCGCGCGAAACCGCTGGTGCTCATCGCGTCGGCGAGCGCAGATGTCAGCGATGTCAGCCCGCGCATGAAGCCTCGAATGAAAACTTCGAGGTGTTTCGAGGCGGCAGCGAAGGCGCGCTTGAGTTCCGGCGCCCAGTTGTCAAGCATTCTGTTGATCAGCGGAATCTGCTTTTTGAATTCCGTAAACAAGGGCTGAACGGCCTTGGTGAAGATGCCCGAGACCTTCTTTTTCAAAGAGGCGAAGGACTTCTTCATCTTCTCGTTCTGGGCGATGATGAGCGCGCCGACGCCGAGCACGGCAAGTGGCGCAGCCGCAAGGGCCGCTACAGCAATCGCGGCGCCGACCATGGCCGCAGCCATCACAGCGAGAAGACTGAGAATGGCAATTACGGAACTGATGATCACCACCAGCGCAGACCCGAGAGCGGCGATGGCCCCCACCAGGGCGATAGCCGCCCACGTGACCAGGCCGAACATCGCCGACATCATGGCCATCTGCACAATGAGCATCGGTATATTGGTCGAGTTGACCAATATATTCGCCGCCATTTCACCCATCACGGTGGCGAAGGCGTCAACCTTTTCCCCAGCCTTTGACAGGGCTTGGCTGACCGTCCGGAAAGCCTGGCTGGCCCACTGGGCCGCCTCGTTCAGCTTCCCCGCGACCCAGCCCGCTGCTTTTCCCAGACCAGAAAGGGCCATGGCCCCGACCTTGGCGAGCGCGGACCCGGCCAGATATACGGAACTGAGCGCTGTGCGCACCGTCATACCGAGGACACGGCCCACCTGCGTAAGGCTGCGGCGGTTGGAATGCGCGTGCACTGTGACGTGCCGGTCCCGCGTGATCGCAGCCAACTGTGCCCGTGCGCGGGCAGTATCCGCATCAACGCGAATGTCTATTTCCCGGTCGCGGGTGAGCTCTTCGAGCCGTGCCTGGGCTCGCCTCGTGTCGAGGTCCAGGTTGACGGACACCTCGGTCATCGCCTCGACTCGGGCGAGATATGCCTCAAGACGCTGCTTGAAGAGGGAGGTGTCAGGCAGGACGCGTACATTTACGCGCCCTACCGTCTTTCCTCCGGGGCTGGCGCCGGCAGCCATGGGCACCCCCTTACGTCAGTTTGAACGGAGTGCCGTCACCCCCCATCCCGGATCGGGAAAGCACGTCCTGTGGAATAGGAAACGAAGAATTATTCGATTGACCTGCTGGCGGCTCTGCACGTAGGGCCTCGGCGAAGGGGTTGGAGGTTGTCTCCTTTGTCTTGCGCCGTGGGGTGGGGTACGGGGGAGGTTGCTTTACGCCGCGGGGGCTCTTGCTATTGGACTTGGCTACGGTCGTATGGAGCCCATGAATGGCGTCGATAACGTCAGCAAGCATGAACGCGGTCCGGTCCCAGCCTCTCTCTTTTTCGTCGGAGAGTTGCCGGTTGTGGAATGCCGAATCGAGAGGAAGCTCCGCAATCAGTGCGAGACACCGGCGAGGAGATAGGGAACCTCGGAAGACATCGAGAATGTCCAGCCCGTAGTACCTGCGGAAATCCGCAGTGATCTCCGTGCCGTGGTCGTCGATCATCGAGCGGAGCGTCAGGATTCCGGGACCTGAGCCGTCTCCATCCAGGCATTGAAGATTGCTTCCCGGGACTTGAGCGGGAGGGAATCGAGTGCCTCCTGCATGGCGGTCCGCTTGTCGCAGGCGGTCACAAGGCACGCGTCCATGGTCTCGATCTTCGAGGATTCCTTGGTCTTATCGTCCTGGAGGATATCGATGTACTTCAGGACGAGCTTGAAGTCCGCGCCCGGAAGGCTTTCGAAGGGGCGGATCGTGATGACTTCTCCGTGGGCGTCGGTAAATTCCACGCCAGGAGCGGTAGTGGCTTCGTTGAGGAGGTCATCGAAGGTGAGCTGAATAGACAAAGTAATCCCTTTCATGGTGTCTTCCCTTTCTCGGGCGAGAAGGCCCCTGGCTCCGGAAAGGGAGAAACAGAGCCAGGGGCCGGTATTTGTACTACTCGGACGGCGGCGGGGGGATTTCACTCAGCGGTGCCTTCGGAAAGACCTTTCCGAGGCTGGTCCGGCCGCTGATTACGCCGCTGAGGATTGTGGCCTTTACGGGCACCTCGGTGATCGCGGTCGGGTCCAGAGTGATGGAGTCGGATCCGACAATGGAGGTGCGTGGGTAGTACCAGCCGACGACGTTCGATCCGTCGGAGGCGATGATGAACATGGCCTTTTCAACCGGGGTGGGCTGCGCCGGGATCGTGAAATTGCCGTCCTTGTCGACGGCGTCCTTTGTGGCGCCGTAGTACAGCTGAAGGGTTTCGACCGTGATATCTTCGAGGTTGATCGTGAGCGAATACGTCTTGGACGGGTTAGTCGACGTGATGTTGGGGTCCTGCCACGAGCCGAGAGTCTCCGGGTCGTCGCCGTCGACTGACATCTCAATGCCGTTCTCGATACTCGTATTGCCGATACTCGTCCATCCGTCCGGCGCCTCGGCCGGCGCGAACGGGAAAGCGGGGGCCGGCGTACTGGCCTCTGCTACGTAGACATAACCGGTGCCAGGCACAATGACGTCATGAGCCAAGGAACCTCCTCCTGAAAATGGGCATGAAAAAAGCCCCCTGGGAGAGGGCTAGAACTTTGGAAGTTTGGTCTTTGGAGGCGCCTAGCTCGGGCGGGTGTTGAGCAGGTAGGAGGCCACGAACCGGTAGATGTCCGGATGATTGAGGTTCGTGTCCCCTGCCGAATACATGGGCCCGGTGACCTCACGGAAGTGCGACAGGTAGCCGCCGTACTCTGTGGCCGCGAACTGCGCTTGAGCCGCCGTGTACAAAGCTTGCCTGACGGAGCGGGCCAGGAGAGACGCCTCCCTGCGGTCACTGGCGAAGGCGTGGACGGTGAAGACGGACGAGTCCAAGTACCGGGGGTCCACGGCGGAGCCAGCCGACTTCCGCGCCATGACGAGCGGGAAGAGTCTCCCCCAGTCGTTCGGCATAGCGATCACGTGCGTCACCGGCCGTCCTCCCAACTCGGGCAGGTAGGCGCGCAGGGCCTCCAGCACAATGCCTTCGGCGTCCGGCAGCACCGGCGTCACGACAGTGCCTCCTCGATGACTCCGATTCCGTCGACCCACTTGAGCTTCGGTCCCGCCTTCTCACGGCGAAGCCAGTGGCCGTAGTTGACGGACACGATGTGCGGGTGATCGAAGTCGACGGCGTAGCCCTTGCGGTGCCGGACGACCTTGATGTGGCTGAGCAAGTGACCGGTCTCCACATGCCGGCCGGCCTTGGCACGGGCCTTGCCCGCCTGGTGCTCGGCCGCGTCCTTGACCTCGTCGAGAACCTCGGGCAGCCCGGCCACCAGATCGGCGGTGTTGCGGTCGACGTTCGCCATCAGCCCCGCCTTTCGATCACTGCTGTCACGAACTGCGTGCGTGCCGAGCCGCGGTGCAGCCGCGGGATCTCGGAGACGGTCCACGAAGCGCCGTCCATCTCCACGTGCGACCAACGCTCAGCGGGCGCATCCCTAGTGATCACCTTGTACCGCGCTGGTTCCGACCAGCCCTGTGAGCTGTTGTCGTCCGCGTCGATCGGCTGGACGAAGGCACGAATCCTGTGTGCCTTACCGACGCCGGGCACCTGGCCGCCGTACCCGTCATCAACGAGGGGCTTCTCGTAGACGACCAGGTCGACCGGAGCCTTGTCCCAGATCGCCATCCGTCACCCCCCGAACCAGAGGGACGCGCCATCACTGGGCCCCCAGACGGTGTTGTCGTTCGGCTCGTACGGGTAGAAGCGCCTCCGGGCGATGCCGACGTTCCTGTCCACAGGAGTGGAGTGCAGCCGGGTCTTGTGCGCGAGCCTCTCCAACAGAGCGACCTCCCCCTTCGAGGGGGCGAAGCCACTGGCCGCGCTCTCGGAGTAGCGGTAGGAGTATTCGCCCGCCTGCTCGGAGACGAAGTTGTCCGGGTTGCGCAGGCGCCGCTCGCTCATGGCGAGGACCACGGACGTCACCGCGCCGGGCACCGGTGCTTCGGTGCGCCCCCACCGTGGATCTCCGTAAGCGCGAGCCAGCTCGGATGCGTCCTGCAAGGCCGCCTCAGCCTGGGCCCGTTCCGTCTCGCTTGACAGAGGTCGGCCAAGACGCGTTTCCAACTCGTCGACCGTTGCGAGTGCGTTGACCAATCGGCCTCCTCTCGGGCCAGAACGAGGGGCGGCACGTGGCCGCCCCCGGCTGGTCACTTCTTGGCGGACTTCGCGCCGGACTTGAAGGTCTCCTGATCCTCGGGCTTCTCCGGCTGCTCGGGAGCCTGCTTGGTCAGCACGAGCTTGGAGCGCAGCCCGCGGATGACGGACTGGACCGGGCTGCCCTGGCCGTCGACGACGACCTTGCCGTCCTTGTCGCGGGTCGCATCCTTGAGGACGGTCACGCCGACGTAAGTCGACAGGAAGGACCGCTCGCTCGCGGTGGACGAGTTGTAGTCGCGAATCCATCGGAGCGCGTAACCGCCCTCGGCGGACGAGGTCCCCGCGGCGACGCCACCCGCCGGAACGACCGGCGCTCGCGTGACGAGCTGAATGGCCGAGGTGTGGTACGCGTACAGACCCAGCGGCTCGACGCGGTTGTCCTGGAGCAGGGTGAAGCCGTGCAGCTTGCCGATCACGCTCTCGCGGAGGGCCGAGTCGGAGCCGGCCGCGCTCGCGTCGGTCAGGTTCGGGTCGTTCATGAGCCAACCCGCAACCGTCGAACCGAGCACGAGGTACCTCCCGGCGACGGGAACGTTCTGCGCGGTGAGCCGGGCCGAGAGCTGGCTGATAGCGAAACGGATCTGCTGCGCGGCGTTCACGTAGTCACCGTTCGCTGGACGGTCGTTGTCGTCGACCTCGATCTCAATCGCCTCCGCCTCCGGGAACTCGGCGAAGGCGGAGGCGACGACGCGTTCCATGCGGTTGACGATGGCCTCCGTCTGCGGCATGACCACCTGACCGGTGAAGTCCTCGACGCCAAGCGACAGCTCCGCATCCGACAGGTCGATGGCGCTGTAGACGTGCTGATCCAGCTTGATGGGCAGGACCTGCTCGTTCAGCGACTCGGTCTTGATCGTGCGTGACCCGGCCGGAGAGCCGTCGTCAATGCCCTCCTGAAAGCCGTTGAGGATGCTGGGGCGCCGAATGTTGACGACGTGGCCAGCGGCGCCCGTGAAATCAGAATCAGGATGCTTCTGAACAGTTCCGGAAAGCACAACAGCCGCCTCGATGTTAGCGAGGGCGGCCGATGCGAGCTTGTCCGTGTAGACGATTCCATTGGTAGCAGTAGGCAAACGGAGGCTCCTTCAAGTGGGCATAAAAAAGACCCCTGGAAGGGGGCAGGGAGCCGGCCATCCGAAGGGGCTGTTCTCGTCGTGCTTTTCAGTTGTGGGGGAGTAGTTGTCAGATTCCGGAGAGACCCGCGCGCTTCCGGTACTGCTGGACGAAAGCCTTTGCGTCGAAGGCCCGCTCGGTCGGATCAAGCCCACCCTTGCCGACGCTGCTCTTGCGAGGCGCGCCCAGCAGCGTGGCGAGCTTCTTGGCGTCTTCCTCGATCGCCCCCTCGTCATCCCCGGACAGCCGGGCAACGAGTTCCGCGGGGAGTCGATAGCGAGCCCCGACGGTTTGACGCAGGAGCTGCTTCTCGACCGCCTGTACACGGCCGTTCGCGGCCTCCAGCTCAGCCTTGACCTTCTCAGCGGAGTCCGCCTGGTCGGTCAGCTCGGCCTGCTTCTTCTCCAACTCCTCGAACTCAGCCCGGAGCGCCTCATAGCGCGCCTTGTAGTCCTCGGCCTCGCGTCGCACCGCCTCCACGTCGACGGTGGGCGTGGCATCGTCCTGGCCCTTCGGGGTATCCGTGAGCGCCTCACCTGCGCTGGGCTCGGGCTGCTTGGCGCCCGGCATGTCCGAGGGCTTCGGCGTCTCCTGCTCGCTTTCTGCCTCGTCCGGCCCCGCCTCGGGGCCGGGCGCCTCGCCAGGCTCCTGCGGGGTAAGGCTCTCGGTCTCGTCAGCCATGTAGGTCTCCCTTTCGGTTCTTTTGGTCAAGCCATTCACGGAATTCGGATACGGAACCGGCGCCGGACTGCTTCCAGAGCTTCTGGGCTTCTCGGACAGTGGCATGCAACTGGTCACCCTTGAATACGGGAACTGCTTCACAGCCGCAATGGGGGTGGAATTTCCGTCCCTCAGTGGTGAGTTCGCCAGAGCGCTTCGATCCGTAGTCGGCGCCGCGGGAGGCGAGCATCACACAGAATGCGCAGGCGTCCCCGTCGGTGACGCGGGCCCAACCGACGGGCCGACCCCGCCCCTTGTCATTCTCAACCGCTTCCTCAACGGCCTCTCTCCCGCCGTTTTGGACGATCCGCTGAGCCTCCCCGGCAATGTTGACGCCGATCTTCTCAACGAGGTCCTGAAGGCCGGCGACGAAGTCGCTGGGGTCCCGGCGGTCCCTGTACGTGCGCTCATATCGCTTCACCCGTGCGTGGCCCTTCACGTAGAGAGAAGTCGCCGAAGTCCGCCATGCATGCTGCTCGTCGTACTTCCGCCAGGGCGAGGGATCGAGCTTCACCTTCTCGCTGCCGCCGGGGGCGCCGGCTTTGCCCGCCAGGCGGTAGAAGTCCTTCCACAGCGCACCGAGCGTCGTTTCCGCTGAGCTGTCGACCTGCACCGACTCCCCCGTAGCCAGGGCCCGGTGCAGCCGATAGAACGCCTGCCCCAGCGCGTGAGACTGCTTCCGGAAGCCATTGATCACCTTGAACCAGCGCTTCAGCCAGGGGCTCGGATCTCCCAACAGCAGGGCCGGGGTGACCTCGTCCCACATGGACAAGGTCTTCTCCACGGCCTTGGCGCCGAGTGCGGCCTGCGCCTGCATGTACAGGTCGGTGACCTTGTCCCTGGGCTGACTCACAGACCCCCCTTGACTTGCCCTTGAAATCCTTTTGTCAACCATCAGGCCGCGGGCATGGGCTCGCTGCCCTGCTCAGCGTTGTCCTGCTCGTTGCTCTCCTCGTCGGACGGGCGTCCGCCGATGCGCTGGGCGAACTTCTCCGCAAGGGAGTCACTGCCGTACTGCTCCTCCAGGCGCTGCTTCACGTCATCGATGTCGCGCTGAGTGAAGCCGGGCATCTTGGCCAAAATCAGATCAGTCGGCACACCGATGTTGAACAGCTTCACGCCGGCATCGGCCGCCTGCGCGAGGGAGCGATTGCCCTTGTCTGCCCAGGTCACCTCGGCATCGACAGCGTCCCACCCACCCTGGTCTCCGGCGATCAGTGCGCACAGGCGCAGGACGAGCTCCCAGGACTCGCCGAAGGAGTGTCGGATCTCGTCCACCTTCCTGGTGAAGGCTGATTCGGCCGCGGCCAGCGCGTCCGCACTGAGGTTGGCGAGCTTTCCCGACAGCAGGTAGTGCGGCGGTGTCTCGGTGACGGCGCACATGTGCCGTACGACGAGTTCGATCGCGTCGAGGAAGTCCTTGGTTTCGGCGGCCGGCAGTTGCCCGAACGAGGTCGATTCATTCGGGGAGATGAGCATCGTCGAAGGGTCGAGGACCGGTGGCACATAGGTGGGCTGCCCGTCCTGGTCGAGGATCGGCATGCCATTCTCATCGAGCCGCTCGACCGGGGACAGCCCCGTCGCCCAGCGCACCGCGAAGCCCGTGTAATGCTGGGCGATCAGCAGACTCAGGAACATCTGATTGAGCTTGTCCTGCTGCCTGATGACGCCCTCAACCATGCCCGTGGTCCGGCCCAGGAGATCCATCTTCGGCGTGAAGCGGATGATGGGGCACACCCCGAGCCCATGGGGGAACCGACTGAGGATGCGGACCTTGTCCGTCACCTCGACCTCGTAGACGAAGGTGTCGTCGAAGTACTGGCCCTTCACCCGGTTCTTCTTCGAGTAGTTCACATCTTCCAGGTACAGCGCGTACAGCGGGAAGGCGTCGAAGACCGGGTCGTCGTAGGCTGCCATCATGCGGATCGCCGGATACCCGCGGACCTGCGGCTCCTTGGGGTTGGCCGGGTTGGGCAGCACGGACACGTAGGAGCTGCCCGTCGCGAGTGCCTCGCGGTGCACGAAGGACTGCCGCTGGTCGAGGCGGTTGTGCTGCCACCAACGCCACTCCGGCGGGTTGCCGGTGACGTCGGGCCGTCGGTAGCCCTCGACCGCGATGGCGTTCGTGGGCGCGTCCAGCAGGAGCGGGATGATGTTGTGCGTCGACCGCTTCACCAGCTCCTTGAATTCCGGATTGCTCTTCCGAGGTATGTACGGAGAAGCGTGCAGGCCCCGCACATACCGGTCGATCAGGTCGAGCCTGTCGTAGTCGAGCTCGATCCGGGACCGCGCGAAATCGACCCGGGATTCCAGATCCGGGAGTTCGGTGGGGTCGATGCCAATCTCGTCGACAATGTTCGTATCGATACGTGGTCCTCCTTAGAAACCCCCCACCTGTTGCAAGGAGGGCACACGCCTGGGGACAGTGTTCAACTTGCCGGATTCGTAAAGACGTGTCCGTGCGATGAAACACAAAAGCATCGCCGCGTACGCGTCGACCTTGTATGGCGATTCACGGGACGCCTTTCCGAAGGAGATGCCGAAGCGGTTGTGTCGCTTCCGTGTGTTCTCCACATGGCGCTTCAACCCGAAGTGGCCGGTGTGCTTGACCCGCCCAGCTTCTATCGCGCCCACCAGCGCCATGTTCTGAGTCGTGATCTCCTTCTGGTTTCCCTTCATGTCGTAGGCGACGTGCGACCGTCCAGACGCCTTGATCGCGAGCCGGGGCGCGTATTCCTCGGACCACTGATTGACGTATGTTTCCCAGAAGGCGGTGTCGGAGAAGAACGCCTCGACCCGGTAGGTGCGGAAGACCCAGTCGACGAGGTCGGACACCTCCTGCTTGTCGACGCTCCAGTTCTTCGCCTCCGGCCCGTCCGGCTTCTCCCATACGCCGATCGGCTGTACGAGCTGGTCGTGCACGCGCATAGCGACGACGGCCGTTGCGTCGTCCGATTCGCCGCCGTCCAGGGCGAGCACGATCCGGTCGCCGGCCCGCAGCTCCTCATCGGTCTCGCACGCTCCCCACGCGACGGGGTCGACCAGGGCGTCATCGGCGGCCGTGACGAGGTTGCAGTATTTGCGCAGCACCTCCTCGCGGGAGACCGTGCCGGAGTAGCACTGGTCGAGGATTGAATCGATGTCGACCCAGTGCGCGTCATCGGCCGCGGCGGCGATGGCCGCACGCAGTTGATGCTCGTCTTCGATGTCGAAGTCCGGGTTTGCCGAGACGCTGTCGTAGTACAAGCCGGTGCGCCGCTGGGAGCCGTCCTGCTGCTTCTGCCACGCGGTATGGACCCGTTCCGCGATCGAGTCCTCCCCGACCACGTACGCGTTGGTGCCCATCAGCGTCCGGCCGCCGACCTTGGCTGCGTTGGCGGTCGCGGTGGCGTACACCTTGTGCCCGTGGTTGGACTCCAGCCAATGCCACGTCTCGTCGAGAAACAGGGCCGATGGCCGGGCGCCCTCTGCGGACCGGAACGAGGCGGTCTTCGCCTCCAGCAGGCAGAACGTCCCGTCGGCCTGGCGCGCGTGGTAGCGCTCCTGCCCGGGGTCGATCTGGTACCGCTCGATCGCCTGCGGGGTGAACAGGCTGTGCAGCGGCAGGACCATGTTCTTGGTCTGCTCGATGTTCACCGCGTAGAGCTGCACCCACGGCTCGGAAGGGTGGGTGCCGATGGGCATCCCGTTCTCGTCCCAGTGGGAGAACCGCACCGGGCCGAGGAACTCCATGCCGGCGATGCTCGCCATGACCGGCGACTTGCCCTTGCCCTTCATCATCTGGAGGACGCCGGTCCTGTACATGAACTGGCCGTGCTCGTCGATCTCGTACCACCGGAGGATGGTGCGCACCTGGGAGGGGATGAACCGCCAGTCGGCCCGGTAATTCTCCGCGGCCCAGCGCAACAGGCCCCAGCCGAGGGTGCGGTTCGGCGGGGGCACGTAGTCATCCTTGACGGAGCGCACGGGATCCACGACGCACCCCCTCTCTCCCGAGGGCCTGCGTCGTGCTCCTCGTCAGCGCACTGCCTCCGCGTACTCGCGCATCAGTGCGGAGATCGCGTCTTCCATGTCGTTGTCCTCGACCTTCGCCAACTCCATCTGCGCCACCCGGCGGGACGCCTCGGTGGTCAGCAGCAAGGCACACGCCTTCGTCACAGCGAGCAACATCTTTCCGCCCATGTTCCGCCCGGCCATCAGATGCCGGTGCATCATCTCCGCGACCAGGACCGCGAAGGCGATGTCGGTCTGCTGGTAGTACGTCGACTGCCCGGACTTGCTCAGCGAGGTGAACCAGGTGGTGGCCACCGGGTGCCAGTAGTCCTGCGGCTCGGGCCACGTCGTGGGGCCTGGCTCGACGGCGATGCGTACGCGGCGGCGCACGGCTTCCGTTGTCAGGAAGTCTTCAAGAGCCTGGATCAGCGCGTGTGCGGTGTCGGCCGCGATCCGGTCTTCCTGCCGTGTGAGGCCGGCGTCCACGGCCGTGATGACGTACCGCAACTGTGCCCAGTCGGAAGGTTCGAAGTGGTAGGACTGCGGACTTGCCGCGTACGCCTCGTAGAGCTGCTGGGCGATCGGGTGCCAGCTGCTGTCGCTCTCACCTAGGGCATCGTTGCGCCGGCCCCCGGACGGTGACTCGATGACTTCGACGCCGTCCTTGTTGCGCCTGCGACGCATCTTCGGGTCCTTCGGAGCGGGACCCCGAATGCCCAGTGCCACCGGTCACCTCCCCTGCCTCACCTGAGTCGATTAATGCGGGAGGCCCTCCGGGAGTCATGCTCAACCGGAGGGCCTCAACCGCGGGATCAGAGAGGGCAGATAGTGATTCAACCCGTGCACCCTCTCGCTGTATAAGGTGATGCCCCAGGCGGTGTATCCGGCGTAGAAATGGAGAGTCATCGCGCCGGATCGTTGATAAAACGAGTGAGGCGATCGACAGCTCGTGTCACCGCTTTCCGGTCTGTCACCCGCTCACCGTCGACGAGACGGCGGAAGATGAGATCCCGGTCCTTCTGGGACAGACGCGGCAGGTTCTCCTCGACCGCCAACATCAGCGGATCGTTCTGGCTCTCCGTTCCGAGGAAGGGGAGCGCGGAGCGCACAGCCGCTGTCGAGTAGACCCCTTCGGGCGGGCCATAGGCCCCGCGTGCTGTCTCGAATGTGGCGTGAGAGGAAGTGAAGGCCCACCCAGCCACACGGGCTTCCTGCGCCTCGTCAGCGGCGATCTGATGCCCGTAGGTGACCGCGGAGCGGTACAGGTACCGGCGTGGATCTTGGGCGCCGGACATGCCCCGTACGAGGGTGCCGGCGTTCACGATCGTCTTCGCCGCGATCGACTGCCCGAGGTCCGCCGCATTCGACCGCGGCCACAGCCGGGCTGCTTCGGCGCCGGCCTTCCCGCAGATCTCCGAGAGCGCTGTCTCGCCCCCGGCGAGGCCAATCAGTTCCGCAACCGCCGTCATATGTCTCCGTGTTCGAGTGGGAGCTGCTGGTCAGCCCCTCACTCTGAAATTGACAAGCCTGCGTACGTTTGTCAAGTAGGGGGTGCTGTGCCCCCGTAAGACGGAGAGGGGACGCGTGGCCCAGGGAGCCGCGCCGAGAAGCGAGCCCGCCTCGCGGCTGAGGCGGCGAAGTAGGGCACCGCTCTTCGTTCGCGAATCGTGACCGGTCGGCAGGTCCCAGGTCACAGTGACCCGAGTGTCCTGCCGCGCTCTCCGGATACCTGACGTGCGGCTGCCCCCCGGCGGGTGCGCCTGGCTGCTGCCGCTTCCCGCGCTGTCTTCTTGTCGTGGTGGTACTTGCACAGCACCCACAGGTTCTCCGGCCGGGACGTCCCGCCCTGGGAAACAGGCACCTTGTGATCGACGGCGTCGCCCGGCGCCAGGCACGGCCGCCCGGTGTCGTAACGCACGTGCTGACACAACCCGTGATGCCGGCGCCAGGCTGCATCACGCAATGCAGCCCAGTTCGAGGGGAGGTGCTCCCCACGGGTGGAAGAGCCCCAGCCATGGACAGCAGCCTCGGGAGCGTGGGACATGGACCTCCCCTTCGTACATCCACCGGGCCAACCGGCCCGGTGGTTGTCTACAACCAGCGCATTGGAAGCGCTGGTCATCTTCTGCTTCGCCCGCGCCGGCCTTCCGGGCCGGCGGAACGTCACCGCCACCAGGCGGTGTCGTCCGCTGCGCTCACCCCGCGCAGCGGTCGGGATCGACTTCGTCTCCACCGAATTAAGATGATGCCGCAGGCGCTGACCTGGCGGCTTTGCTGCCGCTGTAAGACCGCAGCCGGGCCCCCGTTACCCCAGCCGCCGAGCCTTGGAGGTCACGCGTAGACGTTGGTCTCCACGAGAGTGGCCGTGTCCGCTTCGTCTATCCGCAGCAGGTACTCCACAACCTGCTCCCTCATATCGACTTGGCCGGCAGTGAATGCCTCACTGAAGACGGCGTCGAGGCGGCCACATCGGCACGCTAGGAATGAACTGTGGCTGAGGTGCTCGACGGGTGGATGCTCCACACCAACCTGCACTTCGCGAGGATTCTCCGCGGTGAATGTCCCGGACACAGGATCCGGGCCCGTCACATGCGAACTCGCGGTTGAGGGACCTTGGCGGGGTGTGGTGTCGGAGATCGTCACGGTGTGATCCGTCCCGTCGTCAATTACATGGGGGATGTGCTCAGCTCAATGAGGGGGCCGGCCAGACGAGGCCCGATCAGACATGCGTCATTTCGGGCACCCTGTCGGTTCCGGGACGAGCCGGGCATCGGTGTCACGCGAGGTGCAACCTGACGTTAACTGACCGTCAACGGATTGTGTCAAACCATCGTTGGCAAAAAGATGCAGGGCCCACCTGGTGCAACGATGGTTTGTCGTCGCAGGTAGGGTGGCCCCACCCTCACTGACCGAGAAGGACCGACATCACCGTGACCCCACCCCATGCCAGCCGCTCCTTCGCGGAGCGGCTGAATTTGTTGTTCGAGGCATGCGCCCCCGAAGACCCCGCCAACCCGGGCAACTACGTCGAGTACACCAACCAACAGGTGGCCGACGAGATCTGCCGTCGCCACGGCGAGGGCACGATCAGCGCCGAGTACATCCGGCGGATGCGCAAGGAAGGCGGCCCCAACCCCACTGAGCGGTACCTGTCCGTACTCGCCGACTTCTTCCAGGTCCCCCTCGACGCGTTCAAGATCACCGGAACGCCCAGCGAGGTCGCCGAAAAAGTCATGGACGAAGCACAACGGTTCGTCGAACTGAAGCGTCGTCAACAGCGGGCGCAGGAAGAAGCGCCTGACATTGCCGTTTTGGCACGCGCCGCACGGCGCCTGTCTCCCGCCGGCCAGGCGCGAGCCGCTCGCTACGTCTCCCACCTGGAACAGCTCGAACAACTTGAGAGCGAAACCGGCGACGGCTGAACCCGCACTGGTCGCTGACCCCCCTCGTTGCAGTAGGTGTACCCCGGTGATCAACCACGCCGACAGTCGAATACAGCGTGCCCTGAACCGTGTTCCCGTCCCGTACCCCCTGACGCTCGACTCGCTCTTCGCCGTGATCCGGGACCTCTACCCACGCCCGCTGAAACTCCTACGCGGAGCACCCCCGGTCAAGGGACTACGGGCCAACGGCTTGTGGTTGACACGTCCCCACGCCGACAGCGACGCCATGTGGATCGCCCCGGAACTCACCGGCGCGGCTGCCGTACACAGCCTGGCTCACGAGGCCGGCCACTTCCTGCTCGGCCATGAGCCTGTGGAGATATCCGAGCCCGCACCCGAACCGGACACAGAGTTCCAGTTCCTCAGCTCAGCGTTCCTCACCGGGTGTCTGCTCGGCCGTGCCCGAGCACAGGACGGGCCTCACGACCCGGAGCACGTGCAGATCGAGGACCAAGCCGAACGCTTCGCCTTCGCCCTACGCCGTAAGGCAACCGAGCTCGCACGCGAGAACCGCCACCGTGGAGACGATCTCCTCGACCGGCTTCACCACAGCCTGTAAGCCCCGTACCGAGAAACACCGCCGTGCCTGCTGACGACATCATTGACCTGCTCACCACCATTCCGCTGTGGGCGGTGGTAGCCGCCCGGCTCTATGCCCGACCCAAGACCCCCGGACAGTGGGCTATCTGCTGGACGTTCATGGCCCTAGCAGTCGCCGCCACCCTGCGCCTGACTGCGGTCGAGCACGGCATCGCCGTCCTGACCGGTATCCCCGATCTGGCGATCCTGCCGAAACACCTGCTGGTGATGCTCTGCTGCGCCCTGCTTCTAGGGTGGGTGGAATCGGTGGTCCCACCCCGTGATCCGGAACCAGCGTGGCGCCGTTGGACGGGCCACAAGCAGCGCATGGCTCTCTTCATCAGCACGGGCTCCGTCGCGACCGCGGTCTTTCCGTACGCCCTACCGTCGATGAGAGCGCCTGATGGCTCCACCGACTTCGCCACCCCGCAGTACGGCGACGTCCCCGGCACGCTGCACCTGGTGATGTACCTGCTTCCCATGGGCGTTGCACTGTCGGTATCAACCATGCTCTGCATCACCGCAGCCCGGCGGACCGATGTGTGGCTGCTGCGCCTGTGCATGTATTTGATGGCCGCCGGTGCCGGCGTAGGCGCCCTCTACCCGTGCTACCGGCTCACCTACCTGGTCTGCGGACTCACCGGCTGGGCCTACCCGCTCACCGAAGCCGAGTTCCACCGAGGCGGCAGTCTCATCCAGGCAGCAACAATCCTCCTCGTGATCATCGGAAGCTCGGTCCGAGCTGCGGACATGCTCTGGCGCTCGGTCCGTTACCGCCGCGGCCTGATCGCACTGCGGCCTCTCTGGCAGGAGCTCGTGTCGGTCCTGACGCCCGACGTCATCCTCACGCACCTCAAGCACGGCACATCTCCGAAGGAAGACCGGCGTCGGCTGCGGGACCTCTACGGGCGCCTGGACGCCCGCGTCGTCGAAATCTCCGACGCGCACTTCGAGCTGCTGCCCTGGATCAGCACGGACCTGCACCACCGGGCTCTCGTCGCCGCACGGGCCGCGGGGCTCCACGGCGCGGACGCACGTGCAGCGCGGGAAGCCATCTGCCTGCGAGCCGCGCGCACGAAGGCCATCGACGGCGAGGCGCACGCCTCCCGGCCGGCGGGGCCCGTCCTGGCCCTGCACAACGATCTGCTGGACAACGCCTCGTGGCTGGCCAAGGTTGCCCGCCACTACACGTCCCCCCGTCTGGCCGCCGTCACCGCGGAACTCATCACAGCCCAGAAGAAGTCCCAGGAAGTTGCCGCATGATGAACGCCGACATCGCCCACCGCGCAGAGAACCGTGCCGCCCGCCTCATCACCGACGGGATGGAGCCACGCAACGTCATCGTTCTGGTGAGTCTCGGCGTCGGCGCGGCCCAGAGCAGCCCAATGATCGGACTGCTGTGGGCGCTTGAGGCCATTCTGTTCGCGGCGCTGATACCCATGGCGTACATCAAGTACGGCATCCGGAAGGGGCAGTGGGCCGACCGGCACGTCGGACAGCGGCAGCGTCGCCTGTTGCTCATCCCCGTCATCATGGCGTCGGTTGGCGCCGGCATCGGCGGGATGCTCTGGTTCGGCGCCCCGCAGGCGATGTTCGCCCTGGTCGTCGCGATGCTTGCCACCCTGGCCGTGCTGCTGCCCGTGACGGCGGTATGGAAGATCTCTGTGCACACCGCCGTCGCGGGGGGATCCCTCGCCATGCTCGCCCTCACCTACGGGCCGCTTATGTGGATCGCTGCCCCGGTCGTTCTGGTGATTGCCTGGTCTCGTATTTCTCTCGGTGACCACACGCCCGCCCAGACCATCGCTGGTGCTGTTGCGGGAACGGTGACGTCATACCTCGTCTTTGCGGCCCTCAGCGCATGAACCGGTTTGGCCGGCTGGGCATAGAAACCCGTACAGGATCTCGGGTGCTATGACGCCTCGGGCCTATACGCGCGCGCACGCGAGGCACCCCCCACCCACTTCGTTTCGCTAACGAAATTTTCAATTTCATTCGCGAAAAATTCCATGTTTTGGCTCGCCTCTCGCGCGCGATCCTTTTTTGCTCACGACACTGTGATCCAGTTCACATGGCTGCCAGCTTTACAAACGGATTGGCGAACTGCTGTGATTGCTCACGTCGAAAGCGACGCGGCGCTCCAAGCGCAACAACGCGAACGACACCCCTGGCGGATTACTTGCCGGAGTGCTGACGATTGCAGCACTTGACAAACGGACGAGACACTCCGCTACAGTGGAAACCACGCACCACCGAGTGATGACGACCGCACGACCGTGGCCCAGCTCGAATCAGTGGTGCGTGACCCACTAGTCGACGGCAAAGTCGGCGAGTGCTCGAAATGGCCGCATGGCCCATTGAGCACCCCCCCTCCTTTGTTTCAGTCACTGACTTGACAAACGGAGAAAGCCATCAAGTAAAGTTGGTGGCACACCAAGCGGGAGGCAGACGCCATCCCCGGAAGCCAAAGCATGAACGCATCACACAAAAGCGTGATGTGAATGTGAGGTCGGCGCAGTGAAAGCCTGCGGTGTCCGGTGGACAGGTCACGCAAGAGCTGCCGAACAGACGACTCGCACCTTGACTCGACAATAGAAAGGCGCCGCATCCGCCAGAAGCGATGCGCGGTGACGGGACGGACGTCGACGTGTCCGCCGGACTGTCACCGGATCCCAACAAGGCGAGTAGCTCACTTGGCGGCGGGTGTACAACCCGCCGCTTTCTGAGCCACTCGGCTTGACAAACGGATTAACTCGCTAGATGCGAGGTATTAATTCACGGGAGAGGCTGATCCATGATCACCGATTTCACTGCTGACGTTCTCATCGGGAACATCCTTGTCAATGGCGGCGCCACTTGGGCGCCCGGCAAGGCGGCCCCGACGGCCGGGTACGCGGTGAGCCTTCCGGGGCACGAGGTTCGGATCCCGGTGAACGACCCGGAACGAGCGGGGCGGCTGGCCTGGTATGTGGCCAGCACCCTGCGACTCGTTCTGGAGCGGACCGACCGGGAACGCTACTTCGGAGCGTGGGTGGACAGCGGGGATATCTGTCTGGATGTCTCCGAGGTCATCGAGAACTTCGAGGACGCGATCTATGCGGGAGTCGCTGCCGACCAGGATGCCATTTTCGGCATCCGGGAGGGTGACGTCTACGACCTGCGTACCGGCCGCTGGGGTTCTGTGAGCTGATCGCTACTTGACAAACGGATAATAGTCTTGAAAACCGTAAAGAAAATCGCGGACAGAATTGTCGGAAGCATCGTCCTACTCCTGGTTCTCAGTTTCTTCGACTGGGGTGTGAAGGTCGCCGCTGCGGCCATCGTGACGTCCCCGGTGTGGGGACCGTGGCTGGTCATTCGGGCAGCTGCCAAGCGCCGCAGTCTGGCCCAGGAATCCCACGAAGGCGAGGAGGCCGGGGGACCCGAGGGCGTGAGCGATATCCCACCCCCTCCTGCACACCAGCCGGTCGCGACCTACGAGGGGTACAGAGTCTTTCCACTCCCGCCCCTGGAATGAGCGATTTTGAGCTTGCTCTGTCATGCCGGGGCAAGCCGACACACGAAGGAGACAGAAATGCGTAAGACCCTTGTCAGCTCGCTTGTTGGGGCGCTCGCTTCTGCGGCCGTGGCCTTCGGAATCGGAGTGCACGTCGGCCACACACAGGCACCCGCCGTCGATCCAGTTGTGACCTACAACGACGGATGGCTGGACGGACAAGCGGACTTGCGTGAGGAGGAGGCCCAGGCCGGCCGGGAGCTCCCGTCCGCGCGGTGATGAGTGAAGGGGCGTGTTGGGGCATGGGTCGCCGCCCATGCCTCTTCATGCCTGGTCACTTGACCAGAGCGCGGGACGACTAAGGGAGGAATCCGTGCGCATTCGCGTGGTGAATTCTCATGACTACATGACAGAGGGGGAAACCCATATCACAAGGGAGGACGTCTATGGCGCTCTCCGTACAGCGCCGGGTACGCACAAGGAACTGTTCATCAGTCTCGGCCCCGGAACCTCGGTTGAGCGTGTGGACTCCACCAAGGGTCGGAGGATCTACGGCTCCGCATGGGTGGGGATCATTCAGTATCCCGATGGCGGCATTGCCACTGTGGCGCGGCAAGGAATACCGCATCGTCTCGGCCGCGAGGTTGTGGAGCAAGGCGAAGCAGAAAATCAATATCACTGAGAGGTACCTGTATGTACGTCGCTCATATCGGGCCTGCATGGCACCGAATTTTCGATACCTACTCGGAAGCCGTGGAATACGCCGCTAGGTATGGCCTCCCCCCTGCATTCGTGGAACTGAATTTGAGGAAGAGGAAGTACCAGTGACGAGTACTCAGCGCTCAACGGGCCGCGTGAAAACATACACCTTCGCCGAGGTGTCCCAGGTGGCAAATCATGCTGCCGACACAGTTCTCGCGGAGATGGGCCTGGATGACCGGGATTTCGACGTCGTCGGCCTCGTCGTGAACTACTTCCTGTCCGGGCTTAAGACGCCGGGGATATCCCTGTCCGACGCGGCTAGGGAGAACTACGAGTGTGATCTCGAAGAAATCCGAGGCTGGTTGACCTGACGGCTCGAACGTGACGCGCTTTGCTTGGGGCTGCCTGTCTCTTGATAGTCGGCCCTTTGCATGGCCTGTCAGTCCGACAGACCTAACCGAAGAAAGGGAAACCGATGTCTGAAAACGAGCTCCGTCGGGTGAAGGTCACGTACAGGATCGACGGAGGTGACGGACGGCTCCACACGGAGAAGGTGCTTTTGGAGCCCGGTTACAGCTCCGAGGACGACATCCCGGACATTATCGCGATCCGTCGCACTGGCAGCAATGAATTCGCGCCCCGAATTCTCGTGCAGGACATTACGGTGGACAACTGAATGAAGGAAGTAGTTGTCTTCATCGCCTCTCAGCATACGGCTTCGCCACGTTTGCGGGCGCTTTGGAAAGTCAGCGAGGAAGACGCCAAGAAGATATGCAGCGATCGTCGGATAGCAGGCCGGTCCTGGATGCTGTGCTGGACAGCGGCGGGCGTCGACAATCCGAATGTGCGGGAGTACGTGCCCGACGACGGGCGGCACGCAGATGTCCTCGCAGAGCACGGGGTGACCGTGCTCGATTCATTCGTCATGCAGCAGAACTCTGCTGCTCAGTCAATCTGAGGAGGAGACGCGGTGGGGAAGGGATCCACGAAGGGCAGCGTGCAGCACACGAAAACGCTTCCCGGGGGAGAGATCGGTTGTTGGGTGTACTCCTGCGAGGAAGCCGCCACGCGATGGATCGACATGGAGCGGTACGGGAACCCGCGTTTTCTTTCGACGTCGTACTGCGATTCGCACGGTGACTGGGAACTGGACGATCCGGATAATCCGCGTCGAGTTCGGAAGATACGGAAGTAGGCGAGCATGGCCGTGACGACGGAAACTTCCGTCTACCACTGCGAATGCGGTGGTGAGCTCCAGGTGAATGCCAGTGCGTGGCTCAATCTACGTAAGGGGAGTAAGGGGAGAGCCGAGCTATCAGTCTTCGGGTTCAGTGAGGTGGACTTCGAGGTCGTCTGTGCGCTGTGTGGTGAGCGATCCCAGTCCGATGAATTGGAAGAAGAGATAAAGCACTTCATCTATGGGTCGGGGAGGGCGGATTGGTTCAGGGGGTAGAGAGGTCCGGGCCTCCCGCATGGTTCTTCAGGTATGCCGGGATGGCGACCCTTGGCAAAGAGGGAACCCCTGACTACCAGGGCTACGTGGTGCGTGTATCGGATGCTCGTGCCCTGGAAAAGAACTGGTACGTCTACAGAGTCCGGGGGACGCCGCGCGAATGTACGTGGCTGACGGCGAAATCATCGCTGTATGAAGCAATGCTTCACCTCGAAAACCACGTTATTTGAGTAGCCCGTCGTTTTGATGGCGGGCGGGTGACTTGCCCGTCCGTCGTCATCCCAACGGGAGATGCAGGCTGCACAAAGCAGTGCCGACCCGAGTCAATTCGGGTGCTTTTATCTGGTGCCTGGAAAGGAAAGGGTGAACGTTAATGCGGGAAGAGTACTTCACTTATCAGGTCGAGTACGCCACCCCGAGGGCTATTCCCGGGGATGGCTTCGAGTGGGTTACCCATACGAGCGTGACATGTCGAGTGCGTATCAAGGCGCTTCGCGCAGCCCGTGCCGACGCGGCGCGGTTGCGTAAGTGGCACAGCAAGGTGCGTATTACCCGTAACGGGGAAACGGTGCGGTGAAGGCGTGTCGTATATGAAGTACATCGCTATCCACTGTGAGGAGCACAGCCTCGATCCCGAAGAGGTGTTGTGGTGCATCGAAAAGTCGCGCCGCACGCCCGGCACCGGTAGCGGAGGGCAGGAGCTGAGTCCGCTTTTCGAGCTAGACAACGTGTTCGGTGGTGACGTGTGTACCGCAGTGGCCCGCTCGGCGATGCCCTCGGGGTGAGCTCCAGGACTGGCCGGCCTCGGGTGCGTGGCCGACGCAGCGGCTTCTCACTCATACCTGACTTGACAAACGGACAAGTAGCGAACGGAGAGAGATATGCGCGAGTTCAAGATCTCTGAGAATGCCCGCCGCTACCTGAGCGCCTTCGGTCTGGAGCGAACAGCTCAGGAATTCATCGAGGAGCACGGGTGGAAGGGGTTCGCCATCGTCGAGGCTTACGACGGTTCCCCGCTGCCTTGGGAATACGAGCTCGGCCCCGGGCAGCACACCTGCCGGTGGACACGAGACCGAGTCAACAGCGACGTGATCGTGGCCGAGTTGTCCGAGTTCGACGATGCCCAGTGGAACGTCTACGACGAGTTCCGCGGAATGATCGCCTACGACTACAGCCGCGAGGACGTGCGGACCGTAATCGAGGGGCTGGAGAGAGTGCTCTCCGAGTACTCCGTGCTGGACGACGAGGAGCGTGGCGACCTCTTGTGGGAGGAGGCCGCCCAGCAGCTGCTCCGGTCGGAGGTTCTGCCGCCCGAGCTGGAAGTTGAAGAGGTGCTCGACGCGCTGTGCGACCGGGGCGTCAGTTTCTGCCAGCAGTGCGAGAGCTGGCCCATCAAGGAAATCGTGAAGGACTTCGGGCACCAGCAGTGCGAGTACTGCAACGAGTGGATCGAAACGCACCAGCCGGACCCGCTGTGCTACGACTGCGCCCGGGAAGAGGCCGACACCGACTGCGATTGCCAGCTCATCGTGATCGCTGGAGCCGAATACGACTCGCGGCCGGTCACTCGTGAGCTCCTCGACACCGTCCAGGAGCAGTGCCCGATGTGCGGCACGGGCCCGACGGCCGACAGCAGCGGTGTCGATACGGGCAAGGGCGGTCCGATAATCGGCACCGGCCTGCGACTGGTGGACGTCGACACCGGTGACGTCATCCAGCCGGGCACGTGGCTGCCGCACATGTACGAGCCAGGAGAGCACGTGCAGTACGCGGGCCCCCAGAAGTGCGGTGATACGACGGTCGCGATCCTGCGCTACTCGGACGTCGACTTCTACTGGACGGGCTTCCCGACCGAGGTGCGTGCCCGATGGGACAGCGCGGAGGTGCCCGGTCTCGCTCGCATCGACATCCACGAAAGCGGGGGCGAGGAGCGCTCGACAGCCGTGCTGACCGTCGGCAGGCACGTGGTCTCGTCCCACCACCTCTCGTGGGAGGCCAACAGAGCGGCGTTCCACGCAGAGGCACTCCACCACGCCCGCATAGCGGGCTGGCGGGTGCACCCGAGCAGCACTCAGTGGACCCCCACCGCCACGGGCGGCAAGGCGCGCCGACTGGAGCCCCTGGACTCGTGGGCGGAAATCGACCAGTAACCCGCCGGGGGCCAGGCGTCGGATCTGGCCCCCGGCTTTCCTCATCCATCTTCTGAAAGCAGCAGGGAGAAATGGCAACCGACTACGTGAGCATCGTGCACGAACTGCTCGCCGTATACAGGACGTTGAGGGAGAAGCGCGATGCTGTCCTCGACGGGTATCGCGACAAGAACGGGGAGGTGCCGCCCGATACCCACTCCGCTTATGAGAAGGCTCGGACGGACATGGCTCTCGCGGACAGCGATTTTCTGGCTGGAGCCATGGACTATCTCACCGAGCAGTTCGGCCCGCCGCTGCCCGGAGACACCTACACGGTGACTTACGCCGGGCCGGAGCGCCACGACGGGGAGCAGCCGTACGCCTGGGTCGTCAACGGCCACGACCTCGCCGACGCACGCGCCAACCTCAGCCGTCTTCCCACGTTCCGGGAATGGTTCGAGGATCAGTGCGCTTGGTCTTCTGGAGACGAGGCCGAGGGCGCGCCCGACATCTGCTTCCTGGCGAAGGAATCCCATCCGGGCGTCCCGGAGTGGGGCTACTACAACGACCTGCGCCGTGAGCAGTCGGCCGAGCTCCGGCGTCAGCAGGCGGAGCCCCGGGCCGAGCGGCCTGCTGTTCAGCAACTCCTCGCCCAGGGTGCGTGATGGCGGGGCCGACGCCCTACGGAGGGCTGGAGTGGGCGGCGCACAACGTGGCCGTGTGGATCACCAGTGACGCGCGTCTGCACGGCGAGGCAGTGACTCTGGCGAAGAGCCCGCGGTACGGGCCGGGACGGCTGGAGACCTACGTCACCGAACTGCTGTGGAATACGCCGCCCGGTGTGCGCGGGGACGACGCCCGGACCATCGCGGCCGTCCGGGACGGAATGTCCCGCCGTGATTTCGACGACATCGACTGGCGTCTGGTGCGCGCCGAGATTCTTGACTGAGAGGAGACCCATGCCCGACGCGGCACAGGTGAGCACAGAACTGCGTTACGTCATCGATGAGTCGAAAGCGCTGCGGCGACACCCCTACGAGCTGGTCGTGTCAGAGCGTCGCTGGCGCACCTTCGGCGTGACGGTGAAGGCGGACGGGAGCGTGGTCGTCCGCGTCCCCGTGCTGGAGCGGGAGGACTATCCGCAGGTGGTGGGGTGGCTGGTGAAGCAGGCACCGCGTATCGCGGGTCTCGTGGCCCAGCAGCGTGCCACTGCCCCTGCCCACCCCGTGAAGCGACTCATCCCGGGGGAGGCATTCGATCTGCTGGGTGCTTCGTACAGGCTTCGACCGGTCACCGGCTACGAGCCGGTGATCGAGGTGGACTACACCGGGTCGGGGAACAAGTTCTTGATGGCCGACCGGGCGACGCTGGCGCGCCGGGGTGCCCGGCTGCTGGTCGACTGGTACGTGGAGCAGGGGCAGATATACGCCGAGTGGGAGCTGGACCACTGGGTCCGGCGTATGGGGCTGGCCGGCCGTGTCCCGGATCTGCGTGTGCGGGGCCGTGACATGGGCCGCACCAAGTGGGGGCGGTACCTGGGGCGGGAGCACCGTATTGAGCTGAACTGGCAGCTCTTCCAGCTCGATAAGAGGTTCGTCCAGTACGTCATCGTGCATGAGCTCGCGCACGCGACCAGGCCCGCGGAGCGTTGGCACCACGGCCCGCTGTGGGAGGGCGAGATGGACAGGGTCCTGCCGCATTGGCGGGTGGTGCGCGAGGCGATGACGGAGCCGGGCAGGCACGTGTGGCAGGGCGACGTTCGGGCCGGAGGGGAGAGCTGAATGCGGCCGGTGGAGTACGCGCGAATGCAGGTCCGGACGGCCGGGGACGGATGGCCGGAGGCGGTGATCTACGCACCGGAGGGGACACTGCGCAGCCGAATGCCGGGCGACGCGTCGTGGGGCGAACTGGCGCGGGAGGCGATGGCGTTCGCTCGCACCCACCGCTGGCGTCCCGAGGAGACGAGTCTCTACTGGTATGTGGCCTCGGACAACGGAGAGATGACGAGGAATCTGGAGCGTGACCGTGATGAATCCTGAGCGACTGGACCTGAATGCGCTGGCGGAGAGCGGTGATAGTGAGCTCGACGCGCGTGACGGTGTGCAGGAAGTGACGTGGTCGATGATCTTGAAGTACGCCCTGGATGAGCTGCCGCCTCCCAGCGCGGAAGCCTTCGCTGACTGGCTCAACCGGGAGTGGTACGGGTTCAACGAGGGCGGCGACCTGACGAATGGGGAGGTCCTGTCCGGGGCGCTGAGGCAGTGGAGGGGGGAGTGATGCAGCCGACCGACGCTGTTGCCGGGTTGGCCGGTGTGCTCCTGGTCGGCTGTCTCGTCGGTGCGGCAGCTCATCAGAGGGTTGCTCGCCAGGGAGGGACGGAGCAGTCCGCGGCGACGGCATGCCTCGTGGTGACGAGCGTGGTCGGGGTGCCGGGGGTCGTGCTCTCCCATGTCGACTGGCGACCGGCCTCGGCGTACGTGCTCGCCGCGTGGTATCTGGGGATGAGAAATATCAATGTGTAGTCGGCCGAAGGCTCTTAGTAACCGACCCCGCACTTGACAAACGGACATTGCGAGGGACAGTATCGGCGGTGTGGCGAACGACGAGATGACGGAGCGAGATCGGCGCATTGACGGCATCGTCCGCGAAGCCCGCGGTGATGACGGGAAGATCCGCACCAGTGCAGTGGAGGCACTGCGCACCATGGACCCTCCCGTGTCCGTGGCGCGGATCGCTGAGCTGCTCGGCGTTACTCGTCAGAGCATTTACTTGCACATCCGGGGCAATAAGAACCTGCTCGATCGCAAGCACAACGAGGAGCTGGAGAAGCTACGTCCCTTCGAGGTGCAGCACGAGCACCGGAAGTGCACTGCCTACGTGAACCTGACGCATCAGATCGACTACTACCTGAGTGACGGGAAGCTGGCGGACTACAAGCTGAAGCGGCTGCGGTCATTCTGGCGTGCGCTCGGGACGAACATGTCCCAGGTTCTCGTGTATGACCCCGAGCAGGAGCCCAACTACGTCTCGAAGGAAGGCGGGTGGCGGTATGAGACGCGCCAGCCGGCCGACGAGGACTTCGTGGTTCGCCCGCCCGGTGAGCTGACGGACGAGCAGAAGCGCGTTCTCCGGCGCCCGGAGGGCTGGGAGAGTATCTGAACGGCTCCACAGGAGAGGGCCCCGCGGTGGCGGGGCCCCTCTCCGCACCAGGACTTGACAAACGGATCGCATTGTTCGTAAAGGAGATGGTTTGGGCAGCGACGGCATGCAGCAGCGCATCGAGGAGTACAAGACCCGGCCGCGGTCCTACTCCCAGGTCTCACAGTGGTACCGATGCGGGCACCAGTTCTACCTCTCCCGCATCAAGAGAGCCTCCGAGATCCAAGCCGCATGGTTCGCGCACGGCTTGGCCGTGCACTACGCGGCCGAGCAGTGGGAGACCTCCGGCCGAACGCTGCCGCTGGAAGAGGTGCACCGGCACTTCGACGAGAAGTACACGAGGGAGATCGCCAGGGCCCGAGCTGTCGAGCCCGACGAGCGGCAGTGGTTCAGCTCGGGGCCGTACGCGGGTATCGAGGACATACACCGCCGGCACATCATCGGCCTCAACCAGGTGACGGCCTACGTCGACTACTACCAGGCTCACCCTGACGAGGTGCCCTGGCCGGGAGCCGACAGCATCGAAACCGAATTCGCCCTCGAACTCGGGGGCGTGAAGGTCGTCGGGTTCATCGACCTGGTGGTGGACCACCCCCGGAAAGGTGTGGTCGTGCGCGACACGAAGACGGGTCAGAAGCCGACCGAGCACACACAGCTTGAGCTGTACGCGCTGGCGGTCAACACCTTGCACGGGGCCGAGTGTTCATGGGGGGACTACTGGCTCGCCAAGACGGGCCGCACTTCCCGGGCCCTGCCCCTGGCCCCGGACGCCAGCCGCCTCACGGAGTGGGTGGGCGCCATGGACGAGGGGGTGAAGCGCGAGGAGTTCGTCCCCAACCCCGGGCAGGCTTGCGCCCGTTGCCCGGTGCGCCGGCACTGCGCATACGCCATGTGACCTGACTCGCACTTGTCAAATGGAAACAGGCTTTACGACGGCAGTGCCGGCCGCTCGACCTCCGCTCCGCCCGCAAAGGAAGAAGCCCATGATCCGTGAGTTCGCCGACTTCGTCGCCACCGACATGTCCACCGACGACATCGTGGAGGTGGCACTGACCACCGTCGACGCGTCCGCCCCGGCGACCCGCGGCGATGTCGCCGCGGCCACAGCCGAGCTGCTCGCCCTCGCGATCCAGACCGAAGACCAGCAGGCCGAGGACCTCCAGGACCGCTTGCACGGGCTTCACAGCGCGATCACCTCGCTGGAGATCCGACTGGCGGCACTGGAGAGGGCGGTGCCCCGGACGACTGCCGCATAGGAAGTGCACGTGATCAACAGAAAGGAGGCTGCATGTTCTCGTTGACGCAGTCGATCCGGGCCATGGGGGACGCGGGGGACCCGCTCCCTACGCCGTTCAATGCCATCGAGAGGGCGGGCACCAAGCTCTACCGGGGCCAGGTCTCTCTCACTTCGGCCGGCGGCGGTACGGGCAAGTCCGCGTTCTGGCTGGTGTGGATGCTCAAGGCCCGCATTCCGACGCTCTACTTCTCCGCGGACTCGGATGCGTTCATTCAGACCAGCCGGGCCATCAGCGCCCTGTACCAGGTCGACATGGAGGAGGCGATGAGCGCGGTCCGCCGCAAGCAGATCGCGCAGTACGCACTCCGGCTGGACCAGTGCCCGATCCGGTTCAACTACAACGCCAGTCCCTCACTCGACGACATCGAGAACTCCCTGCGGTGCTGGTACGAGCTGTACAACGAGTACCCGCACTGCGTCATCGTCGACAACGTGACCAACGTGAGGACCGGCGGGGAGGCGAACGCCGAAGACCCCTTCGCCGGACTCGAAGCGCTGATGGACTACCTGAATACGATGGCCCGGGAGACCGGCGCTCACGTGGCGGCGATGCACCACACCACCGGCCCGTACAACGACGGTGACAAACCGATCCCGAAGTCCGGAGTGAAGGGCCAGGTCACCCGCGTGCCAGCGCTTGTGTTCACGCTGCACAAGCCCAGCGAGGACACCCTTGCCGTCTCGGTGGTGAAGGACCGATCGGGGCGTTCCGACGCGACGGGTTCCAGCTTCGTCGAGCTGCGCTTCGACGGGCAGACGATGCAGATCACCGACGATGTGTTCCTCGTCGCCGCCTAGGGGGGCGACGATGACACGGAAGGGATACCGCCGCTGCGCGCGGTGTGAGCGCAACCGGGCTGAACGGTTCTTCGCCGGTAAGCGGGGGCGTATCTGTGCCACGTGCAAGCGCAAGTCGCGTAGCCAGGCGAGTCACGCGGCACGCGTGCAGGCTGTTTACGGCCTGGGCCCCGGCGAGTACGACGCCCTTGTCGCGGGACAGCAAGGTCGGTGCGCGATCTGCGACGGCACCCGCCGGCAGCGCTTGTCCGTCGACCACGACCACCGAAGCGGTGTCGTGCGCGGCCTCTTGTGCCGGCGGTGCAACGGCCGACTGCTCACCGCTGCTCGCGATGACCCAGCGCTGCTGCGCCGGGCCGCCGACTACCTCGACTCCCACCCGGCGACGCGCATCCTCGGGCGAGAGGTGTACGTAGGCAGCGCGCCGATGAAGCGCGGCTACACCTCTCCGGCGCTTGACAAACGGATAGCTGATTGACAACCTGAAAGTGAGGCACAGACGTGGACACGACGTCACGTTCCGCGGGACCCCGACGAACGGGCAGGTCCCAGCGACTCGACCGCATCGAGCCACATCAGCTCGACCCGACCTGGCACCTGATGTCCCAGGCCGGACGGCACTTCCCGGTAGAGGTGAGGGTCGATGAGCACCTTCGGGCAGCCTCGGCACCCCGGCGCTGAGCCCGGCCCCATCCGAGCCGTCCTGGCGCACTACTTCCCGGAGTGGGAAGCGCCACCGAAGCGCAGCGGGTGGATCTCGTGTACATGCCCCAGCCCCCAGCACGACGACTCCCGGCCTTCGGCCTCGGTCAACTACGAGCTCGGGGCGGTGAACTGCCAGGCGTGCGGCTTCAAAGGCTCGGCATACAGCATCATCATGAAGCAGGAAGGAATCGGGTTCGTTGAGGCAAAGCGCAGAGCAGCGGCGCTTTCTGTGGAAGGCGACGACAGCCTTCCGCTCCCAGCTCCACGGCTCCCCGGGCGAAGAGTATTTGGCACACCGGGGGATCGACCCGGAACGGCTTCCCAGTCTGGGGCTGGGCTACGTCGGCGCAGAGGTACCTTCAGGACTTGAGGCGTACCGCGGCTGCCTGTCCGTCCCGTACATGCGCCGGGGCGTCACGGGTGAATGGTCGGTGGCCGGCATCCGGTTCCGCTGTGTCCGCGACGCGTGCGTCAAGGGGGACGACGGCGCGTTCCTGGAGGACGAGCAGCACGACGGGCACGGCAAGATGATGTCCATGCCGGGGGACACCCACCGGCTCTACAACCCGGTCGACGTCCTCGACTCCACAGAGGAGATGTCCGTCGTCGAGGGCGAGCCGGATACGTGGACGTTGAAGATGTGCGGCGTCCCGAGTGTCGGGGTCGGTGGGGTGCACGGCTGGAAGGACCACTTCACCGAGGCGTTCCGCGGGTTCAGGCGCGTATGGATCTTCGCCCAAGGGGACAGACCCGGTCGCGAGTTCGCCGACTTCGTCGCCTCCCGTGTCCCCAACGGGCTGATCATCACGATGGAGCCGGGCACGGACGTGAACCAGAGCTATCGCCGCCACGGAGTGCAGGCGATCCTCTCGAAAATCGGAAGGTGAAGAACATGGCGTTCGTAGAGAACGACTGGGTGACGGTGAGCAACCCCAGGACGCTCGCGGCCCGGATGTACGCAGGCCGCACCGGATGCGTGGTGGCGGTCGAGGACCACCCCTACCCCTATCTCGTCGAGTTCGACGGCGGTGGACGTCTCGCCTTCGCCGGGGACGAACTGAGGCTGTCCGCCTTCGAGGACGATCCGTGTCAGCCGTGTCCACACCGGGAGGGCCTCGCCTGCTGCGCCGAGTCACAGGCCCGTGAAGCCGACTTCGACGACGAGCACTTGACAAACGGACGACAGGTTGACGACCCGGTGAAGCATCCCGCTCACTACACGAGCTACCGCGGCATCGAGGTCATCCAGCTCACCGAGCAGATGAACTTCAACCGCGGCAACGCGATCAAGTACCTCGCTCGCGCCGGCCTCAAGGACCCGGACACCGAGCTCCAGGATCTGGAGAAGGCCGCTTGGTACATCGGGCGTGAGAAGCAGCGCGTTCAGGGGGTGCGGGCATGAAGCGCGTGGTCGTCATCAGCGACACCCAGATTCCGTACCACGACGGCCGGGCGTTGAAGAACGTCCTGGAGTTCATCGGGGCCTACGAGCCGGACGAGGTCTTCCAGATCGGTGACCTCGTCGACTACCCCACGCCGAGCCGCTGGAACCAGGGCACCCGCGGGGAGTTCGAGCAGGCCGTCATGCGTGACTCCGAGACCGCGAAGCGGGTGTTCCTCGAACCGCTGCGCAAGGTCTACGACGGGCCGCTGGGCATCCTCGAAGGCAACCACGACGAGAGGCCCCGCGTGTACCTCGCGCAGAACGCCCCCGCTCTGGCGGAGTTCTCAGACGCCTTCCACTTCTCCAAACTGCTCGACTTCGATGGTTTCGGTGTCAAGCACGTCCCGTCCTTCTACAAGGTCGGCCCCGACACGGTCCTCATCCACGGCCACGAGATCAAGGGCATGTCCCAGATCGCCGGCACCTCGGCCTACAACCACGCGGCCAAGGCGGGCGTGAATGTCGTCATGGGGCATACCCACCGGCTCGGCGTGCGCCGGCACACCGCCGGATACGTCGGTGGCGAGCCGGTCACCCGGTGGGGCTTCGAGGTCGGCAACCTCATGGACGCGAGCAAGGCGCAGTACCTCGGAGTCGGAGGCGTGGCCAACTGGCAGGCAGGCTTCGGCATCTTGTACGTGGGCCAGTACGACGTGAGCCCGGTGGCCGTGGACGTCCGCAAGGACGGCTCCTTCGTTGTCGAAGGGGACCGGTACGGCGCCCTGCGACGCGCACGCAACGGGCAGTTCGTGGCTGCCGCCTGAGACTTGACAAACGGAAAGGCTATTTACATGAGTCCCGATCAGTGGGACACCCTCTACGAAGCAGCAGGTGATGCGGCAGCCCGCGTCTCCCGAACCTGGTACGGAACCATCCGGGCGGACGAGATCGCCCCCGCCATCATGGACACCTACCTCGCCAGCGAAGCCGCCGCCGAGCGCATGCACGCTGCGCTGACATCGGACAGGCCCACCGCGCTGCGTGCACTCGCCCGGCGAGCCGAGGCGATCGCCCGGCGAGTCGACGCGGACCGGCGACTCGGCCCGGCCGCCGCCACCTACCAGCCCATCGACGTGTGGTGCCTGCTGGAGTCCGGATACCTCCTGCCCACCGAGGAGCAGGGCCAGCAGCCCAAGGCCCACCGCGACTACCGCAATCCCGACTCGGTATCCCTCGCTGACAAGGCGGACCTCGCACGCGGATTCCGGCGCCTGTCTGCCGAGCACCAGCTCGCCCTCGGCGCCCTCTACCGGTGGCCCGACCAACGTCGGCGCCACGCCCGCGTCCCCTGGGCACGCGTCACCGAAGCCGTCTCGGCCCTGACCGCCGCGATGAACACCAACCACTGAAAGCCAAGGGGCGTTGATGACCAACCACTTCAAGAACACGACCGCCGAGACCGTCTACCGCCGCACCTACTCCCGCACCAAGCCCGACGGCTCCAAGGAGACCTGGCCCGAGACCGTGGCACGCGTCGTCGACGGCAACATTGCCATGGTCGGCCCGGAGCACGTGGAGCCCGGCGAGCGGGACCGCCTCATCGAACTGATCCAGACCTTCCGGCTGCTCCCCGCAGGCCGGCACCTCAAGAGCGCCGGCGCCAGCGACTACGCGCTCAACAACTGCTGGCACTCAGGCTGGGACGCCGACCCGGCCGCGCACTTCTCCTTCACCCTCTCGCGCCTGGCCGAAGGCGGCGGAGTGGGCACCAACTACAGCAACACCCACCTGTCGGTGCTGCCCGCGGTCGCGCGCCCCACCGTGGTGCATATCGTCTGCCGCGAAGACCACCCCGACTACTCGGCTTTGCAGGCCGAAGGACTCCTCTCGTCCGAGTACAGCCCCGAGTGGGCCGGCGCCTACCCGGTGGAGGACTCTCGGGAAGGGTGGGCCACCGCGCTGGAGGACCTGATCCGCAACGCCCACGACCCGGCAACCGAGCACGAGAACCGCGTCTACGACGTCTCGCGCGTCCGCGAGCGAGGCGCCGCCCTGCGGACCTTCGGAGGCACGGCCAGCGGCCCGGCGCCCTTCGCCCGGCTCCTGGTCGAGGTGGGCCGGATCCTCAACCGCAAGGTGGGCAGCCGGCTGACAGGACTGGACGCCATGGACATCGATCACCAGATCGCCCAGTGCATCGTCTCCGGCGGTGTCCGCCGCTCCGCCCGCATGAGCATCATGCACTGGGCAGACCCGCAGATCGAAGCGTTCATCCGCAGCAAGAGCGACCCGTCCCGCCACTGGACCACCAACATCTCCGTTGAGGTGGACGACGCCTTCTTCAAGCAGCTCGGCAAGCCGGACAGCACCAGTGGCCGCATCCTGCGGCAGATCGCCCAGGGCATGCACCAGAACGGGGAGCCCGGCATCTGGAACAGCAGCCTGTCAGCCCTCGGAGAGCCGACTGCACCCACGTCGACCAACCCGTGCGGAGAGATCACTCTGAACGCGTGGGAACCGTGCTGCCTGGGACACGTGAACCTCGCCGCCTTCGTGGAGCCGGGGAGGGACTTCCCCTCGCTCACCCAGGTGAAGGAGGCACACCGGCTGATGACCCGTTTCCTCATCCGAGCCACCCACGCGATGGTCGAGGACCTCAAGTCGCAGACCGTCATCCAGCGCAACCGCCGCATCGGCGTCGGCCACCTCGGTGTGGCCGAGTACCGCGCCGCCTACACCGAGGACCTCAACGACCTCGCCTGGGACCTGAGCGAATACGCGGCGGCCGTGGACCAGGCCGCCATCGAGTACGCGCACCAGCTCCGCATCCCGGTGCCGGTCAAGAAGCGAACCGTCGCGCCGACGGGCAGCATCAGCAAGCTGGCCGGCGTCTCGGGCGAGGGCATCCACCCGATCTTCTCGCCGTACTTTCTGCGCCGGATTCGCTTCTCCTCCATCGAGCCGGACGAGGCCCGGCAGATCGAGGAGTACCGGGCCAAGGGCTACAAGGTCGAGCCATGCATCTACGCGCCGAACACGATGGTGGTCGAGATCCCCACACGCGATCCGATCCTCGATCTCGTTGAGGAGGACAAGGTGCGGTCCGCTCCGGAGATGACGCTGGACGAGCACCTTGAGATCCAGAAGGTGTACCAAGAGATGTGGGCCGACAACGCCGTCAGCTACACGGTCAACTTCGACCCCGAGGCCGTCAGCGTCGAGGCCATCGAGCGGGCCCTGCGCCGGTACGGACCGAAGCTGAAGGGGACGACGCTGTTCCCGGAGGCGGCACGCCCGCAGTCCCCGTACCAGCGCCTGACCAAGGAGCAGTACGAGTACCTGGTGACGGCCCTCGGGGAAGAGAGCGTGGAGTCCGGATTCGAAGAGGCATGCGCCACCGGGGCGTGCCCCATCTGACCTACTTGACAAACGGATATCAGATTGACACTCTGAAGGTGTACGGGAGATTCGAACTCCCGTCTTATTTTTCGCTGCACGCTTTACAAACGGAGAACTGCTTGACTGCCTACGCTGACCCCTTCGCCACTGCCCCCGCCCCCGAGCCCGCCGCCACCACCCAGCCCGCGCCGGCTTCCGCACCCAACCCCTACAAGATCGGATTCACACTCAAGGCGGCACCCGGCTACGAAGCCGAGTGGCTGACACCCACGGTCTACGGGGCCTCGGCGCAGGAGACAGCCGAACGGGGCAGGGACCTCCTGGTCGCCATGCAGGAAGCCGGCCTCATCGACCTCGCCACCAAGGCGGCCGAATACACCCGGGCCCAGTACAAGGGACAGGCCAAGCCCGCGGCCCAGAACAGCAACAAGCCCACCCAGCAGCCCACCGGCGAGGGCCCGCTGTGCAAGTGCGGAAACCCCTCGGCCTACACCGAGTGGGGCACCAACAAGTTCAACCCCAGCCAGCCGAACCGCGCCTACAAGTGCGCCATCAAGGTCGCCGACTACCGCGACCCCAGCGGCTGCGACTTCATCAAGTGGGTCCGCTGAACCGCACACCAACGGGGCCCGGCCACATACCGCCGGGCCCCGAGGCACCCCCGACCGAGGAGCGAGCCCTTGCACGTCTTCCCCATAGCCCACACCGCCTTCGACACCGCGACCGCCGAACTGGCCGGCTACATCCCGCACTCGGTGACACAGGACGTAGCCCCCGCAGACGAACTCGCAGAGATGTCGGGACGCAACTGCTACCGGTCCTGGCAACGGCGCAACCCCCACACCACGGACAACGCCGGCTATCTGAAGCAGATCATCGATCACCAGCACTACAGCGTGCTGGAGCACGCCAGCGCCACCTTCTTCGTCGAGGGCGTCAGCCGCGCACTGCTCGCCGAGCTCACCCGGCACCGCCACCTGTCCTTCTCCATCAACTCGCAGCGCTACATCGACTACTCCGGCACCACCCCCGTCATCCCGCCGGCCGTCGAGAAGGGCAGCACGGAGGAAGCAGTCATCCGCGACGCGTACACCCGGGCCGTGGCCGACTACACCGACCTCACCGAGGGCCTCCGGGCCCGGGGGCTCAAACGCAAGGAAGCCCGCGAGGCAGCACGCTGCATCCTGCCCAACGCGGCCCCCGTCGATTTGATCGTCACCGGCAACATGCGCGCCTGGCGCGAGGTGATCGCCAAGCGGTTCCACGAAGCCGCCGACGCCGAGATACGCGAGCTCGCGAGCACGCTCCTCCGGCACCTCAAGATCCTCGCACCGGCGACCTTCCAGGACTTCTCCACCGACAACCCCGCCCAGGACGAGCGCGGCGACGGCGAAGGGACGGGGCACGCTTGATCGAAGTGCCCGTCCTCGTCGCCGTGCTGGCCACGAGCCAACCCCAGGCCCACGCCCTCCAGGACCAAGCCGACCAAGCGGCGCTGCTGTTGGCCCAGGAACAGGCCCGCCGCCAGGCGAGCCGACAGGCGCACCACCGGAAGGTGGCCGAGCTCCGCAAGACGACCGAGCGCAAAGCTGCGGAGACTCGCCAGCAGAAGAAGGGGCGGGCCAGCCGCCCAGCCGCACCACACAAGCGGTCGGCCCCGGGCTACCCGAACAACCTGGACGGCTGGATCCGGCAGGCGCTCAGCATCATGCGGCAGCACGGGATCCCCGGCAGCTACGAGGGCATCCGCCGCAACATCATCCGCGAGTCCGGCGGCGACCCCACCGCGGTCAACAACTGGGACACCAACGCCCGCAACGGCGTGCCGTCCAAGGGCCTGCTCCAGGTAATACAGCCGACCTTCCGCGCCTACCACGTACCCGGCACCTCGGGGGACGTGTTCGACCCGGTGGCGAACATCGCTGCCGCGTGCAACTACGCGGCCCACACCTACGGATCCATCGACAACGTGAACGGAGCCTACTGATGCGCGACGACGAGTTCATGAACCTGATGAGGGGCAACGGCATCGACATCGTCGCAGCCGAGCTCGCCTCCCTCGTGGACATCTACAACTCCATCACCAAGGCCGCGGCCGAGGTACGCGAGTACGCCCTCGACCAGCAGTTCACGGTCGGGGCAGCCGAGGACATCGCCCACCAGTTCGTCGTCATGATCACCACGCTGGGGAGCCCGCGTGACTGACCAGCACGTGTACGTCGAGTACGACGACGGAGACGTGGACGAGGTGATCGGCGAAGTCGTCCACGACGGAACGTTCCTCGTGGTCCACGGCCGGGAGGCAACCCACTACCTCAACCCCCGGCGCATACGGGCGCTGCACATGGTGCCCGTCTCACAGCACTAGAACTTGACAAACAGAAACAAGGGGCCTGCGTAAAGCGGGCCCCTTTTTTTTCTGCGCCCGAACGAAGAGAGAGAGAGGGGGACCTTGCTCAGCTTCTGCTACCGGATCGGCACCGAGCCGATCACCATCAACGCCGTCGAACACGAGGAAGACCTGCCGGCCTTCCGCACGTTCATCCGACGCAACAAGACCATCCTCGGCTTCGACACCGAGACCACGGGCCTGAAGATCTACCAACCCGGCTTCAGAGTGCGGCTCGCCCAGTTCGGCAACGCCAACGAAGCATGGGTCATTCCGCTGGAACACGGCGGACAGATGATCGGTGACGTCCTCGGAGCCCTCCGGCACATCGACCGCCTGGTCATGCACAACGGCACCTTCGACATCCTCAGCCTTGACCAGTGGAGCGGCGACATCCGCGCCGAGGAGCTGTTCCCGAAGCTGCTGGACAGCAAGATCACCGCTCACCTCGTCGACAGCCGCAGCAAGAAGGACGGCGGACACGGACACACACTCGAAGAACTCACCAAGGTCTACATCGACGACCGCGTAGCCACCGAAGTCAAGGGCTCCATGGCCCACATCGCCCAGCGCTACCGCACCACGAAGGAAAAAGCCTTCAGCCAGGTCGACCTCTTCGACCCCGAGCTCCTGCTGTACGCCGGCATGGACCCCCTCCTCGCCTACCGCCTGGCCCACACCACCCTGCGGAAGATCCCCCACAGCGCACGCGGACTGATCGGCTACGAACACCAACTCGCCGCCATCTGCGGCTACATGCAGCGCACCGGCTACCTCACCGACCGCGACTACTGCATGCGCGAATCCGCAGCTCTGGCACAACAAGCCGCCCACTGGCAGAACGTGGCCCGGCGCTGCGCCGGGGTCGAGAACGTCAACAGCACCGACCAGGTGGCCGCGGCCCTCATCGCACGAGGCCACCGGCTCACCCACAAGACCAAGACCGGCAAGTGGCAGGTCAACGACAACATCCTCAAAAGCTGCGCCCCCGACCCGTTGGCCGAGGCGGTCATCAACGCGAAGAAGTACGCGAAGATGAAGTCGACCTGGTTCGACAACTTCATCCTCGCCAGCGAAGGCGACGGCCGCTGCCACGGAAGCATCAACTCCCTCGGGGCCAGAACCGCCCGCATGTCCATATCCGGCGACGTCCCCGCCCAGACCCTCCCCTCCAAGGACCCCTACGTCCGCAACGCGTTCATCGCCGACGAGGGCCACGTAACGGTGGCTGTCGACTACGCCGCGCAGGAACTCCGCGTCGCAGCCGCACTCTCCGGCGACCGCCGCATGAAGCAGGCGTTCGCCGAAGGAGCGGACCTGCACCAGATCACCGCGGACGCAGCCGGCGTAGACAGAGCCATCGGAAAGATGACCAACTTCCTGTCCGCCTACGGCGGCGGCGCCTCAGCCCTGATGGAGCAGGGCGGACTCGACGAGCCGACGGCCAAGCACGTCATCACGAAGTTCTGGCAAGCATGGCCGGGGCTCGCCCGCTACAACCGGCAGCTCATGGACGAAGCCCGACGCCGCGGCCGCATCACCACCATGACCGGCCGCCAGATCCTCGTCGACAAGGACCGGCCGTACTCGGCCATGAACTACAAGATCCAATCCTCATCCCGGGACGTCACCGGCCGCGCACTCCTCCGCCTCCACAAGGAGGGCTTCACGCCGTACGCCCGCCTGCCCGTCCACGACGAGTGCGTGTTCTCCATGCCAGCCGAGCACGCAGAGTACGGCGCACGACGGGCCGCCCAGATCATGCGCGAGGAGATACGCGGCGTCGTCATCGACACCGAACCGACCGTGGCCGGCCGGAGCTGGGGCAGCAAGTACGAAAAGGAGTGCGCAGCATGACCACACGCCTCTCCAAACCCGAGCTGTACATGAGGATCGCCGAAGCGGTCGCGCAAGGGTCAACCTGCTCACGCTCGAAGGTCGGAGCCGTCCTCGTCGCACCTGACGAACTATCAGTAGCCTTCGGGTACAACGGATCCCCAGCCGGCGAGCCCCACTGCATCGACGGCGCATGCCCGCGAGGCCAGCTCACCTACGAGCAACTCCCACCCGGGGGCGGGAACGGGTACGTGAACTGCATCGCCGTCCACGCAGAGGCCAACGCCGTGCTGCGCGCCGACACCCACACCAAAAAGGACGGCTCCCTCTACGTGACACGGGAGCCCTGCCATGGATGCGAGCGCCTCATCAAAGGAGCCGGTGTATCCGACGTCCACTGGCGGGAAGCGAAGACAGGACGAATCCTTACCAGGAGGTGGAACGCCTGACCGCCGCCCCTGGTGGGGGCGGCGGTGTTTAGTCACCCGGTCCAGAGCAGCGTCAGCGCACTACTGCTCGTTCCAACACCCTCGCAACGTTGAGCGCCGTCTCGGCGGTGCCTGCGTCGACAGCGGCCAAGTGCCGCAGGAGTTGGGCTGCTGAATCGCACGTTTCTCGCGACACCGCTACGAAGGGGTCGCCCCGCAACGAGGGCGGCCCCTCTCCGACGCGCAGACCGCCATGCAGGTCCCCGGCCTGGATGACGACACCGCCGGCCGTGCCGTTGTTGCTGCTGGCGTGCGTGGGCTGATTGCTCATAGCTGTGACGGTGTTCGGTCATCGTCGAACGCGTGGCCGAAAATGCGATGTTGCTGAAACCAGTTTTGTGGGCATCTTCGGTGAGGGCGTGTCGAGCCGGTGCACGCGGTGGCGGTTTCGGGGCATGGGATCGAACTGGTGTTCCCTGTTCGAAGTTCCGCTCTGCGGAGGACCAAGTTGGGAATGTGCGGAACCAACAACGTCGCGGTGGCGTTTCGGATAGTGATGGCCTAGTCACTCGACGAAGGAAGGCGTGCGGGTTATGGCTAGTTTGACCAGGAATCAGTGGATTGCCATCGTGGTGCCGATCGTAGCCGCGTTGATCAGCGGGGCTGCCTTGCTCCTTGCAGACTCTGGTGGCACTGAGAACAACTGCCGTGACACAGCCCAGTGTGCCGGGGGGGATGCCAATCGCACCGACGGCAGTGACGAGCGGTGAGCGGGCTGAGAGCTCTGCTAATTAAAGGTGCTGCTGGTGTCCTGTTCAGCGCAAGCGCCACCCTCGCTCTGTCTGCGTGCGGCGGGACGGAGATGAACTGCAACGACCAAGCGCAATGTGCGGGAAACGACGCCAACCGAAGAGGTGGCGAGGCTGCCAATGACAGCACCCCTGAGCGCAGTGCTGATGCCCCTCGCGACGGGGAAGCTTCGCACGCCTCACCGGAGAAACCGAAGAGGTACCGTCTAAAGCATAATGCGGTACCCATGGCAATCCGAACCGCACATGATGGCAGTTTTTGCGACCCATACATTGCAATCGATTTCGATGGAAATCCAAATGGCGGGGAGCACCCGATCACCCGACGAGTCGCAGACGAGGGGGATCTAAGTAGTGAGCAGCTAAAAGCTACTGACATGCGTTATGTGACGTGCGCGGAAGCAAAACTGGTGGCCGAGGAGGGTGCTTCGGTCGGCCTGCTGCGTAAGGGGGAGAGGAGTGGCGTCAAGGAGTGCGCCGCCGCTGCCTCCGGCGCCTCGATCGGAGGCGCTTTGGATATCACCGACGATGCGAAGCCCATTGATGATGGTTTTGAGGAAGGTGCATCCCTGTGTGCCGTGACGTCGCAGGGTACTGTAGCGCGGGCCACTATCGATCGTATCGTATATAACGCTGGTATTGCTGACAGTATCCCGACCGTTGAATTCAAGCTGACCACGTGGGGGGCCAGTTAACTGGCTCAGGGCATTGTGTTGCAGACGGTCTGGCGGCTGGGAAAGAAACGTCAACAATGCCAGTCGGCATACTGGCGGGCGTGTTCGGTTTCTTGCTGGTTGCCCTTCAAGTCGATAGCTGTGCACAATAATTAGTCAGCAATGCTGTGGCCGAGTTGTCATTTGGTGCGTCGTAGGAGGGGTCTTCCAGTTGACGAGCTTGCGCATCCCAATATTCGGCGGCGTTGTGTAGTTTGCTACGAAAGTCGGCGCTGCTCGCTTTGGTGGCCGCGTCCCGCAATACGTCAGCGTAAATTTTAATCTGTGCGGGAGACTGAACATTTATCTTGTTTTGCTGGGTGTACTCTGCCACCTGATTACACGCCTTGCGGTCCCCCGAGTCGGAGTCGATCGCCTGCTTTAGTTCATCAAAATTTTTGACTCCGAAGAAGGCGAGTACCGTCAAGATCGACACAGCGATTCCGAGCCAAGTAGCTGTCTTCGATGTGTCATCACTCATGAATGCCCCCCTCGCCGTGCCCTGCGATGGATGAGAGCGATGAGCGTATAGCCGGGGCAAGAAAGTTGCTAGCCCAGAAGTTTCGCGGGGCCCTGGGGGCTCACGGAACGTCAAGTGTTTTGGTCAACTGACGCGTTAAGTGACGCTGGCGCCCCAATGGCGAGCGCCCTACATCACACGGCTGCTGTGCCTTCCGTCGCTTCCCTCCCGCGGCCCTATCCGCCGCTCAGGAGACTGCTCGTTCGCAGCGTCCTCGCCCCCCTGGGGGGCGACCCCGTGTGCTCACGACGCGCGGGCCCAAGGCTGCCTGCGACCGGCACGGCGGTCTTCGTCGCTAGCTCGGTACCCTGAAGCCCCAGGGCCGCTGTGCGGCCTTCGTTGCTGTTCAGGCCCTTGGAGGATATTGTGCGTTTGCAGATCGTCGACCACCCGCTGGTGGCGCACAAACTGACCACCCTGCGCGACGCGCGCACCGATTCCCCGACCTTCCGCCGTCTCGCGGACGAGTTGGTGACGCTGCTGGCGTACGAGGCGACCCGCGACGTGCGCGTCGAAGAGGTCGGGATCCGCACGCCGGTCACGGAGACGACCGGTGTGCAGCTGTCCCGGCCCCGGCCGCTCGTGGTGCCGATCATCCGTGCGGGCCTCGGCATGCTGGAGGGCATGGTCCGGCTGCTGCCGACGGCGGAGGTCGGCTTCCTGGGCATGATCCGGGACGAGGAGACCCTCCAGGCGTCCACGTACGCGAACCGGATGCCGGACGATCTCTCGGGCCGCCAGGTCTATGTGCTGGACCCGATGCTGGCGACGGGCGGCACGCTCGTCGCGGGGATCAAGGAACTGATCCGCCGCGGCGCCGACGACGTCACCGCGCTCTGCCTGCTCGCGGCGCCGGAGGGCGTCGAGGTCATGGAGCGGGAGCTGGCCGGTACGCCGGTGACCGTCGTGACGGCCTCGGTGGACGAGCGCCTCGACGAGCAGGGTTTCATCGTCCCCGGCCTCGGCGACGCCGGTGACCGGATGTACGGGACGGCCGGCTGAGCGGACGCGTGTCCGGCCGCCTCCCCTGCGGCCGGTCACCTCGGAGTGTTCAGCGGGCCCGGCGGATTCAGCAGGGTGCCTCGCTCCGGGTCTTGCGCTTCTCCTCGGCGGTCAGCTGGTGCAGCGCCGCGTTCGCCGACGACTCCTTCGTCAGCTTGGTGAAGCCTTTGCCGATGACGAGGTCGATCTCCTCGCCGTCCCGCTTCTCGTAGCGGGTCTCGGCCCCGCGCAGCTGGGTGCCCAGCACCTTCAGCCGGGCGGCCGTGTCCCCGCCGGGGGCGCCGAGGAGCACCCCGGCCTTCTTGACCTTCTTGTCGAGCTCCGCGGGGGCGTTGCCCACCTTGCCGATCTTGAAGCCGCGCTTCTTCAGCTCCTCCGAGGTGTCCTTGGCCAGACCGCTGCGGGAGGTGGCGTTGAGGACGTTGACCGTGATGCTGCCCGGCTCGGGGAGCTTCCCCGGCGCGGCGGACGAGCCCTTTCCGCCGCCCTTGTCCCCCTTGTCTTCCTTGCTCCCCTTGGCTCCCGTGCTGTCCTTGCCCTCTGCGCCGCCCTTCTCGTCGCCCGGGGTCTTCTCCGGGCCGTCGTCGCGGGCGGCGGACGTGGTCGCGCAGTGGGAGGGGCGGGAGCCCGAGGCGGTTCCGGCCGTGTTGCCTCCGGAGCCGCCGGAGAAGACGTCGATGAGCTGGAGTGTCCCCCACCCGATGACGGCGATGGCCAACACCGCGGCCGTGTAGGCCGTGATGACCTTTCCACGCCCCCGTGACCTGCGCATCCGTGGGTAACGGTCACCCTTGATGCGGTACTTGCCGCCCATGCCAGGAGGAGTGAGCATGCTCATGTGCGCAGCGTAGTGCCGGGCGGGTGCGCTGCCTACTAAATGATCAATGGCTGGTCGGAATGCGTACCCGTTCGGGCCACCCGGGGGCCCGGGCCGGCCGGGTGTGGTCCGGCGGCGGGCGTCAGTCCAGTTCCAGCACGCGGGCGTGCAGCACCTGGCGCTGCTGGAGCGCGGCGCGTACCGCCCGGTGGAGCCCGTCCTCCAGATAGAGATCGCCCTGCCACTTGACGACATGGGCGAACAGATCGCCGTAGAACGTCGAGTCCTCGGCGAGAAGGGTCTCCAGATCGAGCTGGCCCTTCGTGGTGACGAGCTGGTCAAGACGCACCGGGCGTGGGGCAACATCCGCCCACTGGCGGGTGCTCTCCCGGCCGTGGTCGGGGTACGGCCGCCCGTTTCCGATTCGCTTGAAGATCACACGGAAAGCCTACCGGGCCGACGGCGCCGTGCGCAGCCTTGTGACGGGCCCTCGCCCCTTCGGAAGGGCCCCGGCGAGCGCGTCGGGGAGCCGGCCCGCGCGCCCGGCGGCGTATGTGCGCACCGGGTCGCGCGGGGGCGCGGGCGGGGCGGCGGCGCACCGTCCACAACCTGTGCACGGCGTCCGGCCGAGGGGGGGCGGCGGCGCACCGCGCCGGGTGGGTCAGCGGATGAGGTGCGGTCCCCGGTACGGGCCGGTGGCCGGGCGTTCGGTGGGGCGCGTGGCGGTGCGGCCCGGTGCGGAGGCGGTGGAACGGCGGGCGGGGAGCGGGCCGAGGTCCCAGGCGTAGTGCCCGGCGGCGTCGGCGATCGCCTTGACGTTGGCGTCGAGCGCCCGCATGTCGATGTTCTTCAGGGTGTCGCAGGGGCGGTGGTAGCAGCTGTCGTAGGGCTTGCCGGCCGTACCGCCCCACAGCTGTCGCTCCTCGGCCGTCTTGATGCCGTCGCCGCCGGTGAACGTGCCGCCGGCCGGGATGCCCGCCTCGATGAACGGGCCGTAGTCGGAGCGGCCGTCGAAGTCCGTGCCGCGCGTGGCCAGACCGCGGCCGGCGAGGAAGTCGGTGAGGCCCTTCTCCAGGGCGGCCGAGCCCTTCGGGCCGGGGCCGGCGCCCGTGTGGTCGGAGTCGTCCCCGTCGAACGCGAAGATGCCGTAGTTGGGGCTCGCGATCATGTCGAAGTTCAGATACAGCGCGATGCTGTCGCGCTCGCTCCGCGACAGTGCGTCGACGTAGTGCCGGGAGCCTTGCAGGCCCAGTTCCTCGGCGCTCCACAGGGCGAAGCGGACCGGGTGCGGGGGGCGGCGGTGTGTCTGCCGGGTCGCGTCCGCGAGCCGGAGGGCGGTCTCCAGGACGCCGGAGGAGCCGGAGGCGTTGTCGTTGATGCCCGGCCCCTCGGGCACCGAGTCGAGATGGGCGCCGATCATGACGACGTCCGCCTTCCGATCGGCCTTTCCGTCACCCTTTCCCTCGGTTTTCCGGCCGGCCTCTCCGTCTGCTGTCCCCTCGGCCCTTCCGTCGCTCTTTCCGTCGGTTCCGCGCTCGGCTCCGGCCGCCTTCCGGCCGTCGGCGGGCCAGGGGGTCTCCGCGAGGACGTTCGGGGTGCTGCGCCGCTCGCGGTGCTCGCGCACGTCCAGGGTGACGGTCGCGCCCCCGGACGCGGCGGCGCGCTTCGCCAGGGCCTCGCCGTCGGACCGGGCGAGCCCCGCCGTCGGGATGCGGGCGGCGGACGGCTTCCCCAGGGTGCCGCTCAGCTCGCCCTGCCCGGTGTTGTAGATCAGCGCGCCCACGGCGCCGGCGTCCGCAGCCGCGGCCTGCTTCTGTGCGAACGAGCAGGAGCCGCGCCGGATCAGCGCGATCCGGCCCCCGTACCGCGCACCGGTGTAGTCGCGCGCCTCGCAGCCTGTGGAGCCGTCCGCGTCGACCGGGACCGCAGCGAGGGGGGCCGTCAGTCCGCCCTCGGGGGTGTTCTTCGTGTACGACATCAGACGGACCGGGACCTCGCGCCGCGGGGAGCCGTGCAGCGTGAGCTTCTCGGCGAGCGTCCTGCGGTGGACGAAGTCGAACCGCTGGTAGGTGACGCGGTAGCCGGCGGCCTTCAGCAGGGCTCCCGCGTACCGCGCGGAGCGCTCGTGGCCCCGGGTTCCGGCGGCGCGGGTGCCGCCGCTGCGCTCGGCGATCGACCGGAGCGCCCGCAGATGACGCAGGGCGCCGTGCGCGTCGGTGCGCCGCACCAGCTGCCGGGCCAGCCGGTCGCCCTCGGCACGGGGGCCGCTGTGCCGGGCGCGCGGGGCGCCGTCGGCCGTGGCGGTGGCCGGGCCCGGCGGTGCCGGGAGGAACGTCGACACCAACAGGATCAGCGCGGTCGCGGCGAGCGCTGCGGGTGCGGCACGGAGGACGGCCCGACGCCTGCGGCTGCTTCTGCTGCTGCTTCGGCTGCTTCGGCCGGTTCCGCCGTTTCCGGGGCGTTCGGCGTCCGGGGTGCGGCCGGTGCTCGGCGGTACGTGCACGGTCGGGTCCTTCCGGTGGATGCGGCGGGGGTGCCGGCTCGTCGGCCCGGGGGACGGGGCCGGTGGGGCGCGGGCCGGTGACGCGGGGACGGCGCAGACGTGCTGCGGAGTGCTGCACGGAGGACGACGGCGGGGATGCGCGGTGACAGAGGGGGACAGGCGGGGACGCGGACGGTGGTGGGGACGGTGGTGGGGACGGGGCGGAGGAAGGTGCTGACGGGGAGGGGCCGCTGCGGGGGCGGAGGGCCGGCCGGGGTGCGGACGTCCGGTCCGGTGCGGATGGCCGAGTGCGGATTGGCGGGGCGGCGGGCCCGGTGCTTCCGTGGGGAGTGCTCACCGTCCGGGGAGCGCTCTTCAGCCCTCCTAGCACGGGAACGGTGGGCGAGAGGGCCTCGTTGGTAGCGTGTAGCGTCCGATTCAGCCCTTCAGCCCTTCGGTGCTGACGGCGCGTTCCTCTCGTCCTCGCGCTCTGGAGCAGGAGCCTTCCGTGACCCAACTCGCACTTGGACCCAGCTGGCTGGATCCGGACTTCCTGATCCAGACCTTCGGGCCGATCGGGATCCTCGCGATCGTCTTCGCCGAGTCGGGCCTGCTGATCGGCTTCTTCCTGCCGGGCGACTCGCTGCTGTTCACCGCCGGTCTGCTCGTCGTGACGAACCAGCTGCACCTGCCGCTGTGGCTGATGTGCGTGCTGATCGTGCTGGCGGCCGTCCTCGGTGACCAGGCCGGCTACTGGTTCGGCAAGAAGGTGGGGCCCACGCTGTTCCGGCGGCCCGACTCGCGGCTGTTCAAGCAGGAGAACGTCGAGAAGGCGCACGAGTTCTTCGAGAAGCACGGGCCCAAGTCGCTGGTCCTGGCCCGGTTCGTGCCCGTCGTACGGACGTTCACGCCGATCATCGCGGGTGTGAGCGGTATGCGGTACCGCTCGTTCATCGCCTTCAACGTGCTCGGCGGGACGCTGTGGGGGGCCGGGGTCACGCTGCTCGGTGCCGCGCTGGGGCAGGTGGAGTTCGTCCACAAGAACATCGAGGCGATCCTGGTCGGGATCGTTCTGCTGTCCGTGGTGCCGATCGCCATCGAGTACCTGCGCAACCGGCGCAAGACGAAGAAGGCGGAGGCCGAGGCCGCCGCCCGGGGCGAGGCGGTGGCCGGTGCCGTCCCCGGCGCTGCCGCCGGTGCTGCGCCTGGCACTGCCGCCGGTGCTGCTCCCGGTGCGCCGGTGCCGCCCGGCCCGCCTCCGGCCCCCGGAGCGCACGGGATGCCGGGTGCGCCCGGCGCCCACGCCGGTCCGGCCGGGCCCGGGGCTCCGCAGTACCCCGAGGGGGGCCCGCAGCAGCAGGCGCCGCAGGGCCGTTCCGGGGCGCAGCAGCACCCGGGGCAGCCGTACGGGGCGCAGCAGCACCCGGGTCAGCAGCAGGGGCAGCCGTACGGAGGCCGGCAGCACCCCGGTCAGCAGGGCCAGGGGCAGCCGTACGGCCAGCAGCCCGGTCAGCAGTACCCGCAGTACGGCGGTCAGCAGTACGGCGGTCAGCAGTACGGCGGGCCGCTGCCGCCGGAGGGGGACGGCCCCGCGCCCGGCGGGCGGGGCGGACGCGGGCGGCACGCGCGGCGCTGAGCCCGGACCCTTCGCCGCGGCCCCCTCCCGGCGGTTCCGGCGGCCCCGGCTCCCCGGCCCGGCTCAGTGGGTGCGGGCCGGTTCCGAGGCCGGGGCCTGTTCCTGTGCCGGGGGGTCCTTCGGGGCCGGGCCGGGCAGGACGCGGGCCAGCCAGTGCGAGCGGCCGGCCACCAGCGGGGCCACCACGGCGAGGATGAGGACATAGCCCGCGATGAACGGGGAGAGCCGGTCGTCCAGCCCGGCGGTTGCCGCCATGGTCGCCAGGATGAGTGCGAACTCGCCGCGTGCCAGCAGCGTCGTCGCGACGTTGGCGGTGGGCTGGGGCCCGAAGGAGTAGATCTTCGCGGCGCACAGGCCGGCGAGGACGTTCATGAGGACCGTCAGCGCGACGGCGGCGAGCACCGGTACCAGGACGACGGGCAGGTCGCCGGGGTCGATGGACAGCCCGAAGGCGAAGAAGAAGATCGCTCCGAAGGCGTCGCGCAGCGGGTGCACCAGCTCGCGGATGCGGTCCCCGGAGGCGGTGTTCCCGAGCATCAGGCCGACCATGAAGGCGCCGATGGCGTCCGCGACGCCGAACTCCTCCGCCACCCCGGCGACGAGGACGGCGGCGCCGAGGAAGGAGATCACCAGCAGCTCGTTGTCCTTGATGGCGAAGAGCCTGCCGATGAGCCTGGTGCCGAAGCGGGCGGCGAGGGCGAGGACGAGCAGGAAGCCGAACGCCTTGCCTATCTGCACCAGGGCCGAGCCCATGCTGTCGGCGCCCGCCAACACCGGCTGGAGCGCGGCCAGATACAGGGCCAGGAAGATGTCCTCGACGACGATGATGCCGAGGATCGGCTTCGTCTCGGGATTGTTGATCCGTTTCAGGTCGACCAGCGTCTTGGTGACGATCGCGGACGACGAGATGCCCAGGACGCCCGCGAGGACGAGCGCCTCCGAGGTGCCCCAGCCGAGGACGAAGCCGAAGGCCAGCCCGGCGCCGACGTTCAGCGCCAGGTAGAGGCTCCCGGCGAGCGCCATCTTGCGGCCCCCGGCCTTGAGGTCGTCCATGTGGAATTCGAGGCCGAGGTAGAAGAGCAGCAGCACGAGGCCGAGCGCGGAGAGCATCTCCAGGTCGTCCGGGTCGTGCAGCAGGACGAAGCCGGGGGTGTTCGGGCCGAGCAGGATGCCGGCCAGGATGAACAGCGGGATCGTCGGCAGGCCGATGCGGTTGCCGAGGCGGGCGAGGACGGCGGCGGCGACGAAGGCGCCGCCCATGGCGAGCAGGGTGTCGGCATGACCCATGATCAGTCCTCCCCGGCGCCGGGCGGCGTCGTGGTGCGGTGGCCGGCCGGCCCGCGGGGAGCGGGAGCCCCGGCGGACGTGCGCGCGGGGGGCGCGGCAGCCGCCGGGGCGGACGGGGGCACGGGGGACGGGACGGGGATGCGATGGCCGGTGCGGCCGGGCGTCGACAAGCGGATGACTCCTCCTGGGCGTCCGGGGACTCGGTCTCGGTTCCGGGGCGTACCGCGCGGCACCGGTCGCGGTCGCGGGTGCGCGCGGGCTGCGGCCCGCCCGGGGACGGCGGTGTCCTGCGGGGGCCGGGACTGACGGGGACAGGCGGGAACAGACAGGGGCAGGCGGGAACAGACGGGGACAGGGCAATGAAGATCACTGATGACAGTCAAGGAACCGTCAAGGAAGCGTTAATACTTAGATTACCAAATGAGTCCGGAGTGGCTCGGCGCCCTGTGGAAAACTTCTGAACAGGCGTCTGTGACCTGGCACTTCGCTGTTGTTGCGCGGCCTTCCGACAGGAGCCGGGGTCGGTGCTGTGGCAAGGCCACGGGCAAGGGAAAGGCAAAGGCGGGTCGCGGGAGCCGCGAGGGAGGGACGGAAAGGTGCCGCCCCCGCTCCTGGTGTCCGGCGGGGGTCCGGACGGAGCGGGGGCGGCGGTGTGGGGACGGGGCGCGGGGTCAGGGGGTGTCGGGCGGGCCCGGGTCGCGGGAGGCGCCCGGGGCGGGGCGGAGGCGCCGGGGCAGGGCGCGCCGCAGCCAGGGCCACAGCAGCACGAGGGCGATGACCGCGTAGACCGTCACCGCGAACGGGGTGTCGACGAGGCCGGACACGCTGCCGTCGCTGATCTGCAAAGCCCGGCGCAGCTGTTGCTCGGCCGACGGGCCCAGGATGACGCCGATGATCGCGGGCAGCACGGGCAGCCCGTAACGCCGCATCAGCAGTCCCAGCAGTCCGATGACCAGCAGCAGGACCACGTCGAACGCCTCGCCGCCCACCGCGTAGGCGCCGACCGCGGCGAAGAACAGGATTCCCGCGTACAGATACGGCCGGGGAATGCGCAGCAGCCGGGCCCACAGCGGCGCCAGCGGCAGGTTGAGGAGCAGCAGCATCACCATGCCGACGAACAGCGAGGCGATCAGGCCCCACACCAGGTCGGGTTCGCGCTCGAACAGCAGCGGGCCCGGCTGGATGCCGTACTGCTGGAAAGCGGCCAGCATGACGGCGGCCACAGCTGTCGTGGGCAGGCCCAGGGTGAGCATCGAGACGAGGGTGCCCGCCGCGGAGGCGGACGCGGCCGACTCCGGCCCTGCCACGCCCTCGATGGCGCCCTTGCCGAACTCCTTCCGGTGCCGGGAGAGGCGCTTCTCGGTGATGTACGACAGGAACGTGGGGATCTCCGCGCCGCCCGCCGGGATCGCGCCGAACGGGAAGCCGATCACCGGGCCGCGCAGCCACGGCTTCCAGGTGCGGCGCAGCTCGTCACGGCCGAGCCAGGGGCGGCTCAGCGGGATCCCGGCGCCGGGCCCTCCGTCGTGCCGCAGCCGGGCCGCGACCCACAGGGCCTCGCCGATGGCGAAGAGACCGACGGCCACGATGACCACGTCGATGCCGTCGGACAGCTGAAGGCTGCCGAAAGTGAGCCGCTGTTGTCCCGTCATCTGGTCGAGGCCGACCAGCCCCAGGGTGAGGCCGATCAGCAGGGAGGCGAAACCGCGTACCCGTGAGGAGCCGAGGACGGAGGTCACGGCGATGAACGCCAGCACCATGATGGCGAAGTAGTCCGGTGCCCCGATGTCCACGGCCAGATCGGCGACCGTGGGGGCCAGGACGACCAGCAGGACGGTCCCGATCATGCCGCCGGCGAAGTGCCCGATCGCCGCTGCCGCCAGCGCCTGCGGGCCGCGGCCCGCCTTGGCCATCGGGTTGCCCTCCATGGCGGCGATGACGGCGGCGCTCTCGCCCGGGGTGTTGAGCAGGATCGACGTCGTCGAGCCGCCGAACATGCCGCCGTAGTAGATACCGGCGAACATGATGAAGGCGCCGGTCGGGTCGAGCCCGTAGGTGACCGGCAGCAGCAGTGCCACGGCCATCGCGGGGCCGATGCCGGGCAGGACGCCGATGGCGGTGCCGAGCAGGACGCCGACGGCGGCCCACAGCAGGTTCAGCGGGGTCAGCGCGGTGCCGAAGCCGTCCATCAGGGAGCCGAGGGAATCCATCGTCACAGCACCCCCATCAGGGGGCCGCCGGGCAGCGCGACGCCGAGCAGGGTGTGGAAGACCGCGTAGGTGACCACGGAGAGGACGGCGGCGATCAACGGGTCCCGGGTGAAGGCGTGGGTGCGGCTGCCCAGCGTGTAGGCGGAGCCCCAGAACAGGAGGGCGCCCGCGACCGGGAAGCCGAGCGGCTCGATCAGGGCGGCGAAGGCGAGGAAGACGCCGGTGAGGAGGGCGACGGTGCGCCAGTCGTGGGGAACTCCGGCCCCATCTGCGGCAGTTCCGTCCGCGCGCGGCGCTTCCGCAGATGTGCCTGGTTCTTCCCCGGCCTCCGGCTGCTCAGCTGTGCCGGCTTTCGTCGGACCCGGCGCGGGGCCGTCCTCAGCTGTGGCGGCTTTCGCCGTGTCGGCTTCAGCTGTGCCGGATTCCGCGGCGAGCGGGGCGGGGTTTTCTTCGTCAGCTGGGGGCGCCGTCGGGCCCGTGGGGCCGCGCAGGACGTCGACGGCCAGGACGAGCGCCACGACCAGCAGTGCGCCGCCGACGAGTACGGGGACGGTGCGGGGACCGACCGGGCCGCGTACCGAGGCGACGGAGTCCATCGTCAGGGCGTCCGTCAGCACGAGGACGCCGACCGCCAACAGCAGGGCGCAGACGCCGAGTTCGGAGCGGCCGCGCAGGGCCGCGCGCAGGGTCGTCACCGGCCCAGCTCCTTCAGCACGGTGTCGACCCGCCGGTCCTGTGCGGCCAGGAACCGGCCGTACTTCTCGCCGGGCAGCCAGGCGTCGTCCCAGCCGTTGACGCGCAGGGACTTGCGCCACTGTGCCGAGCCGCGCAGCTGCCGGACGAAGCGGATCAGCCGGTCGCGGCGTTCCTCCGACAGCCCCGGCGGGGCCATCAGGCCGCGCCAGTTGGTGAACACCACGTCCAGGCCGGCCTCCTGGAGGGTGGGGGCGTCGAAGCCCTCGATGCGCTTCCTGCCCGTGACGGCGAGGAGGCGCAGTTCGCCGGACTCGATCTGGTCGCGGTACTCCCCGATGCCCGAGACGCCGAACTTCACCTTGCCGCCCAGGACGGAGGCGAGCAGCTCGCCCCCGCCGTCGAAGGGCACGTAGTTGACCGATTTCGGCTCGATACCGGCGGCGCGGGCCATCAGCATGGGGGCCAGATGGTCGGGTCCGCCCGCCGAGGAGCCGCCGCCGACGGGCACCGAGCGCGGGTCGCTCTTCCAGGCGTCCAGCAGCTGATCGAACGTCTTGTAGGGGGAGTTCTTCGCGACGACGACGATGTCCGGCTCCTCCACGATCCGCGCGACCGGGGTGGCGTCCGCGAGCGTGGAGGGCGCGTGGTTGGTGTGCACGGCCCCGACGACGCCGAGGCCCATCGACATCATGAGCTTGCCGTTGCCCCGCTCGTTCACCAGCCGGCTCAGCCCGACGGTGCCGCCGGCACCCGGCAGGTTGTACACCTCGATGTTGCGGTTGAGCCCGGCCTCCTCGGCGTTCTTGGCCGCCGTCCGCGCGGTGATGTCGTAGCCGCCGCCCGGGGTGTTGGGGACCATGAGGCGCAGGCCGGGGATGTGCGTTCCCGTGTCGGTGCCCGAGCCGGACGTCAGCAGCGGTGGCACGAGCAGCACGACCACCGCTGCCGCCAGCGGGGAGAGAAGGGCGCGCGGGCGCACCTGGACACCGCCTTTCCGAAGAGCCTGCGGGGCCGGGGCCGGGCCTGAGCCGTGGCAGAGCAGCGGAAAAGGCCCGGCCGGGGCGTTCCGAGGGAGGGCCACATGCTGCCCTCGCCGGACGGCCGTGTCTCCCCGTGTGCAGCAAGAAAAGTTTCGGTCCTTGTGGTCCTTGTGTTCACGGCCGTGACGACGGGTACGGCCGCCCCTTGTGCGCACTGCTGCGGAGGTCTGCCCACAGCTGCCCTGTGCCCTCAGCTGTGCCCGTGTGCACGACTGCCCTGGTGGGCACAGCTGTTCCGGGGCGCACGGCAGGTCGCGCCCGGGCATGACCGCGGGGGCGGCGGGGCAGCGCTGGGACATGGCTACCCACCCGCCCGAGACCGCCGAGACCCCCGAGGCGCTGATCGCGCACTTCGGCCTGGAGCCGCTGCCGCGCGAAGGGGGCCGCTTCCGGCAGCTGTGGGCAGGCCCGGTCCGTCCCGACGGGCGGCCGGAGGGCTCCGCGATCGTGATGCTGCTGACCGCCCGCCCCGGCGACTACTGCGCCCTCCACCGGCTGCCTTCCGACGAGACCTGGCACCACTACCGCGGCGACCCGCTCGCCCTGCTCCTCCTCGCGCCCGACGGGAGCGTCACGACGCCCGTCCTCGGCCCCGACGTCCTCGGCTCCGGGCATCATGTGCAGTTCACCGTGCCCGCCGGTACCTGGATGGCGGCCCGGGTGGCCGACGGCGGCGCCTGGACGCTCTTCGGCTGCACCATGGCGCCCGGCTGGACGGAGGACGGCTACGAGCACGGGGACCCGGCACGGCTGGCGCGCGCCTACCCCGGACACGCCCGTCTCATCGAGGAGTTGGGGCGCGTATGAGCGCGGCGAGCGGTGCCGAGGGGGCGCGGACAGGCGCGCCGCGCGGCCCGGCGGCGACGGCCGGAACGGGTGCGCCGGGTGCGGCGGATGCGGCGGAGACGGTGGGTGCGGTGGCTGCGGTGGGTGCGCCCGTGCTCGCCGATGGGCGCACGGTGCTGGTGACCGGCGCGTCGGGTGGGATCGGGCGCGGTGTCGCGCTCCGGTTCGCCGCCGTGGGCGCTCCCGTCGTCGTGCACTACCGGTCGGACGAGGCGGGCGCCCGGGAGACGGTCGCGCTGATCGAGCGGGCGGGCGGTGCGGCGTACGCCGTGCGGGGCGAGCTGTCGGACGAGGACGGATGCCGCGACGTGGTGCGGGCCGCGGCCGGGTGGGCACCGTCGCCGGGCCGCCCCGCGGGCCTCGGGGCCGTCGTCAACAACGCGGCCGTACAGCCCGTCCAGCCGCTGCCCGGGATGACGGCGGCGCAGTGGCGGGAGGTCGTCGACACCAACCTCACCAGCGTGTTCGCCTGCACACAGGCCGCCGCCCCGCTGCTCGCCGCGCACGGGGGCGGCAGCGTCACCCATGTCGCCTCGATCGAGGCCGGGTACGCCGCGGTGGGGCACGCGCACTACTCCGCTTCGAAGGCGGCGGTCGTCGCGCACGCGCGGGCCGCGGCCGTCGAGTACGGCGGGGACGGGGTGCGGGTCAACACGGTCTCGCCCGGGCTGGTCGCCCGGGACGGCATCGAACAGGCATGGGAGGACGGGGTGCGGCGCTGGTGTGCGGGGGCGCCGCTGGGGCGGATGGGGCGGGCCGGCGAGGTCGGCGACGCCTGTGTGTTCCTCGCCTCGCCGATGGCCTCGTGGATCACCGGGCACGACCTCGTCGTCGACGGCGGGATGACCGCCCGCTCCCCGTGGTGATCGCCGCGCGGCCCCGGTACGGGCCGGGGCCGCGCGGGGTTCAGGAGTGCCGGGTGGCGGCGCGGAGGTGGCGGGCGGTGAGGCCCTCGGAGTGTGCGACGAGGTCGGCGGGTATGCCGGAGAAGACCACCTCGCCGCCGTCGTGACCGCCGCCGGGCCCGAGGTCGACGATCCAGTCGGCGTGTGCCATCACGGCCTGGTGGTGCTCGATGACGACGACGGAGTTGCCGGCGTCGACCAACCGGTCGAGCAGGGACAGCAGTTGGTCGACATCGGCCATGTGCAGGCCCGTCGTCGGCTCGTCGAGGACGTAGGTGGCGGCCTTCCCCGCCATGTGGATGGCCAGTTTCAGCCGCTGGCGCTCCCCGCCGGAGAGGGTGTCGAGCGGCTGGCCGAGCCGCAGATAGCTCAGCCCCACGTCCTTCAGCCTGCCGAGCACCGCGGCCGACTGCCCGCCGGGGAAGAAGTCGTGCGCCTCGGCGACGGACATGGCCAGCACGTCGCTGATGTTCTTGCCGCGCAGCGTGTACGAGAGGACCTCGGGGGTGAACCGTTTGCCTTCGCACTGCTCGCACACGGACGCGACGCCGGCCATCATCGCCAGGTCGGTGTAGACGAGCCCGAGGCCGTTGCAGTGCGGGCAGGCGCCCTGGGAGTTGGCGGAGAAGAGCGCCGCCTTGACCCCGTTGGCCTTGGCGAAGGCGGTGCGGATGGGGCCGAGCAGGCCCGTGTAGGTGGCGGGGTTGCTGCGCCGTGAGCCGCGGATGGGTGACTGGTCGGCGACGAGCACCCCCTCCCGTCCGGCGAGGTAACCGTGCACGAGCGAACTCTTGCCGGAGCCGGCGACACCGGTGACGACGGTGAGGACACCGAGCGGGATGTCGACGTCGACGTTCTTCAGGTTGTGCAGACAGGCGCCTCTGATGCGCTCCACGCCCCGGGGTTCGCGCACCTGTGCGCGCAGGCGCGTGCGCCGGTCCAGATGGCGCCCGGTGAGCGTTCCGGAGGCCCGCAGCCCGGCCACATCGCCCTCGTAGCACAGCTGTCCGCCGTCGGCGCCCGCGCCGGGCCCGAGGTCGACGACATGGTCGGCGAGGGCGATGACCTCCGGCTTGTGCTCCACGACGAGCACGGTGTTGCCCTTGTCCCGCAGGAGCAGCAGCAGTTCGTTCATGCGCTGGATGTCGTGCGGATGCAGCCCGGCGGTCGGTTCGTCGAAGACGTAGGTGACGTCGGTGAGGCTGGAGCCGAGGTGGCGGACCATCTTCACGCGCTGTGCCTCACCGCCGGAGAGCGTCCCGGCGGGCCGGTCCAGGCTGAGGTAGCCGAGCCCGATGGCGACGAGCGAGTCCAGGGTGTGCGAGAGGGTGGCGCGCAGCGGTGCGACGGACGGGTCCTCGATCTTGCGGACGAACTCCGCGAGATCGCTGATCTGCATGGCGGCGCACTCGGCGATGTTCACCCCGCCGATCCGGGAGGAGAGCGCCTCCTGGTTCAGCCGGGTGCCGCCGCACGCCGCACAGCTGCGGAAGACGACGGCCCGGTCGACGAACTCCCGGATGTGCGGCTGCATCGCGTCCCGGTCCTTGTGCAGGATGGTGCGCCGGATCCGGGTGATCACGCCGTCGTAGGTGAGGTTGCTCGTGCCGACCTTGATCTTGGTGGTCGGCTGGTACAGCAGTGCGTGCCGCTCCTCGTCGCTCAGCTCGCGCACCTTCTTGTCCGGGTCGAACAGGCCGGAGCCGACCAGGACCTGCCAGAACCAGGAGTCGACCGCGAAACCCGGGGCCTTCACCGCGCCCTCGCGGACGGACAGCCCGGGGTCCACGACCTCGTCGAGATCGATCGCCGACGCCTCGCCCAGCCCCTCGCACTCGGGGCACATGCCCTCGGCGCTGTTGAAGCTGAACGTCGTCGAGGCGCCGATGTGCGGGGTGCCCAGCCGGCTGAAGATGATCCGCAGCATGGTGTAGGCGTCGGTGGCCGTGCCCACCGTGGAGCGGGAGTTGGCGCCCATGCGCTCCTGGTCGACGACGATGGCCGCGCTGAGGTTGCGCAGCGCGTCGGTGTCCGGGCGGCCCGGGCTCGGCATGAACGACTGGACGAACGCGGTGTAGGTCTCGTTGATCAGCCGCTGCGACTCGGCGGCCACCGTCCCGAAGACCAGCGAGGACTTTCCGGCCCCGGACACTCCGGTGAAGACGGTGAGCCGGCGCTTGGGTATGTCCAGCGAGATGTCCGCCAGATTGTTCTCCCGCGCGCCGCGTACCTCGATGACGTTGTGACCGTCGGCCGCCGCCCAGCTGCGGGCCGGCGGGGCGCCGGCGGCTGGGCCGTCGCTTCTCCGTGAGGTGGTGGGCGAGTTGGCGGGCATTGCGGTGTCTCCTCTGCTCGACGGCGCACTCGGTCCCCCGGGCCGCGCGCGGTTGCGGTGCGGCCGGACGGTGCGAGCGACCAGGATACTGAGTACGGCGTACGCACATAATGGTTTTCCGGTCCGGCCGCTCAGCTGCGGTCGCGTGCCGGCGTCCGGCCGACGGGCTCCGGGGTGCGGCCGGACGCACTGTGCAGCAGCAGTTCGGCGCCCAGCGGGGTCAGTGTGTGGTGCGCGGCGCGGCCCCTCCGGTGGGTCTCCACCAGCCCGGCGCTGCGCAGCACCGTGGCGTGCTCGCTCGCGGACGCCGGCGACAACCCCACGCGGCGGGCCAGTTGGCTCGTGGAGCAGCCCTCCGCGACGGCCTCCAGCACGGCGGCCCTGCTGTGTCCGAGCAGCGCGGCGAGGTGGTGGTGCGGTCCGGTCAGCGTGTCGAGGGGCGGGTGCGGGACGGCCGCGTAGTGCAGGGTCGGCCGGTCGTCGCCCGGATCGCACGGCAGATAGGCGGTGAACGCGCCCGGTGCGAGCACCAGTCCCCGCCCGCCCAGGTGGTAGACGTCCTCGTTCGGGGAGGACAGCTCCAGGTAGGGCGGGCGCCAGCGCATGGCCGGATGCAGGGTGTCGAGCACCAGCTCGATACCGCCCTCCTGCAACTGCCGGGCGCGGCGGGTCAGTTCGGCGCCGATCGCGGCGTGCAGCTCGCGCCAGTAGGGCGCCACGGCGACCTCGTGGTAGGCGCGGACGGCGTCCGCGAGCCGGCGCAGCGCGGCGGGCCGCCCGTCGGCCAGCGCGCGGGCCCAGCGGGGCAGGGGGCGGCGGGAGGCGACATAGCCGAGGTCCGCGCGCAGTTCGGCACGGGGTGTGGCCAGCAGCCGCTCCAACTCCTCGTCGAGGGTGGGCAGGGCGGTGTGCGGGCGCAGCAGACGCGGGACGGGATGGCTGGGCGCGGTCGCCGCCAGGCCGCCCAGCGGCGGGAAGGCCCCCGGCCGGGCAGCTGTTACCGGTCCGCCCGCCCGGTCCGGTGCGGCAGGGGCGCGGGCCGCCTCGACGGTGCGCCGCCACAGGTCCAGGCCCGGGGCGTCGCCGGGGCCGTGGCGCAGACGGCAGGCGCTGAGCGTGGTCACGGCGAGCGGGCTGGGCGCCGGCGCGAGCCGGGTGCGGGCCAGATCCGTCACGGTGAAGTGGATGCGCATTCCTCGGCCTGCCCTTCTGCTGGGTCTCCGTGGCCGGAAGTGTGGACCGGGAACGCTCGACGGGCTTGTCGCCGGGGCGTTTTCCGGGCACAGCCGCGCGCGTACACGTTTTCCGCCCACATCTGCGGAACGGCGGCGGAGCGGTGCCGTCCGGCCGCGCCGGTTTCCGTTCGGTGACGGCCGAAACGTGTTCCCGCGCGGGGGTGCCGCGGCGACCGTGGGCCCGCGGAACGCAGCAGGGCCCGGCCGGAGCGGAGGGACGGCAGATGCGGATGCGGGGAGCGGCAGCCGGTGGCGTGGCCCGGACGGCGGGCGGCGGACGGAAGGGGCGTGTGCGGCGGACGCGGGGTGCCGTGGCGGCGGCCGCGTGCACCGCGGTGACGGCCGCGCTGCTGTGCGCGGTCCCGGGCGCGCAGGCGGCTCCGGCACGGGACACGGGGGACGTGCCGGCCGGGGCACGGGCCGCCGACCGCTCGGGCGGGTGGCACGGGCCGGTGGTCACCCGCCCGGAACAGCCGGAGATCGACTATCCGCGGGGCGAGGTGTGCCCGTTCCCGGCGCACGCCACGTTCCCCGTCGTCGACATGGTGCAGAAGACCTGGACGAACGACGCGGGCGACCCCGTCTACGCCGTCGTCAGCGGCCCGTTGGTGATGGAGGCCACCAACCTGGACACCGGGAGGACCGTACGCCGCGACGTGTCCGGAACCGGCACCCTGACGTACCCGGAGCCCGGCACGGGGACCCACGTCCTCAGCGGCGGCGACTGGGGCGCCGGGCTGCACACCGGGGACCGGCCCGTCCACAACAGATGGCTCATCTCCCGGGGCTTCATGGCCGTGCGCTACTCCGAGGACGGGAACGGCACGTCCCGCGAACTGCTGGAGCTGTCGGGCCCGTACGAGGACCTGTGCGAGACGCTCGCCGAGTAGGGCGCGCGAGAGGGGCGGCGGCGCACGGGCGCCCGCGCACCGGTGCACGGCCGGAAAACCGCCACAGCTGTGCGGGTTGTGCGCATCGGTGCACGGTCCGAAAACCCCGCTCAGCTGCGGAAGTTGTACGCGGCGTCCTTGCCGGGTGCCGGGTGCCGGGTGCCGGGTGGCCGTGCCGTCGGCAGCTGTGCGCGGCCCGGGCCGCGTGTCACCCCGCTGCCGGGGCCTGCGGATCCGGCAGCGGGCGGCCCTGGAGGAAGGCCAGGGCGAGCGGGGTGGCGACGTCGGCGAACTCCTCGAAGTACGCGTGCCGGGCGCCCGGGACGAGCCGCAGCTGTGCGCCGGGAATCCGGCCGGCCAGCAGCGGCGCGTTGGCCGTCGGGTTGAACGTGTCCTCGGTGCCGTGCAGGACGAGGGTGGGCGCGGCGATGCGGGGCAGCGCGTCCCAGGCGTCGTGCAGGGCGCTGGCACGCAGATGGCGGCGGCGTGCGTACCCGGGCATCGGAGGCGTCCCGGAGCCCGGCAGCGGCTCGCCGAGCGTGGTGAACGGGCCGCCGTGCCGGGCCGCGTAGCCCGGGGTGTACATCAGCTCGATCAGGGCCTGCCGGGCCGCCGCCGGATCGGGCTGCACCAGGGCGCGGCGCACCTCGGGGCCGCGCTCGATGCCGTGCGGGGAGCCCGGCGAGGTGCAGCCGAGCACGAGCCGGCGCACCCGGCCGGGATGGTCGGCGGCCAGCCACTGGGCGACCCGGCCGCCCATCGACGTGCCGTAGACGTGGGCGCTTTCGATGCCCGCGTCGGCGAGGACGGCGAGCGCGTCCCGTGCGAAGCCGGGGGTGCTGTAGGTGTCCGTGTCGGGCCGCTCGCTGAGGCCGGTGCCGCGCCAGTCCATGACGACGGTGCGGAAGGCGGCGGCGAAGTCCGCGCGGACCGGGTCCCACCAGTGGTGATCGTTGGACTGGCCGCTCAGCAGGAGCAGCGGCGGGCCCGCGCCGACGGTGTCGTAGTACAGCGCGGTGCCGTCCTGGGCTCGGGCGAAGGGCATGCGCTCACGATGGCACGGGCCGCGCGGGCGGTGCCGCCGGGTACCGGTGAGCGCCCGCCGGCACGGGGACGAGCCTGCCCGTACCGGCCGGATCCGGCCGTCATCGGGACGGGGCAGCCGTGCCGAGGTACTCCTCGAAGGTCACCTTCCCGACCGCGTGGCCGGGCGCCAGGTTGCGGCCGGCGCGCAGTGCCCTGCCGGTGCGGCCGGGCACCGGCAGGCCGACGATCCGCTGCCGGAGCCCCAGGGCACGCTGGGCGGCCCGGGCCAGGTCCGCCGCCGTGCGCACCTCGGGCCCTCCCATGTCGGGCACCCGGCCCGCCGGCTCGTCCTGCACGAGCGCGGCCAGCCGCGCCGCGACCTCCCGGACCTCGACGGGCTGGAAGCGCGCACCGCGCGGCAGGAGAACGGCGGGCAGCCTGCGCTGGGACCGGACGGCGCCGGCCACCAGGTCGTGGAACTGGGTGGCACGCAGGATCGTCCACGGCAGCTCGCCGCCTTCGATGAGCCGCTCGGCGGCCAGTTTGCGCCGGTAGTAGACGAACGGCACCTCGTCGACGCCGACGATCGAGATGTACACCAGATGCGGCACCGGGTGCGGATACGGCGGGCCGCTCGTCTGCCGCGCCGCCTCGATGACCCGCGCCACCAGCGTCTCCTCCTTCAGCGGGTGGGTGGCGCAGTGCACGATCGCGCGGACACCGCGGACGGCGGCGCCCAGCCCGACGCCGGTCGCCAGGTCGCACCGTGCCCACTCGTAGGGCCGCTCGTCGTCCCGCGCGCGGGGGCGCCTGCTCATGACGCGCACGGGCACCCTCGCGGCCAGCAGGGCGTCCACCAGGGGCCGGCCGAGGGTGCCGGTGCCGCCGGTGACGAGTACCGGACGCCCGGTGGGCACGGAGGAGCGGGAGATGCCGGATGAACCCGTCGTATCGGTCATGTCGGTCCGCCTTTCGGGGAGTTCGGCCGACGACGGCAGGCACCGGGAACACGGGCACAGCTGCCGCCGCGGGTGCAGGTTCTTCCCTTCCGCGGGTACGACAGCCCGAGGGCGCACAGATGTGACAAGCCCGACGGCGCACAGATGTGACACGAGCGGCCGCGGGTTTCCCCGTCCGCCGGTACGCCGGCCGGTGCGCGCCTACGCTCGGGGCGCATGAACGCCGAACGCACACCGTGGGAGCCGGAGACGGCCGGACTGCTGGCCCTGCCGTCCGGACGCGCCGTGCGCGGCAGGGGGCTCAGGCGCCCGCTGCCCGAGGGGCAGCAGCCGGAGTTCGGGCTCTATCTGCTGGGGCACGAGCCGCCGTCCGTGCCGTGGGAGTCCCGCTGGCTGCGCTGGCGCGACTTCCGGTTGCCCGGCGACCGGGACGCGGCGCGTGCGGCCTTCGGCGAGCTGCTGGAGCGGGCGGGCGACGAGCGGGTCGAGGTCGCCTGCGGCGGCGGGTACGGGCGCACCGGTACGGCGCTGGCCTGCCTCGCCGTGCTCGACGGCGTGCCGAACGCGGAGGCCGTCGCCTACGTCCGCGCGCACTATTCCTCGCGCGCCGTCGAGACCCCCTGGCAGCGGCGGTACGTGGCCCGCTTCCCGGGGGCCTGACGGGGCCCGGGAGTCCCGGAGGCTCCCGGGGCCGGGCCCCGTTGGTTCCGGGAGGCTCCCGGGGCGCCTCAGAAGCCGCTGGAGAGCCAGGGGCGCAGCTGGCGGCGTGCGTGGTGCAGCCGGGACTTGACGGTGCCCAGCGGGATGCCGAGCCGGTCGACGATCTCGGAGTACTCCATCCCGCAGATGTCGCGGTAGACGAGCGGTGCGACCAGATGCGGGCTGTCGCGCTCCAGCCGGTCGAGCGCCTCCAGGATGTCGACGCGCGAGCCCGCGATCACGCTGGTCGTACGGGGATCGGGTGCGCCGTTCTCCTGTGTGGCGGGCGTCAGCGGCTGCTCGGCGGAGCGGCGCTTGAGTTCGCGGTACTTCTGCCGTGCGCAGTTGGCCACCACGGTGTGCAGCCAGGTGCTGAAGCGGCTGCGGCCTTCGAAGCGGTGGATGTGCCGATGGACCTGGAGCAGGACGTCCTGCGCGGCCTCCTCCGCGTCCTCGCGGAAGAGCAGGAAACGTCCACAGCGGCGCAGCACTTCGGGGTGGATCGCGCGCAACAGCTGGTCGAGGGCTGCTGCGTCGCCCCCTGCGGCCCGGGTGGCGAGCGCCTCGGTGCCGTCGTCCGGGCGGCCGGCGCCGGCGTGGGATGCGCCGCCGTCGTCGCCGCTGGGATCAGGGGTGTTGTCGGGGTCGTCGGGGGAGCCGGTCACGGTGCCGTGGGGAGGGTTGGACACAGACCGGCATCATAGAGGGCATGCCCGCACCTGAATCGATCGGCCGGTACCGAGTGGAGCGACGTCTCGGCTCGGGGGCCTTCGCCGTTGTATGGCTGGCCCACGACGAGCGGCTGCGGGCGCCCGTAGCGGTCAAGGTCATGGCGGAGAACTGGGCCTTCCGCACGGACATCCGCGAGCGCTTCCTGACCGAGGCCCAGATGCTGCGCAAGGCCACCTCGGAAGGCGTCGTCCAGGTCTTCGACGTCGGTGAGCTGGACGACGAACGGCCGTATTTCGTCATGGAGTACGCCGATCTCGGTACCGTGGCCGATCTGCTGGAGGAGGGTCCGCTGCCGGTGCCGGAGGCGCTGCGGATCACCGAGCGCGCGGCGCGGGGCGCGCACGCGCTGCACGAGGCCGGCGTCGTCCACCGCGATCTCAAGCCCTCCAACGTGCTGCTGGCCCGGGGCGCCCGCGCCGGCCGGGAGCGGGTGCTCGTCGCGGATCTGGGGCTCGCGAAGAACCTCGCGCAGGCGTCCGGGCTGACGGTGGTCGCCGGCTCGACCGGCTACATGGCCCCCGAGCAGTCCGAACCGTACGACGGGATCGACGCACGCGCCGATGTCTACGGGCTCGGCGCCGTCCTCTACCACCTGGTGACGGGCACGGTACCGGGCCCGGCGGGCCGGATGGCCCCCGCCGACCGGGTACGCCCCGGACTGCCGCAGGCCCTGGTGAGGGCGCTGACCCGCGCCCTGGAGCCGGACCGCGAGCACCGCTGGCCCACGGCCGCCGCCTTCGCCGACGAGCTGGCCCGCCTGGCGAGCGGCAGCGACGCCGGGCAGGGCATGGACTCGGGCACCACCATGACCTTCTCCCGGCCGCCGTTCCTGGGGGCCGGCCCGGCGCGGGGCGCTCCGCGGGCGCCGTCCGGGACGCCGACGGCGCTCGTGGGGCCACCGTCCGGAGCGGGCGGCTCCGCTCCGGATGCTCCGGCCCCGGACGAGACCGCACCGTCCGACGCCACCGAGCCGAGGGACGCCGTACCGGCACCCCGCGAACCGTCCTCGGCCTCCGGATCCGGCCCCGCCCGGCCCGCCGGGGCCTCCGCGTCCCCGGCGGCCGGCACAGCTGCGGCGGCCGCCACGTCTGCCGCAGCTGCCGAAGCCGCCTCGGCCGGCTCCGCCGCTCCCGCATCCGCGGTCTCCTCCCCCGACGCGGCCTCTCCGGCAGGATCGCCCCCTGACGCGGCCTCCCCGGCGGGACCGCCGGGCGAGCCGGACACCGAGGTCGGGAACACGGCGGGCTCCGGGCCCGCACAGGAGACGGAAGCCGACGCGGAGGCCGGGCCGGACGGCGCGGCCGGGCAGGGCACGGAAACCGTCGCGCGGGCAGGCGCGACGGCTTCCGAGGACCTCGGGGAACGGCGTACGGCGCCGGGGCCGGGCGCGGCGCGGGGCACGGCCCCGGCGGAGCTGGAGGAGACCTGGCAACTGCGCGGCGGCCTCGGCGCGGCGGGCGGCGGTGCGGCCGGGCAGGGCGTCGGCACGTATCCGGCGGCCCCGTACGGATCGGGGGCTGCTGCGGGCGTGCCGGGGCAGGGCACCGTGAGCCACGGGCACGTCACGGGGGTCGAGCCGGCGAGCGGCGCGGGCGAACCGCTGGGCGGCGTCCAGGGTTCGTCGAGCAGCATCGCGGGGCCGCCGGGCGCGGTCTCCGGCCCGGCGAGCGGTGCCGGGGAGTCCGGGCGGTCGCGCGGGCGGCGGGGCCGCTCCCTGGCGATCGGTACGGCGCTCGCCGTCCTGCTGGGCGGTGCGGGCGCCGGCGCGTATGTGCTGGGCCGGCAGGACCCGTCCGAGCCGCCGTCCGAGATCCGGGTGTCCGACGCGTCCGGCCGCATCAGTGTGGAGGTTCCGGGCGACTGGGCGAAGGAGACGGCCGGCTCGGGCTGGCGGCCCTCGGCGCTGGGGCTCTCCGACCAGAGCGCGCCCGGGCTGACGGTCGCGCAGGACGTGTCCCGCTGGCAGGACCTCACCGCGCCGGTGAGCGGCGTCTTCGTCGGCCTCGGCACGGACGGCCGGGGCGCCGGGGGGAAGAAGGACCAGACGGCGGAGCAACTGCCGCGCAGGGTCGGTGCGATCGACCACAAGGGGTGTGTGCCCCGGGGCAACCGGTCCTTCCGCAGCGGCTCGTGGTCGGGCAGCGTGCGCTCCTGGTCGTCCTGCGACTCCCCGGGGCACGGCCTGGAGGAGATCGCGCTGTCCTCCGGCAAGTCCGGCATTCCGCCGGTATATGTGCAGATCCGCTGCGACCAGGACTGCAAGGCGCGCACCGACAGGGTGCTGCGCAGTCTGCGCGTCCACCCGTCCTGACGTCCCGGCCCCGTGAGGGCCGCACAGCCGCCTGTGCGGTCCTCCGGTACCGGCCGACGGGTTCCCGGGCGTCGCGACGCCTCGCAGGCCGTGTCCGGGCCGTCTGTGGACGCGGGCAGGCGGGGGAGGCGGGCGGTCGCAGGGGGCGCCAGGAGTGCCCGGGCCCGGGAGTCCGGCGCGCACCGGGAGTCCGGCGCGCACGGGGATCCGGAGCGCATCGCGAGGCCCCGCCGAGCCTCCAAGATCCTTCGATTTCTTCCCACTCCCGCCGAACTCGGCCGAGTCCGGCGGGTCCGTCGCACCCCGCCCGGCCAAGTGCCGCGTACCGCAGGCGAGTTCACCAGCGTTCGGCAGGGGGCTCCTCGGAGTGCGGCAGGGGCCCCTCGGGGATCGGCACGGTGCCGGGGAGTCCGGCCGGGCTCCGGGGAATCCGGGGAAGCCGGGCTCCGGGGAATCCGGGAAATCCGTCCGGTCCGGCCGTGAACTTTCTTCCGTCCTGGGCCATCGAATGCTGTGTACGGGCCCGGGCAGGCTGGTGGGGAAGCCGGTTGCACCGGGACGCCGCGGCGGGCCCGTGCGGCAGCCGGCGCGGCCCGACCAACCGCGCCACGGACGAGCGAGGAGTGACGGCGTCATGACACAGCAGCACGGCACCACGGGACGCCCGCCGACGGCCGCGGACGTGCACGGGGGGACGTCCGGACCACAGGGCGACCCGCTTCTCTCGTCGGGTGTCCCGTCGTCGGGTGTCCCGCGCTCCCGCGCCCGGTCCCGTGCCGCACGGTTCGCCGTCGCCTCGACCGCGCTGCTCGCCGCCGGTGTGCTGCTCACCGGCTGCGGCGACCCCGAGGGCTCGGGCGACGCGGCACCGCGCAAGGTGTCGGGTGGTGCGGCCCCCGCGGGCGGGGACGCGGGCGAGGCGTCGGCCAAGCCGTCGGGCAGCAAGGACGGCGGCTCCGGCGCGGACGGTTCGGGCACCGAGGCGGGCGGCGGGTCCGCCTCGGGCTCCTCCGAGTCCGGCGCGTCCGCCACTCCGTCGTCCGGCACGGCCGGGGGCTCCGGTGACGACGGGGGCGGATCAGGGGCCGGCGGTCCGGCCGCCTGCACGACGGGCGATCTGCGGGCCTCGGTCGGACCCAACCATCCCGGCGCCGGGCAGCAGAACTTCTCGCTGGTCCTGACGAACCGCTCCGGCAAGACCTGCACCGTGCGCGGCTACCCGGGCATGGCCTTCCTCGACGGCGCGGGCGAGCAGGTCTCCTTCGACCCGCACCGGATGGGCGGCGCCCGGACCACGGTGCGGCTGGCGCCGGGCAACAGCGCCTGGGCGCCGCTGACCTGGTCCAACCCGGAGATGACCGGCGTCACGACGGTCACGCCCGCCACGGTGGAGATCACGCCGCCGAACCAGACGACCTCGCTCAAGGTGCCGTGGAACGACACTCCGGTCACCAACACGGGCAAGGCGTCGGTTCCCAAGATCGGCCCGCTCGCCCCCGGCTCCGGCGCCTGAGACCGCCGCGCGCGGAGAACCGGCGGAGCGCCGCGGACCCTTCCGCCGTACGCCCCCGCGCCGCCCCCGCGCCCGGCCCCGGACCGAACGCCCCGCTCGCGCTCCCCTACGAGAGCGGGGCGTTCGCATGCCCGCGCGATCCGGAGGGCTCCGGCTCGGCCCCAAGTGACGGGGTGCAGACCCTAGTTGCGGGGCCAGACCTCGGACACGGCGTCCTCCACGGCGGACCCGGCGGAACGTGTACCGGAACCCGGGCCGGAGCCGGTCCGGCCCGCGGGCAGCCCGGACGCTCCGGAGGCCCCGGAGAGCCCGGGCAGCAGCTGGGCGGCCAGCAGCGTCGACAGCGCGGACGTGTCACCGCTGCCGCCGTCCGTGCGCAGCACGACCGGACGCGGTGCCCGTCCCGCCAGCGCCGCACCGACGTCGAGCCGCCGGCGCGCCAACTCGTATTGCAGGACGGCCCGGTTGTCCCGGTACGCCTGGGCGAGCCGGCGCTGTGCCCGCGCCTCGTTCTCGGCGGCGATCAGCCCGCTGCGGCCCCGCGTCTCGATCTCGAACCGCACCTTCTGCGCCTGCGTCTCCTGCTGCTCCAGCAGCTGGGCGACCTCTTCGCGTGCCTTGTTCAGCGCCGCCTTGACCTCGACGAGCCGGGCGTCCCGGACCTTCTTCGCCCGCTCGATGTCCATCTGGAGGCTGTCGATACGGCGCTTGCGGGTCAGGCCCCACTCCTGCTCGTAGGCGGTGCGCTCCTTGGCGACGCGCTCCCGTGTCGCCAGGTGCTGCTGGTACTGCGTGGGCAGCTGCACATCGGGGATGTTGGCGCCGGTGATGCGGACGCCGTAGCGGGACAGCTGGCGGTTGAGCAGGTCCTGCATGTCGGCGACGTCGGAGCCGCGCAGATCGTAGGCGCGCTCGGTGCGCACCCGGCGGCCGCGCTGCCGGATGGCGTCCTGGACGGCGCTGGAGAGCACCAGGTCGAAGTTGCCGGCGCCGATCGTGCGGACGAACAGCACCGCGTCGGTGATCCGGAACTTGAGGAAGAAGTCGATGGCGCGCAGCGGCACGTTCTCCTGCGTGGGGCAGGCCACGACGGGCGCCGAGTAGGGGATCTCGGTGGCGGTGTCGACCACGAAGTCCACACGGGACCACGGGTGCCACAGATAGTGCCGGCCCGGGTCGAGGGTGCGGGTGATGGCGCCGTAGCGGGTGAGGATGCCCGTGGTGCCCTGCTCGATCTCGACGATGGACGAGCGCCACCACCACAGGGCGCCCGCCAGCAGGAACGCCAGCCCCAGGAGGTAGCCGACGACGGCGAAGACGCCCCAGGCCGCGCCGGCGGCCCCGCCGTCGTCCCGGACGGCCGCCATGACACCGGCGGACAGCGAGAGCAGTCCCAGCCAGAACGGGACCATCCACCACACACGGCGCCGGTGCCGGGGGATGATCACCGGCACGAGCGTGCCGGCCTCACCGCCCCGCAGCAGCTGCGGGATGTCGCCCCAGGGGGCCACCTCCTCCGTGATGACGGACCTGTGGTTCGTACGTGCGCTGCTCACTGACCGGCCTCCCCGTACTGGCTGTCCACGCTGTCCCCGCCGAAGGCGCCGTCTGCGCCGTCCGGGAAGGCACCGGCTGTGCTGCCCGGGCTGCCCGGGCCGTCTGCGCCGTCTGTGCCGTCTGTGCGGACTGCACCGCCTGTGCCGTCCGGGCCGGCGGCCGGGACGGTCGGGCGCTCGGCCTCGCGCAGGGCGCTGATCTCCGCCTCGCGCTCCTCGATGCGCGCGGCGACCTCGGCGAGCCGTTCGCGGACGGCGGTCACGTCCTGCGCGGAGAACAGCTCGGTGTCCCGCTCGCCCACCAGCTCCCTGGCCAGGGCGAGGAAGTCGACGCCGGCCGCGCCGTCCGCCGCGCCGTCGCCGCCGACCCGGATCAGCCGCGGCAGATGGTCGGCGACCTGCTCCAGGGTGTCGAGCACCTGCTGTTCGTAGCGGTACTCCAGGATCTCGGGGGCCTCGGCCGCCGTCACCGCGCGGATGTCCAGGGCCTGCGCCTCCAGCAGTGCCGCGTTCGCCTTCGCCTCCGACTCGGCCTGCACATAGCGCTGCCGGGCGAGCGCCTCGGCACGGTTGGTCTCCCGCTCGACGGCGGTGTCCATCTGTGCCTGGTGCTGGGCGATCTCGGCCTGGATCGCGGACAGTTCCTCCTGCCGCGTGGCCAGTTCCTTGCTCAGATCACCCTCGTCCTGTTCCTTGCGCAGCTGCAACTCGTACTCGTGGGTGTACGCCTCCTTGGCGACGCGCACCATCTCGGGCGACGCCAGGTCCATCCGGTAGCCGCGGTCGGAGGGCTCGGCGTGGGTGATGTTGGCGTTCGTCAGCTCGACCGCTGGCCGGAACTGCTGGTTCAGCTGCCCCAGCAGCCGTCCCGTGTCCTCGCCCACCATGTCGTAGATCCCGGCGGCCTCCTGCTCGTAGATGAGGCTGCGGATCGTCTCGCTGACGGCGTTGCCCAGCTTCTCCTCGAAGCCGCGCACCGCACCGAGCGTGTAGACGAACTCGACCGGGTCGCTGATGCGGAACTGGATGAACAGGTCGATGGACGCCTTCACCCCGCCCCGGGTCGGCGCCTCCCGCACGGGTGCGTTGAACGGGTACTCGCGCGTGGTGTTGACGATGTACGAGACGCGCTTCCACGGGTTGAGCAGGATCACCCGGCCCGGGCCCACCACCTGTTCGAGCTTGCCGAAGCGGGTGATCAGCGCCTGGCAGCCGTCCGGGACCATCACCATGCCCTGCCGCCACCACACGAAGGCCACGGCGCCCAGCGCCAGCACCCAGTAGTGCACGCCGAACAGCGGGTTCGTCCAGGCGCTGCCGTCCGTGAACGAGGACGTCAGCGAGGTGATCACCGTGCCCACCACGCCGATCACCAGCAGCAGCGACACCGGCAGCATGCTGAGGAACGAGCGGCCGCGCGGCATCACCATCGGGCAGATGGTGTGCACCTGCTGAAGGCCCTCGCGGCTCTGGCCGCTGTGGTTCAGCTCCTCGCCCGCGTCGTCCAGCGGGACGGACTTCTGCTCCATGAGCGTCTCGATGGAGCCGCCCTGTTCGCGTGCGGCGGGGAAGTCGGACGGGTCCATGCCGTCCTCGCGCCGCTGCCCGCCCTGGCCCTGCTGTCCCGGATCGCCGTGCCCTGCGCGGCGGCGCACCTCCTCCTCGGCGGCCTCGCGCGCGCTGCCGCCGGAGGCGACGGCCTGCGCGGCTCTGCGCACGCTTTCGCGAGCACTGCGTGTGTCCCGCGGACCCCGTGCCATAGGGTCCCCCCTTCCTTGTGCCGGGTACCGCCGGCGGCCGTACCCGGGTCTTGCGGTGTGTGGGGGGACGCCTTCCGCGGATGTCAAGACCGTAAGCGTCAGGGTCACGGCAGGATTCCGGGCCGTCCCGCTGCCGGGTCCACGCAGCCGCCGGGCCGTTCCGGCCGCCCTTTCTCCCCGGGGCGCTGTTCCGACCGCCCCGCCGCACGCACCGGGGCCCCGGCCGCGGGGATGCGGCCGGGGCCCCGGCGGGCGCCGTGCGTACGGGAGACGTCGGCAGAGACCAGTCGGACGTCGGCGGGCATCAGCAGATGCCGACGGGCGTCCGCGAGTTCGGCAGACGTCAGCTGTCAGCAGGCACGGTCAGCTGTCAGCAGGCACGGCCCGAGTAGGCGTAGCTCCACTTGGTGTCCTTGGGGGCGCGGATGGCGCCGCGCGCGGACACGCACCCGGAGGCACGTACCCCGTCGGACCAGAACTCCTGTGCCTTCGTGTTGTGGAACGTGCGCGCGCCCTGGAGGTGGCCGCGGACGGAGACGCCGACGTTCGTGTCGTAGACGGGATGCTGGTTGCGGAAGCTCTGCCACACCCACAGGTAGCCGTAGTACAGGTTGCACCGCTTCGAGTGGTAGAGCTTGACGGAGCCGATCGTCGAACCGGACCGCTTGATGTAGCCGGTGGAGCCGATCTGGCGGGCGTCCTTGCAGACGGCGGCCTGCCGTGCCGCCGTGCCGTCCAGGCGCGGGGCGGCCCGGCCGTCGGCCGACGGGCCGCGCTGCGGGGCGCGGTCGGCCGAGGCCGCCGCGGGCGCGACGGGGAGCAGCATGCAGGCGGTGGCGACGGCGGCCACGGCGCCCTTACCGAGCAGGGTGGAGCGCATCGAGCGCATGGGGTTCCTCTCTCAGTAGCCGAAGGGTGAGAGCAGACCTTCAGGACATGTCGGTCATGCACGGCACTGTAGGAGCGGTTCTCCCCGTCGGCAGGAAGGTGCGGGCATCACCCACCCGTCGGGGGAAGCCGTAACGCCGTTGCGGCGCGGGCGAGTTGGGCGCGCACGCCGGTGGTGCGGGCCGCCACGGGCACCCCTCGTCGGATCCCCGGCGCGCGGACGCCGGGCCGCCCGGCCTGCCGCCCGGTCTCGCGTCCGGCCTACCGTCGGACGTCCGCCGCCCGGGCCCCGCCGGTGACCACCCCGGGGTCGGGTGCGAGGTACTGCCCGGCGTCCCGGACCAGCGCCAGCGTGAGGGCGCGGAAGATCCGGACCTCCGCATCGTCGTCGCCCGCGCGCACCGCCAGATAGCTGCTCTCCCAGGGCGCGTCCAGCACCGGGACGAACACCGCGCCCGGCCAGGCGTAGTAGCGCGCGAAGGACTTCAGCCCGGACCCGGCCGCCCGCCCGGTCACCACCCCCGTGAGCACCTCCTGCGGCGTCACGGCGCAGTCGGCGCTGCGGCGCCCGGCCCCGTCCCCCACCTGCCCGAAGTACAGGTACTCGGTGAACGGTCGGGGCGTGTGCCCGGGGACGCGGAAGAACGGCAGCTCCGCCACGTCGGCGAGGGTGGCGCCGGTGGCGGCCGCGTCGGCCAGGGACGTACGGGCGTGCACCGCGACGATGCGCTGCTCGGTCGTCAGCACATCGGCCCGTACCCGCTCGTCCCCCGGCACCGGGCGGACGAAGGCGACGTCCACCCGGTCCTCGACGAGCGCCGTCGCGTGCTCGGTGAAGTCCAGCTGGCGGATGCGTACCGGCACCTCGGGGCGGGCCCGCCGGTAGGCGTTGATCGCGGCGGGGGTCAGCTCGGCCGAACCGTGCCCCATGATGCCGACCCGCAGCGGCCGCTGCGGCTTCCTCCGGCTCCCCGGACGGCCTGCCTCCACCAGCTCGCACACGTCGTCCACCGCCGCGTCGGCCGCCTGTAGCAGCGCCCGCGCGTGACCGGCCAGCCGTTCGCCGGCGGGCGTCGGCACCACCGGGCTGCTCCGGGTGAGCAGCCGTGTGCCCAGGTCCGACTCCAGGCGCCGCACATGCTGGGTGACGGCCGGAGGGGACAGGAACAGCCGCGCGGCGGCCCGTGCGAAGTGGCCCTCTTCGACGACCGCCAGGAAGGAGGACAGCAGTCGGAGATCCACAGGCATGGTCTCCAGCGTACGACCGGCCCCCGGCGCAAGGGCCAGGCGTTCACGATTCGTGAAGCCGTGCGGCGCGCTCCCCCTCCGCGGCCGTAGGACTGCACCATGACTCCCCGCGCCCCCACCCCGCCGGACAGACCGTGCCCGCCCTCCGCGCCGTCGTCCGCCGTGCCCCCCGGCCCGGCCCCCGAACCCGGCACAGCAGCACCCGGTCCCGGCCCCGGCACGGGCCCTGACTCCGCCGCCGGTTCCGCCTCCGGCAGCGGCCCGGTCTCCGGGCCCGGATCCGCCTCCGGCACCGGCCGCCACGGCATCCGCGCCGCCTGGATCATGCTGGCGTCCGGCTGGAGCGGCAACCAGTTCTCCGCGCTCCTCGGCGCCTACCGCACGGAATCCGGACTGTCCGAGTCCACCGTGACCGGCCTCTTCGCGCTCTACGTCGTCGGGCTCGCCCCCGGCCTGCTGCTGGGCGGCCCACTGGCCGACCGGACCGGACGCCGCCCCGTGGCCCTGCTCGCGCTCGCTCTCAACCTGCTGTCGACCTGCATGCTGATGGTGGGCGCCGCGCACCCGGCGTGGCTGCTGGCCGGCCGCTTCGTCACCGGAGTGAGCGCCGGTGCGCTGCTCGCAGCGGGCAGCGCGTGGATCAAGGAACTGTCCGCCGGTGCGGCGGAGCACACCGCCGCCCGCCGCGCCGGACTGTTCGTCTCCGGCGGCTTCGCGACCGGCGGCCTCGTCGCCGCGCTCATCGCCCAGTGGGCGCCGCACCCGATGGTGACCGCCTACCTCCCGCACCTGGCTCTGACCCTCGCCGCCGGCGTGGCAGCCCTCCCCGCGCCCGAAACCCTGCCCGGCCGCGCCACCGGCCGCACCCCTGGTCACGCCCCTGGTCACGCCCCTGGCTGCGCCCCTGGCCGTCCCCCGGAGCCGCCGCACCCGGACGGCCCGGGCCCCGCGGCCCCGGCGCCCCGGCAGCACGCCGTGCCCACCGGGCCCACCGGGCCCCGCCCGCACGAGCGGCCGCGCCACTCCTTCGCCCGGTCCGTACTGCCGCTCGCGCCCTGGGTGTTCGCCGCCCCGACCATCGGCTTCGCCACCCTGCCCGGGCTCGTCGACGGCGGACTGGACGGCTGGCGGACCGTGTACGCGGGCCTCGCCACCGCCGTCGTCCCCGGCAGCGGGCTCCTCGCCCAGCCGCCCGGACGACGGCTGGCGGCCCGGCACCCCCTGGCCCCCGCGCTCGCCGCCCTGGTGACGATCGCGCTCGGCCTCGTCCTCGCCGTCCTCGCCACCCTCGCCGCGGCGGCCCACGGACCGGCCCTCGCCCTGCTGGCCGCCGCCGTGCTCGGCGCGGGATACGGCCTCGCGCTCTCCTACGGCCTCACCAGGGTCGCGGCGCTCGCCCCGCCCGACCGGCTGGCCCGCCTCACGGCCCACTTCTGGACGCTCGCCTACACCGGGATGTTCGCCCCGTACGTCGTCACGCTGCTCAGCGGACCGTTCGACCCGCCGGTCCTCCTCGGCGCGGGCGCGGTCCTCGCCCTGCTCACCGGCGTCCTGCTGGCGGTGCTGCACCGCACACCCGCCCCGCGCCGCCCGGACGCCGGCGGAGCACCCTGACAGTTGCCAGGTTCCCGGCCCGCCGGACCACCGCCATGGTGGAGACATGCCGGGAACGCCCGACAGCAGCACAGCGGCCACAGCTGCTGCGGCGGCTACAGCTGCACAGCTGCACAGCTGCACAGCTGCACAGCAGTACAGCTGCACAGCGGCTTCGGCGCCGTGGTGCTGCCGGGGCGTGCACCGGTCACGGGGGAACACGGGGAAGTTCACAGGGAGGGCCACGGCCACGGGGGACACGGTGGCCCTCCCGTGAACGCCCACTGGGCAAAGGCCGTGTCAGTCCTGCTGCGTGTCCGACGGCAGCTTCCGGATCTTCAGGTCCTTCGCGTCGTCGGAGCCGAAGCCGTGGTCGAGCAGCTTGGCCGCGTCCTTGTAGCGGTCCTTGCTGTTGAGCACGGTGCCGACGAGGCTCTTGTCGCCCCGCTTCGCCGCGAACACCAGGCACTCACCGGCCTTGCTGGTGGTGCCCGTCTTGATGCCGATCGCGCCGTCGTAGGCACCGAGCAGCTGATTGGTGTTGTTCCAGGTGTAGTACCGGGTACGGCCGTTGGCCGCCGGCGCCTCGCCCTTGAACTCCTTGGTCTTGACGACCTTGCGGAAGAGCGGCTTCTGCATGGCGTGTCCGGCCAGCTTCGCCAGCTCGTCGGGGGTGCTGACGTCCTCGCCCGTACCGTCGAACGTCGTGAACTTCGTCTTCTTCAGCTGTAGTTCACGCGCCTTCGCGTTCATCTGTGAGACGAAGGAACGCACCCGCTCGGCCCGGCTGTCCCCGTCACCGAAGGTGTCGGCGAGCGCGTACGCGGCGTCCGCGCCGGAGGGCAGCAGCGCGGCGTACAATAGCTGCTGCACGGTGAGCTTGTCGCCGGTCTGAAGGTCGGCCGTGCTGGCGTGGTGCTCCGTGACGTAGTCGCGGTACGCCTGCTGCACGGGAACCTTCTGCTGGAGATCGAGCTTCTCCTCGTCGAGGACGACCGACGCGACCATGATCTTCGTCGTGCTCGCGATGGGCCGCGCCGTGCCGCCCTCCTTGTCGAACAGCGACGTGCCGCTCTCCCCGTCGACCAGCGTCGCGCCCTTGGCCGCGACCGACGGCGCCGGCTTGCTGTCGGAGGTGACGGCCCCCGCGACGAGCGGGGTGACGCCGATCAGCGCACCGCCTGCCGCGACGGCGGCAACTGTCTTGCCTATGACCGAACTTCTCGCACGCATGGAACTCCGTTCGCCGAACGGCGGCCCGCACGACCCGCGCCCGCCTCAAGATCACGCCCGCACCCGACCGCCGCCGCCTTCGCGGGGGCAGTGGCGGCGGCAACCGGGGCGGACACCGAGGTTCGATGCCCGGCGGAACGGAAAAGTTCACAGCTGCGGAAGAAAAATTCCCCGCCGGTCAGCGCCCGCCACGCCCCGCACACCGGCACGGTGACGACGCCAAGTCCCCGACCGGCGGGCTCACTTCCCGTCGGCGGTGGTCCGCTCGATCCAGTCGCGGTGGGCGGTCAGGTCGGTGTAGATGCCGGGCCCGGTGGCGCACTTCGGATCGGCGTCGCCGTCGCGGCTGGTCGCCCCGACCAGTTCCCACCGCCCGGGACGGCCCTTGATCTGCGGCCCGCCGGAGTCGAGCACGCACGCCTGGGCGTTCTCGACGGGGCTGTCGGTGCACAGCTCGTTGTCCTTGTTGAAGTTCTCGCTGCACCGGTCGCCGGGGACGATCTCGGTGTCCAGCTCCTGCAAGCGGATCGGCGGGTCCGGGCACTCGTTGCCGTCCTCGCAGGTCATCCCCCAGCCCAGGATCCGGGTCTCGGTACCCGTCGGCGCGGAGTCGGCCAGCTTGACGGGCTGCGCGTCCACGGGGTGGTCCAGCTTCATCACGGCCACGTCGTCGCGGAACGGCTCGTAGGAGAAGTCCGGGTGCGCGACGATCTTGGTGACCTTCGCCTCGGCACCCTTCCTACGATCCGGGTCGCCGATCCGCACGGTCAGCTGCTGCGGTTCGACGCCCACCGTGCAGTGCCCGGCGGTCACGAGCCAGTCCCGCTTGATCAGCGAAGCTCCGCAGTAGTGGTGGCCGTCCTTCTGCACGCTCGCCATGAACGGGTACGGCGACGTGGCGTCGTGCCCCCCGATGATGGCCGAAGCCTGCGGTGCCACCGCCATGGTGAGCGTGACCGCCCCCGCCACCGCGCACAGTGCCGCCTTGCCGCGCTTGATCATCAGTCCTCCTGCGTCTCGTCCAGCTCCGGTCACACACGAGGCCCGGGGGCGACGTCGGAACGGACCCGGCCCAAGGGCTCCGTGATCCCGCCGATCGTGACCCGCCCGACGCCCACGGCACATCACCCTTCCCGCCCGCGCGGGACCGCCCGGAAGTCGTACGGCCCCAGGGCCGGCTGATGCCACGGGATGATCGCCGGGACGACCGGGGGACTACGGAACGGCCGGGCGGCACGGCCGCGGGATCGCACGAGACCGACGGACGGATCGCCGCCCGCGCGCACCGGAACGACAGCCCGCGAACTCAAGGCAACAACGCGCACCCAAAAACGACGAGGGCCCCACCGGCGAACCGGTGGGGCCCTACGTTCCAGCCCGGTGAGGCTGTGGCGGAGGATACGAGATTCGAACTCGTGAGGGGTTGCCCCCAACACGCTTTCCAAGCGTGCGCCCTAGGCCTCTAGGCGAATCCTCCGCGGAAGACAGTACAGGACACCGGGGGGTGCTCGCGAACTCGGACGGGGGGTCGGTGATCGGTTCGTACGAGCGGTGCGCGATCAGGTAGTGTTGGCGCCAGCCCCTCACGTGGCGTTATCCGACTGAACTCCCCCAGGGCCGGAAGGCAGCAAGGGTAGGTCGGCTCTGACGGGTGCGTGAGGGGCGTTTTCGTGGCCCGGGTCACTTGTCGCCGCTCCCTTATATCGTCGGGGGTGTGTCGTCCCTCGCTCTGTACCGCCGCTACCGGCCCGAGACCTTCGCAGAGGTCATCGGGCAAGAGCACGTAACCGATCCGCTTCAGCAGGCGCTGCGCAACAACCGCGTCAACCACGCCTATCTCTTCAGCGGCCCGCGCGGCTGCGGCAAGACGACGAGCGCGCGGATCCTGGCCCGCTGCCTCAACTGCGAGCAGGGGCCGACCCCGACGCCGTGCGGCGAGTGCCGCTCCTGCCTCGATCTGGCGCGGAACGGGCCCGGTTCGATCGATGTCATCGAGATCGACGCCGCCTCGCACGGCGGCGTGGACGATGCGCGTGACCTCCGTGAGAAGGCGTTCTTCGGCCCGGCGTCGAGCCGGTACAAGATCTACATCGTCGACGAGGCGCACATGGTGACGCCGGCGGGCTTCAACGCTCTGCTGAAGGTCGTCGAGGAGCCGCCGGAGCATCTGAAGTTCATCTTCGCGACGACGGAGCCGGAGAAGGTCATCGGCACGATCCGGTCGCGGACGCACCACTATCCGTTCCGGCTCGTGCCGCCGGGGACGCTGCGTGACTACCTGTCCGAGGTGTGTGAGCGCGAGAGCATCCCCGTCGAGGACGCCGTGCTGCCGCTCGCCGTGCGGGCGGGCGCGGGGTCGGTGCGTGACTCGATGTCGGTCATGGACCAGCTCCTCGCCGGCGCGGGCGCGGACGGTGTGACGTACACCATGGCCACGGCGCTGCTGGGGTACACGGACAGCGCCCTGCTGGACGACATCGTGGACGCCTTCGCGGCGGGGGACGGCGCCCGGGCGTTCGAGATCGTGGACCGCGTCATCGAGGGCGGCCACGATCCGCGCCGTTTCGTGACGGATCTGCTGGAGCGGCTGCGGGATCTGGTGATCCTCGCGGCGGTCCCGGACGCCGTGGAGAAGACGCTGATCGACGCCCCGGGCGATGTCGTCGAGCGGATGCGTGCCCAGGCCGAGGTGTTCGGCGCCGCTGAGCTGAGCCGCGCGGCGGATCTGGTGAACACCGGGCTGACGGAGATGCGGGGCGCGACCTCGCCCCGGCTCCAGCTGGAGTTGATCTGTGCCCGGGTGCTGCTGCCCGCTGCGTACGGCGACGAGCGTTCGGTGCAGGCGCGGCTGGACCGGCTGGAGCGGGGCGTGGCGCTGGGTGCCGCCATGGGCGCACAGTCCGCCCCGGCTCCGGGCCCGGCCCCCGCCGCTGCTCCGGCGCCCGCGCCCGTACCTGCTTCCGCGTCCGGGCCTGCACCTGCTTCCGCGTCCGGGCCTGCGCCTGCGCCCGCTCACGCGCCGGGGCCGCCTGCCGGTCAGCCGGTGGCCGGCGCAGCCGAGGTCGCGCCGCAGTCCGCCGGCCCGGGTGCGCCCGGCGGCGCGCCCGCGGGCGGCGCCCCCGAGGCGGCGCCGCAGCCGGCGGCCGAGCCGGGGCGCAGGCCGGGCGCGTGGCCGGGCGGCACCGGCCCGGGGGGTGCCGGACAGGCCGGACAGAGCGGACAGGCCGGGCAGAGTGGCGCCGGAGCGGGTGGTTCCGGTCCGGGCGGGGAGCCGGGCCGTCGTCCGGGTGCGTGGCCGACCGCCGGTGCGCCGACGGGCGGCCAGACGGCTCCTGCTGCTCCGGGCGCGGGCGCGGGTCCCGCGGGCGGCCCGCCGCCGTCGGGCGGCCCCGGGCCGGCCCCCGCCGCGCCCCAGGGCCAGGCGCCGGTGGGGGATCCCACACAGGTGCGGCAGATGTGGCCGCAGATCCTGGAGGCCGTGAAGAACCGCCGTCGCTTCACCTGGATCCTGCTCAGCCAGAACGCGCAGGTCGTCGGCTTCGACGGCACGACGTTGCAGATCGGGTTCCCCAACCCCGGCGCCCGCGACAGCTTCGCGAACGGCGGCAGTGACGAGATCCTGCGGCAGGCGCTGCACGACGCGCTCGGTGTCCAGTGGAAGGTCGAGGCGATCGTCGACCCGTCGGGCGGTGGCCAGGGGCCGGGCGGTCCGGGGGGCTCGGGCGGCCCCGGCGGCGGTGTGCGGGGGGCGGCGGCTCCGGCCGCGCCCGCTCCGCCGCAGCCGGGTCCGTCCCCCGCGCCGCAGGCTCCGGCGCCGCAGCAGCCGCAGGCGGGCCGGCCGCAGCAGTGGTCGGCTCCGGCCGCCGCGCCGTCGCCGGCTGCCGCGCCGTCCTCGTCGGGCGGGGCGCCGTCGGACGGGGCGCAGGCCGGGCCGGGCGCCGAGCCACCCGCGCAGCGCGGGGGCGCGGGCCCTGCCGGTGGAGCGCCATCCGCCGGGCTGGAGGACGACATGCCGGCGGAGGACGACCCGGATCTGGACGACTCCGCCCTGTCCGGGCACGACCTGATCGTGCGCGAGCTGGGCGCGACGGTCATCGAGGAGTTCCAGCACGAGTGAGCCGTGGTGAGCCACGGGTGAGCCGCCTCGAAGCATGAGCGAGCCGTGCGCGCCGCGGAGGGGGCCCGACGAGACCGGCCGTGCGGGTCCGTACCGCGCCGGGGCGGTCGTCGGGCCGGGAGCCGGAGGTCCCGGAGGCCGCTTCTCCGAGTTCTCGGGGATCTCCGGGTTCTCGGGGTTCTCCGGGTTATCCGGCTTCTTCGGGTTCTCCGGGCGCGGAGCGGCACCCGTGTGTGAGCACGTAGGCTCGTAGCCGAGGGGCGGAGCCCGGCGGACCGGTGTACCGGAGCGCCAGGGTCCGGATCCCGGAGTACGGACAAGCCGTCGAGCGAGCCAGGAGCGATGTCGTGATTCCCGGTGGTGGGCAGCCCGATATGCAGCAGCTGCTGCAGCAGGCACAGAAGATGCAGCAGGACCTGGCCACGGCGCAGCAGGAGCTGGCCGAGTCGTCCGTCGAGGGCACGGCCGGTGGTGGTCTGGTGAAGGCCACCGTGAACGGCTCGGGAGAGTTGCAGGGCCTGGTCATCGACCCGAAGGCGGTCGACCCGGAGGACACCGAGACCCTCGCGGATCTCGTCGTCGCGGCCGTCCGGGACGCGAACGAGGCGGTGCAGGAGCTACAGCAGAGCAAGCTCGGGCCGCTCGCGCAGGGCATGGGCGGCGGCATGCCGGGCCTGCCCTTCTGAGGTTTCCGGAAGGGTCCGGGGCGCGTCCCCGGGCCCTGTCGGGCGGCTAGTGGGGGGGCCGTGCGGGCAACTACCGTACGGAGAGCGGTGGTCCGCGGTGCGGCGGGCCGGCGCGGCAGGCCCCGGAGCAGGTGGCAAGGGCGCCGGGAGCGGGCGGAAAGCGCGAGGAGCCCGAAGTTCTCGGGGACCCGGGGGCCCGGGACCCCGAGGAACCCGGAGACGGGGCCCGAGGCGCGACCGGCCCCAGGACGAAGCACAGAACCCGAAGCACAGAACCGGAACGCAGAACCCGGAACGTGGAAGCCGGAACGCAGACGGAACACAGCAGCCGGAAGACAGAAGCCGGAACACAGAAGGCGCGAAGGAGTCGGAGCGCCCCGGGCGGCGCTCGGACGGCAGAGCACAGGAGCAGGAGCGATCCGTGTACGAGGGCGTGGTTCAGGACCTCATCGACGAGCTGGGCAGGCTGCCCGGCGTCGGTCCCAAGAGCGCGCAGCGGATCGCCTTCCACATCCTCCAGGCGGAGCCGGCCGATGTGCGCCGTCTCGCGCACGCGCTGACGGAGGTCAAGGAGAAGGTCCGGTTCTGCTCGGTGTGCGGGAACGTGGCGCAGGAGGAGCAGTGCCGGGTCTGTCTGGATCCGCGCCGTGATCCGGCGGTCATCTGCGTGGTCGAGGAGCCGAAGGACGTCGTCGCGATCGAGCGGACGCGGGAGTTCCGCGGCCGGTACCACGTGCTGGGCGGGGCGATCAGCCCGATCGAGGGCGTCGGCCCGGACGATCTGCGCATCCGTGAGCTGCTGGCCCGGCTCGCGGACGGCACCGTGACCGAGCTGATCCTGGCGACGGACCCGAATCTGGAGGGCGAGGCGACGGCCACGTACCTCGCGCGGATGGTGTCCGCGATGGGGCTGAAGGTGACGCGGCTGGCCAGTGGGCTGCCCGTCGGCGGGGACCTGGAGTACGCGGACGAGGTCACCCTGGGGCGGGCCTTCGAGGGGAGGCGTCTGCTGGATGTGTGAGGTGAAGCACAGACGGGCGGGGTCCGCGGGGAGCCGGCACGGTCCGCGCCGCAGAATGCCGCCCCGCTGTCCCGGGCTCCTTTCCGGAGCTCTCCCCGCATCCGCGGGGCATGTCATCAGCCGCCCGTGCCCACGCCCCGACGTGCCGGGGTCCGACGCCTGAGCCGTCCGACCCCGCGGGGCCCTGAAGGGGAGAAGGTTGCCCGATGTCCGATGCGACGCTGAACACGATCACGAACAGCCCGGACGACTTCGCCGTCCAGATCTCCGACCAGGTGCAGAGCTTCATCGTCTCGGTCGCCGAGGTCGCCAAGGGGGACGATCCGGACAGCGCCGTCCCCTATCTCCTGCTGGAGGTCTCCCAACTCCTCCTCGCCGGCGGCCGGTTGGGCGCGCACGAGGACATCGTCCCGGACGAGCGGTACGAGCCGGACATCGGACCCGAGGCGGACGTGGACGAGCTGCGGGAGCGGCTCGCCGCGCTGCTGGACCCGGTCGACGTCTACTCCGAGGTCTTCGACCCGTACGTGCCGCGTTCCGCGCCGGTGGCCTGCCGGATCTCCGACGACCTCGCCGATGTCGTCACCGATCTGCGGCACGGCATGGCGCACTACCGCGCGGGGCGCGTCAGCGAGGCCCTGTGGTGGTGGCAGTTCTCCTATCTGTCGAACTGGGGCCCGACCGCTTCGGCGGCGCTGCGCGCCCTCCAGTCCCTCGTCGCGCATGTGCGGCTCGACACCCCGCTGGACGAGCTGAACGGCCTGGACACCGACAGCGACGCGCAGGAGAACGGCGACCTGGAGGACGAGGCGGGGGCGGTCATGGCCGCGGAGATCGCCGAGCCCCTGGGGCTCAAGAACGGCTGAGCCGCGCCCCGGTCGTCCCCGCTGCCGGGCCGGCCGCAGCGCCGAGGTCGAGCCCCAGGTGGGTGCGCAGAGCCGTGTGCCCGTCCGGGGTGAGGGCGAGGGCGCGGGCGGTGCCGGCCGGGGTGAGCCAGCGTGCGGCGAGGGCGTGGGCGCACAGCGCGGCGCCGACGGCCCCGGCGAGATGGGTGCGGCGTTCGGTCCAGTCGAGGCAGGGCCGGACGGCGGGGCGGCGAGTGCCGCGCGGCACGGTGATGCCGAGCCCGGCCAGCCAGTCGGCGCCGTCCGGGGTGAGGCTCAACCCCTGTTCGTCGTCGAGCAGTCCGCGCCCCACCATGGCGTCGGTGATCGCGACGCCGACGGTGCCGGCCAGATGGTCGTAGCAGGTGCGGGCGAAGGCGAGGGCGCGGCGGCGGCCCGCGGCGGAGAGGGTGCGCACCGGGGTCGCACGGGCGGGGGCGAGCGCCGCGAGATCCTCGACGACGGCGGCGACCCGGCCCCCGGCGAGCCGGACGTAGCGGTGCCGGCCCTGCCGGACCTCGGTGAGCAGGCCGCCCCTCACGAGCGCGTTCAGATGCGAGGTGGCCGTGGACGCCGCGACGCCCGCGTGCCGGGCGAGTTCGCCGGCGGTCCATGCCCGGCCGTCGAGCAGGGCGAGACAGAACCGGGCACGGGTGTCGTCCGCCAGCAGCCCGGCGACGGCGGCCAGATCGGGGGCCGTGCCGGGAGCCGCGTCCGCGCGGGGCGCCGCATGCCCGGCGGACGCGGTGTACGGGGAAGCCATACGGCGAGTGTGCCGCCGGGACACTTCGGTGGGCACGGAAGGGTCCCGGCAGGGGTGCACGGCTCAGCCCCGGGCCTGCGGCAGGATGCCCGCGGCGCGCGCGTCCCGGAGCCAGGAGGGGAACTCGGACATCAGGTTCCGGTAGAGCGCGTCGTCGGAGTGTTCCCGGGGGCAGTGGCCCGCCGGGAAGAAGCCGGCGTTGTCGACGAGCCGTTTGCCCGGGGCCGGCAGCTCGTCGAGCTTGCGCAGGAAGTCGAACTGCTTGCTGTCGGTGTCGCCGAAGCCCACGAACTGCCAGAACAGCGGCAGCCGTGCGGCGGTGCACAGCACGTGTTCGGCGGCGGCGCGCGAGGTGGGGCCGCCGTCCGTCTGGAAGACGACGAGCCCCGGTGCGGTGGTGCCGGAAGCGGTGTAGTGGTCGATGACCGCCTGCATCGCCACGTGGTAGTTGGTGCGCCCCATGTGGCCGAGCGCGTCGTGCAGCGCTCCGACGCGGTCCTGGTAGGCGTCGAGGCTCAGTTCGGCGGTGCCGTCGACCTCGGTGGAGAAGAAGACGACCGGCACGATGCCGTCGTCGTCCAGATTGGCGGAGAGCCCGAGCACCTGTTCGGCGAGGTGCTGGACCGTGCCGTCCTTGTAGTAGGGGCGCATGCTGCCCGAGCGGTCCAGCACGAGGTAGACGGCGGCGCGCTGTCCGGCGAGTCCGGCCTTCTCCAGGGAGACCCGCGCGCTCTTGTACAGGCTGACCAGGCCCGGCGCTCGGGCGGTCACCTTGTCGAGGCGGATCGCCGGGGCGTCGGGCCCGGCAGTGGTCTCCGTGCGGTGCGCGGGCCGCTTCACGTAGTCGATGGCCATGCAGTCCCCCCAGGGTGCGGAGCGTCGGGCGCCGGTGCGGAACAAGGGCACAACAGTACGGGCATATGCTGATGTGCCGGTGATCTCCTGGTGTGCCCTCTCCGGCGGGAGCCCGGGCGGGCGCGGGAGAGTCCGCGGCCCAGGGAAGCGCCCGGAGCCTCGTGAGCACAGTCACGTTTCCGTGTGGCCCCGGAAGCAGCGGGCAGGGGATCGGCTGGGCGGGGCCGGGACCCGCCCGGTCGATACACTGAGCCATCAGTGGGCCTCCTGACTGCCGGGCAGCGTCGCGCGGAGCGCCAGGGGCCCGGAGAGTGATTCGAGGAGCGAGCACACGTGGGCCTTGTCGTGCAGAAGTACGGCGGCTCCTCCGTTGCGGATGCCGAGGGCATCAAGCGCGTCGCCAAGCGGATCGTCGAAGCCAAGAAGAACGGCAAGCAGGTTGTCGTTGTGGTTTCCGCGATGGGCGACACGACGGACGAGCTGATCGATCTCGCCGGAGAGGTGTCTCCGGTCGCCTCGGGGCGCGAGTTCGACATGCTGCTGACCGCAGGGGAGCGCATCTCCATGGCGCTGCTGGCGATGGCGATCAAATCCCTCGGTCACGAGGCGCAGTCGTTCACCGGCAGCCAGGCCGGGCTGATCACGGACTCCGCCCACAACAAGGCCAGGATCATCGATGTCACCCCGGGCCGTATCAAGAGCTCGGTCGACGAGGGCAACATCGCCATCGTGGCCGGTTTCCAGGGCGTCTCGCAGGACAGCAAGGACATCACCACGCTGGGCCGCGGCGGTTCCGACACCACGGCCGTCGCGCTGGCCGCCGCGCTGAACGCGGAGGTGTGCGAGATCTTCACGGACGTCGACGGTGTGTTCACCGCCGACCCGCGGGTCGTCAAGAAGGCCCGGAAGATCGACAACATCTCCTTCGAGGACATGCTGGAGCTGGCCAGTTCCGGCTCCAAGGTCCTGCTGCACCGCTGCGTCGAGTACGCGCGCCGCTACAACATCCCGATCCACGTGCGGTCCTCCTTCTCCGGCCTGAAGGGCACGTGGGTGAGCAACGAGAAGCCGGACGGGCAAGGGGAAGAGTCGATGGAGCAGGCGATCATCTCGGGTGTCGCACACGACACGTCCGAGGCGAAGGTGACGGTCGTCGGTGTGCCGGACAAGCCGGGCGAGGCCGCGGCGATCTTCCGGGTGATCGCCGACTCCGAGGTCAACATCGACATGGTGGTGCAGAACGTCTCCGCCGCCTCGACCGGGCTGACCGACATCTCCTTCACGCTGCCCAAGGCCGAGGGCCGCCGGGCGATCAGCGCGCTGGAGAAGGCGCAGAGCACCATCGGCTTCGACTCGCTGCGCTACGACGACCAGATCGCCAAGATCTCGCTCGTCGGCGCCGGCATGAAGACCAACCCGGGCGTCACGGCGACGTTCTTCGAGGCGCTGTCCAACGCGGCGGTGAACATCGAACTGATCTCCACCTCGGAGATCCGGATCTCGGTGGTGACGCGCGAGGAGGCCGTGGGCGACGCGGTCCGCGCCGTGCACACGGCGTTCGGCCTGGACAGCGACTCCGACGAGGCGGTCGTCTACGGCGGCACCGGCCGCTGACACCCGCGCGCCGGCGCCCGCGGGCCGGCACCGGCCTCTGGCGGGCGGGCCGCCGGCGGCGGAGAATTCGCTCCCCGTCCCCTGCAACCGGCAGGACGGCGGGGAGCGTCTTTGTCCGCCTCCGGCATCGTCGGTCTCCTGCCGGGCCCCAAGTGCGCGTCTTCACGACCGAGTTGGCGTGCCCGGGCACCGGGGAGGCCGGGACGGCCGGAACCAACGGGGTATCGAGGAAGAGCTGGTACGTATGAGGGCATACACCGTGCTTAGGGGCGCAATGCCTTTCGCGTACAACCCTGACGGGGGGAAGCGTGTCAAACAGGCGTGGCAGAGGTACTCGGAATCGCAACGGCCCCTGGGCGCGTCGGCTCCACAGCCGGAGGCATGCCCGTGATCGCCCCCTGGCCTGCCGCGCGCCCCGCCCGACTGCACGGACAGCGTGGGGACACTGACGACGCGATGGCAGCGGGCACCACAGTCGACCATCTGACCGAGACCTACCGCGCCCACTACAAGTCCCTGCTGGGGCTCGCGGCGCTCCTGCTCGACGACACCGCCTCGTGCGAGGACGTCGTCCAGGAGGCGTTCATCCGGGTGCACTCCGCCCGGAAGCGCGTCCGCGACCCCGAGAAGACCCTCGCCTATCTCCGGCAGACGGTCGTGAACCTGTCCCGCTCCGCGCTGCGCCGCCGCATCCTCGGGCTGAAGCTGCTGTCCAAGCCGATGCCCGACATGGCGAGCGCCGAGGAGGGGGCGTACGAACAGCTCGAACGGGATCAGTTGATACAGGCGATGCGCGGCTTGCAGCGGCGCCAGCGGGAGGTGCTGGTGCTGCGGTATTTCGCGGACATGACCGAGGCGCAGGTGGCCGAGGTGCTCGGGCTCTCGCTCGGCTCCGTGAAGGCTTACGGGTCGCGTGGCATCGCCGCGCTTCGCACCGCCATGGAGACCACGTCATGAGCGCGGCCCCGGGCCGCCCGGAGGGCGGCGGACAGGAGAGGTCCGGAAACGGACCGGAACAGAACCTTCCGGAGCAGGGTTCTCCGGCACAGAACCCCTCGGAGCCGGATTCCCCGGAGCGGGAAGCCCCGGAGCGGGATTCCTCCGCACCCGGGCGCGACGCCGGACGTCCCCGCCCGGACGGCTCGTCCACGCAGCAGCAGCCGGAGCCGTCCCGGGCGCCGGAGGCGGCCGAACCGGCGCAGTCGGCACCGGTCGCCGGCGCCGCGTCCGACGGCCCGGCCCCCGGCGGCGGCGCGGACGCCCCCGGCGGACCGGCCGAGATCTCCCTGGACGACGACGCCGGGCTGAACCCCGAGGAGGAGGCGCTGCGCCGGCTCCTCAAGGACAGCGTCGACGACCTCGAACCCTCGCCCGACTCCCTCGACCATCTGCGCCGCGCGGTGCCGGCCCGGCGGGCGCACCGCCGCCAGGCGGTGGTCGGCGGTGTGGCCGCGACGCTGGTCGCCGTCGTCGGTGTGCCCGCGCTCTTCTACGGCGGCGTCGTGCCCGGAATCGGCGACGACGAGCACCCGTTGACGGCCTCCAGCAGCCACGGCGAGACGCACGGCCCCGAGGGCGACTCCGGCGACAACCGGGGCAAGGGCCACGACAAGGACAAGGGCGACAAGAGTCACGACAAGGACAAGGGTGGCAAGGGGGGCGGTGACGCCCACCCCTCGCCCTCCGGCGGCCCCGGCCAGGACGGCGCCGATCCGGACGACACCCTCTCCGCGAGCGCGCCCTCCTGCGGCCGCGAGCAGCTGAGCAACGCGACGGCCCAGGCCGGCGCGCCGGACGGCCAGGGCACCGTCTACGGCAGCTTCACCGTCACCAACAGCTCCAGCGACGCGTGCACCGTCGACGGCAGCGGCATGGTCAACGCCTCGGTGCAGGGCGGCCCGGAGCGCGCGCGGGTCACCGTCGTCGACCACACCCCCGGCGACGCGGCTCCCGGCCTCGGCGACCCGGCCGCCGCCTCCGACGATCTGGTGCTGCGGCCCGGCCAGGCGTACATCGTGAAGTTCGCCTGGGTGCCGCAGGGCGGTTGCAACGGCAACGCACCGACGCCGGACGGCAGCCAGGGCGACCCGGAGGTTCCCGATCCGGGAGCGGGCGGCGACGGCGGGGACTCCTCCAACGGCGGCGGCGACGGCGGCGGCAACGGCGGCACCAACCCCGGCGACGGCGGTGCCGGCGGCGGCTCCGGCGAGCCGGGCGGCGGGGGCGAGGACACCAGCGTCGTCCTCACGCACACCCCGGAGGCGTCCGGGCAGCCCGTCGCGCAGACCCGGCTCCAGGGCGGCTGCGGAGGCGGCACCGTCTACCGCACGGGAGTGCTGCGGGGCGAGTGATCCGGGCCGGACTCCCCGGGGACGCGGGACGGGTCCGGGAGCCCCGGGCGGCCGGAGCGCGGCCCGCTGGTCGTACCGTGGGGGCGTGTACCGGTTTCTGCTGACCCCGCGGTGGTGGGGGATCAACGTCTTCGCCGTACTGGCGATTGCGGTCTGTCTGGTGATGGGCAGCTGGCAGCTCAGCCGCTTCGACGCCCGCGTCGACCGCCATCAGCAGCAGGAAGAACAGGAGGAGCAGGCGGCGCACGCGAAGGCCGAGCCGCTCGCCCGGCTGCTGCCGGTCTCCGAGGACACCGTCGGCCGTACGGCGAAGGTCACCGGGCGCTTCGACAGCCGGCATCCGCTGCTCGTCCCCGACCGCGACATCAAGGGCACGGAGGGCTTCTACGTGCTCTCCCTGCTGCGGCCCGAGGCGGCCGGCGCCAAGGCCCTGCCGGTGGTGCGGGGTTGGCTGCCCGGCAGCGCGGACCCGGCGCGGGTGCCGGAGGCGCCCCGGGGCGAGGTCACCGTCTCCGGTGTGCTCCAGGCGTCCGAGTCGCAGAACGACGCCGGACCCGGCGCCTCGGGCGGGCTGCCCGAGGGACAGCTCGGGTTCATCAGCGCGGCGGCGCTCGTGAACGTCGTGCCGTACCAGGTCGAGAACGCGTGGATCACCCAGCAGCACACCGACAAGCCGTTGCGGGCCGTGCCGCCGGTCGCGCCCGACAACACCGGGCTGGACATGAAGGCGTTCCAGAACCTGGGCTACACCGCGCAGTGGTTCCTCTTCGCCGGGTTCGTCGTCTTCATGTGGTTCCGCTTCTTCCGTCGCGAGGTGGAGATCGCCCGCGACGCCGAACTGGGGCTCGCGCCCGGCCCGGACGACCCTCCGCCCCCCGGCGGCTCCGCCACCGATCCGGAACCGCCGCACACCCCGGACCCCGCCGCGGACTCCGGCCCGCGGACGGACCCCGGCGACGCGCCGCGGGCGGATGCCGCCGGGCCGGATGCTGCGCCGGACACCGACCCGGCCCGGGAGCCGGCGGCGGCCCCGGCGCAGCGCACCGCCCCGGCGGCCCCCGCTTCCACTTCCACGACGCGCTGAGGACCGGTTCCGGGCGCGCGAGGGCGCCCGGAACCGGATACGGTCAGTGCGGCCCGGACGGCAGCTCGGGGCTCTTCGGCAGATGCCGCAGCGCGAAGTCGAGTTCGAGGCGGACCTGCTTGATCCGCTCCTCGACGACGAGCGAGCCGTGCCCCGCGTCGTACCGGTAGACCTCGTGCGGGTGCCCGCGCTCCTCCAGCCGCCGCACATAGTTCTCCACCTGCCGGATCGGGCAGCGCGGATCGTTGACACCGGCGGAGATGTACACCGGCGCCTGCACCTTGTCGACGTAGGTGAGCGGGGAGGACGCCTCGAAGCGTTCCGGGACCTCCTCGGGCGTGCCGCCCAGCAGGGTGCGGTCCATGGACTTCAGCGCTTCCATCTCGTCGTGGTACGCCGTGACGTAGTCCGCCACCGGGACGGCGGCCAGGCCGAGCGTCCACGCCTCCGGCTGGGTGCCGAGCCCGAGCAGGGTGAGGTACCCGCCCCAGGAGCCGCCGGAGAGCACCAGCCGGTCGGGGTCGGCCAGGCCGGAGCCGACGGCCCATTCGCGTACGGCCTCGACGTCCTCCAGCTCGATGAGGCCGACGCGGTGCTTGAGCGCGTCCGTCCAGGCGCGGCCGTACCCGGTGGAGCCGCGGTAGTTGACGCGGACGACGGCGAATCCGTGATCGACCCAGGCGGCCGGCTGGCTGGCGAAGGAGTCCGTGTCGTGGTGGGTGGGCCCGCCGTGCACCTCGAAGATCGTCGGGAACGGGCCCTCGCCCGCGGGCTTCTGCACCAGGGCGTGGATCGTCCCGCCGGGCCCCTCGACCCAGGCGTCCTCGACCGGCACGGAGCCGGGCGCCGTCTCACCGGGCGGATCCAGCACGACCTCGCCCGTGGTGGAGCGCACCTGGGGTGGCTGCGCCGCCGAGGACCACAGGAATTCCACGCTGCCGTCGGGGCGTGCGGTGGCGCCGGAGACCGAGCCGGCCGGGGCCTCGATGCGGGTGCGCTCGCCCGTGGCGAGGTCGTAGCGCCACAGTTCGTCGCGGGCGCGGTAGGAGTGGGCGATCAGCAGGGCGCTCGCGTCCGGGTACCACTCGGCGCTCACATCGCCCGGCAGATCCAGCTCCAGCTCCGTGACCTCGCCCGAGAGCGGGTCCCAGATCATGGGCTCCCAGCGGCCGCGCCGCTGGTGGCCGATCAGCAGCCGGGCGTCGCCGGCGACCGGCGCGAAGCCCAGGACGCCGAGGCCCAGTTCCTTCGTGCCGCCCTCGGTGTCGTCCAGCTCGGCGACCGTCGTGCCGTCCGGGCGGACGACGCGGAGCGCGGAGTGCATGGCGTCGCCGTGCTCGGTGTGCTCGATCACCAGCAGCGTGCCGTCGTGCGAGAGATCGCCGACGCCGGCGGACTCGCTGTGCCGGTAGATCTCCTCGGGCGTCCCGGCGCCGGGTCGGACGACATGGATCGTCGTGCCCTCCTCGTCGGTGGAGCGGCCGATGACGAGCGTGCCGTCCCGGCCGATCGCCAGCCCGGCGGGGTAGGCGGGGGCGAGCGCGGGGACGGCCGGTACGTCGGCGCCGCCGGTGAAGGGCTGGCGCATCCAGACGCCGAACTCGTCACCGTCGGTGTCGGAGAACCACCAGATCCACTCGCCGTCCGGCGTCAGCGTGCCGTCCGTCGTGCCGTTCGGACGGTCCGTGACCTGGCGTTGCTCGCCGGTCGTGCGGTCCCAGGCGTACAGCTCGAAGGTGCCCGTCGCGTTGGACACGAACAGCGACCGGGCCGGTGCGTCCTCGGCCCACTCCGGCAGCGAGACACGCGGCGCCCGGAACCGCTTTTCCCAGTCGGGCAGTGCGTTGCGTTCCATGCGCACCATTGTGGAGGTCCGCGAGCCCGAGTGGGGCGCCTGTGGATAACTCTCCTCTACGGTGTACGACCGCGGCTGGTCCGAGCCCCCGGTCCGGGGCCGCTCGGGAGCTGGTCGGGGCTGGTCGGGAGCCGCTGGGAGGGCCGCTCGGGGTCCCGTCCGCGGTCGGTGCGCGGCCGGTGCGCTGCCGGTCCACGGCCGGTTCGCGGTCGGTTCCGGGGAGGGGTTCCGCCCCGGGGCGGGTGCGGCCCCGGCGGCGCAGTAGAGTGCGGCCGGTCCCCTGCCGAAGCCCCGTGTGGGCCCCGCGACGCCCGAGGTAGCCGCTCCGTGCCCCCCGAGAACCCCGACACCCGCGACGTGTCCGACGGCCCCGTCGACGGCTCCCGGGCTCCCGGGGCTTCCGGCCCGTGCGCCGGCTCCGCCGCCCGCGATGCCTCCGGGCTTCCGGCGGACGTCACCGTCGTCGGCGTCGGCGCCGACGGGTGGGCCGGGCTGCCGGAGACCTCCCGTGCGGCGCTGCGCGAGGCGGAGGTGATCCTCGGCGGTGCGCGCCAGCTGGACCTGCTACCCGGCGAGTGCGCGGGCACCCGGGTGCCGTGGCCCGTACCGCTGCGGCCCGCCGTGCCCCGGCTGCTGCGCGAGCACGCCGGGCGCCGTGTCGCCGTGCTGGCTAGCGGTGACCCCCTGCACTACGGCATCGGCCGTGCGCTGCACGAGGAGTTGGCGCCCGGCGCTCCGCGTGTGCTGCCGCACCCCTCGTCCGTCTCGCTCGCCTGCGCACGGCTGGGCTGGCCGCAGGAGGACGTGGAGGTCGTCTCCGCCGTGGGCCGGCCGCTCGCGCGGGTCGCCGCACTGCTGCACGAGGGGCGCCGGCTGCTGGTTCTCAGCTCCGGCGCCGGCACCCCGGGCGAGCTGGCGGCGCTGCTGTGCGAGCGGGGCTTCGGGCCCAGCCGGATGCGGGTGCTCGAACAGCTCGGTGGGGAGCGGGAGAGCGCGTACGAGGGCACGGCCGACGCCTGGGCGCATCCGCCCGGCGACCCGCTCAACATCGTCGCCGTCAGCTGTGTCCGGGCCGGGAACGCCGACGGCCCGCGGCTCGGCACCGTCCCCGGGCTGCCCGACGCCGCCTACGAGCACGACGGCCAGCTGACCAAGCGGTATGTGCGTGCCGCCACGCTCGCCGCGCTGGCGCCTGCACCCGGCGAACTGCTGTGGGACGTCGGCGGCGGGGCGGGCTCGGTCGCCGTCGAGTGGCTGCGTGCCCATGCCGCCTGCCGGGCCGTCGGCGTCGAACGCGATCCGGAGCGTGCCGCGCGCATCGCGCGCAACGCCGAACGGCTCGGAGTGCCGGCTCTGCGCGTGGTGACCGGCACGGCACCCGGCGCGCTGGCCGGACTCCCCACACCGGACGCGGTGTTCATCGGAGGCGGGCTGACCACGCCGGGTCTGCTGGACGCCTGCTGGGAGGCGCTGCGGGAGGGCGGGCGGCTCGTCGCCAACACGGTGACGCTGGAGTCCGAGGCGCTGCTCGCCGAGCGCTGCCGCCGCTACGGCGGTGAGCTGGTCCGGCTCGCGGTCGCCCATGCCGTGCCGGTCGGCGGGTTCACGGGGTGGCGGCAGGCGATGCCGGTGACGCAGTGGTCGGTCATCAAGCGGGAGGCCGGCCCGGCGGACGGCGACACCGCAGCCGACCGGCCGGTAGTCGGCGACAGCAGTGGCGAACAACCTTCAGGAGGCGGCAGATGACGGTCCACTTCATCGGCGCGGGCCCCGGCGCCGCCGATCTGATCACCCTGCGGGGCGCGCGCACGCTGGCCGCCTGCCAGGTCTGCCTGTACGCCGGCAGCCTCGTACCGGACGAGCTGCTGGCGGAGTGCCCGCCCGGTGCCCGCCTGGTGGACACCGCGCGGCTCGACCTGGACGAGATCACCGCCGAGCTGGTGCGCGCGCACGAGGCGGGGCACGACGTGGCGCGGCTGCACTCCGGCGACCCGGCGGTCTTCAGCGCCGTCGCCGAACAGATGCGGCGGCTGGACGCGGCCGGTGTGCCCTACGAGGTGGTGCCCGGTGTGCCCGCCTTCGCCGCGGCGGCCGCGGCGCTCAAGCGGGAGCTGACCGTGCCGACCGTCGGCCAGACCGTCGTGCTGACCCGGGTGGCACGGCAGGCGACGCCCATGCCCGAGGGCGAGGACCTCGCCACGCTCGGCCGCAGCGGTGCGCTGCTGGTGCTGCACCTGGCCGTCCGGTACGCGGACGAGGTCGTCGCCGAACTCCTGCCGCACTACGGAGCCGACTGCCCGGCGGCCGTCGTCGCGTTCGCGAGCCGGCCGGACGAAGTGGTGCTGCGCGGCACCCTCGGCGAGATGGCCGCCCTCGTGCGGGACGCCGGCATCAGCCGTACCGCGGTCATCCTGGTCGGACGCGCCCTCGGCGCCGAACAGTTCGGCGACAGCCATCTGTACTCGCCGGAGCGCGACCGCGGCAGCTGCCGGAGCGCCCGCGACAGCTGAGGTGGCCTTCCGCTATGCGCGCGTGGCGGAAGTTTTCCGCTCCGGCTGCTCCGTTTCCTCCGGCTGCCCCGTCGAGCGGTCGTCCGCCTTCCGCCGCGTGTGCCGGGCGCCTCCCGTCGCCGGGCCGTCGCCCAGCTGTGCCTCCAGACCGTCCAGGAGGTAGGCCAGGCCGGTGGTGAAGCTGCCGGTCCAGTCGTCCTCGTGGAGATAGCCGTTGGCGGCCAGTGTCGGGTACCGCTCCCGGTCGGCCTGCAACGCCTGCTGTCCCAGGCGGCGTTCCTCGTCGGAGATCCGCAGAGCCGTCTCCGACGAGGCCGAGCCCATGACGTGGTGGTAGAGCGCCCAGGTGGCGGCGGAGAGCCCCGCCCCGGCGAACCCGGCCCGGGTGAGCGTCGACTGGAGGATCTCCATCCAGGGGAGGAAGTTGGGCCCGATGGTCGGCGGCACGGGCCAGAGGCCGGATGGGCGCCAGAGGCCGGATGGGCGCCGGGGCCGGTTCAGCGCACCGTGCTGCGGCCGACGACGGTGCCCGCCCGGTCGATGCAGACCACGTCCACCCGTACCGGCGCGCCCCGCAGCACCGCGAGCGCCTCGTCGCGGGCCGCCGCCGCGACCAGATCACCCAGCGGTACCCCCGCGGCCGCGCACAGCTGGAGCGCGGCAAGTCCCGTGTTGGCCGCGGCGACGTCCTCCGCCAGCTGTGTGTCCGCGCCGCCCCGCTGTGCCAGGGAGGCCAGAAAACCCTTGTCCACCTGCGAACGCTTGGAGTGCAGATCCAGATGGCCCGCCGCCAGCTTCGACAGCTTGGCGAAACCGCCGCAGATGGTGAGCCGGTCCACGGGATGGCGCCGGATGTACTTCAGCACGGCGCCCGCGAAGTCGCCCATGTCCAGCAGCGCGTCCTCGGGAAGCCCGTACTCCGCGACCACCGTCTTCTCCGACGTCGACCCCGTGCAGCCCGCCACATGGGTGCGCCCCGCCGCCCGCGCCACGTCCACACCCCGGCGGATGGAGTCGATCCACGCCGAGCACGAGTAGGGCACGACCACGCCCGTCGTCCCGAGGATCGACAGCCCGCCCAGGATGCCGAGCCGGGGGTTCCAGGTGGAGCGGGCGATCTCCTCGCCGTGGTCCACGGAGAGCGTGAGCTCCACGTCGCCGGCGCCACCGTTCTCTTCCGCTACGCGCGCGATGTGCTCGCGCATCATCTGCCGGGGCACCGGGTTGACCGCCGGTTCGCCGACGTCCAGAGGAAGCCCCGGGCGCGTCACCGTGCCCACGCCCGGTCCCGCGCGGAAGACGACACCCGAGCCGGGCGGCAGCGCACGCACCGTGGCACGGACGACGGCGCCATGGGTGACATCGGGGTCGTCCCCCGCGTCCTTCACCACACCAGCTGTGGCGGTCCCGCTCTCCGCGTCCAGCTGTTCCACCGCCAGCGCGAACGACGGTGTCTGGCCCTTGGGCAGGGTGATCGTCACCGGGTCCGGGAAGTCGCCGGTCAGCAGTGCGGTGTAGGCGGCGGTCGTGGCGGCGGTCGCGCAGGCACCGGTCGTCCACCCCGGCCGCAGACGGGTGTGCTTGAGTTGGGCGCCGCGGCCCCCTTGCGCCTCGCCCGTCGGCCCGGGCAGCGCGCCGGCCGCCTCGCGTACCTCACTCACGATGGGAACCGCTTCTCGTGCACGTGCTGATCCTCGGCGGGACCACCGAAGCCCGCCGGCTCGCCGAACTGCTGGAGCCGGAGCCGGTACGCGTCACCAGCTCCCTGGCCGGGCGGGTCGCCGGGCCCCGGCTGCCCGTCGGCGAGGTACGGGTCGGCGGGTTCGGCGGGACCGACGGCCTGGTGCGATGGCTGCGCGCACAGCGCGTGGACGCGCTCATCGACGCCACCCATCCCTTCGCCGAGACGATCAGTTTCCACGCGGCCGAGGCCGCGGCCACCGCCCATGTTCCCCTGCTCGCGCTGCGGCGCCCCGGCTGGGTCCCGGCCGAGGGCGACACCTGGCACACGGTCGGTTCCCTGGACGAGGCCGCCGCCGCGCTGCCCGGGCTGGGCAGCCGGATCTTCCTCACCACGGGCCGGATGGGCCTCGCGGCGTTCGCGGGCCTGCGCGACCTGTGGTTCCTCGTCCGTTCCGTCGACCCGCCGCAGGGCGCGTGCCCGCCGCGGATGGAGGCCCTGCTGGAGCGGGGCCCGTTCACGCTGGAGGGCGAGCGGGCGCTGCTCGCACGGCACCGGATCGACGTGCTGGTCACCAAGGACAGCGGCGGCGCGGCGACGGCACCCAAGCTGACCGCGGCCCGCGAGGCGGGCGTCCCCGTCGTCGTGGTCCGCCGCCCTCCGGTCCCGGACGGCGTCCCCGTGGCGACCACGGCGGATGAGGCCGCTGCCCGGGTGCGCGCGATGGCGGCCCCCGCCCCGTGACAGGCCGGACGGAGACCGGCGGCAGCGGCGCCGGCGGCCGTCCACCGCCGCATGCCGCCTCCCGCCGGCCGCCGCACGCCGTTCGCCGGTTGCTTCACGCCTTCCGCGCGGGCTCCGGGCCCGCCGGGGCGTCCGGGCCGGTCGTGGCGTCCTGGCCGGGCCGGGCCTCCGGCTCGTCCGGGTAGCGCCGCGGCGTCCAGACCGTCTCCCCGCCCGTACCGCGCCGCACGGCCCGCGTCCGGGAGGAGCCGACGATGAGGAGGGTGCGCATGTCCACCTCGTCCGGGTCGAGTTCGGCGAGGCGGACCGTGCGCACGCTCTCGCCGGTCCCGCCCACATCACGGGCGAGGACGACGGGCGTGTCCGGAGCGCGGTGTTCGAGCAGCAGCTCGCGGGCCTTGCCCACCTGCCAGGTGCGGCTGCGCGAGCCGGGGTTGTAGAGCGCCAGCACGAGGTCGGCCGAGGCGGCGGCGCGCAGCCGGTCCGCGATGACCTCCCAGGGCTTGAGCCGGTCGGAGAGGGAGATCGTGGCGTAGTCGTGGCCGAGGGGCGCACCGGCGCGCGCGGCGGCGGCGTTCGCGGCGGTCACCCCCGGCAGCACCCGAACGGGTACGTCCGTGAACTCCTCGGCGCAGGCGGCCTCCAGGACGGCCGTGGCCATCGCGAAGACACCGGGGTCGCCGCCGGAGACGACGGCCACACGGCGGCCCCGCCGGGCCAGCTCCAGGGCGAACTCGGCGCGTTCGGACTCGACACGGTTGTCGCTGCCGTGCCGCCGCTGCCCGGGGCGCCCCGGTACCCGGTCGAGATACGTGGTGTAGCCGACGAGGTCGTCGGCCGCCGCGAGGACGCCCCGGGTCTCGGGCGTCAGCCACAGCGGCCCCGCGGGACCGGTACCGACGACGGCCACCTCGCCCCGGGCACCGGACGTGGCGCCGGTACCGCCGCTGCACTCCGCGCCGTGCCGGCCGCGTCCGCCGTCCGTGCCGTGCGCCGCTGCGTGCGCGTCCGGCTCGTGCTGCCCGGGCTCCGGCTGCGGCCCCTGCCCCTGCCCCTGCTGCCCGGGTTCCGGCTGCCGCTCGGACTCCGGCTGCCGTCCGGATCCCGGCCCGGGCCGCGGTGCGGTCAGCGGCGCGACACGGCTCGGCAGCACGGCGACCGAGAAGTACGGCACGGATCCGGCGTCGGCCGCGGCCAGTTCGCCGGTGCGCTCGCCCTCCATCGTGGCCCGCTCCACATAGTGCGCCTCGTCCAGCCGCCCGGCCCGTTCGAAGGCCCGGCGGACCTTGGGGTAGGTGCGCCCCAGCTTCATCACCACGGCGGCGTCGGTCGCGGCCAGCCGCGCCGTCAGCTCCTCCTCGGGCAGGGTGCCCGGCAGGATCGTCAGCACCTCCTCCGCCTCGGCCAGCGGGGTGCCGAGGCGCGCTGCGGCGGCGCTGACCGAGGTGACGCCGGGGACGACCTCGGTCGGATAGCGGTGCGCAAGCCGCTTGTGCATGTGCATGTAGGAGCCGTAGAAGAGCGGATCGCCCTCCGCGAGAACGGCGACGGTGCGCCCGGCATCCAGATGCGTGGCCAGCCGGGCGGACGCCTCGGCGTAGAACTCCTCCAACGCGCCCCGGTAGCCGCCGGGATGGTCGGTGGTCTCCGTCGTGACCGGGTAGACCAGCGCCTCCTCGATGTGCTCGGGCCGCAGATGCCGGGCGGCGATCGAACGGGCGATGGAACGGCCGTGGCGCGCGCTGTGGTACGCGACCACATCCGCCTCCGCGATGGCCTCCACCGCACGCACGGTCATCAACGAGGGATCACCGGGGCCGAGTCCGACACCGATCAGCCGGCCCCGCGCGGCGCCGGACTCCCTGTCGGCAGCCGCCTCGGCCGCGCCGTTCGCGCCCGCCACGCCGTACACGCCCTCCGCGCTTCCCGAGCTGTCCGCGCCGTGCCTGCCGTCGACGTTGTCCGTGCCGTTCGTGCCGTTCGTGCCTTCCGTGCCGGTCACGCCGTTCGCACCGCTCTCGTCCCGCACGCCGCTCACTCCTCCTCACTCGCGATGGCGTTGAGCGCGGACACCGCGAGCGCGCTGCCGCCGCGGCGCCCGTGGACGACCAAGTGCTCCAGCCCGGACGGGTGTTCGGCCAGCGCCTGCTTCGACTCCACGGCACCGACGAAGCCGACCGGTACGCCGATCACCGCAGCGGGGCGCGGCGCACCCGCCTCGATCAGTTCCAGCAGCCGGAAGAGCGCGGTGGGGGCGTTGCCGATGGCGACGACGGAGCCCTCCAGCCGGTCCTGCCACAGATCGAGCGCCGCGGCGGTGCGGGTCGTCCCCAACTCGGCGGCGAGCCCCGGAACGGCGGGGTCGGCCAGCGTGCACAGCACCTCGTTGTCGGCGGGCAGCCGCCTGCGGGTCACACCGCTGGCGATCATGGCGACGTCGCAGAGGATGGGCGCCCCGGAGCGCAGCGCCGCGCGCGCACGTTCGACGACCCGGGGCGTGTAGGAGAGATCCCGTACGAGGTCGACCATTCCGCAGGCGTGGATCATCCGCACCGCAACCTGGCTGACATCGGCCGGCAGCCCCGCCAGGTCCGCCTCGGCGCGGATGGTGGCAAAGGACTGCCGGTAGATGGCAGCACCGTCCTTCTCGTACTCGAACACTGTGCTCTCACTCATCTGTTTGCCGCACGCCGGCCGCGGCGGCGACCACGCGTGCTGCCGCCACGGTGGCGGCGAGGTCGGAGGGGGAAACGGGCGGTACAGGGGAACCGGGGGAAACCAGGGAGGCAGGAGCGGCAGGGGAGACGGGCGATTCCTCGGGGGTGCCGTCCCCTGCCGCGCCCGCGCCGTGGACAACGGTGACGCGATAGCCGTCCGGCCCGGCGACGACGTCCACCCGATCGCCGGTCGGGCGTCCACAACGCCGCTCACAGCCGGACCAGTGGACGGGAAGCGCGGTGTGTCCTGCCTCGACTCCCGTGCCTTCGAGGGGAGTTGCCGCCGCGTGTGGTACTCCGGCTGACGCACCGTCCGGGGCCCGCAGCGTGGCGGCGGCATCGCCCCGCACATCGGCCAGCGACTTGGCGCAACCCGGGCGCCCCGCGCAGGAACTCACCCCGCGCCAGGGCGAGTCCGGCTCGGTGACCAGCCCCGCAGCGCGCAGCTCCGCCAGAGCCGTCGCCACCTGGTCGGCGGGCACGCGGGGGACGACGACGCTGCGCCAGGGCGTCACCCGCAGCTCGCCACCGCCCGCACGGTCCGCGAGGTCGGCGAGCAGCCGGAAGCCTGCCGCCGACGCCCGGCCGAGCGGTGCGAGCACCACCAACGAGGCGTCTTCGTACGGGGGTTCGGGCAGGTACTTGTCTGTCCGGGGCGACTGCGGAGGCCCGTCGGCGGATGCCGCGGTTGGCCCGTCGGCGGACGTTCCGGCCTGCGCGTCGGTGACAGCTCCGCGCTGCACGTCGGCGGACGTCCCGGTCTGCGTGTCGGCGGTCGTTCCCGGGCGCGCGAGGTCGTCGGAAGCGGGCGCCGAGCGCGGGTACGGGGTCGGGGCCGGGTAAGGGTACGGAACCGTGCCCGGCGCGGCGGCATCGGGGCGCGCGGAGCCGGCGGGGAGCGCGACGGGTACGTCGTCCGCCCGCACAGGAAGGCCGGCGCCGGTCAGCCGACGCACCACACGCCGGGTGAACTCCCGTGCGCCTTCCGGGAGATCACGCACCCGCCAGGCGCGGATGCCGTGCTCGTGTGCGGCCTCCAGAAAGGCCGTGGCGGCGAGCAGTGCGGCACGGGGAGCGTCCGGAGCCGCCACCGAAACGGCGTGGGGCGCGTCTCCGCAGCGCAGCAGCCCGACGTCCGGCGTCCCTGGGGCGGTCCGCGTCCCGGAGCCGGCCCCGGGGGGTCCTGCGCCGGGGACGGACGCGAGCAAGGTCACATCGGCGCCCAGCGCGGCGACATCCCCGCGCCCGTCGTCGAGCGCGAACAGAAACCGGCCGGAGAGCGCGCGTACGGCATCGTCCGCGCACAGCAGGCGGTCCAGTTCGGTCAACCACGGTCGGATGTCCCGGTGGCCGTGCCCGTCGAGGCCGGACAGCGGGCTCGCCACGATGTTGCGTACGCGCTCGTGCGCGGCGGACGGGAGCAGCCGCGCGGTGGTGAGCGCGTCCGCGAGGTCCGCCCCGCAGTCGGCCGGGAGCCCCCGGAACTGCACGTTCCCGCGCGAGGTGAGGTGCAGCGCACCGTCGCCGAGCCGCTGTGCGAGGTCGGCGAGGGCCCGGGCCTGGCCGGAGTCGAGCACCCCGCCCGGAATGCGGACGCGGGCCAGCGCGCCGTCGTCCGCCGCGTGCAGACGCAGCGCGCCCGGGCAGGCGTCGTCACGCTGACGTGCCCGACCGGTCGTCCGGTCGCACGTGGGCGCGACCTGCCGGGCGTGCGCGGCGGGGGTGGGGGGCGTGGCCATGGCGGCGAGCATACCCACCGCGCCCCCTCGCGCCCCCGGCCAGGCAAACCGGGCAAACCGGCCGCCAGGTGCGGGTGATGACTGCCCCGCCGCCGGACCGGCCCGCGCGTCCGCTCAGCGGACTCCCCTTGCCGACCTCGGCCCCTGGAGCCCCGGCCCCTGCACATCTCCGCGCGTGACGCCGGAAGCGCGTTGGCCCGGCACAGCAGGCCGCGACTCGGCACAGCAGAGCGGTGGCCCGGCGGTGGTTGTACGCGGCGAGGCCCGGCAGAGCGGTGGATCTGCGGTGACCCACAGCAGGGCCGAGAAAAGGCGTGCCGGCGCAGCAGGGCCGCGAGAAGAGCCACGGAAACGCGTCCACAGCAGAGGCACGGAAAACTCCCGGCACAGCAGAGCCACGAAAACCTCCGGCGCGGCAGAGCCATGGGCAGGTGCTCGGGCACAGCAGAGCGACGGAAACCTCCGGGCGCAGCAGAGCTGTGGGCAGGCACCTGGGCGCAGCAGGGCCGGGAATCCGTGCGGGCTCGACCGGGTCCGGGCAGGCGTTCGCGCAGCCCGTACTTACCGCAGGTGAGGCTGCCCCCTTACGATGCTCTCCGGCGGATCAGTCCGGTCCGCCATCGCCATCGACGGCGACAGGGGAGGAAGCCCGGTGTGAATCCGGCGCGGTCCCGCCACTGTGAGCCCGGCCTGCGAGGCCGGGTGAGCCAGGAACTCCCGCCGTCCGAGACCGCCCGGGGCGAGGACACCCCGAGGAAGGGCCGAACGCCGCATGCCGCTTTCGTCCGGGGACAGCGCCCCGCACCGCGACACCACCCCGACCAGCGACAACCGTGCCGCCGCAGCGGGCAGCGGGAGCCCCGCGAGCCCGGCGACGGGCGCCACCGGCGCAGCAGCCCCCGGCACGGAGAACAACTCGGGCACGGAAACCCGGGGCACGGAAACTCCGGGCGCGGAAACCCCGGCCGGGGCAGCCACTTCGGAGCCGTCCGCCGCCGCTGTCGCTGCCGCCGACGACACCGCCCCGCGCACCGTCCTCCTCCTCTCCACCTCCGACACGGACCTGCTCAGCGCCCGGGCCGCCGAGGGCCCGGTCCGCTACCGGTACGCGAACCCGTCCCGGCTCGACCTGGCCGAGCTGCCGGCGCTGCTGGACGGCGCCGACCTCGTCGTCGTCCGACTGCTGGGCGGCATCCGGGCCTGGCAGGACGGTCTGGACCAGCTGCTGGCCGACGGCCGTCCGGTCGTCGTGCTCACCGGCGAGCAGGCGCCCGACGCACAGCTGATGGCGGCATCGACGGTCCCGATCGGCATCGCAGCCGAGGCGCACGCGTACCTCGCGCACGGCGGGCCGGCGAATCTCGAACAGCTGGCGCGGTTCCTCTCCGACACCGTTCTGCTGACCGGCCACGGCTTCGAACCGCCGGCCGCCGCCCCGTCCTGGGGCCGTCTGGAGCGCACCCCCCTACCGGGCACGCAGCCGGACACCCCCATGGTCGCGGTGCTCTACTACCGCGCTCACCACATGAGCGGCAACACCGCTTTCGTGCGTCAGCTGTGCGACAGCATCGAGCAGTCCGGTGGCCGGGCGATGCCGCTGTACGTCGCCTCCCTGCGCACTCCGGAGCCGGAGCTGATCGAAGAGCTGCGCGGCGCCGACGTGATCGTGACGACCGTCCTCGCGGCGGGCGGCACCCGGCCCGCCGAGGCGTCGGCCGGCGGCGACGACGAGTCCTGGGACGCCGGCGCGCTCACCGGCCTCGACATCCCGGTCATCCAGGCCCTGTGTCTGACCGTCCCCCGCTCGGACTGGGAGCAGAACGACGAGGGCGTCTCACCCCTGGACGCCGCCAGCCAGATCGCCGTACCCGAGTTCGACGGCCGGCTGATCACCGTCCCGTTCTCCTTCAAGGAGATCGACGCGGACGGTCTGCCGTCCTATGTCGCCGACACCGAACGCGCGGCCCGCGTCGCCGGGATCGCCGTGCGGCACGGCCGGCTGCGCCGGATCGCACCGGCCGACAAGCGGCTGGCGCTCGTCCTGTCCGCCTACCCGACGAAGCACTCCCGGATCGGCAACGCCGTCGGCCTGGACACCCCGGCCAGCGCGGTGGCACTGCTGCGCCGACTGCGCGCCGAGGGCTACGACTTCGGCCCGGCGGAGGAGATCCCGGGGCTGGTCTCCGGCGACGGCGACGAACTGATCCGCGAGCTGATCGAGGCCGGCGGGCACGACCAGGAGTGGCTCACCGAGGAGCAGCTGGCCCGCAACCCGGTCCGGATCCCGGCCGCCGACTACAAGCGCTGGTACGCGACCCTCCCGGCCGAGCTGCGCGAGGCCGTCGAGGAGCACTGGGGCCCGCCGCCCGGCGAGATGTTCGTCGACCGGACGCACAACCCGGACGGCGACATCGTGCTCGCCGCCCTGCGCCGCGGCAATCTGCTCATCCTCATCCAGCCCCCGCGCGGTTTCGGTGAGAATCCGATCGCGATCTATCACGATCCCGATCTGCCGCCGTCCCACCACTACTTGGCGGCCTACCGCTGGATCGCCGCCGCGCAGCAGGACGGCGGTTTCGGCGCCGACGCCATGATCCACCTGGGCAAGCACGGCAACCTGGAGTGGCTGCCCGGCAAGAACGCCGGACTGTCCGCCGCCTGCGCCCCCGACGCCGCCCTCGGCGATCTGCCGCTCGTCTACCCGTTCCTGGTCAACGACCCCGGCGAGGGCACCCAGGCCAAGCGCCGGGTGCACGCCACCCTCGTCGACCACCTCGTGCCGCCCATGGCCCGCGCCGACTCCTACGGCGACATCGCCCGGCTCGAACAACTCCTGGACGAGTACGCGCAGATCTCCGCCATGGACCCGGCCAAGCTGCCGGCCATCCGCGCCCAGATCTGGACGCTCATCCAGGCCGCCCGGCTCGACCACGACCTCGGCATGGAGGAGCGCCCCGACGACGACGGCTTCGACGACTTCCTGCTGCACGTCGACGGCTGGCTGTGCGAGGTCAAGGACGCCCAGATCCGCGACGGACTGCACGTCCTCGGCAACGCACCGGCCGGTGAGGACCGCGTCAACCTCGTCCTCGCCATCCTGCGCGCCCGCCAGATCTGGGGCGGCAAGCAGGCGCTCCCCGGGCTCCGCGAGGCCCTCGGGCTCGACGAGTCGGACGCCACCCGCACCGCCGCCGACACCGCCGAGGAACGGGCCCGCGCCCTCGTCCAGGCCATGGAGGACGCCGACTGGGACCCGGCCGCCGTCCCGGCCGTCGTCGCACGCCACCGCGGCGACGCCCCGGCACAACAGCTGGCGGACGTGCTGGAGTTCGCCGCCGGCGAGGTCGTCCCGCGCCTGTCGCAGACCACCGCCGAACTCGACCACGCCGTCCACGCACTGGCCGGCGGCTTCGTCCCGGCCGGGCCCTCAGGATCGCCTCTCCGCGGCCTGGTCAACGTCCTGCCGACCGGACGCAACTTCTACTCCGTCGACCCCAAGGCCGTCCCCTCCCGCCTCGCCTGGGAGACCGGACAGGCCCTCGCCGACTCCCTCCTGGAGCGCTACCGCACCGACAACGGCGACTGGCCCACCTCCGTCGGCCTCTCCCTGTGGGGCACCAGCGCCATGCGGACCGCCGGCGACGACGTCGCCGAAGCGCTCGCCCTCCTCGGCATCCGCCCCGTCTGGGACGACGCCTCCCGCCGCGTCACCGGTCTGGAACCCGTCCCTCACGAGGAACTCGGCCGCCCGCGCATCGACGTCACCCTGCGCATCTCCGGCTTCTTCCGCGACGCGTTCCCGCACACCATCGGCCTGCTCGACGACGCCGTACGGCTCGCCGCCTCGCTGGACGAACCCGCCGAGCACAACCACGTCCGCGCCCACGCTCAGGCCGACCTGGCCGAACACGGCGACGAACGCCGCGCCACCACCCGTATCTTCGGCTCCCGCCCGGGCACCTACGGCGCGGGCCTGCTCCAGCTGATCGACTCCCGCGACTGGCGCACCGACGCCGACCTCGCCGAGGTCTACACGGTGTGGGGCGGCTACGCCTACGGCCGCGAACTCGACGGCCGCCCGGCGCGCGAGGAGATGGAGACGGCGTACAAGCGGATCGCGGTCGCCGCGAAGAACACCGACACCCGCGAACACGACATCGCCGACTCCGACGACTACTTCCAGTACCACGGCGGCATGGTCGCCACCGTCCGCGCCCTGCGCGGCACCGCCCCCGAGGCGTACATCGGCGACTCCACCCGCCCCGAGACGGTCCGCACCCGCACCCTCGTCGAGGAGACCTCCCGCGTCTTCCGCGCCCGCGTGGTCAACCCCAAGTGGATCGAGGCCATGCGCCGCCACGGCTACAAGGGTGCCTTCGAACTCGCCGCCACTGTCGACTACTTGTTCGGCTACGACGCCACCACCGGCGTCGTGGCCGACTGGATGTACGACAAGCTCACCGAGACCTACGTCCTCGACGAAACCAACCGCGAATTCCTCCAGAAAGCCAACCCCTGGGCCCTGCACGGCATAGCCGAACGCCTCCTGGAAGCCGAATCCCGCGGCATGTGGTCCAAGCCGGACCCCGCCGTCCTCGACGCCCTCCGCCAGACCTACCTGGAAACAGAGGGCAACCTGGAAAACGACGAGGACTGACCTCCGCGACGGGCATTCCCTGCATCCCCGGAGAGGAAGCAGGGAATGCCGTGTCTCAGCAGGTGCGCCGGATCAACAAGGACTCCGGAATTCCGGACAGGATAGGTGGTTCCTTTGCACCGAGGTGAGCGAAGTGCAGGTCTTCGCGAGCGCGGGTGCACAGGACGAAGAACCGCAGACACGCTTCCACACCGGTCGGGTCCTCGGTGTACGCGTCGAGATCCGGGACGAAAACGCTGTCGAACTCCAACCCTTTCATGCTCGCTGTGCTGACTAGCCGAATCGGGCGGGAGGAGAAATCGATGGCGTTCCGGTACCGGTCGTTGTGTGCGTAGGCCTGGGTCGACCCGGCCAGACCGAGCTTTGTGAGGCCGTTCTGGACGGAACGCAAGGTGTGCGTCGACCTGCAGATGACTCCGATGCTCCGCTCCGGATGCGCGTGGAAGCACTGGCGTACAGCGGAGAGAAGGTGCTCCCGGGAAGGGGCTCTCAGCAGCGTCGGTATAGGGCCCGCACGGGTCGGCACAGCGACCTCTGAGTCCCCCCTGACGTGGAACGCGGACGCCAGGGCAGCGATGGCACGGCTGTTCCGGTGGTTCTCGCGGAGTACGATCGGGGACCGGATACCGAGTGCTCTGCGTATCTCCGACAAGGCGCTCTGCTCACTGTCGATCCGCTGGTTCTCGTCCGCGAAGACAGTGATGTCCAGCCCGAGCAGACGGCACAACTGGTAGAAGCCTATGGGCAGGTTCTGTCCTTCATCGATCACAAGGTGCCCGGTCGTCCCGACCTTCCGGGCGAGACAGTTCTGCTGCATCTCGAGCCAGTCGTATGTCCAGTCGTCCTCGTCGATCTGGGGAGGATCGCTCCGGAAACGTGCACTCCAGAATGCCCGGATCCACCGATGGTAGGTGGTCACGTCGAGCGCTTCCGTAAGGTCCGGTGCCAACTGGGCGAGATATTGATGGAGCAGATTGGAACGAGTGAGGAGAGTGACCCCGCGCCCGGCAGTCGCAAGTGCCCACGCCCGGTAGACAGCCATCACGGACTTGCCCGACCCAGGTGTTCCGGTGACCAGATGGCACCCGTGGAAAGGCAGATCGACGACAGCCTGCTGTTCGGTTCCGAGGTCGACGAGGGAGGGGAACGTCATGGCAGCTCGACGGCCTCTGCGGATTCCTCCAGTGCCGCCCGCACCACGTCCCGGAAGAATCCGGGGACTTCGCCGTCACCGATCAACAGCGTTCTGTCGAGTAGAGAGTTGCCCGCTTCGCAGCATGTCTCGGGAAGAAGCGTGCACGCATGGCAGGCTGCTCGGTTGAGGTTGGCCAGGGACCGACCCGTCGAGTCAGCGCACAGTGGGTCCTGTGAACACCACTGGGCCGACTCGAGCAGCCGTACCAGTGTCTCGACGAGATGCGGCGGGCGTCCCTGGCGAACCAGCCCGCCCAACGTTCCTTCCGCATCACCGGCTGCTGTGTAGACGAACACGCCCGCCTGCGGTGGATGATCGCTTCCCGGAGCATGACTTCGCGCATAGACACGTTCCCGGAGAGAAGCCGCGTTGTATCCGCTGTCGTAGGAGAGCTGGCGGATGAAGTGGTGAGCCAGGGTGTGGAGCATGACGAACCGTGGCAGGAGCACGGGCCCGGACCGGGCCCTGAGCCGATCCTTCTGGAAAGAGGCTTCGAGGTTCTCCTCGATACGCCGCGTCCGTTCGCGCACAGCCGGGAGATTCTCCCAGGAACTCAGATGGTCCTCGTCGACGGTGAGGAAGATGCCCTCACCGTAGGTCTCGACAGCGGGGAGCCATTTTGCCCGAGAGGCACCGCCGACCTTGACGACTCTCCCGCCCTCGTCGTCTTCATCGTCGCTCGAAGCAGGCTCGTAGCGTGAAAATCCGGCGAGCGCACGTACTTCGCGCACCCGGTCCGCGACGACAATGGAACCGATCTTCGCAGCCAGTTTCTGCAAGGACCCGGCATCGTCGGACCGGACACCGAGAGTGGAGCGGCGGACCGAAAAGGTGGGGGACTCGGTGACGCTTTCCGGTGCGGACAACGCCGCCCACTCGTCGATGCTCAGGTCGTCGTCCGCGTCGACCACCGTCGGCATCGCGACGGCGTCGTCCGTGTCGCGACGGCGAAGTCCCTCCACGAAACTCTCGGGAACTGAGCAATGGTCTGAGATGACCTGTCTCAGAGCCTCTGCGATCGGGCTTCCCTCCGAGCTTCTGAACTGCGGCCACAGCGAGTGGTCGAATACTCTCTGGGCCGCTTCCTCCTCTGCGGGAAGGTCTGCGGGGGAAGGGATGTCGATCGCCGAGTGCGTGACCGGGAAGTACACATTGGAGGCGCCGCGCTGTACCGCCTGTGGAGTCTCCTCACAGATTTCCGGTTCGTCGCCTTCCGACTGCCACGGATGGGTCCCGGGACACGCCAGACCGACTCGTTTGAGAACGTTCTTCTGGCTGATTCCCGCCAGGCTCCGCCCCGCATGACAGGAGAGACAGGCGACCCGCAGGGCTTCGAGCCCGGAGGAGTCGGGCATCGCGATGAACCGGAGCCTCCGGGCCTGGCACTGGCGTTGGTCGTGGTTCTCGCTGCGGGAATGGGCCCAACGGTGCCAGTCGATGTCCGCCATGTGGCCTGCTCGGCACACCTGGATGAAACGCATGGGGGCCAGCTGGGAGCCACCGGCACAGCGTCTGCAGGCGGGTTGTTTGTCTGCCTGCTCGAGTTCCGGGCGCCACAGGGCCATCCGCCGACAACGAGGACAGAAGAGCCACTTCGGAAACCGTACATAGACAGGCCCGTTCCGGCTGGCGAAAGCCGCCTTGCCGGCGGGGATCACGGGTGCTGAACGGAAGCTCTGCACCCCGAGTTTACGGGCCAGTCGTGGGGACTTCACCTCCTCGCTTCTGCGGGACCAGCTCTGGATGTCGGCGGCTACGAAGGATTCGCCGCGGAGATCGATGATGCCTCCGACTCCGAAAGGAACGATGGTCTGGGCTCTGCGCACCTTGCGTCGAACATCTTTCACTGACTGCCGGCTCCTCTCACGACGACGAGGCACTCCCTGTCCACGTTGCGCATCGACTGGAGGGTCGGCCACATGCCGTCCTGCTTCCCGAAGTCCCGGAGCAGCGACGCGTGCTGACGTCCTTGAGGCTGGTAGTAGAGTCGTCCACCGTCGACGCGGGCGTTCTCTGCCTCCTGTTTCCAGCTCTCCACGAGCTTGTCGAGCTGGTCGGCAGCGGCGCTCGCCTCGCTGGGATCGGCGCGACACACGTGGTCGACGAGGATGTCGCGAACACGCTCCACTTCTGCCTGGTGCTCAAGGAGTTCCCCGGCTCTGTTCTCCGCCGCCAGGCCGATGCCGTGGCGCACGAGAATGGTGAGAACTGCGTGTAGCGCCCGGTCGCGCGACGGCAGGGACCAAGGAGTGACGCTGGTCGGCTCGACGTGCCGGTAGAGCGAACGGTGGTACACGCCGAACGACTCGTAATGGGACCTGTCCCGGGGTTTGGTGGAGCGGAAGAGCGTGACAACCAGCCCTGGGACGTGACGTCGGCCGACGCGGCTGGTGGCCTGGATGTACTCCGAGGTGGTCTTGGGCTGGCCGTTCATGAGCATCAGGCCGAGACGAGGCACGTCGACACCGACGGACAGCATGTTCGTCGTGGCGAGGAAGGACACGCTGTCGCGGCTCTTGAAGTTCTTTCCCAGACGCTCGAGAAGCCGGGGCTGAGCGGCCCTCGAGATGTTGCTGGTCAGTTCCACCACTGAATCGTCGTCCAGCTCACGGCGGTGCGTTTCGTTCTGCGTGAGGTGTTCGAGACGGGCCGGGATGTCGTCCCTGGCGATGGTCACCGTCCGGCCCAGTTCCCGCAAGCTGTTGTGATAAGCGACCACGGTCCAGTAGGCGTCCCGGAGTGTGTCGTCGTCACAGACCTCCTCCGAGGCCTGGAGAGCGGCGGCTCCGACGTGGACCGTCGAGGTGGAAGCAGTGTGCCCCTGGGCCATGACACCTACGTACATGCGCCCCGGCTTCTTCTCGTCCGGGGACGCGAAGTACGAGTGACCGGCATCGAGGCCGGGCGGGGGGAAGAGCTGTGCGGTACGCCCGTAGAGGTTCTGGACCTGCTCCTGCGAGCGCCGAATCGTCGCCGTCGACGCGATCACTTTCGCTGCCGTACCGCCTCGCCTGCACAACTCGAGGACGGCGGACTCGTACAGTCCCACTGTCGTTCCCAATGGTCCTGCCAGCAGGTGCAATTCGTCCTGGATGACGAGAGAGGGAGCGCGCTTACCGTTCCCGCCGAAGAGGCGCCCCGCTCTCGGCTCCCAGGCCAGGCGCGCGAACTTGTCCACCGTGCCGAGCAGGAAGGTCGGCGGTTCTTCGTACATCTGCTCGTCCACGACGGACACCGGGAGCCGTTCGTGGAAGACGCACGAATCCCGCGGACAGAAGAAGTAGGTGGTGGCTCCGTCAGCTCGGATGCCGAAGTCGCGGTCGGATCGGTACCGCTGCGGAACGATCTCGGTACCGCACCAAGGACATCGCTCCAGAAGGAACCTGTCGTCGGGCTCCTCCATCTGTTTCAGAGCCTCGAGTTCCTCCTGCGCCGCGTCGACCCTGTTCGGCGTCGTCTCTCTTCCCACCCATAGCCCGATGGAGACGGGTTCCTCGCCCAAGCTCTTCTCGAGCGGTCCGTCGTGCCCCTTCCTGATGTACTCCAGGGCGCACACGGCTGTAGCGGTCCGTTGGAACTGCTGAGTCGTCAACAGGCTCAAGGTGTAGCGACTCAGTACAGCAGTTCCGCCGCCCTGGGCGCCGAAGCGCAGGCGCCGCCAGAGAATCTCGAAGCATGCGGTGAGCAAGTATGCCTCGGTTTTGCCACCGCCGGTGGGGAACCAGATCAGATCGACCGTCTCGCGGTCCTCGTGCTCGGGGTACATGAGTCCTTCGACCACGAGCAGGAAGAATGCGAGCTGGAACGGGTGCCATGCGTAACTGCCGTCCGGCTCCGTCAGCTCGAGCACCGGATCGGTGCGGCGGCGCCGGTTGCCTGCGAGCTCCGGGCGGCTGTGCAGCATCTGGAGCGCCATCGCCCGGTTCGCCAGCCGGAAGGCCTCGCGCGCGTCCTCACCCGCCCGGGTCGGAGCGGTGATCGCCTCCACCCCCCGCACCATGCGGTTCAGAGCCGTTTCGATGCGACGGAGGATGCGTCCGGCCGGCTCGGCCGCCCAGGGCCCGAAACCGTCTGCCACCGTCTGCTGGTGGTCGTACCACGCGCGATAACCTTCGACGAAGTGCTGCAATTCGTCCCGGAGCTCGGCAGCGGGTACCGGTTGCGACAGGTGTGCGAGACGAAGGACGGGCAAGCTCACGGGGCCGTCGGGTTTGATGTGGTGCACTACCTGTTGGGGCATGACCTCGGCGCGCACAGTGTCGACTTCCCCGTCGTCGTCCCACTCCACCGCGCACCCGTGACCCACTGCTCTCGTGATGACGCGGCGGTACTGGACACGCAGCTCCTCCTCTTCCTCGTCCCGACTGGTGAGGCGGGTGCTGGGGTACTCCATGATCCTCCCGCCGACAGTCGTGGCCTCCACTTCCGCCTGGAAGAGCATGAGGTCCCGGTCCTTGTGAGCGCTCTCCTCCTCGTCGTGCCCGTTGGCGAGCACGCACGTCACGAGGTGTCCCTCGCCGAAGGCCCGCCACCGCACATGCAGAAGTCCGTGTCCGTCCAGCACGCCGATCGGTGAGGCCTGCCCGACGGTGACGGTCTCGGTGCTGGCCAGGCGAGGCTGCCGACGCCAACTGCGGCGCCCGCCCTCCCGGAACGTGAGGTAACGGGAGGCACTGCACGTGACCCGTACGCGATCCGCATCGGTGAAGAAGGAGAAGCCGAGGGACGAGGGCAGCCACGCGTTCGCTTCAGCCACGGGGTCGTCCGCGAAACCGTCCTCCTCGCCGCTCCCTGCCTGGTTCTCGGCGAAATCCTGCTCCCCGTCGTCCCTCGAATGCTCGGACAAGGAGACGCCGCGTGGGTACAGCGTTCCCATCAGGTACCGGCGATCCGGTGGATCCACCAGGGTTTCGTCCTCGGCGTACGCGGGACCGACCAGCTGCCGACGCAGGTATGAGACGAATTCGTCCCGGTGCTCCGGAAGTCGTGTTTCTGCATCGTTCATCAGAGCCTCCCCTGCTGCTTCAGCATGGCCACGCCCAGGTCCTTCAGTGCCTGTCGTGTGCCGGGGCGGCACGCGACCCAGAGTTGGGCGCGTGCCCTTGTCCACGCGACGTAGATCGCGTCGAGCCGTCCCTCAAGATGGGCCGGTTCGAGGTCCAGAAGGCAGACGACATGGTTTTCGTGTCCCTTGAAATCCCCGATGGACGACCAGGTGAGCCGGTGCTTCCTGCGCTCGGTCCCGACCACGTCGGCGAACCGCTCGATCTTCGAGGAACGTTGCGACTGGCAGGCGGAGCTGGTCTCCCACTCCCCCCCGACGGACAGCAAGGTGACGTCCCGAGGTGATACTCCGTTCCGTACCAACTCGTCCACGTACACGTCGAGAGCCCGGGCCTCGTCCTGTGTGTCGTGTACATCGACGAAGCGTACGGGCTCCCCCTCACCAGCAGTGGCGATCCCCAGATCGGCCCCGGTGTAGGAGCGCACCTGGTTCACGATCTGCACGGTGTTGCGGCAGTTGCGCTTCATGGGGCCGTACCGGAACCCCAGGTCGCACAAGTACTGCCATGCCTCCGGGTCGTAGACGTCCGGTGTCAGCACTTGATTGTTCTGGTCGAGCATGAAGATCCACTGGCCGCCGGACAGACCTCCTGCGACCAGTTCCTCCAGGACGTCGAGAGCCTCGAAGGACATCAGGTCCTGAGCCTCGTCCACGATCAGGTGGTCGAAGCTTTGCCCTCGCACCTCGTCGAGCCGGTCGAACGGCAGCACCGTGATCGAGACCTCGGTGAGGACTGCCGCCAGATGCTGCGCGAGAGTGCTGCCGGCGCACGTGAACAGGACGCTGCCCCTGGCCGACTTGCGGCGGGCGGCCTCGGCGGCAAGGAACGTCTTCCCCGTTCCTGCACCGCCGGTCCAGATGAGCCGTGGGTTGGACTCCAACTCGTCGAGCCTGTCGAGCTGTTCCTCGGTGAGCCGCTCGAAGACGACGTCGAGATGGGTCAGGCGTGACTGCAGGTTCGGCACCAGGTCGAAGTCCGGACGAATGGCCGCGAGCATCCGTTTGCGGAGAGATGCGGGCACCGGCGTGCGTGCCCACCTGTTCCGGGCCGACCAGAAGCGGGTCGCCCGCTCGATGCCGGCGGCCAGGCCACGGCCGCCGTCGTATGCCGTGGCCCCGAGGTACTGCTCGGGTTCGAACTCCGTCGTACGGTCGAGGTCGACGTCCGTAGTGATCACGAGGTAACCCCCGGCGACGCCGTGGTCCCTCAGATCGCCGATCAGGGCTCCCAGCTCTCGCTCGAACTCGTGCATGCCCCCACTCGCCTGCTTGAACGGACTCTCCTTCGGTCCGTCCTCGCGGCCCGGTGGGCCGTAGTACCACTTTCCATCGCTTTCGCGCACTCGACCCCCCTTGACCTCAATGAAGAGCAGGAGATCGGGCGTGATGACGACGAAGTCGATCTCACCGACGCGCTTCTTGCGGTGCCTGGGAAGGTGCACGGTGTGCAACGCGACGCTCTGGTCGTCAGGTACCGCCTTCAGCGCGGCGAAGACGCTGCGTTCCGCGTTGCTCCTGGTGTTGCTCGAGATCTCGCTAGGGATGATGCGCATCGACTCTCTCCCCCCTTGTCACGCCAACGCCCCATCAAAATACAGAGGGTTGCCTGGGGGAGTGCCTCCGGCCCGGACAGAAGCTGGCAGACGAGGCCGATGAGTGATGGACTGGTACGTAACAGGGGTGGCCGTACGGGGCGTTGGGGGCAGGATGACCAGGACACGAAGAGGTGCCTCCGGCCAGAGTGAGCACCATACGTTCCCGGAGATCCTCGTTCGACTCGTTCGGCGCTTCACGGCCGAGAGAGTGCAACCCCGGGTGGCGGTGCAGCAGGTACTGCGCGCTGCGCGTCTCGACGCGTCGGAAGCCCAGGCCCTGTCGGAGGCCGTCGCGGCTGCGGAGATTGCCGCGGAGCCTCAGAGGGACGGTCGGGGCCTCGCGGACGATGTGGGCTCCTCGGAGCAGCAGGTGGCCGACGGGGACACCGCTCACTGGGACCCGTTCTCGGACTCGGAACTCGGCGAGGACACGGAAGAGCCCGACATCGAAGCATTCCGGGGAACGGATCACGTCGGCGACTTCGAGGCTGCTCGCAGTGCTGCGCGTCGGGTGCTCGAGGTGGATCGACGGCGGGCGAACCCGCAACGAAGGATTCTCACGGCCGAGGAGGAAGTCGGCCTCTGCCTGCTGTACCGGGGGAGGGAGGAAATATCTGGCCCACTGCCCGACGGTTACACGGTTGGGTTGCCACGGGAGGGCGAGGCCCACAGGGCTCTGTCCGCGATGATCGCCCATAATCAGCGACTCGTTCACAAGATTCTCCGGGACCTCGGACATCGGCCGGGAGGCCCCATGTACGAGGATCTTGTACAACATGGGGCGATCGGTGTGATGCGCGCCGTCGAGAAGTTCGACGTCACCCTGGGCTGCAAGTTCTCGACCTACGCGACTTGCTGGATCCGGCAACGGATCACGCGGGCCATCGCCAACGAGGGAACCTCCATCCGGCTGCCGGTTCACATGAGGGTGGATGTGGAGAAGGTGCGTCGAGCCGAGAGAGCTTGTCTCGACCAAGGGCTGAAGCCGAATGTGGACGATCTCGCTCTCGCTTGCGAGATGAGTTCCGAGAAAGTCGCGAAGTGTCTGCAACTGAGTCGCCGAGTGGTGCTCTCGTTGGAACAGCCTGTGAGTGCCGACACGACTCTCGGGGAACTGGTGGTTGATGCCTTCACGCCCGTACCGGGGCCTGAACAGGTGTTGTGGCCGGTGTTCGCTCGCCAGGAGATCCTCAATCTGTTCGACTCCTGCCCCCTGTCGGAACGGTCCCGGAAGGTTCTCCTGCTCCGCTACGGCTTCGTGGACGGGACACCATGGACTCTTGAGGAGATCGGAAAGGAGTTCGGCGTCACGCGGGAGCGCATCCGACAGCTCGAGAAGTGGGCCTTCAAGGATCTGAGGGTGCACTTGGGCCTGGAGCCCGACGACCCGGCCTCGGAACGCCGCCGGCGGCGGGCTGTTTGTGAAATGAGCGTCGCGGGTTCCGCGTCCTCCGGCGGCTCCGATGGCTCGGTCAGGGATTCGTACGGGTGGAAGGCCCCGCCGCGCAACGGTGGTTGCGAGCAGGAAGTGGAGAGCAGTGCCGACGGAGAAGAGGGAGCGGTGACGTCGGTGAACATCGGGTTCGGTCGATGGATGGCCGAACGTATGCGAATCAGAGGGTGGGACGCGGTCGAGGCGGGGCGTCGGCTCGCAGTGCCACAGGCCACCGTCGAGGCCTGGCTGAACGGCAGCTCCGAACCCCCGCCTGAACTTCTCGCTCGGGCACAGGAGTGTCTTGAAGCCGAGTCGGGGGCGGACGGTTCCCGTGCCACTCCGGAGCAGCCGGCGAACGATATGAGTCAGGTCGTCTGGTACCACCGCCCCGGCCACGATGACGGAGGGCGTGAATTCGGAAACGCGGCTGCTTTCGCCTTCGAGGCGGACGTGGAAGTCCTCGCCCGCGAAGCGACACAGAACAGTCTCGACGAGCGCGTCAGATGTAACGACCGACCGGTCAGGGTTTCCTACACGCTGCACGAGCTGACAGGGGACTTCCTGACACGCTTCTGCGAAGCGATCCACTGGGACGATCTTCTCCCGCATTTCGAAGCGGCTGCTGCGCAGGACCAGAAGGTGGGCCGTGCCATCCGAGCAGGTCTGCGCGAGATGATGGACAAGGACCGGCTCGTTCTTCTCCGGGTGGATGACTACAACGCCAACGGGCTCACCGGTGACGACTACGAGGACGGTCGTTTCGCCGCAGTCGTCCGGCGCCAGCTCGACAGCCGAAAGTCGGACCTGATGGCCGGAGGGTCGTACGGCCTGGGCAAGGCCACGCTCTGGAGTACCAGCCGGTTGGGCCTCGTGCTCATCAATTCGACGCTCTGTGAGCCCCATGAAGGCCGGACGGAGCGTCGTTTCATCGGACGGCTGGACCTGCCCTGGCGAGAGGTGGCCGGCAAGAGGTATGCCGGCCCCGCTTGGCTGGGACGGCCCGATGACGAAGCCGGTAACGGTGAGGTCGCGCGTTCGTGGTGGGCCGACGAAGCGACGGCAGAGCTTCTCCACCTCACTCGTGGAACCGACGAACCCGGCACGTCGTTCCTGATCGTCGGGGCACACGACGTGGCCAGCCTCACCGAGGTCGGACAGGGCACGGAAGGGGATGCGGGGGACGACGAGGACAGCCTGGAACGTATGCACAGAAGGTTGGTGCAAGCGCTCGGACGGAACTTCTGGGCCGCCATGACGTCGGGAGGCGACCACCAGCCGTTGTTGGAGGCTTCGGTTCGGTCTTTGCGGAACGGAGCGGAATTCATCGCCGAGGAGAAGGTGGAGCCGGAGGTCCACCAGCCCGCACGGACGAGGGCGCTCCGGGCGTTCCTGTGCGGCACCACGGTGGACCGTATCACCGAGGAGGAACAGGTGGCATGCACCACTGTGCCGCTGAAAGTACCGGAGAAGGACGGAACCTCCGGAACCGCCGGTGAGCACCGGGCAGTACTCCTCGTCACGCGGGCCACGGACACCGACGGAAAGCCGAACAGGGTGACTGCGATGCGCGGTAACCGTATGACAGTCAAGGTGAGTCATGTGCCGGGCCTGCCCATCGGCACCAACCCGTTCCAAGCGGTCCTGCTCGCCGGCCTGGCTGCCGGGCCGGACGCTCCCTTCGCCGCAGAGGCGGAGGAATTCCTCCGTACTTCCGAACCGCCGGAACACAACAAGTGGGGACAGACCGAGGAACTGAGAATGCGCTATTCGCCCTCGGCACATCGGCGGATCGCCGCGCTCACGACCGAGACCAATCGGGCCGTCCACGCCCTCGTCGCGATTCGCCAGGAGAAGAAGCTCACGGGTGCCGGCAAGGTGAGCAGACGCCTCAAGGTGTCGGGCAAACCCTCCCCCAGAGCCGTGGGAGTGGCGGAGCGCCCGAGGATGGACGACCTGGAGGCTGTCGTCGACCCAACAGGAGCGTGGCGGATCACTGCTGAGGTCAGGCTTCCGCCACGGGCGGAGACCTGGCGCATGACGCCCGTCGCCAAACTCGAGGTCCGCTCCGGTCCCCGACCGGTGGTCGATTGGGCCGAACTTGTCGCCATCAGCCACTGCGAACTCGACGACGGGGTTCTGTGCTTCACACCGGGAAGCCGCCGGGCCGTGTTCCGGGGCGTCACCGATGTTTCGAGTCACCCTGTGCGTGCGGCACTGACCGGCCTCGTCGTCGAGTTGCAGGAGGGCAGGTGGGTCGGGGCATGAGGGCTTACCCGTACCCCCGATTGAGCGGGGCGGTGACGGCCAGGGTCACAGCCGTCCGTTTGCGCGGCCCCGGCGAACACCGCGAGCAGCTGGACGTCAGGGCCTGCTCGGCCGTCGAGCAGGTCGTGGCGCTCGGCAGGGCGGAGCGGGACGACTGGCGGACCGCCCGGATCGGACTTGCCGCCTCTGTACCCGCCCGGGAGATCCGGAGGAAGGGACATTGGTCCGATGTATCCGTCGTCGCGGTTCTGACAGAGGGAGCGACGAACGCGCGGAGTGTCGCGCGTCTGTCGCCGGCGCCCGGGAGCGAGGGGGACTGGGCCGGTGAGATCGAGCTGGATCGGGACGATCACCTGGATCGTGCGTCGCTCACCGTGCACGTGGTCGCCCGCGTCGAGGGGGTGGCCGGCAGGATCATCGCTTCGACCGAACAGGAGTGGATGATCGATATGACGGCCGACGCTCCGCTCCGGGCCCGTCAACTCGATGTACAGACCGTCAGTTTCACACGGGGTGCCGAGTGGCTGAGAGCATTCCGTGACGCACCGTGGGTTGTGGATGCATCGGGGCGCATGCCCAACGTTCGCCTGAACTCCGACTTCGAGGGACTCGCCGCGTTGATGGAGGGCCAGGGCTCGAAGGTGGAGAGAGTGGTCGGAGAAATGCTGTTGGCCCAGATCTGCGCTGACGTCTGGACTGCTGTTTTCCACACGGCGATCGGTGACTTGGAGGTCGAGGACGACGGGACACCGCTCTTCCCACCGGATTGGCGTGGTGCCGTTCTGCGCGAGATGCTTCCCGACATCTTTCCCGGGCGTTCGGCGGAAGACGCGCTACGAGAGGTGCATCTGCGGCGGATCGGTGAGGGAAGCTGGGCGGATCTGCAGCCGCGCATCCACTTGGCGGCCGCGCGCCGATCCGATGTGCCGAAAGCGTTGGCCACCACTGTGCGCGACATCGAACTACTCGAGCAGGAGATGCACGCGTGACCTCCCGTCCCGAACACCTGCCGGAGCACCTTGCCCTGCTGACCGATGCGCAGGCTGCGGAGTTCATCTCGGACGGGCTGCTCGAAGGACGTGAGGACGTCCCGTCCATCGCATTGAACAAGATCGCCGAGCCGCTGCCCGGAGACGAGACACGGTGGCAGCTACACCGTGTACGAGACCTGATCGACGATGCGCTCGGTGCAATCAGGGACGCGCGTCCGACGGCGGCCGACGCATGGTTGGCCCCGCGGCTGCACGAGACACTTCGGCTGACCCGCCGAGAAGCGTCCGAGAAACGGCTGTGGACTTACCTGGCCCTGGGTGTCGCCCCGGACTATGTCGTCTGGCGACACAGATCGGAGCCGAAGGGGCAAGGTCGGTACGGACGCGTGTCCAGGGGGAGATTCGTCGGCCCCCACTACACACAGGCCTTCGCTCGTCTCTGGTGGTCTGCCGAACTCTTCCGCGACGGCTCGGACTACCGGCCCGTGGTTGTCGCCTGCGGCAATCAGGACATGCTCAACTCCGCACTACGACTGGATGTCGTCGATCACCGTCCCACTGCACTGGCCCTCGTGCGGCTCCTGGAAAAGGGGACCGTGCGTACCGGACGAGAGGTCAACGCGCTCACCTCGGCCGTCAACGCGGCAGCGGCGACGTTGATGTACGACGTCATGGCTCCGGACGTCGAGCGGGACCGCGATGTCGTGCGCGATTGGATCAGGGCATCGGAGTCGGCTGTTCCCTCGCCCCGCAACGATCTGCCGGAGGGACCGGAAGAAGAGCGCGCCCCGGCTGATGCGGTGGACGTCCTGTCCTCGCTCTTCGAGGAGTTGTTCACCAACGCGCCGGTCAGGGGGAGGGCTTCCGCCGGGGGGGACTGATCTTGTGCGAATCCGGAGGACAACGGCTCTGATCCCCACACCCGAAGGCACGGAGCTGGTCCGTCGTGGCCCGGGGCACAGCAGGCCACGTGGTCGCGGCGGCAAGCTCGGCCGCAGACGGAGCGTTCCCTCGCAGCGCTTTGCTGAGTACATACATACCGAGCCGGGGAGGTACAGCATTGCCCACCTGCTGCGCCTGGTCGTTCCCCGACCAAGGGAAGTTGTGCGGAAAGGTCTGGAGCACTCCGGACTCGGGGATCGTGAAGCGATCGTATCGCTGGGCCTTGTACTCGGCTTGGTTTCTGTACACCCGGTTCCGTGAGACCTTCCCGGTGACCGTGAACGCAGGCTGGGAGGCGAGGCGACGGCCTCGCTTCTTCGGGTCGCCGCCGGAACCGTAGTTCGAGACCACGAAGAACTGCATCTTTCCGTCTTGCACGAGCCGGGACACATCCAGTGGGGACCCGTCCGACTTGCTCGCTGCATCGAGCGCCTGCGCCATGGAGACCCAAGGTCGCCGGGCACGAGGGATATCGGAATCGGGCAGGAGCCCGTCGGCATCGGTGGCCCCCTTGCCCCGGCGCAGTTCGAAGGGCAGGTGCGTCGTCTCGGGAGGTTCGACCGCGCCCTGGCCGGGGCGTCGGGCGACCAGGACAGCACGTGTCCGAGTCTGTGGTACACCGTACCGCTCCGTTTTCAACTTCCAGCAACTCGTCTCGTACTTGACACCGTTGAGCCTCCCTTCGCCTCCGCCGAGAAGTTCGGCGTACACCTCCCACAGAGGCATGACTGCCGGCACCTGCTCCAGGACGATCACCTTGTACGGGTCGCGGCCCTCCGTCTCGATCGCCTTGAGCAGCCAGCGGAGGGGTTCCAGAACGAGAGCGGTGCGTGGGTCGCCGAGAGCATGCAGGTCCTTGTCGACTTCGGCCTCGTCCTTGCCCTCCACAAGGCGATGGATGAACTCCTTCACTGTCTCCAGCGCTCGCCGTCCCGCTCCGTTGCCGGCGACGGAAAAGGACTGGCAGGGCGGCCCCCCCGTGAGCACCTCGACCGACGAGGGGATCTCGTGGAAGCGGGTCTCACGCATGACGCTGACATCGGCGTGAATAGTCGGCAGACCTGCTGCGTAGCGTGTCTCGCACGCGTTCCGGTCCCACTCGATCCCGATGCTGTCGTAGCCCAGGAAGTGCGCTGCCACATCGAGTCCGCCGGGGCCGGCGAAGAGGTCCAGTATGCGGACCCGGTCAAGATGAGGAACTCGTGTTCCAGGGCTGTTCATGGGGTTGAAGTGTAGCCGGCGGCAGGACGATGGGACTCAGGCGAGTCCGTACGGGCGGTCGGTCCGAGTACTTGGCCGACCGGGCTGTGCAGGGCCGTCCTCCTCTTCTTTCCGATGGATTCCCTGTCCGATGGACGGTCCCTCTGAGGAGCGGGCCGGCCTGCCACGATCGTGACCATTCGTGCTCTCCTGTCTCCGCGGTCCGGAGGCAGCCCGGGCAGCGGATGTCGCGGGAAAGGCTACTTCTACGGCTAGTCTGTAGGACGACCTTCTTCGGGCCTACCGCTACGAAGGTCACCTTTTGTGTCTGTGTCCTGCCCACGGTGGTTAGTGGGGCGCTGACCGCCCGAGTCCCCGACGGTGCCATGTGACCTCGACAGCGGAATCACAACACCTGCGGCTCTTCGTCTGCATGCGTGTTCCTCCCCTCTCCTACAGACCAGACATGTTCGTGGATTCTTCCGTCTGGAAGCGTTGTATACAGGGCAGGGAGCCGACGGGCCGCCCGTACGATCCGCTGCTCACCGTCTTCGACCGGGCTCGCCTCGACCCATGGCCAGTATTCGCCGTCAGAGGAACAGTCCGTCCGCCTCCGGGCGTGAGGCCGAAGAGCCGGTGGTCGGTTCACCGCCGCCTGCCCTGTCGCGGCTGCTGCACTCTGCCGGCCTGTTCTCGTTCGACAGCAGTAGCCACCTGACGCACGACGGTCGTCGGTGACTCGTGCTCCCAGAATCGCAGGACGGTCCACCCCTGGGACCTCAGATGGGCGTTCGTCTCTCGGTCCCGCTCCATGTTGCGGTCGAGCTTTCGCTGCCACCATTCCGCATTCGCTTTGGGGCTGGTGGCGTGCTCCGGGCAACCGTGCCAGAAACAGCCGTCGATGAGGACGGCCAGTCTCGCACGCGTGAAGGCAATGTCGATCTTGCGACGGTTCATACCGGGTACCGGGTAATGGACCCGGTAGCGGTACCCGGAAGCATGGAGGAGACGTCGCACAGCCCGTTCAGCGCCTGTGTCCTTGCTGCTCTGTCTGCTCATGCGGGCCGAGACGTCGGGGCTTGAGGGGGCTACTGTGCGCATTTTCCCAGTGTCCTACCGTCACATGTGCCAGTGTGCTGTTGTGGCCGATCATGCCTGGTGGAAGATGCACGGCCGAGTTCTCTGACCTCGACCGAGGCAGTTCTCCTCGGTCGATGAGAGGGCGGATGTCGCGGACAGCCCGACAAACCCCAGAAAAAAGCTGAGAGGCCTGTCCGACTTATGCGGACCAGGCCTCTCGCTCTGTGTTTCTCCAGTCGGGGTGGCGGGATTTGAACCCACGACCTCTTCGTCCCGAACGAAGCGCGCTGCCAAGCTGCGCTACACCCCGGAGCAACGACGACTACTTTAGCCCAGCTGAGCGCTGAGGCGAAATCCGGTTCCGGGGCCGCACCGGGGCCCGCTCCGCCGGAGCTGTGAGGCGGGCGTCTGTGCAGGTCAGAGGGGGAAGCCGGGCGGTCGCGGGGTGGGGCCGGCTCCGGGGTGGGAGTCGGCCCCGTGGGCGAGGTGGTGCCGGGGGAGCCTCGGGTGTGAGGCGGGTCTCACGGGGTGGCGGCCCGGGTGGAGGCTCAGTCCTCGCGGGGCATGAGGGTCAGCAGGGTCGCTTCCGGGGGGCAGGCGAAGCGGACCGGGGTGTAGCGGTTGGTGCCGCATCCGGCGCTGACGTGCAGGTACGACTGACGGCCGCCGGCGCGATGGGTGGAGAGGCCCTTGACGCGGTCGGTGTCGATGTCGCAGTTGGTCACGAGCGCTCCGTAGAACGGCACGCACAGCTGGCCGCCGTGAGTGTGCCCGGCGAGGACGAGCGGGTAGCCGTCGGCGGTGAACGCGTCGAGCACGCGCAGATACGGAGCGTGGACGACGGCGAGGGAGACATCGGCGTCGGTCTCCGGGCCGCCGGCGACCTCGCCGTAGCGGTCGCGCTTGATGTGCGGGTCGTCCAGGCCGGTCAGCGCGATCTCCTGGCCGCCGGGAAGCTTGATCCGGCCGCGGGTGTTGGACAGGCCGACCCAGCCGGCGGAGTCGAACGCGTCCCGCAGGTCCTCCCACGGGTTGTGGATGGCGCCGACGGCGGGCGGATTGCCGTTGAGCCCGTGCCGGCCGCTGGCCCGCTCCAGCAGGTACTTGGCCGGATTACGCAGCTTGGGGCCGTAGTAGTCGTTCGAACCGAAGACGTAGGCGCCCGGGAACTCCATCAACGGGCCCAGCGCGTCGAGGACTTCGGGCACGCCTTCCGGGTCGGAGAGGTTGTCCCCGGTGTTGATCACGAAGTCCGGCCGCAGCCCGGCGAGATCACGCAGCCAGCGCTGCTTCTTGCGCTGGCCGCCGACCATGTGGATGTCGGAGACCTGGAGCACGCGCAGCGGATGCATGCCGCGTGGCAGCACGGGCACGGAGACCCGTCGCAGTCGGAAGGAGCGGACCTCGATGCCGGCCGCGTACCCGACGCATGCCGCGCCGAGTGCCGTGATGCCTGCTGCTGTCTTCAGGGGAATGCGGTATCGCGCGCGCATGGGCCCATGGTCGCAGACTCGCCGCGATCACCGCATCGGATCGGACGCCCGGAGGACTCGAACCGGACGGCCGGAGGACCCGGGCCGGACGGCCGGAGGAACCGGGCCGGGCGCCCCGCGGAGCGGTCCCGCGACCCGGTGTGTGCGGTGGCGCCGGGGAACCCGGAGAGCGGAAACCCGGAGGGGCCTGTCGCCGGGTGCTGGCACACTGACCTCATGACCACGCTCAAGTCCCGGCTGCAGGACGACCTGACCGCAGCGATCAAGGAGCGCGACGAGCTGCGTTCCGCCACATTGCGGATGACCCTGTCCGCGATCACGAACGAGGAGGTCGCGGGCAAGAGCGCACGCGAGCTCTCCGACGACGAGGTGCAGCAGATCCTCGCCCGTGAGGCCAAGAAGCGCCGCGAGGCGGCCGAGGCGTTCGAGAACGGCGGCCGTACGGAGCAGGCGGAGCGTGAGCGTGCCGAGGGCGAGGTGCTCGCGGACTATCTGCCGAAGCCGCTGACGGACGAGGAGCTGGAGGCGCTGGTCGCCGAGGCGGTCGCGGAGGCGAGGGCGTCCGGTGCGGAGGGCCCCCGCGCGATGGGCGCGGTCATGAAGATCGTGAACCCGAAGGTGGCCGGCCGTGCGGAGGGTGGCCGGGTGGCCGCGGCGGTGAAGAAGCAGCTGGCGGGCTGAGCCCGGCCCGGCGGAGCGACTGCCGGGCCGATGCCGTGCCGGGTGGGGCCCACGAGTCGGCCCCGCCCCTGGGGTCCCGCCGGTCAACTCGTGCCGCGCGCCTTCCGGTTCGGCTGCGCCGAGGGCTCCCGGGCGGCGTTCCAGCGTGCCGGGACCTGCGGCCTCGGTGCGTTGGGGCCCACGACCTCAGCGTGCTGGCGTCTGCCACTTCGGTGCGTTGGAGCCCATGACCTGGCGCGTTGGAGCCCGCACCTCAGCTGTGTTCGGCCCGCACAAGGGCCAACGGCTGCTGGGCGCTACGACTCCCCGGGCCTGCCTGGCCTGTCGGGTCCGCCGGGCGGTGAACTGCCGTGCGGGCCGCGGGAGTCGGTCGGCGCGCGAGGCACACGGGCCGGGCCGGCCGCGCAGGCGCAGCCGTCACGGTGCGCCGTGAAGACAACGACATCGACACAGCGCAAGGGGCGCATCCCGGGTGGGATGCGCCCCTGTTGTGTGGGAGGGCGGTGAGGGCCGGGCTCACGGCCAGCCGTCGCCCCAGTCGCCTCCGCCGTCTCCCCAGCCGCCGTGGCCACCGCCGGGCCAGTCGCCGCCGCCGTTGCCACCGCCGTTGCCCCCGCCGCCGATGATGTCCGGGGGCACATCGGGCAGGTGATCGTCCGGCTTGTCGTCACCGTGATCGTTCCCGTGGTCGCCGCCCCCGTTGTCGTGCCGGGGCGGCTTCGGGTGTTTGGGGCGCTTCTTGTCGGGGTCCTTGATGCGGACGTGGTGGAACTCGGGTGCGGGCTTGTCCGAGAGGGCCCCGCTCATCGCGTCGCGCCAGATGGGTCCGGGGACCTCGCCGCCGAAGACCTTGTCGTAGGTGCGGCCGCCGATGGAGATGTTGGTCATCTGGGTGCGGTGTGCGGGGTCGCCGACCCAGACGGCGCCGGACATGTTCGGGGTGTAGCCCACGAACCAGGCCGCGTAGCGCTGGTCGGTCGTACCCGTCTTGCCCGCGCTGTCCCGGCCGTCGAGCCCGGCCTTCTGTCCGGTGCCGTCCTCGACGACGCCGCGGAGCAGCGCGTTGACGGTGTCCGCGGTCTTGGCGGACATCGCGCGCTCGCACTTCGTCTTCGGCACCGGCAGCTTCTTGCTGTGCGAGTCGGTGATCGATTCGATGGCGACGGGGGTGCAGTGCACACCGCGGTTGGCGAAGGTCGCGTAGCCCTCGGCCATGGTCAGCGGGGACATCTCCTGGGTGCCGAGGGAGATCGACGGCACCTGGTCGATCTTCTTGCCGTCGGCGCGGGCGATGCCCATCTTGTCGGCCATGGTGGTCACGGGGCAGATCCCGGTCTCGCTTATCAGGGAGACGAAGTAGGTGTTGACCGACTTCGCGGTCGCCTCCTTCATCCGGTACGGCCCGACCTCGCTCTCGTTCTCGTTCTCGACGGGCGCCTTGCCGCTCCACTTGCCCTTGCAGGTGTCGACGGGCGAGGGGTACTGCATGCGGTACGGCGAGGGGTACTTCTTGTACGGGCTCATGCCCTTCTCCAGCGCCGCGGCCGCGATCACCGGCTTGAAGGTGGAGCCCGGCTGGTATCCGGCGCCGCCGCCCATGTCCTTGTCGACGGAGAGGTTGATCTGCGTCTCGTCCTCGCCGAAGCCGTAGGGCCGGGACTGGCCCATGCCCAGGATCCTGCCGGTGCCGGGCTCGACGATCGAGACGGCCGTCGCGACCTTGTCGGACTTGTTGACGTGCTGCTGGACGGACGCCTGCACGGATTCCTGCGCCTTGGGGTCCAGCGTCGTCTTGATGGTCAGGCCGCCCTGGTTCCAGCGCTTGGCGCGGGCCTTGCGGGTCTTGCCGAAGGCGGGGTCGGTGAGGAAGACCTCGCGGACGTAGTCGCAGAAGAAGCCGGCGCCCTTCTCGGCGGTGATGCAGCCGTTCCGGGGTCGGCTGATCTTGAGGTCGATCGGCTGCTTCTTCGCTTCCGCCGCCTGGGCGCGGGTGACGTCGTGGTGCACGGCCATCCGGTCCAGCACGGTGTCGCGGCGCTTCTTGGCCTGCTCGGGGTTGCTGACCGGGTCGTAGCGGGTGGGCGACTGGACGATGCCGGCGAGCATCGCCGACTCGGCCAGCGACAGGTCCTTGGCCGGCTTGGAGAAGTACCGCTGGGCCGCCGCCTCGACGCCGTACGCCTGCTGCCCGAAGAACGTGATGTTGAGGTAGTTCTCCAGGATCTTCTTCTTGCCCAGCTCTTCCTCGACCTGGATCGCGTACTTGAGTTCCTTGATCTTGCGGCCGATCGTCTGCTGGGTGGCGAGCGCGACCTTCTCGCGGTCGTTCCCGGCCTCCTCGACGAAGACGTTCTTCACGTACTGCTGGGTGAGCGTGGAGGCGCCCTGGGAGACCTCGCCGGACTGTGCGTTGCGGTTCACCGCCCGCAGCACGCCCTTGAGGTCGACGGCGCCGTGCTCGTAGAAGCGGGCGTCCTCGATGGCGACGATCGCCTTGCGCATGTAGGGCGAGATGTCCTTGAGGTCGACGACCGTCCGGTCCCGTGAGTAGACCTTGGCGATCTCGCCGCCGTTGGCGTCCAGGATGGTCGTGCGCTGACTCAGCGGAGGACGCTTGAGGTTCACGGGGAGCTCGTCGAAGCCTTCGACCGTGCCCTTGGTCGCGAGGCCGAGCGAGCCGACGGCCGGGAGCGCGAGCCCGGCCATCACCGCCCCCGCCAGCACACTGACGCCGATGAACTTGGCGACCTGCTGGGGGAGGGACTGCCCTCGGCCCGCGCGCTTCTTAGCCATGGGGAAGAGCCTACGACGGGTGCACCCGCACAGGGCCGTGGGGAAGCGTGGCAATCGCCGGACACGGGCGCGGGGCTTCACTTAAGCTGAGGCGCGCTCCCGGTCTCACTCGCGTCACACCGGTAGCTCCGGCCCCTTCCTCCCCTTTCTCCCCCGTGCTCCGCCTCACTCGTGTGAGTGGCCTTGCCCGCCTGGTAAGCCGTCATATGCCGGAGGTAGTCGCCGCGCAGGTGCCGAGGAGAGTGCGCCACGGCCCGCGCGGGCCGGTGCGCGGACACCGGCGGCCGGAGCGGGCCCCGGCTCCCCGCCCGGAAGACCCGGAAAGGTCCTGGTTGTCGGCGGCTCACTCCGTTGGGTGATCTGCCGCGTACGCATAGTCCGTTCGGGCCATTCAAGATTGGGCCCGAAGGGGGTGTTGTGCCTTTCCTGCCTTCCGTAACGTCCTCAACTGGCAACGGTGAATATGCCGTTCGCCGCCGTGGGGGAGCCTCGATTCGGGAGAGGACGGCACCGGCAATGAGCTGGGTGACAGACTGGAGTACGCAGGCGGCCTGCCGCACGACGGATCCGGACGAGCTGTTCGTCCAGGGGGCGGCGCAGAACCGCGCCAAGGTCGTGTGCACCGGATGCCCGGTGCGGACGGAGTGCCTGGCCGACGCTCTGGACAACCGTGTGGAGTTCGGCGTCTGGGGCGGGATGACCGAGCGCGAGCGCAGAGCACTGCTGCGGCGCCGGCCGACGGTCACGTCCTGGCGGCGCCTGCTGGAGACGGCGCGCTCCGAGTACGAGCGCAGCACGGGCGGAATGCTGCCCGTCGAGATGGAGCCCGAGCAGGACTACGCCGCGGCGGGCTAGGGCGAGCCGGGCGGACCGCCGAGGCGGCCGCGTCCGCACCCCCGGGCCGGGAGCATCGCCCCTGCCCGGTCGTTCCCCGTGCCGTCGGGTACGTGACGCCCGCCGGATACGCCGTGCAGGACCGGCGCCGGGTCATCGGCTGCCGGCGCGCGCGCCGTGTTCGCCCGCTCGGTGTGTTGAGCGCGGTCGGTGTGTTCCGGCGTGCTCAGCCCGTGTGCACGCGCCCCCGCGCCAGGCGTTCCCCTATCGCGCGCAGCCCGTCGAGGTCGTGGACGTCGCCGGGGAGCGCGCCGACCTCGGCCACCGGAACCTCCGGGTGGAGAGCCGTGAAGCGCTCCCTGGTGCGCTGTTCACGGTCCTGGAGCCGCATGCGTTCGGCGTGCAGCCGCAGCAGGCCGGCCGTCAGCAGGGCGTCGGCCTCGTCGTCGTTCCCGTCGTCTGTTCCGCCGGCGGGAGCGACAGCGTCCGTTTCAGCGGCGGGAGCGTCGGGGCCGTCCGCGCTGTGGGCGCTGCGGGTCCGGTCCGCGTGCCCGGCCTCGTCGGCGTGTGCGGGCGGCGCCGCCGGCTCGTCCGTGAGCGTGCCGGGCTTCGTCCCCGGGGCCGTCGGAGTCCTCTGACTCCTCGCAGACCGTGCAGAACTCGCAGTTTCCGCAGCCCTCGCAGAGGTGTCCGGGGAAGTGCCGTGGGGTGCCGCGGGGGTGACGGCGGTGCCCTCGGGGAGGTGTTCGGGGCCGGCCGGGGGAGGGGCCGGGCATCCTTTCTGACTGTTCCCCGCGCCGTGATCGACAATGCCGGCCCCGGCAAGATTTTCGGCGGCCTCCAGGGCCCGTTCGGCGCCGAGCCGGGCGGCCCCGCTGGTGTGCACCCGGTTGAGGACGAGCCCCGCGAGCGGCATCCGGTCGGCGCCGAGCCGCTCCACGAAGTAGGCGGCCTCGCGCAGCGCGTCCCGCTCGGGCGCCGCGACGACGAGGAACGCCGTGCCGGGCGCCTGGAGCAGCCGGTAGGTGGCGTCGGCGCGGGTGCGGAAGCCGCCGAACATGGTGTCCATGGCGGCGACGAAGGTCTGCACATCGCGCAGGAGCCCGGCGCCGAGCAGCTTGTCGAGGGCGCCGGTGAACATCGACAGCCCGGCCATGCCGAGGTTGACGACCTTCATCCCGGCCCGGCCGCCGACCTTGGCCGGGGCCGTCAGCAGCTTGATGAACCGTCCGTCCAGGAAGGAACCGAGCCGCTTGGGCGCGTCCAGGAAGTCCAGCGCGGAGCGGGAGGGCGGGGTGTCGACGACGATGAGGTCCCAGTCGTCCTCGGCCCGCAGCTGGCCGAGTTTCTCCATCGCCATGTACTCCTGCGTACCGGCGAATCCCGCGGACAGCGACTGGTAGAAGGGGTTCGCCAGGATCGCCTTCGCCCGCTCCGGATCCGCGTGCGCCTCGACGATCTCGTCGAACGTGCGCTTCATGTCCAGCATCATGGCGTGCAGTTCGCCGCCCGCCGAGCCGTCCACCCCGGGCACCCGGCGCGGGGTGTTGTCCAGTTCGGTCAGCCCCATGGACTGGGCGAGGCGCCGGGCCGGGTCGATGGTGAGGACGACGGTCCTGCGGCCCCGCTCGGCGGCCCGGACGCCGAGCGCCGCGGCCGTCGTCGTCTTGCCGACCCCGCCCGAGCCGCAGCACACGACGATGCGGGTGTGCGGATCGTCGAGGAGCGGATCGATCTCCAGCACATCCGCCGTCGGCGGCCCCGGCTCCGTCCCGCCGGGGTCCGGCCGCTGCCGGTCGGCCGTGTCCGTGGCCGCTGCCTCGCTCATGGCTGCTGCCTCCCCTTTTCCGGTGACGGGGGTCTGTGCGCCGGTGACGGAGACCTCACGGGTGCGTTCCGTGCGGCCGGGTCCGCTGGGCCGGCGGCGTCCGGCGGTCCGGGCGTGCCTGCTGTGCGGACAGCTCGTCGAGCGCGGCACGCAGCCGGCGGGCCAGCCGGTACAGGCCGGCCAGCTCGACTCCGCCGCTCAGCAGGCCGAGTTCGAGCAACGGCAGCTGCTGCCGGTGCAGTTCGTCGCGCAGCCCGCGCTCCAGGACGAGGCGTTCCGCGTGCTCGCGGCCCTCGTCCAGCAGCGGCGCGACGAGCCGTTCGGCCCGGCCGCCGCGGCGTGCCCCGCCCAGCCCGGCGCGGGCGAGCGCCCGGGCGATGCCGTCGTGCCGCGCCCCGGCGGTCGTCAGCTGCTCCTCGCCGGGCAGCCGGGGGCGCACCTGGTTGACGACGATGTTGCCGACCGGCAGCCCGGCGGCGCGCAGTTCGGCGATGCCGTCCACGGTCTCCTGGACCGGCATCTCCTCCAGGAGCGTCACCAGGTGCACCGCCGTCTCCGGCGACTTCAGCACGCGCATCACGGCCTGGGCCTGGTGGTGGACGGGGCCGACCTTCGCCAGGCCGGCCACCTCCTCGTTGACGCCGAGGAAGCGGGTGATGCGTCCGGTGGGCGGTGCGTCCATGACGACGGCGTCGTAGACGGGCCGCTGCTGCTTGTCCCGGCGGCGGACCGCCTCGCAGGTCTTGCCCGTCAGCAGTACGTCCCGCAGCCCGGGCGCGATGGTGGTGGCGAAGTCGACGGCGCCCAGCCGCTTGAGGGCGCGTCCGGCGCTGCCCAGCTTGTAGAACATCTGGAGGTAGTCCAGGAGCGCCCGTTCGGCGTCGACCGCCAGCGCGTACACCTCGCCGCCGCCGTGCGTCACGGCGATCTTGCGTTCCTCGTACGGCAGCGGTTCCGTCTCGAAGAGCTGCGCGATGCCCTGCCGGCCCTCGACCTCGACCAGCAGGGTGCGGCGCCCGCCCTCGGCCAGCGCCAGCGCCAGCGCGGCGGCGACGGTCGTCTTGCCGGTCCCGCCCTTGCCGGTCACCACGTGAAGCCTGCTCACGGCTGGGAGCCTAACCAGCCTGCGGCAGGCGTACGCGTGGGGCTCCGGGCGACCGCGACGGGGGCGCCGGCGGGCCCGGGCCAGCCGTTAGGGTCTCTCCCATGACGAAGTGGGAATACGCGACGGTGCCGCTGCTCGTGCACGCGACGAAGCAGATCCTGGACACCTGGGGCGAGGACGGCTGGGAGCTGGTGCAGGTCGTGCCGGGCCCGAACCCCGAGCAGCTGGTGGCCTATCTGAAGCGGGAGAAGGAAGCGTGAGCGCCGTCGAGGACCGGCTGGCCGGGCTGGGGCTGACCCTGCCCGCGACGGCCACACCCGCCGGCGCCTATGTGCCGGCCGTCCCGAGCGGCAGCCATGTCTTCACCTCGGGCCAGCTGCCGCTGGTGGAGGGCGCGCTGCCGAAGACGGGCAAGGTCGGTGCCGAGGTCACGCCGGACGAGGCCAAGGAGTTGGCGCGTACGGCGGCGCTGAACGCGCTGGCGGCCGTCAAGTCCGTCGCGGGTGATCTGGACCGGATCGTCCGCGTGGTCAAGGTCACCGGATTCGTCGCCTCCGCACCGGACTTCACCGGGCAGCCGGGCGTCATCAACGGTGCGAGCGAACTGCTGGGCGAGGCGCTGGGCGACAACGGCGTGCACGCGCGCAGCGCGGTCGGTGTGGCCGTCCTGCCGCTGGACTCGCCCGTCGAGGTCGAGATCCAGGTCGAACTGGCCGACTGAGCGCCGTGGAGGGGCCGTGCGGGATCTCCGCGCGGCCCGGCACGGTCCGGGAGGTGCCCCGGCCCGCGGTGGCGTGCCGGAACGGGGCCTCGCTTCTGGAACGACCCCTCGAACGTGCGGACGGAGAGCCGTAGCATCCGCCCATGTCGTCGTCGCACACCAGCCGGAACGGTCAGTGGTATCCCCCCGAGTGGCCGGAGCGCATCCGTGCCCTGGCCGCCGGGGAGCTGACGCCCGTCACCCCGCGCACGGCCGCGACGGTCATGCTGCTGCGGGACCCCGAGCACGAGGCCGACGGTGCTGCCGGGCCCGGCGGTGCCGCCGAGGCCGCCCGGTCCAAGGGGCCTGTCGTGCACATGTTGCGCCGCCGCGCCTCCATGGCGTTCGCCGGCGGCGCCTACGCGTACCCCGGCGGCTCCGTCGATCCCCGGGACGCCCGCCCCCTCGCCTCCGCCGGGCCGACCGGAGCACAGTGGGCCGAGCGCCTCGGCACCGACCCGGACACCGCGCGCGCCGTCGTGTGCGCCGCCGTACGCGAGACCTTCGAGGAGTCCGGAGTGCTGCTCGCCGGCCCGGACGCCTCGACCGTCGTCGCCGATGTCACCGGCGCCGACTGGGAGGCCGACCGGGCCGCGCTCGTCGCCCGCGAGCTGTCCTTCGCCGACTTCCTGGAGCGGCGCGGGCTCGTCCTGCGCGACGATCTGCTCGGCGCCTGGGCCCGCTGGATCACCCCCGAGTTCGAGGAACGGCGCTACGACACCTTCTTCTTCGTCGCCGTCCTGCCACGCGGCCAGCGCACCCGCAACGCCTCCACCGAGGCCGACCGCACCGTCTGGGTCCACCCGCGGGACGCCGCCGAGGGCTACGACAAGGGCGAGCTGCTGATGATGCCGCCCACCATCGCGACCCTGCGCCGGCTCGCCCAGTACCCGACGGCCGAGGCCGCGCTGGCCGCCGCACCCGGCGAGGACCTCACCCCCGTCCTCGCCCGGGCCCGCCTGGAGGGCGACGCGCTGGTGCTCAGCTGGCCGGGGCACGACGAGTTCACCAAGAGGATCGAGAGGTCATGACGGACGCAGCAGCGCTCCCCGGACAGCCCCGCGGCGTGGTCGAGGGCCCGGCCACCGCCCGCGCCCACTGCGTGCTGGCGCCCAACCCCTCGCCGATGACGCTGGACGGCACCAACACCTGGATCGTCGCCGAGCCGGACGCCGCCACGGCCGTCGTCATCGACCCGGGGCCGCTGGACGAGGGCCATCTGCGCCGCGTCGTCGACACCGTCGAACAGGCGGGCATGCGCGTCGCGCTCACCCTGCTCACCCACGGCCACGCCGACCACTCGGCCGGCGCCGCCCGGTTCGCCGAGCTGACCGGCACGGCCGTGCGGGCCCTCGACCCGGCGCTGCGGCTCGGCGACGAGGGCCTGGGCGAGGGCGACGTCGTCACCACCGGCGGCCTGGAGCTGCGTGTCGTGCCGACGCCCGGGCACACCTCGGACTCGCTCAGCTTCCATCTGCCGGCGGACGCCGCCGTGCTCTCCGGCGACACGGTGCTGGGCCGCGGCACCACCGTCGTCGCCCACCCGGACGGCAACCTCGGCCACTACCTCGACTCGCTGCGCCGGCTGCGCTCGCTGACGTCCGACGACGGCGTCACCCGGGTGCTGCCCGGGCACGGCCCGGTGCTGGACGACGCACAGGGCGCCCTGGACTTCTATCTGGAGCACCGCGCGAGCCGGCTCGCGCAGGTGGAGCAGGCGGTGCGGGAGGGCCACCGGACGGCGTCCGAGGTCGTCGCGCACGTGTACGCGGACGTGGACCGCTCGCTGTGGCCCGCGGCCGAGCTGTCCGTCCGCGCGCAGCTCGATCACCTCAAGGAGCGCGGCGCGCTCTGACGTCCGCGCCGGGGCGCGAAGCCGCGCAGGGGGCGCCCACGCGGAGGAAGGCGCCCTGTCCGGCCGGGACGCGGCCCTGGCGGCGCCGGGGCGGTCGAGCGCGGCCGAGGCGGCCGAGCGGCCGGGACAGGGGCGGCAGGGCGGCGGCCGGGCCCGGAACGCGCGAGGGGCGCCCTCCGGGCAGAGCCGTGGAGAGCGCCCCTCGCGGCACGGAACCGATGCCGTTCCCGTGCGTCCGGCGGGCGGTGTGCGGCGTCAGCGCGAGCGCTTCGCCAGCCGCTCGATGTCCAGCAGGATGACGGCGCGGGCCTCCAGCCGGAGCCAGCCACGCCCCGCGAAGTCGGCGAGCGCCTTGTTGACCGTCTCCCGGGAGGCGCCCACGAGCTGGGCCAGCTCCTCCTGCGTGAGGTCGTGCACGACGTGGATGCCCTCCTCCGACTGCACGCCGAAGCGGCGGGAGAGATCCAGCAGCTGCTTGGCGACGCGGCCGGGCACATCGGAGAAGACCAGGTCCGACATGGAGTCGTTGGTGCGGCGCAGCCGGCGCGCGATGGCCCGCAGCAGCGCGGTGGCCACCTCGGGACGGGCGTTGAGCCAGGGCTGGAGGTCGCCGTGGCCCAGGCCGAGGAGCTTCACCTCGGTCAGCGCGGAGGCCGTGGCCGTGCGCGGGCCCGGGTCGAACAGGGACAGCTCACCGATCAGCTCGCCCGGGCCCAGCACGGCGAGCATGTTCTCCCGGCCGTCCGGCGAGGTGCGGTGCAGCTTGACCTTGCCTTCGGTCACCACATACAGGCGGTCGCCCGGGTCTCCCTCGTGGAAGAGGGCCTCGCCGCGTGCCAGCGTCGTCTCTGTCATGGAAGCACGCAGCTCAGCGGCCTGCTCCTCATCGAGCGCCGCGAAGAGCGGGGCGCGCCGCAGAACGTCGTCCACGAGTTCTCTCCTTGTCGACCGGCCCATCGGATCCGTGGATCCCATGATGCCGGACGGTGAAACAGTGCGATCAGTCACAGCAATCAGTCACAAGTTTGACGCACGCACACCGTAGCCCCCAAGGCAGGGGCGGACAGCCGCGGGAATCGGCTGCGTGCGGGGCGAACGTCGGCGCTCCCCCTTAGTCTGGCCGAGTGTCCAGTACCCCGGGAAAGCCCAAGGGAAGCGGCCCCGGGAAGAACCGAAGTGAGGGGGCCGCGCGGGTGACGGCTACGGAGGATTCCGCTGTGGGCGAACAGGCGACGGGGAGGCGGGCCACGGCCCCCGGGGAATCCGGCGCACAGGACGGCGGATCCCGGGCCGAGGCCGCTCCCGCGGGCAAGAAGACCGCGGCGAAGAAGACCGCGGCGAAGAAGACCGCCGCCGAGAAGACGTCGGCCGAGAAGACCGCGGCCAAGAAGACCACCGCCGAGAAGAGCGTGGCCAAGAAGGCCGGGGCGGCCAGGAAGACGTCGGCCGAGAAGACGTCGGCGGGCAGGAGCGCCGCCAAGAAGACGGCCGGGAAAGCCGCCGGGAAGACGGCCGGGAAGACGGCTGCGAAGGCTGCTCCGGCCAAGAAGGCGGCGGTTGGCCGGAAATCGGCTTCCGCGGGCGGGCCGGCGGCCGGTGAGTCCCGGGCGGCCAGGGCACGCCGTGCGGAGCGGATCAACGAGGCGCTCGCCGAGGTCTACTACTACGCGCACCCCGAGCTGGACTTCGAGAACCCCTTCGAACTGCTCGTCGCCACCGTGCTGTCGGCGCAGACCACCGATCTGCGCGTGAACCAGACGACGCCCGCGCTGTTCGCCGCGTACCCGACGCCCGAGGACATGGCGGCCGCCGACCCCGAGCAGCTGGAGGAGCTGATCCGGCCCACGGGCTTCTTCCGCTCCAAGGCGAAGTCCCTGCTGGGGCTGTCCGCCGCGCTGCGTGACGAGTTCGGCGGCGAGGTGCCGCGCACCGTGGACGAGCTGGTGACGCTGCCGGGGGTGGGCCGCAAGACGGCCTTCGTCGTGCTCGGCAACGCCTACGGGGTGCCGGGCCTGACCGTCGACACGCACTTCGGCCGCCTCGTGCGCCGCTGGCATCTCACGGACGAGACGGACGCGGTGAAGGTCGAGCGGGAGATCGACGCGCTGCTGCCGAAGAGCGAGTGGACGATGTTCTCGCACCGCACGATCTTCCACGGCCGGCGTATCTGCCACTCCCGCAAACCGGCCTGCGGCGCCTGCCCCATCGCCGAGCTGTGCCCCTCGTACGGCGAGGGCGAGACGGACCCGGAGAAGGCGAAGAAGCTGCTCAAGTACGAGATGGGCGGCCGGCCGGGGCAGCGGCTGAAGCCTCCGGCCGACTACCCGGGGCAGCCGGCGCCGCCGCTGCCCTCCCGGGACCCGGCCGACGGAGCCGCCCGGTGACGCACGCCCGTTCCCGGCACGACGGCGCCTCCGCCTCCGTCGAGGTGAGCGAGGAGGGGCTGCCCGGCTGGCTGCTGCCGGTGCGGGACGCGGCGCGGACGGTCCGGCCCGAACAGCTGAGCAGCTTTCTGCCGCCGCCCGACGGCGCGGGGCGCCCCTCGGCCGTGCTGGTCCTGTTCGGCGAGGGCCGGCAGGGTCCCGAACTGCTGCTGATGGAGCGCGCCTCCAGCCTGCGCTCGCACGCCGGTCAGCCCTCGTTCCCGGGCGGTGCGCTCGATCCGGAGGACGGGGATCCGCTCGGCGACGGCAGGATCCGGGCCGCGCTGCGCGAGGCCGAGGAGGAGACGGGCCTCGACCCCACCGGCGTCCAGGTGTTCGCCGTGCTGCCGAGTCTGTACATCCCGGTGAGCCGGTTCGTCGTCACGCCGGTGCTGGGCTGGTGGCGCCGCCGCACCCCGGTCGCGCCGGTGGATCCGGCCGAGACCGCACGGGTGTTCACCGTGCCGGTGGCCGAGCTGACGGACCCGGCCAACCGTGCGACGGCCGTGCACCCGCGGGGCCACACGGGCCCGGCCTTCCTGGTCGGTTCCGCGCTGGTCTGGGGTTTCACCGCGGGAGTGATCGACCGGATCCTGCACTACTCCGGCTGGGAACAGCCCTGGGACCGCGAACGCCGGGTCTCGCTCGACTGGCACACATGAGACGGTATCTCTCCGTCGTCCCCGGGGGTCGGTCACGGACGGGACGGCGTGCGACCGACGCTGACCGACAGGTGGACCCGAGGCGAGGCTGATTCGGTGAACGTGCTGGACGTACTGCTGGTGCTCGCGGCCGTGTGGTTCGCGATCGTCGGATACCGGCAGGGCTTCGTCGTCGGCATCCTCTCGGTGATCGGGTTCCTGGGCGGCGGACTCGTCGCCCTGCTGGTGCTGCCCCTGCTGTGGGACGAGCTGACCGACGACGCCCAGCCGGGCACACTGGGCGCGGTGGGCGCCGTCGCCGTCGTCATCGTGTGCGCCTCCGTCGGCCAGGCGGCGACCACACATCTGGGCAACCGGGTGCGCCGGCACATCACCTGGTCACCGGCGCGGGCCCTGGACGCCGGCGGCGGTGCGGTCGTCAACGTGCTGGCGATGCTGGTCGTGGCGTGGCTGATCGGCTCGGCGCTGGCCCAGACGACGCTGCCGACCCTGGGCAGGGAGGTCCGCGGCTCCAAGGTGCTGCTCGGCGTCTCCCAGGTGATGCCCCAGCAGGCGGGCGGCTGGTTCGCCGACTTCTCCTCGGTGCTGGCCAAGAACGGCTATCCGCAGGTGTTCTCGCCGTTCTCGGACGAGCCGATCCGCAACGTCTCGCCGCCCGACCCGAAGCTGGCCGGCAGCCCGGTGCCGCAGCGGGCCAAGCGCAGCATCGTCAAGGTCCTGGGCACGGCGCCGAGCTGTGCCAAGGAACTGGAGGGCACCGGCTTCGTCTTCGCCCGGGACCGGGTGATGACCAACGCGCACGTCGTCGGCGGGGTGCACGAGCCGACGGTGCAGATCGGCGGCGAGGGCCGCCGCTACGACGCCCGGGTCGTGCGCTACGACTGGAAGCGCGACATCGCCGTGCTGCACGTCCCCGGGCTGGACGCGCCGGCGCTGCGCTTCAGCGAGCGGCCGGCCGCCAGCGGGGACGGCGCCATCGTGGCCGGCTTCCCGGAGAACGGCGCGTTCGATGTGCGCTCGGCGCGGGTGCGCGGCCGTATCCAGGCCAACGGCCCGGACATCTACCACCGCGGCTCCGTGAACCGGAACGTCTACTCCCTGTACGCGACCATCCGGCAGGGCAACTCCGGCGGCCCGCTGCTCACTCCGGACGGCCGCGTCTACGGGGTGATCTTCGCCAGGTCCCTGGACGACCGGGACACCGGCTACGCGCTCAGCGTCGACGAGGTGCGCGAGGACATCCGCAAGGGCCGCACGGCGGTGCGCCAGGCGGACACCCAGGGCTGCGCGATGTGAACCGGGCCGGGCCCGTCCGCTCAGGGCCGGGTGTGCCGCAGCCTGGCCCCGACCCAGCGCGCCCGCCGGCGCAGCAGATGCGGAATGCCCGGCTCGGGGGCGTCGCCGTGCATCCGGGCCGCGAGGCGGGCCGAGCCCGGCGTACGCGGGGCCTTCGGATGACTGCGATTACGTGCCACGTCACGGAAGTCGTGCGTCCAGCCCATACCCCGGTCCTTGCCCCTGGCCCATGGTCAGTAATCGCCCCTGGTTCGCTCAATCGGCCTATGCGGCGGGCATGTGTGCGGGCGTCGGCGGGCGGGCGGCGCGGGCCTCGGGGCCGGGCGGCGGCGGGCCAGGACGGTCCGCCGCGCCTGCCGTCGGGCGGGGCTCAGCGGTCGGGCTCGGGGTCGCCCAGCCAGTGCACGAGTTCGGTGCTGAACGCCACCGGGTCCTCCTCGTGCGGCCAGTGCCCGAGACCGTCGAACAGCCGCCAGCGGTAGGGGGCTTCGACGTACGCGCCGGAGCCGGCCGCGCTCCGGATACGCATCACCGGATCGAGCGAGCCGTGCAGATGGAGCGTCGGGACGCGCACGGGCCGCTTCATCCGCCGGTAGAACTGCACACCGTCCGGCCGCGCCATGGAGCGCACCATCCAGCGGTACGGCTCGATCGAGCAGTGCGCGGTCGACGGGATGCAGATGGCCCGCCGGTAGTTCTCGACGGCGGCGTCCTCGTCCGGCCCGGAGAGCTTGGGCCCGGCCCAGTCGCGGATGAGACGGCCCACCAGGGCGCCGTCCTCGGCGACGAGTTGACGCTCCGGCACCCAGGGCCGCTGGAAGCCCAGGATGTGGGAGCCGGCGGCGGTCTGCCGCGGATCGGCCAGCATCGCGGCCCGCCACCGGCGCGGGTGCGGCATGGAGGAGACGACGAGCCGGCGGATCAGTTTCGGCCGCATCACGGCGGCCGTCCAGGCCAGATAGCCCCCCAGGTCGTGCCCGACGAGCGCCGCGTCCGGCTCGCCCAGCGAGCGGATGACGCCGGTGACATCGAGGGCGAGGTTGGCCGGATCGTAGCCGCGCGGGGTGCGGTCGCTGCCGCCGACGCCGCGCAGATCCATGGCCACGGCACGGTAGCCCGCCTCGGCCAGCGCGGGCAGTTGGTACCGCCAGGTCCACCAGTACTGCGGGAAGCCGTGCAGCAGGAGAACCAGCGGGCCCTCGCCCATCTCGGCGATGTGGAACCGTGCGCCGTTGGCGGCCACGTCCCGGTGTGTCCACGGGCCGTCGACGCGGACGATCGCCGCCGGGCTCTCTGCGAATGTCATACCGCCGAGCGTGTCACATGCTCCTGCGGCGTGTTCCCGCTCCCGCTCTTCCCCTCGGCTTCCGTACGCGGGTGCGGACGCGCGTGCGAGAGCACGGCGGCGGTCTGCTTGGCCGAGGCGATCGACTTCTGCGGGCCCTTGCTCTTGGAGATCTTCTTGAACTTCATGGCGGCCAGGCCCAGCAGGATCAGCGCGAGCACGATGTAGGCCCCGCCGACGATGAGGAACGACCAGGCCAGACCGAGGCCGAGGTTGTGGATCCCGTAGGCCGCGGCGAAGCTCAGCACAGGCAGCGCGAACAGCAGGAACACCCCGGCGACGATGGCCGCCCCGCTGCCCAGCACACCGCGCTTCACGTCCTGCCGGAGCTCGGCCTTGGCCAGTGCGATCTCGTCGTGCACCAGCGCGGACATCTCCGCGGTCGCCGCCGCGACCAGCTGTCCGAGGCTGCGGCCGTCGTCGGCTGCGCTCATCCCTGTGTCTCCCTCGAAGTCGTACGGATCCGGGATTCCGGCTGCCCTGGCTGACGTGCCGGATTACCGGTCAGTCAGGTCAGATCATGCCGGACCATCGTCCACCACGTCCCGGCGCCCGGCCACTTCGGCGAGCCTGCGGTGCTCCGCCGCCTTGGCCTCGTGCAGTGCGGCCATCCGCAGGTGGTACTCGGGGTTGTCCTGCTCGTAGATGTCCGGGACGCCGTCGCCGTCCTCGTCGCGCTCCTCCTCGTCCAGCAGCGAACGGTGCCTGCGGGCACGGAACTTGAGCAGGATGCCGGCGCACACGGTGGCCAGCAGGCTGCCGGTCAGCACCGCCGCCTTCGCGGTGTCGGCGAGCCCGGCATCGTCGGCGAACGCCAGCTCGCTGATGAGGAGAGAGACGGTGAAGCCGATTCCGGCGAGCACCGCGACCGCCAGGACGTCGGCCCAGCCCAGCTCCCGGTTCAGCTCCGCCTTGGTGAAGCGGGCGGTGACCCAGGCCCCGCCGAACACACCGAGCGTCTTGCCGGCCAGCAGACCGAGGACGACGCCGAGCGTCTCCGGCTCGGTGAACACCTCCGTCATCGCGCCGCCGGAGACCGCGACGCCCGCGGCGAACAGCGCGAACACCGGTACGGCCAGCCCCGCCGACACCGGCCTGACGAGGTGTTCGATGTGTTCGGCCGGCGAGCTGTGCTCCCCGTCCCGGACGGTGCACCGCAGCATCAGGCCCATCGCCACCCCGGCGACCGTCGCGTGCACACCGCTGGCGTGCATCAGACCCCAGACGACGATCGCGAGCGGCACGTACACGTACCAGCCGCGTACGCCCCGGTGGTGCAGGAACCAGAACAGGCCGAGCCCGACGACGGCCGCGCCCAGCGCCGCGAAGCTGATGCCCGCCGAGTAGAAGACCGCGATGATCACGATGGCGCCGAGGTCGTCCACGACGGCCAGCGTCAGCAGGAACGCACGCAGCGACGAGGGAAGACCGGTGCCCAGCACGGCGAGGACCCCCAGCGCGAACGCGATGTCCGTCGCCATCGGGATGGCCCAGCCCCGGACGTCCCCACCGCCGCCGACCGCGAGCGCGACGTAGATCAGCGCGGGGACGACCATGCCGCACACCGCGGAGACGATGGGCAGCGCCGCCGCCTTCGGATCGCGCAGCTCGCCGGCGACCAGCTCGCGCTTCAGCTCGATCCCGGCCACGAAGAAGAAGACCGTCAGCAGCCCGTCCTTGGCCCAGTCGGCCACCGACAGGTTCAGATGCAGCGCCTCAGGACCGAAGTGGAAGTTCCTGACGTCCTCGTAGAGGCCCTGCGCCGGGGTGTTGGCGAGCAGCAGGGCGACGACGGCGGCGGCCAGGAGCAGCATCCCGCCGACGGTCTCGGTGCGCAGCGCGTCGGCGAGGAAGGTGCGTTCGCCCAGGGGCAGACGGCCGAGGAAGACGGAACGGCGGCCGTTGTCGCGCGGGGGCGGCGTCATGGAGGGAGCTCCTTGTCGGGGCTGGACGGCTGGGAACAGACCTGTGGCCTGTGCCGACCAGACTTCCCGGCTCGCCCCGTGCGCCGCCGCCCTCTGCGGGCCGCGGCGTCGTCTGCCAAGGGTAACCACAACGCGGCGAGGGGCACCCGGCCCGGCCGGATGCCCCTCGTCCCGTGTGCGGTGCCGTGCGCTCAGTCCTCGCTGGGCGCGCTCGGCAGCTTCGACTGGATGAGCTCCATCACCGAGGAGTCGGTGAGGGTCGTCACATCACCCAGCGTGCGGTTCTCGGCGACGTCCCGCAGCAGCCGCCGCATGATCTTCCCCGAGCGGGTCTTGGGCAGCTCCGCGACCGGCAGGATCCGCTTGGGCTTGGCGATCGGGCCGAGCTGCTTGGCCACGTGGTTGCGCAGCTCGTCGACCAGGGACGAATTCTCGGCGGTCCCGGCGCTCTCGGCCTCGGCCGCGTCCCCGCGCAGGATGACGAACGCGCAGATGGCCTGCGTCGTCTGCGGGTCGGTGGCGCCCACGACGGCGGCCTCCGCCACCTTCGGGTGGGACACCAGCGCGGACTCGACCTCGGTCGTCGCGATGTTGTGACCGGAGACGAGCATCACGTCGTCGACCCGGCCGAGCAGCCAGATGTCGCCTTCCTCGTCCTTCTTGGCGCCGTCGCCCGCGAAGTACCGGCCCTCGAAGCGCGACCAGTAGGTGTCCAGGAAGCGCTGGTCGTCGCCCCAGATGGTGCGCAGCATCGACGGCCACGGCTCGGTGAGCACGAGGTAGCCGCCGGAGCCGTCCGGTACCTCGTTGGCCTCGTCGTCCACGACGGTCGCGGCGATGCCGGGCAGCGGAACCTGCGCGGAGCCGGGCTTGGTCTCGGTGACCCCGGGCAGCGGGCTGATCATGATGGAGCCGGTCTCGGTCTGCCACCAGGTGTCGACGACGGGCGTGCGGTCGGCGCCGATGTGGTGCCGGTACCAGACCCACGCCTCCGGGTTGATGGGCTCGCCGACCGAGCCGAGGATGCGCAGCGAGGAGAGGTCGTACTTGGCGGGGATGTCGTCGCCCCACTTCATGCACGCTCGGATCGCCGTCGGCGCGGTGTAGAGGATCGTCACGCCGTACTTCTGGACGATCTCCCACCAGCGGCCCTTGTGCGGGGAGTCCGGGGTGCCCTCGTAGAGCACCTCGGTGGCGCCGTTGGCCAGCGGCCCGTAGACGATGTACGAGTGCCCGGTCACCCAGCCGACGTCGGCCGTGCACCAGAAGACGTCGGACTCCGGCTTGAGGTCGAAGACCGCGTGGTGCGTGTAGGCGACCTGCGTGAGGTAGCCGCCCGTGGTGTGCAGGATGCCCTTCGGCTTCCCCGTGGTGCCCGAGGTGTACAGGATGAACAGCGGGTGCTCGGCGTCGAAGTCCTGCGGCGTGTGCTCCTCGGACTGGCGGCCGACGACGTCGTGCCACCACACGTCGCGCCCCTCGGTCCAGGAGATGTCCTCCTGCCCGGTCCGCCGGACGACCAGGACGTTGCGGACGTTCTCGGTGCCCGGGCGGGTGAGCGCCTCGTCCACCGCCGGCTTGAGCGCGGAGGGCGCGCCCTTGCGGTAGCCGCCGTCGGAGGTGATGACGACGCGGGCGTCGGCGTCCTGGATGCGGGTGGCCAGCGCGTCGGCGGAGAAGCCGCCGAAGACGACCGAGTGCGGTGCGCCGATGCGGGCGCACGCGAGCATCGCGACGACCGTCTCCGGGATCATCGGCAGGTAGATCGCGACCCGGTCGCCGGTCTGCACGCCCAGCTCGGTCAGCGCGTTGGCGGCCTGCGAGACCTCACGCTTGAGGTCGGCGTAGGTGAGCGTGCGGGTGTCCCCGGGCTCGCCCTCGAAGTGGATGGCGACGCGGTCCCCGTGACCGGCCTCGACGTGCCGGTCGACGCAGTTGTAGGCCACGTTGAGCTTGCCGTCCTGGAACCACTTGGCGAACGGCGGGTTCGACCAGTCGAGCGTCTCGGTCGGCTCGGTGCCCCAGGTCAGCCGGCGCGCCTGCTCGGCCCAGAAGCCCAGCCGGTCAGCCTTCGCCTGCTCGTACGCCGCGGCCTGCACATTGGCGTTCGAGGCCAGTTCGGCGGGAGGGGCGAAGCGCCGCTCCTCGTGCAGAAGGTTGGCCAGGCTCTCGTTGCTCACGACATCTCCCTTTCCCGGAGTGTGCGCTGTATCCCGGGGCCTAGCTCATCAGCCGTCCCGGGGCCGTGACAAGGGTCGTAGACGAAACTGGTGTAGACCTGTCACGGTGTCCGGGCCGTCCCGGTCCGCCGGAATCCCGGGCCGCCCGGCGGTGGTTCGGCCCCCCGCCACCGGCTCAGCCCACGGCCCGGCCGGGCCGCACGGCACGGAAGACCGCACGGTCCACGTCCGTCCCCTCGACATCCAGCACATACGCCTGCGCCTCGCCCACGTGGAAGTACATGCCGTGCAGTTCGAGCTTCCCCGCGCCGACGCGCCGTGCCACGCACGCGTGCGCCGTCAGATGTTCGAGCTGCTGGACGACGTTGGCCAGACACAGCGCTTCCAGCTCGTCGGCCGTCTCCCGGTCGGCCAGCCGGGGAACGGGCCGGTCCGGCGCTCCCAGCCGGCGCAGACTCGGCCGGGCGTGCCGCAGCCACCGGCCCAGCGAACCGGCCGCGTCCCCCGGACCGCCGGTGCTGCCGCGCACCGCCTGCATCGCGCCGCACCCCGAGTGCCCGCACACGGTCACCGACTCGACCTCCAGCACGTCGACGGCGTACTCGATGGCCGCGGCGACGGAGTCGTCCCCCGCGTCCTGACCGGGCAGCGGCACCAGATTGCCGACGTTGCGCACGGTGAAGAGGTCGCCCGGCCCACTGGACGTGATCATGCTGGTGACCAGCCGGGAGTCCGCGCAGGTCAAAAAGAGGTGCGAGGGCCGCTGCCCCTCCTCGGCCAGCCGTGCCAGCTCCTCGCGCACGAGCGGCGCCGTCGCCCGCTGGAAGTTGCCGACCCCGCCCAGGAGTTGACCGCGCCGCGGAGTGTGCGCCGGCTCCCCGCCCTCCGGGCGCGTGCACTGGTGATTGCGCCACGGCATCCACGGCGTACAGGTGTGCGCCGCGGACGGCTCGGCCAACTGCCGCCCCGCGCCGTTCACCACCTCGACCCCGCCGCCCGAGGCCCGGTGTGTGGCGCTCCAGTCCTCCAGCGCCTCGTAGGCCGCGTGGTCCATGAACGTGCCGCGCAACTCCACCACCACATCCGCGCCTTCGGGCACCCGGGCCAGCGCCCGGCTCAGCCGCGGAACGGCCAGGAACGTCAACTGCCCCCGCACGACGATCCGCAGAGGCTCCCCGCTTCCGGCCCCGCCGTCGTCGTCCGCCTGGATCCGGGTGTGCGCGAGCCGGTGCAGCGCGACGGCCACGGCCACACCGATCCCGATGCCGACGCCCTCCAGTACGCCGATGAGCACGACCCCGGCCAGCGTGGCCCCGAACACCAGCGCCTCGCGGTGCCGGCTGACCGCCCTGATGTGCGTGAGGTTCACCATCCGCACGCCGACGACCATCACCAGCGCACCGAGCGCCGCCAACGGGATCCACTCCAGCAGCGGGACGAGCAGCCCGGCGGCCACCAGGACCCACAGCCCTTGCAACAGCGCGGAGTTGCGGCTGACGGCGCCCGCCGCGATGTTCGCGCTGGTGCGCACCGCCACACCGGTGACCGGCAGCCCGCCGGCCAGCCCCGAGACGATGTTCGTCGCGCCGTGCGCCCGCAGCTCCTTGTCCAGATCGCTGCGCGGCACCCGGCCGTCGTTGCGCTGCGCAGCCAGCTTGTCGGCCGCGACGGCGGACAACAACGCCTGCACGCTGGCGACCAGAGTCAGCGTCAGCACAGCGGTGGCCGGCCCGAGCAGCGGCCCGTCCGGCAGCGCGGGCAGCGCGTGCGCACTCCAGGACGGCAACTCGACCCGCGGCAGCCGCATGTCACCGAGCACCGAGGCCGCGGTCGCCAGCCCGACGGCCACCAGCGCGGCGGGCACCTTCCCCGCCAGGCGGCCGCCCGGCCCGCCGCGCCGCGTGAGCCGGGGCCACGCGAGCAGCACGAAGACGGTCAGCAGGCTGATGGACAGCGCCGCCGGCTGCACGGCGACCAGCCTCTCCGGCAGCTCCAGCGCATTGGTCAGCGGCGAACTGTCGGGCTCGCCGCCGAGCATCACATGCAGCTGAGCGAGCGCGATGGTGACGCCGATCCCGGCGAGCATGCCGTGCACGATCGCGGGACTCACGGCGAGTGCGGACCGCGCGATCCGCAGACACCCCAGCCCGATCTGTGCGACCCCGGCCGCGACCGTGATCGCACACGTCGCACGCCACCCGTACGTCTGGATCAGCTCCGCCGTGATGACGGTCAGCCCGGCTGCGGGCCCGGTGATCTGCAACGGGGCGCCGCCGAGCCAGGCACACACCAGCCCGCCCACGGCCCCGGCGACCAGACCGGCCTGCAACGGGGCTCCGGCGGCCAGGGCGATGCCGAGCGAGAGGGGCAGGGCGATCAGGAAGACGGTGAGGGAGGCCGCGAGATCGGCAGCCCACCGCCCCCGTGCTCCGCGCCTCTGACCTGCGGGACGGCCGGGTTTCTCGGAGGACCGGCCCCGGCCGGTTCCTCGGGGGCGGTCGGGCTCGGGCTCACCGTCCCGGAGCGGGGTGCAGGCGGACATCGTGTCTCCTTCGCTGGATGGCACGGTGCGTGACCGTCTGATTACTCCCAAGCATCAGTAAAGCGAGCGTAATGCGGAGTAAAGAGCCGTAGAAGGGCGAGGCGGCGCTCCGCGGCCTGCTTCCGCCCATCGAGTGAACGGCCGGGGAAGTCTGCTTGTCGTATTTGTCGTTTTTAAGGCTTATGGAACTTTTGGTGCGCACGTACTGCCGGTCCGGTTCGCGGCCGGCGGACTCGCGAGAGGACGAGGTGCGCGATGACAGCTACGCGAAGACGAACCGCCGCACCGCTGGCGGGGACGACGACGCTGGCCCTGGCCCTGGTCGTCAGCGGATGCTCCGGGGGGGCGGCGGACCGGCCGGACGGCGCCCCGCAGCCGGCGCCCGAGGCGCCGCCGCACAGCAAGGTCCGGCTCATCGGTGACGGTTCGACGGCGTTCACGGGCCGGCAGCCGCGCCAGCCGCACCCGCGCAAGCTGGCCGGCCGCAAGCCCCCGCAGTTCGTCGTCTTCTCCTGGGACGGAGCGGGTGAGGACAGCAAGCGGCTCTTCTCCCGCTTCCGCGAGGCCGGAAGGAAGTACGGCGCCGCCCAGACCTTCTTCCTCAGCGGCGTGTACGCGCTTCCGGAAAAGGAGGCGAAACGTTACTCCCCACCCGGTCACCAGCAGGGCGCCTCGGACATCGGCTATCTGAAGAAGCAGAACGTCCGCTCCACGCTCAAGCAGGTGCGCAAAGCCTGGCTGGAGGGACATGAGATCGGCACCCACTTCAACGGCCACTTCTGCGGCCCCGGCGGTGTCGGCGACTGGTCCGTCGAGCAGTGGAAGAGCGAGATCCGCCAGGCCCGCTGGTTCGTCGAGAACTGGAAGACCACGACGGGCTGGGAGGACGCCAAGCCGTTGCCCTTCAACTACACGCACGAGATGGTCGGCGGCCGGGCACCCTGCCTGGAGGGCCAGCAGAACCTGCTGGATGCCGCGCGCCAGATGGGCTTCCGCTACGACTCCTCCGGCAACGGCACCCAGGTCTGGCCCGACAAGCGCAAGGGTCTCTGGGACCTCCCCCTCCAGCAGGTCCCCATGCCCGGGCGGAAGTTCGAGACGCTCTCGATGGACTACAACTTCCTGGCCAACCAGTCGGGGACCGTCAACGGCGACCCGGCCAAGCGCCCCGCCTGGCAACGCCAGATGCGCGACGGTCTGCTCCAGGGGTTCCGCCGCGCCTACACCACGAACCGGGCGCCCATGATCATCGGCAACCACTTCGAGGACTGGAACGGCGGCATCTACATGGACGCCGTCGAAGAGGTCATGAAGACCGTCTGCCGCAAGAAGGAGGTGCGCTGCGTCTCCTTCCGGCAGCTCGTGGACTGGCTGGACGCTCAGGACCCGCGCACGCTGGAGAAGTTGCGCTCACTCGGCGTCGGCGAGAAGCCCCCGGGCGGCTGGCGCTCCTACCTCGGCCGCGCGCACTCCGCCGGCGCGGAGGGGGCACGGGCACTCGGCAAGGCGCACTGACCGGCGAGGAAAGCAAAGGGGGGCACAGCAGGGCGAGGAAAACGCAAAAGGCTGTGTCCGGGCCCCGTTCCGGCTGCGCGGGAACCGGGGCCCGGGCGGCCCGTCAGACCGGCTGCGGCGCCGCCTCCTCGCGCAGCACGAACGACGGGTCCACCTGCGCCGCCAGGTCGACGCCCGTCCTGGTGTTGCCCCAGCTCTCGGCGTTCCGCAGGTGGAAGTGGACCATCTGCCGCATGTACCGCTCCCAGTCCCGCTGCGGATACACCGCGTCCGCCGTCTCGTACAGCGTCTCCAGCGCACGGGAGTTGGAGCCCTCCAGCTCGGCGAACGGGCGGCCGCGGCCCTTCTCCATGGCGCGCACCCACTCGGAGTGCCCGACCGCCACGAGCAGGTCGTCGCCCACGGCCTCGTGCAGGAACTCCAGGTCGTCGTCGCTGTGCACCTTGTTCCCGACGACCTTGAGCGGCACGCCGAAGTCCCGTGCGTACTCCTTGTACTGGCGGTACACGGAGATCCCCTTCCGGGTGGGCTCCGCGACCAGGAACGTCATGTCGAAGCGGGTGAACATCCCCGAGGCGAACGAGTCGCTGCCCGCCGTCATGTCGACGACCACGAACTCCTCGCGCCCGTCCACCAGATGGTTGAGGAACAGCTCCACCGCGCCCGTCTTGGAGTGGTAGCAGGCGACACCGAGGTCGGACTCGGTGAACGGCCCGGTGGCCATCAACCGGACGGGTCCGCCGTCCAGCGGGACGTTCCGGGCGCACGCGGTGTAGACCGGGTTGTCCTCACCGAGCCGCAGCAGACGTGAACCCTCGCCGGGCGGCGTGGTCTTGATCATCGTCTCGGCCGAGGTGATCCGCGGATTGGCGCCGCGCAGATAGTCCTTGATCAGCGGAAGGTGCGCTCCCATGGCGGGCAGCGCGGCCGACTCCTCCTCCGAGAGTCCGAGTGCGGCCCCCAGGTGCTGGTTGATGTCGGCATCGACGGCGACGACGCGCGTACCGCGTGCGGCGAGGTGGCGGATGAACAGCGAGGACAGGGTCGTCTTGCCGCTGCCCCCCTTGCCTACGAAAGCGATCTTCATGTTCAAAAGAGTAGGCGTGCGGACGGGGTGCTCCGAACCTGCGCGTGAAGAAGACCACTCGAACGTGGTGCTGCGGTGTGCGTAGGGTCGTACCCATGAGTAGCTCCCGAGGCTCCGCCCACTCCGCCGACGGCACGACGGCGGCCGGTACGCCGGCCGACCCGCTGGCCCCGCTCGCCGCGCTGCCCGGCGTACCGGAGGCCGTGGAGTCCGTACGCAAGGCGGTGGACCGCGTGTACCGGCACCGTGTCATGCGGCGGCGCAGCAGCGAGGTCAGCGCGGAGGCGGCGCTGCGCGGAGCCCGGTCGTCGGCCGCGTTGGAGGGGGCCGACTGGGCGCTGGAGGAGGTCAGGCGGCGCAGCGACTTCGGCGTCGAGGGGGAGCCGCGCACCGTGGGCGCGGCGCTGCGGGTCACCGCGGAAGCCGGTCAGCTGCTGGACATCTGGCCGCAGTCGCCGCTGCGGGTGCTGGCGCGGCTGCATCTGGTGGGAGCCGGGCGTGCCGCACCCGACGAGACGGTCGGGCGCCCGCGCCGTGCCGGTGAGCGGGTGCACGGCCCGGATCTCGGCTTGCAGCTGCCGGCCGCCGACGAGGTCGCTGCCCGGCTGGACGGGCTCGTGGGCCTGGTCACCGGGGTGTCGTCCGCGCCGGCGCTGGTGACCGCCGCCGTCATCCACGGCGAACTCCAGGTGCTGCGCCCCTTCGGCTCGTACAACGGGCTGGTCGCCCGGGCCGCCGAGCGCATCGTGCTCGTGGGCAGTGGACTCGACCCGAAGGCCGTCTGCCCTGCCGAGGTCGGCGCCGGCGAGCAGGGCGGCGAGGCGTATCTGGAGGCGCTGCGGCAGTACGCCTCCGGCACCCCCGAGGGGATGTCCGCCTGGATCGCCTTCTGCGGCAGGGCTGTCGAGCTGGGGGCGAGGGAGAGCACCGCGGTCTGCGAGGCGATGCAGCGCGGGGCCGCCTGAAGTCCGCAGCCTCCTGTGAACCGGCACAGCTGTGGCCTTCTGCTGAACCGGCACAGCTGTGGCAGTTTTTCGACCGGTACAGCTGCGGCGGCCCCGAACCCAGGAGTCCAGGGCGCGAAAATGCGGCGGCTCCACCGTGAGGATGGAGTCGCCGCCGGCATGTCCACCGGGTTACCAGTGCGTGCAACCGAATCCTGTCCATCAGGGCGGTTCTTTGCCCGTTCCCTGCTGGGACCTGCCCGATCCGCGGGCTTCGCGTCGCGTGGGTGCCCGGTATTCATGCGAGGCGGTCCGTGGGGCCTTGAGTAACGGGATCCTCTCGGATGCCGTTGGTCTCGCGGGCCGTCAACTCCTTTGTACCGAACGGCGGGACCGACCGGAAGAGGTCGGCACAGAACTTTACTTTTCCCGTCAAATACGGGCATAACGGGCTGCGGAACTCTCCCGCTGGGCCCCGATCGGCGACAGCTGTGCGACCTGCGGTGCGGTGTGCCGGACCGCTGTGCTCCCCGTGCGCCCGCGGCCGGTCCGCCGTGGCTAGGAAGCCCGCAGTCCGTCACCGCCGTGCGGGCGCGTCTGCCGGCGGCTGTTGAACCAGACGACCCCGGCTGTCGCTATCGCGGCGCCCATGGCGACGGCGGCGAACGCGACCGCGGGCCGGGACGACAGGGAGAACGACGGGATCCGCTGCCGCAGCCGTACGGGCCGCGAGAAGGACAGGACGGGCCACCCGCGGGAGGCCGCCTCCTTGCGCAGGGCCCGGTCCGGGTTGACGGCGTGCGGGCTGCCCACCGCCTCCAGCATCGGCAGATCGGTGACGGAGTCGCTGTAGGCGTAGCAGCGGGCCAGGTCGTACCCCTCCGCCGCGGCCAGCTCGCGGATCGCCTCCGCCTTGGTGGGGCCGTAGGCGTAGTACTCGATCTCGCCCGTGAAGCGGCCCTCCTCGACGACCATCCTGGTCGCGATGGTGCGGTCGGCGCCGATCATCGCGCCGATGGGCTCGACGACCTCGGCGCCCGAGGTGGACACGATGACCACGTCGCGGCCGGCGAGATGGTGCTCCTCGATCAGGGACGCCGCCTCGTCGTAGATGATCGGATCGATGACACCGTGGATCGTCTCCGCGACGATTTCCCGTACCTGCTGGACATCCCAGCCGCGCACCAGTTTCGACAGGTATGCGCGCATCCGCTCCATCTGATCGTGGTCCGCGCCGCCGAGGAGATATACGAACTGCGCGTATGCGGTCCGTAGCACTGCGCGGCGATTGATCAGGCCACCCTGATAGAAGGGCTTGCCGAAGGTGAGCGTGCTCGACTTCGCAATGACCGTCTTGTCCAGATCGAAGAAGGCAGCAGTGCGGGGCATCGGGACGTTTTCCACGGGTCCGAGCATAGGCGCCAACCATTCGGCGTAAGGTGGGGCGCGTGGGTTTGCCTGAGAAGGCTCTCGGGTACACCATGGAAGTCACGGATCGTTCGCGACCGTGCTAACCCGGCCCGACTCCTCCCCCCCCCGAGTCGGCCGTGGAGACGACCCCCGCTCTCCCCCCCGGCGGGGGTCGTCGCATGTCCGGAGGCTTTTTCTCACTCCGAGGGCCGCGGTCGGCGGCTTTTCTGATCTTCGTGGCGGTTTCTGCCGCCCGTCGCACCCTGTAACGCACCGTAATCGAGGCGCTGCTCTCCGGAAGTCACCGGTATGGGTGAGGGAGTTATTCACAGGCGCCGGCTTGTCCACAGATTCGGAGCATGATCCCCGCGTTTTTCCGGAGCGCCACATCCTGATTCCCGACCGCCTCCGCAGGTGTTTGCGGAAGCGAGTGCATGACATGTGAAGGGGGTTGGGATCATGGCCGAAAACATTCTGATTGTCACCGAGGACGACGAGCTCCTCGATGACCTCCTGCGACTCTCCGCAGCCGCCGGCGTCGAAGTGCACGTGGCACACGGAGCCCCGGCAGGCGGTACGGGGTGGGCGGCCTGGAGCGGGGCCGGATCCTGGGAGCACGCACCGCTCGTCCTCGTCGGCGACGACTGCGCCGGATCCCCCGGCTTCCCCGGAGCGGCCGCGGGGAGCGGTGGCGGGGTGCTGCGCCGGCCCGGAGTCCTGCTGGTCGGGAAAGACATGGACGATCCGGGGGTGTGGGAGCGCGGAGCCCGCATCAGCGCCGAGGCCGTGGTGATGCTGCCAGACGCGGAGAGCTGGCTGGCCGGCCGCATCGCGGACGCCTCGGAGGAGGTGACCGGACCGGCACTCACGGTCGGTGTGGTCGGCGGCCGGGGCGGAGCGGGCGCCTCCACCCTGGCGTGCGCGCTGGCGGTCACCGCGGCGCGCGAGGGGGAACGCACGATGCTCGTCGACGGTGATCCGCTCGGCGGCGGGCTGGACGTGCTGCTGGGCGCCGAGCGGGCGGAGGGACTGCGCTGGCCCGCGTTCGCCGAATCCCGCGGGCGCGTGGGCGGTTCGGCGCTCGCCGACTCCCTCCCCTCGACGCACGACCTGAGCGTCCTCAGCTGGGACAGGGGCGATTGCGTGGTGGTGCCCGCGGACGCCATGAAGTCCGTGCTCGCCGCGGCGAGACGGCGCGGCGGGGTCGTGGTCGTCGATCTGCCGCGCCAGGTGGACGAGACGGTCGCCGAGGCCCTCGTGCAGCTCGATCTCGGATTGGCCGTCGTCCCGGCGGAACTGCGGGCCGTGGCCGCCGCACACCGCATGGTGACGCGGGCACAGCTGGTGGTGCGGGACCTGCGGGCCGTGGTCCGCGCCCCCGCCGGGCCGGAGGGCAGGCGGGGTTACACACCCGGGTTGGACGACGAAGAGGTGGCCCGGCTGCTGGGTCTGCCGCTCGTCGGAGAACTCCCCTGGGAGCAGGGGCTGTTGCACGACGTCGAGCGGGGGCTGCCGCCCGGCCACGACAAGGACGGTGCCCTGGCCCGCTTCTGCCGGGAGTTCTGGGCGCGGGCACGGCACGGGGGAGAGGTGGCCGCATGAGCACCCCGAACGGAACGGCGCGGAACCCCGCACCGGGGCGGCGCCCCGTGCCCGCCGTGCCCCGGGCGCGGCAGGCGCGCGGAACCGCGCTGGACATCGGAGCCGCGCTGCTGGAGGACGTACGGCGGAGCCTCGCCGAGTCGGGTGCCGAGCCGACGCCCGCCCGGGTCGCCGCGGCGCTGCGGGCCAGGGGGCGGCTGCTCGGCGACAGGGCCGTGCTGGGCGTGGTCGAGGCGCTGCGCTCCGAACTGGTCGGCGCCGGGCCCCTGGAGCCCCTTCTCGCCGATCCCGAGGTCACGGACGTCCTGGTGACCGGGCCTTCCGAGGTCTGGGTCGACCGCGGGAGCGGCCTCGAAAGGACCGGTGTGCGCTTCGCCGATGCCGCGGCCGTCCGGCGCCTGGCGCAGCGGCTGGCGACGTCGGCAGGCCGCCGGCTGGACGACGCACGGCCGTGGGTCGACGCCCGCCTGCCGGACGGCACCCGGCTGCACGCCGTCCTGCCGCCCGTCGCCGTGGGCTCGACCTGTCTGTCCCTGCGGGTGGTGCGCCCGAAGGCGTTCACACTGGAGGAACTGGTCGCCGCCGGGACGGTGCCACCGGGCGGGGAGAGGCTGCTGCGGGCCGTCTTGGACGCACGGCTGTCCTTCCTCGTCAGCGGAGGAACGGGCTCGGGGAAGACGACGCTGCTGTCCGCGCTGCTGGGTCTGGCCGGCCGCCGCGAACGCCTCGTCCTCGCCGAGGACTCCGCCGAGCTGCGCCCCGAACACCCGCACGTAGTAAGGCTGGAGGCGCGCCCGGCCAACCAGGAGGGCGCGGGCCGGGTCGATCTGCGGGACCTCGTGCGGCAGGCGCTGCGGATGCGGCCGGACCGGCTGGTCGTCGGCGAGGTGCGCGGCCCCGAAGTGACCGACCTGCTCGCGGCGTTGAACACGGGCCACGAAGGCGGCTGCGGGACGGTGCACGCGAACGCCGCGGCGGACGTCCCGGCCCGGCTGGAGGCCCTGGCGGCCACGGCCGGACTCGACCGCGCCGCCCTGCACAGCCAGTTGGCGGCTGCTTTGGATGTCGTCGTCCATCTCGTGCGGGACGCGGCCGGGCTGCGACGGATCGCCCAGATCCACGTCCTGGAGCGGGACGGCGACGGGCTGGTCACCACCGTTCCGGCGGCGGTGTGGGCCGGGCCGCGCGGGGGCGGCCGGCGGACCGCGTGCGGCTTCGTGCCGGAGCGGGGCTGGGCCCGGCTGGAGACCCTGTGCCGACGGAACGACGGTGATCGGAACGACGGCGATGTGCGGTACGCCGGGCCCGCCGCGGCCGAGGGGCGGGGCACATGACGACCGACGGCGTGATCCCGGGAGCGGGCCCGGTGGCGTACTCCGCGTATGCGGCCATGGTCTGCGCGGGAGCCGCGGCCTGGCTGATGGCGGGGGCCGGAGACCCGCCGGGGCGGGCGCGGCTGCTGCTGGCCGACGGGGCCGAACCGGTGGGCCGCGGCCTGCCGCAACTCCCCGACCGGCTCAGGAACTGGAGCCTGGCACTCCGGCGCCGGTTCGACGGGCGGGCCGGGCACGAATGGTGGTGCCTGCCCGGTGCGCTGCTTCTGGCGGTGCTCGGGGCCTCCTGGATTCCCCTTCTGCTCGGAATCGCCGCCGTGCCGCTGGTCCGCAGGCTGCTGCTGCGCCGCCGGGCGGTGCGGGAGGCGCGGGCCAGGGAAGCCGCCGTCGTGGAGCTGTGCGCCGCGATGGCCGGGGAGTTGCGGGCCGGTCGGCAGCCCGAGGCGGCACTGCTGGCGGCGCCGGCGGAGACGACGGAGCGCTTCGGTGAAGCCGGTGCCGCGCTGCTGGCGGCGGCCAGGTTCGCCGGTGACGTCCCGGCCGCGCTGCGGAACGCGGCGAGACGGCCGGGAGGCGAGGGGCTGTCCGGCGTGGCGGCCTGTTGGCAGGTCGCCGTCGAGGGAGGCGCCGGGCTCGCCTCGGGTCTCGACCGGGTCGGCGCGGCCGTGCGCACCGTCCGGGACCAACGCGAGGATCTGCGCGCCCAGTTGTCCGGGCCACGGTCCACCGCCGTCGCGCTGGCCCTGCTGCCCGTGGTCGGGCTGCTGCTGGGCGGTGCCATGGACGCCCGGCCCCTGGACGTCCTGCTGCACAGCCCGGCCGGGCTGGCCTGTCTGGCGGCCGGGGCCCTGCTCGAAGCAGCCGGGCTGGCCTGGGTCGCACGCATCGTCCGAGGCGCCGAGGGCGCGGCTGAGCCCGCAGGTGGGCGCCGATGAAGGGGGCATGGCCCACGGGGCACTTGATGGAGGCAGCGGCCGGGGACGGAAGCCGATCGGTTGTCCCCAGCCTGTGGACAACCATCGCGGTGGCGGCGGTGCTCCTTGCCGTCTGCGAGGTGGTCCTCGCCGTCCGCGCCGACCGGGGCGCCCGCAGACGGCGGGACGGCGTCCTCGTCGGGCGCCGGCCGGAGGCGGAAGCCGGACCGCCGATGAGCAAGATCATGCGCGGCTGTCTGGACCGTATCGGACGGAGAAGAGCCCGGGACGGGCTCGCGGCCGCGGGCGTGGCACTCGGCGGAGCCCTCCTGCTGGGCGGCATGTCCGGGCTGCTGGCAGGGGTGCTCGGCGCGGTCCTGGCGTTCGGCTGGCTGCGCCGGCACGCCGCGCGGGAAGCGGCGGCGTCGGGAGACCAGGAGGAGCGGCGGCTGGAGGAGCAACTCCCGTTGGTGGCCGAGCTGGTGGCGGCGTGCCTGGCGGCCGGTGCGGGCCCGCACCGCGCGGCCGCGGCCGTCGGGGACTCCCTGGACGGACCGGCGGGTGCGCGGCTGAAGCGGGTGGCGACCGAACTGCGGCTCGGTGCCGAACCGGCGGTCGCCTGGGACGCGTTCGGGCAACGGCCGGGCGCCGTCCGGCTGGCCCGCTGCATGGCACGTGCGGAGGCGTCCGGCGTGCCCGCGGTGGAGCCCGTTTCCCGGCTGGCGGCGGAGTTGCGCGCGGAGCGCGCCCGCGCGGCCTCCGGCCGGGCGAGACGGGCGGCCGTGCTGGTGACCGGCCCGCTCGGCCTGTGCTTTCTGCCGGCGTTCCTGGCGATCGGAGTGGCTCCGGTCGTGCTGGGGATCGCCCGGTCCCTGTGGTGAACCGCCGTAGCCCTGTGGCGCACGGCAGCGGTCCGCGGTGGGAACTCGGACGCACCCGCGGCCCCCGAGGACGCCTTCGGCGCCCTTGGCGACAGCAACCGACTGAGGAGGCAGGAGTGTTCGTGATCGGGGAAGAAGTCGGCAGGCGGGCGTGGTGGGTCCGGCTGCGGACAAGAAGGCGGCTGAGGTGTGCGGTGGGCCTCGATGCCGACGGTGACCGGGGGATGAGCACGGCGGAGTACGCCGTCGGCACCGTCGCGGCGGTCAGCTTCGCGGTGGTCCTCTACAAGATCGTCACCGGCGACACCGTCACCGGGGCGCTTGAGGGCCTCATCGAGCGGTCGCTCGATGGCCCGTTCTGACCTGCCCGGTGGGCACCCCCGGACAGCCGTCTCAGCCCGTCCCCGACGAAGAGACGCCGGCGCCGGGTTCGTGACAGCCGAGACCGCGGTGGTCGTTCCGCTGCTGGTCGCCCTGGTGGGCGCGCTGCTGTGGGGCCTGGCGGCGGCGGTCCAGCGCATCCAGTGCGTGGACGCGGCCCGTGCCGGGGCGCGTGCCGCTGCCCGGGGCGAGTCGGCGGCGACGGTCGAGCAGGCCGTCCGGGAGACGGCCCCATCGGGCGCACGGCTCAGCGTCGGGCGGACCGGCGGACTCGTCCGGGTCGGGGTCCGGGCACGCACGGCCGGGCCGGGCCCGCTGGCAGTGGAAATCCGGGCCGAAGCCGTGGCCCTCGACGAAAGGAGAGCAGATGAGGGGTGGACGGACCCGATCGGGCAAGGCAAGGGCACAGCCGAGACGGACGGCGCGGCTGCGCGGTGAGCGGCGGAGCCCCGGAAGGTCGCGCGGGCCCTGGCGCGCAGGCGCCCCCGCGGCCCCCGGCCCGGGCAGACCGCTCGGCCGGGCAGCGGCGCGGAAGGAGGCCACCGCCCACGGCCGGCCGCCGGGGCGGGGCGCGAAGCGCCGCCGGACGCGCGGCCGTCCGGGAGTGGACGACGGCTCGGCGACGGTCTGGGCCGCCGTCGTGGCCACGGCGTTGTGCGCGGTCTTCGGGGCGTTGCTGGCCTACGGGGAGGCCGTGGCGGTACGCCATCGGGCCGGTGGAGCCGCCGATCTGGCGGCCCTGGCGGCCGCGCACCGGGCCCCGGACGGCGAACGCCGGGCCTGTGCCACGGCCCGGAAGGTGGCCCGGGCCCAGCACGCCCGAGTGACCCGCTGCGCCCTGCGCGGCACCGTCGTCGACCTTGACGCCCGGGTCACCCGCGGCCCGTTGACCGCCCAGGTCCGCTCCCGCGCGGGCCCCGCCGGGCACGCGCCACTGCGGGCGGAGGGCGGCCCATGACGCCGGTGCGACGGATGTGGGCCTCCGGTCGATTCCCGTGGCTCGGCTCGCACGGGAATCGGGCCGCAGCTGCCCGCCTTCCTCTCCGGGGCCGACCGAGCGGCAAGGGTGGTCGGCGCACTCGGCCTGGTCCTGAACGGGGACGTCTCAGGCGCCGGTTCGGCCCGGCAACCGGCTCGCGCTGGGCGGGAGTTGGGCGGCCCAGGTTGCCGGGTGAAGCCGTCACCAGCTGACGTGCGGCAGGCGAACTGACGTCGGCGGGGCGGTGTGCCGTCCGGCGGAGTGGTGGCCAGTGGATCGGTGATGGGCGCGGTGCGGAGGCCGGAGTCGGAAGGTTGCGGAAGTGGAGCGTGAGGGACATGCGGCGCGACGAGCCTGAGGTGGGGCAGCTGACGAGCCACCGCGCTGAGGTAGCCGCCGAGTCACGGAGCTGAGGCAGCTGTCGGGTCATCCAGCTGAGGCAGTTGTCGAGCTCTCCGGGCGCAGCCGGTCAGGCAGGGCTCTCGCGAGAGAGGGGGAGTTCACGGGCGCGGAGGCGGAAGGGGCGGAGGTTGCCGGGGACGGCTCAGTGGGCGGATTTGAGGAGTTCGGTGAGGAGGCGGACGGCTCCGCGTTTGTGGAGGGGGTCGTTGGCGTTGCCGCACTTGGGGGACTGGATGCAGGACGGGCAGCCGGCCTCGCACTCGCAGGCGGCGATGGCGTCCCGTGTGGCGGTCAGCCACTCCTTGGCGGTGTGGAAGCCGCGTTCGGCGAAGCCCGCGCCGCCGGGCTGCCCGTCGTAGACGAAGACAGTGGGAAGGAGGGTGTCCGGGTGGAGGGCGATGGAGACGCCGCCGATATCCCACCGGTCGCAGGTGGCGAAGAGCGGAAGCAGCCCGATGGCGGCGTGCTCGGCGGCGTGCAGGGCGCCGGCGAGGATGTCGGGGTCGATGCGGGCGGCATCGAGCTGGTCCTCGGTGACCGTCCACCACACGGCCCGGGTGCGCAGGGTGCGCGGCGGCAGATCGAGCTTCGTCTCGCCCATCACCTCGCCGGTCACGAGTCGGCGCCGCAGATAGGAGACGACCTGGTTGGTGACTTCGACGGATCCGAAGCACAGGCGTGCCTCGCCCCAGGCCACCTCGGCCTCGGTGTCCAGGATGGCCAGCGCCGTGGTGTCGCGGGCCATGGTCGTCCATGGCGGGCTCGACTCCTCCACGAGCGCGGCGGCGTCGTCGAGGTCGAGCCGGCGGACGACATAGGTCCGCCCCTGGTGGAGGTGGACGGCGCCTTCGTGGACGGTGGTGTGCGCGGCTCCGGCGTCGACGGTGCCGAGGAGCCGGCCCGTGCCCTCCTCGACGACCTGGACGGGTTTGCCGCCGCTGCCGCGGATGTCGGTGAGGTCGGCGGCGCGTTCCTTACGGGTCCAGTACCAGCCGGAGCCGCGGCGGCGCAGCAGCTTGCGCTCTTCCAGCTTCCGCAGCAGTTGTCCGGTCTCCGGGCCGAAGAGCTCGAAGTCGGCCTCGGCGAGCGGGATCTCGGCTGCTGCCGCGCACAGATGGGGGGCGAGGACGTACGGATTGTGCGGGTCCAGGACGGTGGATTCGACCGGTGTACGGAAGAGGGATTCGGGATGGTGGACGAGATAGGTGTCGAGCGGCTCGTCGCGGGCGATCAGCACGGCCAGCGCGCCCTGGCCGCTGCGTCCGGCCCGGCCGGCTTGCTGCCAGAGCGAGGCACGGGTCCCGGGATAGCCGGTGATCAGGACGGCGTCGAGCCCTGAGATGTCGATGCCCAGTTCGAGTGCGTTGGTGGCGGCGAGACCGAGCAACTCACCGGTGTGCAGGGCCCGTTCGAGGGCGCGGCGTTCCTCGGGCAGGTATCCGCCCCGGTAGGCGGCGACCCGTCCGGCGAGGCCCCGCCGCCGTATCCCGGGGAGGCCGTCCCCCGCCAGGAGGCTCGCGCCGGCTTGCGAGGCGCCCGCACGGAGCGCGTGCTCACCGGGTGCACCCGCGCCGGACGCGCCCGCACCGTTCGTCCCGGGCGCATCCGGCGTGCGCCAGGCGCCGGCGCTCCGCGGCGCTCCGTCCGCACCCCGGGCGGCTTCGGCACCGAGCCCGCCGTCGGCGCCGGGCACGACCCCGTTACCGAGGCCGGCGTCGGCGGACCGGTCGTGGGGCGTGGCCGCCCGGGGCAGGGCGTCGGTCGTGCCGCTGTCGTGGGTGGCCGCGGTCTCCGCCGGGCCGAGGTCCCAGGGGTCCACGCGGTCGTCCACGCGGTCGTCCACGTGGTCGTCCCTGCGGTCGTCGGGGTGCGCGGCGCGGGGTGCGGGGACGCCGGAGAGCCGGTCCTGGGCGATGAGGGAGATCAGCTCGGCTCCCCGCCGGGAGCGGACGAAGGCGACGGTGCGCACCTGCTGGAGCGCGAGTTCGGTGAGGAGTTCGGCGGCCTCGGCGGTGGCGGTGCGCCGCACGGGGGCGCCCCGCTCGCCCTCCAGGTCGGTGAGCGGCGGTTCCCACAGGGCGAACACGGTCTCGCCGCGCGGAGAGGTGTCCTCGGTGATCTCGACGTGCCGTACGCCGGTGAGCCGCGCGGCTCCCTCGCCGGGCGAGGCGGCGGTGGCGGAGGCGAGCAGGAAGACGGGGGACGCGCCGTACCGGGCGCACACCCGGCGCAGCCTGCGCAGGACCTGTGCGACGTGGGAGCCGAAGACGCCCCGGTAGGTGTGGCATTCGTCGATGACGATGTAGCGCAGGCCGCGCAGGAAGGAGGACCAGCGGGAGTGCCCGGGCAGGATGCCGCGGTGCAGCATGTCCGGGTTGGTGAGGACGTAGTTCGCGTACAGGCGTACCCACTCCCGTTCCTCGACGGGGGTGTCGCCGTCGTACACGGCGGGCCGCACGGAGGTGCCGAGGGGGCGGGCCAGGCCGGCGACGGCGCGGCGCTGGTCGGCGGCGAGCGCCTTGGTGGGGGCCAGGTAGAGCGCGGTGGCTCCGCGGCCGTTCGGCGCCTCGGAGCCGTCGAGCAGGCGGCTGAGGACGGGGGCCAGGTAGGCGAGGGACTTCCCGGAGGCGGTGCCCGTGGCAATGATCACGGAATCGCCGTTCATGGCGTGCTCCGCGGCGCGTGCCTGGTGCTCCCAGGGACGGCCGATGCCCGCGGCGCGAATGGCTTCGATCACTTCGGGCCGGATCTGGCCGGGCCAGTCTGCATGGCGACCGTTCCGCGGGGGCAAGTGCTCCGTATGAGTGATGCGCTCGGCGCGGTCCGACCCCCTGGCCAGCCGAGCGAGCACAGCGCGAGGGTCGCTACGGGGCACCGAGCGGTCCGGCTCGGCCCGCCCGGTAGCGTCCGCGGGCTGGGTGCGCTGTTCGTTGGCCATCGGTACCGAGTGTGTCACCGGCGAGGCGGACAATGGCCGCAAGGCGTCGTACTCGCCTGGTGGTAAGTGATTGGATGCCTCTGCGGCTGCCGATCCGTCCCCTGCCTTTGGGGGCACCTCTCTCCGTCAGGCAGGGGGAGGGAGAACCGAGGGGGCTGACCGCTCGATAGCAAGGTGCTGGAGGATCTGTGGACCTGTCCCTGTCGACCCGTACCGTAGGCGATCGCACGATCGTCGAGGTCGGTGGCGAGATTGATGTATACACCGCGCCCAAGCTGCGTGAGCAGCTGGTCGAGCTCGTGAACGACGGCAGCTACCACCTCGTCGTGGACATGGAAGGCGTCGACTTCCTCGACTCCACCGGCCTCGGCGTGCTCGTCGGCGGGCTGAAGCGGGTGCGTGCCCATGAGGGCTCCCTGCGCCTGGTCTGCAACCAGGAGCGCATTCTCAAGATCTTCCGTATCACTGGGCTGACCAAGGTGTTCCCGATCCACCCGTCCGTCGACGAGGCCGTCGCGGCCACCGACTGACGAGTCCGCGTCGTCGCCCGCCCTTCGGGGCGGGGCGGCGGACCGGACGACCGGAAGCCCGGTGCCGGCAGCGGCACATCGGGCCTCGGGCCCCGCTGAGGGCGGTGGCCCACAGAAGCCGAGGGAAGACCCGAGGGGGATGGCATGGCCACCGTTGAACTCCTGTTCAGTCCGCTGCCGGAGCACGTCCGGACGGCGCGGCTGGTGGCTGCCGCGGTGGCGCGGCGCTCAGGGGTGGACGAGGCCGTGCTGGACGAGGTGCGGCTCGCCGTGGGCGAGGCGTGCACCCGCGCCGTCGGCCTGCACATGGCGCACGGCGTCGAGGGCCCGGTCCGGGTCTCTCTGATCGAGGACGAGAAGAAGTTCGCCATCGAGGTCGCCGACGAGGCGCCGCACCGGCGGTTCTCCGTGCCCGGCGCCTCCGTCGGCACCGCGCCCCTCTCCTCGTCCGGCGGCACCGGCAACGGCCACGCGGAGGCCGAGGGTGCGCTCGTGCCGGGCGCCCGGGGCGAGATCCCCGAGCCGACCGCCGAGGAGGACGAGGGCGACGGCGAGATGGGGCTCGCGGTGATCAGCGGGCTCGTCGACGACGTCGAGGTGTCCGCCGACGAGAACGGCGGCGTCATCCGGATGAGCTGGCCGACGGCTCCGGAGTCCCTCGTCCCCTGAGCCGGCCCCCCGGCTCCCCCCTCACCGCGGCTCCGGCCCTTCCGGGCCGCGTTCCTCATCGCTTCAACCGGCGCTCCGTGCCCCGGAGTTCCCCCACGGCTGCTCTCCACTTCCCGGGCGCGCCTCTCGGCGGCCGTGCGGCTCTCCGGCTGTGCCGTGAGGCCGTTCGCGGCCTCTCCGTCCCCAGGCCCTCGCGCGGGGCCGTGCGCGGGCTCTGTGGAAGCCCCGGGAGAGTGACGGGTGAAGGGATCGTTCCGCGCCCTCCCTGGGAGTGGGTGCGAGGTACGGAAGAGGGCTGTTGCGCCCGTTTCTTCGATCTTCCGGGTGGATATTCGTGATCTCCCGATCACTTCCCGGCGTATTTCTGACCAGGTGATTTCCCGGGCCCCTGATCATTTGGGAGATCATTCTTTCGGGGTCAGCCGAATTTGCGGCTTCCCTCGTGCGAGCGAATTACCGGGCCGGGGAAGCGGCCGATCTTCGCCGGTGGGGGCGAATTCCCGCTGCTGTGCTCTGTTTGGATCGAGTGGCGCTCCCTACAATCCGTCCACATCTTTGCAGCAGGACGCCTGAGCGTGCTTGCGCGCGCCCATGTGCCAAACGTCAAGGAGGACGAATGGCGGGGCAACTCAGCCCACTTTCCCACCCCCGGCTCCTCGCTGATGCCGCAGAACTGACCAGTGGCAACCGCGGACTCGCGATCGTGATCGCGGTCGTCGCGCTGGCAGCGCTGGGCGTCGCCGTGGTGCTGGTACGACAAGTGCTCGCAGCCGGTGAAGGCACCGACAACATGAAGAAGATCGCGTCCGCGGTGCAGGAGGGCGCGAACGCGTATCTGGCGCGACAACTGCGCACCCTCGGGGTATTCGCGGTGGTCGTCTTCTTCCTGCTCATGCTCCTGCCGGCCGACGACATGAAACAGCGGATCGGCCGCTCGCTGTTCTTCCTGGTCGGTGCGGCTTTCTCGGCGGCCACCGGCTATATCGGTATGTGGCTCGCGGTGCGCAGCAATGTGCGCGTGGCTGCCGCTGCGCGTGAGGCGACTCCCGCGCAGGAAACGGTGTCCGCGGATCTGACCGCCGTTTCGCACCGGGCCATGAAGATCGCATTTCGCACGGGCGGCGTCGTCGGAATGTTCACCGTCGGCCTCGGGCTGCTCGGTGCGGCGTGCGTCGTGCTCGTCTACGCGGCCGACGCGCCCAAGGTGCTGGAGGGCTTCGGCCTCGGTGCGGCGCTGATCGCGATGTTCATGCGGGTCGGCGGCGGCATCTTCACGAAGGCCGCGGACGTCGGCGCCGACCTCGTCGGCAAGGTCGAACAGGGCATCCCCGAGGACGATCCGCGCAACGCGGCGACGATCGCGGACAACGTGGGCGACAACGTCGGCGACTGCGCCGGTATGGCGGCGGACCTGTTCGAGTCGTACGCGGTGACGCTCGTCGCGGCGCTCATCCTCGGCACGGCGGTGTTCGGCGACTCCGGGCTCGTCTTCCCGCTGCTCGTCCCCGCGATCGGCGTGATCACCGCGATGATCGGGGTGTTCGCGGTGGCTCCGCGCCGGGCGGACCGGAGCGGGATGACGGCGATCAACCGCGGGTTCTTCATCTCCGCCGTGATCTCCCTGGTGCTGGTGGCCGTGGCCGCCTTCGCGTATCTGCCGTCCAGCTACGCGGATCTCAAGGGCGTCTCGGGCAGTGACGCGCCGGAGATCCTGGGACACAGCGGTGACCCCCGGATCCTGGCGATCGTGGCGGTCGCGATCGGCATCGTGCTGGCCGCCGTGATCCAGCAGCTGACCGGCTACTTCACGGAGACGAACCGGAAGCCGGTGCGGGACATCGGCAAGACCTCGCTGACGGGCCCGGCGACGGTGGTGCTCTCCGGTATCTCGATCGGGCTCGAATCGGCCGTCTACACCGCCCTGTTGATCGGTCTCGGCGTCTACGGGGCCTTCCTGCTGGGCGGCGGCACGGTGATGCTGGCGCTGTTCGCCGTGGCGCTGGCGGGGACCGGGCTGCTGACGACCGTCGGCGTGATCGTCGCCATGGACACCTTCGGGCCGGTCTCCGACAACGCGCAGGGCATCGCGGAGATGTCCGGCGACGTCGAGGGCGCCGGGGCGCAGGTGCTGACCGATCTGGACGCGGTCGGGAACACCACGAAGGCGATCACCAAGGGCATCGCGATCGCCACCGCGGTGCTCGCCGCCGCGGCCCTGTTCGGCTCCTACCGCACGGAGTTGGGCAAGGCCCTGGACACGGCGCAGCAGAGCGCGGGCAAGATGCTGGACCTCGTCGACATCGCACAGCCCAGCACGCTGGTCGGGCTGATGTTCGGGGCCGCGGTGGTCTTCCTCTTCTCGGGGCTGGCCATCAACGCCGTGTCCCGGTCGGCGGGTTCGGTGGTCTACGAGGTGCGCCGGCAGTTCCGGGACCGGCCCGGGATCATGACGTACACCGAGCAGCCCGAGTACGGCCGCGTCGTGGACATCTGCACCAAGGACGCGCTGCGGGAGCTGACGACGCCGGGGCTGCTCGCCGTGATGGCGCCGATCTTCGTGGGCTTCACGCTGGGCGTCGGCGCGCTGGCCGCGTTCCTCGCCGGGGCGATCGGGGCCGGCACGCTCATGGCCGTCTTCCTCGCCAACTCCGGCGGCGCCTGGGACAACGCGAAGAAGCTGGTCGAGGACGGGCACCACGGCGGCAAGGGGAGCGAGGCGCACGAGGCGACCGTCATCGGCGACACGGTCGGCGACCCGTTCAAGGACACCGCGGGCCCGGCGATCAACCCGCTGCTGAAGGTGATGAACCTGGTGGCGCTGCTCATCGCGCCCGCCGTCGTCAAGTTCAGCTACGGGCAGGACCAGAGCGTCGGTGTCCGGGTGACGGTGGCGGCGCTCTCCGCCGTGGTCATCGTGGGCGCCGTGTACCTCTCCAAGCGGCGCGGGATCGCCGTGGGTGAGGAAGACAACACCGAAAGGGTGGCGAAGCCCTCCGATCCGGTGGCCGCCTCCTAGCCGGCGGCGACCGGCGCGGCGGCCGGTACGGCGGCTTCCGTGCAGCTCAACACGTGGGCGGGCGGGGCGCGTTGGCGCCTCGTCCGCCTCGTCGTGTGCCGGGATCCGTGTAGCCGGAACGCATGTGACTGCTGACCGGAATGTCGGGATGTGCGTTGTGGTGCAAATGGCTGTAATCCCGGACAGATGAATTGTGCGGCTCGTCGCGGCTCCCGCCCCGGCGTGTATGTTCCGGGCCGAACAGCCATGGAAGGGACCGATCCGGTGAACAAGAAGCTTGTGGCCGCGCTGTCCGGCAGTGCGGCACTCGTACTCGCGCTGACCGGGTGCAGCGACGACAGTGGCGAGAAGGCGGACGCCTGGGCCAAGCAGGTCTGCGACAAGGTCAGGCCCGAGGTCCAGAAGATCCAGAAGGCGAACGCCTCCATCGACGAGGCTTCCCCCCAGACGCACTCCCGCGCCGACGTCAAGAAGACCGACTCGGCCGCCTTCCAGCAGGTCTCCGCGGCGTACGGATCTCTGGCGAACTCCATCGACAAGGCGGGCGATCCGCCGGTGGACGGCGGAGCGAAGATCCGCAAGGACGCCGTCAAGGAACTGCGGAGCCTCTCCAGCCAGTACAAGGGCCTGAAGACGAAGATCGACTCGCTGAGCACGGCGGACAACGACAAGGCCAAGGCCCAGTTCTCCAAGGGCCTGGAGGACGTCGCCTCGCAGATCAAGACGCTCGGTGAGAGCGGGAACAAGGCGCTGGAGAACCTCCAGAAGGGCGACCTCGGCGAGGCCGTCGCCAACCAGGAGGACTGCCGTAAGAAGCCCGGCGCCAAGAAGTCCTGACGGGGCGTGGACCCCGGCCGCCGAGGCGGCGGCGAGCGGCGCTCCCGCGCTCTCCCGGCCCCGGCCCTCTCGCGGATGCGACGGGCCGGGGCCCTCGTCTGTCCGGCGGCGTCGGGCGGGGGTGCGCGCTGATCCCGTGTCAGGACCGTTACGGCGCACCGGGCATGCCGCGGGGCCGGCCCGCCCGCGCTCCCGCGGGGGCGCGGGGTGATCCGGCCGGGGCGGCGGGCGCGGGCCGGCCGCCGGGCCGAGGAGAATGGGCGCCGTGAGTACAGAAGCGCTTCCCCAGGCAGGAGACGAGAGCACCCGGCGACTGAGGGAGGCTCTGCGTGCCGCACGGTTCACCGCCGACGGGCTGCTGGACCTCCTCGGCGCGCCCGCCTACGCGGCGCTCGCCCGCGGCGAGACGGTGCCCGCGCTGCGGGCCACCCGCGACGAGGGCCCGCTGCCGCTCCTCGTCCGGCTCTTCCTGCTCCAGCAGCCGGTGCCGTACGCGCGGGTGAGCGAGGTCCTGCCGGCCGAGGAGGCGCTCGCCGACGGCTGGCTGGAGCGGGTGCCGCAGGCCGACGAGGTGCGCGCGACGGTCGATGTGCGCCCCTACTCCGGTCCGGCGGAGCAGGACTGGTGGATCGTCTCCGACCTCGGCTGCGCCGTCGGCGGCGCGGGCGGCATCGGTTCGGCGGGCAGCGGCGGGCCCGGCGGCGGCCGGGCCCCTGCCGAGGGCGCCGTGCTCGGCGTCGGCGGGGCCTCCACGACGCTCGCCGGGATCACCGTGCGCGACCCGGTGGGCCGCGTTCTCGACCTCGGTACCGGCTCCGGCATCCAGGCCCTGCACGCCGCCACGCACGCCTCGCACGTCACCGCGACCGACGTCAATCCGCGCGCCCTGCGCTTCGCGCGGCTCACCCTCGCCCTGTCCGGCGTCCCGGAGCCGGAGCTGCGCGAGGGCTCGCTGTTCGATCCGGTCGCCGGCTCGGAGCCCTACGACCTCATCGTCTCCAACCCGCCGTTCGTGATCTCACCGGGAGCCCGGCTCACCTACCGGGACGCGGGGATGACCGGGGACGAGCTGTGCCGGACGCTGGTGCGGCGCTCCGTCGACCATCTGGCGCCCGGCGGCTGGTGCCAGATGCTGGCCAACTGGGAGCACCGCGACGGGGAGGACTGGCGCGAGCGCGTCTCCTCCTGGGTGCCGCGCGGCTGCGACGCGTGGATCGTGCAGCGCGAGGTGCAGGACGTGGCCCAGTACGCGGAGCTGTGGCTGCGCGACGCGGGTGACCACCGCGGGGATCCGGCCGACTACGCGGCGCGGTACGACGCCTGGCTGGCGGAGTTCGAGGCGCGCGGGACGAAGGCCGTCGGCTTCGGCTGGATCACCCTGCGGCGCACGGAAGCGGAACACGAGGCGGTGCTGGCCGAGGAGTGGCCGCACCCGGTGGAACAGCCGCTCGGCGAGGTCGTCCGGGAACACTTCGCGCGCCAGGACTTCCTGCGCAGGACGGGGGACGCGGCACTGCTGGAGCACCGGTTCACGCTCGCCGACGAGGTGGTGCAGGAGCAGGTGGGGATGCCGGGCGCGGAGGATCCGGAGTATGTCGTGCTGCGTCAGAACAGGGGCATGCGGCGGGCGACGACGGTGGACACGGTCGGCGCCGGGTTCGCGGGCGTGTGCGACGGGACGATGACCGCGGGGCGGATCCTGGACGCCATCGGCCAGCTGCTCGGCGAGGACCCGGCGCGGTTGCGGGAGCGGACGCCGGCCGCCATCCGGATGCTGGTCGAACAGGGCTTTCTGGAACCGGTCGAGGGGCCCGCCGGGGCGTAGCGCGCGGCGGCGTCCAGGACGGTCGCGGGCTCCGGTCCCAGCCCGTGCGGCGGGCCGGGGCCCGGACATGCAGCCGGGCCTCGGGCGGGCGTGATGCCTGGTTGTCGGGTTACCGTTCGAGTGGCGTTGTGGACTTTTCCCGTTTGACATGGAGGCGGGAGGTACCGTCACACTCCGCAGCGACACGATGCAGCAGCGCAGCCGACCGGAGAGAAGAGCAGAAGTTGTCCCCGACCCACGAGACCGCAAACGGTGGGCGCCGACTCGTGATCGTCGAGTCACCCGCCAAGGCGAAAACGATCAAGGGCTATCTCGGCCCTGGCTATGTGGTCGAGGCCAGCGTCGGGCACATCCGCGATCTCCCCAACGGCGCAGCCGAGGTCCCCGCGAAGTACAAGGGCGAGCCCTGGGCCCGGCTCGGTGTGAACGTCGATCACGATTTCCAGCCGCTGTACGTCGTCAACAGCGACAAGAAGGACCAGGTCAAGAAGCTCAAGGAGTTGCTGGCCGACTCCGACGAACTCCTGCTGGCCACCGATGAGGACCGCGAGGGCGAGGCCATCGCCTGGCATCTCCAGGAGGTGCTCAAGCCCAAGGTCCCGGTCAAGCGGATGGTCTTCCACGAGATCACCAAGGACGCGATCCAGAACGCCGTCCGCAATCCGCGCACCCTCAACCAGCGGCTCGTCGACGCGCAGGAGACCCGCCGCATCCTCGACCGGCTGTACGGCTACGAGGTCTCGCCGGTGCTGTGGAAGAAGGTCATGCCGCGGCTGTCGGCGGGCCGCGTGCAGTCGGTGGCGACCCGGCTCGTCGTCGAGCGGGAGCGCGAGCGCATCGCCTTCCGTTCCGCCGAGTACTGGGATCTGACCGGGACGTTCGCGGGGCAGGCGGGGGATGCCTCGGCGGGCGACCCGGGCACCTTCGGGGCCCGGCTGGTGTCGGTCGACGGCCGGCGCGTCGCACAGGGCCGCGACTTCGGCCCGGACGGGCAGCTCAAGGACCCGGCGGGTGTGCTGCACCTGGACGAGGAGGCCGCGCGGACGCTGGCCGCCGCGCTGGAGAACACCGACTTCGCGGTCCGCTCCGTCGAGTCCAAGCCGTACCGCCGCTCGCCGTACGCGCCGTTCCGTACGACGACGCTCCAGCAGGAGGCGAGCCGCAAGCTCGGCTTCGGAGCCAAGGCCACGATGCAGGTGGCGCAGAAGCTGTACGAGAACGGCTACATCACGTACATGCGTACGGACTCCACGACGCTCTCGGACACCGCGGTCGCCGCCGCCCGGTCCCAGGTCACCCAGCTGTACGGCAGCGACTACCTGCCGGACAAGCCGCGCACCTACGCGGGCAAGGTGAAGAACGCGCAGGAGGCGCACGAGGCGATCCGGCCCTCCGGCGACCGCTTCCGCACCCCCGCCGAGACGGGCCTGACGGGCGACCAGTTCAAGCTGTACGAGCTGATCTGGAAGCGGACCGTCGCCTCTCAGATGAAGGACGCCGTCGGCCAGTCGGTGACGGTGAAGGTCGGCGGACGCTCCGCCGACGGGCGGGACGCCGAGTTCAGCGCCAGCGGCAAGGTCATCACCTTCCACGGCTTCCTCAAGGCGTATGTCGAGGGCGCCGACGACCCCAACGCCGAGCTGGACGACCGCGAGCGGCGGCTGCCGCAGGTCGCCGAGGGCGATCCGCTGCGCGCCGAGGACATGTCCGTCGACGGGCACGCCACCAAGCCGCCGGCCCGCTACACCGAGGCCACGCTGGTCAAGGAGCTGGAGGAGCGGGAGATCGGGCGTCCCTCGACCTACGCCTCGATCATCAGCACCATCCTGGACCGGCGGTACGTGTTCAAGAAGGGCACGGCGCTCGTCCCCTCCTTCCTGAGCTTCGCCGTGGTCGGGCTGCTGGAGAAGCACTTCGGCCGGCTGGTCGACTACGACTTCACGGCCAAGATGGAGGACGACCTCGACCGCATCGCGGCCGGCAACGCCGAGGCCATCCCGTGGCTGCGCCGCTTCTACTTCGGTGAGGGCGCCGAGGGTGCCGAGGGCGCCGGGGGCGGGCCTGCCGCCGGAGGCGGGGACTCCGCCGCATCTGCCGCATCGGCTGCCGACTCCGGCAACGGCGACGGCGACCACCTCGGCGGTCTGAAGGAACTGGTGTCCGACCTCGGTGCGATCGACGCACGCGGTGTCTCCTCCTTCCCCGTGGGCGAGGGCATCACCCTGCGCGTCGGCCGCTACGGCCCCTATGTGGAGGGCCCCAGCGAGAAGGAGGGCGAGCCCGGCCACCGCGCCGACGTGCCCGACGACCTCCCGCCGGACGAGCTGACCGTCGACTACGCCAAGGAGCTGCTGGCCAAGCCCAGCGGTGACTTCGAGCTGGGCACCGACCCGGACACCGGCCGGCCGATCGTCGCCCGGGACGGGCGCTACGGCCCCTATGTCACCGAGGTCCTGCCCGAGGGCACGCCCAAGACGGGCAAGAACGCCGTCAAGCCGCGCACCGCCTCGCTCTTCCGGTCCATGTCGCTGGAGACGATCACGCTGGAGCAGGCGCTCAAGCTGCTGTCGCTGCCGCGCGTCGTCGGCGTCGACCCCGAGTCCGGCAACGAGATCACCGCGCAGAACGGCCGCTACGGCCCCTATATGAAGAAGGGGACGGACTCGCGCTCGCTGGAGAGCGAGGAGCAGATCTTCACCATCACGCTGGAGCAGGCGCTGGAGATCTACTCCAAGCCCAAGCAGCGGGGGCGGGCAGCGGCCAAGCCGCCGCTCAAGGAGCTGGGCACCGACCCGCAGACCGAGCGTCCCGTCGTCGTCAAGGACGGCCGGTTCGGCCCGTACGTCACCGACGGCGAGACGAACGCCACGCTGCGCCGGGACGACGACCCGGAGACGATCACCCCCGAGCGGGGCTTCGAGCTGCTGGCCGAGAAGCGGGCCAAGGGCCCGGCGAAGAAGACCGCCAAGAAGACGGCGGCGAAGAAGAGCACCTCGGCGAAGAAGACGACGGCGAAGAAGACCGCTGCGAAGTCGACGGCCGGCAAGTCCACGGCCACCAAGTCGACGACGGCCAAGAAGACCGCGTCGAAGTCGACGGCCAAGAAGAGCACCGGTACGGCGAAGAAGGCCGCCGGCGGGTCCGCCGCGAAGAAGAGCGCCTCCGGCGGCGAGGACTCCGGCGCGGACGCCTGATCGCTCCCGCTCGACGGCCCCCGTCCCGCCCGCGGTGACGGGGGCCGTCGGCGTGGGCACGGGGGGCGAAGTCCGCCAGAGCGGACAGTTGTTCGGGTACGGACGCCGAATGCTCCGCCAGGGCTATACGCTGGCGGGATGACGCGTGCAGAGCAGCCAACGGGCGCGACTTCTCAACCCCCCACCGCCCCCGACGACTCCCTGGCCGCGGAATCCCGGGAAGGCGCCGTGCGGGCGCTGCTGCGCTTCCCGCCGCTGCGGCGGCTGTGGAGCGCGCAGTTCACCAGCGGGGTCGGCGACATGCTGGCGCTGCTGGTGCTGCTTCTGCTGACGATGCAGGCGGCAGCGGTGCGCGGGGTCGCCGGGGATCCGGTCTTCGGCGGGGGTTACCGGGGGATGGCCTTCGTCGTCACCGTCGTCCTCGGGCTGCGGCTGCTCGCGACGCTGCTGTTCGGGGCCGTGCTGCTGGGGCCCGTCTCCTCGCTCGTGCACCGGGAGAAGAAGCTCCTGGACAAGCGCTGGACGCTGTTCGGCACGGATGTGCTGCGGGCGGCCGCGCTGATCGTCGCCCCGCTGTGGATCGACTGGGTGCCGGGCAGCGCCTTCCTCGTGCTGCTCATCACCGTCTTCGTCACCGGCGCCGCCGAGCGGTTGTCCACCGTCACCCGGGACTCGGCCGCGCCCGCGCTGCTGCCGGCACCGCCCGCTGAGGGCGACGCCGTCCGGCCGCTGCCCGACCACCACGACGCGCTGCGCCGGCTGTGGCTGCGCTCGTCCTTCGTCGCGCTGCCGATCGCCGCGGCCGGGCTCGTCGTCGTCACCCTGATCAGCAATCTGCTGGGCGCCGGCGTCGACTGGTTCTCGACGCACCAGTCCGCGCTCGCCGCCTATGTGGCGGCCGGGCTGTTCGCCGCCGCCGCTTCGATCGTCTACTTCCTCGAACTCCCGGACGGCCCGACGCCGCGTCCGCGCTCCCCGCTGGAGGGGCTGCGCCGGCCGCGCACCGCCGGCGGCCCGGACGGCGCGGGCAGCGCCGACAAGGGGCGCACCGGCGCGGTCCCGCTGCTCGTCCTGGCCGGTGGCGCCGTCTCCGGCGCCGTTGCCGCCGCTGTCGCGCTCGCTCCGCTGCACGCGGCCGACCTCGGTGGCGGTCCGGTGGCCTTCGCGCTGTTCGCGCTGGGGCTGAGCGGCGGCACCGTCGCCGGTATCCGCCTCGCGCCGCGCACGCTGCCCGCGCTCTCCCGGCGTCGGCTGCTGGCGCTCGTCATCGGGCTGACCGGTGCCGCGCTGCTCGTCGCCGGGCTCGTCGGGGACATGACGACGGTGTGCGTGCTCCTGGCGCTCTCCGGCGCCGGCGCCGGTATCGCGGCCAACACCCTGCACACCCTGCTCGACCAGGAGACCGAGGAAGCGCGCCGCGCCCGCACCACCGAACACCTCCAGGCCGCCGCGCGGCTCTCCGTCGCCGTGTGCGCGCTCGTCGCGCCCGCGCTGGCCGCGCTCATCGGGCCGCACCGGGTCGAGAACGGCTCCTTCGTCTTCGACCACGGCGGCGCCGCCTTCGCACTGATGCTCGCCGGCGCGCTGCTGCTGCCCGTCGGCGCGCTCGTCCTCGGCCGCGCCGACGACCGGCAGGGTGTGCCGCTGCGGCGCGATCTGCTGGACGCCTTCGGCGGCGGCCGGCCGGCGCAGGCCCCCGCGGAGAACGGCTTCTTCCTCGTCCTCGAAGGCGGCGACGGGGCCGGCAAGTCCACCCAGGTCGAGGCCCTCGCGGAGTGGATCAGGAACAAGGGCCACGAGGTCGTCGTCACCAAGGAGCCGGGCTCGACGCCGGTCGGCAAGCGGCTGCGCTCGATCCTGCTCGACGTCTCCTCGGCCGGGCTCTCGCACCGCTCCGAGGCGCTGCTGTACGCCGCCGACCGCGCCGAGCACGTGGACTCCGTCGTCCGGCCGGCCCTTGAGCGGGGCGCCGTCGTCATCTCGGACCGCTACATCGACTCCTCCGTCGCCTACCAGGGCGCCGGGCGCGATCTGTCCCCCACCGAGATCGCCCGTATCTCCCGCTGGGCCACCGACGGACTCGTGCCGCATCTGACCGTGCTGCTCGACGTCGACCCGGAGACGGCGCGCGAGCGCTTCACCGAGGCACCCGACCGGCTGGAGTCCGAGCCGGCCGAGTTCCACCAGCGCGTCCGCTCCGGTTTCCTGGCGCTGGCCGCCGCCGACCCGGCGCGCTACCTCGTCGTCGACGGCGCCCAGGAGCCCGAGGCCGTCACGACCACCGTGCGCCACCGGCTCGACCAGGTGCTGCCGCTCTCCGAGGCCGAGAAGAAGGCCCAGGAGGAGGCGCGCAAGCGGGCCGAGGAAGAGGCCCGGCGCAGGGCCGAGGAAGAGGCCGCGCGCAAGGCCGAGGAGGAGCGCAAGGAGCGCGAGCGCAAGGAGCAGTTGGAGAAGCTCCGGCGCGAGGAGGAGGAGCGCAAGCGCCGCGAGGCCGAGCTCGAACGGCAGCGCGAAGAGGCCCGTAAGGCGGAGGAGGACCGGCTCCGCGCCGAGGAGGCCCGGCGCAAGGCCGAGGAGGAACGCAAGCGGCGCGAGGCCGAACAGCGCGCCCACGAGGAGGAGCAGGAGCGCCTGCGGCAGCGCAAGGCCGAGGAGGACCGGCTCCGCGCCGAGGCCGAGGAGCGCCGGCGCGAGCGGCAGCGCAAGGCCGAGGAGGCGCTGCTCCGGGCCGAGGAGGCGCGTGCGGCGGCCGAGCACGGAACCGGCGCGGGCACGCAGGCCACGGCCGAGGGCGCTGCGGCGCCGCCGTACTCGATGCGCAAGGAGTCCTCGTCGACGGGTGAGGAGACCCGGGACCGGGCGTCCGGGCGGACGGCCCCGGGCGCGCACGACCGGACGCGCGAGGAGACGACCGGCGAAGCGCCGCAGTCCGCACGGGAGTTCGCCCCCGACGGCACGGAGGCCGACACCGCGCAGATCCCGCAGGTTCCGGCGCCCGGCGCCGACGAGCCGCACCAGCCGTCCGCCGGCGGCCGGGACGACAGCGAGGAGACGACGCAGCTCCCGCAGGCCGCAGCGCCCGGCAGCGGGAACGGCCCCGGGGTCCCCGACGGTTCCGACGGCTCCGACAGCGAGCGGACCGCCCAGCTCCCGCAGGCGGCGCCCGCCTCACCGGACGCCGAGGAGACGACGGTCCTCCCGCAGGTCCCCGAGCCCGGCGCCGAGGACGAGACCGCCCTGCTGCCCCGCGTCGAGGACCCGCGCCAGGCGCGCGGAACAGCGGGTCACGCCGGCGACCGCGCCGATGCCTCCGCCGACGAGGACCGCACCCGCGAGCTGCCGCAGGTCGACGAGGGTGCCCGCCGCCGTCCGTCCTGGGCGGAGGAGACCCCGCTCGACGACGTCCCGTCGCTCGCCGACGAACTCCTCGGCCCGCACGACGACGCCTTCGACGCCCCCGAGTCCTCCCAGTCGCCCGGGGCCGCCGGAGCCTCCGGGCCCTCCGGCTCCTCCGAGGAGGAGAACGACGCCCCGCACGGCCGCGACCGGCGCTGACCCCGGCGCGGCCCCCGCCCCCGGAAGCCGCAGGCACCCGTCCCCGGGTGTCGGCGGCGTCCGGGACAATGGGGAGCATGGCGGTGTGGGATGACTTGGTGGGCCAGGAGCGGGCCACGGCGCAGCTGGAGGCCGCGGCCCGCGATGCCGACGCGTTCGTGACGGCGGAGGCGGCCGAGCCGGGCTCGGCACGGCTGTCCGGCTCGTCGATGACCCACGCGTGGCTGTTCACCGGCCCGCCCGGCTGCGGACGGGCCTCGGCGGCGCGGGCGTTCGCCGCGGCGCTCCAGTGCGTCAGCCCCGATCGCGCCCTCGGTGGCGCGCCCGGCTGCGGCTTCTGCGAGGGCTGCCACACGACGATGGTGGGCACCCACGCCGATGTGGAGATCGTCCGCACCGATCTGCTCACGATCGGCGTGAAGGAGACGCGCGATCTGGTGCGCCGGGCCCAGATGTCACCGGCCGGCGGACGCTGGCAGGTGATCGTCCTGGAGGACTCCGACAGGCTGACCGAGGGCGCGGGCAACGTCCTGCTCAAGGCGGTCGAGGAGCCGGCGCCGCGCACGGTGTGGCTGCTGTGCGCCCCCTCCACGGAGGACGTGCTCCCCACGATCCGCTCGCGCTGCCGCCATCTCGCGCTCCGCACACCCCCGGTGGACGCCGTCGCGGACCTGCTCGTCAGGCGGGACGGCATCGAGCCCGGCATGGCCGCCTTCGCCGCCCGCGCCACCCAGGGGCACATCGACCGGGCGCTCCGGCTGGCCACGGACGAGCGGGCGCGCGCCCGGCGTGAGGCCGTGCTGAAGCTGCCGTCCCGGATCGACGACGTGGGCGGCGCGCTCCGCGCGGCACAGGAGCTGATCGACGCGGCCGGCGAAGACGCCAAACAGGTGTCCGAGGAGCTGGACGCGAAGGAGACCGAGGAGCTGCGCGCGGCCCTCGGTGCCGCCGAGGGCAAGCGCCTGCCGCGCGGCACAGCGGGCGCCATGAAGGAGCTGGAGGACAAGCAGAAGCGCCGCTCCACCCGCACCCAGCGCGACTCCCTCGACCTCGCCCTCACCGATCTGACCGCCTTCTACCGCGACGTCCTGGCCCGCCAGTTGGGCTCGTCCGTCGCCCTCTCGCACGACGAGAGCGCGGACACCGTCGGGCAGCTCGCGGGCACCTCCCGGCCGGAGCAGACCCTGCGCCGGATCGAGGCCGTCCTGGACTGCCGCCGCGCGCTCGACCGCAACGTCGCGCCGCTGCTCGCGGTCGAGGCCATGACGATGGCGCTGCGCGCCGGCTGACGCCCCGTCGCCCCGTTGCCCTGCCGCGCGGCCCCGGCCGGGCCCTCACCCGTACGGGCACCTCCCCGCCTCGCGCGGGCATGTGCGCGTACGGCGCGGATACGCTCACAGCACGTGCAGGGAGCGCACGTGCCGTGAGCGGAGGGACTTGCCATGAATCACACCCGTTTCGTCCGCGGCCCGGGCGCCGCGCTGGTGGGGGCCGCACTGCTGGTCTCCGGCTGCACGAGCGGCGACGGATCCGACGGGACGCGCTCGGGCGCCACCGCCTCGGAAGCGGGCGCGCCCGCCCCGCATCTGCGCCCGCTGCCTGCCGGCGTCCCCGATGAACTGCGGCCCTACTACGACCAGAAGCTCCACTGGAGAGGCTGCGGCCCGGCCGGCTTCGAGTGCGCGACGCTGCGCGTGCCGCTGGACTACGCGCATCCGCAGCACGGGAAGCGCGACGCCGAGGTCCGGCTGGCCGTCACCCGCAGCAAGCCGCGCGGCGGCGACCAGCCGCATTTGCAGGTGAACCCCGGCGGCCCGGGCGGCTCGGCCATCGAATACGTCCAGGAGTCGGCCGGGCTCTCGTACCCGGAAGAGGTACGCAAGCGCTACTCCCTGGTCGGCATGGACCCGCGCGGCGTCGGCCGCAGCGAACCCGTCACATGCCTGACCGACAAGCAGATGGACGCCTACACCCGCGTCGACCAGACACCGGACGACGCCGCGGAGACCCGCGAACTCGCCGACGCCTACAAGAAGTTCGGCAAGGGCTGCGCCCAGCGGTCCGGCAAGCTCATCGGCCATGTCTCGACCACCGAGGCCGCCCGCGACATGGACGTCCTGCGGTCCGCCCTCGGCGACAAGAAGCTCGACTACGTGGGCGCCTCCTACGGCACCTACCTCGGCGCCACCTACGCCGGCCTCTTCCCCGGGCGCTCGGGCCGCCTCGTCCTCGACGGCGCCATGGACCCGTCGCTGTCCTCGCGCCGCGTCAACCGCGAACAGACCGCCGGCTTCGAGACCGCCTTCAAGGCGTTCGCCGAGGACTGCGTACGCCACTCCGGCTGCCCCCTCGGACGCGACAGCGCGGGCAAGGCGGCCGAGCGCATGTCGGCGTTCTTCGCACGCGTGGACAAGAAGCCGCTGAAGACCGGCGACTCCGGCCGCACCCTCACCGAGGCCCAGGCCACCATGGGCGTGATCCGCGCCATGTACGACAAGGGCTCCTGGCCGATGCTGCGCGAGGCGCTCTCCGCGGCCCGGAAGGGAGACGGCTCCCAGCTGCTCGCCCTCTCCGACGACTACTACGAGCGCGGCCCCGACGGCACCTACAGCAACACCATGTACGCCAACGCCGCCGTGAACTGCCTGGACCTGCCGCCCGCCTTCTCCGGGCCCGAGGCCGTGCGCAAGGCCACCGACTCCTTCGAGAAGGCCAGCCCCGTCTTCGGCCGCGGCTTCGCCTGGGCCGCCCTCAACTGCGGCGACTGGCCGCACAAGCCCACCGGTTCGCCGCACCGCATCGCCGCCAAGGGCGCCGACCCGATCCTCGTCGTCGGCACCACCCGCGACCCGGCCACCCCCTACCGCTGGGCCCGCGGCCTCGCCGGCCAGCTGGAGACCGCCCGGCTGCTGACCTACGACGGCGACGGCCACACCGGCTACCAGCGCGGCAGCAACTGCGTCGACCGCGCCGTCAACACCTACCTGCTCTCCGGCACACCCCCGAAGAACGGCACCACCTGCCACTGACAACACCCTCCGTGCCACCCCCGTCACCCACCGCACCCCTGACGGCCACACACTCCCTGACCAGCCCGAACCCCACCCGACCCCCCTCCTCCGCACCCCACAAACCCGGTCCGGAGCACCCACTCGCACCCTGTAGACTTGTCGTCGCTGCGGCTGCCACGCTGGCCGCGCGCAGCATGCCGCCTTAGCTCAGTCGGCCAGAGCGACGCACTCGTAATGCGTAGGTCAAGGGTTCGATTCCCTTAGGCGGCTCCGGCGAAGCCCAGGTCACATAGTCTGTGACCTGGGCTTTTTGATGTTCCGGAGTCGGATGGAGGACCGGCTGGGCGATCGTCTTATGTCTGCGTGAGTCCTGATCGGACAAGGGGTGGACGAGCGTGCAGCGCGTGTGCCAGCAGGCTCAGCACGAGGCGGGTGAAGACGTCCGAGACGTTGAACCGGCCGCGGTGGCGCGGGTGGGCGAGGATCAGGTTCGAGCGGAAGACGGCGACGGGCAGGCCGAACCTCTCGTGCGCCTCGCGCAGCAGCACCTCCCCGGCCCATTTGGCGGCCGCGTGACCGTCGGCGTAGGCGCGCCCGAGGTCGCGGGTGGGGCAGGCGGTGCGGACGTCCGCCGACTCGTCGGCCGCCGACTCGTTCCCGAGGACGACGGCCACCGTCGACAGGTAGGTCAGCTGCTTGATCCGCGAGGTGACCGCGAGCCAGGCTGTCCTGGATGATCTCGCCCGCGCCGCCGCCGAAGCGGTCATCAAGCTCGTGCCACGAGGCTGCGGGCCGGCTCCGGCTCCGGCCATCAACCGGGATTCGCAGGGCGCCTGACACCCACGAACCGCGACGGGGCCGGTCAGCCAACGCCCACCGGCCCCGTCGGCGTGTGAACAGAGAACTGACATCAGGTTCCCTGCAACGGGACTGGCCGCACCTACTCACGCGAGGCGGTGGTCGGCTGACGCTCCTCGGGTTCCTGCTGAGCGGTGGCAGGCGGCTCGCTGTCGCCCCGGGCGAAATCGAGCAGGTCCCGTGCCCGCAGTGGCGGCTCCGAAGGACCTCCCAGCTTCAGGGGGAGGACCAAGGTGACGATGGTCAAGGGGACCACCGCCTCGCCGGGCACACCGACCGCCGACAGGAGCCAGGCGAGGGCGGAGGCGAGAGCGACACCGACAGAGGCGAGGAAGGCCACCCGCTTCCGGGGCTCGCCATGAGCCACCTGCGAAGACACCAGAAGGCTTTCCGGGAGCAGGTTCTGCGGGGTGCCGGCGCACAAGCCGTGCAGAACGGTGGCCAGCTTGCCGGCGAGTTCGTCCACCGCGCCCGCGTCTCCGCGCTGCACGCGCCGCGCGTCCCAACGCAGCGCTTCCCGGACCCTCTTCGCGTGTTCGATGGTCGCGGGCCGCTCCTGCCGGACGTGGTACTTCTTCGCCCGATGTACCAAGACAGCCGCCACCGCGTCGACCGCGCTGTCCAGCCGGGACGGGCTCGCCTCCCGGCGCCGGACCCGGTGCGCGGTGATCAGCGCGTTGCACACCATCCTGGTGACCGGCAGTCCCAGACGGGGTCCATAGACGCGCGCAGCGCCACCGACGGCAGTCAGAGCGAAGAGCAGCACAGCGGCAACGGTCGTGATCAGCGCGGTCAGCCCTGGGATCTTTCCATCCGCGGCATGCGCGTCCAAGGTGGTGAGGTTGAAGAGGACGAGCGCCGGACAGCCGATGACGACGGCTGTTGCCGTAGCCAGCACCTGTGCCTTCATCAGCCGCTCGCGCAGCGCCCCGCGAAGAGCGAAGGGCAGCCGGAACTCGGCCATAGCCGCCTCCAGCCGGGCCAGCATCCGCAACCGGCCGCCGAGTGCGCGCGGGGCACCACGGCGACGTCGCCGCCGCAGCGCCACCCACACGTACACCGTGTAGGCCCAGCGCACCAATGTCGGTGCGACCAGCAGTCCGTAGATGGCACCCCCCATCATCCAGGTGAGGTCGGTCGCAAGCTGATCTTGCAGTCGTTCTGCCTGGCTCATTCGCCACCCCAGTCCGTACGGCCGGTGCCACCGGCTTCGGATCAACAGAGCAGGAACGGACGATTTCTTGTCAGGGTTCCACAAGAGCCATCGCACCGGAGAGCAACCCTTCACGGCACACCGTGTCCAACCCCCGGGCACTGGGCCCGGTGTAGCCGACCTGCGGGCCGCCCCTTTGCGGGCGTGCCGTCGCCGGGCCGGGACGACGGGCCGAGCGGGTGCACACGGCGGAACCCCGAGGCCGTGAAGGCGTCGGGGTTCCGTGGCGGTGTTGCGTGGGGGGAGAGCTGCGCGGTGCTGCTCAGACCTGTGCCGGGGTGCGGGCGGGGTGGGCCGGTGCGGCCGGGGTGGTGCCGGTCGCGGGGCGGCGGCCGGTGAGCAGGAGCACGGCGATGAGGACGATCTGGCAGCCCATGATCAGGGCCTGGGTCGCGGGGGTGTGCACGTCGAGCAGGATCATCGTCGTGTTGACGGCGAAGTGCACGGCGATCGAGGCGAGGACGCCGGCCCGGTCGTAGGCGCAGGTGACCAGCATGGCCATGGGGATGTTGCCGGCGGCGAAGAGCACACCGCCCGGGGTGGCGAGGCCGAGGTCGTGCTGGACGGTGCCGTCGACGAAGAACAGCGGCAGGTGCCACACGGCCCAGATGACGCCGAGCACCAGGGCGATCCGGAAGCGGCCCATCGTGGCGCGCATCCTCGGGTAGGCGGTGCCGCGCCAGCCCGGCTCCTCGGAGAGCGGACCGGAGATGATCATGCTGACGAGGAACGCCGCCGGGCCGCCCATGTCCTGCATCACGTCCCGGCTGTCCGACCAGCTCAGCGCGGTGTCGCCGGCCGCGTGGCCGATCACCGCGGCGCCCAGCACCGCTCCCGAGGCCGCCACCATGAGCAGCGGTGCCCAGAGCAGGGCGGCCGGGCGGAACCGCACCGCGTGCTCCGGCACCGGCTCGCGCCGCCGCCTGCGCCGTATACGGATCACCAGGGCGCCTGCCAGCGGGCCGAAGGCGCCGAGCAGGAAGGGCGTGTAGGTGGGGGTGCCGGGAGTCGCCGGTCCGCCGAGGCCGATCGCCGTGCCCCAGCAGGCCCAGCTCATACCGAAGGCGATGACCAGGAAGAGGATCAGGTCGCCGCGGCGGCGGGCGGGGGTCGCCGGGTTCTCGGAGTGCGCGGGCACGGTTGTCTGCGAAGGAGACATGCCTGGGTCCTTTGTGTGAGCCGTCGTGCGGGGGAAGGCCGTGCCGCTCGCCTCGGGGTGTGTGTGGTCCGGGGAGCGCGTGACCGGGTGGCCGGACAGGGTGCGGCCCGAGCAGACGAGGGTTCGCCGGCTCGCTTCTCAACTTCGAGAACATTATCAGAAGTGAGACTGTGGGGAATCCCGTCGGGCGCGGCCGGGCCGGTGCTCGTCGTCGCGCCGGAACTCGTCGGGGCAGCGGACCGAAGCTGTCCGCTACTCCCGGAAGGGTGGTGCGCGCGGCGAACAGGCCGCCGAGAACCGCTAGGAGAAGGGCCCACCGATGGGTATCAGGACCACCACCCACCTCAACTTCCGCGGCACCGCCCGGCAGGCGCTGACGTTCTACCAGGGCGTGTTCGGGGGCCGGCTGACCCTCGCGACGTACGGGGACCTCGGTGCGCCGAAGGAGGCGCCCGGCGCGGACAAGATCGTCTTCGGGCAGGTGGAGAGCGAGGACGGCTTCCGCGTCATGGCCTACGACATCCCCGGCGCCGACGACGCCGACCCGGCCGCGCTCGCGGGGTCGACCCGCCGGGAGAACGGCACGACCGTCACCGACCGCACCTTTTTCCAGTCCGTGAGCGGCGAGACCCTCGACGAGGTCGCCGGCTACTGGAAGGCGCTCTCCGACGGCGCCGACATCATCGAGCCCCTCGCCGCCTCGGCCTGGAGCGCCGGGTTCGGCATGCTCACCGACCGGTTCGGGGTCACCTGGGTTCTCGACGTCCGCGCGCCGGACGCCGGGTGACGCGGCCCGCCCTGCCGGGGCGGACCGGTCGGACGGGCGGGGCCGGCCGGTGTGGCCGGACCGGCCCGTCCGGGAGTTCGGCGCCTGGCGGATCAGCGGGGGCGGGCCTCGACGCGGGCCAGATGGTCGCGGATCAGGGCGAGGTACTCCGTGCGCAGCGGGGCGGATTCCAGGTAGGGCATATGGGCCGCGCCGGGCTGGGTGAGGTGGCGGGCGTCCGGGATGCGGGCGGCGATGTCGGCCAGGTGGGCGGGGACGCAGGTGTCGAACTCGCCGCCGAGGACGAGCGTCGGGACGCCGATCCTGTCGAGTTCGTGGAAGATGTCCCAGTTCTTCAGGGTGCCCGTCACGTGGTAGTCGGCGTGCCCGATCAGGGTGCGGTACGTCGTCGTGCTCGTCTTCGCCGGGTCGAGCCGGGGGATGGCCGTGCGGACGAGGTGGGCGCGCAGGTAGGCGGCCTGGGCGAGGTGGTAGTCCGGGTCGTCGGTCTCGCCGCGCAGTTCGCGGCCGTAGGTGCGGTCCAGCACGTCGCCGGGCAGCTGCGCCAGGAGGTCGCGGACCTCCGCCTCGAACCGGGGGATGGCGGCCAGGCCGTTGGAGCAGATCAGGCTCGTCCAGTCCGGGTCGCGCTCCGCCGCGTACTGGAGGGCGAGCATGGCGCCCCACGAGTGGCCGTAGACGTGGGGGCGCTCCAGGCCGAGTTCCTCGATGACGGCGCCGAGTTCGTCGAGGAAGCGGTCCACCGTGAGCAGCGCGGTGTCCTCGACCGGGTCCGAGCGGCCGACGCCGAGCTGGTCGTACCAGACGACCTCGCGGTCAGCGGCGAGCGTCTCGAAGGGTGCGAACAGCGGGTCGCTCGGGTAGCCGGGGCCGCCGTGCACCAGCAGCAGCGGTGTGCCGCCGCCGCCCGTCCTGCGGTACCAGACCTTGCCGCCGGGGACGGCGATCCTGCCCTCCGTCGTCACCGGCCGTCCTCCTCGCGGGGCGGGCGCCCGGCTCCGGCGGGGTGGGAGCCGTGGGGGCTGCCGGGCTTCCGGTGCTGCTGCCGCATGGCAGGGGTCTCCTTCGCTCCTGGGGGACGTCGGGCGGTCGGGCCCACCGTAGAAAGAGCGCCCGAGCTGCGGAAGGCTTGAACTTTTCGCGGTCGTCGGGCAGGGCGCCCCCGCCAGGTGGGCTGCGGCGGGCGGGAGTTGGGGCCGGTCCGGCGGCGGGAGCGGCCGGAGGTGCTCCACGGGCGGAAGTCGCGGGAGAGGCGCGTGAACTTTCGGGGCGGAGGCTGCATCAGACCTGGAGACCGGCTGGTGCGGCGCGGGGTCCGTGAGAGGCGGACGGGAGGGCGGTCGACCGGCGAGGAGCACAGACGAGGCAGGTGAGAGCAGTGGGAGAGCCGTGGGGCGAGGGCGCCGTGGCGCGGGGCCGGCGGGACGTCCGTCGTGGCGGTGGCGTCGTACGCGGGGGCCGTCGGGGGCCCGGCGAGGGACGGCGGCCCGGTGTTCGGCCCGGTGATGTGCTGGCCGTTCTCGCGCTCGTCGCCGGGATCGTGCTGGGGGTCGGTTCGTGGCGTACGTACGCCACGGAGAGCGCGGGGCGGGAGGGCGCGGAGGACGGGGCGGACCGGGGGCCGGCCCTGGTGAAGCCGAAGGAGGTCATCAGGCCGGTGCCGGCCGGTGCTTCGGCGCACTGCGCCGGGGCTCGGCGGCCCGCGGGGGTGGCCCGGGCGGCGTCCGCGCCGGGGGG
>NZ_BJMM01000011.1 GCF_006539165.1 Streptomyces cacaoi | reverse complement strand
CCCCCCCCCCCCCCCCCCCCCCCCCCCCGACACCCGTCCCGCCAACCTCCCTGCCACACCGCCCAGTTGACCGGTTCCCGTCGACCTACCGCGCGGTGCCGTTGCCTGCCCCGCCCTGCCTCGCCTTCCGTCCGACGGAGCCGTGTCCGGCGCACCTTCCGCGCGCCTTCCGACCGACCGGAGCGCTGCCCTGCTGTACCGCGGGCTGGGCCGCTGTCCTGCCCGTGCCTCCGGGCGGGCCGCCGTCCTGCCGTGCCTTCCGGCTGGCGGGGCAGTGTCCTGCCGTGCCTCCCGGTCGGCCGAGGCGCTGTCCGGTGCCTGGCGCCGTTCGGGTCCCGTCCCGCCGTACCGTCCATCCGGCCGGGGCGACGTCCCCGCACACCGGCCCGCCGACCGGACGGTGCCCCGCACGCCTGCCAGTTGACCGCGCCGCGCCCCGGCGCGCCTTCCGACAGATGGAGACCGTCGACCGCGCCCCGCGCTGCTCCGCGCCGCTTCGCCGGGATCATCCCCCACACCCCGAACCGTCCGCTACCTCCCACCGTCCGAGGCCCGCTCCCCGCCACCGCCGCTGCCATCGCCGCTGTCATCGCCACCGCTCCCGGCCCCGCTCACACTGCGGCCACGGCTCTCACCGCGGTCACTCCGGCCACCGCCGCCATCACCGCCGTCACCGCTGTCACTCCAGCCGTCACCGCCATCACCGCCCTCGCCACCATCGCCACCGCGTCCGCTGTCGGCCGTCCCGGCCCCCTCGTGGCCGTCCGCGCGGACCGTCGTGCCGGGCCGGTCCTCCCCGGCCGGTGCCGGGTACGGCAGTCGCGCCGCCACCCGGAACCCACCGTCCGGCAGCGGACCGGTGTCGAGGGTTCCGCCCACCAGTCGGACCCGCTCCCGCATGCCGACCAGCCCGTGTCCCGTGCCGGTCGACTCCAGCGGAGCCCCTGCGGGGCGCGGCGGCGGCCCGTTGACGACGAGCACCGTCAGCTCTCCTTCGCTGCCCGTCACCGACACCCGCGTGTTCGCACCGGGCGCGTGCCGTACGACATTGGCGAGCGCCTCCTGGACGATCCGGTACGCCGAGAGCGTCACCGTCTGGGCCGCCCCCGAGCCCCCGGAAGCTCCGGCGGCGGCCCCCGAAGCACCACCGCCGCCGTCATCGCCGCTATCGCTACCGCCGCTGCCGCTGCCGCTGCCGTTGCCGTCGGCCGGAGGGACGTCGTCGAGCGCGCGGTCGCCCTGGCCGTGGTCCGGTACGTCGACGGTCAGTTCGGTCGGCACCCCGGCGCGGACCGTCGCCTCCACGAGCTGCTCCAGGCGTTCGAGCCCGGGCTGCGGCGCCCGCTCGCCCCGCGCCTCCTCGCTGCGCAGCACTCCCAGGAGCCGGCGCATCTCGGCCAGCGACTCGCGCGCTGCCGCGGCGATGCTGCCGAACTCCTCCCGCGCCTCGTCCGGCAGTTGGCCGATTCTGTACGGTGCACTGTCCGCTTGGACCGTGATGACCGACATGTGATGGGCGACGACATCGTGCAGTTCCCGGGCTATCCGCGCCCGCTCCTCCAGGAGGGTCCGCCGGGCGCGTTCCGCCTCGCTGATCGTCTCCTGCTCCGCCAGCGCACGCCGTGCCTCGCCCCGCTCCCGTACGGCCGCACCGAGCAGCAGCATCACACCGCTGAGCACGATCAGCAGCACGTTCGTCCCCTCGCTGTGCTCGGGCGAGACGAACCCGAGGACGAGCGAGACCAGCGTCGTGACCAGCCATACCCCCGTCAGCGTCCGGCGGCTCTCGCGCAGCGCGAGCGCCAGACAGAGGACGAGGTAGCCCACGATCACCGGCGGGGCCCACGGCCACGGCCGCCCCAGCGTTCCCGGGGCGGCCAGCAGCGCCAGAGCGCCGATGACGTCGGCGGTGAAGACGATCCCCCAGGCCGGCAGCGGCCGGGTCACGGCCAGCAGCAGCGGCGCGGACTGAGCGACTCCCAGGGCCCCGCTCACCGTCCCGTTCAGGCCGTAGTCCGAGGTCAGCACCTGCGTGGCGACGGGGATGAGCACGACCGTGAACGCGGCGGCCACCGCGTACGGCAGCCACCGCAGGGTGCGCGAGGCGGCCCCGGCCATGAGGGGCTCGCCGGAGGAGGTCTCGGTGACGACGGCCTCCCCGAGCGCGCGCAGCGCCTGGTGCGCCGCCCCCACAGCGGAGAGCAGCCCGCGCCGTACGGGCGGCGGCAAGGGAGGAAGACGGCGCGCACCACGAAGAGGGCGCGCACCACGAAGAGGGCGCGCGCCACGGCGCACCCCGCGGCCCGCACCGGACGCTCCGGACGCTCCGGACGAGCCGGGGCCGTCGTCCGAGTCGGCGGAGCCGTCCGGCCGGGAAGGCGATGCAGAAGCGGAGGCCGGGGCGCCCGGATGCTCGACGGCGTCCGGGAACTCCGGCGAGCCCGAGGGCTCCGCGGACTCCGAGGGCTCCGCACGAGGCGGGGGAGTCGGAGACGAGGGGGAAGGGCGGGGATCCGGGGAAGACATGGCCTGATCAGCGTACGGAGAACGCGGGCGCCCCGGCGTCCTACGGAAGTAGCGATGCACCCCGGCCACCCCCTACCCCGGTATCACGGGAGCCGGGCCGGGCACCGGCAGTGAACAGCCATCCAGCCAGCCAAGCAGTCAGGCACCAAGCAGTCGGCCAAGCAGTCAGGCACCGGCCAGGCGGCCAGGCGGCCAGGCGGCCAGGCGGCCAATCGGTCAGTCGGGCGGCCAGGCGGCGCCCGTCGGACGGGCCCTACAGCTCCGCCAGCAGTTCGGCCTTCTTCGAGCTGAACTCGTCATCGGTGAGCAGCCCGGCGTCGTGCAGCTCGCCGAGGTGCCGTATCCGCTCGGCGACATCGGCCGGATCCGACCGCTGCTGCGCCGGGGCGGGCGCCCCGCACGAGACGGGGCTCAGCGGGGCCTGCGCCGGATCCACGGCACGTACCGCCGCCAGGACGGAGGCGGCGAACGGCAGGGACTCGTACACGGGGCCGTAGCCGAGGCCGAACACCACCGAGGCCGGGTCCTGGTCCGCGTCGCCCATCGGCTCGATCCCGCGCGGCCGCAGCCGGAGGTGGCCGCTCACCCCCTCGGGGGAGCGCCACTCGATGTCTTCGAGGTCGGTGACCGGAAAGAACTGGTCACCCGCCTTCCATTTCGCGGTGGAAGCCCCCGTCCAGAACCACCGGAACGCGACCACGCTCCCGTCGAAGGACGCTTTTCCGTCGTACGCCTTGAAGCTGTGCGGCGGCGCGGGCGCCGCGATCATGTGCTGTTCGGCCGGTTTGTGCGCCTGCTCCCCCAGGTGGGCGCGCAGCTCGGTCGCGTAGTAGTCCGCCAGCGTCTCCCGCTCGGCGGGCAGTACGAGACGGTAGGGATCGCTGCCTTCTTTCAGCTGTCCGGCGGCGGCCTCCAGCAGCGGGTCGGCCCCCTCGCGGGGTACCGCGCGCAGCACCACCGTGCCGCGTTTGGCGCCCGGTCCCAGCTCGATCGAGCTCAGCGCCTCGTACGGAATTCGCCGCTCTCCGAGCACCTGGAAGAGCTTCGGCGTGCGGATCCCCCGTTCGAAGCGGATGAGCACCGAGTCCGATTCGAACTCCCAGGCGGAGTGCATTCCAGCCAGTACGTCACCCATGTGGGCCATCGTATGCGTCGGGTGCCCCCGCGTCCCCCCTTCCTGTGGCCGCTCTCGAAACGGCCGGTACCGGCTCAAAGAGCGGAGGGAGAGCAGTCCGGATCGGAGGTGTCGCAGTCGACGGCGGAGTACGAGCCGGTCCCGATCGCGGCGAAGTTGGCCAGCGACCGGGTGCCCGGCACGAAGTACCCGGTGTGTCCCACGGAATCGGCCGACGAGATACGCCGCGCCCCGAACGCCTTGGAGACCGGATCGGCGCCGTGGCCCAGGCCGCCTACGTTCATGTGCGGGACATCGGCGATCCAGTCGTCCCGGTCCCGGGTCGCCCAGATGTGTGCCCGGGTCTTCAACTGGCGTGCGTTGTCCGCCCGCATCCCGGGACTTCCGGCCACCGCGATGTCCGTGACGCTGCGCGGCAGCTTCTTCGCCGCCACCCCGCAGACGACGGAGCCGTAGCTGTGGCAGAACAGCGACATCTTGGGCGCGGCCCCGTCGGTACTGGCCGGCACCGCGCGCAGGAAGGAGTTCAACCGCTTCGCGCCCTCCTGCGCCGGGCCGCCGGAGGCCGCTTCCACGCCCAGACCTGCCGGAGCGTTGTAGTCCGCCCACGCCACCGTGGCCGTCCGCTCGGACGGGGCCGTCGACTGCTGCTGGCGCTGTAGCGCGGACGCCATCCCGACGGGCGCCGAGTAGCGGCGCGAGGAGCGCTCGAAGGTCAGCATCTCGGTGTCCACGCCGGGCACCACCACCGAGAGCCGCTCCGCGTGTTGCAGATCACCGAACACCTCGGCGGCCCGTCCCCGGTCCGTCGGATCGAAGGCGATGAACTGGCGTCCGGGCCGGAGCATCGACTCGTAGCGGTGCATCCGGCGCCCGGCGTCGTGCCGTCCCTCGTCGGTCAGCCGCTCATCGGTCATCCGGCGGCGTTCGGTGTCCCGCGCCTGGACGAGGGCCTGGTGATTGGCCCGGTACCGCAGTTTCAGCGGCGCACCGCCGAGATTGCCGACGACCAGGGGATATCGCTGGGCCAGCGTGCGTTGCTGCCCCGGGTCGAGGGTCTTGAACCAGTGCGCGATACGGCGGGGTGAGGAGTCCGGATCGGGCAGCGGGCGCCCGGCGAACGAGCCCTTCTCCCATGCCTGGAGCGCCGCGGCGCGCGGCCCGGAGGCCACATCGTTGCCGCGTACCGCCGTCCAGCCGGTCGTCGCCAGCAGCACCAGCACCACGGCCAGTGCGAACAGTGCGCGCCAGACGGTGGAGCCGGAGACCCCTTCCGTCGAAAGGCCCGGCCCGGACAGTGGATTGCCGAGAGCGGAGAAGTAATTCACTGGGGCGCCACCCTAGGAGATGGCGACCGGCATCCCCGCATCGTCGCGAATCCCGTGAGTCATCTCACGTTTTGGAGTGGATACTCAGGTCAAAACGGGTGCACCTGCGGTCACTCGTCACGCTCCGCGACCCGGGTTCCCCGGCCCCACTCGGAGGCCAGTGCGGGGCGCAGTTCGTCCAGGAATGCGTGGGTCGACCGGCGGGCCTCCTCCAGGGAGGCGTCTCCGCGCATCCCCCAGTGCCGTGCGGCCGAGCGCATCACCCCGGCGAATGCCGCGACCAGCACCCGCGGCCGCGGATCCTGCTCGTCGTCCAGCCCCGTGCGCCGGGCGATCTCCTGCACCAGCTTCTCCTCCAGCAGCAGATAGTGGTGCAGGTGGGCGGAGAGGAGCGAGGGCGTCGTCTCGATGACCTGGCACAACTGCATGTGCAGTTCCACCGGGAGGATCTCGGTGATCGTGCGGCTGGATTCGTCCCAGACCTCGTCCACGGCCCGCCGCAGGCTCTGCAAGGGCGGCTCGTCCACGGGGCGTGCGCACAGGGACGCGTAGAACCGGTCGTTGATGGTCTCGTGCAGGGAGAGGGCGACCTCTTCCTTGTTGGTGAAGTACCGGAAGAAGGTGCGCTGGGAGACGTCCACGGCTTCGGCGATCTGATCGACGGTCGTCGCGTCGTAGCCCTGCGTGACGAACAGCTCGTGAGCGGCGCGGATAAGAGCGTCCCTGGTGCGCTGCTTCTTGCGTTCACGCAGACCCGTCACTGTGCTCCTTCTTCGCTTTCTCGCTGCTCACGTCATCTGTAAGCAGCTTGACATTTACCTGCGAATAATTCGGTTTGTCAATTGTCAGCGACTGTCATTAGTCTCCCGCCATGAGCTCCCAGACCAGCACCATCCCGCAGGATGCGCAGGATCCAGGACACCAGGGGGGCGGGGGAGCGGGACCCCGCGCCGGGCTGAGGGGCCACCCCTGGCTGACTCTCGTCACCGTCGCCTTCGGGGTGGCGATGGTCGCCCTCGACGGCACCATCGTCGCCATCGCCAACCCCGCCATCCAGAAGGACCTCGGCGCCTCGCTTGCCGATGTGCAGTGGATCACCAACGGCTATCTGCTCGCCCTGGCCGTCTCCCTGATCACGGCGGGCAAGCTCGGTGACCGCTTCGGCCACCGCCAGACCTTCCTCATCGGCGTCGTCGGCTTCGCCGCCGCCTCCGGGGCCATCGGACTCGCCGGCAGCGTCGGCCTCGTCATCTTCTTCCGTGTACTCCAGGGCATATTCGGGGCGCTGCTGATGCCCGCCGCCCTCGGGCTGCTGCGCGCCTCCTTCCCGGCCGAGCGGCTGAACGCCGCCATCGGCATCTGGGGCGCGGTGATCGGTGCCTCCACGGCCGCGGGACCGATCATCGGTGGTCTGCTCGTCGAGCACGTGAACTGGGAATCGGTCTTCTTCATCAACATCCCGGTCGGGGCGTTCGCCCTGATCATGGGCCTGGTGCTGCTGCTGGACCGGCGGGCCGAGCAGGCTCCGCGCTCCTTCGACGTGCTGGGCATCGTGCTGCTGTCCGTGGCGATGTTCTGCCTGGTGTGGGCGATCATCAAGGCGCCCGAGTGGCACTGGGGCGACCCGAAGACCCTCGGCTTCCTGGGGATCTCCCTGCTGGCCTTCATCGGCTTCGGCTTCTGGGAGAGCCGGGTGGCGGAGCCCCTCCTTCCGCTGTCGATGTTCCGCTCCGTGCCGCTGACCGCCGGCACGGTGCTGATGGTGCTCATGGCCTTCGGCTTCATGGGCGGCCTCTTCTTCGTCACCTTCTTCCTCCAGAACGTCGGCGGGCTCTCCCCGGTCGACAGCGGGCTGCGGCTGCTGCCCCTCACCGGCACGATGATCGTCGCCTCGCCGATCGCGGGCGGGGTCATCACCAAGGTCGGTCCGCGAATACCCCTCGTGGCCGCCATGGTGATCACGGCGGTCGCGATGTTCGGCCTGTCGACGCTGAACGCCGACAGCGGTGCCGGTATCTCCTCCGTCTGGTTCGCGCTCCTCGGCCTCGGTCTCGCCCCGGTGATGGTGGGCGCCACCGAAGTCATCGTCGGCAACGCGCCGTTGGAGCACGCCGGCGTCGCGGGCGGGCTCCAGCAGGCCGCCATGCAGGTCGGCGGCAGCCTGGGCACCGCCGTCCTCGGTGCCGTCATGGCCTCCCGCGTCGGCGACGAACTGCCGCAGAAGTGGGCCGAGGCGAAGCTGCCCCCGCTGCCCGCCGAGCAGGAGACCGGTCTGAAGAAGGCAGCCGAGGTCGGCATGGCTCCGCCCGCGCCGAGCGGCACCCCGGAGCGGATCGTCGAGGCCACCCGGCACGTCGTCCACGACTCGTTCATCTCCGGCATGAGCCTCGCCTTCATCTGTGCGGGAATCGTCGCTGTCGTCGCAGCGGGCGTGGCCGTCTTCACCAGTCGCGGGAAGAACGACGCGGGGCCGTCCGTGCATATCTGACGATGCCCCACTCGGAGCCGCAGCGGCCCGGGACGCCAGGAACCGTGGATTACTTGGGAGTTGTGGAAAACTCCGCCACCTGTCCTGGTGAACCGGGCCGTTCTTTCTTGGCGATCATCACAACGCCGCACATGCTGGTCACACGCCGGGCGCCATGACCCGGCCACACGCCGGGCGGCAGCAGCCCGGCCCGGAACCGGGGGAGTGATCAGCTATGACAGCCATGCCCGTACACGGTCGCAGGAAGTACGTCCGCGTCCTCGCGGCGACGGCAGTCGTGACGGCCGCGGCGCTGGCCGCGGGGGCCCAGTCGGCGGGGGCCCGGCCGGCCGCCGGCGGCAAGGAGAAAGGGGCCTCCGCCCCCGAGCTGGGGGATTGCGCCCGGGGAGAACTCTGTCTGTGGGAGGGCGCCGACTTCCACGGCGAGCGGCACACCTACGAGTTGAGCAACACCGACATCGAGAGCTGTGTGCGCCTCCCCAAGGGCGCGACGGTCTCCGCGCTGGCCAACCGCACCGGCCGCCCCGTCACGCTGTACCAGAGCGCGGAGTGCGCGGAGACCGCGGAGTTCAAGACCCACCCGTCGGGCTCCTGGACGCCGAAGGCGCCGTACCAGGGCCGTGCGTTCAAGGTGTGGGAGCGGTGAGGTGCCCCGGCGGCGCCCGGCAGAGGTGTGCCCGTGCCACAGGCGCCGTACTCCGCTGTGTGCGCCACGCCCTTCCGCTCCGCCGGGCGCTGCCCGGCGGGCGGTCGCGGCGCCCCGGCGGGAGGGCCCGGTGCCGCGCCGTGGTCCGCCGCGTGTCCTTCCTTCTCATTCGGGCAGCGCCGCGGCCGAGGAGCCACGGCTGCCGCGGGCCGGTGCAGGAGGGCGCACTCGTGGGCCAACACCCCCGGCAGCACAGGGCAGTGGCCCGGGCAGCGGTGCCGCCCGGGCCACACCGGCCGCTCTCAGGCGTCGCCCCCGGCACTGCCCGGGGAAGCCGCCGACGGGTCCATCAGCTGGTAGCGATCGATCGCCTGCTTCAGCGCCGACCTGTCGACCTTGCCCTCCCTGGCCAGCTCGGTCAGCACACCGAGGACGATCGACTGCGCGTCGACGTGGAAGAAACGGCGGGCCGCGCCACGGGTATCGGCGAAGCCGAAGCCGTCGGTCCCCAGCGACTGGTACGTGCCCGGCACCCAGCGGGCGATCTGGTCCGGAACCGCGCGCATCCAGTCCGAGACGGCCACCTTCGGCCCCTCGGCATCCCGCAGCTTCCGCGTCACATAGGGCACACGCTGCTCCTCCTCCGGGTGGAGAAGGTTGTGCTCCTCCGTCCGGACGGCCTCGCGGCGCAGCTCGTTCCACGAAGTGGCGGACCACACATCGGCGTTCACGTCCCACTCGTCCGCGAGGATCCGCTGGGCCTCCAGCGCCCAGGGCAGTGCCACACCGGAAGCGAGAATCTGCGCCCGGTGGGTCCCCTGCCGGCCCTCGCGGTACCGGTACAGGCCCTGGAGGATGCCCTCCACGTCGACGTTCTCCGGCTCGGCCGGCTGCTGGATCGGCTCGTTGTAGACGGTCAGGTAGTAGAAGACGTCCTCGCCCTGCGGGTGTTCGGGGCTGGAGCCGTACATCCTGCGCAGCCCGTCCCGCACGATATGCGCGATCTCGAAGCCGAACGCCGGGTCGTAGGCGACGGCCGCGGGGTTGGTCGAGGCGAGCAGGTGCGAGTGCCCGTCGGCGTGCTGGAGCCCCTCGCCGGTGAGCGTCGTGCGGCCGGCGGTCGCGCCGAGCACGAAGCCGCGCGACATCTGGTCGGCCATCTGCCAGAACTGGTCGCCAGTGCGCTGGAATCCGAACATCGAGTAGAAGACGTAGATCGGGATCAGCGGCTCGCCGTGGGTGGCGTGCGCGGAGCCCGCCGCGATCGCCGCTGCCGTACAGCCGGCCTCCGAGATGCCGTCGTGCAGCATCTGCCCGGTGGGCGACTCCTTGTAGGCGAGCAGCAGTTCACGGTCCACCGACTCGTACAGCTGCCCCAGTGGGTTGTAGATCTTGGCCGACGGAAAGAAGGAGTCCATACCGAAGGTGCGGTACTCGTCCGGTGCGATCGGCACGAAGCGCTTGCCGATCTCCTTGTCCCGCATGAGGTCCTTCAGCAGCCGGACGAAGGCCATCGTCGTCGCGATCTGCTGCTGACCCGACCCCTTCTTCAGCGCCGCGTACGCGGAATCGTCCGGCAGGTTCAGCGGTTTGGCGCGGTTGACGCGGGTGGGCACGTAACCGCCCAGCTCCTGGCGCCGGTCGTGCATGTACTGGATCTCCTCCGAGTCCCGCCCCGGGTGGTAATAGGGCGGCAGCCCGGATTCCAGCTCGCGGTCGGGGATCGGCAGGTGCAGCCGGTCCCGGAACCCCTTCAGATCGTCGACAGTCAGCTTCTTCATCTGGTGGGTGGCGTTGCGGCCCTCGAAGTTCGGGCCCAGCGTCCAGCCCTTGATGGTCTGCGCGAGGATGACGGTGGGCTGCCCCTTGTGCTCGGCCGCCGCCTTGTACGCGGCATAGACCTTGCGGTGGTCGTGGCCACCGCGGCCCAGGTGCAGCAACTGATCGTCGGTCATGCCCTCGACCATCTTGCGCAGCCGCTGGTCACCGCCGAAGAAGTGCTGCCGGATGTAGTCGCCGCTCTCAGTGGCGTAGGTCTGGAACTGCCCGTCGGGCGTGGTGTTCAGCTTGTTGACCAGCACGCCGTCCCGGTCCTGCGCCAGCAGCGGATCCCAGGAGCGGTCCCACACCAGCTTGATGACGTTCCATCCGGCACCGCGGAAGTAGGACTCCAGCTCCTGAATGATCTTCCCGTTGCCCCGTACCGGCCCGTCCAGCCGCTGGAGGTTGCAGTTGATGACGAAGGTGAGGTTGTCCAGCCCTTCCCGTGCGGCCAGGGACAGTTGACCCAGCGACTCGGGCTCGTCCATCTCGCCGTCGCCCAGGAACGCCCACACCCGCGAGCGGGAGGTGTCCGCGATACCGCGGGCCTCCATGTAGCGGTTCATCCGGGCCTGGTGGATCGCCCCGATCGGTCCCAGCCCCATGGAGACGGTCGGGAACTCCCAGAAGTCCGGCATCGAGCGCGGATGCGGATAGCTGGAGAGGCCGTTGACGCCCTTGCTCTTCTCCTGCCGGAAACCGTCGAGTTGCCCCTCGGAGAGCCGGTCGAGCAGATAGGCGCGGGCGTAGATCCCGGGGGAGGCGTGGCCCTGGAAGAAGACTTGATCGCCGCCGTCGCCCTCGTCCTTGCCGCGGAAGAAGTGGTTGAAGCCCACATCGTAAAGAGAGGCGGAGGAGGCGAAGGTGGCGATGTGGCCGCCGACTCCGATCCCGGGGCGCTGTGCACGCGAGACCATCACGGCCGCGTTCCACCGGGTCGCGTTGAGGACCTTGCGCTCGATCTCCTCATTGCCGGGGAAGAAGGGCTCGTCCCGGGTGGCGATGGTGTTGATGTAGTCCGTGCTGCGCATCTCCGGGACGGCGACACGCTTTTCGCGTGCGCGTTCGATGAGGCGCAGCATCAGATAGCGGGCGCGTTCCCGTCCGCGTTCGTCGACGGCGGCATCGAGCGAGTCGAGCCATTCCTGGGTCTCTTCGGGGTCGAAGTCCGGCACCTGGCTGGGGAGACCGCCAATGATGATCGGGGTGCGATCGGATGCGGAAGCCACGCTGTTCCTTCGCTGTCTCGGTGATGTCGCGCTCTGCCGGCTGAGCGGCAGCGCACGCGCTGGCACGTGCTCTGTGGGCAGCGCCGTCTCCATCGTGGACCGCCCGGACGACGGCGTCACCTGTACCGCGAGGTAACCCGGCCCTGCCCGGTAGGGCGCCTCGGCGGGGGCGGACACCCCCGGTGGTCGCGCCGGCCGGGGCCGGTGCGGTGCCGAGCGGGCCCGGCCGCGGCACAGCGCACCTTACGCCTCGTGCACGGGTATGGCGGGCAGATCCCGTTCCCTCCGGAAACGTCCGTTCGGTGACTCCTGGTACCCGTACGGCTCCCCTGGGGTGGGGGTGGCAAACCTGGCTGATCCTGGCCCCCGGTCGACCCACTCAATGTGGTGTGAATCACTGTCGATCAGGCATTGTGGGATGACACGTCAACGTTTGGGCGGGATCGACGGGCGGGTACTTGCGTGATCCGGCCCGCCCGTGTGGACTACGCCCCATGCTTCGCGTGCGCGCGGGGCGCAAGCCATATTCGAGAAACATGACTGGAGGCAATCCGTGAGCGCGACCGCGGACCACGCGGAGGAGCGGACCAACCCCGCCGCAAGGCTGGGTTTCCAGCCCGGACAGGTGGTCCAGGAGATCGGCTACGACGACGACGTCGACCAGGAGCTCCGCGAGTCCATCGAAGAGATCACAGGCCAGGAGCTCGTCGACGAGGACTACGGTGATGTGGCCGACGCCGTGGTGCTGTGGTTCCGCGACGACGACGGTGATCTGACGGACGCGCTGGTGGACGCGACCACGATGATCGACGAGGGCGCCCCCGTCTGGCTGCTGACCCCGAAGACCGGCCGCGACGGCTACATCGAGCCGAGCGAGATCGGCGAGGCGTCCCAGACCGCGGGTCTCTCCCAGACGAAGAGCTTCAACGCCGCCAAGGACTGGACCGGCAGCCGTCTGGTCACCCCGAAGGGCGCGCGTTCGAGCAAGCGCTGATCCCGGCCGTGGCTCCCACGGCACCCCTCCCGGCCGGCCGCACCACGGCAGCCGTCGGCTACCGCCGCGCCGCGCCCTTACGGTCCGCCCCGCACCGTGACGCGGGCTCCGCACCGGCCGGCAGCCGGTCGCGCGGGCCGTCTCCCCGCTCGCCGGGGCGCTCTTCGTCGCTCCTCGGGCCCGTTCACCGTGGTCCGGCTCCGGGCCGGGCGCACCGTCCCTTCATGAGCCCCTGACCTCCGCATCGAGGTCAGGGGCTCGGAACATAGGGTGGTGGTGATTTCTGTCCCGATGACGAAGGGAACACCACCATGGCGATCGAGGCCGGCACGAAGGCCCCGGACATCGAGCTGAAGGACCAGCACGGGCAGGCCGTGCGGCTCTCGGACTTCCGTGGGAAGAAGAACGTCGTCCTGCTCTTCTACCCCTTCGCCTTCACCGGCGTGTGCACCGGTGAGCTGTGCGCGCTCCGTGACGAGCTGCCGAAGTTCGTCAACGACGATGTGCAGCTGCTCGCCGTCTCCAACGATTCGCCGTTCGCGCTGCGTGTATTCGCCGAGCAGGAGGGCCTGGAGTACCCGCTGCTCTCGGACTTCTGGCCGCACGGTGAGGCATCGCGTGCCTTCGGCGTCTTCGACGAGGAGAAGGGCTGCGCGGTGCGCGGCACCTTCATCATCGACAAGGAGGGCGTCGTGCGCTGGACCGTCGTCAACGGTCTGCCGGACGCCCGGGACCTCAACGATTACGTGAAGGCGCTCGAAGAGCTCTGAGTCGCGGATCCCGGCCGTTCGCCCGCCCGGCCCGATGCCTGCCCGATTCCGGGTGCGCACCGGGCCGTGGCGGGCGGAAGCGATTTCCCGGCCCGGTTCCCGGTGCCGTTCCCGGGCCCGTTCCGTAAGAGGGCTGTAGGGAAGGGAACCGCTCACTAGGATCGGATCGTTGATCGGACGGCATCCATTTACGGGGCACACGCAGTGCTCCTCACGAACGAATTCCAGGAGGACTCGTGGGAGTCAGCCTCAGCAAGGGCGGCAACGTCTCGCTGACCAAGGAGGCGCCGAACCTGACCGCGGTGATCGTCGGTCTGGGCTGGGACGCGCGTACGACCACCGGCAGTGACTTCGACCTGGACGCGAGCGCCCTGCTGACGAACGCGGAGGGCAAGGTCGCCAACGACCAGAACTTCGTGTTCTTCAACAACCTCAAGAGCCCCGACGGCTCCGTCGAGCACACCGGCGACAACCTCACCGGTGAGGGCGAGGGGGACGACGAGGTCATCAAGGTGAACCTCGCCGGGGTGCCCGCGGACGTGGAGAAGATCGTCTTCCCGGTGTCGATCTACGAGGCGGAGAGCCGCCAGCAGAGCTTCGGCCAGGTGCGGAACGCCTACATCCGCGTCGTCAACCAGTCGGACAACAACGAGCTGGCGCGCTACGACCTCAGCGAGGACGCGTCGACCGAGACCGCGATGGTCTTCGGTGAGCTCTACCGGCACGGCGCGGAGTGGAAGTTCCGTGCCATCGGTCAGGGGTACGCCTCGGGTCTGCGCGGTATCGCGCAGGACTTCGGCGTCAACGTCTGACGGATCAGACAGACGACTTCCGCCACGGCCTGCCGGTGCCCCGGTCCCGGCGGCTCCGGCAGGCGGAGACCGGCAGCCCGCGGGCGTCGCAGACTTCCGTAACCAGGAGGTGTGCGGCGCCCGCTGGTGCAGGGAGACTGGACGCACAGCAACCGGGGAGAGGATGCAGCGACATGAGCGTGACGCTCGCCAAGGGGGGCAACGTCTCCCTTTCGAAGGCCGCACCGAATCTGACCCAGGTCCAGATCGGTCTGGGCTGGCAGGCCAGGTCGACGACGGGGGCCGCCTTCGACCTGGACGCCAGTGCCCTGCTCTGCGCCCAGGGCAAGGTGCTCGGCGACGAGTACTTCGTGTTCTACAACAACCTGAAGAGCCCCGACGGCTCGGTCGAGCACACCGGCGACGAGCTGGTCGGCGGCACCGGCGGCGGGGACGACGAGACGGTGCTGGTGGATCTGACGCTGGTCCCCCCGCAGGTGGACAAGGTGGTCTTCCCCGTCTCCATCTACGACGCAGAGAGTCGGCACCAGACCTTCGGGCAGGTGACCGATGCGTACATCAGGGTCGTCAACCAGGCGGACGGTATGGAGCTGGCCCGCTACGACCTGACCGAGGACGCCTCGTCGGAGACCGCGATGATCTTCGGTGAGCTCTACCGCTACCACGGGGAGTGGAAGTTCCGTGCAGTTGGCCAGGGGTACGCCTCGGGGCTGCGCGGTATCGCCCTAGACTTCGGCGTCAACGTCGCCTGAGCGGTCACCGGCCTCTCAGGCGTCTCGGCTCTTCGCACCGAGCGGCGGCCGCATCGTGCAGTTCTTTCGTAGACCGGATACCGGATTGGGAAGCCAGTGCTCCTGAAAACCTTTGGCTGGTCCTTCGGCGTCACCGCCGTGGGTCTCGCCGCAGCGGCGTTCTTCTGGGGGTGGGAGGCGTTCGCTCTCGTGGCGATCCTGTCCATCCTGGAGATCTCGTTGTCCTTCGACAACGCGGTCGTCAACGCCGGCGTACTGAAGAAGATGAACGCCTTCTGGCAGAAGATCTTCCTCACCATCGGCATTGTGATCGCGGTCTTCGGGATGCGGTTGATCTTCCCGGTCGTCATCGTCGCCATCAGTGCCAAAGTGGGGCCGATCGAGGCGGTCCAGGTCGCCATCGACGAGCCCGAACGCTATGAGCAGCTCGTCACCGACGCACATCCGTCCATCGCCGCGTTCGGCGGGATGTTCCTGCTGATGATCTTCCTCGACTTCATCTTCGAGGAGCGCGAGCACAAGTGGCTCGGGTGGCTGGAGCGTCCGCTCTCCAAGCTGGGGAAGATCAACGGGCTCTCGCTGTGCATCGCGCTGATCGTTCTGCTGATCTCCGCGACCACCATCGCCACCGCGGCGCACCAGCACGGCGGTATGCACGCCGACAAATCCGGCACCGTCATGCTCTCCGGTATCGCCGGGCTGATCACCTATCTGATCGTGGGCGGACTCTCCGGTCATTTCGAGGAGAAACTGGAGGAGGACGAGGAACGGGAACAGGAGGCCGAAGAGGCCGCCAAGCGGGCCGGTAAGCAGCCCTCGGCGGTCGGACTGGCCGGTAAGGCCGCGTTCTTCATGTTCCTCTACCTCGAAGTCCTCGACGCGTCCTTCTCGTTCGACGGTGTCATCGGCGCGTTCGCCGTCACCAACCACATCTTCTGGATGGCGCTCGGCCTGGGTATCGGCGCGATGTACGTCCGTTCCCTGACGGTCTACCTGGTGCGCCAGGGCACGCTGGACGACTACGTGTATCTGGAGCACGGCGCCCACTACGCCATCGGCGCGCTCGCGGTGATCCTGCTCGTCACCATCAAGTACCAGATCAACGAGGTCATCACCGGTCTGGTCGGTGTCGTCCTGATCGCCACCTCGTTCTGGTCCTCGGTGCGGCGCAACCGTGCGCTGGAGGCCGCCGGGGGCTCCGGTGACGACGGAGGCGGAGGCGGCGACGCGGAGCAATCCGAGGTGACCTCGCGCGTGTGACCTCCCGTTCGGTGAGGAACGCTCCTTGCGGGGCGGCTTCGGCGCCGGTGCGGGCCCCCGGGTCTGCCCGTCCGGAGCCGCCCCGCGGTAGTGGTGAACGCGCGGGCGACGCGTGACGGCAGACGGACACGGCTGACTGGGGGGTGCGGGATGGTCTCCCTGTGGGAGAACTGGCGGCGCGGTGTGGGGATGGGGCGGCGTGGCCCCAAGTTCGATACGGTCGGCGGCCCTTCGACGTATGCGGTGGAGCTGACCAAGCGGTACTCGGAGCTGTCCCTGACCAAGCAGGGCGCGGACTCCGGCAGCATGCGGGTCAACCTGTCGTGGCGGATGCGCAGTTCGGACATGGACGGCAGGCCGCGGCGCAGCCTCGCCTCGCTCCGGCACCCGGCGCAGCTGTTCAAGCCGAACACGGGCCAGTCCCACACCCAGGGCGTCGTCAACGTCGACCTGGACCTGGCCTGTCTGTACGAACTGGCGGACGGCAGCAAGGGCGTGGTCCAGCCGCTCGGCAACTTCCTGGGCGATATGAACGCGCCGCCGTATGTGAAGCTCAGCGGTGACGACAGGTTCGGCTCCCCGTCGGGCGAGACGATCTACGTCAACCTCGATCACAAGGACGAGATCAAGCGGCTGCTGTTCTTCGTCTACATCTACGACGGAACCCCGGCGTTCGACCGGACGCACGCGATCCTCTCGCTGTTCCCCAGCAACGGGCCGCGGGTGGAGGTGGGTCTGGACGAGCGGGCCCCGCAGGCCAGGTCGTGTGCCGTGCTGCTGATGGAGAACATCAAGGGCGAGCTGCGGGTACGGCGCGAGGTGCGCTACGTCTACGGCTTCCAGGCCGAGCTGGACCGGCTCTACGGCTGGGGGCTCCAGTGGGGCAGGGGATACAAGACGCAGGTCTGAGCGCGCGGAGCGCGGTGCTCGGACAGCAGCGGGCCCCGGTGCGGTGTTGCACCGGGGCCCGCGGCTGTCCGGATCCGTCCCGGCCCGGTCAGCGGGCCCGGCCGGGCAGGAACTGCGGCCCCTGGGGCGGCAGTGCGAACGCCGGGTCGGGCTGCGGATAGCCGTAGGCGGGCTGGGGATAGCCGTACGCCGGGCCGGTGGCCGGCGGGTGCTGCGGCGGCTGGGGATAGCCGTAGGCCGGCGGCGAGGGCGGCGGAGGCGGATACGCGGCCACGACCGGAACCGTGCCCGCGGGGTCCGGCTGGGGCTCGGGGCCCGGCGGCTGCGGCGGCGGCGCGGGATCGGGCGTGGGCGTCGGCGGGGTGGGCTGGGGGCCCGGTGACGGCGGGGCCGGTTCGGGGCCCGGTCCGGGGCCGGGGCGCGGCGGTGTCGGCTCGGGGCCCGGGCCGGGGCCGGGCGGCGGGGACGGCGGGACGGGCGGGCCCGGCTCCGGCTGGGGCGTCGGGTCGGGCCGGGGCTCGGGCATCGGGTCCGGTTCGGGGATCCCGGGCTCGGGCGGCGGCTGGGGCACGGTGGCGGCGGGCCCGTAGTCCGGCGCGCCCACGGTGTCGGGGCCGGGGGCGTGCACCAGGGTCGCGTCCGGGTCGAGGTCCGGGGCCGCCGGGGGCTCGGGGGCGGGCTCGTTCTCGTCGACGGAGATGCCGAACTCCGTGGCCAGGCCGACCAGTCCGGTGTCGTAGCCCTGGCCGAGCGCCCGGAACTTCCAGCTGTCGCCGCGGCGGTAGAGCTCGCCGCAGACCATGGCCGTCTCCGAACCGGTCTCCGGTTCGATGTCGAAGCGCGCGATGAGACCGTCCGCTTCGGTTGCGCCGTCCGGGTGGCCGGCCCGGCTCCGGGGCGCTTCGGCGTCCAGGAGCAGCAGGTGCAGGCCGGGGACGTCGGCGAAGGTGCCGCCGTCGGCCGAGGCGGCCAGCAGCACGCGGTCGACGGAGGAGTCCAGGGAGGTCAGGTCCGCCTCGACCGTGTCGCGCAGGCCGTCCGTGCCGCGCTTCTTGGGGAGGTGTCTGACCAGGCCCGAGGGGTGGCGGGGCTGGTTGTAGAAGATGAAGTCGTCATCGGAGCGGACCGTGCCGTCGTGGCCGAGCAGCAGAGCCGAGGCATCGACATCCGGCACACCCGCACCAGGCGTCCAGCAGAGCACGGCGCGGACGGCCGCGGTCTCCAGCTGGAGATTCGATCCCTTCGTCATCGCGTGCGTCATGGCATCAATCCTGCCTTCCGCTCCTGTGTCGCGACAACGCGAGAAGCCCGCCGCGGGGCCGCCACGGACGGCGGGCCGGGCCCGGACGCGGCGGGGACGTGATGTGTGTCCTGCCCCCTTGGGGAACTCTTGACCTCTGTTCGTACGTACGATGAGCGGCTGTGCGGTGATGCACGCGAACAGAACGAGGAGACGGCCGGGGCCGTGCGAGGGCGCACGGGCGGCGGCCCGCTCGCGGGAGAAGACGGTGGACGGGGATACACATGCGGCATTTCAGGCACCTCACGCCTGAGCGCCGGAGCGCGCTCTTCCACCGGGAACCCGCCGAGTTCACCGCCGAGGCGCCCGCGGCGTTCCTCGCCGCCGCGCTCGGCGCCACCCTCTACAGTCCGGCGACCCGGCCGGCGCTCGCCGACGACGTGCTCAAGCAGGCGGCGCGCGGCGTGGTGTCGATGGTGCTGTGCCTGGAGGACTCCATATCGGACGGCGAGGTTCCGCAGGCCGAGGAGAACCTCGTCGACCAGCTGCGGTGGCTGGCCGGGCAGGAGCGGGACGACGAGGTGCCGCTGCTGTTCGTCCGGGTGCGCGAGCCGGGGCAGATCGAGGACCTGGTCGACCGGCTGGGGCCCGCCGTGCGGCTGTTGTCCGGTTTCGTCCTGCCGAAGTTCACCGAGGACCGCGGTATTCCCTTCCTGGAGGCGCTCGCCGGAGCCGAAGCCGCCTGCGGGCGGCGGCTGTTCGCGATGCCCGTGCTGGAGTCCCCCGAGCTGCTGCACCGCGAGAGCCGGACGGGGACACTGACCGGGATCGCCCGCGTCGTCGACAAGTACCGGGACCGGGTGCTCGCGCTCCGCCTCGGTGTGACCGACTTCTGCTCCGCCTACGGGCTGCGCCGCACCCCCGAGATGACCGCCTACGACGTGCAGTTGGTGGCCTCCGTCATCGGCGACGTGGTGAACATGCTCGGCAGGGCGGACGGCACCGGGTTCACGGTGACCGGCCCGGTGTGGGAGTACTTCCGGCCGCAGGAGAGGATGTTCAAGCCGCAGCTGCGGCGCAGTCCCTTCCTGAGCGGACGCGCCGAGGACATCCGCACGGCCCTCATCGAACACGACATGGACGGGCTGCTGCGCGAGATCGAACTCGACCGCGCCAACGGCCTGCTGGGCAAGACCTGCATCCACCCCTCCCATGTGGCCCCGGTGCACGCGCTGTCGGTCGTCAGCCACGAGGAGTTCTGCGATGCGACCGATGTGCTGCGCCCGGAGCGCGGGGACGGCGGAGTGCTGCGCTCCGCCTATACGAACAAGATGAACGAGGTGAAGCCGCACCGCGCCTGGGCCGAGCGCACGCTGCTGCGCGGCGAGGTGTTCGGGGTGGCACGCGAGGGTGTGAGCTTCGTGGAACTGCTGGCGGCGGGAGTCAAGTGAGCGCAGGGGAAGACAGGCAGCGCGCGGTGTGGCCGGGCGAGTGGGTCGCACGGCGGCTCGGGGTGCGGCCGGAGGGCGAGGGGTTGCGCGATCTGCTGGGGCTCGCGCTGCGGCGCAACCCCAAGCGCGCCCATCTGCTGGTCTCCACCGTGCTGGGCAAGCACGTTCCCCAGCGGCCCTCCGTCGTCCGGGATTCCGGCGTGCGGCTCGGCCGGAGAGTGCGGGAGCTGCTCGGCGAGGACGGGGCGGCCCGCTCGACCGTCGTCGGGTTCGCGGAGACGGCGACGGCGCTCGGACACTGCGTCGCCGACGGCATGGGCGGGGTGCCGTTCCTGCACTCCACGCGGCGCCGCGGCACCGGCGTGGAGCCCGTCGGCCGGTTCGAGGAGGAGCACAGCCACGCCACCTCGCATCTGCTGCTGCCGGAGGACCCCGCCCTGCTGGGCACGGACGGCCCGCTGGTCCTCGTCGACGACGAGCTGTCCACCGGCCGCACCGTCCGCAACACCCTCGCGGCGCTGCACGCCGTGCATCCCCGGGAGCGGTACGTCGTCGTCGCCCTCGTCGATCTGCGGGGCGCTGCCGAGGTGGAGGAGCTGGAGAAGTTCGCCGCCGGGCTCGGCGCCCGGCTCGATGTGCTCGCCCTGGCCTCCGGCACCGTCCGGCTGCCGGACGACGTCCTGGAGCGCGGGCGTGAACTGGTCGCCGCCTGCGGGCCGGAGGCGGGCGCCGCACCGGAACGCGCCGGTGCGCCCGCGCCCGCGCGCCGGGTGGCGACCGGCTGGCCCGCCGGGCTCCCCGACGGCGGCCGGCACGGATTCCATCCCCGGCACGCACGGCGGCTGGACGCGGTGCTGCCCGGCATGGCCGCACAGCTGCTCGACGCGCTGGACCGGCCCGCGGACACGAACACGGACGGCGCCGGGGGCCCGCACCGCGTGCTCGTCCTCGGGACGGAGGAGCTGATGTACGCGCCGCTGCGGCTCGCCTGCGAGCTGGAGCGGCAGACGGCGGCCCCGGCCGGCCCGTCGGCACCCGCGGCCCCCTCGCTGGAGGTCCGCTTCTCCACGACCACCCGCTCGCCCGTCCTCGCGCTGGACGACCCGGGCTACGCGATACGCAGTGCCCTGACCTTCCCCGCCCACGACCTGGCCCCCGCACCGGACGGCACGCCCCCGGCCCCCGAGCAGCGCTACGCCTACAACATCGCCGGCCAGGGCTTCGACACGATCGTCGTCGTGACCGACAGCGCCGCCGACACCCCGCAACTGCACGCACCCGGCGGGCTGTTGGACCGGCTCGGCCACTGCGCCCCGCAGGTGCTGCTGACCGTCCTCCCCACCCGTGTGCCCCGGCAGCGGCGCGGTGCCGACCGGCTGCCGCAGCCGCTGCGCGGGCCCGCCTTCTCCTCCTACGCGCCCGACGACGTGGCCTGGCTGCTCCAGGACCTCTCCGACGTCGATCTGGAGGCGCCCACCGAGGAACGCGAGGAGGCCATCCAGGCGGGCGGCGCCCACTACGCCGAGTCCCTGCCGGTCGAATACCAGCCCGACGAGGAGTACCAGCGGCTCTTCCGCGCCGCGCTGGACGGCTCCGCCGAACGCCTCGCCCTCGCGGTGGGCACCGTCACCGAGACGGTGCTCGCCGAACGCGGCCCCCGCCCCGTGCTCGCCTCGCTGGCCCGCGCCGGAACACCCGTCGGCATCCTGATGCGCCGCTGGGCGCGGCGGATGCACGGCCTCGACCTGCCGCACTACGCCGTCTCCATCGTCCGCGGCCGGGGCCTCGACCCCACGGCGCTGCGCTACCTCGCCGCCCACCACGACCCGGCGGACGTGGTCTTCGTCGACGGCTGGACGGGCAAGGGCGCCATCACCCGCGAACTGGCCGACGCGCTCGCGGCCCACCCCGAACACCGCGGCTTCGTCCCCGACCCGGCCGTCCTCGCCGACCCCGGCTCCTGCGTACGCACCCGCGGCACCCGCGAGGACTTCCTCATCCCCTCCGCGTGCCTCAACTCGACGGTCTCCGGGCTCGTCTCCCGCACCGTGCTGCGCGCCGACCTCGTCGGCCCGGACGACTTCCACGGCGCGAAGTTCTATCGCGAGCTCGCCGGCAGCGACGTCTCGCGCGACTTCCTCGACGCCGTCTGCGCCCGCTTCGACGCCGTCCGCGAGCAGGCCGTGCGGGACGCCGAGGCGCTCACCGCGCTGCCCGAGGCCGAGCGGGCACCCACCTGGGAAGGCTGGCGTGCCGTCGAACGCATCAGCGACGCGTACGGCATCGGCGACATCAACCTGGTCAAACCCGGCGTCGGCGAGACCACCCGCGTCCTGCTGCGCCGCGTCCCCTGGCGCATCCTCGCCCGCCGCGGCAGCGGAGCCGACCTCGACCACGTCCGGCTGCTGGCCCAGCAGCGCGGCGTGCCCGTCGAGGAGACCGACGACCTGCCCTACACCTGCGTCGGACTGGTACACCCCCGCTACACACGCGGTGCCACCGGTGCCGACGGAAAGGCCGCACACCGATGAGCCCGCTGATCGCGAGCGACCTCGACCGCACCCTGATCTACTCCGCCGCCGCCCTCGCGCTGACCGGGCCCGACGCCGAAGCACCCCGGCTGCTCTGCGTGGAGGTCTACGAGCACAGCCCGCTGTCCTACCTGACCGAGGACGCGGCCGCGCTGCTGGACGACCTCGCCCGGCGCACCCCGTTCGTCCCCGCCACCACCCGCACCCCCGAGCAGTACCGCCGCGTCCGGCTGCCCGGGCCGCCGCCCCGCTTCGCGGTGTGCGCGAACGGTGGCCATCTGCTCGTCGACGGCGAGAGCGACCCCGACTGGCGGGCCCGGGTGCGCGCGCGGCTCACCGAGTGCGCCCCGCTTCAGGAGGTCCGCGCCCGCATCCTGCGGCACGCCGACCCGGCCTGGCTGCGCAAGGAACGCGTCGCCGACGACCTGTTCGTCTACCTCGTCGTCGACCGCGCCGTGCTGCCCGAGACCTGGGTCAAGGAACTGGCCGACTGGGCCGGACCGCGCGGCTGGAACGTCTCCCTCCAGGGCCGCAAGATCTACGCCGTGCCGCGTCCGCTGACCAAGAGCGCCGCCGTCGCCGAGGCCGCCGACCGCGCCGGAGCGGACGGATTCTGGGCGGCCGGGGACTCGCTGCTGGACGCCGATCTGCTGCACGCCGCCGAGCGCGGCTGGCGTCCCGCCCACGGGGAACTCGCCGACAGCGGCTGGAATCCGCCCCATGTGCGCGCCGTCCCCGAGCGCGGTGTGGCCGCAGGCGAGGCCATCCTGCGGGCGATCGGCACCGCACTCGGACATCTCCCGCCGCCGCACGACTAGGCAGACCGGGCAGCGGGAGACCGCCCCGGACAGCCGGACAGCCGTAGGGGTGGCCGGACCGGCGTCGGCCCGCGGCGGGGCGGCCCGGACGATGCTCAGTGGCCGGCCCGCTCCTGCCGGATCTGCTCCACGACCTGCTGCACCGTCTCCTTGACGGCGTCCAGCTCCGTCAGCAGATGCCAGTAGTCGGGATGCCGGCCGGTCAGCGAGGCCACCGCGCGGTCGACCCGCTCGACGGCGTTGTCCAGCGGGCCCGCGTGCCGCGGATCGGGCGTGCTGCGGCCCGCCATGGCCAGCCGCTGCGCGTCCCGGATCGCGAAACGGGTGCGCTCCACCTCCTGGGACTGGTCGAAGGAGACCTCGTTCAGCCGCTGGAGCCGCTCCCCGGCCGCCTTCACCGCCTCGTCCGTGGTGTTCAGCAGCGCCCGCACCGTCGCCAGCAGCGCCGTGGCATCCGCCCAGCGCTGCTCCTGCCGGGCCGCTCCCGCCTCCCGCAGCTTCTCGTCCGCCTGCCGTGCCGTGCTCGCCGCCTGCTGCGGCACCTGCTGGAGGTCCTGCCAGCAGGCCACGCTGAACCGCCGCCGCAGCTCGCTGAGCACCGGCTCGACCTGCTCGGCACGGGTCTGCAACGCCTGGGTACGGGTCCGCAGCGACGACAGCCGCTTGTCGATCTCCGCGGCCCGCTGCGGCAGTTGCTCCGCCTCGCCCCGCACCGCCTCGGCCTCACGGACGACCCGGTCGGCACGTTGCAGGGTCTCCTGCACGCCGTGGGCGCCCGCGCCCTCGTTGAGCCTGGTCAGCTCCGGGGAGAGCGCCGCGAGCCGGGCCGCGAGGCCGTCGGCCGTGAAGCCGGCGCCACGCGCCCCGTCCAGCGCCGTCGTCGCCGCCAGCAGGCTCTGCCGGGCCCGCTCGACGGCCGGAGCGAGCCGCGCCAGCTGGTTCTCCGCCTGGGCGAGCAGCGGCCCGAGCCCCCGCGCGAACCGGTCCAGCTCGCCCTTGACCCGTTGCAGATCCTGCCGGGCGCGCTCCAGCTCGGCGCGCGCCCGGGAGGCCGAGGCGGCGTCGAGGTCGTCGCGGTCCAGGTCGTGGGAGTCGACGACGGTGATGTAGTCCTGGCTGACGCGGTCGATACGGGCGCCGAAGTCGGCGAAGTCGGTGAGCGCCTTGCGGGCGGCGGGGGAGTCGTCGACGGCGCCGATCGTCTCGATGGAGATCTTGAGATCGCGCTGGGCCGTGTCCAGTTCGTAGAAGGCCGCCGCCGCGGCGTCCTTCGCGGCCTGTGCGCCGGCCCGCTGATTCTCCGCACGGCCGCCGCCCCAGCCCCAGCGGCGGGTACCGCCGCCGTTCATCGCCGCCACGAAACCCTCTCCTGTGCGCCCTTCGACCTGGACCGGTCGTCATTGTCCCACCAGGTACCAACGAACACACGAGCTGGGAAGTTCACGCTCCCGCCCCCCCGTCCCACCCGCGTTTGCACGCGTCGCCTCCCGGCAAGGTACTCTGTCGTCCCACCACTTCCGGGCGCATAGCTCAGCGGTAGAGCGCTTGCCTTACAAGCAAGATGTCACTGGTTCGATCCCAGTTGTGCCCACGGTCCACACGACGTAAGGCCCCCGCCGGAATCCCGCGGGGGCCTTACGTGTGTCCGTCTCGGAGCGGTCCGGGCCGGGTCCGGGCGCGGGTCAGTAGTTGCCGTTGGAGAGGATTTCTCCGTCGGCGTCGTACACCGTCACCAGGCCGTTGTCGGAGGACCTCCAGCCGGCGAACGCCGAGGCCAGCAGCTTGCCGTCCCCGGTGTGGGGGCCGGTCATGCCGCCCGTGTAGTCGGTGTGGATCTCCGCGCTGTCCATGACGTCGTTGCGCTTGTCCGCGCCCTGGACGTCCGTGACGTGCTGGACGGCCTCCTTCTGCTGCGGTGTGCCCTTCTTGGCGACGTGCGCCTTGAACTGTTCCGCCTGGGACTTCTCGGACCCGGCGTCCGCGGCCTCCGCCGCCTTCGGCTGGTCCTTCGCCTTGTCCTCGGCGGGGGCGGCGGCCGCGCTGTCGCCTGCCTCGGCTCTGCCGCCGTCGCCGCCGTCGTCCTGGCCGCCGGAGGCGAACGCGGCGACGACGACGATCCCGGCGACGACGCCGAGCGTGATCTTGAGGCCGGTGCGCTTCTTCTTCGGCGGTGGCGCGGGCGTGAACTGCTGCTGCGGAAGGGGCTGTTCGGGCTGCTGGTGGGCGTGCTGGGCGTGCTGATTCATGATCCCCCCTGGGCTCGTTGAAGCGGGAGCGTAACCCTGTTACCTGGCGCTACGTCCGGTGTTCCGGAGAGATGTCCGAATGTGGGGGTACTCGTCGGTATCCAGTGGGCCGTTCCGCGCGAAACAGACGTTCCGTGCGGTGTCCGGGCCGGAGAGGGCTGCCCGCTGCGCTCGGCGGGGGCGGCGGAGCCGATGAGCCGAAAGTGTGCTTTTCGGTGCGCGCCCCATGTTGCTGACGGGAATGCGCGCTCCGTGCCGGATGCTGGGGAGCACCACCGATCGCAAGGTCTCCGCCTCCGCCGTCGGCCCGGCGCCAGCAGGTGCCCGCCGGCGACCCGGTGCCCGTGAGCCGCGACCGGCGCCCACCGGCCGGGCGTCGGGCGCGGCTCACGTCCCTTTCGGCACGCGGTGGCGGCGCCGGCCCGCCGGCGTCCGCGCTCCCGCTGCCTCTGTCGTGGACGGTACGACGGCCGGCGGCGCCCGGCACCCGGGGCCCGGCGGCCGCGCCTCCGGGCGGGGAGAGGAGCGGGGCGAAGTCCCCTTCCGGCGGCGGGGGTTGGACGGTGGCGGTTCCGGCGGGCCCGGAGTGCCGGGCGGGTGAACCACCGCGTGCCCTGTCGGCGCGCCTGCTCGTTACCGGGCTGGGGTCCCGGCGGAACGGCCGCCGGTGGACCCCGGCACACAGCTCACGAAGACACCGAGGAGAACACCCCATGCGCCGAGCACTCGCCACCGCCGCCGTCGCGGCCCTGGCTCTCGTCGTCGTCCCCGCAGCCGCGCAGGCCGCCGACGGGCCCGTGAAGAAGTCCGGCAAGACCGGTGCGGTGCAGGGCGTCGTCGACGCGCTGAAGGACGCCCCGCCGCTCCTCAGCAAGCGCGGCAGCGGCAACCACTGACGTACCGGGGACGCGGCAGGCGCCGCTGACACCGGACACACGTACGGCGGCCGGGACGGAAAGCTCTCCGTCCCGGCCGCCGTACATGTGTCCGTCCGCGGCGGGCCCGTCAGGCGCGGGACGCCTCGGACGGCGCGGTCGCCGGGGGCGCGGCGGGGGCGGGCTCGCCGGGCACGCGCATGGCAGGCAGGGCGGGCAGTGAGCCCAGCCCGAGCGGGCCGGGGCCCGGTGGCCAGGCCGCCGGGCCCTCCTCCGCCGGGGCGTGCGCGGCCCGGGGTTCGCGCCGTATCAGACAGGCCGCCAGCGTGCCCGCCGCGAACAGGGCGAAGACGGAGACGCCGGTGCTCAGCCAGCTCGCGCCGAGCCACTGGCCGCCGAAGTAGCCCAGCCCGACGCTGTATCCGGCCCAGGCGAGCCCGGCCAGCGCCGACCAGGGGACGAACTCGCGGGCGGTGCGGTGCGAGGCGCCCGCGGTCAGGCTGACGACGGAGCGGCCCGCGGGCGCGAACCGGGCGAGGACGACGAGTGTGCCGCCGCCCCTGCTCAGGGCGCTGCCGAGGCGTTCACGGGCGGTGGTCAGCCGGCGCGAGCGGGCCACGGCGCGCTCGAAACGGGCGCCGCCGCGCCGGGCGAGCCGCCAGGCGACGAGGTCGCCGAGGACGGAGGCGGCGGTGGCGCACAGCACGAGCAGACAGATCTCGGCCAGGTGTGTGCTGCCGGAGACATGGCGCGCCGCGGTGCTGGGGAGGTCGGCGGCGTCGGCCGCCGTGGTGCCGGCCGCCGCGGTGGCCGCGGCGATCACCAGGACGCCGCTGGGCAGCAGGGGGACGAAGACGTCCAGGAGTACGGAGGCGGCGATGACCGCGTAGATCCAGGGGGATCCGGTCACCGACCCCAGGATGTCCGGCAAAGCGTTCCCCGTTTCTCCCCTGCCCCGGCTCTCGTTGGCTCACGTTGCAACGGCGTTCACCGCTGCTTGTGGCGGACGGCCAATTTCCGCCGTACAGCGTACGCCCGGGTCCTCCGCGCAGGGCCGCCGGGGCCACGTGGCGACAGTCTCCTCACGTCCCTGGTTACGGATGCACCGGATCGGACCACACGCGACCTTCGAAACCAGGGAGGCAACACGATGAAGCCAGCACTGCGCAAGGCCACCGTCGCGGGAGTGGCGGCCGTCACAGCGGCGGCGGCCCTGCTCGCCGGCGGCGGGCCGAGCACGGCGCGCGCCGGGACGGCGGACGGCGGGGACGCGGTGGCCTCAACGGGCGGCCACGGCGCGCCCCACGGCAAGGACCGGGTCTTCCGCGGGCGGTTCGCCCCGATCGGCACCCCGGGGGGCGCCCGAACGATCACCTACGACCAGAAGCTGGTGCCCGAGGGGGCGCGGATCGAGGTGCGCCAGCACACCGGCCGCGACGGCATGGCGGTACGGGTCGCCGTGCGGGGCGTGGCCAGGAACCACACCTTCGGCGTGCATGTGCACACCCGGCCCTGCGGGGCCAGGCCCGACGACTCCGGGCCGCACTACCAGCACCGCAAGGACCCGCAGCAGCCGTCCACCGACCCGCGGTACGCCAACCCGTACAACGAGGTGTGGCTGGATTTCACCAGTGACGAGGAGGGCCGCGGGCACGCCGGCTCCGTCCACCCGTGGACGTTCCGCAAGGGCGAGGCCCGCTCCGTGGTGCTGCACGAGTCGGCGACGCACACCGAGCCGGGGCACGCCGGGCAGGCGGGGGCGCGGGCCGCCTGCTTCACCGTGCCGTTCAGCGGGCGGGGCTGACGGGGCCCTGCCCACCGTCCGGCACCGGCGGCTCGCTCAGCTGCCGGGACAGCACGGTGACCAGCTCGGAGCGGGCCGTGCCGTCCGGCGCCGGGGCCGTGCTGCGCGCCTGGTCGAGGCTGTAGGCGGCGGCGCGGCCGTGCAGGGACAGCGTCATGATCTGGTTGCCGAACCAGGGGCCGCCGGTGCGCTGCCAGTCGACCGGCGGCCGGCCGGCGCGGGCGTGCCGGGCCAGCATCCGGCCCAGACCGCGGCCGAGCCGGCTCCAGCCGAAGCGGAAGCCGCCGCGCATCACGGCGGGGATGCTGTTGTGGACGGGGGAGCAGGTCAGCTGGACGACGCGGGAGCGTGCCCCGCCGCCCGCGACCTTCAGCTCGTCGAACTCCGGCTCGGCCACGTAGGCGTGGTGCACGTCGCCGGAGAGGACGCTCACCGTGGCCGGTGCCTCCTGGTCGCCGGCGACCTGCCCGATCAGTTCCGTCAGAGCGCGGAAGGAACGCGGGAACGCCGCCCAGTGCTCCAGGTCGGCCCGGCGCCGCAGGGCCTCGCTGAACCGTATCCAGCGCCGGCCGCGGGCTCCGGCGCACAGCGCGGCGTTCCACGTCTCGACGCCGTGGATGGCCGGCGGCAGCAGCCACGGCAGGGAGGAGCCGATCACCAGGTGGTCGACGGCTCCGGGGCCGCCGTCCAGGGCCTGCTCGTGCAGCCAGTCCATCTCCTCGTCGTCGAGCATCCGCCGTTCGTTCTCCGCCAGCACGCGGGCGGCGCGGGTGTCGACCATGAGCACCCGGACCCGGCCGAAGTCGCGGCGGAAGCTCCAGCGGGCCGTGGCCGGGTCGAGGTCGGCGCGCTCGGCGAACTCGCGCAGCGCCGGAGCCCCGTCCGACGCGGCCCGCACGGCGGCGAACAGCGGGTTCTCGGCCAGTTCGGCGGGGGAGAGGTTGCCGAGGTGCTGGTGGACCCAGTACGACGTCAGCCCGCCCAGGATGCGTTCGCGCCACCAGCCGGTGGCCCGGATGTCGCGCTGCCAGCTCTCGCTGGTGTTCCAGTCGTCGATGATGTCGTGGTCGTCGAAGAGCATCAGGCTGGGGACGGTGGACAGCAGCCAGCGGACCTCCGGATCCAGCCAGGACTCGTAGTAGAGCTCGGTGTACTCCTCGTAGTCGGCGACCTGGTCCCACGGGGGCGCGCTCAGATCGCGGCGCTCGGCCAGGCGGGCGCGTACGGGCCCGGAGGTCTCGTCGGCGTACACCTGGTCGCCGAGCAGGAGCAGCAGGTCGGGGCGGTCCCCGCCGTCGAGCGCGCGCTGCGCGAGGGCGTCCAGCGCGTCGGGCCCGACGGGGTCGTGCCGGGCGCCGGCCGGGCGGGCCGCCCAGCGGCAGGAGCCGAAGGCGATCCGGAAGGGGCCGGCCGGGCCGGACAGCTCCTCGGGCGCCGGGAGGGTGCGGATGGTGCTGGCGGGGAACGGCGAGCCGGCCAGCGGCCAGACCTCGTCCCCGTCGAGCGTGATCCGGTACGGCGTCTCGGTGCCCGGTTCCAGGCCGACGACGGTGATCAGCGCGTAGTGGTGGCCTGCGACCTGCCAGGTGCGGGCCGAGCCGCCGGCCGTCGTGCCCTCGCAGTGCACCTCGGCCTCGCAGGGGCCGTCCGCCTCCAGCCAGACGGTGGCGGTGTCCTCGTCCACGTAGCGCAGGAGCGGACCCAGTGTGAGGCCGGCCATGCGTGTCCCTCGCTTCCCGCGTGCCCGCGCTCGCGCGCGCATCGCTCGTCTTCCCGCCCCGGTGCGGCGACGGCCGCCTTTGGAGTGCGGGGCCGAAGCCGCACCGTAGGGAACGAGGGGGCGCTCCCACCAGTTTCCGGACGGCCGCCTGCTGCGACGGCCGTCCGGAGGCGGGCGCGGGAAGCGCCGGTCAGCAGGTGCCGAGGGCCTTCTTCAGCGCGTCCTTCTCGGCGCCGTCGGCGGTCAGCTTGTACTCGTGCTTGACCCAGATCCACATGCGCGCGTAGGTGCAGTGGTAGCCGGACTCGGGCGGCATCCACTGGGCGGGGTCCTTGTCGCCCTTCTCCTGGTTGACGTTGTCGGTCACGGCCAGCAGCTGTGCGATGTCCAGGTCGTTGGCCAGTTTCTGGCGCTGGTCCTGGGTCCAGTCGGCGGCGCCGGAGCGCCACGCCTCGGCGAGCGGGACCATGTGGTCGATGTCGACGTCGGAGGGCTTGGTCCAGGTGCCGCCGTCGTAGGGGCTCTTCCAGGTGCCCTTGGTCGGGTAGCAGTCGTTGCCGGTCTCCACGCCCTCGCCGTCGCGCTTGAGGACGGCCTCGCGGGTGTTGCAGTTGTCGCCCTGGTCGATCCAGTGGGGGAACTTGTCGCGGTCGTAGCCGTCCATGGAGCCCTCGGCGGCTTCGTCGATCTCGCCGAGCATCGTGGTCGCCTCCTGGGCGCTCGGCGGGGTGGGCGGCTCGGCCTGCGCGGCGCCGCCGCCCAGTGTGAGGGCGATCAGCAGTCCGGAGACGGCGGCGGCGGAAGCGGCCACCGCGGCGGATCGCGGTCGACGCGCGTAGAGACGGGGCGAGAGCGTGCGGTGCCTGTGCGGCATGCGAACTCCAAAGCTGTGGGGGGAGGTTGAAGCGGTGCCGACGTGTTCGCGGGACAGCGTGGCTTGCGTGTTCACGTCATAGCAAGAGCCTGCCCGGGATACGCGGCCGTGGCACCCGGTTCGTCCCCATCAGGCCCAGGAATCACCGGTGTTGAGGAGGACGCCACCCCGCTGTTCGATTCCGGCCGCCGGGTGTTCGCCCACGCGTCCGCCCGGCCCGGCTCCCCGCCGGGGGCCGCCGCCGGCCGTCGCGCGTCCGCCCGGCCATCACGTACAGTCGGGAGCGTCGGAAGGGGAGTAGCTCTTCGCCGGACCGTCGACACACTGGCCCGCCGTGCGGGCCCGGCGCCCGGAGCGGGGCACCCGGTGGCGTGAGCCGCCCGCGGTGCCGCGCCAGCGAGACCTTCGGCCGCAGTGTCCATGCCCGCCCCCGCGCGGGCGCCACGACGCTGCCGTGCCGGAGTGTGCTCAGCGTCGGTGCGGCAGCCCTACCTCGAAGGGACCCCCGTGCTCAGCCTGACCGTCATCGCCGTGGTCTTCGGCGTCGTCTTCCTCGCGGAGCTGCCCGACAAGACCGCGCTCGCCGGACTGATGCTCGGCACCCGCTACCGCGCCTCCTACGTCTTCGCCGGCGTCGCCGCCGCCTTCCTCGTCCATGTGACCCTCGCCGTCGCCGCCGGCAGCGTCCTCACCCTGCTGCCGCACCGGCTGGTGCAGGCCGTCGTGGGGGTGATGTTCCTGGTGGGGGCGGCTCTGCTGCTCCTCAAGAAGGACGAGGAGGACGGGGAGGAGCGGCGCGAGCCGGGCGACCAGTCGTTCTGGAAGGTCGCGGGCAGCGGCTTCATGCTGATCCTCGTCGCCGAGTTCGGCGACCTCACCCAGATCATGACGGCGAACCTCGCCGCCCGCTACGACGATCCGCTCTCCGTCGGCCTCGGCGCCGTCCTCGCCCTGTGGGCCGTCGCCGGGCTGGGCATCCTCGGCGGCCGGACGCTGATGCGGTACATCCCGCTGCGCCTGATCACCCGGGTCGCGGCGCTGCTGATGCTGGCACTGGCCGCCTTCAGCCTCTACGAGGCGATCGCCGGCTGACCGCGCGGGCCGGGCCGGCACGACGGCCCGGCCCGCCGACCGCGTACCGGACGGGTGTTCCCGAACGGCGGTCCAAATCGGGACGCCGCGGTACCCGCCCGGGACAGTGGACACATGAGCGGGGACAGCGTGGTGCCGATGACGCGGCGGGGCGTCTATCTGCCGATCGGGGCGCTGCTGCTGGGCATGCTGCTGGCCGCTCTCGACCAGACCATCGTCGCCACCGCCCTGCCCACGATCGTCAGCGACCTGGGCGGCATGGACCATCTGTCCTGGGTCGTGACCGCCTATCTGCTGGCCGTCACGGCGGCCACCCCGCTGTGGGGAAAACTGGGCGACCAGTACGGACGCAAACGCCTCTTCCAGAGCGCCATCCTGATCTTCCTGGTCGGCTCGGCGCTGTGCGGGGTGGCCCAGAACATGCCACAGCTGATCGGTTTCCGTGCGGTGCAGGGCCTGGGCGGCGGCGGACTGATCACGCTGTCCATGGCGATCGTCGGCGACCTGGTGCCACCCCGCGAACGAGGCCGGTTCCAGGGCCTGTTCGGCGCCGTCTTCGGCACGACGAGCGTTCTCGGGCCACTGCTGGGCGGATTTTTCACGGAACAGCTCAACTGGCGCTGGGTGTTCTACATCAACCTGCCCATCGGCGCCCTCGCCCTCGTCGTCATCGCGCTCGCCCTGCACATCCCGGCGGGCGGCTACGCGCACCGCATCGACTATCTGGGCACTCTGCTGATCGCCTCGGCCGCCACCTGCGTCGTGCTGGTGACCTCGCTGGGCGGCACGACCTGGGACTGGAACTCGGCGCAGGTCTACGGCCTCGCCGTGCTCGCCGCCGTCCTCGTCGTGGCGTTCGTCCTCGTCGAGCGCCGCGCCGTCGAACCCGTGCTGCCGATGAGCCTGTTCGCGGTGCGCAACTTCACCCTGTGCGCCGCCATCAGCTTCGTCATCGGCTTCGCCATGTTCGGCGCGATGACCTATCTGCCGACGTTCCTCCAGGTCGTACACGGGGTCTCGCCCACCATGTCCGGTGTGCACATGCTGCCGATGGTGCTGGGCGTGATCGCCGCCTCCACCGTCTCCGGCCAGCTGATCACCCACACCGGGCACTGGAAGTTCTTCCCCGTCGTCGGCACCGGCGTCACCACGGGCGGACTGCTCCTGCTGCACCGGCTCGCCCCCGACAGCTCACAGCTGGAGATGAGCGCGTACTTCGCCGTCTTCGGCATCGGGCTCGGCCTGGTGCTCCAGGTGCTGGTGCTCGTCGCGCAGAACGCCGTGCGCTACGCCGACCTGGGCGTCGCCACCTCCGGCGTCACCTTCTTCCGGTCCATCGGCGCCTCCGTGGGCGTCGCCGTCTTCGGTGCGATCTTCGCCTCCCGGCTCGGCGGCAAGCTCGCCGACGCCCTGCGCGGACAGCCGCTGCCCGCCGGAGTGAGCGCCGACAGCCTCAAGCACAACCCGCAGTCCGTCTCCCGGCTGCCGGCGGGGGCCCGGCGCGGGGTGCTCGGCGCGTACTCGGAGTCCATCACCGACGTCTTCCTGTTCGCCGCGCCGCTCGCCTTCGTGGCCTTCGTCCTGACGTGGTTCTTCGTCCAGCAGCGGCTGCGGCGCAGCGTGCAGGTGCCCGACGAGGCCGAGACCCTCGCGCCCTGCCCCGTCGAACGCTCCTCAGCTGACGAGGCGGCCCGCGCGCTCTCCCGGCTGAACACCCTGGAGGGCCGCCGGGACCTCTACGAGCGCATCACCGAGCGGGCGGGGATGGACCTGCGCCCGGCCGCCTCCTGGATGCTGCTGCGCGTCCACCACGACGGACCGGTGGAGCCGGCCCTCATACCCGACGACGGCACGATCCCGCGCCGGGTGGTCGCCGACGCGGCACGACAGCTGGAGGAGCGGGGACTGGCGGAGCGCGAGGGGCTTCAGCTGGTGGCGACGGCCCGCGGCGCGGAAGCGGCCCGTGCGCTGTCCGACGCGCGACAGGAGCTGCTGGCCGAGGAGTTGGGCGACTGGTGGGGGCCGGACCGTCCGACGGACCTGACGCAACTGGTGCGACAGCTGAACGAGGAAATCGGCCGCGCCGAGCCGCCCCGCGCCGCCTGAGACCCGGCGCACGGCACGGGCGCACGGCGCTCACCGGAGTGCGCGAGGCGCCGCCCGATGCCGTTCCGCCGGCGCTTGACCATGACCGGTTCGGACCACGTATGGTCCACCACTGGACAGTTGCTGGCGTTTCGGACGTGGCCGCCCTGATCGGAAACGTCGCGATCCGGAAGGCCGGGAGGAACCCGAAGGCCGGTGAGGCCCGGAACACCGGGGACGCCGGGAACGCCCGAGGGCGGGGAGCAGGGGAGGGGGCAGCATGGCGGGGGACGAACACTGTTCCGAGTGCGGCAGACGGCACGGGCCCGGTGCGCACACGCCGGGACGCGAGGCCGGGGCACGGACGGGACCGGGTACGGAAGCCGGTCACGTGCCGTCCGGCGGAGCGGAGTCCACCACCGGCGGGCGCCGGGACGGGACCGCGCCCGGCGGTACGGGGAGCGGGGAAGCCGATCACCCCGGCCGCCCCGGGCATCCCGGCCCCGGCGGAACCGATCCCACCGGCGGAACCGCGGCAGCAGAGTCCGGTGAGGACGACGAGGATCCGCTGCACATCCGTCCCTATGTCCGTCTCCAGGGGCCGAGCGGTCCTGCCGCCGGTCCGGGAGGCTCAGGCGAGCCGGGGGCGCCGCCGGTCGTGTCCGCCGCCCCTGCCGAGCCTCCGCCGGTGCCGGATCTGACGCCCTTCGCGCAGCACGGCACGGAGGAGACCGCCGAGCTGCCCGCCGTCTCCGGGGCGGTCGGCGCCGGGGCCGGTCCCCGCGCCCACGCGGCGCGGCGTCGCGAGCGGCGCAGGCCGGGTACGGCCGTGCTGGCGTCCGTCGGGATCGCCGCGGTGCTCGGTGCGGGCGTGCTGACCACCCAGATCCTCACCGGAGGCGACGACAGCACCGACGAGGGCGGCGGGGGCACCGCGCTCCACACCGCCACGAGCGCCCCCACCCATGCCCTGCCCGCGCCGTCCACGTCCGCGTCGCGCACGCCCGCGGAGACCGCCGGGCCGACGGCGCTGCCCTCGCGTTCGACGGCCTCCGCCACGCCGCGGGCCGGACGCGACGACGGCTCCCACACGCGGCCGCCGTCCGGTGAGCCCTCCGCGTCCTCCCCGGCCTCGCCGTCCTCCTCGGCTCCGGGGCCCGGGACCCGGCCGCCGAGCACCGAGGACGGGCGGACGCTGCGTCCCGGCGACTCGGGTGCCGAGGTGGCCGAGCTGCAACGGCGGCTGAAGCAGGCCGGGTTCTACGCGCCGGACGCGCCCGAGGACGGCGTGTACTCCTCGCTCGTCCAGGAGGGCGTCTTCCGGTACCAGGCGTACCACCGCATCGAGGGCGACACCCCGGGCGACTACGGTCCCGCGACCCGCCGCTCCCTGGAGCGCCGCACGTCCTGACGACGGCCCGGCTGCCGGTGCGCCACGAGGCCGCGCTCCGGCGGGCCCGTGCTGCCCAGGGGCCGGGTCGCCCGGAGCGGCCCCCGGTTTGTACGATGTGGAAACAAATGGTTCCGCCCGTGCTCCTCACCTGACGGGAGGGGCGTCCCCGACCGGCGGGCGGGCCATCTGTCTCTTCTTTTCTCGCGAACCGAGGGAGCCCCGCATGCCCCAGCAGTCGATCACCGCCGGCGGGCTGTTGCTCGACATGGACGGCACTCTCGTCAACTCCGATGCCGCGGTGGCCCGCATCTGGCGCGGCTGGGCGGCGGAGAAGGGGCTCGACCCCGACGAGGTGCTGCGCGTCGCGCACGGCCGGCAGGGGCACGCGACGATGGCCGCCCTGCTGCCCGAGCGGCCCATGGAGGAGAACCTCGCCGAGAACCGGGCCCTGCTGGCCAAGGAGACCCTGGACACCGAGGGCATCGTGCCGGTCGGCGGTGCCGCCGCCTTCCTCGCCGCCATCGAGCGGCTGCCGCACGCGCTCGTGACATCGGCCGACACCGGGCTGGCCACCGCGCGGATGCGCGCCGCCGGGCTGCGCATGCCCGAGGTGCGCATCACCTCCGAGTGCGTCAGCGCCAGCAAGCCGGACCCGGAGGGCTTCCTCAAGGGCGCCGCGGAACTCGGTGTCCCGGCGGGCGGTTGCGTCGTCTTCGAGGACTCCGGCGCCGGGATCGCGGCCGGGCTGGCCGCCGGGATGCCCGTCGTCGGCATCGGCCCGCGCGCTGCCGAGTACGGGCCGACCGTCCATGTGCCGGATCTGCGGAGCGTCCATGTCGCGGCGCTCGACGACGGACAGATCCAGCTCACCTTCGACAGCTGAGCGCGTTTTCACCGCCCCGGTTCCCCGCGACGGCTGAGCGGTTTCCGGCCGGGCTCCTCTGCGACAGCTGAGCGAGTTTTCCGCGTTCAGCCCGACTGCGTCATCCGCGTCATCCGCGTGAGTACCCGGCGCGGAGGAGAGGGCCGGCGCCCCGCGGCGGAGTCCACCGAGAGTCCACCGGAGTCCACGGGGCCCGGCCCGGGTGCTGAAGGGGCGCCGCCGGGCGTCGCCCCTTCGGTCACTTCTTGGGAGCGGCCTGCTGGACGACCTCGAACGACCAGGTCTCCGAGCCCGTCGCCGCCGGACGCGGCCGCTCGCCGTCACCGCTGTCCTGGCCGCCGCGCTGGTGGGCCTGCTTCATCGGGCCCTCCATCCACGCCTGGAAGTCCTCCTCGCTGCGCCAGCGCGTGTACACGAGGTACCGGTCGGTGCCCTCCAGGGGGCGCAGCAGCTCGAACCATTCGAAACCGTCGGAGCCCTCGACCGCGCCCGCGCGGGAGGCGAAGCGCTCCTCCAGGGTCGCGCGCTGCTCCTCCGGCACGGTCAGGGCGTTGATCTTCACGATGCTCATGCGGCCATCCTGCCGCAGCGTCCGCCGGAGGCCGGGGCCGGGCCGCCGGAGTACGCCGAGGTCAAAAGCTTGTCCTAATCTTCGGGTGGTGCGGACAGGTAGCGAGTAGGTTTCTTGCGTCTGACCTCCCGGGTCACCACCCGGAACACGACGGGACCTTGGACGACGACGGAAGGCAACGGGGCGTGGCGGCGGAATCGGCGGCGAATGCGGTGAAGGCGCCGGACGGGGGCGGAGCGCGGAGCCTCCTTCACCTACGGGACCCGCGCGGAAGGATGCTTCTGGCGGCGCTGTGGCTGCTCGCTCTCGCGCTGGCCGTGCGGCAGGCGACGGCGGTGCTGCGCACCCCGCAGGACGAGCGGCTCGTCGACCTGTTCTCCTGGACGGGGGCGGACGGCCCGCTGCGGCTGGGCGATTCCCTCTACGAGGGCCGGCACGCCTTCACCGGCACGCCGTTCGCCGGGATGGTGCTCCGGCCGCTCTCCAGCGCCGCGGCCCAAGGGCTCGGCGTCGTATGGACCTTCGGCACGATGCTGCTCGTCGCCGCCGTGGGCGTGGTCGCCGTCCGTGCCCTTCCCGGGCCCGTCACCCGGCGCACCACGGTGTTCGCCGTGCCCGTCGCGCTCAGTCTGCTGGCCGTCTCCATCCCGGTGCGCAACACCTTCCACCTGGGGCAGACCAGTGTCCTGCCGGTCCTGCTCGTGCTGGTGGGCTGGCTGCTCGCCGCCGAACGGGGCCGCACCGGCGGGGTGTTGATCGGGCTGGCCGCCGCACTCCAGCCGGCCGTCGTGCTGTTCCTGCCGGTGCTGTGGTTCACCGGACGCCGGCGGGCGGCGCTCACCGGCGGCGGCACGTTCCTCGCCTGCTCGCTGGCCGCCTGGGCGGTGCTGCCCGACGCCTCGTGGGCCTACTGGGTGCACCACGTCGCCGGTACGGGCCTGGGCGATCCGGCGGATGCCGTCGCCAACCAGTCGCTGCACGGCGCACTGCTGCGTGCCGGGCTGCACGGGCCGCTGGAAGTGGTGCTGCTGCTGGCCCTGATCGTGGCTGTCGCGTCGCTCGCCGTCCGCCGGGCGGTGCGCTACATGCGGGACGGTCAGCTGCTGCTGGCCGCCGCCGTCACCGGCTGCGCCGTCGTCGCCGTCTCGCCCACCGCCTGGCAGCACCAGCAGCTGTGGGTGCTGCTCGCCGTCGCCGGCCGCGTCGGCAGGCGCACCGGCGACCGGCTGGTGTGGCCGGTGTTCGTGACGCTCGTGATGACGCTGGACGCCGACGCGCTCGTGCCCAAGATCGCGGCCTTCGGCGCGCTCGGTGAGAACGCGGTCCTGCTCGCCGCTCTGCTGGCCGCCTGCGTCATGCCGTTCCTCTCCCGCACCGCGGACACCTGGGACCGGCCACAGCCCTCGGGGCCGCTCAGCCGCCCCAATCTGATGCTGGAGCTGCTGCTCATCCGCGTCGGCTACTGGGCCTACTCCTATGTGCGCGGAAACGCCCCGGACTCGCGCAGTCTGGCCGAGGGACACGGCGACCAGATCCTCGGCCTGGAGACCTTCCTCCACATCGACATCGAGCACAGTCTCAACAAGCTCGCCGCACACACCGGCTGGCTGCGCGACTTCTGCGACTTCTACTACACGACCTTCCACTTCCTGGTGCCCATCGCCCTGCTGGGCTGGCTGTACGTGCGGCGCGCCCCGCACTACCGGCTGGCGCGCACCGCGCTGAGCTTCGCGACGCTGCTGGGCCTGCTCGGCTTCTGGTTCTATCCGCTGGCACCGCCGCGGCTGATGCCGTCCGCCGGTTTCATCGACACCGCGCACGGCCCGCAGGACCTGTCCAAGCCGGACTTCGGCGCCCTGACGGAGCTGTCCAACCAGTACGCCGCCATGCCGTCGCTGCACGTGGGCTGGTCGCTGTGGTGCGCGGTCGTCGTCTTCCAGATGACCCGCAACCACTGGCTGCGCGCCCTGGGCGCGCTCTACCCGGCGCTGACGACCTTCGTGGTGATGTCCACGGCCAACCACTATCTGCTGGACGCGGTGGGCGGCGTCCTGGTCGTCACCGCCGGGTTCGCCGCCGCACGGGGACTGGCACAGCTGCGTGAGCGCACGCGTTCCGCACCGGCCGACGGGACGCCGCAGTCCGCCGCCGAGCAGGAACAGCTGCCCGAGAAAGCACAGATGCGCGGGGACACCGGGCTCAACGGGAAGGGCACGGACGAGAAGCAGAGCGCGGAGGACTCCGAAAAATCCGAGGACTCCGAGGGCGCCGAGGACGGTGGGGACGCCGGGGGCGGGGCGGCGGCTGCCGGTGCGGTCAGCGGTGCAGCTTCAGGCCCTTCGTCGTCCGGTCCACCGCGTTCCGCGGACCGTACAGCGCCAGCCCGGCAAGAGTGAGCTTCTCGGCGTCGACCGAGCGGACAGCGGCGCGGTTGTCGGCGTCGTTGTCCGAGGCGAACAGCTCGTCGGTGTAGACGGCGGTGGCCAGTCCGCGCCGCAGGGCCCGTTCGTGGACGGTGGCCAGCCCCGGCCCGTCGGCGGTGAAGCACAGCACGGGCTCGCGGAACATCGGCAGATAGCGGTTGCCGGAGCCGTCCTCGTAGGGCTCGCCGACGATGTCGCCGGTGGCGTGGGCGATGCCCGAGGACAGGAAGGCGGTCACGTTCAGCTTCTGCCAGTCGGCCAGGTCGGAGCGGACGATCACGGCGATCTTCGTGGGGAAGCGCATACCGGCAGCCTGCCCGGCGGCCCGGCGGGCGGTCTTGAACGCTCGTGCGGCGCCCGCGTGCGCCGGTGGCAGACTGTCGGCATGACGGCACCGCACCGCACCCCCGCGCGCACCGGGCGGGACGGCACTGCCGACTGGGTGCGGTACTGGCGCGCCGACGGCCGCCCCATGGAGGCGATGCGGGCACACTTCACCGGCCATGTCTTCCACCGGCACAGCCACGACGCCTACTCCTTCGCTGTGACGGAGTCCGGCGCGCAGCGCTTCGTGTGCCGGGGCGCACGCCACGTCAGCGGCGCCGGCATGGTGATGGCCTTCAACCCCGACGACCCGCACGACGGGGAGGCCGCCGCCGAGGACGGCTTCACCTACCGCATCGTCCATCTCGGCCCGGACCTGGTGCGCTCCGTCCTCACCGACGCGCTCGGCCGCACGGCGCCCATGCCGCTGTTCCCGCACCCGGTGCGCGAGGACCCGCTGCTGCGGCAGGCGTTGCTGCGGCTGCACGCCGCGCTGGCCGGCGGCGCGGCCGCGGACGCGCTGGTGCAGGACGAGCGGCTGACCGAGGCGGTCCTGGCCATGGTGCGGCGCGGCGCTCGCACCCCCGGGCCGGCCGCGGCGCCCCGGGCCGGCTCGGCGGCCGTGCGCCGTGCGCGTGCGCTGCTGGAGGAGCAGTGGGCGCAGGAGGTGCCGGCGGAGCGGCTGGCCGAAGCGGCCGGGTGCAGCCGCTACGCCCTCTACCGAGCCTTCCGCACCGAACTGGGCTTCCCGCCCAGCGACTTCCAGCGTCAGCTGCGGCTGCGTGCGGCCCGGCGCATGCTGCGGCAGGGCGCGAGCGCGGCCGAGGCGGCAGCTGTGTGCGGCTTCGCCGACCAGGCACATCTGCACCGCTGGTTCGTCCGCTGCTACGGGATGACGCCCGGCGCCTACGCGTGCGGGCGCCTCTGACCGGCCGGCCCGCTTCCCGCGTCAGCTGTAGACGACGCGCAGTTCCTTGATGCCGTTGATCCAGGCGGAGCGCAGCCGGCGCGGCGGCGGGCCTTCGAGCCGGATGTCGGGCAGCAGATCGGCGAGGGCCTGGAAGATCAGGTCGATCTCCAGGACGGCGAGGCTTTTGCCCAGACAGAAGTGCGGTCCTCCGCCGCCGAAGCCCAGATGCGGGTTGGGATCGCGGGTGATGTCGAAGGTGCCGGGGTTGTCGAAGACCTCCGGGTCGTTGTTGGCGGAGGAGTAGAACAGCCCCACCCGCTCGCCCGCCCTGATCCGTACGCCGCCCAGTTCGGTGTCCTGGGTCGTGGTGCGCTGGAAGGAGATGATCGGGGTGGCCCACCGCACGATTTCCTCCGCAGCTGTGGCGGGACGTTCCCGCTTGTACAGCTCCCACTGTTCGGGGTGGGTGAGGAAGGCGTGCATGCCGTGGCTGATGGCGTTGCGGGTGGTCTCGTTGCCGGCGACGGCCAGCAGGATGACGAAGAACCCGAACTCGTCCGAGCTGAGGTTCCCTTCGCCCTCGGCCGCGACCAGCCGGCTGACGATGTCCTGGGCGGGGCACTTCTTGCGCTCCTCGGCCATCGTCATCGCGTAGCTGATCAGTTCGGCCGCCGACTGGGTCCCGATCTCCTGGGTGATGGCGTACTCGGGATCGTCGTAGGCCACCATCTTGTTCGACCAGTCGAAGATGCGGGTGCGGTCCTCCTGCGGGACGCCGATGAGTTCGGCGATGGCCTGGAGGGGCAGTTCGACGGCGATGTCGGTGACGAAGTCGCCGCTGCCCGCGGCGCGGGCGCGCTCCACGATGCGGTGGGCGCGGTCGCGCAGCGCCGATTTCAGCGCCCGCACGGCACGCGGGGTGAAGCCGCGCTGCACGATGGAGCGGACCCGGGTGTGCTCGGGCGGGTCCATGTTCAGCATGATCAGCTTCTGGATGTCGATCTGTTCGCGCTGCATGTGGTCGGCGAACCGGATGATGGCCGTGTTCACGTTCGAGGAGTACACGTCGGGGTGGGTGGAGACCTCCTTGACGTCCGCGTGCCGGGTCACCACCCAGTAGCCCTCGTCGTCGAATCCGGCGACACCGCGCGGCTGCGCGTTCCACCACACGGGCGCGGTACGGCGCAGCTGGGCGAACTCGGGGACGGGGACGCGCTGTGCGTAGACGTCCGGGTCGGTGAAGTCGAAGCCTTCGGGCAGCGCGGGGCAGGAGGACATCGGCAGCTCCACTCCATGTCCGGCGGCGGACCGCAGGGTTGCCCGGCGGAGAACGGTCGCTCCCCACCCCTGACGGCCCCTCAGATCGCCCTGAAGGTAGTAACGGGTTCTACAACTAGCAAGAGGCATGCCCCAGTTGTCGCGGTCTCGCCGCGCTCCGGGCTCATGCACGCCCCTTGCCATGCCCGTGCGGGCTTCCGGAGACTGGTGGCATAACTAGAACGCGTACTAGTTGGACTCGCCCCGCGCTGCTGGGGCCGGAGAGGACGACTCATGGCCGCCGAACCCGTCATCGTCGAAGCAGTACGCACCCCCATCGGCAAGCGCCAGGGCGCGCTCGCGAACCTCCACCCCGCCTACCTGCTCGGAGAGGCATACCGCGAACTCCTCGGCCGCACCGGCCTCAACGCCGACTGCGTCGAACAGATCGTCGGCGGCACCGTCACACACGCCGGCGAACAGTCGATGAACCCCGCCCGCACCGCCTGGCTCACCATGGGGCTTCCCTACGAGACCGCCGCCACCACGGTCGACTGCCAGTGCGGCTCGTCGCAGCAGGCCAACCACATGGTCGCCAACATGATCAGCGGCGGCGTCATCGACATCGGCATCGGCTGCGGCGTCGAAGCCATGTCCCGCATCCCGCTGGGCAGCGGCTCCAAGCACGGGCCGGGCAAGCCCTTCCCCGACGAGTCCCACGTCGACCTGCCCAACCAGTTCGAAGCCGCCGAGCGCATCGCCCGCCACCGCGGACTCACCCGCGAACGCGTCGACGCACTCGGACTGCTCTCCCAGGAGCGCGCCGCGGCCGCCTGGGCCGAAGAACGCTTCAAGCGGGAGATCTTCGCCGTCCAGGTCCCCACCACCGAGGACGAACAGGCCGCAGGACAGGGCATGTGGCGGCACGTCGAACGGGACGAGTGCGTCCGCGACACCTCCATGGAGGCCCTCGCCGCGCTCAAACCCGTCCTGCCTGCCGCCCTGCACACCGCGGGCACCTCCTCCTCCATCTCGGACGGCGCCTCCGCCGTGCTGTGGGCGTCCAAGCGCATGGCCCGGGCTCTCAAACTCCGGCCCCGCGCCCGCATCGTCGCCCAGGCCCTCGTCGGCTGCGACCCGCACTTCCACCTCGACGGGCCCGTCGACGCCACCCGCACCGTGCTCGGCAAGGCCGGCATGACGCTGAAGGACATCGACCTCGTCGAGATCAACGAAGCCTTCGCCTCCGTCGTCCTGTCCTGGGCGCAGGTCTTCGACCAGGACCTGTCCAAGGTCAACGTCAACGGCGGAGCCATCGCCCTGGGGCACCCCGTCGGCGCCACCGGGGCCCGGCTCATCACCACCGCTCTGCACGAACTGGAGCGCGCCGACAAGGAGTTCGCCCTCATCACCATGTGCGCCGGCGGCGCCCTCTCGACCGCGACGATCCTCCAGCGGCTGTGAACCCCCGGAACAGGCCGGTCAGGCGAACGGACGGAGGCGGGCCCGCTCAGGCGTCCAGATAGCGCAGGACCGCCAGCACACGACGGCTGTAGCCCGCCTCCGACGGCAGATGCAGCTTGGTGAAGACGGCGTTGACGTACTTCTCCACGGCGCTGAGCGACAGATGCAGCCGCTCGGCGATCGCCGCATTGGTGTGCCCCCGCGCCATCGCCGCCAGCACATCGTGCTCCCGAGGCGTGAGCGACTCCGTCAGCAGCCGGCGCACCACCTCCGGATCGAGCGCCGTACCGCCGCCCGCCACCCGCTCCAGCGCGTCCAGGAACTCCCCGACCTGCGCGACACGGTCCTTCAACAGATACCCCACCCCGCCCTCCGGCGAGGACAACAGCTCGGCGGCGTAACGGCGTTCGACGTACTGGGACAGCACCAGCACGCCCGTACCCGGCTGCGCGGCCCGGATCGCCAGCGCCGCGTGCAGCCCCTCATCGGTGTGCGTCGGGGGCATCCGCACATCCACCACCGCCACATCCGGCGGCTCCTCGCGCACGGCCGCAACCAGCGCCTCACCGTCCCCCACCGAGGCCGTCACCTCGTGCCCCTCGTCCGCCAGCAGCCGGGCGAGCCCCTCGCGCAGCAGTGTCGAATCGTCGGCGAGCATCACCCGCACGGCAGCTCCCTGCGGACGGGGAGGCCCGCCCGGGCACGGCGGACGGCGCCCGCGGCCCGGGGCGCAGGGCCGTGCCCTGCGGACCGCCGGCAGCCGACGGAGGGGACGAAAGAGGACCTGCTGAAGCAGCTGTGCACGCGGTCACGCTAGCCGTCGCCGCACGCCGCCGGTACTGCGGAAAACCTCACAGCCGCCGCGGAAATCACCATGACCACAGCTGTCGCGGAAGGCACCCCGCCACAGCTGCCGTCGGAGGCATCACAGCAGAGCCAGGAAACGCGCGGGCCCGGTCCGAGCGGTGGATCCCTCCGGCGGGAGAACTCCACCAGCTGCGTGCGCAGAGTCCGCGAACCCTCCGCAGCCGCACGCCACGCGACCACCTGACGTCCACAGCTGTACGCGGAGAGCCGCGGGCCAGGGGGCGTGGGCGCCACTCGGTGCGCACCTGCTTTTACTGTTGTTTTACCGTTGACCCATGAATGCGAGCGCTGCTTCCGCCCCCGCTCTCCCGGTCGCCTCCGGCGGCTCCGAGAGCGCCGAACTGGGCGGTGTCGCCGGGTGGGCCGCCGGGCTCATGGAATCGCTCGGCGCGATCGGCGCCGGGCTCGCCATCGCCCTGGAGAACCTCTTCCCGCCGCTGCCCAGCGAAGTGATCCTGCCGCTGGCCGGCTTCACCGCGTCACAGGGACGGCTCGACCTGATCGCCGTCCTGGCGTGGACCACCGCCGGATCCGTCGTCGGCGCGCTCGCCCTCTACGCCGTCGGCGCCCTGCTCGGCCGGGACCGCACCATCGCGCTCGCGCAGCGCATACCCCTGGTCAAAACGGAAGACATCGAAAAGACCGAGGCATGGTTCGCCAAGCACGGCACCAAAGCAGTCTTCTTCGGTCGCATGGTGCCGATCTTCCGGAGCATGATCTCCGTCCCCGCCGGCGTCGAACGCATGCGGCTGCCCGTCTTCCTCGGCCTGACGACCGCCGGCAGCCTGATCTGGAACTGCCTGTTCGTCCTGGCCGGTTACGGCCTCGGAGCACGCTGGCAGCAGGTCACCGACCTCGTCTCCGTCTACTCCAAGGCCGTACTCGCCGCGGTGGCGCTCGCACTCGCCGTCTTCCTCGCCCTCCGGCTGACCCGCGGCACCGGCACCCGGCGCGCCGGACGGCGTCGCCGCAGATGAACCCGCCCGCGAACCCGCCCGGTCAGGGCCGGTCGCGGCGCGGCGGATGCGGCGGCCACGGGCCCAGCTGCGGGAGACCGCGGGGCGCGTCCGGCACCGTGGGCGGCACCCGCCCGGCCAGCCAGGCCGCCAGATCGCGGACGCCACCGGTCACCGCCGTCCGCGGCTCACCCGTGGTCCAGCGGCGGTCGACATCCTCGGCCAGCAGCACCGTGTCCGCCGGGAGCCGGACCAGAAGGAAATCGACCGCGTGCGCGGCCAGTTCGGCCGGCCAGTCGGCAGGCCCCGCACCCAGCGCGAGATCCACCATGTGGATCCACACCTCGCGCCAGCGCGCATACACCGTGGTGCCGATGTCCCCGTCGCGGAAGGTCACCCGCCGCCCCCACGCGTCCTGCGCGGCGACCTCCTTCCACACGGACTCCAACGCCGCGCACTCACGCGCCAGTTCGGCCCGGTGCGTGGCCGCGTCCCGGGACGCGTTCGCCTCGATGATCGCGTCCCGCTCGGCCTGCCCGCCGTCGTAGGTGTCCACCAGCTCGTCACACAGGGCATGGCGGGCCAGACGCGCGAACATACGGGCGTTGTCGGTCAGATGGGCGAGGACATGCCCCCGCGACCACCCCGGCAGCGCCGAATCGCCGCTCACCTGCGCGTCGTCGAGACCGTCGAGAAGTGACAGAAGCGCGACGTGCGCCTCACCGACCGCTGTCAGAGGTGCTGGCTGCATGGCCGACCATGCTAGACCGCGTGTTCGAGCCTGCGGGAAGCGGGCGGATGACGCCCGTGCACCCTCGGCGCGGCGCGCGCCCCCGGCACGCCGGACGTTCCCACCGCCGTCACGGTGCGGCGGCTCCTATCAGCGTCTCCGCTGCCGCCCGCGCCTGCCGCGCCGGTGCGGGGGTGCCCGTCACAGCCGCCGCGCTCATGGCGCCGTCGACCAGCACCGCCAACTGGTCGGCGAGCCGGTCCGCCCCGGACGCCCCCGTCTCGTCGGCCAGCCGCCCCAGATACCCCCGGACCACGGCCTTGTGCTCACGCACCACACGCGCCACCCCCGGCGACTTCGCGCCCAGCTCCCCGTACGCGTTGAGAAAGGCGCAGCCACGGAAGCCGGGGTCGTCGAACCAGTCGTACAGCCAGTCGAAGACGGCCAGGACCCGCTCCGTCGAGCCGACCTGGGCGGCCACCCGCTTCTCCAGCTCGGTACGCGCCCACTCGTCGCGGCGCCTCAGATACGCCTCGATGAGCGCGCCCTTCGACGGGAAACACCGGTAGATCTGCTTCAACGGAACGCCCGAGACGTCCCGGATCCGATCCATCCCCACGGACTGTATGCCGTGGGCGTAGAACAAAGCGTCGGCGGCGTCGAGCACCCGGGACTCGATGGTCACTTCGTTGTCCATGCTCTTCTGCTCTCCCCCGGGCCCTGGTCTCCGGGCCCTGTCCACGGGCCTTTCCCCAGCCCCTTGAGAACCACCGTTCTCCAGGGTACGCTCCTCCCATCGGCGAGAACGCGCGTTCTCGCCGGCCCGTCGGTGCCGTAGGGGGGAGCATCGGCGGACACGGGGGAACGGAGGCCCGCAGCATGGTGAAGCGCAGAGCGACACCGGGGACACACACTCGGGGGAGTGCAGGGCGAGACCTGCTCGTCGTGTTCCCGCTCATCGCCGACTGCGATGCTGCGGTCTCCGCCGCCTCGCCTATGGGACGTGCGCCCCGCCCCGAGGAGATACCCGGACCATCCGGTCTGCCCGGGACGCCCGGGATACCTCAAGTCCTCGGCATACCCGGCTAGACCGCTGGGAGCTCCGCCCCGCCAGCCCTTCCCCGGGCCTGTCCGCCGGGGTACTCGACCGGCACTCTGCGCAGCTTGTGCCTGTGCCCGGCTTGTGCCTGGTCCGTGCCTGTGCGATCGGTGGGGCGCGCTGGATCGGCTGCGCTGCCCGTAACTCCACCCCGGATCGGCTCAGTTGACTCCGCTTCCGGCCGGCTCGGTCGGTTCGGTCAGTTTGGTCGGCCTGGTCGCTTGGTCGACCTGGTCCGGTTCGGTCGACTTGGTCGGCTTGGTCGACTTCCCTGGCTGTCCCGGCTTCCGCACTGCGCGTCTGTGCCGAGGGGCGTCAGCGCTCCTGCGGTGCGCTGTTCCCCGGCGACGTGCTCGGGGTTCCGCCGAGTCGCTCGACAGGGCCCGGCGCCGCAAAGGCAGGGGAGGAGTCGAACGCCGCGCGTCGAGTCGCCCTCCGCAGCGCCCGGAGGACGACCCCACCGAGCGTGAGCGTCAGGACGACCGTGAGCAGCGCGCGAGGCACATCCCAGCCGAGGGAAGTGGCGAGCACGTAGGCGAGAAAGCGGGACAGGTTCTCGCCTACAGGATCACCCGGAACGAACGAGATGCCCGAGCCCAGGCCCGCGATGTAGGGCCAGCCCTGCAAGTTCATGACCAGGCCGTACAGCAGCGCCGATACGGCCCCGTAGACGGCGAGGAGGAACAGCTCACGCCGGCCGCGCAGCGTGGCCTGCCCCGGCAGCAGTCCGGCACCCATCGACACCCAGCCCATCGTGAGCATCTGGAACGGCAACCACGGCCCCACCCCACCGGTGAGGAGGGCACCCGCGAACATGGAGACGGCACCCAGCACGAAACCGAAGCCGGGCCCCAGCACCCGGCCCGAGAGCACCATCAGGAAGAACATCGGCTCCAGGCCCGCCGTGCCGGCACCCAGCGGGCGCAGGGCGGCACCGGCGGCGGCCAGCACACCGAGCATGGCCACGGCCTTGGCATCGAGACCCGTATCGGCGACGGTCGCCACCGCCACCGCGAGCAGCAGAGGAAGGAGAGCGGCGAACAGCCACGGGGCGTCCTGCGAATGTGCGAGCCCCGACGCCTCGTCGGCCAGCAGGGGCCAGCCGAACGCGGCGATTCCACTGAGACTCGTCAGTACCAGGGCCACGAGCGATCTCGGACCGAGACGCACCGCGCGCACGGCCCGGGCGTTCCGCCCCGTCCGGCTGGTGCGAGGCGTCCGAGTCCCTCTGCGCGCCCGGTCGTCCCGAGGCGTCGCCGTCGGCTGCGGGGAGTCGGCGGGCCTCTCGGTCTGCTCGTGCGAGTCGTGCGACGTACTCACGGGTGCTCCCCGGGGCGGGCGGCGTCGGCACCCTGCCGGCCCGAGGCGCTGGTGCCGGGTGCGCCGGAAAGCGCTCGACGGACCTGGCCCACCGTCAACCACGGCTGCGGAGCGAGGACTTTGGAGACCTGCGGCGCGTACGCGGGAGAGGACGTGACCACCTCGTCGGTGGGCCCGTCGGCGACGAGTTCGCCCTGGGCGAGGATCACCACGCGGTGGGCGAGATCGGCGACGAGTTCGACGTCGTGCGTGGCGAGGAGAATGGCGTGCCCGTCCAGCGCCAACTCCCGCAGCAGGGAGACCAGTCGGGCCTTGGCCGCGTAGTCGAGGCCGCGGGTGGGCTCGTCCAGCAGAAGAAGGGGAGGCCGGGCGGTGAGCACGATCGCCAGTGCGAGGGCCAGCCGTTGGCCCTCGGAGAGATCGCGGGGGTGAGTGGTGTCCGGGATATCCGGCAGTAGCCGCGCCACGAGAGCGCGACAGGTTCCGGGAGCGGCACCGGCGTCGCTGTCGGCGGACGCGCACTCGCCGGCCACGGTGTTCGCATAGAGGAGATCGCGCGGCTCCTGCGGCACCAGGCCGACGTGGCGCAGCAGTTCGGCCGGGCGGGCGCGGTGCGGCGTCAGCTCGCCTATCGACACCTGACCGGACGTGGGCCGGTGCATACCGACAAGGCTGCTCAGCAGAGTCGACTTGCCCGCACCGTTACGGCCCATGAGCGCGACGGCCTCGCCCGGGTGCAGAGCCAGCGATACCTCGTACAGCGCGGTCGCCCGTCCCCGGACCAAGGTGAGCCGCGACACCTGGGCGAGGGGGGAGGAGGCGGAGGAGGAGGGAGGGGTGGGGAGGGGGGAGGGGGCCCCACCCCCCGGTCCCGAAACCCCGGCCAGCCGCTCCCTCAGTGGGCCCGACCTGCGGCGGGCGTCGCGTACGGACAGGGGGAGCGGGTGCCAGCCGGCGAGCTGGCCCAGTTCGACGACCGGGGGCCGCACGGGGGAGACGGCGAGGAGTTCGGCCGGGTCCCCGAGTGTTGCTCCTGTGGGGGCCTCGGTGTGGGTGTCAGGGGGTGTGGCGTCCGGGCCCGAGGTGTCCAGGCGAGCGGCGTCCGGCTCAGGGGCGTCGAGGAGGTCGGCGCGCGGGCGGGTGGCGTCCGGGCCGCCGCCCCCGGGCCCATCGGCGCGGAGGGGATCAGCGTCCGGGCCCGGGGTGTCCCGGTGTGCGGCCGTCGGCCCGCTGGCGCTGCGGGCAACGGTCCCGGGGGCGTCCGGGGTGGCGGTTGCAGCGGTGTTCGGGGTGGCGGTGTTCGGGTGTGTGGTGGTGGGGAGGGGGGTGTCGGTGGGTGCGGGGGTGGTCGGGGGGTGGGGGAGGAGCAGGAGTTGGTCGGCGTATTGGACGACGCGTTCCAGGCGGTGTTCGGCCATCAGGACGGTGGTGCCGAGGTCGTGGACGAGGCGTTGCAGTACGGCGAGGACTTCTTCGGCGGCGGGTGGGTCGAGGGCCGAGGTGGGTTCGTCGAGGACGAGGACGCGGGGGTGTGCGGTGAGTACCGAGCCGATGGCGACGCGCTGTTGCTGGCCTCCGGAGAGGGTGGCGATGGGCCGGTCGCGCAGTTCGTTGAGGCCGAGGAGGTCGAGGGTCTCTTCCACGCGTCGCCGCATGGTGCCGGGTGGGAGGCCGAGCGATTCCATGCCGTAGGCGAGTTCGTCCTCGACGGTGTCGGTGACGAAGTGGGCGAGCGGGTCCTGGCCGACGGTGCCGACGACGTCGGCGAGGTCGCGGGGTTTGTGGGTGCGGGTGTCGCGTCCGGCGACGGTGACGCGGCCGTGCAGGGTGCCGCCGGTGAAGTGCGGTACGAGGCCGGAGACGGTGCCGAGGAGGGTTGATTTCCCGGCGCCGCTGGGGCCGACGAGCAGGCACAGTTCGCCTTCGGGGATCGTCGCGTCGACGGTCGGCAGGGCGGGGCCGGAGGCGTCCTCGTAGGAGACGGTGGCGTGCTCGAAGGTGATCACTTGCGGGGCTCCTGGTGGTGGTGCGGTCCCTGCTCGTCCGGAGCGGTCTGGCCGTGCTGTGCGGCGGGTGTGGCGGGCTTCCCCTGTGCGGTGTGGTCGTCGTGGCCGGGGCGCTCGCGGTGCGCGGTGTGGTCGTCGGGTGCCGGGCGGCGGGGCCGGACCGTGCGGGTGGTGCGGGCCGAGCCGGGGCCTGGCGGGCCGGGTTCTTCGTCTTCCGGGCCTGCGCTGGCTTCTTCGTCGTCCGGGCCGGGGGCGGTCCCTTCGTTCTTCGGGGCGGTTCCGGGTGCGGCCGGGCCGGTGGCCGGTGCGGGGGCGAGGACGGCGGGGAGCAGGCCCAGCAGGACGGCGGCGGCCGGCCACAGCGGCAGTCGGGGTGCGGTGAGCGGGACGGCGGGCGGGTGCAGGGCCGTGGGGGAGGCGTCGGAGGCGAGGATCATGACGGTGGCGACGGCGGCCCCGGAGAGGGTGACGAGCCAGGCGCGCGGGCCCCAGCGGTCGGGGCGGTAGCGGGTGCGGGCGGTGCGGCGTCCGCCCAGCCGGAGCCCGGCGAGGGCGAGGACCACCCCGGTGAGCAGTACCGGCAGGCCGAACCCGGCGCCCTGTGCGGCGAGCAGTCCGTAGGTGCCGGCGCAGACGCACAGGAGGCCGCCGAGGGTGAGGGCGGTCGTGGTGTGCCGTACGGCGCGGGTGACCTGCGCGGTGCGGCCGTAGCCGCGTGCGTCCATGGCGGCGGCGAGGGCGACGGAGCGTTCCAGCGCGCCTTCCAGTACGGGGAGTCCGACCTGGACGAGTCCGCGCAGGCCGCGGTCGGGGCGGCCGCGCAGGCGGCGGGCGGCGCGCAGTCTGCGGACATCGGCGACGAGGTTGGGGGCGAACGTCATGGCGACGACGACGGCGACACCGGCCTCGTAGAGGGCTCCCGGCAGGGATTTGAGGAGTCGGGCGGGGTTGGCGAGGGCGTTGGCGGCGCCGACGCAGATCAGCAGGGTGGCGAGCTTCAGCCCGTCGTACAGCGCGAACACCATGCCTTCGGCGGTGACGCGGCCTCCGACGCGTACGCCCTTCGCCCTGTCGGGCAGCGGTACTTCGGGGAGGTCGGCCAGCACATGGCTGCCCGGGATGGGGGAGCCGAGGAAGAAGGCGAACACCAGCCGGATGGCCAGGACCAGCAGTCCCAGCTTGAGGAAGGCGCCGTAGGAGCGTGCCCAGGGGGCGTCGGTGCGGCGGACCGCGACGACGTATCCGGCGACGACGATCAGCAGGGCGAGCAGCAGCGGGTTGGTGGTGCGGGAGGCGGCGGTGGCCAGGCCGAGTGCCCACAGCCACCAGGCGCCCGGGTGCAGGGCCGTGCTGCGGGTCGCGTAGGGCACCCGGTCGCGGAGGCGGTTCAGGGTTCCGTTTCCGGGGCGGTGCCGGGGCCCGTTGCGGGGAGGGTTGGCGGGCCGTCCGCCTCGGAGGCGGTCGGTGGTCGCGCGTCGCGAAGAGTGTGTCCGCCGTGCGCGGCCGGGGGCGCCTCGGGGGGCTGTGGCCACGTGGTGGTCGGTGGGGTCTTCGCGGTCGGTGGTCCGTCGGCGGCCGGTGGTTCCGTTTCCGGGGCGGGGCGCGTCCTGGTGTTGCGTGGCGGTGTCCGGGCGGTCGTCGGTGGCGGCCGGGTCGGGTGTCGATGGTGTGGGGTGAACCGGCGTGTCCGGCAGGGGTGTTCCGGTCGGCCGGGGAGAGGGGCCGGGGGAGTGGGGGCGGCGCATGGTCAGCGCTTCCGGCGGCGTGCCTGCCACAGGGCTGCCGCGCCGAGTACGGCGACGCCGGCGATGCCTGCCGTCAGGCCCAGCCCGCCGGACATGCCGCCGGTGTCCTTGTCGCCGGTGTCCTTGCCGCTGTTGCCGTCGGCGGCTGCGTCGTCGTGCCCGCCGGAGGAGGTGTCGTCGCCGTCGCTCTTCCCGCTGCTCCGCTCGCCGCAGCCCTTGGCGGGGTAGCCGTCGATGGCGCACAGCAGGGAGTCCGTGTTGTAGCGCAGGGGTTCGGCGACGGCGGCGAGGGTTTCGGCGGCCGAGGCGCGGGTGTCGACCCGGGCGCAGGCGGTGCGCGGCTGGGGAGGCGCGCCGGAGGTGCCGGCGGGGGCGTCGCGGGTGGTGCCGTAGTCGATGCGGAGGGCGACGCGTTTGCTGCCGGGCTTCTCGGCCCTGTCGGCGCAGGCGTCGTCGAAGCGGACCGTGCCGCGGGGTTCGGGGGCGTCGCCGGAGTCCTCGCTCACGGCGAAGCGGAAGCCGAGGGTGTCGCCGTCCTCGGGCCGCTGGGTCGCGGGGCCCTCGGTGGCGTACGCCCAGGAGCCGTTCTTCTTCTGCTGCCAGAACGACCAGTACCGGTATCCGTCGGCTGCCGTGGCCGCCGCCTGGCGTGCGGCGGTCGCCCGGGCCGGTGCGCCCTGTGCGCGGGTGTGCGCGGCCGGTCCGGGAGCGGGGTGCGGAGCGGGATCCGATGCCCACGCCGGTGCCGGTGCCGATGGCGGCCTCGGTGCCGCAGCCGAAGCGGATGCCGCGGCCGGTGCCGGTACGTGATGCGTCTCCGGGGACGGCGCCGAGGCCGAGACCGCGGCCGACTCCGGGGACGCTGCCGAGGCGGGCGCCGTACCGGCCGGGCCGAGCAGGACGACGGCGAGGCCCAGCACTCCGAGCACTCCGAGTCCCGCACGTACTGCCGGAACCCGTCCGGCCCGCAGTCGCAGCCTGCCGGTCGCGGCTGCCGTTCGGCTCTCCGCCACGGGCCCGGTACGGGCGCCCGCCGTCGAGGAGCGCCCCTCGGCCTCGGCCCGAGTCGGCAGCCGGACCGACCGCCGCACCCGCGCCCGCGCCCGCTCTTCGTCTCGCGCCCGCCTTCCGCCCCGCGCGGGCTCGCTGCCCCGCGCCCGCTCTCCGGCCTGCGTCCGCTTTCCGCGCTGTGCCGGTCCCCCGGCCCGCGTCCGCTTCCCTTCCCGCGTCCGTACGCCGTCTCCTACCGGGGCCGCGGATACCGCGCACGCTGCGCGTACCGCGTGCGCCGCCGTGTCGCCTGCCCGCGGCACAGCACCTGTCGCCGGGGGCGTGCGCGCGGCCCGTGCCGCCCGCACCGCTGTCCCGTCCGGCCGCAGTCCGAGGCCGTCCGCGAACGCCCCCGAACCGTCCACGGGCGCCGGACCCACCACCTCTGCCGTCGGACCGTCTGCGCGGGCCGCCGGGCTGTTCCCGGGGGCCGCCGAACCGTCTGCGCGTTCCGCTGGGCCTTTCCCGGGGGCCGTCGAACCGTCCACGCGTGCCGCTGGATCGTCCACGGGCGACGTCGGACCGCTCACGGGTACCGTCGGGCCGTCCACGGGAACCCCGGAACCGTCCACGGACGCCGCCGGACCGACCACGGGTACCGCCGGGCCCTCCGCGGGTGCCCTCACCTCGGTACGCCCCGGCGCGTAGCCGCCTGCTTGGGCCGTCACCTCGGCTCCTCGCCCCCTCACAGCTGCTGCCTCTTGCGCTGGCCGCTGAGGAAGATGCCGATGCCCGCGCCGACGGCGAGGCCGATGAGGATGAAGGCCCAGACGGGGAAGGTGCCGCCGTCGTCCTTGGCGGAGGAGTCCTTGTCGCTGTCGGGCATGTGGGCGGGTGCCGGGCCGCTGGCGGTGAGGCGTTCGAGGAGGTCGGTGCCGCCGAGTTCGGCCGCGTCGTGGCCGGTGGCGCGGGAGGCGAGCATGAGGGCGCTGATGGCCGAGGGGTCGTTCTTGGCCTTGTCCCAGTCGTCGAGGTGGTCGGCCAGCCATTTCAGGGAGGCGTCGGCCTCGGTGCGGTGGCCGCCGGCGGCGAGGGCGATGACGGCGTCGGCGGTGTTGGCGTAGTCGGGCTTCTCCTCGTCGGAGCTGGGTGTCACGACGGTGAAGCGGCCCTTGTCCTTCTCCAGGGTGCGGGCCAGGTAGGCGGCGCCGGCTGCTGCGGCGTCCTTCGGGTCGTCCAGGGCGCTCCTGCCGCCGCTGTCCCGGCCGTCTCCGCTGCCGTTTCCGCCGTCGTCGGTCTTGTCGCCGGTCTTGTCGTCGCTGTTGTCGCCGCCGCCCGTGGAGGCGCACTTGAGGGGGCTGACGGGGATGCTCTTCGCGTCGCGGTCCAGGGGCCGGACGAGGACGCCCTTGCCGAGCGCGGCGAGTGAGGCGGCCGCGGTGGCGTCGTTGTTGGGGGACAGTCGGCCCTTCTTGTCCGGCTGGTAGGCGAAGGCGCCCTGGCCGCCGGGTGCGTCCTCGATGCCCTTGGCTCCGCAGGTGAGCTGGAAGGAGGCCAGCGCATCGTAGGGCGACTTGCCGTTCTTGGTGGTCTTTGCCGGGTTCCGGTCGGCGGCGTCCAGTGCGCCGATGACGAGGGAGGTGGAGTTGGCGTCCGAGTCGGTGCCGGGGCTGTAGCCCCAGCCGCCGTCCTTGTTCTGTACGGAGGCGATCCAGTCGACGGCCTTGCCGACGGTCTCGCTCCGGCCGCCGACGGCGGACAGCGCCTGGACGGCGAGGGTGGTGGCGTTGATGTCGGACGGCGCCTTCGCCGGGTCGCAGGGTTTGCCGGTGTCGGCGCGGTAGGCGGTGAAGGAGCCGTCGGCGCACTGCTGGTCGGTGAGCCAGTCGACGGCCTTCTTGGCGGGGACGGCTCCGGCGCCGTGCAGCGCGAGGAGGGCCATGGACTGGCGCCACACCCCGTCGTACCGGGGGTCGCCGTCGCCGTAGAGGCCCTTGGGCAGGGCGGCGCGTTGCGCGGCTGCCGCGGCCGACGTGGTGCGGGCGGCCGTGTGGGCCGTGCCGTCGGGGGTGGCGGCGGATGCCACGGGGGCGGCTGTCGCGCAGAGCACGGTGGCGGCGGCGAGGGCCGTGACGCGGCGGCGGCGCGGTGACATGGCGGGTGCCTTTCGGTGACGGGTGCGGACCGCAGCCGTGCGCGGCCGCCCCGCCGCGCTCGCGCGACGACGGTGCACCCGGCCCGGCTCCGTAGACCTCGACGGTGCCGGTGCCCGGCTCGCGTGGCACGGCGGGTGTTCGCCGGCGCGGTACGACGGGCCGCGAGCCGGACACGAGAGCCGGCCCCCGGCCGGGTGCTCCGGCTCGCGTCCGGCGCCGGTTCCGGACCGTTCGCGCCCGGTGTGGGTGCGGCGGCACGGACGGCGCACGGGCGCTCACGGTTGCGGGTCAGCGCCGGATTCGCACCGGCTTTCCCCGAACGAGGGCGTCGTGTGTCCGTCGGCCACTGTAGCCGGAGCGTCTCCGGACCCCCGAGGGGCCATCGGACGTAGCACGCATAAGGGATGTACGGGGTGAACAGCCCCAAGGGAACTTTTCGGTACTGCAAGGGAGTTCGAGTGCATATGGTGTGTGGATGGTCACCACCGCGCCGCCGGGTGCCGGGTGCCGGGTGCCGGGTGCCGGGCGGTGTGTGCGTGGCGTTCAGGCCGCCCGGTAGGTGGCGGGGGTCGATCCATGGACCGGTTCGGCGCGGCCCCGGACCAGCAGATGGCGCAGATGGGCCTCCGCCTCGGCCACGGCGATGTTGCGGGAGCCGAACGGGATACGGGCCCAGGGCCGGTTCCAGCTCAGCGCCTCGGTCAGCTCCCACAGGGTGCGCTCGCGCCCGGTCAGCAGGGCGAGCAGTTCGAGCAGCCGCTGCTCGTGGTGGGCGCGCAGCTCGGCGGCGCGGGCGGGGGCGTCGTCGAACGGGTGCTGGTGGGCGGGCAGCACCTGGGCGGGCCGCAGCCGGGCGATCCGGTCGAGGGAGTCGAGGTAGTCGCCGAGCGGGTCGGCGGTCTCGGGGCTGCCGGGTATCTCGTACAGCCCGATGTGCGGGGTGATGCCGGGCAGCAGATGGTCGCCGGAGAACAGCCGGCCGAGTCCGCGCCGGCCGGCCTCCGGGTGTTGTTCCTCCAGGTGCAGGCAGACATGGCCGGGGGTGTGCCCGGGGGTCCAGACGGCGCGCAGCCGGCGCCCGGGCAGGGGCAGCAGTGCGCCGGGTTCGATGTCCAGGTCGGGCACGGCGGCGGTGGAGCCGGGGAGGGTGCGGACGCTGCCGTCGGTGAGGGCCCGGTGCAGGGGCGCGGTGTGGCTCTCGGGGGCGCCGGCCGCGGCCAGTTTCCCGGTGAGGTGGCGCAGCCAGTCCTCGGGCCCGGTGCTGCGGGTGCGGCGGACGACGTCGGTGTCGGCGGGGTGCATGGCGATCCAGGCGCCGGACTCCTCCCGGACCCTGGCGGAGAGCCCGTGGTGGTCGGGGTGGTGGTGGGTGATGAGCACGCCGTGCAGCGCCTGTACGTCCGTGCCGCAGGCGGCCAGCCCGTCGACGAGCGACTGCCAGGAGTCGGGGTCGTCCCAGCCGGTGTCGACGAGGACGGGCCCGGCGTCGGTGTCGATCAGGTGGACGAGGGTGTGGCCGAGCGGGTTGTCCGGGATGGGCACGGGGATGCTCCACACTCCGCCGCCGTGGTCGGTGACGGCCGGCGCCTTCGCCGGTTCCGGGGTGTCCGGGGCGTCCAGGGCGTCCGGGGCATCCGGGGCGCTGCCACCGGCCCCGGGCTCGTGGTGTCCGTCGGGCTCTTCCGGTGCGTTGGTCATGTGGCTCCCCCCCCGGTCCGAGGTGCACGGACCGGCTGTGGTGCCTCCGTGTACCGGCCGGTGGGCCGGGGAGGCGGTGGCGTCCGCGCGCACAGGCATTGTTCCTCACAACTAGAACTGGTACTAGTTCTGATGCGCTGTCAGCTACTGGTCTCCCGGCAGGCCCGGTGACTCCGCAGCCTCGGCAGGACCGTCAAGTACCCCGCGAGCTCGAAGAGTTCCGGAAGGTTCCGGGCGGTCCGGATGGTCCGGACGGTCCGGACGGGGTCCTGTCGTGGATCCCCGGCCAGGGCCCGGCACGCGGGCACCGGGTACCCGGGTACCGGATTCCGGGCACCGGGGCCGCGGGGCACACGACGCACGACGAACGGTGCACGACACACGGCGAACGATGCACGACGAACGATGCGCGACGCACGGCGTATGAAGCACGGCGTATGACGCACGACGCACGACGCGAAAGGGCGGAGGAACGCGAACGGCCGGAAGGGCGCGAAGGGTTCGCAGCGCACCGAGCGCACCGAGCGCACCGAGCGCACCGAGCGCACCGAGGTACCGACGGCGGAGGCAGGGTCATGACGGACGGCACAGGCATCCCCGCGCACGGCAGTCAGGACGCACAGCCCCGAGGGGCCGGGCAGCCCGAAGGGGCCGCACCGAACAACGGGGGCGCGCCCGCGGACGGGGCGCCGCCCGCCGGCATCCCGTACACCGAACACCACCGGCTGCACATCGGCGGCCGCTGGTCGGACCCGGCGGGCGACGCGGTGATCGAGGTCGTCTCGCCGCACTCCGAACGCCCGGTCGGCCGGGTCCCGCACGCCTCACGCGAGGACGTGGACCGCGCGGTCGCCGCGGCACGCCGTTCCTTCGACGCGGGGGAGTGGGCGGGCTGTCCGCTGGAGGAACGTATCGCGGTCGTCACCCGCATCAAGGACGCGTTCGCCGCCCGCAGCGAGGAGTTCGCCAAGGTGATCTCCGCGCAGAACGGCACCCCGTACACCGCGGGCGTCATGGTGCAGTCGCTGGCCGCGCTGATGGTGTGGGACGCCGCGCTCAAGGTGGCGGCGGACTTCCCCTACGAGGAGCGCAGGGACGGGGCGCTCGGCCCGGTGCTGGTGCGGCGCGAGCCGGCCGGTGTGGTCGCGGCGGTGGTGCCGTGGAACGTGCCGCAGTTCACGGCGGCGGCGAAGCTGGCCCCGGCGCTGCTGGCAGGCTGCTCGGTGGTGCTGAAGGTCTCGCCGGAGACCCCGCTGGACGGCTATCTGCTCGCGGAGATCGCCGCGGAGGCCGGGCTGCCGGAGGGGGTGCTGTCGGTGCTGCCCGCGGACCGCGAGGTCAGCGAGTACCTGGTGGGCCACCCCGAGGTGGACAAGGTGTCGTTCACCGGTTCGGTGGCGGCGGGCCGCCGGGTGATGGAGGTGGCCTCCCGCCATCTGACGCGCGTCACCCTGGAGTTGGGCGGCAAGTCGGCGGCCGTGATCCTCCCGGACGCGGACCCGGACACCGCCGTCGCGGGCATCACCCCGTTCGCGTGGATGATCAATGGCCAGGCGTGTGTGGCGCAGACCCGCATCCTCGTGCCGCGCTCCCGCTACCCGGAGTACGCCGACCGCTTCTCGGCGGCGGCGCAGGGGCTGACCGTCGGGGACCCGCTGGATCCGGCGACGGAGCTGGGCCCGCTGGTCGCCGAGCGGCAGCGGCAGCGCTCCCTCGACTACATCGCGCTCGGCCGCAAGGAAGGCGCGACGGTGCTGGCGGGCGGCGGTCGGCCCGAGGGGCAGCCCACGGGCTGGTACGTGGAGCCGACGCTGTTCGGTGACGTCGACAACGGGATGCGGATCGCCCGCGAGGAGATCTTCGGCCCCGTCATCTGTCTGCTCCCCTACGACGACGGCGGGGCGGACCCGGTGGCCGAGGCCGTGCGGATCGCGAACGACTCCGAGTACGGGCTGTCCGGCAGCGTGTGGACGGCGGACACCGAGCGCGGTGTCGACGTCGCCCGCCGGGTGCGCACCGGCACCTACTCGGTGAACACGTTCAGCCTCGACATGCTGGCCCCGTTCGGGGGCTTCAAGAACTCCGGAATCGGCAGGGAGTTCGGCCCGGAGGGGTATGCCGAGTACCTGGAGCACAAGACGATCCATCTGCCGGCTCAGGGCTGAGAGGGGCGAGGATGGGAGAGCGCTGGCGTATCGAGGTGGACCGCGACGTCTGCATCGGTTCGGGGATGTGCGCGGCCACGGCGCCGGACGGCTTCCGGCTGGACTCCGCCCGCCGCTCCCGCCCCCTGGCCGGTGAGCGCGACCCGGACGAGCAGGTCCTCACCGCGGCCGAGAACTGCCCCGTGGAGGCCATCACGATCACCCTGGCCGGCACCGGCGAGGAGGTCTTCCCACCCGAGGAGTGAGGACCCGCCACCGGGACGGGCGTCGTACGGCAGCAGGTACGGCAGCACGTACGGCAGCACCGTCCCGCGGGGGTGCGGCGCCGTACGGGCCGGCCGGGCGGCGGGTCCGGGCGGGGTCAGGGGGCGGCTGTGCCGCCGTCCACGGCCAGTGTGGCGAAGGTGGCCAGCCAGTGGTCGGTGGTGAAGTCGCCGGATGCGACGGCGGGCAGCCCGGCCCGCAGATTGGCGTCGGCCGCCGCCGCCAGGGTGCGGCCGCGCGGATCGCCGGCGGGGAGCGCGGCGGCCAGTGACCGCAGCGCCGCGGCCCGGCTCAGGCACAGCCCGAAGAGGTGGCCGATCTGCGGGTCGGCGGCGTCCGAGATCCGCGGCGGCGGCAGCAGGCCCCCGCCGTCCGTGGTGCCCGTGTCCGCCGACTGCTGTGCCACGGCGGTCAGTTCGGGCCAGAACGCCGTCAGCCAGGTGGCGAACTCCGGCCCCGGCAGCACCCGTCGCAGCGCGTCGGCCTCGCTGAGCAGCGGCGAGAGGAAGTCCTGGCCGGAGGGCTCCCAGCGGGCGGCGGCGCCGTGGTCGGGCAGGTACCAGGCGCGGATCTGCGCCGCGACCGGCTCCACCAGCTCGGGCCGGCCGGCGCGTTCGGCGGTGTCCAGCACGAGGGAGAGCGCGAAGGCGCTGTTGGCGTGGGTGCCGTGCCGCACGGGGTAGGTCGCCTTCGGCAGCCAGGCGAGGAGCAGTTCGGCGACGGCGTCCACCGCCGGACCGAGCGCCCGGGCCCAACCGCGCGCGTGCCGGACGAGTTCCGCGTCCTGCGGCTGCCCGTCGGACCCCTCGTTCCGCGGCTGCCCGTCGGGTTCCGTGTCCGGGGTCCGCCCGGCGGGTCCACCGTCCGGCCGGGTGCCCGGCTCCCGGGGGCCGTCCCCGGCGAGGGCGGTGCACTCGGCGGCGAGGGCGAGCAGCCACGCCCAGCCGTACGGTCGCTCGAAGGACGGGTGCGCCCGCAGATACTCGGCCTCGGTGCGCAGGTGCGGCGCGGTCAGATGCGCGTCCAGCGCCCGCACGGCCTCCGCGCGCTCCGGGCCGGTCAGCAGTCCGCGCCGCAGCAGCCGGACGAGCAGCCAGTGCATATGGACGGACGAGTGCCAGTCGTAGGCCCCGTAGAACGCGGGGTGGTAGGTGCGCGGCGGCACCAGTTCGTCCGGCGAGGCGATCAGATGCGCGGGCGCGTTCGGGTAGGCCCGGGTGATGTTGGCGACGGCCAGCGCGGCGAAACCGGCGGCCTGCGCGGGGGAGAGCGCTGCGGGGGCGTGCGTGCTCAATGGGTGGCTCCTCCGGTCTCGCGGATGTCGGTCGAGGTGCGGGCGGCGGCGCGGAGGACGGCGGCGGTGCCGGCGGCCATGTCCCGCACCGACATCGACGGCGGCGCGGGCGCACGCCGGGCGGCCTGTTCCGGGGTGAAGGGCACGTGCACGAACCCGCCCCGGACGCCCGGGAGTTCGGTGGCCAGCAGATGGGCGAGTCCGTAGAAGACGTGGTTGCACACGAACGTGCCGGCCGTCTGCGAGACGGAGGCGGGCACACCGGCGGCGCGGGCCTCCGCCACGCACGCCTTGATCGGCAGGGAGCTGAAGTAGGCGGCGGGCCCGTCGGGCACCACGGGTTCGTCGACGGGCTGCGCCCCGGCGTTGTCGGGGATACGTGCGTCGTCGACGTTGATCGCGACGCGTTCCACGGTCAGATCCGGCCGTCCACCGGCCTGGCCCAGGCAGACGACGAGGTCCCAGGGTGCGGACGTGAGCTGTGCGCGCAGCTCCTCCAGCGCACGGCCGAAGACGCAGCTGAGCCGGACGGCGGTGACCGCCAGCCCGGCGGGCGGATCGGCGGCGACCAGCTGGGCCGTCTCCCAGGACGGGTTGACGGCGTCGTCGAAGGGTTCGAACCCGGTGAGCAGCACCCGGGCGGCCGGAGCCGTGTCGGGGGCCGTGTCCGGGGTCGTCTGAGGGGTCGTCTGCGGGGTCGGGGACATGGGGACCTCCGCCTCGTGAGAGGCAACAGCAGGGGCCTCGTGAGAGGCGACAGCAGGGGTGCGGAAAGACGGGCGGGACGGCAGGCAGGGTGGCCGCGGGGTGGTGGCCCCGGCGGCCACCCCGGCTAGAACGCGAAGAAGTAGATGATCGCGATGTTGCAGCCGAGCAGCGCGACGGCCGTCGGTGCCTGTGCCTTGATCGGCCCGTACTGGTCCTTGAGTTCCAGCAGCGCGGCCGGAACGAGGTTGAAGTTGGCCGCCATGGGCGTGCACATGGTGCCGCAGAACCCGGCGAGCATGCCGACGGCGAGGATCGCGGGGGCGTTGCCGTTCATCTGCTCGACCAGGACGGGCCAGCCGACCGCGGCCGTCATCACCGGGAACGCGGCGAACGCGTTGCCCATGACGAGGGTGAAGACGAACATGCCCGCGCAGTACAGGGCGACGGCGGCGAGCTTCTGCCCGTCCGGCAGCACCGATTCGACGATCTTCCGTACCTGGGTGCCGACGCCGGCGGCCTGGAAGATCGCGCCCAGCACGGCCAGCAGCTGCGGCAGCAGCAGCGCCCAGCCCATCGACTCCAGCAGGCCGCGCCCCGCGTGCAGCGGCACGCTCACCCGCCGCTCGCGCAGCACCCACATGCCCACGCCGAGCGCGACGATGGCGCCCAGCCCGAGCCCGAGGATGGTCTCGCTGCCTTCCTCCAGCACCGGTGTGGAGCCGAACTCGACCTTCGAGGCGAGGACGGCGCACAGCATCGCCACGACGGGGATGGTCAGCGCGGGGATGAACAGCTTGTTGCCGAACCGCGTGGCCAGCCGGACCCGTTCGTCCTCGCTGGTCGTGTCGGGCTTGCCCTTTCCGGTGAAGTTGAAGCCGCCGATGCAGATGAGCACGAGCACGGCGACGCCCAGCGGCTCGGCGGGCAGCTTCTTCTCGTTGACCCATGTGCTGTAGAAGAAGCAGACGCCCAGCAGACCCCAGAAGGCCGCGGTACCGAAGCGCTTGGGGTTCGTACGGTCGACGGTCATCTGCGCCGCCTTGAGCAGGAAGACGGCGCCGACGAGCCAGAAGAACCACTCGGCCTTGATCACTTGGTGGCCTCGCCTTCCTGGGCGTCCGTACGGGCCACCGACATCTCGGCGCTCGCCGTGACCAGTTCCCGCTCCAGTTTCCGGTCCAGCCGCAGCAGCCGTCCGCCGTGCACGAGGAAGGCGCACACGGCGCTGGGTATCGCCCACAGCGCCAGGTGCAGCGGCTCCAGATGGGTGTGGTAGGTGCTGTTGACCAGGCCGGTGATCAGCAGGATCGAACCGATGGCGAGGAAGCAGTCCTCACCGAAGAACAGCCCCACGTTGTCGGTGCCGGCCGCGTACGAGCGCACCTTCTCGCGGAGCTTGTCCGGCAGGGGCCGCCCGCCGCCCTGGCGTTCGGCCGCGGCCTCCGCCATGGGCGCGACCATCGGCCGCACGCTCTGCGCGGGTCCGCCGATGGTCTGGAGCCCCACGGCCGCCGTGAGCTGCCGCAGCAGCAGGTAGAGCGTCAGGAAGCGGCCGGTGGTCATCTTCGTGCCGAGCTTGCCGATCAGGGTGCGGGCCTGCTGCTGGAGGCCGTTGCGCTCCAGCAGTCCGATGACGGGCAGCGTGATGGCGAAGATCGTCACCGAACGGCTGGAGGCGAAGCTCTCCCCGAAGGTCCGCAGGATCTCGACGGGGGAGAGCTTTCCCAGCAGTCCGGTGACGATCCCGGCGACACCGACCACGAGGAGGGGGTTGCGGCGCATCGCGAATCCGAGGATCACCACGAGGACGCCGAGCAGAACGATCATGTCGTCTCCGCTTCTGTGCCTGGGCGGGGAGCGTCTGGGGACTTCGGTGCCGGCGCAGCACTGCCCGGCCCCCGGCGTCCGCACCCCGGGCGGGGAGCGGTGGCGTCCGGCGGATCCTGCCCCATGAAGCTGTGAGAATTTCCCGGGAGGCTAGAGGATTGTTCAACGATCCGACAAGGGCGTTGCGGGCAGGAGTTCGACACACTCCTCGGGTGAGAGGGGCAAATCGGGCGCAATCGCACCCAGGGGTTCGGATCTGCGGGACTCGGCGCAGCCCGGCAGCGTCCACCGCCCGGCCGCCCGGCGTCAGTCCTCGGGCTGCTCCGGGTACGCCTCGACCAACTGCCGTCGCGAATCCTCCAGGTAGAAGGCCAGCAGTCGCTCGGCCCCGGCGGCGTCGCCGGACTCCAGGGCGCGCACGATCTGCCGGTTGCGCGCCAGATACGGCTCGTGGAACCGGCGCGGATCGTCCATGACGTGGAAGGCCAGCCGCAGCTCGGCCAGGACGCCGGCCATCAGCTCGTCGATGCGGCCGCTGCCGGCCAGCGCGGCCAGGGTCCGGTGGAAGCGGATGTTGGCGGTCGCGCAGTCGCGCCAGTTGTCCTCGGCCGCGGCCTTCTCGCCGGCGGTCACGGCCGCGTCGAGCCCGTCCACCGGGTACGGCGGGGCGCCCAGCTCGCGCAGTGCCGCGCACTCCACGAGGCGCCGTACGCGGTAGATGTCCTGGATGTCCTCGGCGGTGAGGATCCGGACGAAGGTGCCCCGGTTGAGCCGGTGGACGAGCAGCCGCTCGTGCGTCAGCAGCCGGAACGACTCCCGCAGGGTGTTGCGCGAGACGCCCAGCGCACCGCAGATCCGCTCCTCCGGCAGCCGCATCCCGGGCCGGAAGGAGCCCTGGGCGATACGGCTGCGCAGGACGCCCGCGACGCGCTCGGCGGTACTGGTCCGGCCGAGCAGCTCGCGGTCCGCCGTCAGTTCGGACAGGGCGAGTGAGGCGTCGACGGTCATCGGGGCTCCCTGGGGATGCCGGGCCGGAGCGGCGGTGCGGGTGTACCGGACGTGGCAGGTGTAGCGGGTGTAGCAGGTGCGAGGGGCTCGGGGGTTCGCGGGTGCCGGAGGCGGAGCCCGGGGAGGCCGGGCCCTCTTGCCGGATTGTTCAACAATCGCTTACGTTGCTGCTGATGGACCAGATGATCGACCTTAACGCCGACCTCGGCGAGGGCTTCGGCCGCTGGCAGCTCACCGACGACGACGCCCTGCTCGCCTCGGTCACCAGCGCCAACGTCGCCTGCGGCTTCCACGCCGGCGACCCGGCCACCATGCGCCGCGTCTGCGAGCAGGCCGTCGCCCACGGCGTCCGGATCGGCGCCCAGGTCTCCTACCGGGACCTGGCGGGCTTCGGCCGCCGCGCCATGGACGTGCCCGCCGCCGAACTGGCGGCCGAAGTGGCCTACCAGATCGGGGCGTTGGAGGTCTTCGCCCGGTCCGCCGGCTCGACCGTCGCCTACGTCAAACCGCACGGCGCGCTCTACAACCGCACCGTGCGCGACCGCGAGCAGGCGGCGGCCGTGGTCGCCGGCGTCCGGATGTCCGGAGCCGTCACCGCGTCGGGCGGGCCGCTCCCGGTGCTGGGGCTGCCCGGCTCCGAGCTGCACACCGCCGCCCGGTCGGCCGGACTGCCCACCGTGGACGAGGCGTTCGCCGACCGCGGCTACACCCCCGACGGCACCCTGGTACCGCGCTCCGAGCCGGGCGCCGTGCTCACCGGCCCCGAAGAGGTGATCAAGCGCTCCGTGCGGCTCGCCCGTGACGGCGAGATCGTCGCGGCGGACGGCAGCACCCTGCCGATGCGTGCCCGCTCGCTGTGTGTGCACGGGGACACCCCCGACGCCGCACGGCTCGCACGGCGCGTGCGCGAGGAGCTGACCTCGGCCGGTGTCCGGGTCCGGGCCTTCGCGTGACCACCGACCCGGCGCGCGGCGCACACGCGGCAGCGACACCGTCCGCACCGCGGACACCCGAGCGGCCCGCCTCCGAGCGGTCCGTCCCCGAGCAGGCCCGGCCCGCGCCGTCCGCACCCGGGGCCGCGCCGCGCCCCGGCCCGCCCCGGGAGACGGAGCAACCAGCGGGGACGCGGCAGCCGGGGGAGACGGAGCAGCCCGCCGGGACGGCCGCCGGTGCCGGTCTCGTCGTGCGACCCGTGGGGCGCCGCGGCCTGCTGGCCGAACTCCCCACCGCGGAGGCGACCGAGGCCCTGCACGCCGAACTGCTGCGGCGCCGCACCGCCGGGACGCTGCCACCCGTCCGGGAGATCGTGCCCGGCGCCCGGACGGTGCTCCTCGACGGGTTCGCCGATCCGGAGACGGCCCGCCGGCTGGCCGCCGAACTGCCCGGCTGGCGGGTGCCGCCGCCGGTCCGGGGCGGTGCGGAGGTCGTCGAGATCCCGGTGCGCTACGACGGGCCCGACCTGGCCGAGGTGGCCCGGCTGTGGGGCGTGTCCGAGCCGGAGGTGGCCCGCATCCACGCCCGGACCACCTTCCGGGTCGCCTTCTGCGGCTTCGCGCCCGGCTTCGGCTATCTCAGCGGGCTGGGCGAGGAGTACCACGTACCCCGCCGTTCCGACCCGCGTACCAAGGTCCCGGCCGGTGCGGTAGGGCTCGCCGGTACCTACACCGGCGTCTATCCGCGCTCCTCACCCGGCGGCTGGCAGCTCATCGGCACCGCGCCGGAGACGGTCCTGTGGGACCCGGACCGCAGCCCGGCCGCGCTCCTCGCGCCCGGCACACACGTGCGTTTCGTCCCGCTCGACGCCCCCTCGGCCTCCCACCCGGAGCACGACCGGGCCCACGGCGAGGCTCCGACGGGACCGACGACGGGACCGACGACGGCGACGGCGGGGACGGCGGGGACGACGACGGCTACGACTGAGGAAGGTGACCCGAGTGACCGTCGACGCCCGTGACGTCCGGACGGCGCCCGCCTCCGGTGCCGCGCCGGAACCCGCGCCGGCGGCGCTGGAGACCGTGCGGGCCGGAGCGCTCACCACCGTCCAGGACCTGGGCCGGCCCGGCCACGCCCACCTCGGGGTGCCCCGCTCCGGCGCGCTGGACGAGGCCGCACACCGCCTCGCCAACCGGCTGCTGGGCAACCCGGAGGCGGCGGCGACGCTGGAGACCACCCTGACGGGGTGCGCGGTGCGGGCGCTGCGGCCGGTCCGCGCCGTCGTCACCGGCGCGCCCTGCCCCGTGACGGTCGACGGCAGGCCGGTGCCCTGGGGCCGGCCCGTGCGGGTGCCCGCCGGCTCCGTGCTGGACGCCGGTCCCGCCGTGCACGGCGTGCGCACCTATCTGGCGTTCGCGGGCGGCGTGGACGTCGCCCCGGTGCTCGGCAGCCGCGCCACGGACCTGCTGTCGGGACTGGGCCCCGCACCGCTGGGCGACGGCGACGTGCTGCCGCTCGGCCCGCCCGGCCCGGCGCCCTCCCCCGGAACCACCGGGCAGCCGGACGCCGCGCCCTGGCAGGCGCCGCCGCGTGAACTGGTGCTGCCGGTGGTCTACGGCCCGCGCGACGACTGGTTCACGGCCGGGGCCCTGCGCACGCTGACCGCTTCCTCCTTCCGGGTGTCCGCCGCGAGCAACCGGATCGGCCTGCGGACCGAGGGCCCGGCGCTGGAGCGGGTGCGCGAGGGCGAACTGGCCAGCGAGGGCATGCCGTTGGGCGCGGTGCAGGTGCCGCCCGAGGGGCGCCCGCTGGTCTTCCTCGCCGACCATCCGACCACCGGCGGCTACCCGGTCGTCGGTGTGGTCCCGGAGCCCGCCCTGTGGGCCGCGGCCCAGGCCGTCCCCGGCACCCCGGTCCGCTTCACCCCGGCGGGACGCTGAACCTCCGGCGGGGGAGGGGGCATCGGACGTCCGCACGCCCGCCCGGAACGAGACGGGGGTGCGGGCCCGGGCGGGAGCGCGCCCCCTGATCCCCGGCCGGCGCGCGGGCGCCCCGACTCCCCGGTAGGGGCGACGCACCCGACTCCCCGGGCGGAGTGGCGTGCTCACTTCCCGCGTGGCAAGGCGTGCTCGGCTCCCCGCACGGGAAGGAGCGCTCGACTCCCCGACCGGAAAGGCGTGCCGGACTCCCTCGGCGTGGCGGCGCGTCCAGCTCTCCGGGCGCACGGAGGAGGGCCAACTCCGGGGATGTGAGGGCCCGTTCAGGAGCCTCCGGCCTCGGAACCGGCTCCGGCCCCGCCGCCGTGTGCGCCCTCCGGCGGGTCGATCAGCCGGCACACCGTCTCGATGTCGATCTTGACCTGGGCGATGGACGCCCGGCCCGACAGCCAGGTGATGAGCGCCGAGTGCCAGGTGTGCTCGATCACCCGCACCGCGGAGAGCTGTTCGGGCGTGGGCGCCCCGGTCAGCCCCATGGCGTCCAGGATGATCGCCGTCGTCAGCCGGGAGACGGTGTCCACCTCGGCGCTGACGGAGCGGTCGGCGAAGGTGAGCGCCCGGACCATGGCGTCCGCCAGATGCGGTTCGCGCTGGAGCGCGCGGAACGCCCGCATCAGCGTCTCGGCGACCCGCGACGAGGGCTCGGTGTGCTCCGGCGGACGCTTGTGCAGGGTCTCGTGCAGGTGCTGCAACTGGTCCTGCATGGTGGCCACCAGGAGATGCACCTTGGAGGGGAAGTAGCGGTAGAGCGTGCCGAGCGCGACGTTCGAGGACTCGGCGACCTCCCGCATCTGCACCGCGTCGAACCCGCCGCGCCGCGCCAGCCGGGCGCTCGCGTGCAGGATGCGGCGGCGCCGTTCCGCCTGCCGTTCGGTCAGCGGCGGCGCCCCGGGGTACGCCACCGGCCCGGCGGAGCCGGACGTGCCCGGCCGGCCGGAGCCGCCGGCGCCCCGCGCGGGGGAGGGGACGGCCTCCGACGGAGCCGGCCCGCCGGCCGCCCCCGTCGCTTTCCTCGGCTTCGTCGGCTTCACAGACATCGTCAGTGATCGATCCCGTTTCCGTGGCGTTCTGACCCCTTGCAGGGAGCCGTGCATTGTTGCAGGCCGCGCCGGGGTGGCGCGAATCACCTGTTCCGGCCGTCCGGCCGAAGTGACCGGCCGGTAAATTCGTGCTCCGGCAGGCCGGGTGCTCCGCCCGGGACCGACGGTCCTGCCTTCCTGAAACTTGTTCTAGGTTAGCGCGAGCGGCTACGCTCCGGCGGGACGCAGTGACGAAGGGGGCCGCGAGTGACCGCAGAGGCCGTAACCGACCGCCCGCTGCGCATCGCGCTGTTGACGTACAAGGGCAACCCGTTCTGCGGCGGCCAGGGCGTGTACGTGCGCCACCTCTCCCGCGAACTCGCCCGGCTCGGCCACCGCGTGGAGGTCATCGGCGCCCAGCCCTACCCGGTGCTCGACCCGGTGGAGCCGCCCGCCGACGGCTCGGCCCGCCCCGGCCGGCTCACCCTCACCGAGCTGCCCAGCCTCGATCTGTACCGCCAGCCCGACCCGTTCCGCACGCCCGCCCGCGAGGAACTGCGCGACTGGATCGACCTCCTGGAGGTCGGCACCATGTGGACCGGCGGCTTCCCCGAGCCGCTCACCTTCTCCCTGCGTGCCCGCCGCCATCTGGCCGCCCGCCGCGGTCAGTTCGACGTCGTCCACGACAACCAGACGCTCGGCTACGGGCTCCTGGGCGGCCCGCGCGCCCTGGGTGCCCCGCTGGTCACCACCGTCCACCACCCCGTCACCGTCGACCGCCGGCTGGAGCTGGCGGCGGCCGGCACCCGGCGCAAGCGGCTGTCCGTGCGCCGCTGGTACGGGTTCACCCATATGCAGCGCCGCGTCGCGCAGCGGCTGCCCTCGGTCCTCACCGTCTCCGGCTCCTCCCGCGAGGAGATCGCCCAGGATCTGGGCGTACGCCGGGAACGCATCCACGTCGTGCCCATAGGCGCCGACACCGCGCTGTTCTCCCCGGACCCGGCCGTGCCCGAGGTGCCCGGACGGATCGTCACCACCTCCAGCGCCGACGTCCCGCTCAAGGGGCTCATCCACCTCGTCGAGGCGCTGGCCAAGGTCCGCACCGAACGGCCCGACGCGCATGTCGTCGTGGTCGGCAAGCGGCCCGGCACGGGGCCGGTGGCCGACGCCATCCGCGAGCTGGGGCTCGGCCACGCCGTCGAGTTCGTCAAGGGCATCACCGACGCCGAACTGGCCGACCTGGTCCGCGGCGCGCAGGTCGCCTGCGTGCCCTCCCTGTACGAGGGCTTCTCGCTGCCCGCAGCCGAGGCCATGGCCACCGGCACCCCGCTGCTCGCCACCACCGGCGGCGCGATCCCCGAGGTGGCGGGCCGCGACGGCGAGACCTGTCTGGCGGTGCGGCCCGGTGACTCCGGCGCGCTCGCCACCGGCCTGCTGCGGCTGCTGGGGGATGCCGCACTGCGCACCCGGCTCGGCGCCGCCGGACGCGAGCGCGTGCTGCGGCACTTCACGTGGGAGCGGGCCGCGGTCGGCACCGTCGAGCAGTACCGCGCCGCGATGGGCGCACAGCGCCCGGGGCGGCCCGTCACGCCCGCCGCGCCCTCCGTGCGCGCGTCCGCGCCGGTGGCGCCGCTGCGTCCGCCCGGCGAGACGGTCACCGCCGCCGACGGCCGGTAACCGCCCCCCCAACTGCCGCCGTAGGCCCCGCCGAACCCCGAAGAATCCCGACGCACCCGCCGAGTCCCCGCCGATTCCCTCCCCCGTAGCCCGCCCCGTTCGTTTTCCGGAAGGCTGACCGCCTGTGCTGACCGTCGACTTCACCCGCTTCCCGCTCGCCCCGGGCGACCGCGTCCTCGATCTGGGATGCGGGGCCGGACGTCACGCCTTCGAGTGTTACCGGCGGGGAGCGCGGGTCGTCGCGCTGGACCGGAACGCCGAGGAGATCCGCGAGGTCGCCACCTGGTTCGCCGCGATGGCCGAGGAGGGCGAGGCGCCCGCCGGTGCCACCGCCACCGCCATGGAGGGCGACGCGCTGGCGCTGCCGTTCCCCGACGAGAGCTTCGACGTCGTCATCATCTCCGAGGTCATGGAGCACATCCACGACGACAAGGGCGTCCTCGCCGAGATGGTGCGCGTCCTCAAGCCGGGCGGCCGGATCGCGGTGACCGTGCCCCGCTACGGCCCCGAGAAGGTCTGCTGGGCGCTGAGCGACGCCTACCACGAGGTCGAGGGCGGCCACATCCGCATCTACCGCGCCACCGAACTCCTCGCCCGGATACGCGAAGCGGGCCTGCGCCCCTACGGCAGCCACCACGCGCACGGGCTCCACTCCCCGTACTGGTGGCTCAAGTGCGCGTTCGGCGTGGACAACGACAAGGCGCTGCCCGTGCGCGCCTACCACAAGCTGCTCGTCTGGGACATCATGAAGCGCCCGCTGGCCACCCGGCTCGCCGAGCGCGCGCTCGACCCGCTGATCGGCAAGAGCTTCGTCGCCTACGCCACCAAACCCCATCTGCCCCGCGCCGCGGCGGCCGAGGCGACGACCCCGGCGGACTCGTGACGAGCCCCGGGCGCACCGAACGGCTCACCCTGCCCGGCGTGCTCACCGCCGAGCAGGCCGCCGCCACCGTCGCCGGTATCGCCGCCGTCCAGCGCTCCGACGGTGCCATCCCCTGGTTCCGCGGCCACCATCTCGACCCCTGGGACCACGTCGAGGCCGCCATGGCCCTCGACGCCGCCGGCGAACACGCCCGCGCCGAGGCCGCCTACGCGTGGCTGGCCCGCCACCAACTGCCCGACGGCTCCTGGTACGCCGCCTACGCCGACGGCGACGCCACCGCGCCCACCGACACCGCACGCGAGACCAACTTCTGCGCCTACATCGCCGCCGGCGTGTGGCACCACTACCTGTCCACCGGGGACGACGCCTTCCTCGACCGGCTGTGGCCCACCGTCGTCGCCGCCGTCGAGTTCGTCCTGCGGCTCCAGCAGCCCGGCGGGCAGATCGGCTGGAAGCGCGAGGCCGACGGGACGCCCGTCACCGACGCGCTGCTGACCGGCTCCTCCTCCGTCCACCACGCGCTGCGCTGCGCCTTGGCCGTCGCCGAGCACCGCGAAGAGCCCCAGCCCGACTGGGAGTTGTCCGCCGGTCTCCTCGGCCACGCGATACGCAGCCATCCCGAACGGTTCCTCGACAAGAGCCGCTACTCGATGGACTGGTACTACCCCGTGCTGGGCGGGGCGGTACGCGGCGCCGCGGCCGAGGAACGCATCGCGGCGCACTGGGAGCGGTTCGTCGTCCCCGGGCTCGGTGTGCGGTGCGTGCACCCCAATCCGTGGGTCACCGGCGGGGAGAGCGCCGAACTCGCCCTCGCGCTGTGGGCCGTGGGGGAGTCGGACCGGGCGCTCGACATCCTCAAGTGGATCCAGCATCTGCGGGCCGAGGACGGCATGTACTGGACCGGCTACGTCTTCGAGGACGACGCGGTCTGGCCCCGGGAGCGGACCGCCTGGACCGCCGGTTCCCTGCTGCTCGCCGTCGCCGCGCTGGGCGGCGACGAGGCCACCGTCCAGGTCTTCGGCACCGCGGCACTCCCGCAGGGCCTCGCCCCGGACTGCTGCCCCTGACCGGCCGCCACGGGAACCTCACGGGAATCCCGCCCGGGCCGGGAGCCGGGCCCGCCCAGGCCCGGAAGAGCAGGAGCACAACAGCCGCGGAGCGGCAGGGGCCGACCTCAGCTGTTGAGGTCGGCGAGGGCGCGCAGGGTCGCGGGATCGGCGGCGGTGACGAGCAGATCGGTCACGGGCCCGGCGCGCCACAGCGCCAGCCGCTCGGCCAGCCTCGCCCGGGGCCCCACCAGCGAGATCTCGTCCGCGAAGGCGTCCGGCACGGCCCGCACCGCCTCCTCCCGCCGCCCCGCGGCGAACAACTCCCGTACCTGCGCGGCCGCTTCCCCGTATCCCATGCGCGCCATCAGCTCGGCGTGGAAGTTCCGCCGCGCGTGCCCCATCCCGCCGACGTAGAAGCCGAGCATCGCCTTGACGGGCAGCAGCCCCTCGGCGACGTCGTCGCACAGCCGGGCCTGCACCAGCGGGGCGACGAGGAACCCGGGCCGCGCCTCGGCCAGCGTCCCGGCGTACATGCCGGCGCGCTCCGGTGAGAAGTACAGCGGCAGCCACCCGTCGGCGATCCGCACGGTCTGCGCGATGTTGCGGGGCCCCTCGGCGCCCAGCAGGACGGGCACGTCGGCGCGGAGCGGATGGGTGATCGGCTTGAGGGGCTTGCCCATGCCGGTGCCGTCGGACCCCGGGTAGGGGAGCGGGTGGAAGTGGCCGTCCAGCGTGACGGGGGCCTCGCGGCGCAGCACCTGGCGGACGACGTCGACGTATTCGCGGGTCGCGGTCAGCGGGGAGGCGGGGAAGGGGCGGCCGTACCAGCCCTCGACGACCTGGGGGCCGGACAGACCGAGCCCGAGGAGCAGCCGCCCGCCGGTCAGATGGTCCAGGGTGAGGGCGTGCATGGCGGTGGCCGTCGGGGTGCGGGCGGCCATCTGCGCCACGGCGGTGCCCAGCCGGATGCGGGAGGTGTGGGCGGCGATCCAGGTGAGGGCGGTGAACGCGTCGGAGCCCCAGGATTCCGAGGTCCACACCGAGGAGTAGCCCAACTCCTCGGCGAGCCGGGCGAGTTCGAGATGGCGCGGATCGGGCCCGCGCCCCCAGTAGCCGAGTGCCAGACCGAGCCGCACCGTGCCCCCTTCCGCCGCCGTACGGCGCGCCCGCCCATGAGGTGACGCGCCGTCAGTTCCGCGGCGTGCAGCGTACGGCAACGGCCCCCCGCCCGGAAGGGCGAGGGGCCGTGGTGCGGCTGCGGGACGCTCAGCCGCGCTGGATGTTCGAGGTGTCCTGGAGGACGCCGCGCCGCCCGTCCTGCGTCTGGGCGATCAGCGCCTGACCGCGCTGCTCCACCGCCAGGTACCAGGTGCCGGGCGCCAGTTCGGCCACCGGCTGCGGGGAACCGTCCTCCGCGAACAGCGGACGGGCCACCGGGACGGCGAACCAGAACGGCTGGAAGTTCGGGTCCGGGGCGCCGGCCGCCGGGCCGGGCTGCTGCTGCCCGGGCTGCGGCTGGCCCTGCTGCGGGCCGCCGGGGTAGCCGTAGCCGCCCTGCGGCTGTGCGCCGTAGGGACCGGGCTGGCCCTGCTGCGGGCCGCCCGGGTAGCCGTAACCGGGCTGCGGCTGTGCGCCGTACGGGCCGGGCTGGCCGCCCCCCGCGGGCAGCAGCGCGGCCTTCAGCGCGGGCACAGCGGAGCCGAACATGCCACCGAACGCGACGGCCAGGCCGCCGATCAGCGTGAGCCAGGCACCGATCCCGAACTCGATCTTGTCGTTGGCGTCGACGCCTTCACCCAGCGGCGGCATGAGCTGCGAGACCATGCTCCAGATGGTGGCCCAGCCGACGACGGCGGCCAGGGCGGTGCCCCACTGGCTGTAGGAGAGACCGATCAGCTTGCGGTCCCCCGGCATCGAGCGGGACACGAGGAGCAGGGCGACGACCGCCAGGGCGAGAAGGTGCACGACGAACAGGGTCGGGAAGAGCGCACGAGTCCAGCTGTTGAAGCTGCAACTGTCGCCCGTGCAATCGCTTTCGACCTGGAAGAACGGCAGGAAGGAGGCGATCAGGAGCAGTACGGCTCCCGCGATCGCCACGCCGTCGCCTCGGGTGAGCGAGCGGATGTTCACGTGGGGTCCTTAAGAGGTCTCGTCATTGATCTGTTCTGCCGGGGGTGAGCACCCCATCGTACGGATGACACTACGGGGCACTCCCGGGGGTTCGCTTCCCGGTTGAGTAGCGAGGGTGTCCCGATTCCGTGGCACGGCCCGGCCGGTGTGCGCGGTCGCCGCGGTCGCGGGGCACACCGTCCGAACCGGAATCCCGGGTGGGAGTCACTGCCCGCCGCTGCGTGCCGAGGACTTCTCGGTGAGGAAATCCGTGATGCCCTCGGCCACCCCGTCCGCGGCTTTTGCCCGCCACCGCGCTGAGGTGAGCCGCTCGGCGTCCTGCGCATCCCGCATGTTGCCGCATTCGAGGAAGACTTTGGGGACGGTGCTGAGATTGAGACCTCCCAGATCGCCCCGGGTGTCCAGGCCCTCCCCGTCGCCGAGGTAGTCGGCCGGTGGCTCCCCCGTCGCCTCGCGGAACGTGTCACGCACCGCGGTGCCGAGGCGGCGGGAGGGCGCGGCGATCTTCCGGGTGTCGGCCGCGCCCCGGTGCACCGGGGCGGGAAGAATCACATGGAAACCGCGGCTGCCTTCCGGTGCGCCGTCCGCGTGCAGTGAAATGGCGGCATCGGCACCGGCCCGGTTTCCGCTTTCCGCGCGCTCGTCCACACACGGCCCGTACGGGGTGTTGCCGTTGTGGGTGAACTTCACCGTCGCGCCGCGTTCTTCGAGAGCCGTGCGCACCCTGCGGGCGAGATCCAGGGTGAACTCCGCCTCGGCGTAACCGGAATTGGTGGCGGTGCCCGTCGTGTCGCATTCCTTCTTTCCGGTGCCGATGTCCACGAGCCGGGAAATGCGAGCGGGGTGGTCGCGATTGTGTGGATTGTGTCCCGGATCGACCAGGACCGTCCGCCCCTTGAGCGGAAGCTGTGCGTCCTTCTCCTTTTCCCGCGGCGAGCCCGTCGCCCCGTCGAAGCCCTTGCCGTCCTCGACGCCCTTGCCGCTCCGGGCGGCGCTCTTGCCGTCGTGGCCGTCGTGGCCGTCGGCGCGGGCCGTGGCGTACCACAGCAGCCCCGCCGCCAGGCAGAGCAGGGCGACGACCGCCGCCACGAGGAGGGCGATGCGGCCCCGGCGTCCTGGGAAGGTTGCGTTCGACACGGGCGTCGATGCTAGGGCCTGTGTGCGGCGGCGCCCGAACGGGCCGGTCGGGCCCCGCACGGGCGGCCGGGCGCGGGGCTCAGCGGCGGCGCAGCAGCCGCAGCGAACCGGTGGCCGGCAGGGGCGTGAACGCGCCCGAGGCGAGCGCGCGTTCGTGGATGTGGTGCGGGGCCTGGCCGCCGTCCGCCGGGTCCGGGAAGACGTCGTGGATGGCGAGCAGCCCGCCCGGCGCCAGGTGCGGGGTCCAGCCCTCGTAGTCCGCCGTGGCGTGCTCCTCGGTGTGCCCGCCGTCGACGAAGACGAGGCCCAGCGGCGTTCCCCACAGCGCCGCGATCTGCGGCGAGCGGCCCACGAGGGCCACGACGTGCTCCTCCAGGCCGGCCGCGTGCAGGGTGCGCCGGAAGGCGGGCAGCGTGTCCATCCGGCCCACCCGCGGATCGACCAGCTCCGGATCGTGGTACTCCCAGCCGGGCTGCTGCTCCTCGCTGCCACGGTGGTGGTCGACGGTGACGACCGTCACGCCCGCCGCCCGGGCCGCGTCGGCCAGCAGCAGCGTGGAGCGGCCGCAGTAGGTGCCGATCTCCAGCAACGGCAGCCCCAGCAGGGCGGCTTCGGCCGCCGCCGCGTACAGCGCCAGGCCCTCGTCCAGCGGCATGAACCCCTTGGCGGCCTCGAAGGCGGCACGGGTACGGGCGGAGGGCGCGGGGCGCTCCACCGGCTCTCCGGCCCGGACGGCTGCGCTCATCGTTTCCTCGTCCTCCTGCTGTCGGTGGTGCCGGGTGGTGCCGATGGCCCGGCGGGGCCGGTGGCCCGGTGGTGCCGGTGGCCCGGCGGGACCGGTGGGCCGGAAGCCCGGGACCCGGAACCCGGGACCCCAGGAGCCCGGACCGGCCGCCGCGTGGGCGGCCCATGCTGCCCCATGCCCGGGCGGGCCCGGCCGCCGGGTGGCCGGTGGTGGGTTCCCCGGCCGGGGCCACCGGCCGGGTCACCGGCCCGGCCGAAATGCGGCGGAGCGCTGCCCGGCCAGGTGCGAACATGACAGTCATGACCCAAACCGTGCCCGGGAGCGGGACCTCGACGAGCGACGGCATACCCTCCGCCCGGCTGTGGGCGGTGGTTCTGGCGGCGTGCGCCGGCCAGTTCCTCGTCGTCCTGGACGTCTCCGTGGTGAATGTCGCGCTGCCGTCCATGCGCGCGGATCTGGGGCTCGGCGCCACCGGGCTCCAGTGGGTGGTGAACGCCTACACGCTCACCTTCGCCGGGCTGATGCTGCTCGGCGGCCGGGCGGCGGACCTGTTCGGGCGCAAGCGGGTGTTCCTCGCCGGGCTGGCCCTGTTCACCGCCGCCAGCCTGGCCGGGGGCCTGGCCCAGGAGCCCTGGCAGCTGCTGGCGGCCCGCGGTGTCCAGGGCACCGGCGCCGCCGTCCTCGCGCCGGCGACCCTGACGCTGCTGACGACCTCCGTGCCCGCGGGCCCGGCACGCACCCGGGCCGTGGCGACCTGGTCCGCGGTCGGTGCCGGGGGAGGGGCGGCCGGCGGCCTGGTCGGCGGGGTGCTCACCGACGCGTTCTCCTGGCGCTGGGTGCTGCTGATCAATGTGCCGGTCGGCGCCGTCGTCCTGCTGGCCGCGGCGCTGTGGCTGACCGAGCGCCGCGAGCGGACGGCCCGGCGGCTGGACGCGCCCGGGGCGCTGCTGGTGACGCTGGGCCTGGTGGCGGTGGCCTTCGGCATCGTGCGCACCGACACGGCGGGCTGGACGGCGGCGGACGCGCTGGGTCCGCTGGCCGGGGGCCTGGTGCTGCTCGCGCTGTTCGTGGCGGTCGAGGCCCGCACGCGTGAACCCCTCGTCCCGCTGCGGCTGTTCCGGCGGAGGGCCGTCTCCTCGGCGAACACCGCGATCTTCGTCAACGGCCTGGCGATGTTCTCGATGTGGTACTTCCTGTCGCTGCACACCCAGAACGTCCTCGGCTACACCCCGCTCCAGGCGGGTCTCGCGATGATCCCGCACTCGCTGAGCATCGTCGTCGGCTCCAAGACGGCCCCGTACCTGATGGCCCGTATCGGCGACCGCTACGTCGCCGTCCTCGGTACCTCGGCGGCCGCTCTCGGCTACCTGTGGCAGGGCTCCGTGCACCCGGGCGGCTACGCGGCGACGATCCTGGGCCCGGGCGTGCTGATGGCGCTCGGCGCCGGCTTCGCCGCCACCGCGCTGGCCACCGTCGCCACCTCGGCGGGCGGCCCGCAGGAGGCGGGCCTGCTCTCCGGGCTGTTCGGGACGGGCCGCACCATGGGCGGCGCGCTGGGGCTCGCGGTGCTCTCCACCGTCGCCGCGGCGCGGACGGCCGGTCCGGGCCCCGCCGCGCTGGCCACCGGCTACCGCGCCGCCTTCCTGGCCGGTGCGGGCATCCTCGCCGCCTCCGTGCTCTTCGTCGCGGTGCTGCTGCCCCGCGCCCGCACCGGCGCCCGCGCACGCCCCCAGGGTGTGGAGGGCGCCGGGAGCGCCGGTGATGCCGAAAGCGCCGGTTAGAGCCAGCCGTTCTGCCGGGCCGCCCGCACGGCCTCCATCCGGTTGCGGGTGCCGGTCTTGCCGATGGCGGCGGAGAGGTAGTTGCGCACGGTGGCGGGGGACAGGTGCAGCCGCGCGGCGATGTCGGCGACGGTCGAGCCGTCCACGGCCGCCGCCAGCACCTCGCGCTCGCGTGCCGTGAGCGGGTTGGGCCCGGCGCTGAGCGCCGCGGCGGCCAGCTCCGGATCGATGACGCGCTCGCCGGCCAGCACCCGGCGGATCGCACCGGCCAGCTCCTCGACCGGCCCGTCCTTGACGAGGAAGCCCGCCGCACCGGACTCCATCGCGCGGCGCAGATAGCCGGGCCTGCCGAAGGTGGTGAGGATGAGCACCGCGCACGCGGGCAGCCGGGTGCGCAGATCGGCGGCGGCGTCGAGCCCGCTGCGCCCGGGCAGCTCGATGTCCAGCAGCGCGACATCGGGCTCGGCCTCCAGCGCGGTGGGGACGATGGCGTCGCCCGTGGTCACCTGCGCGACGACCTCGATGTCCTCCTCCAGACCGAGCAGCAGCGCGAGCGCACCGCGCATCATCCCCTGGTCCTCCGCCAGCAGGACCTTGATCACTGGTCGGCCCCTTCCTCGCCCTCGCCGTCCCCGCCGTCCCCGCCGTCCCCGCCGTACTCGCCGTGCTTGCCGCCCCCGCCGACTCCCCCGGTCGCCGCCGAGCCGCCACCGGCCCCCGTACCGCCGCCCCCTTCCGCACCCGGGCCCGCCCGTCCGCCGGGTTGCTCGATCCTGAACCCCTCGCCGTCCTCCGGCAGTTCGACGACGACCCGGAAGCCGCGCCGCCCGTCCGGCCCGGCGTCCAGCGTGCCGCCGGCCGCCGCGATCCGCTCGGCGAGTCCCGTCAGGCCCGTCCCGGAGCGTTGGGCGGAGCCGGTGTGCCCCGCCTCCGGGGCGCCGTGCGCGGGTGAGCCTACGGCACCGTCCGCCGCGCCCCGGGCGGCCGGGCCGCGCCCGTCGTCGGTGACGGTCAGCCGCACCCGGTCCTCGGCGGCCCGTACCTCGATCTCGCAGCGCGCCGCGCGGCTGTGCCGGACGGTGTTGGTGACGCCCTCGCGCACGACCCAGCCCAGCAGCGCCTCCGCCTGCGCCGACGGGGGCGGCCCCGACCGCCGTACGACCGGTTCGATGCCCGCGGCCTCCAGCACCGAGCGTGCCCGGTCCAGCTCGGTGGCCAGCCCGCCCTCCCGGTAGCCGGTGACGGCCTCGCGGACCTCGGTGAGCGCCTGCCGCCCGACGGCCTCGATGTCGGCGGCCTGCGCGAGGGCCGCGTCGAGATCGCGCGGCGCCAGCCGGCGCACCGCCTCCGCCTTGACGACGACGACCGAGAGGGTGTGCCCGAGCAGGTCGTGCAGATCCCGGGAGAAGCGCAGCCGTTCCTTCTCGACGGCGTTGCGGGCCAGCTCCTGCCGGGTGGCGTCCAGTTGGCGCACGGCACTGAAGAGGCTGAGCAGCACGGAGGTCACCATGCCGGAGATGAAGGTGCCGTAGCCGATGGTCGCGGCGCTCCAGACGTCGTCGTCGCGGCCCGCGATGGCCCCGGCGGCGGAGCTGAGCACGATCAGCCACACCGCGAGCGGTCTGCCCCGCATCTGCTGGACCGTCCCGGAGGCCAGCGAGAGCAGCGGGAAGTACAGCGTCCAGGTGTTGCCGAAGGCGAGGGCCACGGTGAAGGTGACGACGGCGAGCGCGGCGAGCCCGTACAGCGGGACGCGGGTCCCGCGGCGGCGCGGGTCGAAGGCCGTGAAGACGACGAAGATGTAGAGCGAGTTGAACGTCAGCAGGGCCAGCCCGCCCACCCACGGGTTGGCACCCTCGCCCCGGATGACGTTCGAGAAGGCGCCGGTGCCGAGGATCAACCAGGGGAGGAAGGCGTACCGGGTGGGCCCGCGGCCCTCCCGTACCTCTTCCTCCAGCGGCCGCGGCGCCCCCGTTCGCCCGGCCGCCCACCGGCGCGCTGCCGCGCGCCATCCGTTGCGTGGGTCCATGCCACCGAGGCTAGGCGGCGCGCGGCCCGGCCCGGCAGAGCCGTCTGTGGGCGCCGGACCGGGACAGATGTCACGGGTGGTGTGTGCGGCGGCGTGCGCCCGGGCGGCCACCGGCCGTCGCCCGGCACCGGGCTGGGCAGAACCCCGACCACACCGGACACCGGACCCGGCGGCACCCGACCACCGCCGGGCACCGGAGCCTGCCCCTGCCTTGCCTTGCCTTGCCCGGCCCGGCCCGGCCCGGCCCGGCCCGGCCCGGCCACCGCCGACCGCCGGGAACCGGCCCGGCCCAACCGGACCTGACGCTGCGTCAGTTGACGGCGCGCCAGGGGTTCCCCTCGCGGCGGGGGTGCGTTATACAAGGAGCCGATCGGTTAGAACGTGTTCTCATTCCGGTGTGCGCGGCCGGGGCGCTAGCCGGCGCCGGGGGCCTTCCCGGGCCGGCGGAGCCCGTGCCCGCGCCCGCGCGCCGGAGCGTGCGCCGCGCCGGACTGTCCGGCCGGCCCAGACGGCCCCGGTCCGGCCGACGGTGCGGACGGCCGGACCGGGGTCCGCACCCGTCCCGGCCGCCGCACCCCGAGCCCGCCGCCCCGCCGCACCGCCCGTCACCGTCGCACCCGAGGGAGCCCGGCAGCCCATGCCCATCGACGCAGCGAAGGCCCTCGCGGCCGAACCCCGCAGCAGCGAGATCACCTGGGAGCACAAGGACGTCCTGCTCTACCACCTCGGCCTCGGCGCCGGGGTGCCCGCCACCGACCCCGCCGAACTGCGCTGGACGCTGGAGAGCAAGCTGCACGTGCTGCCCAGCTTCGCCACCGTGGCCGGGGCCGGCATGGGCATCATGGCCGGGATGTCGTCCCCCGGCATCGAGGTGGACCTGGCCGCGGTGCTGCACGGCACCCAGCGCATCGAGGTGCACCGCCCCCTCCCGGTCTCCGGCCGGGCCACCTCCACCTCCCGGGTCGCCGACGTCTACGACAAGGGCAAGGCCGCCGTCCTCGTGCTGCGTACCGATGTCGCCGACGACGACGGCCCGCTGTGGTCCACCGACGCCCAGCTGTTCATCCGCGGCGAGGGCGGGTTCGGCGGCAAGCGCGGCCCCTCGGCTCGGCGCGAGCAGCCCGACCGGGAGCCCGACCTCGTCGTCGAGCGCCCCATCCGCGAGGAACAGGCCCTGCTCTACCGCCTCTCCGGCGACTGGAACCCGCTGCACGCCGACCCGGAGTTCGCCCGGCTCGCCGGCTTCGACCGGCCGATCCTGCACGGGCTGTGCTCCTACGGCATGGCGCTCAAGGCCGTGGTCGACACCGTGCTGAACGGCGACCCCGCCGCCGTCGCCTCCTACGACGCCCGGTTCGCCGGCGTCGCCTACCCGGGCGAGACGCTGCGGCTGCGCATGTGGCGGCTGGACGGGCGGCAGGTGCAGCTGACCGCGACGGCCGCCGAGCGCGACGACGCGCCGGTGCTCGGCGACTGCCTCATCACCCTCGCCGGCACCGACTGACCGGTACCGGCCGAACCAGCCGACGCACGGGAAGGGAGCGCGGGATGCGCGCAGCGCTACTGCACGAGACCGGGCAGGACGAGCTGGAGGTCGTCGACGACATCGAGCCTGCCGGGTTCGGCCCCGGCAAGGTGCGGGTGCGGATGCGGGCCACCGGCCTGTGTCACTCGGACCTGTCGGCGATGTCCGGCGTGCTTCCCCAGCCCGCGCCGTTCGTGCCCGGGCACGAGGGCGCGGGGGAGGTGCTGGAGACCGGTGAGGGCGTCACCCATGTCGCCGCCGGGGACCGCGTCCTGGTGTGCTGGCTGCCGCCCTGCGGCGCCTGTCCGTCCTGCCGCCGCGGCCAGGGCCATCTGTGCCTCACCGGGTTCATGAACGCCGGTACGCCCAACTTCCGCCGCGCACAGGGCGGTTCGGACGTCTTCGGGTTCGCCGGCACCGGCACCTTCGCCGAGGAGGCCGTGCTGCCGGCCGCCTGCGCGACGCCGATCCCCGACGACGTGCCCTACGAGATCGCCGCGCTCATCGGCTGCGGCGTCACCACCGGGCTCGGCGCCGCGTTCAACACCGCCCGGGTGGAGGCCGGTTCGAGCGTCGCCGTCATCGGCTGCGGCGGCGTCGGCGTCAGCGTCGTCCAGGGGGCACGGGCCTGCGGTGCCGCGCAGATCGTCGCCGTCGACCCGGTGGCGGGACGGCGGGAGGCGGCACTGCGGTTCGGCGCGAGCGAGGCCGTGGCGCCGGACGAACTGGCCGCGGCCAAACAGCGGCTCACCGGCGACGAGGGCTTCGACTACGTCTTCGAGGTCGTCGGCAGGTCGGCGACGGCCCGCACCGCCTACGAGACGACCCGGCGCGGCGGCACCCTGTGCGTCGTCGGCGCCGGAGCGGTCGACGACCAGGTGCAGTTCAGCATGTTCGAGCTGTTCTTCGACGAGAAGCGGATCCTGCCCTCGCTCTACGGCGGCGGGGACGTGCGCCGCTCCTACGAGCGCGCCATCGCCCTGTGGCGGGCCGGCCGGATCGACCTCGAAGGGCTCATCACCCACCGCGTCGGCCTGGACGACATCAACAAGGCGATCGAGCAGATGCGCACCGGAGAGGCGCTGCGCACCAGCATCGCGCTCTAGACGGCCCCGGTGGGAAGCCGTGTGTCCGGCGCGCTCGCTGTAACCGGCGCGCCCGCTGTGTCCCGGCGCGTCCGCTGTGGCCGGGGCGCGCCGGACCGGCCCGGCGCGCCCCGGCGGAACGTGAGCCCGGCGAACCAGCGGCATCCAGCAGCAACCAGCGGCGAACCAGCGGAAAACCAGTGGAACTCCCGGAACCCAGCGGAAGGACCCCCATGGCCCTGGAAGGCAGCAGCACCGTCTCCCTGGAAGGCAGGACCGCCGTCGTCACCGGCGCGGGGCGCGGCCTGGGGCGGGTCGAGGCGCTCCAACTGGCCCGTGCGGGCGCCCGCGTGGTCGTCAACGACTACGGGCAGCCCGGCCGTGGCGGGGACGGTGAGCCCTCCGCCGCCCCGGCCGAGCAGGTGGCGGAGGAGATCCGTGCGGCCGGCGGCGAGGCCGTCGCCCACCACGGCGACGTGTCCGACTTCGCCCAGGCACAGGCCCTGGTACGGCTCGCGCTGGAGACCTACGGCTCGCTCGACGTCCTCGTCAACAACGCGGGGATCCTGCGCGACCGGATGGTCTTCTCGATGTCCGAGGAGGAGTGGGACTCCGTCATCAAGGTCCATCTCAGGGGCCACTTCAACACCATCCGGTTCGCCGCGGCCCACTGGCGGGAGGAGTCGAAACGCACCGGCGGCCCCGTGCACGGCCGGATCGTCAACACCTCCTCGGAGGCGTTCGTCGCCGGGTCGCCGGGCCAGCCCAACTACGCGGCGGCCAAGGGCGGCATCGTGGGCCTGACCACGTCCTGCGCCGGTGCCCTCGGCAAGTACGGGGTGACGGTGAACGCCATCTGCCCCCGCGCCCGCACCCGGATGACCGAGGACGTCTTCCAGGGCTTCGAGGCGCCGCCGGAAGGGCTGGACCCGCTGGCGCCCGAGCACGTCGCTCCGCTGGTCGGCTATCTGGCCTCGCCCGCCGCCGCGAAGGTCAACGGGCAGGTGTTCGTGGTGCACGGCGGGATGGTGGCGGTGCTCGAACGCCCGGCGGTCGCCGCGCAGTTCGCGTCCGAGGGGGAGACCTTCAGCGTCGAGGAGCTCGACGCCGGGCTCACTCCCTGGTTCGCCGAGCACTCGGGGAACTTCGCGGCGACGGAGATCCTCGCCCTCAAGAAGGGCTGAGGGCCACCGGCCGGAAACCGCGGAAATCGCGGAAGCCGCCGAAACCGTTGGAACCTGCGGCGGGGACCGGGGACCGGGGGCCTCGGCAACGTGCGGAAGCCTGGGGAAAGGGCGAGCGGCCCGGGTGCGATCGCCCGGGCCGCTCGGGCCGTTCGGGGTGCGGCGGGTGCCGCTGGCGGGACGGCCGTCGGCCCCGGCCGGGTGCCGGCCGTCAGGCCGCGTGCGAGGAGGCGTCCCCGCCCGCGTGCCCGCTCTCCGGCCCGGGGCGCCGATGGCGGCCGTGCCCCGGAACGGTCACCTGCTCCTCGGCGACGGCGGCCCTCCCGCGGTGCCTGCCCCCCTGTGTTCCCTCGCCGGCCGTCTGCTCGTCGCTGGGCGTGTCGGTCTGGGTGTCGGACATCGGATTCGTGACTCCGTTGACTCTCGCTGCCGTCGTACCCGGCGGAGTTTAGCGAGGCGGCAGTCGGCCGATCACACCGTTTCACGCCCCGGATCAGACGGTTCCGCCGGCCAGCGGGGCCTGTTGGAGCGGCACCGGTTTCGGCGTCGCCCCCGGTACACCGGGCAACGGGCCGGTGGCGGCCGGCGCGGCGGCCGCCACGGTCCCGGAGGCCCGCGATCCGGACGGCGCTGCACCGTGACCGTGATGTTGCGCAGCCGTGACGTCCCGACCGTCCGGCGGGCCGCCGTACCCCGCACCGCCGTCCGGAAGACGGGCGGCCGGGAAGTCCCCGGGGAAGGCCCCGGGAAAGTCTCCGGAGAAGGCACCGGGACGGCCGCCGGACAAGGCACCGGACAGTCCCCGGAGGTCCGGGAGGCCGGAGAGGCCCGCGTGGTCGGGGAGAGGGGAGAGGCCGGAGCGGCCGGAGAGATCGGAGAGAGCGGAGAGGCCGGACGGGGAGTCCGGGACGGCGGCGGACAACTGCGGCAGCCACGGGTTCCCCGGCGACCCCGGCGACCCCGGCGATCCTGCGCCTCTCGGCCCCTCCGGCCCCTCTGTTCCCGGGGTCGGCCCGCCCGGCCCCGGGACGCCGGGCCGGACCCGGTGCGGCGCCGGGCCGGCGGAGCCGACGGATGCGGAACCGACGGATGCGGAGCCCGGCGGGGCAGCCGGGGCCGGCGTGAGGTCTTCCTCGTCCGGCAGGGGCGCGCGCATCCGCGCCAGGCTGCACGCGGTGTGCGCCGTCGAACAGGGCACCTGCAACTCGCCGTCGGCCGTCCACAGGGCCTTGCCCGTCAGCCACCCCGGCGGCCCCGCGACGTGCCGCAACTCCCTGAGCCCCGGCCGCCACACGGCCAGCCAGGTGTGCTCGCCCGGCGCGTCCACCCGGAAGGCCACCGCACACCGCTCGGGCAGCAGCGTCTGGCCGGGCTGGACGGCGATCGGCGTCAGCCGGGTCGCGGCCGGACGCAGCGCCTCCGGGAAGCGGACCGGGCGGTGGCTGCCCAGCACGCCCCAGCCGAGCCGGTCGCCGCCCGGTGCGTCGGAGCGGACGAGCAGCAGCCCGCTGTCCGGATCGGCCATCAGCAGCCGGTCGTTGCTGTCCTCGCCGATCTGTAGCAGCGGGGAGACCTCGCCGCCCGCGCCCAGATCGACCACCACCGTCTTCACCGGGCCGCCGTCCGCACCGGCCCGGTCCAGCGCCAGCAGCCGCCCCTCGCGATCCAGCCAGCAGCCGCCCGAACACCGGCCCCGGACGCGGGCGACCGGCTGCGGGACACCGGAGGCGCTGCCCGCCACGAGCCAGACCGTGGCGGAACGTTCGTCCTCGTCCGGGACGAGTGCGAAGGCGCGGAAGCCGCACGGGGCCGGGGGCAGCAGCCGCAGCAGCCGGCACTCCACCGAGCCCAGCGGCACCTCGCCGGTGTCCGGTCCGGAACGGCCCGACGGGCGCTCCGGATCGCGGGACGGGTTCAACGAGGGGTACAGCAGGGAGAGGCGCCAGCCCGTGCCCGCCCGCCGGGCGATCAGCACCCGGCCGTCCGCCAGGGGCAGCACCTGGCTGCCGGCGTCCTCCGGCTGTTCGACGGGGAGCGGGACGGCGTACGGCTCCGGGCCGGTCAGGGTCCAGCGTTCCGGGAACCAGACGCCGGAGGCCGGATGTGTGCTCAGCCTGGCGGCGTACGAGCCGTCCGCCGCGACCGTGAAGCTGTCGGTCGGGATGTGGTGTCCCGAGGTCGGAGACGGTGGATGCGTGGCACTCGCGGTCATGCTTCGGTCACCTCCGGTGACGAAGCTAGGGGGCGTACTTCCTGGCGGACACCGGGAGTTGCAGGGGTTCACGCATACGGGTGTCCCCGTACCCCACTCGCCCCGCTACCCAGCGTGACGGCTCCTTCTTCTCTCCGCTTGAAGGGCGACCCGCTCCGGGCGGAGAGCCGAAGAACAAGGAGGGGCACGGGGCCGGACCCCCGTCCGCGATGGGCAGGTAGCCTTGCCCGCGTGTCCGCTCAGCCCACGCTCTCCGAAGTCCTCGCCGCCCTCGACGCCCTGTGGCCGCGTGAGCGCGCCGAGCAGTGGGACGCCGTCGGCACCGTCTGCGGAGACGTACCGAACCCCGAGGCGCGCGTCGGCCGTGTCCTGTTCGCCGTCGACCCCGTGCAGGAGATCGCCGACGAGGCGGTCCGCACCGGTGCCGATCTGCTCGTCACCCACCATCCGCTGTATCTGCGCGGGACGACGACGGTCGCGGCCGACACCTTCAAGGGCCGGGTCGTCCACACGCTGATCAGGAACGGCATCGCCCTGCACGTCGCCCACACCAACGCCGACACCGCCGACCCGGGCGTCTCCGACGCGCTGGCCTCGGCGCTGGGCCTGCGGGTGACCGGCCCGCTGGTGCCGGACGGCACGGATCCGGCGGGCCGGCGCGGGCTGGGCCGGATCTGCGCGCTCGAACCCGCCCTTCCGCTCGCGGAGTTCGCCCAGCAGGCGGCCCGGCGGCTGCCGGTCACCGCGCAGGGCATCCGTGTCGCCGGCGAGCCCGACCGGCCGGTGCGGACCGTCGCCGTGTGCGGCGGCTCCGGCGACAGCCTCTTCGACGCCGTGCGCGCCGCGGGCGTCGACGCCTATCTCACGGCCGATCTGCGGCACCATCCGGCGTCGGAGGCCCGCGAGCACTCGCCGCTGGCGCTGCTGGACGCCGCGCACTTCGCCACCGAGTGGCCGTGGTGCGAGCAGGCGGCCGCCCAACTCGACGCCGTCGCCGAGCGGCACGGCTGGGATCTGCGCACCGATGTCTCGCGGACGGTCACCGATCCGTGGACAGCGCACGCCCCTTCGGCGCCGGTGCAGCCGGCCGGCCCGTCCACCGACCCCGCCCACGACACCCCGGGAGCCCCCAACTGAACGCCGCGCCCGCCGATCAGATCCGCCTGCTCGACGTCCAGGCCCTCGACACGCGCCTGACGCAGCTCGCGCACAAGCGCAAGACCCTGCCCGAGCACGAGGAGATCCAGCGGCTGGAGGCCGATCTGGCCCAGCTGCGCGACCTCCTGGTGGCCGCGCAGACCGAGGAGAGCGACACCGCACGCGAGCAGACGAAGGCCGAACAGGACGTCGACCAGGTCCGTCAGCGCGCCGCCCGGGACCAGAAGCGGCTGGACTCGGGGGCCGTCACCAACCCCAAGGACCTGGAGAACCTCCAGAGCGAGATCGCCTCCCTCGCCAAGCGCCAGGGCGATCTGGAGGACGTCGTCCTGGAGGTCATGGAGCGCCGCGAGGCCGCGCAGGGGCGTGCGGCCGAACTCTCCGAGCGGGTCGACTCGGTGGCCGCCAAGGTCGAGGACGCCACGGCCCGCCGGGACGCCGCCGTCGCCGAGCTGGACAGCGAGGAGGCCGGTGTCCGCAAGGAGCGCGAGACCCTCGCCGCCGCCGTGCCCGAGGCGCTGCTCACCCTCTACGGCAAGATCCGCGAGCGCGAGGGCGGTGTCGGTGCCGCCCGGCTGTACCAGCGGCGCTGCGAGGGCTGCCGTCTGGAGCTGAACATCACCGAGCTGAACGAGGTGCGGGAGGCCCCCGCCGACGCCGTCGTGCGCTGCGAGAACTGCCGCCGCATCCTGGTGCGGACGCCGGAGTCCGGTCTGTGAGCACCCGCCGTACCTTGATCGTCGAGGCCGACGGCGGCTCCCGCGGCAATCCGGGGCCGGCCGGTTACGGCGCCGTCGTCAAGGACGGCGCGTCCGGTGAGACGCTGCGGGAGACGGCGGGGTTCATCGGGCACGCCACCAACAACGTGGCCGAGTACCGCGGTCTGCTCGCCGGCCTGCGTGCCGCGTACGAACTGGACCCGGACGCCGCGGTGCTGGTGCGGATGGACTCCAAGCTCGTCGTCGAGCAGATGAGCGGACGCTGGAAGATCAAGCACCCGGGGATGCGGCCGCTCGCGCTGGAGGCGGGCGGCGTCTTCCCCGAGGGCGCCGTCAGCTACGAGTGGATCCCGCGCGAGCGGAACAAGCACGCCGACGGTCTCGCCAACGAGGCCATGGACGCCGGGAAGAACGGCGGCCAGTGGGAACCGGCCACGTCCCGCGCGGAGTTGGACGCCGCTCCGGCCGGGGTGACCGGCACACCGGAAGCAGCCGGTCCGGAAGCAGTGGCCGGTGCCGCGGCCGTGGCGCCCGAGGGCGCGGCCCCCACGGCGTCCGGCCCGGGCGGGGAGCCGGCGGGTGGGGCGGTCCAGCCGCCGGCCGAGCCGCAGCCGCGGGGCGAGCCCGGGGCCCGCACCGCCACGCCCTCCGCCCGCGCCGGCTGGGGGCCCGACATGGGCACCCCCTCCACCTTCGTTCTGCTGCGGCACGGCGAGACGCCGCTCACACCCGAGAAGCGGTTCTCCGGCAGCGGCGGCTCCGACCCGGGGCTGTCCGCCGCCGGCCGCGAGCAGGCCGCCGCCGTGGCCGAGGCGCTCGCGGCCCGCGGCACCGTGCAGGCCGTCGTCTCCTCACCGCTGCGCCGCTGCCGGGAGACCGCGCAGGCCGTCGCCGACCGCCTCGGCCTGAGCGTGCACACCGAGGACGGGCTGCGCGAGTGCGACTTCGGGGCCTGGGAGGGGCTCACCTTCGCCGAGGTGCGCGAGCGCCACCCCGACGACCTCACCGCCTGGCTCGGCTCCACGACGGCGCGGCCGACCGGCGGTGGCGAGTCGTTCGAGGAGGTGGCCCGGCGCGTCACGGTGGCCAGGGACCGACTGCTCGCCCGGTACGCGGGACGCACCGTCGTGCTGGTCACGCACGTCACACCGGTCAAGACGCTGGTACGGCTCGCCCTCGGGGCGCCGCCGGAGGCCCTGTTCCGGATGGAGCTGTCGGCCGCCTCGCTGAGCGCCGTCGCCTACTACGCCGACGGCAACGCCTCGCTGCGCCTGCTCAACGAGACCGCGCACCTGCGCTGACCGTCCGTCGGCCGGCTGCGCCGACGGAACGCCCGCGCGACCGCGACCCGGTGGGCGGGCCGCGCCGGGTCAGCGACCGCCGAGCGTCGCGGCCTCGGCGGCCAGGGCGCGTATCCGCTCCCAGTCCCGGGCGGCCAGCGCGTCCTGCGGAAGCATCCAGGTGCCGCCCACGCAGCCGACGTTGGGCAGCGCCAGATAGTCCGCCGCGTTGTGCACGCCGACGCCGCCGGTCGGACAGAACCGGGCCTGCGGCAGGGGAGAGGCCAGGGACTTGAGGTAGGCGGTGCCGCCGGCCGCCTCGGCGGGGAAGAACTTCATCTCCGTGACGCCCTGTTCGAGCAGCGCCACCACCTCCGAGGTGGTCGAGACGCCCGGCAGGAACGGCAGCCCCGTCTCCCGCATGGCCGCCAGCAGCGTCGGTGTCCAGCCCGGGCTGACCAGGAACCGGGCGCCCGCCTCCGCGGCCGTGCGGGCCTGTTCGGCGCCCGTCACCGTGCCCGCGCCGACGACGGCCTCCGGCACCTCCCGTGCGATGGCCCGGATCGCCTCGGGCGCCGCGGGGGTGCGCAGGGTGACCTCGATGGCCGGCAGCCCGCCGGCGACCAGGGCCCGGGCCAGCGGTGCCGCGTCGCTCGCGTCCTCCAGTACGACGACGGGGACGACGGGGGCGAGGGCCAGCACGGAGGAACTCATGCCCTCATCCTCCCCAGCAGGGCCACTCCCCGCAACACTCGTTGCGCATGCTGCAACCGCTGGTGGGGCGGTGGGCAGCGGGGCGGCTCGCCCCTCACAGGTCCCGGACGACGATGTCCAGGCCCGTCGTGCCCGACTTGCCGGGACCGCTCTCCACGGTCCAGCCCAACTCCCGCAGGACGTCCGCCAGTTCGCCGGGGCCGGACGGCTCGGCCCCGGCCTCCAGCAGCGCCCGCACGACCCGCCCCTTCGTGGCCTTGTTGAAGTGGCTGACGACCGTCCGCTTCTCCACCCCGTCGACCGTCTTCGCCTGGAGGACCCGGACCGTCGCCGTCCGCGCGGCGACCTCCCCCTTCGGCTTCCACATGGCCGCGTACGCGGAGGACCGCAGATCCAGCACCAGCCCGCCGTCCGCCGCCTGCGGCAGCACCGACTCCAGCGGCCCGCGCCAGTAGGCACCGAGCGGCCCGGCGCCGGGCAGCTTCACCCCGCCCGACAGCCGGTAGGAGGGAATGCGGTCCTCGACGCCGACCGCGCCCCACAGCGCGGAGAAGACCAGCAGCGACCGGGCCGCGCGCTTCCGCGCCGCGGGGGAGAGCGTCGCGAGCCCGAGCGCGTCGTAGAGCACACCCGTGTAGATCTCACCGGCGGGCCGGGCGGGCGCCGTGCGCAGCTGTGCGTTCTTCGCCAGCTCACCGCGCAGCCCTTCGCTCAGCCCCAGCACCTCGCGGGCCTTCTCGTTGTGCAGCGGATCCCCGGCGCACAGCTCGACCAGTTCGTCGAGCACCCGCTCGCGCGCCCCGGTCAGCCCGGGCAGCGAGAGGGCGCCCAGGTCCAGCGGGCGGCCCTGCCCGCCTTCGGCCTTCCCCTCGGACGGCGGCAACAGCACGAGCACGGTGGTTCTCCTCGGATACGGCGGGCTGACGGTGCGCACGCCAGGGTACGGCCCGGCGCGGGGCGCACGGCCCGGGAGGGCACGGGCCTCCGGCAGCTCACAGGGCCTGGGGGAAGGAGAACAGCCGGTCGGGGTCGTAGGCGTGCTTCACCTTGGCGAGGCGTTCGGCGTTGGGGCCGTAGTAGGCGTGCCGCCAGTCCCGCAGGGCGGGGTCGGCGTAGTTCTGGTAGGCGAAGCCGCTGGCCCAGGGGCGCATCGTCGCATGGGTGGTGTTGAGCCAGTCGCGGTGCGCGGTGACCGTCCCGGCGGGGGCGCCGTCCGGCCAGGAGACGAGGTACTGGGCGAGGAACCGCGCCGAGCGGTGCACGAAGGCCGTCGCATCGGGGCGGGGCCGGTTCACCGCGCCGCCGAGCGCGTCCAGCGCCACCGTCCCGGCACCTCCGCCGCGCAGCGAGGCCAGCCGCTCCACCCGGGCGAGCAGCGCCCGGATGCCGTCCGGCGGCAGGGAGCGGGTGTAGAAGTCGCTGCGCGCCGCGTAGCACTCGCGGGCGACCTTGCCGCGCTTGCGGCGGCCGGGCAGCGTACCGGCCTGGTGCGCCTGGTTCAGCGTCCAGCCGGAGACCCCGCCCATGGTCTTCATGGCGTCCAGATACGAGTGGCGCCGCAGGGAGTGGTCCGAGGCGGGGGCGCCGACGCGGCCGGCGAGCCGGTCGAGGTGGTTCTCGACCTCGCGGCGCGCACCCAGCGACAGGCCGCCCATGCGGACGCTGCCGGGCCGCCCGCCGGCGGGGGCCGACAGATGCAGATGGGCCCAGATCTCCTCCGGCGCCATCGGTGCCCAGCGCTGCCACTCGCGGACCACGGCGGCGGCCCTCGACCACGGCCAGGACAGGAAGAAGGTCTGGCAGGAGGGCGCCACATGGGTGCGGAACTCCAGAGAGGTGACGACGCCGAAGTTGCCGCCGCCGGCGCCGCGCAGCGCCCAGAACAGATCCGCGTCGGCGTCCTCCGACACCTCGCGCAGCCTGCCGTCGGCGGTCACGACGCGCGCCGCCGTCACGCTGTCGCTGGTGAGCCCGTAGGCGCGGGCGACGACACCGACACCGCCGCCCAGCGCGAGCCCCGAGACCCCCACGGTGGGGCAGGTGCCCGCCGGGATGGTGCGCTTGTGGCCGCTCAACCCGGCGTACACGTCGATGAGTTTGGCCCCGGCGCCGACGGTGGCGCTGCGCCCGCTGCCCGTCACGTCGTCCATCTTCTGCACGTCGATGACGAGCCTGTCCCTGCCCGAGGACCAGCCGGCGTAGGAGTGCCCGCCGCTGCGTATCGCCACCGGCGTGCCGTGCCGCCGGGCGAACGCGAGACACTCGGCGACATCGCCCGGGCCCGCGCAGTAGGCGACGGCCGCCGGGCGCACCGCGTCGAACCGCGGATTGAACAGCTTGCGTGCCGCGGTGTACTCCTTCTCGCCGGGCCGCAGCAGCAGCCCGTCCAGGCTCGCGGCGAGCGCCTGCCACGCGGCGTCGGCGCCGGCCCTGCGGGCCCGCTCGGGCCGCGGCCCGCCTGCCGCGGCTCTGCGGCCCGCGCCGCGCGCACTGCCCGTCATACCCGCACTCCCGCCCAGGGCGACGCGCCCCGCACCTCGTCCGATCCGCAGCATTCCCCGTCGGGACGCGCTCCGCTCCACGCGGCCCGTGCCCGTTCCCGGCGCCCACCGGAAAGGGGGACGGGATGCGGATCGCGCGGGTTGCCCGAGGCGTGCAGCCGGCGGCGGACACCCACCGGGGCAGCACCCGCACATGACGAGCCTCAGCCGTGCAACGCCCGGAGGGCAAGCGGTATTTCCCGGCCGCGGCCGGCGGAAGAGGGCCGGCGGGCCGTCACACCGAGCCGAACACCGGCCGCCCCTCGGGCACATAGGTGTGCACGGCCACACCGGCGGGAGTGGTGTCGGACTCGACCAGGCGCAGCGCCGTGGGGACGGCGCCCTCCGGGAACAGCCGACGGCCACGGCCCAGGACGACCGGGTAGACCAGCAGCCGGTAGACGTCGATCAGGCCGTCGTGCGCCATCAGCGACCGGGCGAGCGCGCCGCTGCCGTGGATCTGGATCTCGTCGCCGGGCTGCTCCTTGAGCCGGTGGACGGCCTCGACGGTGTCCCCCTCCAGCACGGTGGTGTGCTCCCACTGCGGCTGCTGAAGCGTCGTGGAGGCGACGTACTTGGGAAGCGAGTTGAGGCGTCCGGCGACGACCGGGTCCTCCTCGGCGGACACCTGCGGCCAGTACGCCTGGAAGATCTCGTACGTCACCCGGCCCAGCAGGAAGGCGCCGGCGCGCCCGAACCAGGTGGCCACATGGCGGGCCATGCCCTCGTCGGCGTACGGCACCAGCCAGCCGCCGAGGTCGAAGCCGTCGCGCGGGTCCTCCTCCGGCCCGCCCGGCCCCTGCATCACGCCGTCGAGCGTGAGAAAGGTGGTGAGGGTCAGCTGCGCCATGGTTCTCGTCTCCTCGACAGTGTCGTGGAACCGGCTCCGGTTCCTTCTCCGAGGAAGGGACCGGAGCCGGCACGAGAACTCATCGGCGGGCGGCGAACCGCCAGCTCACAGGCGGGTCAGGAGACGGGCGAGCCCTCCTCGGGCGGCAGCGTGTCCATGAAGGAGCTGACCGAGAAGACGGCGCGGCCGGCGCCCGCCGGGCCGTACCCGGGGGGCGAGGACAGGCCGTGGCGCTGCATCGCCGCGCGGTAGGCGTCCAGCAGCCGGATGTGGTACTCCAGCGGGGCGCCGAGCGGGTTCGACTTGCCCAGCGGGGTGGTCGGCTCGGGGCACCAGGTGGTGAAGCGCGGGGTGATCCCGTGCGACATGAAGAAGTCCAGGCCCTCGGTGGTGGAGGCGATGGCCTCGTCCACCGTCCCGAAGCCGAACGGCTCGGCCATCTCCACACCGGCGACGAAGTTCGGGATGACGTTGCGGGCGCCGAAGACCTCGGCGGAGTCCAGGATCCGGCGGTGCCACTCCTCGCGGCCGACGTAGCGCTCCTTGCCGGGGCAGTACAGCTCGAACAGCCGCTTGTCCCACACCTCGAAGTTGGGGTGGTAGATGCGGATCCCGTAGTCGTGGAACCGCTGCACGTCCTCCTTGGGCAGCGCCTGCGCGACGACCTTGCCCGTCCAGCGGCCGGGGAAGCGCTCCTCGATGGCCTTCGCGTACTGGCCGTAGAAGTCGGCCTCGTCCTTGCCCTGCACCTGCGAGGTGATCGAGCCGCCGGTGAGGGTGTAGGCCCGCGAGGCGCCGAGGGTGTCGTGCTGGGAGATGATCTCCAGCGCCTCCAGCACCTCCTCGACGGGCTTCACGCCGGTGTAGGGCCGCCCCGCCGCCTTGTGCTGGCGCCAGTTGTGGTTGATGTCGCAGTACTGGCACTCCTCCTTGGCGCCGAAGTACTGGCACACCCGGAAGACGGTCAGATAGATCAGGTAGCCCCACTGGATGGTGGGCGCCACCTCCATCACGGACTTCCCGTTGGCGAGCGTGTGCCGGTAGTAGTCCGGCATGGGCGGCAGGCCGACGTCGGCGATGCGCCGCCCGTCCAGATACAGCCCGAGCGAGCCGTCCTCGCCCGCCTGCACCCGGTAGGGGGCGTCGGGGTTGACCCGGACGGAGACGACGGTGCGGCGCAGCTCGTAGGGGCCGCCGGTCAGCACGATCTCCTCCGGGGGCCGGCGCAGCGCGGCCTCGCCCAGCTCGGGGAGGGTGCGGTGGTCGAAGGAGAAGATGAAGTAGGACTTCGGCTTGACGTCGCCGTCCTCGTTGCCGCTGAGGGCCGAGTCGTCGAACGCGATCCCGCCGCGGAGCAGGTCTTCCTTGAGCACGGCCTCCCTGGGGATGTGGGGGAAGCGCTCCATCAGGTCCTCGACCAGTTCGGTGCGGCGCTCGGGGGCGCCGGTCGCCGAAGGCGCTGACGAGGCGGCCGGGGTGGACGGCGTTGACGGCAGTGGCGGCATGGGTGATCAGGCTCCTCACTTCGCGGCCCGTGGGCTCACCCGACGGTACTCCGCCACTCGGACGCACCACACACCCGCCTCGCACCGGGCGGAGGCCCTATGCCCGGAGTGTCCCCTTCGTCCTCAACTGCCTGTGGCGGCCCGCCGACCGGCAGGTGGCGGCCCGTGCCGCGCCCGGGGCTCACTCCCACACGTCCGGGCCGCCGCCGCGCCACTCGATGAGGTTCGGGTCGTCCAGCTGGATCTCCGACGGCTCCAGCCCGGCGCGGCGCAGGAACTCCACCACGTCCTCGGGCCGGTGCGCGGTCCCGAGGCTCTCGGTGTGCGCCGTGACCCGCCGTCCCCCGGACTGCGACGGCGGGTGCACCACGATCGGAGGGGTCATGTTCCCAGCGTGCGCCCGGCGCGAACCGTGTGCATCCGGTGCGCGGCGAAGCGGCCGAACCCTCCGTCGGCACCGCCCGCGCGACCCGGGATCCGGCGCGTTCGCCCCGGCCACGGACGCGCCCGCGCGCGCCGGGAGCGCCGCCTCGCGTTCGGGCGAGCGTCTATCGGGTGAAGCGCCCAGCCGCCCGGAATGTGCGCGGTGGGCCGTGGGCAATCCGGCACGTGTCCGCCGCCGGGCACGCGCCCACCCCCTCCTCCGCGTCCGGCCCGTCCGCGTGCGGACACGCACCGAAGCGCCCGGGGCCACCGGGAGCGATCGGAACAACCAGACCGACCAGACCGACCGGAACGACCGAAACGAAAGGCACACCGCATGCGCAAGCGCACCGCTCTCGCAGCCGCCGCGCTGGCCGCCACCGCGCTCCTCGCCGGAGCCGGCACGGCAGCCGCCTGCCCGGGCCACGACCACGGCGACCGCCAGGGCGCCACGGCCCCCGGGCCCCGCCCCGCCGACGACTCACTGGCCGACCGGGTGAACGCGGCCGACCGCACGGGCCAGGAGGCGCCGGGGCGGTCCACCGGAGCCCCCGTCGACGCCGAGGAGCAGGGCTCGCCCGTGGACCGGCTGGTCGCCGGAATGCTGAAGCAGGCCCGGCAGCCGTCCGACTCCCGGCAGGCCACCGCCCGGCCGCTGCACTCCACGGCCATGAGCACCCGCCCGCTGATCAGCGACCGGCCCGCCGAGCCCCAGGACACCGCGGGCCCGGCCACGGGCGAGGTCTCCCCGGACGCCGAATGAGCCGAGCGCTGGGTGCACCGAGCGCCGAGTGGGCTGAGCACCGGGTGAGCTGAGCTCCGGGTGAGCTGAGCACCGGATGAGCTGAGCAGAGACCACCGAACGGGCGCGAAGCCCGGACACGAAGGGCGCGGCCGCCGTCTTCCCCCGGCCCGCGCCCTTCGTCGTGCCCGGGCACTTCGTCAGGCCGCGCCCTTCGTCGTGCCCGGGCCCGCACCGGCGAGACCGGGGAAACCCGGTTGGCCACCCGACGCCCGCCGTCTAGGCTTCCGCCCCATGTGTGCCTCCTTCGCGGCCTGCGCGGCCTGTGCGGCCTGCGCGCCGATGACCCGGCTGCGCCGCCCCTAGCGGCGGACCCTCGCACCGAGACGTTCCGCCGCTCCAGCGCGTCCCGCGCCGGGCGGCCGGCTGGTGCTGCCCGGCTTCCCACGAAGCCGCGGAGTTCTCGTGCCCAGGCACTCTCACCACGACAAGCACAACCACAACGACAGGTACAGCGACGACAACCGGTACAGCCCTGACGACCGGCTGCCCGACCGACGGGGTCGGCGGGGCCGGCCGGAACGACGGACCCGACCGGAACGGCAGGATCAGCCGGAACGGCCGGAACTCCCGGGGCCGCAGGAGCGGCAGAAGCAGCAGGGTCAGCCGGAGCGGCAGGAACGCCCGGGGCGGCAAGGCCGGCCGGAACGGCAGGAACGGCAGCAGCGGGGGCAGCCGGAGCGGTCGGAACAGCCGGGGCAGCAGGATCGGCAGGGGCAGTCGGGGCGGCAAGAACAGCGGCATCGGCCGGATCGGCAGGGGCAGTCGGGGCAGGGGCGACGGGCGGGCCGCAGCCCCGGCCGTCGTGACAACCCGCGGCGCACACACCGCACTTCGCGTCCGCAGCCCTCCCGCGGTCCTCGCGACGAACGTCCCGGGCCCGCGTCCGCCGGGCCGCCGCCCCCGCAGCCGGGCGGCCGGCACGAGACGGGCCAGAACTTTCTCGTCGACCCGGACACCATCGGCCGGATCGTCGGACTCGTCGCCGCGACGCACGGCCCCGTCTTCGAGATCGGGACCGGCGACGGAGCCCTCACGCTGCCCCTCGAAGAACTCGGCCGCCCCCTCACCGGGATCGAGATCGACGGCCGCCGTGCGGCCCGGCTGCGGCGCACGACCGGACCGTCCACGACCGTCGTGCACGCCGACTTCCTCCGCTACGCACTGCCGCGCGCCCCGCACGTCGTCGTCGGCAACCTCCCGTTCCATCTGACGACGGCCGTGCTGCGCCGGCTGCTGCGTGCCCCCGGCTGGACCGACGCCGTGCTGCTCACCCAGTGGGAGGTCGCCCGGCGCCGGGCCGGGGTCGGCGGGGCGACGATGATGACCGCGCAGTGGTGGCCGTGGTTCACCTTCCGGCTCGTCGAGCGGGTACCGGCTGCCGCCTTCCGGCCCCGACCGGGCGTCGACGGCGGGCTGTTCACCCTGACCCGGCGCCCGGTGCCGCTCCTGGAGCCGGACGAGCGCGCCGAGTACCAGGAGTTCGTCCGGCGGATCTTCACCGGCCCCGGCCGGGGCGTCGAGGAGATCGTGGCGCGCGCGGCCCGCCGTCCGCCCCGCACGGCGCTCCGCTCCTGGCTCCGTGACCAGGGCATACGGCCGACGGCCCTGCCGGGCTCGCTCACCGCCGGCCAGTGGGCCGCGCTGCACCGCCTGGTGTCCGGCCCCGGGAGGCCGGGCGCGCGGTGAGCGTGTGCCACGAGCCGGGGGCGTGCGCCCGGGGCCGATGTCGGTGGCCGCTGCGAGACTCGTGGCATCCGTATCCGCGCTGCTGGCTGCGTGTGGACGGAAGGGAGCGGCCCCGCCAACAGCGCGGCGGGGCCGCCGCTCCCGCTGCCCCTCCCCGAGCGCACCGCAGCAGGCTCCGGAGCGCACCGCACCGCGCCACGACCGGGCGGGACCGGGCACGGACACGGGCGCGGGCGCGGGCGCGGGCAGATGGACAAGGAATCGGCAGGGGCGTGCCGAGCGGTCACACGAGGGTGAGCACCGCCGCGGAGATGTAGAGGAGCTGGAACAGGGAGCGGGGGCCCAGCGGGTCGCCCTGTGCCACGCGGCGGCGGGCCGCGGAGATGTTCGCCGGGAACAGCGCGAGCATCAGCAGGGTCAGGCACAGGGCCGCCGCCCGCTGCGTCGCCGGGATCAACAGCCCGGCCGCGCCCGCGAGTTCGAGTACGCCCGTGACCGAGACGAGGAGGCCGGGGCGGGGCATCCGGGGCGGCACCATCGCGACCAGTTGGCCCCGGGTCGCCGGATGGAAGTGTGAGACGCCGGTGACGACGAACATCAGCGCGAGGCCCACCCGCAGGGCCTCCTGCCAGCCGTGCAGCGCGTCCACACCGGCCACGCCCGCCAGCAGTGCGCCGACGAATCCGACGACGAGTGCGATCAGGGGTTCCATTCCGGTCTCCGGTCCGCCGCCCGCCGGGCCCGGAGCCGCCTCCGGGCGGTGCCGCCGTCCACCCGGGGCCCCACTCCACGGGACCACCGCCGGGGACGGCCCACCGCCCCGGCTCACCCGTCCGGGCGACACGGCCCGGCCCGCGCGGTCCCCCGTCCCGGTCGGACAGCGGCTCCGGGCGCGGCCCGGAAACGGTTTCCTGTGCTGCCGTGGGCCGTGGAACGATCGGACTCGTGACCGATTCCGCCTCCGTACCGCCACAGCAGCGTGCCCGCCGTTCCGCCGCCGTCGACGCGGCCGTCGGAGCGGGCCGCGCGCTCGGGCTCACCGTGACGGACGCCAGGGTGCTGCACGACCTGTTCTCCGTCGTCGTGCACCTGGCGCCCGCACCGGTCGTGGCCCGCGTCCCCACCGTCCTGCCGCGCTCCACCGACCCCGCCGTGCAGTCGAGCCGCCAGCGGACGGAACTGGACGTCGCACAGTGGCTCGCCGACCGCGGCACGCCCGTCCTCCCGCCCAGTCCGCTCGTGCCGAGGGAGCCGGTGCGGCGGGACGGGTTCTCGATGACGTTCTGGCAGTACGTCGAGGAGGACCGGGACAGGGAGCCCGACTACGCGGCGAACGCCGAAAGCACCGCCGGGCTGCACGCCGCGATGCGCGACTATCCGGGCCCGCTGTCGTTCCTGTCCGCTGCCGAACCGGAGTTCGTCGAGGACAGCCTCGCGCTGCTCGACGAGAGCCCCGGCCTGCTCACCCCGGCCGATGTGGACCGTGCCCGGCGCGAATGGCGCGTCCTGGCGCCCCTCGTGCGCTCCCGCGCCGCCTTCGAAGAGGCGTTCCCGGGCGTCGGCCTCCAGCCCGTCCACGGCGACTCCCCGCCCGCGAACATCTTCGCCGGTGTGGACGGGGACCGCTACGCCGACTTCGAACTGGTCACCTACGGGCCCGTCGAGTGGGACCTGGCCGCGCTCGGACCCGAACTCGAAGCCGCCTACGACCGCGGGGCGCGCCGCCACGGCATCCGCCCGCTGAACCCGGACGTCCTCCGCTTCGTGAACGCCGTCGGCATGCTGCGAGCCGTCGCCACCCTCACCCTCGCACCCCAACTGCCGGTCCTGGAGGACTACTTGCGCCCGGCCGTCGACCACTGGCGGACCCTGCCGTTCGCCGGCGGGCTGCCGGGCTGAGCACACCCGGGGCAGGGCAGGAGCGCCGGACCGAGCGTCCTGCTCCGCCCCTCTCCCGCGCGCCTGCACCGCAACCACCGGTGGTGGGCCCGTACCTGGATCCGGCCGCCGCCCGGGGAGGGCTCCGCCGTTCCCCGCCGCATACCGGGCCGACCGCACTCCGAGTGGGACGGGAGTCGCTCCTCGGGCGGGGACGGGGGCGCACTCCGGGCGGGACGGGAGCGCCGGGCAGGGGGCCGACCGGAACCGCCCGCCCCGGCCTACGCTTCCGCGCTGTCGCCGCTGTCGCCGCTGTCGCCGCTGTCGCCGCTGTCGCCGCCGCCGTCCCCGCCGGTGTCCGTTCCGGCAGCGGTGGCCGCGCCCGGTGCCGCCGGCAGCTCCGCCACCACCAGGAAGCCGCCCCCGGGACGCGGCCCCGTCTCGATGCCGCCGCCCGCCAGCCGGACGCGCTCCCGCAGGCCGATCAGCCCGTGGCCGCCACTGGGCAGCAGCGGCGTCCCGTCCGAGGCGGTGCCCCGCCCGGCGCGTTCCTCGGGCGGCGCCTCGTTGCGCACGCTGACCCGCACCGTCTCGTCGCGGTAGACCACCGCGACCTCCGTCTCGGCGCCCGGCGCGTGCTTGTGCACATTGGTGAGCGCCTCTTGAACGATCCGGTACGCGGCACGCTCGGTGCTGTCCGGCAACGACCGCGCCTGGCCGGTGGTACGTGCCTCCACGGGCAGTCCGGCGCTGCGCGAGGAGGCGATCAGCTCGGGCACCCGGGACAGCGCGGGCCGGGTGCCGCCGCTCCCGGCCGACGGGCCGGGGACCGCCTCGGTCTCGGACGGCGGCGCCGGAGCGCCCGGTTCCGCCGAGGTGGACGCGGACGTGAGCGCGGAAGCGGACGTGGAAGCGGATGCGGAGGCGGACTGTGACGCGGCGCCCGGCGCCGCTTCCGTCCCCGGTCCGGCGGCGACCCCATCCGGTGACCGGCGCTCGTCCTCGCTCTGCGGCCGGCGCAGCACGCCGATCATCTCCCGCAGTTCGTTCAGGGCCTGCCGGCCGGCGTCGGCGATGGTGTTCGACGCCTCCTTCGCCGCGGTCGGGTCCTCGGCGACGTACTGGAGCGCGTTCGCGTGCACGACCATCAGGCTCACCTGGTGGGAGACCACGTCGTGCATCTCGCCGGCGATCCGCCGCCGCTCCTCCGCCACGGCCGCGTCGGCGATCAACGTCTGCTCGCGCTCCGCCCGTTCGGCCCGGTCCACCCAGGCCCGCAGCACGGCACGGCGCTCACCCACGTACATGCCGAACAGCAGCGGTACCAGCACCACCAGCACGAAGGCGAGGCTCTGCTGGCTCAGCAGCCGCTCGGGTTGCCGCCACAGGAACCCGCTCTCCGCGAGGAGGGTGGCGAGGCTGACCACCGCCGCGAGCGCGACCACGCGCCGCTGCCGAGGGCCCCGGTAGGCGCCCTCGGCGTACAGGGCGAAGAAGACGGAGAACCCGGAGAGGTGGAAGGCGTGCGCGGCGAGGCACACCGCGAGCACCACCTCCGGCGCACGCCGCCGGGCCAGCAGCGTCAGGGCGACCACGACCCCGACCGTGAGGTTGAGCCACGGCGCGAACGGGCCGAGTCGCGGATTGTCGACGGATTCGATCACGGCGAGCCAGACCGCCACCACCGTCGTCACGACATCGCCCACCACGGGACGGCGCAGCAGCCGGCGCAGCTGTGACGGATGCGCCGTCCTGGTCTCTCCCACAAGGTTTCCCGAGGTCACCGGCCGAGCGTATACCGCACCCCACACCCCCACAGCCGACGGGTTTTCCCCGGCTTCCTCACCGGTCCCGGGTTGCTCGGATCTGCTCGCGTTCGGGGCCGCGCCCCCGGCCGACTTCGGGAGCAGATGTTCGTCAACTCAGAGTTGATCATGGTTGGTCATGCCGTATACGGTGATCGCCGATCCGGGGGGATCATCCCTTTTTATCCGGAAGTCCAACCTTCAACGAGGGGCTATGGTGCGGACCACGAGAAACAAGCGCAGATCGGCTTTCATATGTGGGGCCACCGCCTCATTGACGGTGGCCATGACGCTGCCGGCGCACGCCGCCGACATCGTCACCACGATCAGGAACTTCTCTCCCGGCATGGAATCCCGGCGCTGGAACGACTCGCAGTTCTCACAGATCACGTTCATCGGCTGCGGGCCGCGCGGTGCGCGGAGCGTCCAGGTCAAGATGCGTCAGGACAAGGCGTGGCAACCGGACCCCCACCGCGGTACCAAGACCTTCACGAAGTGCTTCCGGAACACGAACCCGGCCAGTTACAGCCGCGGGACGTGGCACAAACTCCCCAAGGGCAAGTACTACTTCCAAATCGGCTCGATCAAGGGAGCCAAGGTGGTGGACGTGTACCAGGTGCGCATCCGCCCGAAGAAGTAGGGCAACAGTCGAGGTTCTCGGCCTCGCCCCATGCCAGTTGCTCTCTGCCCGGAGAAGAGCGTGCGATTCCGTTCCCGGCTGCGCTCCAGCAGCGCCCTGTGGGCTGCACCGTTCAGCCTCGCCATACCGGTTCTCTACTACCTCACCGGTGCCAGCAGGCCCGCCCCTCCCGTTCTCGACGACGCGGCCGTCGTCATCTCCGCGCCGCTGTACTACTCGTACGCCCTTGCCTATGCCGTGACCTCGGCGTTGGCGGCGTGGGAGAGCGGGCGGCTGAAGGAGTGGGGGGTGCGTGACCGCGCGCCCGCGCGCTCACGCTTCCGTGTCGCCGCCGAGGTGCTCTGGCCGGTGACCCTGCTCGGATGGCTCGTCGTACTCGTCCCCGTGGTCATGGCACTGGTCGACCACGGGGTCCGGCCGACGGAGACGGGCCTGCGGCCCGTATGGCTCGCCCTGCTGCTGTGCGCGGCACACGCTGTCATCGGGTTCGCCGTCGGACGTCTTCTGCCGAAGGTGGTCGCCGCGCCGGTGATGGCGATCGTGGTGTGGGTCGCCGTCTCCTTCCCCGTCTCCTTCGAGACCGCATGGCCGCGGCACGTGTCCGGCGCCTTCCTGACGGACCTGATGTTCGGGGAGGCCGCCACATACCGGGCACTCCTGCCGCATCTGTTGCTGACCGGAAGCATCGCGGCCGCGCTCGCCCTCTGCTGGGTGCGGATTCCCCACGCGGTGCTGCGTACCGGACTTGTCGTCTGTCTCGCCGCAGCCGGGACCACGTCCGCGTACGCCATGACGCACTCCTGGGGCTACGACCCGCCTCTGCTGGCCGATCAAGCGCCCGAGGTCTGTTCCGGAAGCGCGCCCCGGGTGTGTGTCCCGCGGGCACTGGGCGGCGGTCTCCGGCCGGCCGACCAGGCGGTGCGGCGCGTCCTGAAGGACTTCGACGAGGCCGGCGTCCGGCTCGCGCCGCGCCTCGTCGAGGACGACGTCACACAAGGCAGGGCCGCCGGCTTCCGGCCCTCCACTCCGGACACGTGGCGGCCCTCCCTCACGGCCGGGGTGCGCGCCGGACAACCTCGCTACGTCGTCGCGATGGAAGCCGTCACCCCGCCCTGCGCCCGTCCGGGCAGGCGGCACCTGATGGCAGCACAGCTGTGGGCGGCCCGGGTCACCGGCACGGACCGCGAGCTCCGGGCCGACCTGGACCGCCGACGCCAGGGCGACCCGGAGGAAGCGGCCGTGCAGGACCGGGCAGAGGCCGAGTTCCGCGCGGCCAGAAGGCTCCCTGCCGCCTCGCAGCCCGAGTGGTACCGGCACGAGCTGCGGCTCGCATGCGGAGCGGGACGGTGAGGGGGACCGGAATCATCTGGTGGGGAAAAGCCCGTCGGCTGTGGGCACTTGTGCCCGCGCTGGCGGCCTTCACCGCACTGGTCACGCTGTCCCACGCGGGCACGAGCGTTCCGCTGCTGTCCTTCCCCGCCGCGGGAACCGTGCCCGTGCCCCTGCTGCTGTTCACGCCCGTCCCGGTGGTCGCCACGCTGGTGTGGTGCCTGGACAACCGCCTTCCGGAGGCCGAAGCGAGTGCGGTGCGGTCCACAGCTGTCGCAGACACCGCCCTGGCCGTCGCGGTGTGCGCCGTGGCGTCGGGCGTCGGGGCAGCCGTCGCGCTGCTGTCCGGTTCCACGGCAGCTGTGGCGACCGGACGGGACACCGCGTTCCTGGCGGGCATCGTGCTGTGCCTGCGCCCGCCGGCCGGGCAGGCCGCAGTCCTGGCCGCTCCCGCCTGGCTGTTCGTGGTCGTCTTCTTCGGTCTGCCGTCCGCGGGGCCGCCGCCGGTCTGGACGGTCGTCGGCCACTCCGCCGCCGCCCCGATCCCGCTCACCGCCACCCTGCTCGCGTTCGTAGCCGGACTCTCCGTACTGGCCCGCTCGTCAAGGACATCCGTATGACCCTGGAACTGTCCGCCTGCACCTTCGCCTACCGCCGACAGCCCCCGGTGCTCCGCGACTTCAGCTACCAGCTGCCGAACGGCCTGACCGTACTGCTCGGGCCCAACGGGGCGGGGAAGTCGACGCTGCTGCGTCTGGCGGCGTCCGTCACCCGCCCCCGCTCGGGGACGGTGACGTACGACGGAACGCCCGCGGCCTCCCAGGCCTTTCGCCGGGCGGTCGCCCTGATGCCGCAGACGGTGACGGCCATGCGGGGCCTGACCGCACGTGAGCAGGTCGCCTACAGCGGCTGGCTCAAGGGGATGTCACGGCGGGATGCCTGGGAACAGGCTGCCGAGGCACTGGACCGTGTGGGCCTGACGGAACACGCAGGCACCAGGACCACCAAGCTCTCCGGCGGTCAGCTGCGCCGGGCCGGAGTCGCCGCGGCACTCGTGCACCGGGCGGAGGTGCTGCTCCTGGACGAGCCGACGGCAGGCATGGACCCGCATCAGCGGCGTGTGTTCCGTGACCTGCTGCAACAGGTCACGGAAGCCGGCGTACGGGTGCTGCTGTCCACGCACGACGTCTCCGACCTTGCCGAAGAGGCCGACCACGTCACCGTGCTGCGGCGCGGGAGCCTCGTCTACACCGGGACGACCGGCGGGTTCTTCGCCCACGCTCCCGAGGACACGGCACCGGGCCGTCGGGCGGAGGCCGCGTACTCCCGGCTCGCGGGGGAGGACGGCTGAGAAGCCGGGCGGCGTGCCACCGGTTCCGACTTGCCCACCCGGAAAGACGAAGGTAACTTGCCTACCAGGAAAGTGAAACGGGGAGGCGAGGTCCATGAGTACGCCGGTGGACGCCGAGCAGGCGTGGCAGGAGTTGCAGCGCATCAGGGTGCCGCAGGAGCGGGTGTACGACGAGGTCGAGCGGAACGCGTCCGGTGGCCCCGGCGCCATCTACAGCACGGGCGCGCTGATGTGGGTCTTCCTGGCCGTCCTGGGGATGGACCCGCCCCGGTGGGTGATCTGGCCGGTCCTCACCGTGTACATCGCGGTGCTCGCCGTCCTGGTCGTATGGCACAACCGCCGGAGCCGGCTGCGCCTGCACCGCTCCCGGTACACCTGGCGGACGACCGCCGTCTTCCTCGCGGCGGGAGCGCTGACGGGGGCGTCGGTCCTGCTCACCGCGCGCCTCGTCGACGGCCTGGAACCGCTGCTCGCGGGGCCGCTGCACGCCACCGTCTCGGTGGCCGCTTTCCTGCTGTTCGCCGGGCCGGCCGGCCGCTGGGCCGCCGGATCGGTGCGGGAAAGCGGCGAACCGGCGGTGCCGGGGGGTGCGGGCCGATGAGCACCCCCGCCGGTTTCGACGAACTGATCCATCCCGCCACGCGGTTGTCGGTCGTCTCGCTGCTCGCCGCCACCGAGTGGGCGGACTTCGGCTTCGTCCGCGACAGCCTCTCGCTCAGCGACTCCGCGCTGTCCAAGCAGCTGCACACCCTGGAGGAGGCCGGATATCTGGAGGTGCTCAAGGAGGGCGGCGGCCGGAAGCGGCGCACCCGGGTACGGCTGACCGACCGCGGCCGCACCGCCTTCGAGGGCCATGTGGCGGCGCTCCGGGCGATCGTCGCCGGGGCCGGGCCCACCGCGGAAGCGGGCGCGGCGGCACCGGCGGACGCCGCCGAGGCGAAGGCGGCGGCCGAGCCGGCGGCGACCGGTCCGACCGGAACGGAACGGCCACGGCACCGAGCGAAGGCAGGGCGATGAGACCGCAACCGCACACCCGCACCCTGCCCGCCTCGTCACCTCCGGCCGGCCCCTCGGCCGCACCGTTCGCCCCCGCGGACCCCGGGCACGGCTCCGCCGGTCCGGGCGCCGCCGGCCACCCGGTGGTCAGCGCCCGCGGCCTGACGATGGCGTACGGCGGTGTCGACGTCCTCCGCGGTGTCGATCTGGAGCTGTACCGCGGGGAGATCCTCGCCCTGCTGGGGCCCAACGGCGCGGGCAAGACCACCACGGTCGAGATCCTGGAGGGCTTCCGGCAGCGCTCCGGCGGGGAGGTCGGCGTCCTCGGCGCCGACCCGGCGCGGGGCGACGACACCTGGCGCGGCCGCATCGGGCTGGTCCTCCAGTCCTGGCGCGATCACCGCCGCTGGCGGGTCGCCGAACTGCTGGGGCACTTCGCGACGTACTACCCGGAGCCGCGCGATCCGGCCGAACTGCTGGCACTGGTCGGTCTCACCGGCCAGGCCGGGCAGCAGGTGGAGCGGCTGTCCGGCGGCCAGCGCCGGCGGCTGGACGTCGCGCTCGGCATCGTCGGCCGCCCCGAGCTGCTCTTCCTGGACGAGCCGACCACCGGCTTCGATCCCGAGGCCCGGCGTGAGTTCCACGTCCTGGTCGAGCGGCTGGCCCGCGAGGAAGGCGTCACCGTCCTGCTGACGACGCACGACCTGGCGGAGGCCGAGCGGCTCGCGGACCGGATCGCCATGCTGGTCGGCGGCCGGATCCGGGCCTGCGGCACCCCGTCGGAACTGGCCCGCAGGGCCGCCGCACAGGCCGAGGTCCGCTGGACGGACGAGGACGGCACGCCCCGCCGTGAACGCACGGCCGACCCCTCGCAGCTGGTCTGGGAGCTGCACCGTGCCGTGGACGGCCCGATCCCGGGCCTGGAGGTGCGCCGACCGACGCTGGAGGACACCTATCTGCACATGGTCCACCAGGAGGACGGCGGCACGGACACGGCCGCGAACGGGGAGGTGCGGACCGTATGAGGAACACACAGGCGAGCCACGGCACACCGGCGGCGGACGGCCCGGCAGCGGCGGCAGAGGCTGACGAGGCACACGAGGCGGACGCCGTGGACGCGGTGGACACGGTGAGCGCAGCGGTCGGAGCGGACGGAGCGGCAGAAGTGGCCGGAGTGGCGGGGGCGGGACCGGTGGGCGGGGGCGGTGTCCCGGGCGGGGCGGGGCCGCCGCGGCGCCGCGTTCCCGGCCCCTGGCGGACCGGCCTCCTCCGCGGCGTCATCGAACTGCGGCTCCTGCTGCGCAATCCCAAGGAGATGTCCGGCCATCTGCTCAATGTGGCCATCGCGTTGCCGATCGCCGCGTACATCAGTGGCAAGGTGCCCGGCACCAGCACCCCGATATCCCACCTGGTGATCGCGGGCTTCGCCGCCTATCTGCTGTTCCAGATCGGCCTGGTCACCCTTCCGCAGATGCTCGTGACCGAGCGGGAGGAGGGTGTCCTGCTGCGGCTGCGTGCCACGCCCCGGGGGATACCGGCCTACCTCGTCGCCAAGTGTCTGCTGATCCTCGGTATGGCGCTCGGCAACCTCGTCCTGCTGATCGGGGCCGGGGCGCTGCTGGTGGACGGGCCGTTGCCGCACGGGCCGGGGGACTGGCTGACGCTGCTGTGGGTCACCACACTCGGGCTGCTCGCGGTCGTCCCGCTGGGCGCGGCCATCGGCGCCGTGCTGCCCAACCCACGCGAGGCCCTCGCCTTGATCATGCTGCCCACGATGGGTCTGCTGGTCACCTCCGGCGCGGTCTTCCCGATCACCGCGCTGCCCACGGCCGTCCAGCAGGTGGCCTCCGCCTTCCCGCTCAAATGGATGGCCCAGGGTCTGCGTTCGGCGCTGCTGCCGGACGCCGCGCGGGCGGGCGAGCCGGCAGGGGCGTGGGAACTGCCCATGGTCGCCCTGGTGTTGACCGGTTGGGCCGTCCTGGGGTTCCTCCTCGCGATACCCCTGCTCCGCCGCGCCGCCCGCCGCGAGTCCGGCTCCCGGCTGACCGCCCGGCAGGACAAGGCGGCACAGAGCGGGGCGGCGGCCGCCTAGCCACGGCGCGCACGGCCGGAGGACTGCGCCGGTCCTCTACCTGCCGCCCTCCCGACCGCCCGCCGGCTCTCCGACTGCCCGTCGCCCTCCGACCGCCTGCCGGCTCTCCGGCTGCCTGCCGCCCTCCGACTGCCCGCCGCCCTTCCGACCGCCTGCTGCCCTCCGACCGCCCGCGGCCCCTCCGATCGCCCGCCGGCTCCCCGACCGCCCGCCGGTGCGGGGACGCCCGCCGCGCCGTCCCGCCCGGACGGGCACCCCTCCGCCACCGTTTCCCGTGCCCGCCGGAGGGGGACCCGCCGCACATGGCCCTGGAGACCGCGGGCCGGAGGCCCTGCGGAAGCGGCCCGGAGCGGGTGCCGGGGCGGATGTGGGTCGGTGGGAGGTGCGGATGGGCGGCCGGATTCCTGGCGGGGGCGCTCGGCGTCCCCGGTGGCGCTTCCACGGCTGGATCGCCGGTATGGGCACCTCGTCGGGGACGCGCATCGTGCTCGGTCACTGGGAGCGGTCACCGTTCGGCGCGTTCAGCGACGTGATGCTCGAACAGGGCGACGGGGAACGGGTGTTGTTCGCGCCGACGCAGGAGACGGCGGAGTTCATCCGGGGCACGTATCTCTTCGACACGGTGCGTGTGGTCCCGGTCGAGGTGTGCGTCGCCGGGCCGAGCTGGACGGTCGCCGCGGGCCCGCTCGATCTGCGCTTCAGTATCCGTCCCCGCGGCTTCCTCGGTCGTCTCCTGCGTGCCGTTCCCGGCCCGCTCGCCGGTCGGCCGGTGTGGAGCGCGCTGACGGACCGGCCTGCTCGGCTGCTGCTCCCCGGGGTGCGCACGCGGGGCAGCGCCGTGGCGGGCCGCCGGGAGTGGTACGGGGCGCGCGATCTTCTCCCGATCGGTGCCCTCCGGGCCTCTCTCGACGGCACCGACCTGGGCGGACCGGCACCGGTCGAGCCGCCCGTACGGTTCGGCTTCGGCTCGGTGCCCCGGGCGCCCGCGCTGACCCGCGTCACCACGACCGTGGCGGCCGTGGACGGTATGCCGCGCGGCGACCGGTAACGGACGGGCGCCGGCTACCGTTGGCCGCCGCACTGGGTCAGGTCCGGCGCGTCCGGGGCGCTCCGGCCGAGAATCGGCTTCAGATGGCGGTCGTAGAGGGTCTCGTACTGCGACTTCCCGGTGGACGGTTTCGTCATGACTCCGGACAGGGCGCGGCACACATCCCGTTTGAGGAGCCGGGTGCTCTTGTCGTCGGACCGCTTGAGGGCGACGCCGTAGCCTTCCGGGTCGCGGCTGACCCGGAGCGTCTTCCAGCCCGGATGGCTGTGGGCGTAGCCTTCCGCGATGACATCGTCCGTGGCCACCGCGTCCATCCGGGTCCTCCGGTCCTCCAGGGCGCTGATGCACTTCTCGTAGGTGCCGGGGAGGTTCTTCTTCGGGGTCAGCCGGTACTTCTTGAACCAGTCGTCGTCGTATGTCGAATTCCGGGCCGTGCAGACCTCGGACGTCGGGGAGTCCTGGAGGTCGTCGAGATCCTTGTACCGCTGGTTCTTCACCAGGAGGGCCATCATCGGGGTGTAGTAGGGCCCGACGAAGTCCACCTCCTCGTCCTTGTTGCGCTTCTCGTCGATGCTGTAGGTGGCGATGACGAGATCTACCTGGCCGGTGATCAGTTGGTCGTCGCGGTCGCCGGTGGTGACGGGGACGAACTCGACGTTCTTCTCCGGGTAGCCCATGCGTGTGCCGATCGCTTTCGCCAGATCAGGCTCGAAACCCCGGTACTTGTCGGTGGTGCCCAGCCGGACGCTGAGCCCGGGCTGATCGGTCTTGACGCCGATCTGGAGCGTGTCGTCCGTGTCCCGGTACCGCTCGCCGCCCCCTGCCGCGTCCGATGCCTCGCCCCCCTTTCCACCGGAAGTGTCCGGCCGGCCCCAGACCAGCCACGCGCCCCCGGCGAGCAACGCCGTGCACACCACCGCGACCGGCACCTTCCACCGGTCCCCGCGCCGGCGGGCCCCCTCCTCCCGGCGTCCGGCCCCGGGCGTCCGCCCGCTGCCGGGCCCCGGCGGATCCCCGGCCGTCGCCCCCGCTCCTGCCCCGGCCGTCCGCGCCGCCGTTCCCGCCCCGGCCCCGGCCCCGGCCGCGTGCCCCGGAACCGGCCCGGGCCCGGGTCCGGGACCGACCGCCGTGTCGAGAGCGAGGGAGTCCAGAGTGACGGCCTGGAGCAGCTGTTCCGCCTCGGCGGCGTCCGGGCGCCGCGCGGGATCCTTGCGCAGCAGCGCCTCGATGAGCGGGGACAGCGGCCCGGCGTACTTCATGGGCGGTACGGGCGACTCCCGTACGGCGACGAGGACTTCGAGGTCGGTGAGGCCCTCGAAGGGGCGTCGGCCCTCCACCATCTCGTACAGCGTGATGCCCAGCGCCCACAGATCGGACGCGGCGGTCGCGGCGCGCGACCCGTCCGGGGCGGGGCCGAGCAGCTCGGGCGCCAGGTACTGCGCCGTGCCGATGAGTTCGTGGGTACGGGTGACCTGGACGGCGCCCTCGAAGGTGGCGATCCCGAAGTCCATGAGGAGGGCGCGCCCGTCGGGCCGGAAGAGGATGTTGTGGGGCTTCACATCACGGTGCACCACACCCGCTTCGTGCACGGCCTTGAGTCCGCGCAGCACCTGGAGGCCGATACGCGCCGTGTGCGGCACCGTGAGCTGCTGCTGTTCGGACAACAGGTCGGCGAGCGAGCGGGAGTTGAGCAGCTCCATCACGATCCAGACCTGCTCGCCGTCCTCGATCACATCGTGCACGGCGACGACGTTCTGATGCTCGATCCTGGCGATGGCCTGCGCCTCGCGGCGGGCCCGGCTCACCCACTGCGCCCGGGTGACGGGCGCCATGCCCGGATACAGCAGGCCCTTCACCGCCACCTTGCGGTCCAGGCTCGTGTCGAGCGCCTCCCAGACCACTCCCATACCGCCCCGCCCCAGCGGTTTCTCCAGCCGGTAGCGATGAGCGATCACCATGCCCGGAACGTCCCCGGAGCCGTCCCCCGCTGTGCCGTCGCTGTGCATCCGACCCCCTGTGCGTGCTGTTGTGACGAGCAACGATAGTCGTGGGCACCGGCCATGCGGCGCGAAGTGCTCGCATGACAGCGCGAGTTGTTCGAATGCTCCGTCGTTTCCGTGCGCGGCTCCGCCCTTCCCGAGCCCCCGATCGGCCCGAACAAGAGTTCTCGGGGCGCCACTTGGGGACGCCGAGAGGCGAACCAGCGGCAGGTGCCCGAGACTTGTCACATCGGCGGGGTCGTGGTCGGGTGCGGTGTGCAGGGCAGGAGGACGGAGGGCAGGGGCATGGAGAGCGGCGAGGATCCGCTGGGGCAGCAGCGGCCGCACTCGGCGCGCATGTACGACTTCTATCTGGGTGGCCGTACCAACTATCCGAGCGACCGCCGCGCAGCGGCGAAAGCGCTCACCGCCTACCCCAACGCGATGATCGCCTCCCGGCTCAACCGGGCCTTCATGCACCGCGCGACGCGGTACGCCGCCGAGACCGCCGGAATACGCCAGTTCCTCGACATCGGGACGGGCATCCCCACGCAGCCGAACCTGCATCAGGTCGCACAGATGTACCGCCCCGACGCGCGCGTGGTCTATGTCGACAACGACCCGATCGTCCTGAACTTCGCCCGCGCCCTGCTCACCGGCACGGCGCAGGGGCGCACGGACTACATCGAGGCCGATGTCCGCGAGCCGGAGACGATCCTCGAACGGGCCCGGCGCACCCTGGACTTCAGCGAACCGGTCGCCGTCAGCCTCGTCGCGCTGCTGCATTTCGTCGTCGACGCCGAGGAGTCCTACGGCATCGTCCGCTCCCTGCTGGGCCCGCTGGCCCCCGGCAGCCTGCTCGCGCTCAGCCACATCACGGGTGAACACGACGCAGGTGAACACGACGACGGCGCGGAGGGCGAGGGGGTCGTCGAGGAGGGCATGGCGGCCGTCGCGCGCGTCTACGAGAAGGCCGGTATGCCGTTGCGGCTGGCGTCCCGGGACGAGGTGGGGCGGTTCTTCGAGGGCCTGGAGCCGGTCGAGCCGTTCCTGGTGCCTTCCTGCGACTGGCGCCCGGACCTCGCGCTGGACACCGACCTGCCGACCCTGCCCGGCATGATCTCCCCGGCGGAGACGGGCGTGTGGGTCGGCGTCGCACACAAGCGCGACTGAACCCGAGCGCCCCCTGTGCGGCGCGACCGGCCCCGGTCGGCACGGCGGATTCCCGTTCGGAAGAGGCCCTGCTCGGGAAGCGGGGTCCTGCTCGGGAAGCGGGGTCCTGCTCGGGAAGCGGGGCCCCGCTCGGGAAGCGGGGCCCCGCTTGGGAGGCGAGGCCCCGCTCGGGAGGCGAGGCCCCGCTCAGAAGGGAAGGCCCTGCCGGAGGGCGAGGTTTCGTTCAGGAGGTGAGGTCCAGCCAGGTGCCGACGGGCAGTATGCGGGCGCGCTGTCCGGCGTGTGTGCGGAACTCCTTCTCCGGGTCGGGGACTTCGGCGTAGCCGGGGATCTTGTCCGGCTGTTCGGGCTCGTAGTGCACCGGCACGGCGTACCGGGCGTCGAGGATCTCCGCGGCCGCCGCGGCCTGCCACGGGTCCAGTGCGGCGGGCAGGGGGCTCGGCGGCTGGAGGTGCGGTGCGTCGACCACCGCGCCGTTGGCGGGCAGGAACACCGCGTCGAACGGGCTGAACCGGCGCGCGATGAGCCACCAGGAGCCGTGGAACATCGTGTCGCCGCCGTGCAGGATCCGCTGTCCGTCGGCCTCCACCACCCAGTTCACCTGGGGGTCGCCCAGCCCGTCGACGGCGGGCACGGCGGTGGCGCGGAACGGCCCGAGTTCGCGGCTCTCCCAGACGTCGACGATCTCGGTGGCCAACTGGTGCCGGGTCAGTTCGCGTTCGACGGGCTGTGTGAGGACGTTGTCCGCGTCGTCGCCGTGGCCGGGGGCCGGGCGCAGTACCGGCGCTCCCGGCGTCAGGACGTCCGCGAGCGCGGAGGCGTCGGTGTGGTCGCGGTGGAGGTGGGTGACGAGTGCGGCGTCGGCCTTGCCGCTCGGTGACGTCAGGCCCGTGCCGGGCTTCCAGCCCGTGAACAGCGGTGTCAGGTCCTGCACCAGGTCGATCACCAGCCGCCGGCCGTCTGCCTCGACCTCGACTCCGGCCCAGCCCAGTCGTCGTACACGCATGTCGCACTCCTTCGTTCGGTGAGTGCCACGGAACTTAGCGCACGGTCGTTCTCTAAAGCAATAGCGAACGGTCGTGCGCTATGCTTGGCGCATGTCACCACGACGCTCAGCGGCCGAAGCGCGGGCCACCCGGAGCCGGATCCTGGGCCGTGCGGCCGAGATCGCCTCCGAGGAGGGGCTGGACGGGATCACCATCGGACGGCTCGCGGATGAGCTGGAGATGAGCAAGTCCGGGGTGCACAAGCACTTCGGCACCAAGGAGACGCTCCAGATCTCCACGCTGGACAAGGCGTTCGTGGACTTCTGGCACCGGGTGGTCGAGCCCGCGCTGGCCGAGCCGCCCGGCCTGCGACGGCTGAACGCCGTGTGCGCCAACTCCGTGGACTATCTGGAGAAACCCCTCCTGCCCGGCGGCTGTCTGATGACCGCGGCGCTCTCCGAGTACGACGGCCGCCCCGGCCGGGTCCGCGACGCGGTCGCCGAAGTCTGGTCGCGCTGGCGGGGACAGCTGCGGACCGACCTGACCGCGGCGGTGGAGAACGGCGAGCTGCGTGCCGGATTCGACGTCGACCAGGCGCTGTTCGAGATCGTCGCCGCCGGACTGGCCCTGAACGCGGCCATGCAGCTCCAGCACGACCGGGCGGCCGTGCACCGGGCCCGCCGCGCGCTCGCACGCGCCCTGGAGCAGTGACCGCGCTTCCGCCGCGCCCCGCGGCGGGCACGCGCCGCGCGGCGGGCAGGGTTCAGCCCCCGCGCGTGAACGCGGAGGGCGGGGTGTGGAAGGTGCGGGTGAAGGCGGCGGTGAAGGCGGCCGGGGACGCGTAGCCGAGGTGGGCCGCGACCTGGGTGACGGTCATGGTCTGGAGCAGGGGCAGGCCGGCGAGCAGCCGGGCCTTGGCGCGCCAGGCCGCGGGGCTGCTGCCGGTCTCGGCCCGGAAGTGCCGGTCGAGGGACCGGGTGCTCGTGGCGGCGGTGCGCGCCCAGTCGTCGTTGGTCACGGACACGTCGGGGGCGGCCAGATAGGCGCGGCACAGCGAGCGGTAGGGCTCGTTCCGCGGCAGGGAGATCGCGGTGGGGAGCGGGCTGAGCCGGCGGAGTTCGTACAGCGCGAGACGGGTGACGGCGCCGTCCCGCCCGTCCACGTCGTAGTCGGCGGGGAGTTCGTTGGCCGCGCGCAGCAGTTCGCGCAGCAGCGGGCCGATGTCGACGACGGTGCAGCGGGCCGGCCACCACGGCACGGCGTCGGGCTCGATGTACAGGCTCCAGGTCGAGACGGAGAGCATGTGCACCTCGTGTGCGGTGCCGGGCGGGATCAGTACGGCGCGGTCGGTGGGCACGGTCCAGGAGCCGTCGTCGGTCTCGACCAGCATGGTGCCGCTGGCGCCGTACAGCAGCTGTGCGCGGCGGTGGCTGTGGCGGGGCAGCAGATAGCCGGGGGGATAGTCCGTGCCGATGGGGAGCACGTCGACGGGGAGGTGGTCGACGTCGTCCAGCGAGACGTTGCGCATGCGCCCAGGGTATGGCGAACTCTCGAAAGGATTCGTCAGAGGCTCGCTTGTCCGCCATGGGGCTGGTGACCTGGGATGGAGGAGTGAGTGTTGTTCTTCTTCTCGTGGTCGGTCTGGCCGTCGGTGTGACGACCGTGCTGTTCGGTTTCGGCGGCGGGTTCGTCACCGTCCCGGTGATCGCCGTGGTCGACATCGCGCTCGGCGGTGACGCGCTGCGCGTCGCGACGGCGACGTCCGCGCTGGTGATGCTGGTGAACGCGGTCGTCGCGACCACGGCGACGCGGCGGGACGTGCTGGCGAGGCTCCGGGGGCGGCGGGTGCTGTTCGTCCTGCTCGGCGTGGGCGGGGCGATCGGCGCCCTGGGCGCACGGTTCGCCCCGGACCTGCTGCTGCGCTGGGGGTTCGTCGCCTACGTCGGTGTGACCGTGCTGGATCTGCTGCTGCGTCCCGGTTTTGTCCGAGCGGCCGGGGCCGGTGCGGAGCGGGGGGCGTCCCCGGGCGGTGCGTGGGGGGACTGGGTCGGCGGGCCGATCGGCACCATCGCCGCGTTCTTCGGCGTCGGCGGCAGCGTGATGACCGTCCCGATGATGCGGCGCAGCGGGCTCAGCATGACCGTCGCCACCTCCCTCGCGAACCCGCTGACCGTCGCGATCGCCGCCCCGGCGCTGGCCGTCTCGCTGCTCTCCCGCGGCGGCATGGCGTCCTCGTCCGCCGGCCTCGTCGGCTCCGTGGACGTCGTCTCGGCCCTTGCGCTGATGGTGGGCGCGATCCCGGTCATCGTCGTGCTGCGCAGAAATCCGCCCCGCATCCCCGACGCGCTGCACGCCTGGACGTACATCGCCCTGCTCGTGGCCGCCGCGACCACGGTCGCCATCACGGGCTGAGCGGGCCACGCCGCCCGCCCGGACCGGCCTCGCGCTTCCGGCCGGGCGGGCCGCCGTGCCCTGCATCTGCGCTACCCGGTCCGGCGTCCGTCCCGCTCCTGCTCCGGCGTGGCCGGCCGGTCGACGCGGTAGAGGTAGTGGGCGCGGTCGTCGACGGGGTTGTCCGGCTCCAGGTCGCCCTCGGCGATCCGGCGCAGTCCGGCCTTCTCCAGCGCGCGCCAGGATGCCCGGTTGGCCGCCGGCACCGGCACCAGGACGCAGGGGGCGCCGGGATGGTCGTGCCAGGTCGCCCGCACCACCGACCGGATCATCCGCGGGCCGAGCCCTCGGCCGACCCGTTCCGGGTCACCGATCAGGTAGTCGACGGTCATCGCACCGGCGGGAACCTCGGTCAGGACGGCGAGTTCGGCCAGATACGCCGGGTAGTCGGACAGCCGGCAACGCTGGACCAGGCCGAGGGGGCTGCTGCCGAGGTGGACGAGGAGGTCCTCCGAGGGCTCCTCGCCCCTGGCGGCGGGGCCGAAGTCCCGTGCCACCGCCTCCGCCGAGGTCTCGTGGTTCCACCAGCGGGCCACGTGCGGCTGCTCCAGCCAGGACTTCAGCAGCGGGAAGTCGTGCTCGGCGAGCCGACGCCAGGTCATCACCGGGAGCCTCCTGGGCGGAAGTGGAGCAGGGACCCGAAAGCCTTGCGGTCACGGGCCCGGACGGCAAGGGGAATGCGGGTTCTCCGGGCACGCGGCTGGAGGGGCAGCGAGGGCTCCGGGCGCCGAGCGCCGGTCTCCGTCGCCCCCCTGGCGTCCCCGGATCGATCGGCCGACTTATCTTTGACCGATCGATCCAGGATGGCTAGCGTGTAGGCAGTACGCACGCACACGGGCGCCGCTCTCCCGGTGTCCACCGCGCTCGCGCGCCCCGCCCGGCCGGCACACCGGACCGGCCCCACCGATACCGACGGACCCGACAGCGACGGAGGAGAACCATGACCGAGCCGGGAACCACCGCCCACGCCCCCGACAACCCGGTCCGCGATCTGCCACTGCACGACCTGGCCGGCTTCACCCACCGCTGGGTCGACGCGGACGGTGTCCGCCTGCACGCGGTCGAGGGCGGCCGGCCCGACGGCCCGGCCGTCGTGCTGCTCGCCGGCTTCCCCCAGACCTGGTGGGCATGGCGGAAGGTGATGCCCGGCCTGGCCGACCGCTTCCACGTCGTCGCGATCGACCTGCCGGGCCAGGGCCACTCCGAACGCCCCGACGGCAGCTACGACACGCACACGGTCGCCGCATACGTCCACGCCGCGGTGCGGGCGCTCGGAGTGCCGACGTACTGGCTGGTCGCCCACGACATCGGTGCCTGGGTCGCCTTCTCCCTCGCCCTGAAGTACGAGAGCCGGCTGCACGGTCTCGCCCTGCTCGACGCCGGCATTCCGGGCATCACCCTCCCCGACGCCGTCCCCACCGATCCGCAGGCGGCCTGGAAGACCTGGCATTTCGTCTTCCACCTCGTGCCCGACCTGCCCGAAACACTGCTCACGGGCCGGGAACGCGAGTACGTCGGCTGGTTCCTGGACGCCAAGGCCCTCGCGCCCGGCACCTTCGACGACGCCGAGACCGGGCACTACGCCGCGGCCCTCGCCGCCGACGGCGGACTCCCCGCCTGCCTGGCCTACTACCGGCACGCCGCCGCGTCCGCGCAGAAGAACCACGAGGCCCTGGAACAGCGCCACTTGACGGTGCCGGTCCTCGGGATCTCCAGCAGCCACGGATCCATCCCCGACATGGCGGCCTCCCTCAGCCCGTGGGCCGACAACGTCACCGGGACCGTCGTGCCGGACGCGGGCCACTTCATCCCGGACGAACACCCCGACGCCGTCACCGCCGCGCTGTCCAATTTCCTCAACGGAAGCGACTGACCCGGAAGCCCGACAGCCCCGGCGGCCCCGTCAGCCCCGACAGCCCCGGAGACCCCGGGAATCCCGGTGACCCCGACAGCGGCTCCGCCCGCCGTCTCCCACGGGTTGCGGACGCCGCCGACCGCGTGTGATTCCGGCCGCGGGACGGTGGCCGGAGCGGTACGGGAGCCAGGTCAGGCGGCCTTCTCGCCCCGTCCTCTGCGACGTAGTGTCCAGTTCGCACGCGGAAGTGTCACCGTATGGGAGGGGACGACGAGCATGGACGTGATTGGCGCCGGATACGGCCGCACCGGCACGTTGTCGATGCAAGCAGCACTCAAGAGGCTCGGTTTCGACCCCTGTCACCACATGGCCGAAGTGATCACGAACCCACGGCAGATGCCGCTGTGGCAGGAGGCGCTCGCCCAGGACCCCGTGGATGTGCGGCGGGTCTTCGAGGGCTACCGGGCGACGGTCGACTTCCCCGGCTGCGTCTTCTGGCGCGAGCTGATGGAGGCGTGGCCGGAAGCCAAGGTCGTGCTGACCGTGCGGGACCCGCACCGGTGGTACGAGAGCACCCAGCGCACGATCTTCAGCGAGAACCGCCCCCGGCCCCAGGGCGACGACCCGGAAGCCGTCGCCTTCCACCGGTTCCTGACCGAGGAACTGCTGCCCCGCGTCATGGACGTCGGCAGCGACCGGCTGCTGAGCGAGATGGACGAGCGCGAGGCCGTCGAGACCTTCAACCGGCACATCGAGGAAGTGAAGGCCACCGTGCCGGCCGAACGGCTGCTGGTCTTCCAAGTGAGCGAGGGATGGGAGCCGTTGTGCGAATTCCTCGACGTGCCGGTACCCGACGAGGAGTTCCCCCGCATCAACGAGGCCGCCGGCTTCCAGGAGCTCACCCGGCAGCTGCTCGCCGAACGGCAGCGGGCGCTCGCCGCGGCACACGACCCGAGCTGACGGGCCCACCGCGGGCAAGGCGGTGACCAAACCCCTCCGCACCCGTCCCCGGCGGCGGGCGGTCCCGTGCGGGAGCGTGCACGGCTGTCGGGGCGGTGAGGGGCGGACGAGACGCGCGAATCGACGGGGCCACTCGTTCATTCCCCGTAAGGCGGCCGGGGGTTGAGGCAGCCCGGCGCGAGCTGCGCTGAAGACGGCGCACGCCGGACCAAGTCGACGTACGCCTGAACGCGCTCAGTCGATGGTGCGCTGACCAGGGGATCTCGTCGGTCCGCAAGGGACGGTCGCCGGCGTCGGACGGCCGGGCACTTCTCATGCCACCTTGATGACGACCTTGCCCGAGGTGTGGCCGTTCTCGACGGTGGCGAGGGCGGCCGGGGCGTCGGAGAGCGGATGGACTGCGGTGATGACGGGTGCGAGTTGTCCGTCGAGGGCCAGCCGGGCCGACCGCTCCAGGTTCTCGCGGTCGACGTGACGCTCGACGAAACGCCCACCGAGATCGTGCACGGACATATCGCCCACGGCGATGACGTTGCGGGGGTCCCGGGCCAGCGGAGCGACTGTCCGCAGCGAGGGGCCTCCGGCCAGGTCGACGATTCCGTCGAAGCCGTCCGGAACCAGCTCGCGTGCCGCGGCGGAGACGTCCTCGGCGGTGTAGTCGATGAACCGCACCCCGACGGCCTCGGCGTGCTCGCGTTTGGCGGTACTTCCGGTGCCGATCACACGCAGCTCGCGCCCGATGGCCAGCCGGGCCACGGTGCGGCCGACCCCGCCCCCGACTCCGTTGACCAGGATCGTGGCACCGGCCGGGAGGCCGAGCTGGTCGAGCACGTCCACCGCGGTCGTCCCGGCTACCGGCAGCGTTGCCGCCACGGTCGCGGACAGGCCCTCCGGGATGCGCGCGGTGTTCGGCGCGGACAGCACCGTCGTCTCGGCGTAGGTGCCGCCACCGGTGAGTGCGAAGCCGAAGACCGCGTCACCCACATCGAGCCCGTCGACGTCCTCGCCCCGGGCGAGAACGGTTCCGGCTGCCTCCATGCCCAGCACGCGGGGAAACGGACGCCCGCCGTCGAGCCCGTCGACCAGACCCGAGCGCAGAAAGTGGTCGAGGGGATTCACGCCGGCGACGTCGACCTGGATCAGCACCTCGCCGCGACCGGGGACGGGATCGGGACGATCGAAGAACTCTTGCACCTCGGGCCCGCCATACCTGCCGAACCCCCACACCTGCCCCATCTTCCGCCGCCTCTCGTATGACCGACCCGGTGATTCCGGCGTTGGCGCCATCCTCACCTTTGACATTGATGTGAGGGGCAACCGGCTGAGACGCAGCTCACAGCATCAGGTCGACTGCGCCACCGCTTCCGAGGCCGTGGACAGCTCAGCCCGGTGCCGACTGTTGGCCCGGATCAGCACGTCGAGTGCATCCCGGGTCTCGACCAGGTGCGCGATGTCGGCGTCGATCCGGTCGCGCTCGCGCATCATCGCCGCGAACGTCTCCTCGGCGACGCCGAGATCACCTGGGACGTCCACACACGGCAGCACAGTCGCGATCACCCTGCTGGACATACCCGCGTCGAACAACTGTCGAATGAGTGACACGCGTTGGACCGCAGCATCGGAATAGTGGCGCTGCCCCGCGTCGGAGCGTGAACTGGTCAGCAGACCCTGCTCTTCGTAGTACCGCAGCGAGCGCGGACTCACGCCCGTACGCCTGGACAACTCGCCTATCCGCATCCTGGAGAGCCTACGCCCGCGTGGTCTCTGCGGGCTTCAGTCTGCGGTCTCATGCGGCGATACGACGATGAGGTCGTACGTCGCAAGATGTTGGGGTATCGCCGTGGCGGGGTGTGCCAAGTCGCGGCAGGGGGCTGGCACCTGAGGGGCTCTCACCCGGTGCGGGGGACAGTGCAGCACGGCGCGGCATGAGCGCTGGCGGGCTCGTCGTGCGTTGGTTCGGCGTGCACGGATCCTGCGAGCTCACGATGGCCGAGTCGTCCGGAGGTCGCGCCCGGCCCTTTCCGTCAGGGCTGGAGGCCGGAGTCCGGCTGGGACTTTTCAGGGACTTTCAGCTCTGTCCGAGGGGACTCGGGAGGGACTTTCGAGCCGTATGAAGCGGCAACGCTCTGAAAGCCGGGGAAGAGTCTCTGTTGCTGGTCAGAGGTCGTTTTCAGGGTGAAGCCCCGGGTGGGGGCGGACGAGTCGGCCTGTAGGCCGGGTTCTGTCTCCCCGGGCTGTGCCGGGGGAGGCGGCCATCCATCTGGGACCGGTGTTGCCACCGGCCTCGTGCGGTCTACCCGCGGACTCGGGCGGGCCGCCCTCGGACATCCGCGCAGAGCCACGGTGTGGCTCCTCTTGACCTTGCTCCGGATGGGGTTTACCGAGCCGCCCAGGTCACCCTGGGCGCTGGTGGTCTCTTACACCACCGTTTCACCCTTACCGGGAAGCGTCCTGGGACGTCTCCCGGCGGTCTGCTTTCTGTGGCACTTTCCCGCGGGTCACCCCGGGTGGGTGTTACCCACCATCCTGCCCTGTGGAGCCCGGACCTTCCTCGACGGAGGTGCGTGCACCCCGCCGCGGCCGCCCGGCCGGCTCGTCCGCCGTTCCGCCAGTCTACCCGCGGTCGGGACGGCGGTGGCCGGCGGGCGGTGGAGGGGACGGGCGGACGGTCCGGGGCGCGGGGTGCCGGGTCAGGGGTGTTCCCACAGGTCGTCGGGGCCCAGCTCGGCGGGGCTGCGGTGGCCCGTCAGGCCCAGGGTGAGGTCGAGCTCGGCGAGCAGGCTGCGCAGGACGTGCCGGACGCCCGCCTCACCGGCGTGCGCGAGCCCGTAGGCGTAGGGGCGGCCGAGGAGCACGGCGCGGGCGCCCAGGGCCAGCGCCTTGAGCACGTCGGAACCGGTGCGTACGCCGGAGTCGAAGAGGACCTCCGTCCGGGAGCCGGCGCGGTCGAGGGCCTCGACGACGCGGGGCAGGGCGTCCAGGGAGGCCACCGCCCCGTCGACCTGGCGGCCGCCGTGGTTGGAGACGACGATGCCGTCCATGCCGGCCTCGGCCGCGCGGAGGGCGTCGCCGGGGTGCTGGATGCCCTTGAGGACGATCGGTCCGTCCCAGTGCCGGCGCAGGAACGGCAGCCGGTCCCAGGAGCGGTCGGTTCCGGTGAAGGTCGCCACCCAGCGCAGCACGGCCGCCCGGAGGTCCTCCTCCGGGGAGCGCGCCAGACCGGCGCGGAAGGCCGGGTCGGAGAACGGGATGGCGGTGCCGATGCCGCGGATGAACGGCAGGTACGCCTGGTCCAGGTCCTGCGGCCGCCAGGCCAGGGTCCAGGTGTCGAGGGTGACGACGAGCGTGGAGTACCCGGCGCGGCGGGCGCGGGCCAGGATGCTCGCGCACACCTCGTCGTCGTTCGGCCAGTACAGCTGGAACCAGCGGGGGCCGTCGCCTGCGGCCTCGGCGACCTGTTCGAGGGTGTGCGAGGAGGCCGTCGACAGGATCGTGGGGACGCCGAGGGAGGCGGCCGCGCGGGCCGTGGCCGGTTCGCCGTCGGGGTGGACGATCGACTGGACGCCGATCGGTGCCAGCAGGAGTGGCGCCGGCAGGGTGCTGCCGAGGACGCGGGTGCGCAGATCGCGGTGGGTGGCGTCGGTGAGCATGCGCGGGACGAGCCGTCGGCGGTCGAACGCCTCCCGGTTGGCGCGGTGGGTGGCGCCGGAGCCTGCCGCTCCGGCGACATAGCCGAAGGCACCGGCGTCCAGGTGGGCGCGGGCCGAGGCGCCGAGCGCCGTCGCGTCGGTGGTGAACGGCGGGATCTGTCCCTGGAGCCCGTGCAGATAGATCTCGTTCTGGTAGTCGGCGAACTCGACCGGCGCGGTCTGCCCGGTCTGCTCCGTCGGCCCCGTCGGCTCGGGTGGATTGTGCGGCGCGGACTGCTCGGGCGAGCCCGTCGGCTCTGCCGGACCGTGCGGCTCGCCCGGCCCAGCAGGCCCAGCAGGCCCAGCAGGCCCGGCGGGCACGGTCGGCTCGGCGGGGGCGGTGAACTCGGCTGCGGCGGGCGGCGGTTGGCGGGTTCCGTCCGCGGTGGTTCCGTCCGCGGTGGTCGACGGCTGCTGCGGTTCGTTCACGGCGGCTCCTCGACGACGGCTGCGCACGGGCGGATGTGCGCCGCAGTCTCCTGCCCGGGGGCCGGGAGGGGCCAGACCCCGGACGGCACGCGGTACGTGATCTTCACCTCAGCCGGCCGGGGCCGCGGGGCCGCCGCCCGGCCGCCGGCGGAACGCGTCAGCCGATAGGGGCCGTCAGTCGATACGGGCCGTCAGCCGATACGGGCCGCCGTGCCGGAGACATGGACGCGGGCGTCCCCGGTGCGCAGCTCGACGGTCAGTTCGCCGGGGCGGCCCATGTCCTCCCCCTGGTGCAGCACGAGGCGTGCCGCGGGCGGCACCAGTCCCAGCTCGCGGGCGTAGCCGCCGAACGCCGCGGCCGCCGCGCCCGTCGCCGGGTCCTCGTGGACGCCGCCCACCGGGAACGGGTCGCGGACGTGGAAGACCGTCTCCGACTCCCGCCACACCAGCTGGAGCGTGGTGAGGCCGAGCCGCGTCATGAGGGCCTTCAGCCGCTCCACGTCGTAGTCGAGGGCGGCGAGCCGCTCCCGGGTGCGCACGGCGAGGACCAGATGGTCGACACCGGCGAAGGCGATCCGGGGCGGGATCGCCGGATCCAGCTCGGCCTCGCTCCAGTCGAGTGCTGCCAGCGCCTCGGCCAGATCCGCCCCGGCGACCGGGCGGCTGTGCGGCTCCACGCTGCTGAGTGTCGCCCTCGGCCGCCCGTCTCGGCCCTCGGCGACCTCCACCGGGACGGGGCCCGCCGGGGTATGGAAGAGCAGCGGGCCCGCGCCGTCCCGCTCGGCCAGGGCGACGGCGGTGGCGATCGTGGCGTGGCCGCAGAACGCCACCTCGGCGAGGGGGCTGAAGTACCGCACGGTGTACGTGCGTTCGTCCGGGACGCCGTGCGCGCGGCCCGCGCCTTCGGGTGCGGGTGTGACGAACGCCGTCTCGGAGTAGCCGACAGCGGCGGCGGCGCGGAGCATCGCCGCGTCGTCCAGCCCGGCGGCGTCCGGCACCACACCGGCCGGGTTGCCGCCGTCCGGGTCGGCGGAGAAGGCGGTGTACCGCAGGATCTCGGGAGCCGGAGCCGGAGCCGGAGCCGGAGCCGGAGCCGGAGCCGGAGCCGGAGCCGGGGCGGGTTCGGGTGCGCTCATGCAGGGGCCAACCCCGCGCCCACCCGGTTTTGTTCCGCGGGCGGGGGGCGCAGGGGAGCGCGGCGGAGCGCCCGGGGTCAGCCGCGGCCGATGAACGGCATCTTCGTCGCCAGCACCGTCGCGAACTGGACGTTGGCCTCCAGCGGGAGTTCGGCCATGTGCAGCACGGTGCGCGCGACGTCGGCGGCGTCCATCCGGGGTTCGGCGGCGACGCTGCCGTCGGCCTGCGCGGTGCCCTGGCCCATGCGGGCGGTCATCTCGGTGGCGGCGTTGCCGATGTCGATCTGGCCGCAGGCGATGTCCCAGCGGCGGCCGTCCAGGGAGAGGGACTTGGTCAGCCCCGTCACGGCGTGCTTGGTGGCGGTGTACGCGATCGAGTCGGGGCGGGGCGCGTGTGCGGAGATCGAGCCGTTGTTGATGATCCGCCCGCCGTGCGGCCGTTGCCGCTTCATCAGCCGGAAGGCGCCCTGGGCGCAGAGGAAGGCGCCGGTGAGGTTGGTGTCGACGACGGCGCGCCAGTCCTCGGGGGACAGCTCGTCGACGGGCACAGCGGGCCCGAAGGTGCCGGCGTTGTTGAACAGCAGGTCGAGCCGGCCGTGGCGCTCCTCCACGGCGTCGAACAGCGCGGACACGGCGCCGGGTTCGGTCACGTCCGTCGGTACGCACAGCACGGACGCGGCGCCGCCCGCCAGCGCGGCCGTCTCCCGCAGCGGCTCCTCGCGGCGGCCGGCGAGCACCACCGACCACCCGGCGTCGGCCAGGGTGAGCGCCACGGACCGGCCGATTCCGGATCCGGCCCCCGTCACGGCCGCCACCTTGACGGCGGGGGCGCCTGCCCTCTGCTGCGGTTCCCTCGTGTCCGGCGTCATGCGCGCAGCGTACGCCGGTGGGCGTGCGGGCCCCGGGTGCGGGGCGCCGGGCGCGGGCGGCTGCCGTTCCGCGCAGGTCGTCGCACAAACGTATGGGCCGGGGACGGATCACCTGGAAGAATGTTCATGTAGCTGACAATCTCCTGGAGAGGTGCATGACCAACCCCGGCCCCCGGTATCCGGCCGCGCAACCCGACCCCGTATCCCCTCAGCGGGCCTCCCGGCCCGCGACCGACGCACCGGGCGCCTCCCGCGCCCCCGCCGCCCCGGGCCCCCGCGCCGCGGGACCGCCCGCACCGGGGCGTGAAGCCCCCGGCGGCCGGCCGGAGTTGACCGGGCGCCGCCGCGCCGGACTCCTGCTGACGCTCATCCTGGGCGGGCTGACGGCGCTGCCGCCGCTCTCCCTCGACATGTACCTCCCGGCCCTGCCGGAGGTCAGCGGGGCCCTGCACGTCCCGGCCGCCACCGCCCAGCTCACGCTCACCGCGTGTCTGCTCGGGCTCGCCGTCGGACAGCTCGTCGTCGGGCCGATGAGCGACCGGTTCGGCCGCCGCCGGCCGCTGCTGATCGGCATGGTCTGCTACATCGTCGCCGGGATCGCCTGCGCGTTCGCGCCCTCCGTCGAGACGCTCACCGTCTTCCGGCTCGTCCAGGGACTGGCCGGCGCCGCCGGGGTCGTCATCGCCCGCGCCGTCGTGCGTGACATGTACGACGGGCTGGCCATGGCCCGCTTCTTCTCCACGCTGATGCTGATATCCGGCGTCGCACCCGTCCTCGCGCCGGTGCTGGGCGGGCAGGTGCTGCGCTTCACCGACTGGCGCGGGGTCTTTCTGATCCTCGCCGCCATCGGCCTGCTGCTCGTCCTCGTCGTCCTGCGCAAGCTGCCCGAGACGCTGCCGGCTGACGAGCGGCACAGCGGCGGGCTGGCCGACGCGCTGCGCACCATGCGCGGACTGCTCGCCGACCGGGTGTTCGCCGGCTATCTGATCGCGGGCAGCTTCGCGTTCGCCGCGCTCTTCAGTTACGTCGCGGCCTCGCCCTTCGTGGTCCAGGAGATCTACGGGGCCTCGCCGCAGACCTTCAGCCTGCTGTTCATGGTCAACTCCATCGGCCTGGTCGCATTCGGGCAGCTCAACGGCAAGGTGCTGGTGGGCCGGGTCCCGCTGGACCGGGTGCTGGGCTTCGGGCTGAGCATGTCCGGCGCCGCCGCCGTCGCACTGCTGCTGATGACCAGCGGGGTGTTCGGTCATGTCGGCCTGGTGCCGCTCGCCGTCGGGCTGTGTGTGCTGATGTCCGGCATGGGCCTGACCATGCCCAACGCCAACTCGCAGGCGCTGATGCGCACTCCGCACGCCGCCGGTTCGGCCTCCGCGCTGCTGGGCACCTCCCAGTTCCTCGTCGGCGCCGTCGCCTCCCCGCTGGTCGGGGTCGCCGGCGAGCGGACGGCCGTGCCGATGGCGCTCGTGCAGCTCAGCGCGCTGCTGCTGGCGGCGCTCGCCTTCGTGGGACTCTGCCGGCCATGGCGCGCACGCGACTGAGAACGGTCGACCCCCAGGCCGGGCCCGACCGGCTGCGCCGCTTCCGGGAGCGGGCCGGGCTGGACGCGGACCACCTGGGGGCGCTGACCGAACAGATCGACGCGCTGCCCGGCACCGGCTGGTGCGCGGGCGCCGTCGTGCTGGCGGGGCGCGGCCCGTACGTCGCCGTCGAGCACGCCACCGGGTGGGCACTGCGCTACTCCGCGTGGGACCCGGAGGGCGCACGCGGGGTGGAGCTGCCCCGCGAGGCGTGGCTGCCGATGCGCACCGGCACCGTCTTCGACCTGGCGTCGCTGACGAAGCTGTTCACCGCCGTCGCCGCCGTGCAGCAGATCGAGCGCGGACGCCTGGAGCTGGACGCGCCGATCGTGCTGTACGCCGACCCCTGCGAGGGGCTCGTCCCCGACCACGGGATCACCGTGCGCCAGCTGCTGACCCACACCTCCGGACTCCAGGCCGAACTGCCGCTCCACGCGTACAACACGGCCGAGCACACCGGGCTGCTGTGGCGGGAGAAGCCGCTGACCACGCCGGGCAGCGCCCACCTCTACAGCGACCTCAACCTGCTGCTGCTCGAACGGGTGCTGGAGCGGGTGACGGGCCGGCCGCTGGACGCGCTGGTCCGTGACGGCATCACCAAGCCGCTCGGCATGGAGCACACCCGCTTCACCCCGCCCCGCGCCTGGCGCCCCCGGATCGCGGCGACGGAGGACCAGCGCACCCCCTGGGCCAAGCTCGACCGGGGTCTCGTGCACGGTCGGGTGCACGACGAGAACGCCTACGCCATGTCCGGTGTCGCCGGTCACGCCGGCCTCTTCTCCACGGCACGCGATCTGGCCGTGCTGTGCCGCACCCTGCTGTCCGGCGGCGTCTACGGCCCGGCCCGGATCCTGGCCCGCGAGTCGGTGGGGCTGCTGCTGGATCCGCCGGGGCTGGGCTTCCAGGTCGGGGCCGAATGGTTCATGGGAGAGCTGTCCGGCACCGCGGCGCGGGCCGCCGGGCACACCGGCTTCACCGGGACGAGCCTCGTCCTCGATCCGGAGACCGACACCTTCCTCGTCCTGCTCGCCAACACCGTCCACCCGGTGCGCCGCCCCGCCGACAACCGTCCCCGCGCGGAGGCGGCCACCCGGCTGGCCCGGGCCGTTCGGTAGGGAACCGGGCCCCCGCCGCCGGGCGACCGGGCCGCCGACGGCTGCGGCGGGGGCGGGGGCGTACGGTGCCGCCGACCGCCGACCGCCGACCGCCGACCGCCGACCGCCGACCGCCGACCGCCGACCGCCGACCGCCGACCGCCGACCTTCGGCCTCCGGCTCCGACCTCCGGCCTCCGACCGGGCCGGACCGCCGGGGCCGGTCCGTACACTTTCCGGGTGATCGAGCAAGAACTGCGGGACGCGCTCGCGGCCCTCGTCGACGGGCTGCCGGCGCGGCAGGCGACCGCCGCCGTCGAGCGGCTGATCGGGCACTACCGCGGGCGGACGCCCACCGGGGCGCCGGTCCTGCGCAACCGTGCCGACGTCGTCGCCTACGCCGCCTACCGCATGCCCGCCACCTTCGCCGCGGCCTGCGACGCGCTGGCCGGGCTGGCCGCCCGGGCCCCGGGCTGGCGCCCGGACAGCCATCTGGACTTCGGCGGCGGCACCGGAGCCGTCACCTGGGCCGCCGCGCGGGTGTGGGACGGCCCCCGGGCGACGACCGTCCTGGACTGGGCGGCCCCGGCGCTCGACCTCGGCCGCGAACTGGCGGCCGGCTCGACCGCACCGGCGCTGCGCACGGCCCGCTGGCAGCGCGGCTCGCTGCGGGAAGCGGGGGCGGAGAGCGCGCTCGACGCGGCGGGCGCCGCCGGGGCCCGAGCCGGGGCCGCTGCCGGGGCCGCCCTGGTGACCGCCGGCTATGTGCTCGGCGAGCTGGCGGAGGCCGACCGCGCCGCCGTGGTGGAGGCGGCGGCGCGCGCCGCGACCGACGCGGTGGTGCTGATCGAGCCCGGCACCCCGGAGGGGTACGCCCGGATCAGGGCGGCGCGGGACACGCTCGTCGGGGCCGGGCTGCGGGTGCTGGCGCCGTGCCCGCACAGCGACGCCTGCCCGATCGTGCCGGGCCGGGACTGGTGCCACTTCGCCACGCGGGTCGCCCGCTCGTCCCTGCACCGCCGGGTCAAGGGCGGTGAACTCGCCCACGAGGACGAGAAGTTCAGCTATGTCGCCGCCGTGCGCTCCCATGTCGCCGGCGGCCCCGCCCCCTCCCGCGTCGTGCGCAGGCCCCAGCTGCGCAAGGGGCAGGTCCTGCTCGACCTGTGCACGCCGGACGCCGCCGTACCCGCGCGACGCACCGTCACCAAGCGGCACGGCGCCCACTACCGCGCGGCCCGGGACACCGACTGGGGCGCCGCCTGGCCCCCGGAGGCGGCGGGGGAGTAGCGGTACCGGCGGGCCGCCCCGGCGCGGGCGCCCTCTCCGTGGTGGGGGGAAAGGCCGGGCCCGGTGCGCACGGGCCCGGCGAACCGGCGCCGGACCCGAGGCCGGCGCCGTCGGGTCAGCTACGGATCTCCGCCGTCACGCACTTGACGCTGCCGCCGCCCTTGAGCAGCTCGGTGAGGTCGACGGGCACGGGCTCGTAGCCGCGGGCGCGCAGCGGGTCGAACAGGCCGGTGGCCGCCTGCGGGAGGAGCACGTGGTGGCCGTCGCTGACGGCGTTGAGGCCGAGGGCGAGGGCGTCGGCCTCCTCGGCGAGCAGGGCGTCGGGGAAGAGCCGGGCGAGGACGGCCCTGCTGCCGGGGGAGAAGGCCGCCGGGTGGTACATGACGTCCTCGCGGTCGGGGTCGAGCACGCACAGGGCCGTGTCGAGGTGGTAGTAGCGCGGGTCGACGAGGTCGAGGCCGAGCACGGGGCGGCCGAAGTACTCCTGGGCCTCGCCGTGCGAGAGCGGGCTGCTGCGGAAGCCGCGTCCGGCCAGGACCCAGCGTGCGGTGACGGCGAAGTCGCCCTCGCCTTCGTTGATGTGTTCGGGGGTGGCGACGTCGGTGAAGCCGTGTGCGCGGTACCAGTCGCGATGTGCGGCGGCCTCGCCGGAGCGCTCGGGATGGGCGAACCGGGCGCCGAGCACCCGGCCGTCGATGACGGTGGCCCCGTTGGCCGCGTACACCATGTCGGGCAGTTCCCGTACCGGGTCGAGGAGTTCGACGGTGTGGCCCAGGGAGCGGTAGCGGTCGCGCAGATCCTCCCACTGGGCGAGGGCGATGGGCAGATCGACCGGCTTCGCGGGGTCCATCCACGGGTTGATGGAGTAGGTGACCCGGAAGTGCTCCGGCGGGCACATCAGATAGCGGCGGGGTGCATACAACGAAGGCTCCTCACGGTGTCGAAGCGCCGATGTGGTGCGCCCATCGTCCTCCGTGCGGAGCCCGTTCGCTGTGATCCGCGGCGATCCGCCGCAGCCGGATTTCCTTCCGTTCGGCTCTGCCGCGGCGGGAGTTCCTTCCGGAGCCGCCCGCCCCGGCCGGGATTCCTCCCGCCGGGCACGGCGTCAGCCGCTCGACTCCCGGGGCCTTCCGCTCGACTCCCGGGGCTTCCCGCCTGTCTCCCGGAGCTTTCTGAGCAGTTCGCGCTTCTGTGCCTGCGGGTCGGGCCGGCTGCCGGGGCCGTACCCGGGCCCGCCGTCGCCGCGCAGCCCGGCGCGTGACAGGTGTGCGCGGGGTCCGCCGGTGCTGAGCCTGTTGCGTGCGCGTCCCTTGCTCACGGGATCACCTTTCCTTCCGTCCGGGGTGTCGGGGCCGGGGACGGGGGCGCCCCGGTTCGTCGGAGCGCCCCCGGGTCCCCCCGTGGCCGCGGCGAGACGGTTCGTCTCGCCACTCCTCCAGAGTCCACGGGGTGGTACGCCGTGTCAAGACGGTTCGTCTCGTCTCAGCGCGCTGCTAGATTCGGGGCATGTCCACAGAAGCGAACAGGGCGGGAGAAGCGAACAGGGCGGGCAGGGCGCCCGACGCGTCGCGTCGCAGCGAGCGCTCCCGCCGGGCCATCCTCGACGCCAGCATCCAGCTGGTGGGCGAGGTCGGGTACACCAGGCTGACCATCGAGGCCATCGCCTCCCGCGCGGGCGTCGGCAAGCAGACGATCTACCGCTGGTGGCCGTCCAAGGCGGCCGTGCTGCTGGACGCCTTCCTGGACACCCCCACCGGCGAGGCCGAGAGCCTCCCGGACACCGGGGACCTGGCCGCCGACCTCAAGTCCGTCCTGCGCGCCACCGTCGACGAGTTCACCGACCCCGGCTTCGAGGCGCCCTACCGCGCGATCGCCGTCGCCGCGGCCGACGACGCCGAGCTGGCCCGGCAGTTCGCCGAGCGGCTCCAGGAGCCCGGGCTCGCCGTCTACGCCCGGCGGCTGCGCGCCGAGCAGGAGGCCGGCCGGATCGATCCGGACGTCGATGTCCGCCTGGCCGTCGAGCTGCTGCTCGGCCCGGTCCAGCAGCGCTGGCTCAACCGCTCGGGCCCGCTCACCCACGAGTTCACCGACCAGCTGGTCGATCTGACACTGCGCGCCCTGGAGCCCCGCCGTCCCGGGTGACCGCGCTCCGCCCTCCCCGGGCGCCCGGCGTCCCCGGTGTGTCTTCCCTCACGTCCCGGGCGGTCGGTCCGCCGGGCGGCGGCCCGTGCGCGGGACCGCGGAAACCGGCCCGGCCGCCCGTGTCCGCGGGCCACGGGGCCGGTGGAGCCGGGGCGCGGGCCGTGCGGTGTGCGGGAGCGCACACCGGTGGCGGGGCCGACCCCCGTGTACGGGCGCGGCGTGTGGGCAGCGCAGGATAGGGGAGAGTCGTCCGTGATCCGTGGATTCCCGCCTCAGCGTGCCTTCTCGCTGCGTACCCTCGGAATACACAGGACGCCGGTAGCGGAGTGAGGCGGTAGATGGAGAGCGAGAGCAGGATCGCCCAGTGGCTGCGGCGGAAATCCGCGCGCCCGGGCACGGCAGGGGACAACGGAACGCGTCGCCGGGGCGCACGGGGTGGCCGCCAGGGGGCGGCGGAGGCCCGGGCCGCACGCGACAGGGAAACCCTCCTGCTCACCGCCGCCGAGGCCGGCTTCCCGCTCGCTCCCGCCGCGCATCCGTCCGGTTACGGCTGTTCCTGTGTGCGCATCGGCTGCCCCACCCCGGCCCGCCACCCGGTCTCCTTCGCCTGGCAGACGCAGGCGACGACGGACCGCGAGCAGGTGGAGCGCTGGCTGCGCGCCGATCCGCAGGCGAACTTCATCACCGCGACCGGCCGCTCCCACGACGTGCTGGACGTGCCCGCCGAGGCGGGCCGGGCGGCGCTGGCCCGGCTGGAGGAGGCCGAGCGCACGGCCGACCCGGAGGGCGAGCCCGTCCTCGGCCCGGTCGCGCTCTCCGGTGACGGCCGGATGCTCTTCTTCACCGCGACCCGCGGCACCCCGGACGACGAGGACGAGTGGTGGCCCTGCGAGCTGGACTGCCATCCCGAGACGATGGACGAGCATCCCGGCCTGCGCTGGCACTGCCGCGGCAGCTATGTCCTCGTCCCCCCGGCGCGGCTGCCCGGCGAGGGCCCCGACGACGACATCCGGTGGCTGCGCGAGCCGCGGCCCGGTGCGCCGCTGCCCGAACCGCTGATCCTGCTGGAGACGCTGACGGACGCCTGCGCCGAGTACGCCGTCTCCGTCGAGGGCTCCGACGAGCCGGCGCCCTGGCCGGTGCGCTGAGCGGGGTGCGCCGAGCGGCGGCTCCCGGCCGGGAGCGGGCGATCAGTCCCCGCGGGCTTCCGTCAGCCCCTCGATACGGCTGAGGAAACGGATCTTCCCGTTGTCCTTGGCCGCGGGCACGGTGACGGCCTGCGCGGAGACGCGGACGAAGGTCACCGAGTGCTTCGGCTTCCCGGTCATCAGCGCCTTCACCAGCGGCTCCTTGATCTGCGGCGTGTAGCCCCGGGGCAGCGTCTGCTTGTGGTGGTGGTGCGAGGCGAAGAACACCAGCGCGCCGCCGTCCCGGGTGCGCAGCCCGAACGGGGAGAACTGCGGGGGCTGGGCCTCCTGGTCCGCGTACTCGTTGCGGACGCTCTTGCGCGCCATCTGCTTCTCGCGCTTCTCGCGCTGGGCGCTGGTGTGCGGCCCGGCGGCGAAGTCGTCGCCCCCGCCGTCCTGGAGGTACCGGGTGTACGCCCGGCTCAGCCTGCCGGGCGGCACCGTCAGCCGCGCCCCGCCGCCGGTGGGCACGGCCCGGACGTGGCCGTCCTTGTCGCGGGCGAACTCCGGTACGGCGTCGGGCTGGAGGACCGACAGATAGGCGGCCCGCCAGGGCGCGTTCGCCCGGTCGCGCTGGAAGACGAAGAACCAGCGCCCGCTGCCCTTGCGGTTGGAGCGGGAGTCGGTGACGAAGAACTTCGGCCAGCCCGCCTGTTCCGGTATCAGATAGCGGGTGTCCGTCAGCTCCAGCCGGTGGTAGTCGGGGTTGCCCTGGGGCCGGACCTGTTTGCGTGCCTTCAGCCCGGCCTGGTCGATCGCCCCGAGCGCGCCGGTCTCGATCTCGGCGTTGAGGTCGGTGTCGTAGACGGTGTTGGCCCGGTTGTTCTTCTCGACGAACGTCTTCAGGACCTTCGCCGCCTCGCCCTTGCTCACCGCGGGCACCACGGCGTTCTCCCCGTGCACCGTCATACAGCCGGTGAGCGACACCAGCAGCGCTCCCGATGCCACCGCCGCGGCGCACGGCCTCCGCAGGCTCCTGGGGCGTGTCCTGCGCGGAGCCCTCAACCCCTTCACCTTTTCCACCCTCCCCGGTGCTGTCGCGAACGCACCCTATCCTGCGCGGGATCCGCGGCGTCCGCCGGATTCGCCGCTGCCGCCGGAGGTGGGCCGCCCGCGCTCCGGAAGCACCAGCGGGGCGCCGGTGCGCGGATGCGGCAGGACCTCGACGGGGCAGCCGTAGACGCCGGTGAGCACCTCGCCGTCCAGCACCCGGTCCGGACGTCCGAGTGCCGTGAGCCGGCCGTCCGTCAGCAGGGCGATGCGGTCGGCGTACGCCGCGGCCTGGCCCAGGTCGTGCAGGACGACGGCGACGGCGTCGCCCGCGGCGGCCCGCTCCCGGCACACGGCCAGGGCCGCCTCCTGGTGGCGCAGATCGAGCGCGGCCGTCGGCTCGTCCAGCAGCAGCACGCCGGTGCGCTGCGCCAGGACGCGGGCCAGGGCGACCCGGGCGCGCTCCCCGCCGGAGAGCGCGGAGAAGGGGCGGCCGGCGAACGCGGTGACCTCGGTCGCGGCCATCGCCTCGGCGACGGCCGTCTCGTCCTCGTCCTCGTGCGAGGTGCCGGCCCAGGGCGCGCGGCCCATCCGGACGACCTCGGCCACGGTGAACGGGAACGCCGGCGCCGACGACTGCGGCAACACCGCCCTGCGGACGGCCAGTTGGCGTGCGCTCAGCGTGCCGGCGGGGACGCCCGCGAGCCGCACGGAGCCCTCGCCCGGCGGCACGTCGGCGGCCAGCGCGCCCAACAGCGTGGACTTCCCCGCCCCGTTGGGCCCCACCAGCGCGAGCACCTCGCCCGCCGCGAGGGCCAGATCCACCCCGTCGAGGACGGTGCGCCCGGCCCGCCGCACCCGCACACCCCGCGCCTCGGCCGCGGTCGACCCGGCCGGGACGCGGACCGGCGCCGCACCGGCCGCCGCTCTTCCCCGGCGCCCGATCATGCCCAACCGCCCTGGCGCCGGCGCGTCCTGCGCAACAGCCAGAAGAAGAACGGGCTGCCCAGCAGGGCCGTCAGCACGCCCAGCGGCAGCTCGGCCGGCTGGGCCACCGTCCGCGCCGCCAGATCGGCGCCGACCAGCACCACCGCGCCGCCCAGCGCGCTGCCCGGCACCAGGAACCGGTGCCCGGGACCGGCGGCCATCCGCAGCAGATGCGGCACGAGCAGACCGACGAAGGTGATGACCCCGGCGACCGCGACGGCCGCCGCCGTCAGCAGCGCGACGACGAGGATCAGCCCCAGGCGCAGCCGTTCGACGTCCACGCCCAGGTGCCGGGCCGGGCGTTCGCCCAGCGCCAGCAGGTCGAGCCGCCGTGCGAAGAACGGCGCGGCCAGCAGTCCCGCCAGCGCGCAGGGCAGTACCGCGAGCACCTTGGGCCAGGTGGCCTGGGCCAGCGAGCCGAGCTGCCAGAATGTGATCTGGGTGAGCTGCGCGTTGTCGGCGAAGAACACCGACAGGCCGATGAGGGCGCCGGCGAACGCGTTCACGGCGATGCCGGTGAGGATCAGCGTCACCACTTCCGTCCGCCCGCCGGAGCGGGCCAGCACGTACACCAGCAGCACCGTCACGAGCCCGGCGGCGAAGGCGCAGCCGGACACCGTCCAGGTGCCGAGGAAACCCAGGCCGAACGCGATCGAGACGACGGCGCCGACCGCGGCGCCGGACGAGATGCCGATGACGCCCGGCTCGGCGAGCGGATTGCCGAACACGCCCTGGGTGAGCGCGCCCGCGCAGCCCAGCGAGCCGCCGACGAGCAGCCCCAGGACGACCCGGGGCAGCCGGACGTTCCACAGCACGCTCTCCGGTACCCGCTCCAGCGCCGCGCCGCCCACCCCGGCCCGGTGCGCGAGCGAGCCGAGCACGTCCCCGACGGGTATCCCGTACGCCCCCGTCCCCGCGGACACCAGCACCAGCACGACGAGCACCCCCGCGAGCCCCGCGCCCAGCACGAGGGCGACGCCCCGGCGGGTACGGGGCACGGGGGCGGACCCGCCCGACTCCGGCTCCGAGCGCGGGAGTTCGCCCGGGTCCGGTTCCGGGCCCGGGCGGTCGTCCGGTGCGTCCGGCCGTGCGGTGTGCCGGGCCGGGGTGGTCATCGGTGGTCTCCGGTGTGCAGGCGCCGGGCGAGGTCGCGCAGTACCTCGTCGGTGCGCGGGCCGTAGTTGAGCAGGACACCGTCGTCGATGGCGACCACGCGCCGGTGCTGTCCCGCGGGGGTCTCGGCGACCCCGGGCAGCTTCAGCAGCCCGTCGACGCCGTCCACCGACTCCAGCCCCTTGGTCATGACGAGGAGGACATCCGGCGCGGCCTCGGCGAGCGCCTCGCTGGTGAGCGGGGTGAAGTCCTTCGTCAGCCCGGACTCCTTGCCGGCGTCCACCCCGCCTGCCGCCTCGATCAGCGAGGAGGCCCCGGAGCGGGCGCCGCCCAGCAGATACACGGAGGCGGAGCCGCGGACGTAGAGGAAGGCGACGCGGGGCCGCCTGCCGCCGGCCGGGATCTCGTCGCGCGCGTCCGCGATGCGCTGGTCGGTCCTGGTCACCAGGCGCTCGCCCGCCTCGTCGACGCCGAGCGTATGGGCGACGGCCGTGATCCGCCTGTCCACGTCGGACAGTTCGCGCGCCGGACCGAGGACGACGACCGGGACGCCGGCGTCGCGGATCTGGTCGAGCGCCTCGGCGGGTCCGGTCGTGCGTTCGGCGAGGACCACGGTCGGCTTCAGGGACAGCACGCTCTCGGCGGAGACGTCGTGCGCCCTGGTGACCACGGGCAGCTTGCGGGCCTGCGCGAACGTGGTGGTGATGTCGCGCGCGACGACGTGCCCGCCGAGCCCGAGCGTGTGGACGATCTCGGAGAGCGAGCCGCTGAGCGGGACGATCCGCCGGGCGCTGCGCACCGTCACCGTGCCGCCGTCGGCGGTCGCGGCTCGTACCGGCAGCTCGGGTTCGGGCGCAGGCCCGGTGAGCGGTTCCACGCGGTCGGCCCGCTCCGACTGCTGCGCCGGGCCGGAACCGGAACCGGCGCCGGACTCCTGGCCCGGGCCCGTACCGGAGCCGCCGACCGTGCAGCCGGTCAGGGCGAGCACCGAGGCGAGCACCAGGGCGAGCGCGCTGGTGAACGCCCCCGGGAGGCGGGGTCGTTGATGCACGGTTGAGGGCCTTTCGCGAGGAATGCCGGAGCCGGGGTTCCGAGTGCGTGACGGATAGCTTAGGTTAGCCTTACCTTACTGGCTAGCCCGGCGGACCTCGGCCGGGCCCGCCGACTGTCTGCCCCTGGAGGGCCCGATGCGTCCCCGAACCCGGCGCGGTCCACGCTTCCGGCGTCCCCGTGCCGTGACACCCCTCGTCGCGCTGCCGCTGCTCGCCGGCCTCGCCCTGCCCGCCCTGCCCACCCCGGCCACCGCCGTCCCCGCCGCACCGCCCGGCTCCGCACGGGCCGCCGCGCCCGCGGCACCCGCCGCGCAGGACGGACAACGGACCGTCTCCGGCGGCCGGTTGGACTGGGGCGTGAAGTCCTCCTTCCAGAGCTACGTCACCGGGCCCGTCGCCAAGGGCCGTTGGACACTGCTCGACGGCGCGGCCACCAGCGGCGAGAGCACCTTCCGCTTCCACTCGGCGCACGGGCGCTACGACCCCGGCAAGGGCAGCCTCGACGCCTCCTTCTCCGGCGGCGTCCGCTTCACCGGTCACCGACAGGCCGACGGCTCCGCCCGGTTGGACCTGACCCTGGCCAACCCCGCCGTCCGGGTCACCGGCGGCTCCGGGACGCTCTTCGCGGACATCCGCAGCAAGGCCAGGTCCAGCGGTGAGGTCACCACCCGCACCCGGGTGCCGTTCGCCTCGCTCGACCTGTCCGGCGTGCACATGCGCGGCGGCAGCTCGCCGATCGCGCTCACCCGGGTACCGGCCGAACTCACCGCGCAGGGCGCCGAATCCTTCGCCGGCTACTACCGGGCCGGCACCCCGCTCGACCCCGTCGGCCTCTCCGTCGACCTGAAGCCGGCCGGCCAGGGGGCGGGCGACGGCACGGACACCGCGGACGGCCGCGGTGCGCGGCCGGACAGCTCGCGGACCCCGGGCCGCTCCCACGGCCACGACGGCCCGGGTGTCCACGACATCCACGACGCCGCCGTGGACTGGGGGATACGCCGTACCTTCCGCGAGTACGTCACCGGCTCGGTGGCCCGTGGCCGCTGGCGGCTGTCCGACGGCGCCCGGGACGGCGGCGCGCTCTTCCGCTTCCCCGCGGGCGAGGGCGAGTACGACGCCCGGCGGCACACGCTCACGGCCCGCTTCTCCGGCGCCGTCCACTTCCGTGGCGAGCGGCTCGATCTCCGGCTCGCCGCCTTCTCCGTCCGGATCGAGGACGGCACCGGCACCCTTACCGCCGAGGTGACCCGCGAGGGCCGCACCCGGCACCGGCAGCGACTGGTCACGTTCCGGGCCTCCGACAAGGAACTGGAGCCGGACGACGACGGTCTGATCGCCCTCGACGAGGTCCCCGCCGCGCTGACCCGCCAGGGCGCCGCCGCCTTCGACGGCATGTACGCCGAGGGCGCCACGATGGACCCCGTCTCCCTCGCCGTCGCGCTCGACGACGACGCCCGGCTCCCGCCGCTGCCCGACCTCGGCAGCGGTGCGGACCCCCGCGCCGACTCCTCGCACGCCCCCGGCAGGACCGTAGCGTCGTCCTCCGCTTCCGCCTCCTCGTTCCCGTGGCTCGCCGGCGCCGCCGCGGCAGCCGCCCTCCTCGCCGCCGCCGCCTTCACCCTCCACCGCAGCCGCAGCCGCAGCCGCAGCCGCCGCCGGGCCCCTGCCTCGGCACCCTCCGGGGAGGGCTCGACGGAGGGCAGCGCGGGGCACGGCAGCGCGGCGAAGGACGCCTCGGCCCCGGCCGTCTCGGCGAAGGGCGCTCCGGCGGGGGATGCTCCGGCCCCGGCCGCCCCGGCGAACGAGGACCCGGTGGCTGGCGCTTCGGCCCCGGATGCCGCCCTCGCGTCGGACGCCGCGACCTCGTGCGACGGCCCCGTGCAGGGCGCTCCGGCGGAGGGCGGCTCCCCGGCGGGAGACGCCTCGGCCCCGGCCGCCCCGGCGAAGGGCGGGCCCGTGCCGGACGGTCCGGCCTCCGACGCCGGTGCCCCGGGCCGCCCGTCCGACGCCCGTCCGACGAGGACACCACCGGCGGGCCGTGACCCGGGCCGCCCGTGACCCCGGCCGCACGCGACGCGGCCGCACCCATCCACCCCCAGGGAGAGACACCACCGATGACCGCCAACACCCGTCCCCCGTCGGCCCGTTCACGCCGCGCCCCCGCGTTCGCGCTCGCCGCGGCCACCGCGACCGTGCTCGGCGTCACCGCCTCCGCGCTGCCCGCCGTGGCTGCGGCCCCCGCGCCCGCCGCCGCGTCCACGGCCGCCCGCGCCGCGACCGTCCCGCTCACGGACGGCACCCTGGACTGGGGCATCAAGAAATCCTTCCGCGACTATCTGACCGGACCGATCGCGGACGGCTCCCTCACCCCTGCCGGCGGCGCCCGCACGAACGCCGACGGCAGCTTCCGCTTCGTCTCCGGTGAGGGCGACTACGACACGGCGACCCATGCGGTCTCCGCCGCGTTCCGGGGCAGCGTCCATCTCTACGGCCACCACGGCGCTCTCGACATCGCCCTCTCCGGCTTCCGGCTGGAGACGCGGGGCAGCACGGGCACGCTCCGGGCCGACGTCCGCACCGGCACCGGCGAGGACGGCACGGGCGAGCCCGAGCGGACGACGAAGGACGTGGCGCTCGCCGCTCTCGACCTGTCGGGGGTGAAGCCGGACAGCGGCGGCGGCAAGCTGACGTTCGCGGACATCCCCGCCACGCTCACCGCCGACGGCGCCGAGGCGTTCCAGGGCTACTACAAGAAGGGCGAGGAACTCGACCCGGTCACCCTCGCCGTGACGCCGGGCGGCGGCGCGGACAGCGGCGGCTCCGGCGGGTCCCCCGGCGGCGCGTCCGCGGGAGGCCCGTCCTCGGCCGGTGGCACCTCCACGGGCGGCACCGGAGGGACGGGCGGCACGAGCGGCGGCGCGAACGCCTCCGGCGGCACGGGCACGTCCCCCGGCGCCGACGGCCCGGAACCCGCCTCCGGTGCCCGTTCCGGCTCCGCCTCCGGCGCGGAGGCCGACACGAAGGACGAGACCGGGAGGAAGGACGGGAGCGACCGGGGCACGGTCGTCGACGGCACGCTCGACTGGGGCGTGAAGCGGACCTTCCGCGACTATGTGACGGGTCCGATAGCCGACGGCACGATCACCACCAGCGGCGGTGCGCAGGCCACGGGGTCCGGCTACCGCTTCGGGCAGGGCAGCGGCACGGTGACCGGCGACGGCCTCGACGCGGGCTTCCAGGGCGGCGTCCGCTTCCGCGGCCACAAGGAGGGCGGCTCCTACAGCCTCGATCTGACCTTCTCCGGCCTCAAGGTGACGGCGAAGGGCACCAAGGGCAGCCTCGTCGCCGACGTCCGCGCCAAGGACCGCTCCTCGGGCGAGGTCACCACGAGCAAGGGCGTCACGGTCGCCTCCCTGAAGCTGGCCGGCGGAGCGCTGGAGCCGAAGAACGACATCGTCTCCGTCGAGAAGGCGCCCGCCACGCTCACCGCTGCCGGCGCGAAGGCGTTCGGCGGCTTCTACCAGGCCGGTGACGCGCTCGATCCGGTCACCGTCGCCGTCTCCCTGGACGAGAACGCCCAACTCCCCGGTGGTGGCGAGCAGTCGGGCTCCGGCTCGGACGGCGGCGCCGGCGCCGTGGCGGACCCGGCCGGTGGCGCGGGCAGCGTCGGCGGCACGGGCGGCGGCGGAGCCCTGGCCTCCACGGGCACGGGCGCACCGTCCGGCGTGCTGCTGGCCGGCGCCGCCGGGCTGGTGGCGCTCGGCGGCACGGCCGTCCACCTCGCACGCCGCCGCAACACCCGGCGCAGCGCCACCAGTTGATCCCCCCCTCGTTCGCGCCGCGCGCGCCCTCCGTCGCGCGGCCCCGGACCGCCGTGCCCGCCGCCCTCAGCCCGGCGGGCACGGCTCTCTCCCCCCTCCGGAAACAGCGCACCTGCCCGGCGGGTACGGCTCTCCCGCCTCCGGCGACGGTGAACGAACACCCCGGCCCGCCCCGGACCCGCCGACGACGCCCGGGGTTCGGTGTGTCCGGACGCCGTGTCCCCGACCAGCCGCGGTCGTTACGTCATGCGGTCACGGTCGGTCCGGTGCGCGGGGGAGACGCGGGGAATGCCCGGGAGCACGCGGGGACGCCCGGTGACGTACGGGCCAGGTGGGGGAGGCGTACGTGGAAGTCAGGGGTGTGCACCATGCCTACCGGCGGCGTGCGGTCCTGCGGGGGATCGATCTGCGGCTCAGGGCAGGCACCCTGTGCGGGATCGTGGGGGAGAACGGCGCCGGCAAGTCCACGCTGCTGAAGGTGGTCTCGGGTGAACTGCGGCCCACGCGCGGCACGGTCCGGCACACCGGCCGGTTCGGCTACTGCCCGCAGCACGCCGTCCTCAACGACGCCCTGACCGTCCGGCAGCACCTGTCGTTCTTCCGGACGGCCTACCGCCTGGCCGATGTGCGGTACGCCGAGGAGGTCATGGAGGTACTGGGCTTCACCGGGTACGCCGAGGAGCGGGCCGGTGTGCTCAGCGGCGGTACGCGGCAGAAGCTGAACGTGACGCTGGCGCTCATGCACGATCCGCAGGTCCTGCTGCTGGACGAGCCGTACCAGGGGTTCGACTGGGACACCTATCAGCGGTTCTGGGACCTGGCCGTGCGGCTGCGGAACGCGGGGCGTTCGGTCCTCGTCGTCTCTCATCTCGCGTACGACACCGCACGCCTGGACGAGCTGTGGCGCCTGGACGGCGGGCTGCTCCGCCCCGACGAGGCGGGGGCCGGCGCATGAGCTTCCGCACGGCCCACTTCACGGTCGCCACCCGCTTCGCGCTGATCGAGCACGGGCGCAACCGGTTCGCCATGGTCCTGGTGGCCCTGTTCGTCCCGGTGTGGACGACCCTGGCGTATCTGGCGATGCCCGACGACCCGGCCCGGATGCGGCTGCGCGCCACCGGCGAGACGCTGGCCCCGCACGGCAACGAACTGACCGAGATCAGCGGCGCGCTCAACGCCGTCACACTGATCACCGGTTTCATGATGTTCGCCGCCACCTTCTCCGGCAGCGGCTTCGACCGCAGGCTGGCGCTGGCCGGCTATCCCCGCGTCCCCCTCGTCCTGGCCAAGGTCACCGCACTGGCGCTGGTGTCCGCGGTGGTCGCCGGCTACGCCACCGCGGTCACCTGTCTGGCCTGGACACCTCGCCAACCGCTGCTGCTCGCCGCCGCGTTGTTCTGCGCCGGACTCACCTACGGGGCGCTCGGTGTCGGCTTCGGCTCGCTGCTGCGCCGCGAGGTCGAGGGCATGTTCGCCATCGTGATGACCAGCATCATCGATCTCGCGCTCCAGAACCCCGTCACCAGTTCCGGGGCCGACGCCCCCGTCGTGCGCTATCTGCCCTCCTACGGGGCGATGCAGGCCAGCACGGCGGCCGGGTTCTCCAGCAGCCCGGTGCCGGGCCATCTGGCCGTCCAGCTCGCCTGGTTCGCGGCGGCAGCGCTGGTCGCGGTGGCGGGTTTCCGCCGCAGCACCCGCAGTTCCCTGTCGTCGGGCGCGCCCGCCCCGCCGCCCCGGCAGGAAGGCGGCACCGTCGGCCTTCCCGCGCCCCGCCGTTCTGCCGCGTCCTCACCGACGCCCCCTCCCACGCCCACGACCCCGCCCACGGTGTCCGACACGGAAGCAGACTGAGGTCCCGGCCCATGCGCCCCTCATCACAGCCCACCCCGGCAGACCGCGACGCGGCCCCGCGAGCGCGCCGGGGCCGGTTCCCCGCGCGGTCCCGCACCGGTGAGGACCCGGCCCTGCGGGCCGCCTACCGGCTGTGCCGGCGCACCACACGGCGGCACGACCCCGCGATCCACGCCCTCGTCCAGCTGATGCCGGCCGTGCTCCGTCCGGCCGGATGGGCCCTGTGGGCGGCCGCGAACGCCGTGGACGACCTGGCCGACGGGCCGGACGCGGACGCGGCCGGGCGTGCCGCCCGCGTCGCGGCCTGGACGGAGGCGTTCCGGGGCGACCTGGCGGCCGGCACGAGCACGGACCCGGTCCGGCACGCGCTGGTGGACACCGCCCTGCGATGGCGGCTGGATCTGTCGGGGCTGCGCGGCGCCATGGCCGCCACCCGGGACGACACCCGCGGCCGGCACTTCGCCGACTGGGCGGAGTGGCGGGCCTGGTGCACCGAGGAGATCGCGCCCTGGGTCGACCAGGTCCGCCATCTGTTCGAGCAGGCCGGGGCGCCGATGACGCCGAGGCTGGACCGGCAGCACGACTACCGGCGGTTCATCGACGGTGCCCAGCTCACCGACGTCCTCACCGACCTCGGCGCCGACCTCGCCGAGGGCCGTCTCCTCCTGCCGCGCGAGGCCCTGGACGCCTGCCCCGGCGCGGAGGACGCTCTCCGGCAGGGACGCTGGAGCCCGGCCGCGGCAGCCCTGGTCGGCACCGTGACCGACCTGGCCCGCCGCTGGGTGACCAGGCCCGCGCTGACGAGAGGCATGCACCCGGGCGCCGCCACGGTGCTCGACACGTCGGCCCGCCTGCTGCGCGCCCAGCTCGACGCCGTCGACGCGGCCGGCCCCGCCCTGCTGGAGCGCGCCCCGCGCCCGTCCCTCCCGACCCGCGTACGCATCCTCGCCCCCGCCCGTCTCCGCGCCCGGCTCGCATGGAGCCTGACGCCCCTGACCGTCCCGGCCGCGCCGCCCGCGCCGCCCGTGCCCCGGCGCACCCCGGCGACCGCGCGCGCCCCGGAGCCGGCAGCCGAGGACACCGCCCTGCGGACCCCGCCACCGCACCCGGAGGGGGCCCGGCCCCCGCGGATCGCCGCCGACCGGATGCCCGCGCATGTGGCGATCATCATGGACGGCAACGGCCGTTGGGCCGAACAGCGCGGTCTGCCCCGCTCCGCAGGCCACCGCGCCGGCAACGTCGCCGCGCGCGAGATGGTCTACGGCGCGCTGGAGATCGGCCTGCGCCATCTGACGCTCTACGCGTTCTCCACCGAGAACTGGCAGCGCGACACCGAGGAGATCGCCGCGGTCCTCGAAGCGACCCGGCGCGAACTCGACGAAGGCCCCGTCCGCGATCTCGACGTGCGTCAGCGCTGGTCCGGCAACCCGGGAAAACTGCCCGAAGAACTCGTCCGGTCCCTGCTGCGCGAGGAGCGCCGCACCCGCGCCCGCACCGGGCTGACCCTCACCGTGTGCCTCAACTACGGCGGCCGCGACGAGATCACCCGGACCGCGGCGGCCCTCGCCCGGGCGGCCCGCGCGGGCGACGTGGACCCCGACCTCATCGGCGAGGACGACTTCGCCCGCCATCTGCCCCACCCCGACATGCCGGACGTCGATCTGCTGTGGCGCACCGGCGACGAGCAGCGCACCTCCAACTTCCTTCCCTGGCAGGCCACCTACGCCGAGCTGTACTTCACCCCCGGCCACTGGCCCGACGCCGACCGGCGCGACCTGTGGCAGGCGATCACCGCATACGGCCGCCGCCGACGCCGCCACGGCGCCGCGCCCCTCGTCTCCCCGCGGAAACCGGCCGTTCCGACCCGCCCGGAGTGACGCCGCGGAGCCGGCGGAAACGGGCGGCGGGGCCGCGGGACTTGACCTTCACGCCGGCGTCAAGGTCCGACGATGCCCGCATGGACGCCAACACCGACCCCACGCCGCGGGAGCACCGGACCCCGGCCCCGCGCACCGTCGTCGTCACCGGAGCGGGCACCGGCATCGGCCGTGCCACGGCGCGTGCGTTCGCCGCGGACGGCGCGCACGTCGTCGCCGTCGGCCGCAGGCCCGGCCCACTGCGGGAGACGGCGGCCGAGCCGGGCTGCGGCGCCATCGTCCCGCTCACCGCCGACCTCACCGGCCCGCAGGCCCCCGAACGCGTCGTCGCGGCGGCGCTGGAGGCCACCGGCCGACTGGACGTGCTGGTCAACAACGCGGGCATCGTGCTGAACGAGCGGCTGGCCGAGCTGACCCCGGAACGGATCGGGACCCAGCTGTCGACCAACCTCACCGCGCCCGTCCTGCTCACCCGGGCCGCGCTGCCCGCGCTCCGCCGGGCGCCGTCCGGCGGGGTCGTCGTCAACGTGAGCACGTCCATCGGCCAGCGGGCCTGGCCGGGCAACTCGCTGTACGCGGCGACGAAGGCGGCACTCGAACTGCTCACCCGCAGCTGGGCGGTGGACTTCGCGCCCGACGGTGTGCGCGTCGTCGCGGTCGCGCCCGGCGCGGTGGACACCCCGATCGGCGAGCACAGCGGTCTCGGCCCGCGGCAGCGGGAGGCCGTCCGCGCATGGCAGCTCGCCCACACCCCGCTGGGCCGGGTGGGCCGCCCCGCCGAGGTGGCCTGGGCGATCCGCCAACTCTCCGCGCCGGAGGCGTCGTTCATCACCGGGGTCGTGCTGCCCGTCGACGGGGGAGCGGTGGTCGCGTGATACGACTGTCCGGCGCACCGGCCGGGTGCCCCGCGGCCGGGGCGCCGGGTACCAGGAGCGCGGGGCACGAGGCGGTGACGGCGGTGCGGATCGGTGAACCGGCCCGCAGGACGGGCGTGTCGACGCGGGCGCTGCGCCACTACGAGCAGGCCGGACTGCTGGCCCCGGCCCGCGCGGACAACGGCTACCGCGTCTACGACGAGGACGCCGGGATACGGGTGCGCAACATCCGGTATCTGCTGGACGCCGGGCTCACCCTTGAGGACGTCGCCTTCTTCCTGCCGTGCCTGGACGGCGACGTCGCCGCCGCGCCGCCCTCGGCCGCCGGTCTGCGCGTCGCTCGGGACCGGCTCGCAGCCATGGAGGCACGCATCGCCGCCCGGACCGCGGTGCGCGACCGGCTGCGGGCCGCACTCCGGTCCGCCTCGGCCCATGAGGAGACCTCGGCCCATGAGGAGACCTCGGTCCACGAGGAGACCTCGGCCCATGAGGAGACCTCGGTCCACGAGGAGACCTCGGTCCACGAGGAGACCTCGGTCCACGAGGGCGGACGAACCCTCGTGCGGGCACAGAGCCCGGGAGAAGGCGGGGGCGGGGAGGACGGAAGAGGGGCATAGCGTGCGTGATAGCTTCTCGCGGAAGGAAGTGGTGGCCGCACGACCGAGAAGGTGACGGACGGATGGCGAAGGCTCAGGTGCAGTCCCCGCGGGAGCGCTACCGCAGCCAGGTGCGCGCGGAGATCAAGGAGCACGCCCGGGAGCAGATCGCCACGGCCGGGGCGTCCGGGATCTCCCTCAACGCCATCGCCAAGCAGATGGGCATGAGCGGGCCCGCGCTCTACCGCTACTTCGCCGGCCGCGACGAACTGATCACCGAACTCGTCCGGGACGCCTACCGCAGCCTCGCGGACACGCTCGGCGCCGCCGCGGCCGACGGCGCCGACCTGTCCGGCCTGGCACACACCCTGCGCGACTGGGCCCTGGCCGACCCCCAGCGCTACTTCCTCATCCACGGCACCCCCGTGCCCGGCTACCACGCCCCCGAGGACATCACCGGCGTCGCCGACCAGATCATGGCCACCGTGCTCGACGCCTGTGTGCCGCTCGCCCCGGACGGCCCCGCGACGGCGTTCGGCACCCACCTCGCCGAGCACCGCACCTGGGCCGAGGGCCGCACCGCCTCGCCCGCCGCGCTCCGGCTGGCCCTGGCCTGGTGGACCCGGCTGCACGGCGTCCTCTCCCTCGAACTCGCCGGCCAGTTCTCCGGGATGGGCTTCGACCCGGCCCAGCTCTTCGCCGCCGAACTGGACGCACTGCTGCCCGACCGGCCCTGACACCGGGCCCGGCGCTACCCCTTGACGCAGACGATCTGCCGGAGCTTGGCCACCACCTCGACCAGATCCCGCTGCTGGTCGATGACCTGCTCGATCGGCTTGTAGGCGCCCGGGATCTCGTCCACGACGCCCGCGTCCTTGCGGCACTCCACGCCCTGCGTCTGGTCGGCCAGATCGCGCGCCGAGAACCGCTTACGCGCCGCGTTCCGGCTCATGCGCCGGCCGGCCCCGTGCGAGGCCGAGTTGAACGACGCCGCGGACCCCAGGCCCCGGACGATGTACGAACCCGTGCCCATGGAGCCCGGGATGATGCCCAGGTCCCCGCTGCCCGCACGGATGGCGCCCTTCCGGGTGACCAGCAGATCCATCCCCTCGTAGCTCTCCTCCGCCACATAGTTGTGGTGGCAGGAGATCGTCTCGTCGAACAGCGGCTTGGCCTTCTTGAACTCCTTGCGCACCACGTCCTGGAGCAGGCCCATCATCAGCGCGCGGTTGCGCTGTGCGTACTCCTGGGCCCAGAACAGGTCGTGCCGGTAGGCGGCCATCTGCGGGGTGTCCTTGACGAACACCGCGAGGTCCCGGTCCACCAGGCCCTGGTTGTGCGGCAGTTTGCGTGCCTCGCCGATGTGGTGTTCCGCCAGCTCCTTGCCGATGTTGCGCGAACCGGAGTGCAGCATCAGCCACACCCGCTCCTCGGTGTCCAGGCACACCTCCACGAAGTGGTTGCCCCCGCCCAGCGTGCCGAGCTGCTTGGCCGCGCGCTCCCGGCGGAAGTGCACCGCCTCGGCGACACCGTCGAACCGGGACCAGAACGTGTCCCAGCCGGCCGTCGGCATCGAGTGCACCCGGCGGGGGTCGACCGGCTCGTCGTGCAGATGGAAGCCGACGGGGATGGCCGCCTCGATCCGGGAACGCAGCCGGGAGAGATCGCCGGGCAGATCGTTCGCCGTCAGCGACGTCCGTACGGCGGACATCCCGCAGCCGATGTCGACCCCCACGGCGGCCGGGCACACGGCGTCCTTCATCGCGATGACGGAGCCGACGGTGGCGCCCTTCCCGTAGTGCACATCGGGCATCACGGCGAGCCCCTGGACCCAGGGCAGCGTCGTCACGTTCCGCAGCTGCTGGAGCGCCGCGTCCTCCACCGTGCCCGGATCCGCCCACATCCGAATGGGCACCCGGGCCCCCGGTATCTCGACGTGCGACATGTCGGTGTTCCTCCCCCGCAAATGAGCAAACTCTCGTCGGCGACCGCCGGTTGACGTTGCCGTGTCCCATTGTCGGCGCCGCTCCGAACCCTCGCAAAGGCTTTCCGGCGTGCGGGGGCGGGGCGCGTCACGGGGCAGCACGGGCGGTTGCCGTCCGCCCGGGGCGCGGTGACCGTGACGCGTGGTGTCCGGTCGCACTCACGGAGAAAGCAACTGCAAAGGCGTGCGGGGCCGCCGGTCTCCGTGGAGGCGTGTGCCTGCGCGGGCCCGGGGTCACGCCGTGTGGCGGAAGCGGGCGCCCAGCTCGTGGAAGACGGCGGTGTTGAGGGCGAAGGCGCGCTTGCACTCCTCGATGATGCGCTGCTTGTCGAGTTCGTCGGTGGGCAGCGCGTCCAGCAGGGCGCGGTACTCCCGCTTGAAAGCGGCGGGGTTGCCGATGCCGTCGAAGACGTAGAACCGCACGCCGTCGCCCTTGCGGGCGAAGCCCCAGGTCTTCTCGGCGGTGCCGCGGATGATCTGGCCGCCGGAGAGGTCGCCGAGGTAGCGGGTGTAGTGGTGGGCGACGTAGCCGCCGGGCCATTCGGCGGCGACCCGGGCGATGCGCTGTGCGTAGGCGGCGGTGGCGGGCAGCGGGTCGAGGGTCTCGCGCCAGGCGGAGCCGCCGTGCAGATGGTCCAGATCGCGGCGCAGGGCGGGGAGCCGGAAGAGGCCGTCGCTCAGGAACGGGCCGGCCACGGGGTCGTCGGCCAGCGCGGCGGCGGACTCCTCCAACGCGCGGTAGATGAACCACAGTTGCTCGGTGTAGCGGGTGTACGCCTCCACGCCGAGCCTGCCGCCGAGCATGTCGCTCATGAAGGTGGAGCTCTCGGCCTCGGTGTGCTGCTCGTGGGAGGCGGTGCGGATGCGGGCCGAGAACGCCGTCGCGTCGGGGGTCGCGGTGGGCCGGGGGGAGGTGGAGGTCAAGGCGGGCTCCCAGGTGTGACAGAGCGGGTGTCTGCGGACCGCACGGGAGTGCGACCGGTCTCGCTGTGTGCCCGATCCTCCGGGTTAGGTTTACCTAAGTCAAGAGGATCCCGACGCCCTGTCGGGAAAACCGCCCGCGCGTTCCTCGCCGCCGGGCAGGAAAAAGCCGGCGCCCCGTGCGGAGGGACGCCGGCTCGTGCGCGGCGGCGGTCAGGGCAGCGTGAGGACCTCGGCGCCGGACTCGGTGACCACCAGGGTGTGCTCGAACTGGGCCGTGCGCTTGCGGTCCTTGGTGACGACCGTCCAGCCGTCCTCCCACATGTCCCACTCGTAGGTACCGAGGGTCAGCATCGGCTCGATGGTGAAGGTCATCCCCGGCCGCATCACGGTCGTCGCCCGCGGATCGTCGTAGTGCGGGACGATGAGGCCGGAGTGGAACGAGGTGTTGATGCCGTGGCCCGTGAAGTCGCGGACCACGCCGTAGCCGAAGCGCTTCGCGTACGACTCGATGACGCGGCCGATGACGTTGAGCTGCCGCCCCGGCTTGACCGCCTTGATCGCGCGGTTGAGCGACTCCTGCGTCCGCTCCACCAGCAGCCGCGACTCCTCGTCGACGTCCCCGCACAGGAACGTCGCGTTGGTGTCGCCGTGCACGCCGTCGTGGAACGCGGTCACGTCCAGGTTCACGATGTCGCCGTCGCGCAGCACCGTGGAGTCCGGGATGCCGTGGCAGATGACCTCGTTGACCGAGGTGCACAGGGACTTGGGGAACTGGCGGTAGCCGAGTGTGGACGGGTAGGCGCCGTGCTCGATCATGTAGGCGTGGGCGACGCGGTCGAGCTCGTCGGTGGTCACACCCGGCGCGATGTGCTTCGCCGCCTCGTACAGCGCGCGGGCCGCGATCCGCGAGGCCGTCCGCATCTTCTCGACCGTCTCGGCGTCCTGCACCTCGGGTCCGTCGTACGGCGTCGGTGCGGGCTTGCCGACGTACTCGGGGCGGGGGATCGAGGCGGGCACGGACCGGGGTGGGGAGATCGTGCCGGGGACTAGGAGTGACTGGCCAGACATGCGAGCGAGTCTAGACCTGGGGGCCACCGGGTGCTGCGCGGTCCGCGGGGGTGCGGGAGCATGGCCGTATGGCTCTGTTCAAGCGGAAGACGGTCGGTGAGCCGGGGGACTGGTTCTTCAACGTGGACACCGGTCAGGTCGAGGAGGGCCCGCAGTCCCCGGGCAAGCACCGGCTGGGCCCCTACGGCAGCCGGGAGGAGGCCGAGCGTGCGCTGGAGTCCGCACGGGAGCGGACCCAGCAGTGGGAGAACGATCCGCGCTGGCGCGACGGGGGCGGGGCGGCCGGTGGTGGTGCGTCCGGCGGCGGCCCGTCCGGTGGCGGCGAGGAGCGCGGGGAGTGAGCGGGCGGCGGTAGGGCCGGTCACGCCGGTGCCACCGGTTCCACCACGAAGGGCGCGAAGCGCACCCGTACCGGCGGGGCCTGGCCGCCGGGGCCGGGGTGCGGGGGCCAGTAGACGGTGACGGTCGGGGTGCCGTCCGGGGCCGTGGTGAGGTGGGGGAGCGGGCCGTCCTCGCCGGTGTTCCCGGAGTCCTCGCCGAGTGCGGCGAGCGCCGCGCAGATGCCGGTGCCGGTCACCGTCCCTTCCAGCGCCGGCACGGTGACCCACCGGGTGAAGGCCGTGCCGTGCGGGGCGCGCAGGGGCGTGGCACGGGCCAGTCCGTGCAGGGGGTGGAGGCGGGTGGGGACGTCGCCGGAGGCCCAGCCGGTCAGGCGGAGGCGGGTGCCGGCGGGGGCGCCGAGGACGCGGTGCACCCGCACCTCCCAGCGCCCGTGGACGAGGGTGACGCTCTCCACCCGCAGGCCCGGCAGCTGCACGGTGCCCTCGGGCAGGACGGGGCGGTGCCAGGAGGCGGCCCAGCCCCAGGTGCCGTCGGGTGCCGACCAGGCGCCCAGCGGATGGATGCGCAGACGGGCGCTCCACGCGTCCGGGTGGGACGGTGGCGCGAGGGCGAGGTGGTTGTCGGGCACGTTGTCCGCCGCCGTGGGGCCCGTCGCCGTCGAGTAGGCGAGCCGGGCGTAGAGCGGGTCGGCGTCGCCGTGGTGCTCCGCCCCGCCGGGTGGCAGATGGTCGCTGCCGTGGTTGTGCAGCCGGGCGAGGCCGTCGGCGCGGGTCGTCTGGATCAGCAGCCCGGGCGCGGGCAGCGCGCGGGCGGTGTCCGGGCCTTCGGCGGGCGCGGCCTCCTCGGGCGCGGTCCACAGCGGGTCGCCGGGCGGGACGAGCAGCGCGGCGAACCCCTTGCTCGCCCAGTACGGCGAGGCCGGGCCCGAGTAGCGCTGGAGGGTGGGCGTGTGGGGGCCGTACCAGCCGAGGGTGAGCAGCCCGTCGGGGTCGAGGGCGCCGCGGTCGAGGAAGTGCCGCAGGGTGCCGCTCAGCAGCCGGCGGGAGACGCCGGGGCGCAGCGGTGTGTATCCGGTGAGCGCGCCGAGGGCGACGGCGGCGCCCGCGGCGAACCGGTAGGTGAGGGAGCGGCCGAAGTGGACGGGGGCGCCGTCGCCGCCGAACAGCAGGGCGTAGCCGTCCAGATGGGCGCGCAGCCGGGGCCCGAGGTGTTCCAGCAGGGAGGTGTCGCCGGCCAGCCGGGCGTGCAGGACGGGGTACAGGTGCAGGGCCCAGCCGTTGTAGTGGTCGAAGGCGCGGCCGTCGCCGTCGGTGTACCAGCCGTCGCCGCGCCACCAGCTCTCCAGCAGTTCCAGGCCGCGGGCGAGCGCGGCGGAGGTCTCGGCGTCCCCGCGGCCCACGGACTCCAGGAAACCGGCGACGGACAGCGGGAACAGGTACCAGTTGTTGGGCGCGGGCGTGTGCCGCAGGGCGCCGCGCAGCCATTCCTCGGCGCGGTCCCGGACGCCCGTATCGAGCCGGTCCCACAGCCAGGGCCGGGTCAGCCGCAGCCCGAGCGCCACGGAAGCGGCCTCGACCATGGGCTGGCCCTGCACGGTGTGGTCGAGGATCAGCGGCCAGGACTCGGCGTCGTCCCGGCCGGGGGCAAGGGTGCCGGCGGCGAGGCCCTCGGCGTACCGGGGCAGCAGACCGGCCGGGTCGGCGCCGTCGGCCCCGGCGGTGCGGAAGGCGGCGGCGAGGAAGGTGCGCGCGTAGCCCTCCAGGCCGTCGGAGCGCACGCCGGAGACGGACGGGCGGCCCGGCAGATCGAGCAGGGCGCCGCGCGGGCTCGCCCAGCGCAGGGCGGCGCGCAGCATGCCGTCGGCGACGGCTTCCCAGTGGGCCCGGGTCCAGCCGGTGTACGGGCTCGTCTCCCGGTCCTCGGGCGGCAGTCGGAGGTGGGTCATGCGAGCAGCTCCCGGCGGTCGGGGTGCACGGGGTGGGCGAAGCCTTCGCCGCGGGCCCAGCGTTCGACCTCGGCGAGGGCCGTCTCGGCGAGCCGGTCCAGCTCGTTGCCCTGCGAACCGGCGAGGTGCGGGGTGAGCAGGACGTTCTCGCAGTCCCACAGCGGGTGGCCGGGCGGCAGCACGTCCGGTTCCGTCACGTCCAGGACGGCGCGGATCCGGCCGGAGCACAGCTGTGCGGTGAGCGCCTCGTGGTCGACGACGGCTCCGCGTGCGGTGTTGAGGAGGACGGCGTCGTCCGGCATGGCCGCCAGCAGGTCCGCGTCGACGAGGCCGCGGGTGCTCGGCAGCAGCGGGGTGTGCACGCTGACGAGGTGCGAGGTGGCGAACAGCTCCGTCAACCCGACGTGCCGCACGCCCAGTTCGGCCGCCTCGGCGGCGCTCACATACGGGTCGTGGAGCTGCACCCGCAGATCGTAGGGGCGCAGCAGTTCGATGACCCGGCGGCCGATCAGCGAGGCGCTGAGGATGCCGACCGTGCGCCGGTGGTTGCCCAGTGCGGGGTCCGGGTGCAGCCAGTCCCGCCGTGCACGGTCGCGGTGGAAGTCCCGCGCGGCCTGGAGGACCCGCTTGCCCGCCAGCAGGATCATGGCGACGGTGTACTCGGCGACGGGCAGCGCGTTGGCGACGGCCGCCGAGGACACCGCGATGCCCCGCTCCCAGCAGGCTTCCGTGACGTGTCCGCGCACGCTGCCCGCGGTGTGCACGACGGCGCGCAGCTTCGGGGCCGCCGCGAGCACGCCCTCGTCCAGCGGGGGGCAGCCCCAGCCGGTGACGAGCACGTCCCGGTCGGCGAGGAGCGCGCGGGCCGCCGGGGTGGTCAGGTCGTCGAGGACGCCGGGGGCCAGATCGGTGAGGGCGGCCAGCCGGCGGCGGGCGGCGGGCCGCAGTACGGCGTCGGCGGCGCGGGGATCCATGGCGAGTGCGGCACGTGGGGGAGTGGGCATTGCTCTCCTGGTTCTGCGGGTCGGCTGCGGTGGCGGACCGGTGGCGGACTGCCGTCCGGCGGCGGCTACTTGACGCTGCCCGCGGTCAGTCCGGACTTCCAGTACCGCTGGAGCAGGACGAACGCCGCGATCAGCGGCAGCACGGCCAGCAGCGAACCGGCGATCACGGGCGGGTAGTAGTCCGGTGTCACGACGGCGGAGCTGTTCCACACGTACAGCCCCAGGCTGACGGGGAAGAGCGACTGGTCCGAGAGCATCACCATCGGCAGGAAGAAGTTGTTCCAGATCGCGGTGAGCTGGAAGAGGAAGACCGTCACCAGGCCGGGGCCGAGCATCCGCAGCGCCACCCGGAAGTACGTCGTCAGCTCGCCCGCGCCGTCCACCCGGGCGGCCTCCAGCACCTCGCCGGGCACATAGCCCTGGCTGAAGACACGGCCCAGATAGACCCCGAACGGGTTGAACAGCACCGGGATGAACACCGACCAGAACGTGTTCACCAGGCCGGTCTTCGACGCGATCAGATACAGCGGCAGTGCGAGCACCGTCGGCGGCACCATCACCCCGGCCAGCACCAGCCCGAACAGCTTCTCCTTGTGCCGGAACCGGTACTTGTCGAAGGCGTAGCCGCAGGCGACGCTGACCATGGCGCCGATGGCCGCGCCCAGCACCGCGTACAGCAGGCTGTTGACGTACCAGCGGCCGTAGATCCCGCCCTCCATGGCGAACAGGTCCGACAGGTTGCGGGCCAGGGAGAAGTCGCCGGAGGAGAACAGATCGCTGCGGAAGAGGGCGTCCCGGTTCTTCGTCGACGCCAGCAGCAGCCACAGCACGGGCAGCAGCGTGTACAGCACGGACAGCCCGACCAGCGCGTTGACGGCGCCGCGGCCCAGCAGCGTGGGCCGCCCGTGCCGCCGCGCGGTGCGCCGGTCCCGGGCCGTGCGCCGTGTGCGCTCCGTGGTCTCAGCGCTCACCGGAGTCCCCCTCGGATGTGTCGGCCGTGCGGTTGCTCCAGCGGCTCAGGCCGTAGGACAGGGCGATCGTGACGACGAGGAGCACCACCGAAGCGGCGGCCGCCAGGCCGTAGTTGTTGCGGGTGAAGGCCGCGTCGTAGATGTACATGTTCGGCGTGTAGCGGCTGCCGACGACGGGTGTGGCCTGGCTCAGCAGCATCGGCTCGGTGAACAGCTGGAGCGACCAGATCAGCGTGAACATCGTGACCATCACCGCCGAACCGCGCACCAGCGGCACCTTGACCGACAGCGCGGTGCGCACCGGCCCGGCGCCGTCCACCACGGCCGCCTCGGTCACCTCGCGCGGCACGGCCTGGAGCGCGGCGTAGAAGATCACCACGTTGTAGCCGAGGTTGCTCCACATCGCGATGTTGACGATCGACGGCAGCACCATCCGCACCCCGAGGAAGTCGACGCGCACATCGGCGTGGTGCAGCAGGTCGATCACCGGGCTCAGGCCCGGCGTGTACAGATACAGCCAGATGATGGCCGCGATGATGCCGGGCACCGCGTGCGGCAGGAACAGCGAGAGCTGTGCGGTGCGCCGCAGCCGGACCGCGCCCGAGTCCAGCAGCAGCGCCAGCGCCAGCGCGCACAGCACCATCAGCGGGATGTAGACGACGCAGTACAGCGCGGCCGTGCCCAGCCCGGACAGGAACGTCGGATCGGTCAGCGCCGCCTCGAAGTTGCGCAGCCCCGCGAAGACGGTGCGCTCCGGGCCGAAGCCGAGCCCCGGCTGGTCGTCGCTGAAGAAGCTCAGCCACACCGCCGCGCACACCGGCACCAGGAAGACGGCGACGAGCAGCACGAAGAACGGGCCCATCAGGGCCGCGCAGGCGCCCAGTCGCCGGCGGCGCGCCCAGCGGCGGGTGCGGGCGCCGGGCCGGTCCGCCGGTACCGCGCCGGAGGCTCCCGGCGGGTGTGCCGTCTGCGGTCCGGCCGCCGCCGGACGGGCGGGGCCGGGCGGGCGCCCGGGCACCGGCGCCGTGGAGTCCGTGCTGCTCACCGCGAGCCCTCCCGTGCGTCCAGGCCGAGGGACTTCAGATCGGGCATCGTGGAGCGCTGCCCCTCCTCGACGGCGCCGAGGACCGTGCCCTCGCCGTCCCCGGCGCGGGCCAGCCCGTCCTGCACCGTCTTCAGGGTGGCGGTCATCCGCGGCCCCCACGTCCAGCGGCGCGAGATGTGCCGGGCCTCGCGGTCGAACAGCGCGTAGATGTCCTGCCCGGCGAAGTAGCGGGTGTCCATGGCCTTGCGCAGCACCGGCAGCAGCGCGGGCACCGCCGGGTACTGGCTGCTGATGCCGCTGGAGAGCCGGGCACGCCACGCGGCCGGGCTGGAGACCTGCCACTCGATGAACTCCATGGCCTCCCGCGGGTGCGCGCTGTCCTTCGTGACGGCGAACGTCGAACCGCCGTGCGTGCCCACCCGGGGATGTTTGGGGTCCCACTGCGGCAGCGGCGCCACGCCCCACTTGCCCTTCTGGCCGGGCTGCGACGACATCATCCCGCCCGCGTCCCAGGCGCCCGTCAGCTTCCCGAAGACCTCGCTGCGGCCCACCTGCGCGGTGCCCGCCTGGGTGTCCACCGGGTTGAGGAAGACGAGCTTCTCGTCGATCAGCCGCTGCCAGTACGCGGTGACCTTGCGGGTGGGACCGTCCGTCATGGACACCGTCCACCGGCCGCCCCTGGTGTCGAACCAGCGGGCGCCGGCCTGCCAGGCGAAGCCGGCCAGATGGTGACCGCCGTCGGTGGGGAACGTCGCGATCCGCTTGCCCTTCGCCTTCCGTTTCACGGCCCGTGCCGCGTCCTCGAACTCCGCCCAGGTGCGCGGTACTTCGATGCCGTACTTCGCGAACAGGTCGCGCCGGTAGAGGAAGACCATCGGTTCGACGTCCTGCGGCACGCTGAAGGTGCGCCCCTCGAAGGTGGTCAGCGCGAGCGCCTGCGGCAGCAGCTTCGCGCGCAGCCGCTTGCTCATGTAGGGCGTCAGATCGCGGGCGACACCGTCTATGGCGAAGCCCGGGACCTGCGGGTACTCGATGGTCGCCACATCCGGGGCGTTGCCTGCCCGGGCGGCGTTGCTCAGCTTGGCGTAGCCGCCCTGCTGGCCGGAGGGCACCTGCTCGAAGTCCACGTGGATGTCGTCGTGCGTCCTGTTGAACGCGTCGACCACCTCCTGGCTGCCGCGCAGCGACGACCAGAACGTCAGATGGACGGGGCCGGACGCGCTTTCGGCGGTTGCGCCGCCGGGTGTGCAGGCCGTGCCGAGGAGCAGGCCCGCCAGGGCCAGGGCGGTGGTGAGCGCGGTGCGCGTGCTGCGGGTTCGCGTGCGCGTGCGAGAGCCGGGCACGGTGCCTCCTTTCGTGGAGGGGACACCGGCATCCTGATCGGCTGTCGCGAAGGGGTCAATGGACCGATCAGAAGAAACTGAATCGGTCAAACGATCAGAATAGGGCGGTTGTTGACGCTCATCGGGCCGGAGGCGCCGCCGTCGAACCGCGCGTCTTCAGGGCCGGCAGCAGCTCCGTGCGGCGTATCGGCGCGGGCGCCGCGCCACGCGGCCGGTTCAGCCGGCTCAGCAGGAGTTCGGCGGCCACCCGGCCGATCTCCTCCTTCGGCGGGGCCACGGCCGTCAGCGGCGGGCTGCCCAGCGCGGCCACCACATCGTCGTAGGCCACCACGGACACGTCCCGCGGCACCCGCAGGCCCGCCTCGCGCAGCTGCTGCACCAGCATCAGGGCGTCCACGTCGGCGTGCAGCACCGCCGCCGTCGCGCCGTGCTCGCGCAGCACGGGCGCCAGATCCACCAGCGAGCCCTCCACCGGCTCCCGCGGCGGTTCGGGCGCGGTGGCCCGTGAGGAGAGCACCGCGGTCCAGCTCTCGATCTCCGGCCGCTCCCCGGCGAACCCGGCGAAGGCGGCGCGCAGCGTGCGCGCCGTGGGGCTGTCGTCCCGCGCCGCGAGCACGATCCGCCGGTGGCCCAGCCCGACGAGATGGTCCAGCGCGAGATGGGCGCCGTACGCGTGGTCGCTGCACACGGAATCGAGCGCGTGCAGGGGGGTGCCCGGTGCGGGCCGGCGCTCCATCAGCACGGCGGGCACGGGCAGTTCGCACAGCCAGTCCTCGTCCAGCCGCGGTGCCCGCGCGGTGCGCCAGCGCGGGGCGATCAGCAGCCCGGCCGCGCCCTGCTCCAGCGCCTGCCGGGCCATGTCCCGCTCGGCGCCCGGCACATGCCGTGCGATGTGCATCGCCATCCGCACGCCCGCCGCCTCCAGCACGGCACGCGCACCGCGCACCGCCTCGAACAGATACGAGTGGTGCTCCGGAACGATCAGCCCGACGCTGCCCTGGGAACCGCCGCTGCCGCCGCGCGTGCCGGGCCGCGCCGCCTCGGGCGGATCCGAGGTCAGCGAGCGCGCGACACCGTGACCGCGCCTGACCTTGCCCTGCCGTGCCAGCTCCTCGACATCGCGCCGCAGGGTGACGACCGAGACCTCCAACTCGGCCGCCAGCTCCGCCACCCGGACCTCGCCCCGTTCCCGCACGGTCGCCAGCACCCGCTCCCGCCGTGCCGTGGCCGCCTCGCGCATGCCGCCCCCACTGATCGACCGACCGGTCCGACGATCGTGCCGGACGCCGTCCGCAGCATAGCGATCAACGAAAACCGGTCTCCTCCGGCGAGTTGACGGACCCCCGCGCCCTCCTTACCGTGCACAACAGACAAACAAGACAAGGGACATCCTACGAACGGCAGTTGGAGCAGCTCCATGCCCTACGAGTCCTCCGTCCCGTACCGCGCCGGCACCGCCGGCTACGCCAGCTTCCGCATCCCCGCCTGCGTCCGCGCCCCCGACGGCACCGTCCTCGCCTTCGCCGAGGGCCGGGTGCACTCCTCGGCGGACAGCGGCGACATCGACCTCGTCCTGAGACGCTCGGCGGACGGCGGCCGCACCTGGGGCCCGCTGACGGTCGTCGCCGCCAACCCCCGTGGCACCGCCGGGAATCCGGCCCCCGTGGTGCTGGCGGACGGCCGGCTGCTCCTGGTGTACGTGTGCAGCGCCGCGGAGGCGACCGAGGAGCGGATCCGCCGCGGCGAGGTGTCCCCGGCCGACGGCCGCCGCGTCTGGCTGCGCCACAGCGACGACGCCGGAGCGAGCTGGAGCGCGCCACGTGAGATCACCGAGGCGGTCAAGGCCCCGGAGTGGCGCTGGTACGCCACCACACCCGGGCACGCCCTCCAGCTGTCCACCGGCCGCGTCGTCGTCCCCGCCAACCACTCCCTCCCGCCCACGGACCCCGCGCACGACGGCACCGAGGGCCGCTACAACGGCGGCCACTGCCTGCTGAGCGACGACGCGGGCGCCACCTGGCGCCTCGGCTACGTGGACGACGCCCCGGACGGGTACGTCAACGTCAACGAGACCACCGCCGCCGAACTGCCCGACGGCACCGTCTACTTCAACACCCGCAACGACTCCGACGTCCCCGCGCACCGCGCCGACGCCCGCTCGGCCGACGGCGGAGTGACCCTCACCGCACCCTTCGCACCGCGCCCCGAGCTGATCGCGCCCGTCGTCGAGGCGGCCCTGCTGCACTTGCGCGCGGAGGGCCTGCTCCTGCTGTCCGCGCCCTCCCACCCCGAGACCCGGCACCGGATGGCCGTACGCGTCAGCGAGGACGACGGGACCACCTGGCGCACCGGGATCACCGTCGACGAGCGCCGTGCCGCCTACTCCGACCTGGTGCGCCTCGACGACGCGACCGTCGGCCTCCTCCACGAGACCGGCGACGACAGCGCCTACGAGACGATCACCTTCCGCCGTATCCCCGTCGCCGACCTGCTGCGCGGGACCGCCACCGGCCCCCGGTAGCCTCGGCGGGTGCGCACGAACCAGCGGATCACCAGCCGTAACGCCCGCTTCCAGCAGTGGCAGGCCCTGCTCACCAACCGGACCAAGCGGCACCGCGCCGGCGAGTTCCTGGTCCAGGGCGTGCGGCCGATCACCCTGGCCGTCGAGCACGGCTGGCCGGTCCGCGCCCTGCTGTACGCCGACGGCCGCCGGCTCTCCGACTGGGCCCGCGAGCTGCTGGCCTCCGGCGTCGCCGACGAGCGGGTGGCCATGGCCCCCGCGCTGCTCGCCGAGCTGAGCGAGCGGGAGGACGCCGACGCCGAGCTGACCGCCGTCGTCGCCATGCCGGACGACGACCTCTCCCGCATCCCGGTGCCCGACGACTTCCTCGGCGTCCTCTTCGACCGCCCCACCAGCCCCGGCAACATCGGCTCGCTGCTGCGCTCCGCCGACGCGTTCGGCGCCCACGGCCTGATCGTCACCGGCCACGCCGCCGACGTCTACGACCCCAAGTCCGTCCGCGCCAGCACCGGTTCGCTCTTCGCCCTGCCCGCCGTCCGCGTCCCCTCACCGCGCACGGTCACCGACTGGCTCGACGGCAGCGGCGTACGGACGATCGCCACCGACGAGCACGGCACGACCGACCTGTTCGACGCCGACCTCACCGGCCCCGTCCTCCTCCTCGTCGGCAACGAGACCTCCGGCCTGGCCGCCACCTGGCGCGACCACTGCGACCAGACCGTCCGCATCCCCATGCAGGGCACAGCCACCTCCCTCAACGCCGCCAACGCCGCCACAGCCACCCTCTACGAGGCCCTACGCCAACGAAGGTGAACGCCGCCCCGCCCCCGGCCGCTTGACTGCGGTACGGCACGCACGATGAGATCCGGTGACACATCGTAGGGGGGCCGGTACGCACTGGCGCGATGGTCGTCATCACGCGCAGCCACGGCGATGCGGTCCCCGGCCGATCGAGTCCGCGGACGGAGACTTCAGTGGGCAAGTGGTCGCGGCGTGTTGCCGGTATTACGTGGACGGGGACGTGGCGGTCAACGTGTCCGGTGAATGGGTCATGGCCGATGACGCGGCCGCGCCGTCCACGCCGGCGGAGGGCGTGGCGGAGCACAACACCCGTGAAAAGCCGAAGAAGTACCCGGGGGAACACGACGTTGCCACGTGGAGTCACGGGGCGGTCGTCGTCGTGCCCTGCGAACATCCCGGACGCCCCGGAGCTCTGCCCTACGACCGGATGCTCCTGGACATCAGCGCGCACGGCACGCCGCTGAACGACGAGCCGCACCGGGCACACGAGGTGTTCGGGCTGCTGGCCCAGCATGCTGCGTCCCGGTTGGCGGACAAGCTGGACTGCGAGCAGCAGGGAAAGCAGGGCAGCGGGCGAAAGTGATCACCTTCACGGTGGGCGGCGCGGGCGGGGGTCGTGGGGTGGTGGGAGGATTCGGGTATGACTTCTTCTGCCTCTTCCTCGGCCGGGTCCGCTCCGAAGAAGGACCCGTGGGAGCTGCCGGACGTCTCCGGCCTGACCGTCGGCGTCCTCGGTGGGACGGGGGACCAGGGGCGGGGGCTGGCCTACCGGCTGGCGCGCGCCGGACAGCGGGTCGTCATCGGGTCGCGTGCGGCCGAGCGGGCCGAGCAGGCCGCGGCCGAGATCGGGCACGGGGTGGAGGGCGCGGAGAACGCGGAGTGTGCGCGGCGCTCGGACATCGTGATCGTCGCGGTGCCCTGGGAGGGCCACCGCAAGACCGTCGAGTCGCTCCGTACTGAGCTGCGCGACAAGCTCGTCGTGGACTGCGTCAACCCGCTCGGCTTCGACAAGAAGGGCGCCTACGCGCTCGTCCCGGAGGAGGGCAGCGCCGCCGAGCAGGCCGCTGCGCTGCTGCCGGAGTCCCGGGTCACGGCCGCGTTCCACCATCTGTCGGCCGTGCTGCTGTCCGACCCCGAGGTGGCCGAGATCGAGACGGACGTGATGGTGCTGGGCGAGGTGCGGGCCGACTGCGAGATCGTGCAGGCGCTCGCCGCCCGGATCCCCGGTATGCGCGGGGTGTTCGCCGGCCGGCTGCGCAACGCGCACCAGGTCGAGTCGCTGGTCGCGAACCTGATCTCCGTCAACCGCCGGTACAAGGCGCACGCCGGCGTGCGGCTCACGGACATCTGAGGCCCCGCACACGTCCGCGGGCGGCCGGGAACGGGCGCCGGGGCGGACGACAACGGAACCGACCGAGGAACCAAGGCGCGATGGGGAAGGGGACGGGCGGCGTCGCCGGTCCGAGCAGGAGAGGGCTCGCGGTGGCCGTCCTGGTGGCGGTCGTGCTGGCCGCCTTCTCGGAGATGGGGACCTCGCACGGCAGCGACGACGGGCCGGCCGACCGCCAGGACGGGCGCGGCGAGCGGAGTGCTCGGAGTGACCTGAGCGACCGGAACGAGCACAGTCGGCAGGGCGGGGAGCGGAAGGAGCCGGCGGGCGCCGCCTCGCGGGCGCCGGGCCCCGCCCGGATCCGCGCGTGGGCCCGGGACCCGGGCCGCTCCTGCCCCGTGCCGTACGACATGCCGGCGGCCCTGCGCGCGGCCGGCGTCGACCGGCGGCCCGCGCCCGGTTCCGTCTCGGGGGAGACGGCGGACGACTCCGGCTCCCCGCTGGCCCGGGTGGACGGCGCCCTCGTCAACTGCGGCTGGACGCTGGGCGAGCGGCGGCTGCGGCTGTACAGCGTCGCGGTGGGGAAGGGCGCTGCGGTCTCCGTGCTGCTGCCGCAGATCCAGCACGACGCCGGGCTGTCGATGTCCGCGCTGCGCACCTTCGCGGACCGTGCGGGCGCCGCTCGTGCGGGCGTCCCCGTCCTCACTCCGGCGGGCGGACGCGGGGGAGACGGCGTGGTCGCCACGGTCGCGCTGCCCTCGCACGGCTCCGGCGCCTCGGCTCTCGTCCTCAGCACGGGGACGGGCAAGCCGCAGCTCTCCCGTCGTCAAGTGCGGGACGTGGCCGAGGAGTTGGCGGAACAGGCGGGCCGGGGCGACGGCCGGGGGTGACCACCACCCGCCCGCCTGCCCCCTGCCGATGGCCGCGCGTGGAAGACCTCCTGTGCGGCCTCGTCGGGTGTCGGCTCATGGCTGCCGGGTGGGGGCGTCCGGCTCAAGCCTTCCGGGTGAGGGTGTCCAGGGTGTGGGCGGTGGTGCGGCGCAGGGTGTCGGCGGTGGCGCCGGAGCGGGAGTGCAGGTTCACGCCGTAGGCGAGCAGGGCGAGGGATTCGGCCGTCTCGGCCAGGGGCAGGTCGGGGCTCAACTGCCCCTGTGCGCGGGCGGTTTCGAGCGCGGTGCGGAAGGCCGCGCACAGCTGGGTGTGGTGCTCCGCCAGGACGGCCCGTACCTGCGGGTCCGCGTTCTCGGTGCCGGCCTGGGCGTTGACGACCATGCAGCCCCAGCCGGCGTACGGGCCGGTGCAGCGCAGGGTGATCAGCCCGTCGAAGAAGTCGCGGACGGCGGGCAGTCCGCGCTCGTCCTCGGCGAGTGCGCGGAAGGCGGGGTGCGAGGTGGTGCCGATGTAGTGGCGCAGGGCGGCGAGGTACAGCTCCTGCTTGCTGCCGAACGTGGCGTAGAGGCTGGAGCGGTTGAGCCCGGTCGCGGCGGTGAGGACCTGCACGGAGGCGGCGGCGCTGCCGTGCTGCCAGAAGACCCGCTCGGCGCGCTCCAGCGCCTCCTGTGGGTCGAAGTGCTTGACGTCCGGCACGGTCGGGTACCTCCTCGGCCTTCTTGAAACGAGGGTTTCAAGATAGCGCGGGCACTGGTAGCGTGCCATCAACTTGAAACGTGCGTTCCAAGTTGATGGCCGACGGTGTGCGCGGCGGAGCCCGGGCCCGCGCGTCCGCGCCCGGAGGCCCGCCCCGTCCGGCCCTCGCCGCGCCCTTCCACGAGCTGCCGTCCGCCCATGAGGAGAGTGACCGTATGACCGACAGCCTCGCCGCCGAACTGCGCGCCGTCCTCCAGCAAGGTGAGCAGCTCATCCCGGACGGGAAACGGGAGTTGATGGAGCGCGCCGGCCGGGAGCTGGCCGCCTCCGGGCAGGCCGCCCGCGCCGCGGGCGTGGGCGACACCGCCCCCGCGTTCCGGCTGCCCTCCGCGACCGGCGAGCAGACCGCCCTCGCGGACCTGCTCGCCGAGGGCCCCGTCGTCCTCACCTTCTACCGCGGCGCCTGGTGCCCCTTCTGCAATCTCGCGCTGCGCGCACTCCAGCAGCACCTCGGGGCCTTCACCGCGCGCGGCGCCCGGCTCGTGGCCGTCTCGCCGCAGGTGCCGGACGAGTCGCTGACCCTCGCGGAGAAGGAGCAGCTGGAGTTCCCGGTCCTCAGCGACGTCGGCTCCGGTACGGCGCACGCCTACGGGCTCGCCTTCGACCTGCCCGGCTATCTCGCCGAGGTGTACGAGGAGTTCGGCTTCGACCTCCAGCGGGTGAACGGGGGCCATGCGCGCACCCTGCCGATCCCGGCCTGCTACGTCATCGACCGCGCCGGCGTGATCCGCTGGGCCTTCGTCGACCCCGACTACAGCCGCCGCGCCGAGCCGTCCGACATCCTCGCCGCCCTCGACGACCTGGCCTGAGCCCGGCGGCTGCCCGGCCGCAGGGGCCGCCCCTGCCCGGCGGTACGGCCCGGCCGCTGCCCGGCGCCCGGGTGCGGGCGCGCCGGTCGCCTCCCATGATGGGTGGAACGGCACCCGCGGGGCACCCGCCGGTGTCCGGCGCGGCCCCGGCCGGGTGTGCGCCGGCAGGAGACCGACGGCAGGCCGACAGGGGGCCGACGGGAGGCACGGATGGGAACGCAGCCGGCGGCGGCCGGGCGGCAACCGGGCGGACCGGAAGGGTACGTACCGGATCCTCGGCGCTGGAAGGCGCTCACGGTCTGCCTCGTCGTCGGCTTCATGGCCCTGCTGGACGTGTCGATCGTCAACGTCGCGCTGCCGTCCATCGAGGAGGGACTGGGCGCGGGGGAGTCCGCGCTGTCCTGGGTGGTCTCCGGCTACGCGCTCACCTTCGGGCTGGTGCTCGTGCCCTCGGGGCGGCTCGGTGACGCCTACGGGCGGCGCAACGCCTTCCTCGGCGGTCTGGTGCTGTTCACGCTCGCGTCGGTGGCCTGCGGAGTCGCGCAGACCACGGGCTGGCTGGTGGTGGCGCGACTCGTGCAGGGCATGGCGGGCGGGCTGCTGAACCCGCAGATCTCCGGCATGATCCAGCAGCTGTTCCGCGGGGCCGAGCGCGGCAGGGCCTTCGGCATGCTGGGCTCCACCATCGGCCTGTCCACCGCGGTGGGGCCGCTGCTGGGCGGTGTGCTCATCCAGGTGTTCGGCGCCGCCGAGGGCTGGCGCTGGGTCTTCTTCGTCAATCTGCCGATCGGGGTCGTGGCCTTCCTGCTGGCGCTGCGGCTGGTCCCGCCGGTGTGCGCGGAGAGCGACCCCGAGCACCGGCAGTCCCTCGACCCGGTGGGTGTGCTGCTGCTCGGCGCCGGGGTGGTGGCGGTCATGCTCCCGCTGGTGGAGGAGCGGCAGTGGCACGGGCAGGGCAAGTGGCTGCTGGAGCCGCTGGGTGTGGCGCTGCTGCTGGTGTTCCTGTGGTGGGAGAAGCGCCACCGGGGCCGCGGCCTGGCGCCCGTCGTCGATCTGCGGCTGTTCCGGGACCGCTCCTACTCGCTCGGTGCGCTGCTGGGGCTGCTCTACTTCGCCGGTTTCACCACGATCTTCTTCATCTTCACGCTCTTCCTCCAGAACGGGATGCGCTACTCGGCGTTGCAGGCCGGGCTCTCGCTGACCCCGTTCGCGGTCGGCTCGGCGATCTCCGCGGCCGTCGGCGGACGCTTCATCCACCATGTGGGCCGTCCCCTGGTGGCCGGCGGCCTCGTCCTCGTCGGGCTGGGGCTGGCCGGTGCCGGGATCGCCGTGGACGCGGTACGCAGCGACGCGGTGGGCTGGGCGCTGGTGGCGCCGATGCTGGTCGCCGGGCTCGGCTCCGGTCTGGTGATCGCGCCGAACCAGACGCTCGCGCTCCAGGACGTGCCGGTCGCCCAGGGCGGTGCGGCGGGCGGTGTCCTCCAGACCGGGCAGCGGATCGGTTCGGCCGCGGGCATCGCGGCCGTCGGCGCGGTCTTCTTCGCCTGGCTGGCCAGCAGCGGTGACTGGGCGACGGCGCTGGACCACGGCCTGATCGCGGCCATCGCCTTCGTCGTCGCGGCGTTCCTGGTGGCCGTCGCCGACGTGGTCTACGGCCGCCGCCAGGCCCGGCGGGCGGCCGGCCGGAGCTGACCGGCGCGGCGGGGCGGACCGGAGGTGGCCGGGACGGGTCCGGACGGGCACGGACGGGCACGGCCCGGTCCGGACCGCGGGCGCGCGGGACGCGCCCCCGGGCGCGGGCGGCGTCCCCGGTGGGGGGACAATGGCGGGGTGCCGTGGCCGCACGGCGGGCCGGCACCGCAGCACCGTCAGCCGACTGGAGACCCCGCATGCCAGCCCCTGCCCGAGCCCCCCGGGGCCTCGCCCTGTACGCCGTCGTGATCTGCGTCCTCGCCGTCGCCGCCGCGGTGATCTCCTTTGTGAACGGCCGGTGGATCGGCGTCGTCTGGCTGCTGCTCGCGGGGCTCACGTCCAACATGGCGTGGTACTACCACCGCAGGAACCGGGCCACGGCGCAGGCGGCGGCCCAGGAGCAGTAGCCGGTCGGCCGGGGCGGTGGTCGGCCGGGCGAGCAGCAGCGGCCGGGGCGTCGCCTGCCGGCCGGGCCGCTCAGGGGATGAAGACGTTCGTCGGCTCGCCCTGCCAGAAGCGGAAGTACTCCTGGCCGAGGAAGGTCTCCAGCTCGGTGACGCCCATGGCCCGCAGCAGCGCGTCGATGCCGTCCCAGAACACGCCGTTGAGCTGCGGGATCCACAGGCAGCCGAAGACGATCAGCAGGCCGAACGGTGCGAACGGCTCCGCCTGGCGCCGTACCCGGGGCGGCAGCCACGGCTCGATGATGCCGAAGCCGTCGAGGCCCGGCACGGGAAGGAAGTTCAGCAGCGCGGCCGTCACCTGGAGCAGCGTGAGGAAGGCGAGGGCGCAGCGGAAGGCGACGGGCACCTTGTCGACGGCGTCGAGCCAGAACGGCGCGGCCAGCAGCACCGCGAACAGCACATTGGTGAGCGGCCCGGCGGCGGCGATGAGGCTGTGCTTCCAGCGCCCCCTGATGCGGCCCCGCTCGATGTAGACGGCGCCGCCGGGCATACCGATGCCGCCCAGGATGACGAAGATCACCGGGAGCACGATGCTCAGCAGCGCGTGCGTGTAGTGCAGCGGATTGAGCGTCAGATATCCCTTGGCGCCGACCGAGACGTCGCCGGCCCGCAGTGCGGAGCGGGCGTGCGCGTACTCGTGCAGGCACAGCGAGACGATCCAGCCGGAGACGACGAAGAAGAAGACGGAGACGCCCGTCACGTCGGCGAAGCCGTACCAGACGGCCCATCCGGAAACGGCCATGATCGCGAGGAGCCCGAGGAAGACCGGGCTGATGCGGTGGTGTTCCGGATGGGTGGATGCGCTGGTCATGCGCCCTGACCGTACCGGCACCCCGGGCCCCGCGCGAACCTGGCGGGCGGGGTGCGGCGTTGGGGCGGGAGGGCCCCAAGAGCCCGTAATGCCGGGGGCGTCGGCCAACGTCCTGCTGTGGCCGCTCCCGCCGTCCGTGCCCCGGGCCGGGCCCGTCGGACACGCCGCGGACGCCCCGGGGCGTGGGCGCGCTCAGACGGTGAGGTCCGGGCGCGCCGGGTCGAGGTGGTGGACGGTGCACTCCGCGGTGTGCGGGGCGAGCAGGTCCCGCAGTTCCCCGGCCGCCGTCCCGAGGAGGTCCCCGTCGCGGGTGGCGTGCGGCGTCTCCAGGACGAAGGCGACGCGGGCGGAGTCCTCGGTGACGCGGGTGCGGTGCGCGTCGCGGTGGTTCCAGTGCCGGGTGAGCACGCCCTCGTCGTCGGCGTAGACGATCTCGCCGGGCCGGGGGTGTTCGACGGTGCCGGGCTCGCCGAGCGGGGTGAAGCTCTCCTCGCCGGAGGCGGGCCGGATGGTGACGGCACCGGCGACCCGGTCGAGGTCGAAGGCGCCGGCGGGCAGGCCGTGGGTCACGGAGACGGTGTTGTAGGAGTCCACGGCCGGGTTGATGCGCGGCAGAGCGCCCTTCTTGGCGAGGCGCCGGCCGAGGGCGTCGACGCTGGGGCGGATCCGGCGGGGGTTGGTGCCGAAGGACCGGTAGACGGTGTGCCAGGCGGCGATGCGCGGGTCGTTCTCGTCGGCCGGCTGCCAGGCGCCGTCGGCGAGCCGCTGCTCCAGGTGCTCCATGGCGGCGGCGGTGGCGGGCCAGGGCTCGTGGCCGCGCAGGCCGGTGGCGACGACGACGGCGACGAGGGTGTCGGGGAAGGCGTCGGCGACGGCGGGGGCGAGGTGGAAGGTGGTCATGTCGGTCGGTCCGTTCGGTGCGCTGTCGGGGTGCGGGAGGGCCTCGGGACGGCGCCCGCCCTCCCGTGGCCGGGGGAGCCGGGCGGTGCGGTGGGTTCGGCGGGCTCGCGGCTTCGGCGGCTCGGCGGCTCGGCGGCTCGGCGGCTCGGTGGGGCGCGGGGCGGCGTGGGCCGTGGCGCGGCGGGCGGTCGGGCCGGGGGTCCGGGAGCACCCCGTGGTATCAATGGAACGACTGAACCGTACAACGTAACGACCGGAGCTCGTCAACCGGACCGCCGTGTGGTTCAGTGCGGTGATCCGTCCGACCGGGCCGACAGGAGGGGCGAACATGGCCGAACCCGAGGCGGCGCTGCGGACGCTCGCGTACAACGTCCGGGCCGCCCGCGTCCGCGCCGGGCTGTCCCTGGACGAACTCGGCCGGCGCGCCAAGGTCAGCAAGGGCGCGCTCGTCGGCCTGGAGAAGGCGCAGGGCAACCCGAACTTCGCCACCCTGGTCCGCCTCGCCGACACCCTCGGCGTCCCGGTGTCCGCCCTGCTGGAGGGCGGCTCGGCCGAGCGCGTCCGGGTCGTCGGCGCGGAGGCCGTCATGCCCCTGTGGAGGGGGGAGCGCGGCAGCGAGGCCCGGCTCGTGCTGACGACCGCGGGGCCGGCGGCCACCGAGGTGTGGCGCTGGACGCTGGAGCCGGGCGAGGAGTACGCCAGCCACCCCCACCAGGCCGGGGTGACGGAGACCGTCAGCGTCACGGCCGGGGAGATGGTGCTCGTGGTCGACGGTGCCGAGTACCCCGTCGGGGCGGGGGAGACGGCCACCTTCGACGGCGACACCGCGCACGCCTACCGCGGTGCGGGGAGCGGAACCTGCCATCTGATCATGACCGTCCATCTGCCGCCGGGGCCCGGCTAGTTCCCGGATCCGGTGCCGTCTTCGCGTGCGGCCGCCTCCCCGTGTGCCGACCGTCCGTTGGGCGGGTGTCGTCGGCGGGCGGCGGCCACCCCGCGCCCGGCCCTCGTCGCCGTGCCGCGGGTGCTGCGGGGCGGGGACGGCGGGCCGCACGGCCGCTGAACCGGCCCGGGCGCTGTCGGGGGCTGCTGGCAGTATGTGGGGGTGCGCTACGTCTATCGCGTTCTGGGGACGACGCAGGTGTTCCGCGAGGACGGCACGGCCGTCCCGGTCGGCGGTGCGCGCCTGCGTGCCCTGCTGACGGCGCTCGCTCTCGCGGGCGGCCGGCCCGTCCGCACCGGCGAACTGGTGGCCGCGGTGTGGAGCGAGGACGACGGCGGCGGGCCCCCGGCGGACGAACCGGCGGCGCTCCAGGCGCTGGTCGGCCGGCTGCGAAGATCCCTGGGGCGGCAGGCCGTGGCCTCGGTCACCGGCGGCTACAAGCTCGTCGTCGAGCGCGACGACATCGATCTGTTCCGCTTCGAGCGGCTCGCCACCGAGGGGGGTGCGGCGCTCGCCGCGGGCGACGCGGTCAAGGCCGCCGGCCTGCTGGACGACGCGCTCGCGCTGTGGCGCGGCCCGGCCCTGGCCGATCTGCCCGACGGCGGAGGGGCCGCCGGGGTACGCGCCGAGGAGCGGCTGTTGGCGGTGCGCCGGGACCGCGCGGGGGCGGCCCTGGCCCTGGGCCGGGCCGAGGAGGTGCTGCCGGCGGTGCGCCAGCTCGCCGCCGAACACCCGCTCGACGAACCGCTCCAGGCGCTTCTGCTGCGTGCCCTGCGCGACAGCGGCCGGGGCGCCGAGGCGCTGGAGTCCTACGAGGCGGTCCGGCGCCGGCTGGCGGACCGCCTCGGCGTCGACCCGGGCGCCGAACTGCGCGCCCTGCACACCGAGTTGCTCACGGGCGGTGCCCCCGCGCCGGACGGCACAGGCGGCCCCGGTGCGCGGCACCCGGCCGAACCGGCCCCCGCGCCTGCGGCCCCGGCGTCCCCGCAGGCGGCGCGGCCCCCCGCCCGGGCCCGCCGTGCCGCGCCCGGCAATCTGCGTGCGGCGCTGACGTCCTTCGTCGGGCGGGACGAGGAACTGGCGGCGGTCGCTCGCGAGTTGGCCTCCTCCCGGCTGGTCACGCTCACCGGCCCGGGCGGCGCGGGCAAGACGCGGCTGTCGCTGGAGACGGCGGAGCGCGCCCGGGCCGAGCAGGCCGCGGGGGAGACGTCCGCGCCGGGCGGGCCCGAGCCCGCGCCCCGCTGGGAGGACGGCGTCTGGGTGGCCGAGCTGGCGCCCGTCCGGGAGGCCGAACGCGTCGAGGCGACGGCCGAGGCGGTGCTGACGGCGCTCGGCGGGCACGAGACGGTCATCCGGGGCGGCTCGGCCGAGCAGCTGCGTGCCGCCTCCGATCCGCACGCCGGCGACCCCCTCGCACAGCTCGCGGAGCGCTGCGCGAGCCGGCACATGCTGCTGGTGCTGGACAACTGCGAGCACGTCATCGACGCCGCGGCCCGTGTCGTCGAGACGCTGCTGCTGGAGTGCCCCGGCGTCACGGTGCTCGCCACCAGCCGGGAGCCGCTGGGGGTGCCCGGCGAGTCCGTCCGCCCGGTCGAACCGCTGCCGGACCCGGTGGCGCTGCGGCTGCTGGCCGACCGCGGTGCCGCCGCCCGGCCGGGCTTCCGCGTCGAGGACGATCCGGAGGCGTGCGCGGAGATCTGCCGCCGGCTGGACGGGCTGCCGCTGGCCATCGAGCTGGCCGCCGCCCGGCTGCGGTCCCTCACCCCGCACCAGCTCGCCCGCCGGCTGGACGACCGGTTCCGGCTGCTGACCAGCGGCAGCCGCACGGTGCTGCCCCGCCAGCAGACGCTCCGGGCCGTCGTCGACTGGTCCTGGGAGCTGCTGGACGAGGCCGAACGGGCCGTGCTGCGGCGGCTGTCGGTGTTCGCCGGCGGCTGCGAGCTGGAGGAGGTCGAGGAGGTCTGCGCCGACCTCGCCACGGGCACGGCGGACGGCGCCCCCGTCGCCGGCGCGGTGGACGTGGCCGGAATCGTCGGGTCACTTGTCGACAAATCGTTGGTCGTCGCGGTCCCGGTCCCGGAGACCGGCGGGATGCGCTACCGGCTGCTGGAGACCGTCGGCGAGTACGCCGCCGGCAAGCTGGACGAGGTGCCCGAGGAACGCGAGCGCGCCGAGCGCCGCCACCTGGTCGTCTACCGCGAACTCGCCCGCGTCGCCGACCCGTTGCTGCGGGGGCCCGAACAGGTCGCCTGGCTCGGCCGTCTGGAGCGCGAGCACGACAACATCCGCGCCGCGCTGCGCCGGGCGCTCGCCGCGGGCGACGAGCACGAGGCGCTCTGCCTCACCCTCTCCATGAGCTGGTTCTGGCAGCTGCGCGACCACCGCACGGACGCCCGCGTCTGGGCGAGGGCCGCCGCCGGACTGGGCCCCGACCCGTTCTCCCCGCCGCGCCCGGTGCCCCCGCTGTACGAGGGCTGTACGGACGCGCCGCCGCCGATGCGCGAGGAGCTGCTGTGGGAGGCCCGGCGCGGGGTGCGGCTGATGCTGCTGACCGACGCCGAGGACGGCATGGTCGAACTGGACACCCCCGAACGGCAGGAGGAGCTGCGCCGGATCACCCGGGCCTACACACCCGGCATGCCGCAGACCTGCCGGATCCCGGGCACCATGTGGATCTTCGCCTGGATCATGACGGGCACCTTCGACGGCCTCGCCGAACTGGTGGACGCCACCGTACGGGGCTGCCGGGAGCAGGCGTACGACTGGAATCTGGCCTTCGTGCTCCAGCTGCGCTCCAAGCTCACCGCCGACCGCCCCCGCACCTGGGACCAGTCGGCCAGGGATGCCGCCGAGAGCCTGGAGATCTTCCGCGCCGTCGGGGACGCCTGGGGCGAGGCCGAGGCGCTCTCCGGACGGGCCGAATCGGCCTGTGTACGGGGCGAGTTCGCGAAGGCCGCCGAGGACTACCGGGCCGCCATCGACCGCGCCGAACGGCTGGGCGCACACAGCCAGGTGCCGCTGCTGAAGTCCCGGCTGGGCGCCTCGCTCGTCGAGCTGGACGACCCCGCGCTCCGGGCCGAGGGCGACCGGCTGCTCCGGGAGTCGGTGGGGGAGGCGGAGGCCACCGCCGACGGCATCAACTTCGGCGCCCTCCAGCTGGCCACACATCTGGTCCGGCGGGGCGACTTCGCCGAAGCGTGGGAACTGCTGGGCCCGCTGGAGGAGCAGGCGCGGCAGCAGCCCCCCGAGTTCTTCGAGGGGCTCGTCAAGGGCGTGCTGGCCTGGGCGCACTGCCGCCAGGGCCACCCGGCCCAGGCGCTGGCGAAGGTCCGGGAGGGCATCGGCAAGACCCGCGGCATCATCGCCGAGACCGTCGCACCGCATCTGTCGCTCGCCCAGATCCTCACCGCCGCGACGGCGTTCGCGCTGCTCGACGCCGGCGAGCCGGACCCGGCGGCCTCGCCCCCGCCGCCGCGGGGCGCCGAGGTGGCCGCCCGGCTGGTGGGCGCCTACGACCACCTCTCGGAGCTGCCCGAGGGCTTCTTCGTGCACCCCGTCGAGCAGGACGAGCGCCGGGAGGCCGAGCGTGCGGCACGGGCCGTGCTCACCGCGGAGGCGTACGACCGTGCCTGGGCGGCGGGCGGTGAGCTGACGCTCGACGACGCCGTCGCCCTCGTGCACCGGCCCGGTGCCGCGCTCCGCACGGAGCGGTAGCGGACGCCGGGCCGCACGGGATCTCCTGGCCGGGCCCCGGCGGCCGGGCGGAAGCGGGACCGGACCCGCCGCGCGGCGCACCGGAGCCGGGGGCTCAGGTCTTCTTCCGGAACATCGCGATGGCGAACGGCGCCGTCGCCAGCGTCAGTCCCACCGACCAGATCACCGTCCACATCACCGGGCTGCCGACCTCGCCCTGCCCGAGCATCAGACCACGGGCCGAATCCGCCACGTGGGTCAGCGGGTTGACGTCCGTGAACGCCTTGAGCCAGCCGGGCATGGTGCCGGTCGGTACGAACACCGACGAACCGAACTGGAGCGGCATCAGCACCAGGAAGGAGATGCCCTGCACGGCCTGCGCGGTGCGCATCGTCAGGCCGACGATGATGAACACCCACAGCAGCGCCGAGCCGAACAGCGCCGTCAGGCCGATCGCCCCCAGCATCCCGAGCCAGTGCCCGTTGACGTCGAAGCCGACCAGGATGCCGACCGTCAGCAGCACGATGATGGCCACCAGCATGCGGCCGACCTCGACCAGCGACTTGGCGATCAGCACCGAGGAGCGGGCGATCGGCATGGACCGGAAGCGGTCCATCACGCCCTTGCGGAAGTCCTCGTTGATGCCCGTGCCGACGGCCATCGCGATGGACATGCTCATCATGCCCATCATGCCGGGGACCAGGTACTGCACGTAGTCGTCCCGGCTGCCGCCCTTGCCGCCGCCGATCGCGCCGCCGAAGACGTACACGAACAGCAGGGTGAAGACGATGGGCATCAGCAGCGCGTCCATCATCGACTCGGGGTCCTGCTTGATCTGGAGCGCGTTGCGGCGGACCAGCGCGCCGATGTGGCGCAGATTGGCCCGCAGACCTATGCGGCCCTCGTCCACCCCCGGCTTCACCGGCGGCGTGCCCGCGTCCGGACCGGGGGAGCCGGCCGGCCTGGGGGTCTTCACGGTGGCGGTACTCACGCCGCGACCTCCTCGATTGCGTCTCTGTCGTCCTCGTGGGTGGCCGTCTGGCCGGTGAGCGCCAGGAACACCTCGTCCAGGCTGGGCAGATGGGTGGAGATGTCGGCGAGTGCGAAGCCGCGCTCGCTCAACAGGCCCACCACGGCGGTCAGTTGCTCGTCGCTGACGATCGGCACGCTCACCACGCCGGCGTCCTCGCTGGCCGTGGCGCCGCCGACGCCGTCGAGCCCGGCCTGCGCCAGCGCACCGACCATCCGGTGCAGCTCGCCCTGATCGGCCGGACGGATCTCCAGCGTCCGGCCGCCCACCTTCGCCTTCAGCTCCTGCACCCGGCCCTCGGCGATGACCTTGCCGCGGTCGACCACCGTGAGCTCGTTGGCCAGCTGCTCGGCCTCCTCCATGTACTGCGTCGTGAGCAGGACGGTGTTGCCGTCCGCCACGATGTTCTGGACCTCGTCCCACACCTCGTTGCGGGTGCGCGGGTCCAGGCCCGTCGTCGGCTCGTCCAGATACAGCACCCGGGGGCGGCCGATCATGGACGCTGCCAGGTCGAGCCTGCGGCGCATGCCTCCGCTGTACTTGCTGGCGGGGCGCTTGGCCGCCTCGGTCAGCGAGAACCGCTCCAGCATCTCGTCGGCACGCCTGCGCGCCTCGGAGCGGGACAGATCGAGCAGCCGCCCGATCATGTACAGGTTCTCCCAGCCCGAAAGCTTCTCGTCCACCGAGGCGTACTGCCCGGTGAGACCTATCGTGCGCCGCAGCTGGCGCGGCTGGCGGACCACGTCGTACCCCGCCACATGGGCGGTGCCGGCGTCCGGCTGCAGCAGGGTGGAGAGCATCCGGACGAGGGTGGTCTTGCCCGCGCCGTTCGGCCCGAGCACACCCATGACAGTGCCCTCGCGCACATCGAGATCGATGCCGTCGACAGCCTTCGTCGTCCCGAAGTGCTTCACCAGCCCGCGGACCTCGACCGCGTTCGTCGTCTTCTCTCGCGTCATGGCACACACCGTGCCAGGGCCCACCGACAAACGACCGACAGTTCACCTACACCCGAAGGGCGCCGGTGACGTGCTGTCGGGCCGTGCCGCGTCCCCCGGGGCCGGGGGACGCGGCACCCGCTCACTCGAAAGCGTGCGCGGCCTGCGGGAACGCCCCGGAGACGACCTCGGAGGCGTAGGCGGAGACGGCCTCGGTGAGCGTCTCGCGCAGCTGTGCGTACTGCTTCACGAAGCGGGGCAGCCGGCCCGGGGTCAGCCCGGCCATGTCGGTCCACACCAGCACCTGGGCGTCGCACTCCGGGCCGGCGCCGATGCCCACCGTCGGTACGGCGAGGGCCCGCGTCACCTCGCCGGCCACCCCGGCCGGCACCATCTCCATGACCACCGCGAAGGCGCCCGCGTCCTGCACGGCCTTCGCGTCCCGCAGGAGCTGCTCGGCCGCCTCCTCGCCGCGGCCCTGCACCCGGTAGCCCATGGCGTGCACGGACTGCGGGGTGAGCCCGATGTGCGCCATGACGGGGATGCCGGAGCGCACCAGCAGCCCGATCTGCTCGGCGGAGCGCTCGCCGCCCTCCAGCTTCACGGCGCCCGCGCCGGCCTCCTTCACCAGCCGGGTCGCACTGCGCAGCGCCTGGACGTCGCTCTCCTGGTACGAGCCGAACGGCAGGTCGGCGACGATCAGCGGCCTGCTGGTGCCCCGTACGACCGCGGCGGTGAGCATCGCGATCTGGTCCAGCGTGACGGGCACGGTGGTGTCGTAGCCGAGGTGGCAGTTGCCCATCGAGTCGCCGACGAGCAGCACGGGGATGCCGGCCTCGTCGAAGACGGAGGCGATCATGGCGTCGTAGGCGGTGAGCATGGGCCACTTCTCGCCCCGCTCCTTGGCGCGTGCGAGGTCGCGCACGGTCACCCGGCGGTTGCGGGCCCCGCCGTACAGCGTGGCCCCGGACGAGGACGGAGAAGACGGAGAGGGCGAAGAAGGCGAAGAAGGCGACGGCTGCGCCGACGGCGTGGAAGGCGAGGCCGGCGGGGCCTGTGTCTGGGCATGCGGCGTCGACTGCGGCATGGCTGAACTCCTGTGTGGTCGTCTCGAAGCGCCCTGACGGCGTCTCCGGATTCGGCTCCATGCTGGCACGCCCGGCCGCACCCGAACAGGGCCCGCCCCCGTTCGGCTCGAACACGCTTCCGCCCCCCTCACGGGCGGGGAGCCCTCATCTCGCATACGAAACGGAACGGGACCGTATCGGAAATGGCCTACACTCGGCCGCCATGAGTTCCCCGCAGATATCCGAGGCGGCACACCCGCGCCGCTGGGCGATCCTCGGCGTGCTGATGCTCAGCCTGCTGGTCGTCGTCCTCGACAACTCGATCCTCAACGTGGCGATGAAGACCATCGCCCAGCCGTCGCCCACCGGCCTCGGCGCCACCCAGAGCGAGCTGGAGTGGGCGATCAACTCCTACACGCTCGTCTTCGCCGGACTGCTGTTCACCGCGGGCCTGCTCGGCGACCGCGTGGGCCGCAAGAAGGTCCTGCTGACCGGCCTCGCCGTCTTCGGCGTCGCCTCCGTGCTGGCCGGGTACTCCTCCGGACCCGGCGAACTGATCGCCTACCGCGGGGTGATGGGCCTGGGCGGCGCCCTCGTGATGCCCGCCACCCTCGCCGTGCTGATGAACGTCTTCCCCCGGCACGAACAGCCCAGGGCCATCGGCATCTGGGCCGGCGGCGTCGGACTGGCCATCGCCATCGGGCCGATCACCGGCGGGCTGCTGCTCGAACACTTCTGGTGGGGCTCGGTGTTCCTCGTCAACGCGCCCGTCGTGGCCGTCGCGCTCGTCGCGATGGCGCTGCTGGTGCCCGACTCCCGCGACCCGGCGCCCGGCCGGTTCGACCCGCTCGGGGTGCTGCTGTCGGTCGCCGGCCTCGTGCTGCTCGTCTACGGCATCATCAAGGGCGGCCAGCTGGCCGACTTCACCGACCCGGCGGTGCTGGCGACGGCCGGCGGCGGGCTGCTCGTCCTCGTCCTGTTCGTCCTGCACGAGCGGCACAGCAGCCAACCGGCCCTGGACATGCGGTACTTCCGCAAGCCGGCCTTCTCGGCCGCCGTCGCCGCCATCGCGCTGGTCTTCTTCGCCCTCATGGGCTCGACGTTCTTCTCCGTCTTCTACATCCAGAGCGTGCGGGGCTTCAGCGCGCTGGAGGCGGGGCTGCTCATGCTGCCGCTGGCCGCCGCGCAGATGATCTTCGCGCCGCGGGCCAGCGCCGTGGTCGCCCGGTTCGGCGCCAAGGCCGTGTGCACCACCGGCATGGTGTGCGTCGCCGTCGGCATGGGGGGCTTCGCCTTCCTCGACGAGTCGACCCCGCTGTGGGTGCTGGAGGTGCTCTTCTTCGTCATGGGCAGCGCGATGGCGCACATCATGCCGCCCGCCACCGTCTCGATCATGCAGTCGCTCCCCACCGAGAAGGCCGGTTCCGGCTCCGCCGTCAACAACACCTTCCGCCAGGTCGGCGGCGCGCTCGGGGTGGCCGTCCTCGGCTCGGTGCTCTCCAGCGCCTACCGGGACGGCATCGCCGGACCGCTCGGTTCCGTGCCCGGGCTGCCCGACGGCGCACGGCACGCCGCGGGCGAGTCCATCGAGGCCACCCTCGGCCTCGCCGACCGCCTCGGCCCCGCCGGGCAGGCCCTCGTCGGCCCCGCCAAGGCGTCCTTCGTCGACGCCATGCACACGACCGTGCTCGCCGCCGCGGCCGTCGCCCTCGTCGGCGCGCTGGTCGTCGCCCTGTGGCTGCCGGGCAGACCGGCCTCCGCGCGGGCGCGAGAGGATGAGGCACAGGGGGGACCGGAGCAGGAGCCAGTCGGAACGGAGCGGTGACACGACGGTGAGCGGCGCAGACGGCACACGGTCGGGAGCGGACGGCGAACGGCCGGACGGGGACGGCGGACAGCCGGGAGCGGACGCGAGGGCGGACGGTTCCGGCCCGGGCGTCGACCGCCGGCCCTGGGCGGCCGAGCGGCCCCGGGGCCGGCCCCGCAGTCGGGCGGTCGAGCGGGCCATCGTCGACGCGGTGATCCGGCTGCTGGAGGAAGGGACCTCCATCGACGGCCTGTCCATCGAGCGGGTCGCCCGCACCGCCGGCGTCGGCAAGGCCGCCGTCTACCGCCGCTGGTCCGGCAAGGACGAGCTGCTCCTGTACGTGCTGCGGGAGCTGGAGGAGCCGCCCTACGAGGGGCCGACCGAGGGCCCCGTCCGCGAGATCCTCCTCGGCGTCCTCGAATGGCAGCGCGGCATCGGCGTGGCCAAGCGCCGCTCGACGCTGCTGCGGACCATGGCCGGGCACGTCAAGAGCCATCCGCGGCTGTGGCGGCAGTACCACGACACGGTGGTCGCCCGGCGCCGGGCCGCCATGCTGGAGGTGCTGGCCACGGCCGTCGCTTCCGGTGAACTCCGCGACGATCTCGATCCGACCGTCCTCGCCGACCTCATCACCGGACCCCTGCTGACCCGGATGGTCCTGCGTCCCTGGGACGACCTTCCCGAGGACCTCCCCCGGCAGATCGTCGACGGCGTCCTGGAGGGGATCCGGCCCCAGGACCGGTCCGAACTCCCGCCGGGCACAGGGTGAATGGCCGACTCCCCGCGCGGCGCGCGTGACCGTTCCCGCCGGGGACGCGTGACGGTTCCCGCCCCGGGTGAGTGAACGGTCACCCGTCGTGTGCGGGTTCTGTCACAGTGTCGTGCGCGCCGCGGTCCGCCGGAACCTCTCGCGCCCCTCGTACGTCCCTGATCCCGTACGGTCCGCAACCGTACGTTCCAGGCGAGCCGGACGGACGGCACGGAAGCCGTCGAACCCGGCGGCCGGGTCTCGGCGTTCAGCTTCACGGGAGCCGGTATCGCCTAGGGTTCATCGGGCATCAGCACAGGCAAGTGAGGACGGCGGATGGCGCGCGCGCACATGGCGGAATCCGGGCACACCGGGGACACCGTGGACGGCGGGAGCCGCGCGGGTTCCCGGGCGTGGCGCGACCGGTGGGGCGTGCGCGGGCCGGGCATCTGGCGGCGCGGGCTGGTGCTGGCGGCGCTCGCCGTCCTGCTCGCGCTGGCGATGATGCTGCACGCCGACATCCCCAACTCGGTCGGCAACCTGGGCTCCCTGTGGGAGACGTTCCTGCCCTGGTCGGGCGTGCCGATCCTGCTGCTGCTCGCCGGTGCGCTGCTGCGGCGCTCGGCCACCGCGCTGATCGCCGTCCTGCTGCCGCTGCTGGTGTGGGCGAACCTCTTCGCGGGGCAGCTCACCTCCAAGTCGGGCACCGGCGGCGATCTCACCGTCGTCACGCACAACGTCAACGCGGAGAACCCCGATCCGCAGGGCACCGCGAAGGCGCTGGCCGCCTCCGGCGCCGACGTCGTCGCGCTGGAGGAGGTCACCTCGAAGCAGGCGGACACCTTCGAGAAGGGGCTGGAGCGCTCGCACCGGCACCACAAGCTCTTGGGCACGGTCGGGCTGTGGAGCAAGTACCCGATGCGGGACGTGCGGTCCGTCGACCTCAAGATGGGCTGGCCGCGCGCCATGCGGGCCACGGTAAGCACCCCGAAGGGCGACGTGGCCGTCTATGTGGCGCATCTGCCGTCCGTCCGCGTCCAGTTCCGCTCCGGCTTCACCGCGGGGAAGCGGGACGGCAGCGCCGCCGCGCTCGGCTACGCCATCCGGCACGAGAAGGCCGACAAGATCGTCCTCCTCGGTGACCTCAACGGCACGATGAACGACCGCTCCCTCTCCCCGATCACCTCGCAGATGCGCTCGGTGCAGGGCGCGGCCGGCGACGGCATGGGCTTCAGCTGGCCGGCGTCGTTCCCGATGGCGCGGATCGACCAGATCATGGTCAAGGGCGCCACCCCGGTCTCCGCCTGGTCGCTCCCCTCCACCGGCAGCGATCATCTGCCGATCGCCGCCTCGGTCGACCTGAGCGACTGACGCCCGCCGCCGTACCCGGCGCCGTCCGCCCCTCCCTCCCGCACGGGCCCGCACAGCCCCGCACGGGAGCGAGGGGCGGATCCCGTTTGCCCCGGGAACACACGGCTGCCACTCTTTGTTGCCCTGGGGAACTTAACGGTCCGGACGGTGTCGCCGCCGTCCGGACCGTCGCTTCGGGCCCGCCGCCGTGCCCGTACAGGCCGTCCCGGGACGCGGCGCGCCCCGGCCCCGCACACGTCCGGCGCCCGGACATCCACCCTCCTGTCGGAAAGGTTCTACCGCCAGCCATGCCCCTTGCCCTGCTCGCTCTCGCCGTGGCCGCCTTCGGCATAGGCACCACCGAGTTCGTGATGATGGGTCTGCTGCCCAACGTGGCCGACGACCTACAGATCTCGGTGCCCACCGCCGGATATCTGGTGTCCGCGTACGCGCTCGGCGTCGTCATCGGCGCCCCGCTGCTGACCGCGTTCGGCGCCCGCGTCCCGCGCAAGCGGATGCTGCTGTTCCTGATGGCGCTGTTCACCGCCGGGAACCTGGCCACGGCCTTCGCGCCCGGATTCCCCACGCTCGTCGCCGGCCGGATGCTGGCCGGTCTGCCGCACGGCGCGTTCTTCGGCGTCGGCGCGGTCGTCGCCGCCCGGCTCGTGAGGGAGGGCCGCGCGGCGCGCGCCGTCGCGATGATGTTCCTCGGCCTGACGGTCGCCAACATCGTCGGCGTGCCCGCGGCCACCGCCCTCGGCCAGCACCTGGGCTGGCGCGCCACCTTCCTCGTCGTCTCCGCGATCGGCCTGGTCGCCATGGCCGCGCTCGCCGCGCTCGTGCCCCGGCTGCCGCTGGAGCACCAGGGCGGCGTACGGCACGAGATCCGCGCGCTCGCCAACCGCCAGGTGCTGCTCGGCCTGTTGACCGCGGTCTTCGGCTTCGCCGGGATCTTCGCCTTCTACAGCTATCTCTCGTCGATGATGACCAAGGTGACCGGGCTCGCCGAGGGCTCGGTCACGCTCGTCCTCGCACTGTTCGGCATCGGCATGACGCTGGGCACGCTGATCGCGGGACCGCTCACCGACCGCGCCCCGCGCCCCACGCTCTATGTGGCGCTCGGCACCCTCGGCGTCCTGCTGACGGCCTTCCACTTCGCGGCGGACGTGACCTGGCTGGCGCTCGTCCTCGTGCTGCTGCTCGGTGCCGTCGGCTTCCTGATCACGACGCCCGTGCAGATGCTGGTCATGCGCGGCGCGTCCGAGGCGCCCACGCTGGCCTCGGCGTCCAACCAGGCCGCGTTCAACCTGGCGAACGCCGGTGGCGCCTGGATCGGCGGCGTCGTGATCGCCCTCGGCTGGGGCTGGACGTCCCCGACGCTGGTCGGCGCCGTCCTGGCCCTGGTGGGCCTCGGTATCGCCCTCTGCAACCGGGGCGGCACCGGCTCCCGTGTGATCGCCCGCGCGGAGGGGGAGAGCGCCGAGGCCGAGTCCGCGCCCCGGGAGCGCCCGGTCTCGGCACCCTCGCACTGAACCGCGTCCGAGCGGCCCGGCCCGGCCCCGCCAGGAGGCACCACCTCCGCCGGCGGGGCCGGGCCGCGGTGGTTCCGGTTCCGCTTCCGGCCGGCTCCCGCACCGTGATCCCCGTGCCGTCGTCCCCGGTTCATCCCCCGGCCACGCGGGGGCCTGTCGGCGGCGGATGTCCTGCCGTATGCAGGACGGGTTCCGGTCGTCGGACCGGGGCGCCCCGGGGCCGCGGGCCCGGCGGGGTTCGTGGGACGAGAGGGAACCGATGGAACGCAGAGCCGTACTGGGTGTGGCCGCGGGCGCGGTGGCCGCGGGGGCGACCGTGGCGCAGGGGAGCGCCCACGCCGTCGAGCGGGAGCGCGGCGGCGGGGCGGGGCGCCGGCCGGTGGCGCGGTTCGATGTGATCAGCGACATCCAGGGCGATCTCGCGGATCTGCGGGTGGCGCTGCGCGACATGGCGCGGACCAACCCGCGCGGCTCGGGCCTGGCGGTCGCGGGTGACATCACCCCGCGCGGCTACGACGCCGAGTACGCGCAGGTGCGTGCGGAGCTGGCCCGGCAGCACGTCCGGCCCGGCGATCTCGCCTGGGCCATCGGCAACCACGAGTTCTACGTCCCGAAGTGGCGCGACCCCGACACGCTGGCCGAGGAGACCTGGCCGAACGGCACCACGGAGGACTCGCTGTTCCGCAGCTTCTACCGGTTCGCGGGCCGCGGTTCGGTGTACGCCGAGAAGCTGTTCGACGGGATCCCGGTGCTGAGCCTGGGCACCGAGAAGTACCTGCACTACCACGACCCGAAGCTGTGGGACGAGGTGTGGCTGAGCGAGGCGCAGTTCGCCTGGCTGGAGGACCGGCTGCGGTACTGGTCGCGGCGGCGCCGTCCGGTGATGGTCGTGAGCCACCATCCGCTGCCGGACACGGTCTCGGGCAGCCGCAACGCGCTCTACCAGCACGACTACGTGCAGGCCGAGCGGCTGCTGGGCATCCTCGGCCGGTACCGGGACGTCTTCTTCTTCTGCGGGCACACGCACTGGGACCTCACGCTGTCCGACTGGTACGTGCGCCGGGTGGTGCCCGGCACCGCGAACCCGGAGGGCTTCTCCGTCGTCAACACCGGTGCGGTGCAGACCGGTTACCGGGACGACGGGAAGGGCGGCGAGGTCGCCGTGGAGGGGGCGTTCAACCAGGGCCTCCAGGTCGAGGTGTACCGCGACCGGGTACGGCTGCGGGCCCGGGACTTCGCCCGGGCCCGCTGGCTGAAGGAGATCACCGTCCCGCTGTCGACGGCCCGGTAGCCTCCGCCGGCGCTTCCCGCCAGGCACTGGTGATCGGCAGCCGGCGGTCCTTGCCGAAGCCCTTGGGGGAGATCTTGGTGCCCGGCGGGTACTGCCGCCGCTTGTACTCGGCGCGGTCCGTCATCCGCAGCACGCGGCGGACGGTCTCCTCGTCGAAGCCGGCCGCGACGATCTCCGCGGCGCCCTGGTCCTTGTCGACATACCGCTTCAGGACGCGGTCGAGCACGTCGTAGTCCGGCAGCGAGTCGGTGTCGACCTGGCCGGGGCGCAGCTCGGCGCTCGGCGGCTTGGTGATGGAGTTCTCCGGGATCGGCGGGGTGTGGCCGCGCTCGTGGGCGACGCGGTTGCGCCAGGTGGCGAGCCGGAAGATGTTCGTCTTGTAGACGTCCTTGATCGGCCCGTAGGCGCCCACCGAGTCGCCGTACAGCGTCGAATACCCCACCGCCAGCTCGGACTTGTTGCCCGGCGCGAGCACGATCTGGCCCTCCTGGTTGGAGATCGCCATCAGCAGGGTGCCGCGCAGCCGCGACTGGAGGTTCTCCTCCGCGAGGCCGGTGAGGTGCAACTCGCCCATGTACGCCTGGAACATGGGCTCGATCGGCACCGTGCGGAAGTTCAGCCCGGTGCGCCGGGCCAGCTCGGCGGCGTCGTCCTGGGAGTGCTGCGAGGAGTAGCGGGACGGCATGGCGACGCCGTACACGTTCGCGGCGCCGACCGCGTCGCAGGCGATGGCGGCGGTCAGCGCGGAGTCGATGCCGCCGGAGAGGCCGATGAGCACCGAGCGGAAACCGTTCTTCGCGGCGTAGGCGCGCAGCCCGACCACGAGCGCCGTGTAGATCTCCTCGTCGCTCTCCAGGCGCGGTGCCTCGCTGCCGGTGACCTCCGGCTCCCAGGCCGGCAGCGGCTCGGCGGACAGCACCCGGTGGTCGATGCGCAGCCCGTCGTCCACCGTGCCGGACGGGGGCGTGGCCGCCGCTGCCGGCAGGTCGAGATCGAGGACGACACAGCCCTGTTCGAACTGCGGGGCGCGCGCGATGACGTCACCGGACGGGTCGACGACGATCGAGTCCCCGTCGAAGACCAGCTCGTCCTGCCCGCCGATCATGGCCAGATACGCCGTGGTGCAGCCGGCCTCCTGGGCCCGCTTGCGCACCAGCTCCAGCCGGGTGTCGTGCTTGTCCCGCTCGTAGGGCGAGGCGTTCACCGACAGCAGCAGCCCCGCGCCGGCGCTGCGCGCGGCCGGGACGCGTCCGCCGTCCTGCCACAGGTCCTCGCAGATGGCGAGCGCCACATCGACGCCGTGCACCCGGACGACCGGCATGGTGTCGCCCGGCACGAAGTAGCGGAACTCGTCGAAGACGCCGTAGTTCGGCAGATGGTGCTTGGCGAAGGTGAGGACGACCTCGCCGCCGTGCAGCACGGCGGCGGCGTTCTGCGGGGCGCCCGCGGGCTGCCCGTAGCGGGGCTGTGCCTGTTCGCAGCGGTCGAGATAGCCGACGACGACGGGGACGTCACCGAAGCCCTCGTCGGCCAGCCGGCCCGCCAGCGACCGCAGCGCCGCCCTGCTGGCCTCCACGAAGGCGGACCGCAGCGCGAGGTCCTCGACCGGGTAGCCGGTGAGCATCATCTCGGGGAAGGCCACCAGGTGGGCGCCTTGCTCGACGGAGTGCCGGGTCCACTGCACGACCGACTCGGCGTTGCCTTCGAGGTCGCCGACGGTGGAGTCGATCTGGTTCAGGGCGAGACGTAGTTGAGCCACGCTTCCGAGTGTAAACCTCGGTAATCGTCGGGCTGACGCTATGGGCGCCCAGGGCCGCCGGGCGACGGCGGGAAGGAGCCGCCAGGAGCCCCTCCCGCCGCCGGTGACCTGCGGTTACTTCAGATATCCGAGGACGGTCATCATGCCTGACTCACCGTGGTAGACGTTGTGGCAGTGGAGCATCCACAGCCCCGGATTGTCCGCGTCGAAGTCCACCTCCAGCGTCCGGCCCGGCAGCACGATCGCGGTGTCCTTGCGGGGGCCGCCGCCCGGCAGCTGGAAGGTGTGGCCGTGCAGATGCATCGGGTGCCACATGTCGGTCGTGTTGACGAAGCGCAGCCGCACCCGCTCGCCCTCCGCGACCGGCCGCCGCTGCTCGGGGTCGTACGCCTCGCCGTCGATGCCCCAGTCGTACTTCGCCATCGAACCGGTCAGCTTCAGCGTGACCGTCCGGTCCGGCCTGCCGGGCTTCAGCGAGACGTCCTCGGCGGCGTCGAGCTGCTGCGCGGTCAGCAGTTTCCCGTCCAGCTCCGCGGGGCGCTCCCCGGCCTTCGGCGCCGGGCCGCCGCCGGTGCGCAGCAGTGCACGCGCCGACGCCTTCTTGCCCTCGGCGAGCGCCGTCAGCGGGAAGACGCCGTCCTCGACGGTGACGAGCACGTCGTACCGCTCGCCCATACCGAGCAGCAGCGCGTCCGTGCGGGCGTGCTCGACGGGGAAGCCGTCGGTGTGCGTGACCGTCATCCGGTGGCCGCCGAGCGCGACCCGGTAGGCGGTGTCGCCCCCGGCGTTGACGAACCGGATCCGCACCCGGTCGCCCGGCCGGGCCCTGAAGACCTCGGGGTCCTTCTCCGTGCGCCCGTTGACCAGGTGGTACGGGTACTTCACATCGCCCGCGTCGCCGCCCAGCAGCTCGCTCGTGGCGCCCATCATCATCCGCGACGGGCCGTCGCCCTTGCCGGCCCGGCGGGCGGTGGACGTGAGGGACGAGACGGATGCCATGGACGCCGCGGACGCCATGGACGCGGTGGAGGAGGCCGGTGCCGCGTACGCCGTACCGGAGACACCGGCCGCGCGGGACATGCTCATGCTGCCCATGTCGTGGCCGCCGCCGTGGTCCATGCCGCCGTGGCCGCCGCCGTGGTCCATGCCGCCCATCCCCTTGCGGAGTTCGGCGAGGACCGCGTCCGGTGTGGAGCCCTCGACGCCGTCGACCCAGTCGTCCAGGACGACGACCCACTCCTTGTCGTACTCCAGCGGCTCCTTCGGGTCCTCCACGATCAGCGGCGCGTACAGGCCGCGGTCCTGCTGGACGCCGGAGTGCGGATGGAACCAGTACGTGCCCGGGTGCGGCACCGCGAACCGGTAGGTGAACTCGGCGCCCGGCCGCAGGGCGCGCTGGGTGAGCGCGGGTACGCCGTCCATGTCGTTGCGCAGCGCGAGGCCGTGCCAGTGCAGGGAGGTCGACTGCGGAAGGTGGTTGGCGAGGGTCAGCGCGAGGGTGCTCCCCGCCGTCACCCGGACCTCCTTGCCGGGCAGCCGCTCGCCGTACGCCCAGGTGCGCACGGTGGTGCCGTCGCCCAGCTCGATCCGGGAGGGCGCCGCGGTCAGCCGCACCTTCTCGGTACGGCCGCCGCCGCGTTCCTTCTCGGCCGCCCGCACCTCGGGGCCGTCCGGGGCGACGTAGTCGCGCCCGTTCTTCGCCGAGCCGGAGTCGTCGGAGCAGCCGGCCAGCAGGCCGGCCCCGGCGAGCGCCGCCGCGGCACCGGCGCCGAGCACGGCGCGGCGGGCGGGCGCGGCAGCTGCTGCCGACGGCGTGGCCGAGGGGGTGTGTTGCGTACGCATGTCCGTCACCTCACGGGGTGTGTCGATCGCATGAACTCTTCGGTCCCGGTGCGGTGGTGGGGCGGAACGGCGAGCGCGCGCGTGCGGCCGCGACGGGGGCGCGGGCACGACGGAGGGACGGCGGGGCCGTGCCGGACGGGCACGGCAGCCGTGCGGTGCTGCGGGGTCCGGCCCGGAAGGGGCCGGGCGGACGGGTGCGCTCGGGTCCGCCGGGAGGCTAGATCCGCAGGATCGACAGCTGTGCGAGGCGTAGTGCGGTACGGCCGGGAGGGGCGACGGGCCGCAGGGCGCGCCGTATCCGGGCGAGCTGGTGCGTGAGCGGCTCGCGGACCGCCGACCACAGCGAGGCGAGCAGCGTCAGGGCGCCGAGCAGCGCGAGGACCGGCCAGGCGGCGAGGACGGCGAGGCACACGGACATCGGGTCGGTACCGAGCCCGTGCGGCTTCTCCGCGGGCGCGGAGGGGTTCCCGGCCTGCGCGGCACCCGCCTCTGCGGGGGCGGCCCCGTCGGTGTGAACGCCGTCCTCCCGGGGCCCTCCCTCCTGCGTCCCGTCCGCCTGCGTCCCGTCCGTCTGCGTCCTGTTCCCGTGCGGGGCGGACGCGGGCGAGGCGCTGTCCGGGAGGGCGGACGCCCGGGTCGGGGGCGCCTCCGGGGCGGGCGGATCGAGCGGGGAGTGCGCCGTGAAGGACGGCTGTGCCGCGAGTGGCGGGTGTGCCGGAGGAGCCGTGTCCGGCCGGTGGGGTCCCTGGGCGGCGGGGGAGTCGTGTGCGGTGAGTGCCGTGTGCGGCGCGTGTGCCGCGGGGGAGTCGCCCGCCGAGCCGTGGCCGGAGGACGGATGGCCGAGCGTGTGCATGGTGACGATGCCCAGCAGCAGCGCCGTGAACAGCAGAAGGCGGCCGCACCACCCGGTGGCGTGCCGCCGCCGTCCGTCGCCGCTCGTCCGCATGGGCCGCAGCTTAGTGGGATGCCCTCCCCGGGTATCGGTGCGGGGGCCGGGCCGCGGATTTCCGCAGGGTTGTTGTGGAAGTGAACGAGCGTTGGCGCCGTTCGGCCATTGACGTGAACTCGCCACCGTGACCAGGATGCCCAGCATGTTGGATGCCCTGGATCTCGACCCTGTCCAGCAGCAGATCTACGAGGCGCTCGTCGACGGCGCCGTCACCGTCCCCGACCTCCGCTCGGCCCTCGGGCTGGGCACGGCACGCGTGCGCGCCGCCCTGGAATCCCTGGAGCGGCTGAACCTCGTGGGCCGGTTCGACGCCGACCGGCCCCAGGGGCGCGGCGGCGAGGAGCGCTATCTGCCGGTGGCGCCCGAGGTGGCCTTCGAATCGCTGCTGGTCGCCCGCGAGGAGGAGCTCCAACGTACCCGTCGGCACATCCAGTTGCTGGCCACGCGCTTCCGTGCCAACTCCGAGGGCCGCGACCCGCTGGACCTGGTGGAGATCGTCACCGGCCGGGCCGCCGTCATCCGCCAGGTCGACCAGCTCCAGCGCAGCGCACGCGGTGAGATCCGCGGCATAGACCGCCCCCCGTACGCCAACAGCGACCCCGACCGGCTCGATCCGAAGACCGGCATGATGCCCGTCCAGGCCCAGATGCTGGGCCGGGGCATCGCCTACCGGGTCATCTACGACACCGAGGGGCTGGCCACCTTCGACCACCGGCTCAACACGGACATCGAGGCGTGCGCCGAACTCGGCGAGGAGGCGCGGGTGATGGCGGACACCCCGACGAAGATGCTCATCGCCGACGACCGACTCGCCCTCATACCGCTGCGTGCCGCACCGAACGAGCTGGTCAGCAGCGTCGTCGTGCATCCCTCCGGGCTGCTGGAGGTCTTGTGCGAGTTCTTCGAGGTGCTGTGGGGCCGTGCGCTGCCCATCTCCGAGTACCTCGCGGGCCGCAGACCCGGCGCGTCCGGCGGGCCGGACGCCGAGGAGGCACGGCTGCTGGCGCTGCTGACGACGGGCATGACCGACCAGGTGATGGCCCGTCAACTGGGGGTGAGTTACCGCACGTTCCAGCGCCGGCTGCACGGGCTGATGGAACGGCTCGGCGCCACCACACGGTTCCAGCTGGGGATGCGTGCCGCGAGCCTCGGCTGGGTGCCGCAGGCCACCGCTCCCTCGCCGCGCCGGGACGCCGCCCGCAGCCCCGCGAGCTCCCGTGCCGGCACCCGCCGCGGGGATGTCCGAACCGCCCTCAATGGGCACGCTTGAGCGAACTGCCGTTTCCTGCCGCGGTCTTGTCCCGCTCGCGTCACCCACTTAGGTTCCTGACTGCGCACCCCACAGCGCACCCCCCACACGAGGAGGAACCCTCCCCATGGCAGTGACGCGCAGGAAAGTAGCCCTCGGCATATCGGCCGCCGTCGCGGCGGCGGCCATCGGCACGGTCTCCGCACTCCCGGCGACCGCCTCGCCCGCCGAAGGCACCGTCGTCGGCGCCCACTCCGCGCAGGCGGTCAAGGGCAGCTACATCGTCACGATGAAGAAGTCGGCGGTGAGCACCAAGTCGGCGGCGGCCAAGGGCAAGTCCGTCATCAACGAGCACGGCGGCAAGGTGAAGAGAACCTTCACCGCGGCCCTCAACGGCTACTCGGCGCAGATGTCCGAGAAGGAGGCCAAGGAGCTGGCGGCCGACCCGGCCGTCGACAAGGTCTTCGCCAACCAGAAGCACACCATCACCGCCGAGCAGGCCGACCCGCCCTCCTGGGGCCTCGACCGCATCGACACCCCCGAACTGAACCTCGACAAGAAGTACGTGTACCCGGACAGCGCCGGTGAGGGCGTCACCGCGTACATCATCGACACCGGGGTCCGCACCACCCACAAGGACTTCGGCGGTCGCGCCAGCAGCGGCTTCGACGCCGTCGACGGCGACGACGACGCCACCGACGGCAACGGTCACGGCACGCACGTCGCCAGCACCGTCGCGGGCGAGGCGCACGGTGTCGCCAAGAAGGCCGACGTCGTCGCCGTCCGCGTGCTCGACGACAACGGCAGCGGCACCACCGAGCAGGTCGTGTCCGGCATCGACTGGGTGACCAAGAACGCCAAGTCCCCGTCGGTCGCCAACATGTCCCTCGGCGGCGGGGCCGACGAGGCGCTGGACACCGCTGTCCAGAACTCGATCAAGGCCGGTGTCACCTTCGCGGTGGCCGCCGGTAATGAGTCCTCGGACGCGGGGAACAGCTCGCCCGCACGCGTTCCGGAGGCCCTCACCGTCGGCGCCACGGACAACACCGACGCACAGGCCGACTTCTCCAACTACGGCGAGGTCGTCGACCTGTACGCGCCCGGCGTGGACATCACCGGCGCCTGGAACTCCGGTGACGACGCCACCGACACCATCTCGGGCACGTCCATGGCCTCCCCGCACGTCGCGGGCGCGGCAGCCGTCTACCTGGCCGGCCACAAGGACGCCACCCCCGACGCGGTGTCCAAGGCCCTGACCGAGGGCGCCTCGAAGGACGTCGTCGGCAACCCGGGCCCGGGCTCGCCGAACCTGCTGCTCAACATCGTCGAGTAAGACGGCAGAGCAGCACCGCTCAGCACAACTCAGCACCACCCGGGGAGCGCCCCACCGCGCTCCCCGGCACGAACCCAGCCGCGGCCCGGTGCCCCACACACCGGGCCGCGGTTGCCGTACGCGGGCCCGGAAGCCGCGTCCCACGGATATGACCTCCGCACCGCCCGGCGGGCCGCCCCCCGACGCGCCGGCCGACTCCTCTTCCACCGGGCCGAGTTCCCGGCAGGCATCGTCCTCGGCGGGGTGACGGTCGAGGGGCACGCCGACTTCAGCGGGGCGGCCTTCGGCGGCGACGCCCGGTTCGCCGGGGCGATGATCGCGGGTGACGCCACGTTCCGCCGGGTGGTGTTCGCGCACGTCCCCACCGTCGGTCCCTGCTCGACTTCGACGACGCCAAATCCGCTGTGTACGTTGAGGGGCCACGGGGAGGGCGGTCCTACGAGGCGCCGAAGCTGGTGAGCAATGCCGAGGCCTACTACGACCGGATCCGGGCCTGCGCACTGGGGCCGCACGAATCCGAAGCCCTCATCAGCGAGATCAGGAGTGCGCATGAGCGGGACGTGGATCAGGTCCGGCTACAGCGACCAGCAGGGCGGGCAGTGCGTCGAGTGGGCCCCGGGGCGCGTGTCCGGCGGCGAGGGCGTTCCGGTGCGTGACAGCAAGGACGTGGGACGGGCCCCGCTGCGGTTCTCGACGTGCGCGTGGACGGCCTTCGTGGAACAGATGAAGCGGACGGTGTAGCGCATGGCGACGGGGGCGGAGAGCACCATGGTCGAGGTGCCGGCGGGGCGGGTGACGCTGTCCGACCGGCGCACGAGCCGGAGTTGGCCGGTGGAGGTCGCGCCGCTGTGGATGTCGGCGTTCCCCGTCACGCAGGCGTGGTACGCGCAGGTGACCGGCGAGCGGCCGAGCAGCGTCCGGGGCGACCGGCTGCCCGTGGAGGGCGTCTCGTGGTGGGACGCGGTCCGCTTCTGCAACGCGCTGTCCCGCCGTGAGGGGCTCGCGCCCGCGTACCGTCTCGACGCCGACGCCGAGGCCCCCGAGTGGGACACCGCGGCTGACGGGTACCGGCTGCCCACCGAGGCCGAATGGGAGCACGCCTGCCGTGCGGAGACCACCGGCCCGCGCTACGGCCCGCTCGACGAAGTCGCCTGGTACGGCGGCAACTCGGGCGACCGGATCCACCCCGTGGGCGGCAGACGACCGAACGCCTGGGGCCTGTTCGACATGCTGGGCAATGTGTGGAACTGGTGCTGGGACGTCTACGACGCCGAGGTGTACGGCACCTACCGGGTGCTCCGCGGCGGCGGCTGGGCCGACGAGCACTGGAGCTGCCGCGCCTCGGTACGGCGCCGCAGCCACCCGACGTTCCGCATCGACGACGTGGGCTTCCGCGTCGCCCGCTCCACGCCGGGGTAGCGGTGGGCGGCCACGGGTGGACAGTGGGGGCGCGGTCTGCCCGGACGTCCCCCTGGAGGAACGGCATGAGCGAAGCGGTATGGATCAGGTCCGGCCACAGCGACCCGCAGGGCGGTCCGTGTGCCGAGTGGGCCCCGGGCCGCGTCCCCGGCGACGGGCTCGTCCCCGTGCGGGACAGCCAGGACGTGGGCCGGGAGCCGCTGATGTTCTCCACTCCCGCGTGGGCGGCCTTCGTCGGCGAGGTGAAGCGGGGCGCCGGCTGAGTCCCGGGGTGCGCCGTTCGGTGCGGGCGGGTGAGGGCGGCCGGATACCGTCTGCGTATGGCAGTCACCGGGACGGACATCACCGAGGCGCTGATCCGGGAGCTGCTGCGCGAGCAGCACCCCGACCTGGCGGGCCGCCGCCTGGAACTCGGTGCGCTCGGCTGGGACAACCAGGTGTGGCGGCTCGGCGACGACCTCGCCGTCCGGGTGCCCTGGGCGACGGAGTCCGCCGACGCACTGCTGCGCAAGGAGCACGCCTGGCTGCCCCGGCTCTCCCGGGGCCTTCCGCTGGAGATCCCCGTCCCGCAGCGCCTGGGCGAGCCCTCCGCACGGTTTCCGCGGCCCTGGCTCGTCACCACCTGGGTCCCGGGCGAGCCGGCCGACCGCGCACCCGCGACGTGCGCGGCGGCGGCCGACGCCTTGGCCGCCTTTCTGTCCGCCCTGCACCGGCCCGCACCCGACGGGGCGCCGACGGGCCGGGACCGCGGAGGCCGACTGACCGAGACGGCCGGGCACTTCGCCGCACAGCTCGACTCGGCCGTCGAACGGGGGCTGGTCCGCGACCCGGACGCCGCCCGCGCGGTCTGGGAGGACGCCGCCGAAGCGCCCGGCTGGACGGGCCCCCTCCTGTGGCAGCACGGGGATCTGCACCCGGCCCACATCCTCACCAGGGACGGCACTTTCTGCGGCGTCATCGACTTCGGCGATCTCTTCGCCGGTGACCCCGCCTACGACCTCGCCGCCGCCTGGCTCCTGCTGCCGGACGGCGCCACCGACCTCTTCCACGCGGCCTACCGGCCGCACCCGGACGCCGCGACCCTGCGCCGCGCCCGCGGCTGGGCGGTGCTGAGCGCGCTCGACCTCGCCCACATCGGCGACGCCGGCGTCCACGGCCGTCCCGGCGGCAAACCGTCCTGGGGCCCGCCCGCGCACGCGGCACTGCGCCGCCTCACCGCGTCGGACGGCAGCTGAACAAGGGGCCGCCTGCCCGGACTTGAGCAGTCTCCGCTACATGAACATCGCCCCGCCGAGGAACCCCAGACCGAGGACGGTGAACAGGGCGCCCACCGCGGTGAAGAGCCACCACAGGGCGCTGCCCTCGGTGGGGAGCGTCCAGCGGGAGGGGTTCGCCGGGTCGTAGCGGACCTCGACGGGGGTGCCCACGGCGAGGGCCTGCTCCTGGGGGCGGGCGACGTTCCACTCGGTCTCCATGGCCCGGCCGTCGGCCGTGGTCCAGGCGATGACCGGGGCGTAGGCGAAGGGCCCCGTGGAGGAGTGGAGCGTGGACGTGGTGTGCGAACTCGGGCCCTTCATCTGCCGTTCCGTGAGCCGGGCCACCACGCCCTCGGCCCGCGCGCCGTCCCGCAGGAGGGCCCGCCTCCGGCGGATGTGCCAGTACATACCGGTGCCGAGGGCGGCCCCGGCGGGGGTGAAGGCCGCCCCGAGGATCCACAGGACGGAGGACGAAGAGGACATGGAGCCCGTTCCGGTCGGCAACGGCGGACAGCGACGGCCGAGCCGAACGACGAAGCACCCCGCCACCCCGCAACGACCAGCGCGGAGCCTACCGCCGGGGGGCTCGGGGAGGTACCCGTAGCAGGGGCCAGTGCGTCCATCGCCAAGTGGTGGCGGGGGAGCCGTGGTTGGCCGAAAGCGCCGCCCCCGAGCAGGGGAAGGTGCCTGCTGATGCGGTGACGGGCGAGGAGCCCGAGTCGAGACGGTGTCGCTGGGACACGCCCCGCTGGCCTGCGGTGTGAGGTGGCTCCGTCGACACGTCGGCGCGCGCGACCGGGCGGGACGAGGACGGTCGGTGCGGGCGGGCGACGGGAGGCGCCACGGCGGCGGCCTGGCAGGCGGGGGCCAGCGGTGCCCGGCGCGCGCCCTGCCGACGCGGGCCGCCCGCGCCCCCGCCCGTGCGGTGCCACTGCTCATGCGTCCCATTTCACCGGACGGGGGTGCGCGGCGCGATGCCTTCAACACCCCCGGGATTGCGGTGAGTCGGGCGGACGGCTCACTCCTCCGGCAGGCGGAGGGCGGCCAACTGCTGTTCGAACGGGAGGACTTCCTCCTGTTCGGGGCCGTCGGCGGAGAAGCGGCCGGGGCTCAGCAGCCCGGCGAACTCGCCGCCGGCCCGGGCGATCCGGCCGGGCAGGGACGGGGTGATGCCGTCGTCGGCCGCCGCCCAGTCGTCGGTGGCGGCGTAGACGGCCGTGGGCGAGGTGACCGCGCGCAGATAGCTGAACAGGGGCCGCAGCGCGTGGTCCAGGACGAGCGAGTGCCGGGGTGTGCCGCCCGTGGCGCCGAACAGGACGGGCTTGCCCACGAGCGTGTCCTTGTCGAGGACGTCGAAGAAGGACTTGAACAGCCCGCTGTAGGAGGCGGAGAAGACGGGTGTGACGGCGATCAGCCCGTCGGCCGCCGCCACCTCGTCGAGCGCGTCGCGCAGCTCGCCCGCGGCGAAGCCGGTGACGAAGGTGTGCGCGATCCGGGCGGCCAGATCGCGCAGTTCGACGGTGCGCACCTCGGCGGTCAGGCCGCGTTCGTCCAGCGCGAGCCGGGTGGCCTCGGCGAGCCGGTCGGCCAGCATCCGGGTGGACGAGGGCTCGCTCAGCCCGGCGGAGACGACGACCAGCCGGACCGGCGGCTGCTCGGTGGGGGCGGCGGGGGTGCCGGGAGTGGCCGTGCCGGTCATGCGGGGCTCCCTTCCGTGGCCGCGCCGGTGGGCCGGAGCGCCGACACGCGGTTCGCGTGGCTGGGCGCGTCGGCGGTGCCGGCCGGACGGCCGCGCTCCATTTCCTTGCGCAGGACGGGTACGACCTCCTCGCCGAGCAGGTCGAGCTGTTCCAGGACGGTCTTCAGCGGCAGGCCCGCGTGGTCCATGAGGAACAGCTGGCGCTGGTAGTCGCCGAAGGACTCGCGGAACGTCAGCGTCTTCTCGATGACCTCCTGGGGGCTGCCGACGGTCAGCGGCGTCTGCTCGGTGAACTCCTCCAGGGTGGGCCCGTGCCCGTAGACGGGGGCGTTGTCGAAGTAGGGGCGGAACTCACGTACCGCGTCCTGGGAGTTGCGGCGCATGAACGCCTGCCCGCCGAGCCCGACGAACGCCTGCTCGCGGGTGCCGTGCCCGTAGTGCTCGAAGCGGTCCCGGTAGAGGTTGATCAGGCGCTGGAAGTGGTTGCGGGGCCAGAAGATGTTGTTCGCGAAGAAGCCGTCGCCGTAGTAGGCGGCCTGCTCGGCGATCTCGGGGCTGCGGATCGAGCCGTGCCACACGAACGGGGAGACGCCGTCCAGCGGGCGCGGGGTGGAGGTGAAGCCCTGGAGCGGGGTGCGGAAGCGGCCCTGCCAGTCGACGACCTCCTCGTCCCACAGCTTGCGCAGCAGCGCGTAGTTCTCGATGGCCAGCGGAATGCCCTGCCGGATGTCCTGACCGAACCAGGGGTAGACGGGGCCGGTGTTGCCGCGGCCCATCATCAGGTCGACGCGGCCGTCGGCGACGTGCTGGAGCATCGCGAAGTCCTCGGCGATCTTCACCGGGTCGTTGGTGGTGATCAGCGTGGTGGCGGTGGACAGCAGGAGCCGCTCGGTGCGGGCCGCGAGATAGCCGAGCATGGTCGTCGGGGACGACGGCACGAACGGGGGGTTGTGGTGCTCGCCGGTCGCGAAGACGTCGAGCCCGACCTCCTCGGCCTTCTGCGCGATGGTCAGGATCGCCTTGATGCGCTCGTACTCCGTCGGCGTCCGGCCCGTCGTGGGGTCCATGGTCACGTCGCCGACGCTGAAGATCCCGAACTGGATGGGGGGCGTGCCCGGGGTGGCCGTCATGGTGCTCGCCTCGTCGATTCCGTTGGTTGACTGTTCAACTACACCCCCCTCAATGCATGGCGCCCGCGCAGAATTCCCGCCCCGGGGTGTGCCCGGACATCGCCGCGGTGACCTGCGAAAACGCCGGCTCGGAGTCGGCGGGGACAGGGGGCGCCGGGCGGGGGTCGACGGGGCGGTCGCGCACGGGCGGGGTGAGGAGTGTGTGTGAAACGATCGGGAACGATCGCACGTGGGCCCACCACGGCCGGACATCTCCCGGAAACCCCGTGGTGGAATGCTCCACCTGCACCCGTTGCGCCCAGGGGACCCGAGCACACCCCTCTGACCTGCAAGGATAGGCCCATGGACAAGCAGCAGGAATTCGTCCTCCGGACGCTGGAGGAGCGCGACATCCGGTTCGTCCGCCTCTGGTTCACCGACGTCCTCGGCTTCCTGAAATCCGTGGCCGTGGCGCCCGCCGAACTGGAGCAGGCCTTCGACGAGGGCATGGGCTTCGACGGTTCCGCCATCGAGGGGTTCGCACGCGTCTACGAGTCCGACATGATCGCCAAGCCGGACCCCAGCACCTTCCAGATACTGCCCTGGCGGGCCGAGGCCCCCGGTACCGCCCGGATGTTCTGCGACATCCTCATGCCGGACGGCTCCCCCTCGTACGCCGACCCGCGCTACGTCCTCAAGCGCGCCCTCGCCAAGGCGTCCGACCTCGGGTTCACCTTCTACATCCACCCGGAGATCGAGTTCTTCCTGCTCAAGGACAAGCCGGTGGACGGCACCCGCCCCGTCCCGGCCGACTCCTCCGGGTACTTCGACCACACCCCGCAGAACGTGGGCATGGACTTCCGCCGCCAGGCCATCACCATGCTGGAGTCGATGGGCATCTCGGTCGAGTTCTCCCACCACGAGGGGGCGCCCGGCCAGCAGGAGATCGACCTGCGCTACGCCGACGCCCTCTCCACGGCCGACAACATCATGACCTTCCGCCTGGTCATGAAGCAGGTCGCTCTCGAACAGGGCGTCCAGGCCACCTTCATGCCCAAGCCGTTCTCGGAGTACCCCGGCTCCGGCATGCACACCCATCTCTCCCTGTTCGAGGGGGACCGCAACGCCTTCTACGAGTCCGGCGCCGAGTACCAGCTCTCCAAGGTCGGCCGCTCGTTCATCGCCGGGCTGCTGGAGCACGCCGGCGAGATCTCCGCCGTCACCAATCAGTGGGTCAACTCCTACAAGCGCATCTGGGGCGGCGCCAACCGCACGGCGGGCGAGGGCGGCGAGTCCCCCTCCTACATCTGCTGGGGCCACAACAACCGCTCCGCGCTGGTCCGGGTACCCATGTACAAGCCCGGCAAGACGGGGTCGACGCGGATCGAGATGCGCTCCCTGGACTCCGGCGCCAACCCCTATCTCGCCTACGCGGTGCTGCTCGCCGCCGGGCTCAAGGGCATCGAGGAGGGCTACGAGCTGCCGCCCGGCGCCGACGACGACGTGTGGGCGCTCTCCGACGCCGAGCGGCGGGCCATGGGGATCGAACCGCTCCCGCAGAACCTGGGGGAGGCGATCGCGCTCATGGAGCGCAGCGAGCTGGTCGCCCAGACGCTGGGGGAGCACGTTTTCGACTTCTTCCTGCGGAACAAGAAGCAGGAATGGGAGGAGTACCGCTCCGAGGTCACCGCCTTCGAGCTGCGGAAATCCCTTCCCGTTCTGTGAAAGTGCTCCGGTTCTGCCCGTTCCCGTTCCGGCGTCGCGCCGGGGCGCCGGTACCCGGATTCCCCGGCCTCCGGCCGGTCGGCGCCCCCCGGAACGGGCTCATGGTGAGAGGTGAGATGTGACCCAGGGTGGCCGGCGGGACAGCCGGTTCGCGCGGCTGGTACGGCAGGGCTTCACGGATCCGGCAGCCGCCGGGAAACTCCTCGACCAGGAGGAGCTGGCCCCGCTGCACGGTGACCCCCTCTTCCTCGACGCGCTCGGCGCGACCGCCGACCCGGACCAGGCCCTCCTCGGCCTGCTCCGCATCGTCGAGTCCCTGGACGCGGAACAGCCGGGCGAGGGGCCGGCCGGCGCCGAGGCCCGGCGGCTGCTGGACGCGCTGCGCACCGCGAAACCCCTGCGCGACCGCCTCCTCGGCGTCCTCGGCGCCTCCGCCGCGCTCGGCGACCACCTGGCCCGGCACCCGCACGACTGGCAGGCCCTCGCCACCTACGAGACGAGCGACCTGCACCCCGGCACCGAGGAGTTCGAGGCCGCGCTGCGCGACGTCGCCGACCCCGACGCGCTGCGCATCGCCTACCGCCGCGCCCTGCTCGCCCTCGCCGCACGCGACGTGTGCGGCACCCGGGACGTCGCCGAGACCGCGGCCGAGCTGGCCGACCTCGCCACCGCCACGCTGCGCCGGGCCCTCGCGCTCGCCGCCGCCGCGGCACCCGAGGACGCCGCCGCCTGCCGGCTCGCCGTCATCGGCATGGGCAAGTGCGGCGGGCACGAGCTGAACTACGTCTCCGACGTGGACGTCGTCTTCGTCGCCGAGCCGGCCGCCGGCGAGCAGGACGAGCACGAGGCGCTGCGCGCCGCGGGGCGGCTGGCCGCGCACATGATGCGGATCTGCTCCGACACCACGGCCGAGGGCACGATCTGGCCGGTGGACGCCAATCTGCGCCCCGAGGGACGCAACGGCCCGCTCGTGCGCACCCTCGACAGCCATCTGGTCTACTACCAACGCTGGGCCAAGACCTGGGAGTTCCAGGCGCTGTTGAAGGCCCGCCCCGTCGCGGGGGACGCCGCGCTCGGCGCCGAGTACGTGGCGGCCGTGGCGCCGCTGGTGTGGCAGGCGGCCGAGCGGGAGAACTTCGTCACCGACGTCCAGCAGATGCGCCGCCGGGTCGTGGCCAGCATCCCCCGGGCACACGTCGAGCGGGAACTGAAGCTCGGCCCGGGCGGGCTGCGGGACGTGGAGTTCGCCGTGCAGCTCCTCCAGCTGGTGCACGGCCGCAGCGACACGGCGCTGCGCAGCCCCAACACGCTCCAGGCGCTCGACGCGCTCGCCGCCGGCGGCTACGTCGGCCGGCAGGACGCCGCCTCCCTCGACGCGGCCTACCGGTTCCTGCGCACCATGGAGCACCGCATCCAGCTGCACCGGATGCGCCGCACCCATCTGATGCCGGACAGCGAGGCCGACCAGCGCCGGCTGGCCCGCTCCCTCGGGTACCGCAGCGAGCCCGTCGCCGAGCTGCACAAGGCGTGGCGCCGGCACGCCTCCGCCGTGCGCAGGCTGCACGAGAAGCTGTTCTACCGGCCCCTGCTGGACGCCGTCGCCCAGCTCACCCCGGGCGAGGTGCGGCTGTCCCCGCAGGCGGCCCGGCAGCGGCTGGAGGCCCTCGGCTACGCGGACCCCGGGGCGGCGCTGCGGCACCTGGAGGCGCTCTCCTCCGGGGTGACCCGCAAGGCCGCCATCCAGCGCACCCTCCTGCCGGTGATGCTCGGCTGGTTCGCCGACTCCGCAGACCCGGACGCCGGGCTCCTCGCCTTCCGCAAGGTCTCCGACGCGCTCGGCCAGACCCCCTGGTACCTGCGGCTGCTGCGGGACGAGGGCGCGGCCGCCGAGAACCTCGCCCGGGTGCTGTCCGCGGGGCGGTTCGCGCCGGACCTGCTGCTGCGCGCCCCGGAGGCGGTCGCGCTGCTCGGCGACGAGGGCGGGCTGCGTCCCCGCGATCCGGACGCGCTCGCCCAGGAGACGCTCGCCGCCGTCGGCCGCGCCGACGGTGCCGAGCAGGCCGTCACCGCGGCCCGCGGGGTGCGCCGCCGCGAGCTGTTCCGCACCGCGGCGGCCGATCTGCTCGGCGCCTACGGCACCGAGGGCATCGCCCAGGCCGTCCCCGCCGAGTCGCTGGACAGCGTCGGCGACGCGCTCACCGGCATCAACGCCGCCGCGCTGGCGGGAGCCCTGCGGGCGGCCGTGCGCGCCCAGTGGGGTGCGGAGCTGCCGGCCCGGTTCGCCGTCATCGGCATGGGCCGCTTCGGCGGCCACGAGATGGGCTACGGCTCGGACGCCGACGTCCTGTTCGTCCACGAGCCGCGCGAGGGGGTCAGCGAGCACGAGGCCGGCAAGGCCGCGTTCGCCGTCGCCACGGAGATGCGCCGGCTGCTCCAGCTGCCCAGCGCCGACCCGCCCCTGGTCATCGACCCCGATCTGCGTCCCGAGGGCAAGTCGGGCACCCTGGCGCGCTCGCTGACCAGCTATGCCGCCTACTACGCGCGCTGGTCGGTGGTGTGGGAGAGCCAGGCGCTGCTGCGTGCCGAGTACGTCGCGGGGGACGCGGGCCTCGCCGCCCGGTTCCTGGAGCTGATCGACCCGCTGCGCTATCCCGACGGAGGCCTGGACGAGGCCGCGGTGCGGGAGATCCGCCGGCTGAAGGCGCGGATGGAGAGCGAGCGGCTGCCGCGCGGCGCCGACCGCACCACCCACACCAAGCTCGGCCGGGGCGGCCTCACCGACGTCGAGTGGACGGTGCAGCTCCTCCAGCTCCAGCACGGTCACCGGCTGTCCGGGCTGCGCACCACCCGGACCAGGAGCGCGCTGGCCGCGGCCGTCGAGGCGGAGCTGATCGACGAGACGGACGCCCGGACGCTGGACGAGGCGTGGGTGCTGGCCTCCCGGGTGCGCAACGCGGTGATGCTGGTGCGCGGGCGCCCGGGCGACACCTTCCCCTCGGATGCCCGGGAGCTGGCCGGGGTCGGCCGGTATCTGGGCTACGAGCCGGGGCACGTCGGGGAGATGCTGGACGACTACCGGCGCATCACCCGGCAGGCCCGCGCGGTGGTCGAGCGGCTGTTCTACGACGCCGAGTAGCGGGGGCCGGGCGGCGCGGCGCCCGGCCGGGCCGCCGTGGTCAGGCGGGGGCGGGCGCGAGCTGCGGCAGCCGGTAGGAGAACCGGCCGTACCAGGCGTAGGAGAGCGCGAAGCCCAGGGAGAGGCACAGCAGCCCGCCGACGGCGTCGAGCCAGAAGTGGTTGGCGGTGCTCACGATGACCAGCAGCGTCGTCGCCGGGTAGAGCGCGCCGAGGATCCGCACCCACAGCGGGCGAGCCAGCATCACGATGGTGACGCCGCACCACACGGACCAGCCGATGTGCATCGAGGGCATGGCCGCGTACTGGTTGGACATCTCCGCCAGGTTGCCGGAGGCCATCGAACCCCAGGTCTCGTGCACCTGGACGGTGTCGATGAAGTGCCCGCCGTTCATCAGCCGGGGCGGCGCCAGCGGGTAGAGGTAGTAGCCGAGCAGGGCGGCGCCGGTGGTGGCGAACAGGACGAGCCGGGTGGCGGCGTAGCGGCCCGGGTGGCAGCGGAAGAGCCACACCAGGACGCCGATGGTGACCACGAAGTGCAGCGTCGCGTAGTAGTAGTTCATGCCGACGATGAGCCACGTGACGCCGTTGACCGCGTGGTTGACCGAGTTCTCCACGGCGATGCCGAGGATGTGCTCGGCCTTCCAGATCCAGTCGGCGTTGCGCAGCGCGGCGGCCTGCTGCTCGGGAACGGCGTTGCGGATCAGCGAATAGACCCAGTAGCTCACCGCGATGAGCACGATCTCGAACCAGAGCCGGGGGCGCCGGGGCGCCCGCCAGCGGTCCAGGGCGGCGGCGTACCGCCCGCGGGTAGGGGGCGCTGCCTCGGCCGGTGCGTCCGTCGCGTCGTGCCGGGCTTCTTCATCAGGCTGTGTGGTCGTGACCCCCATGGCAGAACAGTCTGCCAGACAGGGCCCACCGTCCGATCATCCTGTGGTCGGGTTCCGACGGGCCCGGCTCCGACCTTCGGCAGAGGCGCGGCCCTGGGCCGGAAGACGGTCCTGGGCGCTCGCTTCGCGGCCGGGTCCGGAGGCCGTCGAGCCCCTGACGACCAGCTCGGGCAGGAAGACGAACTCGCTGTGCGGTGCCGGGGTGCCGGCGATCTCCTCCAGGAGGGTGCGTACCGCCGCCTGGCCCATGGCCGTCACCGGCTGCCGGATCGTCGTCAGCGGGGGATCGGTGAACGCGATGAGCGGGGAGTCGTCGAAGCCGATGACCGAGACCTCGGCCGGTACCGCGAGCCCGCGCTGCCGCGCCGCCCTGATCGCGCCGAGCGCCATCATGTCGCTGGCGCACACCACAGCGGTGCAGCCCCGCTCCAGCAGGGTGCCGGCTGCGGCCTGCCCGCCCTCCAGGGTGAACAGGGAGTGGGCGATCAGCTCGCCGGGGTCGGCGCGGTCGCCGAGCAGCTCGGTGACGCAGCCCCGGAAGCCCTCGATCTTGCGCTGGACGGGCACGAACCGCTCGGGCCCGAGCGCGAGACCGATCCGCTCGTGGCCGAGCGAGACCAGATGGGAGACGGCCAGCCGCATCGCCGCCCGGTCGTCGGGGGAGACGAACGGGGCGCGTACGTGCGGCGAGAACCCGTTGACGAGGACGAACGGCACGCCCTGGCCGTGCAGCCGCTCGTAGCGGCCGGTGTCGGCCGTGGTGTCGGCGTGCAGGCCGGAGACGAAGATGATCCCGGCGACACCCCGGTCCACCAGCATCTCCGTCAGCTCGTCCTCGGTGGAGCCGCCGGGCGTCTGGGTGGCCAGGACCGGGGTGTAGCCCTGCCGGGTCAGGCCCTGCGCGATGACCTGCGCGAAGGCGGGGAAGATGGGGTTCTCCAGCTCCGGGGTGATCAGACCGACCAGCCCTTCGCTGCGGCGGCGCAGCTTGACGGGGCGTTCGTAGCCGAGCACGTCGAGCGCGGCCAGAACGGACTCACGGGTGGCCGCCGCGACACCCGGTCTGCCGTTGAGCACGCGGCTGACCGTTGCCTCGCTGACCCCCGCCTGCGCTGCGATGTCAGCAAGCCGTGCGGTCACGGGAAGTGACCTTACCGGCCTGCTGTCAGGCTGCCCACCAGGTGCAGGAATTCCCGGGCACCCGCACGGTCTCCGCCGCTCCCGCCGCCGTCTCGGCCCCGGGCGTTCCGGTCGCCGCCGCGGTGTCCGCAGCGGCCTCCGTGCCCGCGGCGCCCGGGGAGCCGTCCGCGTCCTGCGGGCCGGGGACGGACGCGGCGGAGGACAGCAGCAGCCGGCCGGGGGCGGTGAACGTCACGGGTTCGTCCCGGGTGTTGAGCACACACACCAGGCCCGGCCGGGAGAAGGCCAGGACGCCCTCCGGCATCGGCAGCCACTCCATGGCGCTGTCGCCCAGGCCGGGCAGCCGGCGGCGCAGCCGCAGCGCCGTGCGGTACAGCTCCAGCGTGGAGTGCGGGTCGCCGGTCTGCCGCTGGACGGACAGCTCGCGCCAGGTGGCGGGCTGGGGCAGCCAGCTGCGGCCGGGGCCGAACCCGAAGGAGGGGCCGTCGCTCTCCCAGGGCAGGGGCACCCGGCAGCCGTCCCGCAGCCCGCTCTGCCCCTCCGTGGTACGGAAGAACGCCGGGTCCTGGCGTACCTCGTCGGGGAGTTCGGTCACCTCGGGCAGGCCGAGTTCCTCGCCCTGGTAGAGGTAGGCGGAGCCGGGCAGCGCCAGCATCAGCAGGGCGCCGGCGCGGGCCCGGTCCAGGCCGCCGAGCCGGGTGCGGTGGCGGACGACGTCGTGGTTGGAGAGCACCCAGGTGGTGGGGGCGCCGACGACGGAGCTGGCCGCCATGGAGGCGTCGATGACCTCGCGCAGCGCCCCGGCGTCCCAGGACGCGGTCAGGAACTGGAAGTTGAACGCCTGGTGCAGCTCGTCGGGGCGCACATAGCGGGCCAGGCGTTCGGCGTCGGGCGCCCACGCCTCGGCGACGCCGATGCGGTCGGGGCCGTAGGACTCCAGCAGTCGGCGCCAGGCGCGGTGGATGTCGTGGACGCCGTCCTGGTCGAAGAAGGGCAGCCGCTGGTTGCCGATGAGCCGGGCCTGGGCGCCGTGGCCGATGTCGGGCAGTCCGGGCGCCTTGATCATGCCGTGGGCGACGTCGATGCGGAAGCCGTCGACGCCGAGGTCGAGCCAGAACCGCAGCACGGAGTCGAACTCGGCGTGCACCTCCGGGTTCTCCCAGTCGAGGTCGGGCTGTTCGGGTG
>NZ_BJMM01000010.1 GCF_006539165.1 Streptomyces cacaoi | reverse complement strand
GGACGGTCGGTCACCTACGATCCCGAGCGCTACAAGCAACGCAACACCATCGAGCGCTGCTTCCGGAAGATCAAGACCTGGCGCGGCCTGGCCACCCGCTACGACAAGGCACCCGAGAGCTACGCGGCCGGACTCCACCTCCGCGGATCGATCATGTGGCGGAAACTCCTCACCTCAACCACATGATCCCAACCCCCAACAGCCCCTAGGTCGTGTGGGGGGGCGCTTCTCCCGGCACGGAGGCCGGGCGGGGCCTCCCGGGTTGCAGCTTCCGTAGCGGTATGTGGTCCGGTGTACCCACGTCCCGCTCCGTCGAGGAAGGCCCCTGCTCATGTTCCCGTCCTCCGTCCCGCCGCGCCAGGTCAAGATCGGTGACGCGGCGGCCTTCGTCGGCACCACACCACGGGCGATCCGTCACTACCACGAGATCGGCCTGCTCCCCGAGCCCGTCCGGGGCGGCGACGGCCGCCGCCGCTACGGCTACGAGGACATGATCCGGCTGCTGTGGATCCGCAGGATGGCCGACGCCGGGATCGCCCTGGACGCCATCCGTGACGCCTTCGCCGACACGGCCCAGGCCGACAGCGACACCGACACCGTCGCCGTCACCGATACCGACACCGACACCGACGACGGCATCGCGGACACCCTGGAACGGCTGGCGGAATCCCTCCTCGCCCGGGAGGCGGAACTACGGCGGCAACGGACTGCCGTGCAGCGCATGCGTACCGAGGGAAGCAGGGCGGGTCTGCTCTCCGACCTCGTCACCAGCCGTCTCAAGGGCCTGCCCGAGGGCTCTCTGCGCCAGGCGGACCTGGACAGTCTGCTGGTCACCGAGCGGATCTTCGGCCCGCTCGGAGCAGCCGTCCAGGCCGGCCGCTTCATCGCCCTGGCCACCCACCCGGACCTGCGGAGGGAGTCCGACCGTGTGGACGCCGCCGAGGAGGCGCTCGACGACACGGTCGCTGTCGACGACCCCCGCGTGGCCCAAGTGGCCGCCGAACGGCACGCCTTCGAGAAGGCGCTGCACACCGCCATCGAGGACTCCGGCCTGGCGGAGGGCGACGACGCGCTCTTCGACCTCTGGGACACGTCGCACCCCGCTTCCGCCGACGAGGACGAGGACGAGAGCGAGGGCGAGGACGAGGACGAGGACGGGACCGGCCGGAGCTCGGGCAGGGAACACGAGACGATGAGCGCGTTCGAAGCCATCGGGAAGATGCCCTACGACTTCTCCCCGGCCCGCCTGCGCTGCATGGAACTGGCCGAAGAACTCGCCGCCCACGAGTCGACCGCTTCCTGAAACACGGCCCAGGGGTCTCCAGTATCCGGCGGCAGGGGGCCGGGGGCCTGGCCCCGGAGCCGGGAGCCAGGAGCCGGAGCCGGGAGCCGGGAGCCGCCCCTAGAGCTGGGAGCCGCCGCCGTCGACGACCAGTTCCGCCCCGGTGGTGTAGGTGGCGTCGAAGGCGAGGAACACCACCGCCTCGGCGACCTCCTCCGGTGTCCCCATGCGCCGCAGCGGGTTGTCCGCGGCCATCTGCGCCTTGGTCTGTTCCGCCGCGTCCTGCGGCATCGACTTCTCCAGGATCCCGGAGTCGATCGGGCCGGGGCTGACCGCGTTGACCCGGACGTTCCGCGGCAGGAGTTCCCGGGCCAGCGAGCGGGTCAGGGAACGCAGCGCCGCCTTGCCGGCCGCGTAGGCGCTGAGCATGGGCAGCCCCAGGGTGTTGGCGACCGAGGTGGTGAACACCACGCTGCTGCCCGCGGCCAGCAGCGGAGCGAAATGCTGCACCGTGAAGTACGGGCCCTTGACGTTGACCGTCATCAGCTGGTCGAAGAGTTCCTCGCTCGTCTCCTCGAACGGCGCGAACGCATTGACGCCGGCGTTGGCGAACAGGGCGTCGACCGTGCCGAATTCGGCCTTCACCCGGTCCGCCAGCGCGGCGATGTCGGACAGCGACCCGGCGTCGCTGTGCACCGCGGTCGCCCGCGGGCCGAGCTGCCTGCCCGCGGCGTCGAGCCGGGCCCGGTCGCGCCCGGTCACGAGCACCCGCGCCCCCTCGTCCACGAGCATCTGCGCGGTGGCCAGCCCGAACCCGCTGCTGCCACCGGTGACCACTGCCTTCTTTCCGTCGAACCGACCCATCGCGGACACACTCCTCCTGAGCGAAAAAATGGTGGATTCCCGTCCGGCGGGCCGTCCCGGCCGGACATCCACGAGTCAACAGCCGCCGGGCCAGGGGCGTCCAAGACCTGTTCCGCACCCCGTCATGCGGCAGCCGCATGACGGGTAGGCTGCCGATGTGTCCGACAGTGCCGCGCCCAAGCCAGTGCCCGTTCCCGGCCCGGACCTCGACCTGCGACTGGTGCGGTACTTCACGGCCGTCGCCGAGCACCTCAACTTCGGCCGGGCCGCCGCGGCACTGCACGTCGCCCAGCCCTCACTGAGCCGCCAGATCCAGCGGCTGGAGGACGCCCTCGGTGTGCGCCTGCTGGAGCGCACCCCCCAGGGCAGCACGCTGACCGCGGCCGGAACGGCCTTCCTCCCGCAGGCACGGGCGCTGCTGCACGCCGCCCGGCAGGCGGTGACCACCGCACGCGACGCCGCCCCGCCGCGCTCGCTCACCGTCGGCTATGTCGAGGACCTCGTCATCACCCCCGCGGTACGCGCCCTGCGGCGCCGCTTCCCCACCGCGCACGTGCACCCCCGCCACCTGGACTGGGACGAGACCCGCGCCCTGCCCGACGGCGGGGTCGACGCCCTCGTCGTGCGCACCCCGTTGCCGATCCCGGCCGACGGCCTGGATCTGACGGTCCTCTACGACGAACCCCGCGCGCTCCTCGTGCCGGCCGACCACCGGCTCGCCGGCGAGGAGTCCCTCACCTCGGCGGACTTCGCCGACGAGCCTCTCGTGGCCTGCACCGGCATGGCCGAGGTGTGGACCGGCTTCTGGCGGCTCGACCCGCGCCCGGACGGCAGCCCGGCTCCCGGCGGCCCGCTGCTCGTCGACACCTTCGAGGACAAGCTGGAGGTCGTCGCCGACGGCGGGGCGGTCGCCCTGGTACCGGTCGACGACCGGCGCTGCGGGCTGCGGGACGACCTGGTCACCGTGCCCGTCGAGGACATCGAGCCCTGCCAGGTGGTCGTCGCCACCCGCCACGCGGACACCAATCCGCTCCTCGGCCCCTTCCGCGCCTGCGCGAAGGAGCACCTGGTCCGCGGAGCCTGATCGGTTCTTCGGACAGGGGATGGCGGACGGAGTTCAGCCGGGCACGTCCATGCGCTGGGTGCCGATCACCGACAGCAGCCGTAGCGCCTCCTCCGCGGGCGAGCCCGGCTCGACGGTGTAGAGCACGAGCTGCTGATCCTGGTCGGAGATGTCGAGGAGATCGCAGTTGAGGGCGATCGGGCCGATCAGCGGATGGTTGACGGTCTTGCGCAGGCTGGACTCGGGGCGCACGTCGTGGGCGTCCCACAGCCGGCTGAACTCCGCACTGCCGGACAGGAGTTCACCGACCAGCCGGGCCACTTCGGGGTCCTCGGGGTAGCGGGCGGCGGTGGCGCGCAGCCGCCGGGCCGCGGCGCGGGCGAACGCCTCGGCGTCGAACGGGTCGTACAGCAGCCGCTCCCGCGGACGCGGCGCGAGGTAGGCGCGGCGCACGAGGTTGCGCTCGCGCCGGGGCACGGCGGAGAAGTCCTCCAGGAGGGCGGCGGCCAGGTCGTTCCAGGCGAGCACCTCGTAGGTGGCGGAGAGCACCACCGCCGCGGTGTGCGGCAGCCGCCGCAGCAGGTCCAGGATGCTCTGCGGCACGTCACGCGAGGGCCCGGCCGGCGGGCCGGGCGGCGCGCCGGCGAGGTGGTGCAGATGGTCGCGCTCGGCGTCCGACAGACGCAGGGCCCGGGTCAGACCGGCGAGCACCTCGCGCGACGGACGCGGACCGCGGGCCTGCTCCAGCCGCGTGTAGTACTCGGTCGAGATGAACGCGAGATGCGCCACCTCCTCGCGGCGCAGCCCCGGCGTGCGGCGGCGCGGCCCGGCGGGCAGGCCCACGGCGGCAGGGGTGATGCGCTCGCGCCTGCCGCGCAGGAAGCCGGCCAGCTCTCGTCTGTCCATACCCCCAGTGTGCGCCCGGCCCCGGAACCGACCCAGGTACCGCCGGTGCCTGGATCGGCTCGGCGGCCGGGCACAGGCTTGCCCTGACCGGTCGCGGTCCGCCCGGGTCCCGGCCGGTGCCGTCGGACCGACACATCGCCAACGCATCGCCACCCACCGAACAGAAATGGACGGGCACCATGTCCCACATGGTCAAGATGGTCATCACGCTGAAGCGCCGCGAGGGCATGACGCACGGTGAATTCACCCACTACCAGCGGAACATCCACCGGCCGCTGCTCCTGTCCATCCCGGAGGCGCAGCAGTACATCCGCCGCTTCGTGGTGTCGTATCCCGTCCCTGCCCCGAACTATCCCGAGCCGGACTACGACTCCGTGGTCGAGGCGTGGTTCGACTCGATGGACGACCTCAACGCGTTCTACTTCTCCGAGAACTTCCTGAAGCATGTCGATCCGGACCACGAGAACTTCATCGACCTGAACGCCTTCGGGCGCATCGTCTCCGAAGAGGAAGTCGTCGTCGGCTGAGGGGCCGCGGAGGCGGCCGTAGCGTCACAGCTCCTCAGCGGAGGCCATCGGGCCCGGCTCCCCTCCGCGCGGTAGCGGTCCTCCCGCGCCGCGCCGGAGCCGGCCCGACCCCGGTCACCGACCCCGACGCCTCCCCCTCACCACTCCTGGTCCACCGCGCCCCTGACAGCCGAGACGAACGCGGCCCAGCCGCCCGGGGGAAACATCAGCACCGGCCCGTGCGAGAGCTTGCTGTCCCGCACGGGCACGACACCGGAAACCCCGCCCGCCACCTCGACGCACTCGCCGCCGTCCTGGTTGCTGTAACTGCTCTTGCACCAGCGGACAGCCTCACCGGGGCAGGTCATGCCCTCAACTCCCCGCCGCCGACAGCCGAAACGAACGCAGCCCAGCCGCCAGCCGGAAAGCTCAACACCGGACCCTGCGGGAACTTGCTGTCACGCACCGGAACAACGGCGGCGAGCCCGTCCGCCACCTCGACACACTGGCCGCCGTCCGGGTTGCTATGACTGCTCTTACGCCAACGGACCGCCTCGCCGAGATACGTCATACGCTCAACTCCCCGCCCCCGACAGCCGAGACGAACGCAGCCCAGCCGTCCGCCGGAAACACCAACACCGGTCCGTGCGAAAGCTTGCTGTCACGCACCGGGACAACGGCGGGGAAGTCATCGGATACCTGGACGCACTGGCCGCCGTCCTGATTGCTGTAGCTGCTCTTGCGCCAGCGGACAGCCTCATCGGGTGGGCTCATGCGCTCAACTCCCCGCCTCCGAGGGCCGAGACGAACGCAGCCCAGCCACCAGCCGGAAAGCTCAACACCGGACCGTGTGGGTACTTGCTGTCCCGCACAGGCACGACGACGCCGAAGTCATCAGACACCTCCACGCACGCGCCACCGTCCTGATTGCTGTGACTGCTCTTGCGCCAGCGGACAGCCTCACCGGGTGGCATCATGCACTCAACTCCCCGCCTCCGAGGGCCGAGACGAACGCAGCCCAGCCGCCAGCCGGAAAGCTCAACACCGGACCGTGTGGGTACTTGCTGTCCCGTACGGGCACGACAGCGGCGGAGTCATCAGACACCTCCACGCACGCGCCACCGTCCGAGTTGCTGTAGCTGCTCTTGCGCCAACGGACCGCCTCATCGGGGTACGTCATCCGCTCAACTCCCTCCCGCACACCGCTGAAACGAACGCCGACCAGCCGTGCTCCGGAAACACCAACACCGGTCCATTCGAAAGCTTGCTGTCGCGCACCGGGACAACGGCGGGGAAGTCATCCGAGACCTCGACACATTCGCCGCCGTCCTGATTGCTGTAGCTGCTCTTGCGCCAGATCGCTGCGCTCAGGTCGAGGGCTCGCACGGTACTTCCTCCAGCATGCGTAGGACGAACTTCCGCGACGCAGACGGTGAGAGCGCCAGGTCGCGGACTGCATCGTACGCACGTTGCAAGCCCTCGACCGGTCCGGTTTCTTCGATGAGTTCGCCTCGGTACCCGTTCTCGGTGTACGCAACGGTACGCCCCTCTGGCAGGCGTAGGAACATGCCAGCAGCGCCCATCATTCCGTGCAGCCCAGCGCTGAACGGCATCACATGGAGGGTCACATTCCCCCGGTCCGCCATCTCCCCCAGGTACTCCAACTGCTCACGCCAAGCGGCAGCGTCCCGTAGGGGTGTGCGGAGGACGGCCTCCGAGAGGATCGTGCGGAACGGTGGGGCGTCGTCGCCGTCCAGGAGGGTGCGGCGGCCCATGCGGGCCTGGACCTGCTGTTCCAGTTCCGGTCCCTTCAGGCCGCCCGCCGCGAGGACTTCCCGCGCGTACGCGGGGGTCTGCAACAGCCCCGGCAGCACGCTCACCGCGAAGTGCCACAGGCTCGTCGCCGTGGCCTCCAACGCCATGTAGCGGCGGTACCGTTCGCGGAACTGGGTCTGGTCGTTGATGGCCAGCTCCCACAGCGCGAGCAGCAGGCCGGGGGTCCCGTAATACTGGTCGAGCGCCTCGACGACCTCGGGGCCGCCGAGCGTCTCGCCGTTCTCCATCTTGCCGAACAGGGACCAGTCCCAGCCCAGCCGTTCCCCGAGCTGGCGCAGGCTCTCGCCGCGCCGGGTCCGCAGGGATCGCAGCTCCTCCGCGAACCGGGCGCGTGGCTCGCGGCTGCGCCCGGTGACCGCCCGCCTCGTCGGCATGGCGTACCTCCGTGGAATTCCGTGGAATGTGTGGAACGTACGGCGACCGGCCGGGGAAGCACACGCCGTCGGTGGCTTTCGCAGCTCCGCCGAGGGCGCATTCTCGTAATGCGCCCTTCACGCACGGTATGCGACCGGACGTACCCAAGAGGGCGAATCCCCACACGAGTTGACAAACGGAGCGCAGGTATGAATGAGCAGCGACGCCTCCACGAGCAGGACGCCAAGATCCGGGAAGCGGTGGAGGCGCGGGACGCCCTCGCCGACGCGCTCACCCGCGCGGGCGTCCAACTGCCCGCCATGGACGTACGGACGCCGTGGCGCGAGGCGGCGGCGGAGGCCGATGACCCGGCACGCGCCGCCCGTTACGCGCTCGTACACCTCGGGGTGTGCTCGGCACCGGTCGCCTGCGAGCTGGCGGCCGTCATCGGGCGGGGCGCCGACCGGTGACGGACGGCGGTGACCGGCCGCCGCGGGCGCGGGACGCCGCAGCGCCCGGGCCGGTACCGGGCTCCGCCGTGCACGACCCCGACACCGGACGGATCGGCGTCGTCGCGGGCCGCGCGGGCACAGGTCTGCGGCTGTACCCGCTCGGTGGCGGCGGCACCTGGCAGGCCGACCCGCGGCACGTCCGGCTGCTCACGCACGCGGAGTTGCTGAGCGCACGGGTCGCGGAGGCCAACGCGCGCACCCGGCGGGCGATGGAGGTACGGGGCGAGTCCGTGGACGGCCGAGGGCGGTCGGGGTCGGCCGTGGAGTCAACGGGCTTGTGAGAACGGCGCGTTGGCCGTGCCGTGCGGGGCAACACTGAGGAGGGAGCGGGGCGGGGCCCGGTTCGACCGTGGGAGGGGTGCCGGTGACCGGTGATCGAGGGCAGCGGGGGCGGGTGCGGCTCGCACGGCAGCGTCCGGCGCCGGACCGGGTACGGCCACGAGGGCGTACGGAAGGTTCCGGGCGGGGGCGCGGAGGCGGGGCCGGGGGCGCGCGGAATCGGAGCGTCTGGCAGCGCTTCCGGCGGGCCAACTGGTCGCACGCCGTCACGGTCACGGGAACGGCGCTCGCCGCCGTCGCGGCCATCGGTGGGCTGTGGGCCCAGGCCGTCGCCTCGTACTGGACGCAGGAGACGGCGGAGGATCAGCTCTCCCAGTCCCGGGAGGAGAGCGTGCGCCGGCTGCGGGACCAGGCGTCGAAGGTGACGTACTGGGGCGGCGGCGGTTCCGCGTTCCGCTGGGGCGGCACCGGCGCCGTCGGGTCGAGCGGTGACGGTTCGTCGGCCCTCCATGTCCTGAACAGGTCGCCCGATCCGGTCCCCCGGGCCGCCATCGGCGTCGAGATCCGCACGAAGGACCCGGACGACGTCGAACTCAAGCGGGAGGTCTGGGTGATCTCCCTGACCGACATCCCTCCCTGCACCCATATCGCGTATCCGGAGTCCGAACTGGTCCTGGGGGCCGTGTACGCCGAGGACGACAGGAGGACGATCGCCGGTGAGAAGGGCGTCTGGAACCCCCTCTCCATGAAGTTCACCGACACCCGGGGAAGGGAGTGGACGCGCACCGAGACGTCCCTGAAGGGCGGGTCGGCGCCGGGCGGCGCCGACGGCAAGGCCATGGACGCCATGGACGCCATGGACGCCATGGACAAGGCTGTGCAGGAGAGACGCCACCTCGTGGGTGAGGACGCCGAGGTGCGCGCAGCCGATTCCTGCGAGGACGCGAACGGGGGCAGCGGGGCCGGCTGAACCGGCTGAGCGGCCGGGCAGCCGGGGGCGTCACCCGGGGCTGCTCCAGCGGGGGCCCACGGCCGTCCACTGCTCGTCCCAGGAGGCGAGGTTGCGGCGGTCCAGGCGGCGGCAGCCGACCGTGTAGGCGAGGAAACCGGTGAGCACGGTGGCGACGGCGGCGCCGAGGGACCAGCCGAGTGCGCGGTTGCGGATCTCGCCCGGCTGCATGGGCGGGGCGGTGAGGGCGCCGGTGTCGTCGGTCCACAGGTCGACGGTGGCGCCGGCGGGCAGTCCGCCGGGGACGTCGGCCGTGCCGGTGCGGGTGCGTCCCGTCGCGTCGGTCCAGCGGACCCGGGCGGGGTAGCGGGTGTGCCGGGCCTCGTCCGAGCCCGGTTCGGGGTGGTGCGGGGAGCCTTCGAGGAGGGTGGCGGCCACCCGGTGCAGGTCCCGGGCCTGCTGGTGCGCGGTCTGCTGGAACCTGTGCTGTGCGACGGACGCCGTCCACAGGGCGAGCGCGGGGGCGGTCAGCAGCACGGCCGCGGCCGTCACCAGGCCGAGGGCGGCGCGCAGCCGGTCGGTGGGGCGCAGCAGCGGACTGTGCCGGTGGCGCCACCACAGCAGCGGGAAGCGGGGCGGCGGCTGACTGTGCGGTATCAGGTCGGGCACGGCCTTTCCTTCCGGGACGAAGAGGCGGAGGGACGGAGGGATGGGGACGAGTGGTGGGGACGGGTGCGCGGGGGCGAGAGCGGGGTGGGGTGCGGTGGAAGAGTGTTGCGGTGCGGGGCGGGGGCTGAGCGGGTCGGGCAACTCCCTTGTCAGGGGCGGGAGTCGGGGGACGGGTTCGGGGCGGCGGGGTCCGGCGCCGGGGGGCGGTGGCGCAGGCCGGGCAGGAGCGCCGCCGCCCCGCGTACGGCCGCCGCGTGCGGTGCGGGCGCCGTACGGACCGGTGTGTCCAGCCGTTCACCGAGCAGCCGGGCCGTACCGGGCCGCAGCGCCCCTCCCCCGGCGACGAGGACACCGCGCCGCAGCGCGTCCAGGGTCGTGGGCGTACGGTCCTGCCGCAGCATGCCGGTCACCATGGCGACGACCGCGTCGACGAGCCCGTCGCGGGTGGTGGTGCCGTCCAGGTCGCAGGTGCCGAGCGGGGTGCGCCGGGCGTCGGAGACCGCGCCACCGCTCAGCACGAACACCTCGGTCAGATGGGCTCCGAAGTCCACGACGAGCAGCGGCCGGGACAGATCGGCGTCGGCGCCCAGCGCGATCGCCCGCGCGGTCGGCACGGTGTGCACGGCGTACGGGCGCAGGAACTCCAGGGCGCTGCGGGCCGCTTCGCGGTAGATCACCCCGCCGAGCACGGGCGTCGTCACGACGAACACCGGCCGGGCGAACCGGGAGGTGTGCCGGTGCAGCAGCCGCCGCAGCATCCGGGCCGTCCCCGCGGCGTCGACGATGGTGCCGCGCTGCACGGGGTGGGAGGCGCCGGGAAAGGTGATGGTGGGCACGTCGAAGATGACGCCGCGCCCGGGAACGCACGCCCGGGTGCGGTCACTTCCGAGGTCGAGGGCGATGGCGGTGCGCGGCAGCAACGCCGTCCGGAGCCGGCCCGGGCGCGCCGGACGGCCGGAGAAGCGCAGGGTGCTCACCGTCGGGCCCTCCTCCCCGTCGAACGGGCCGAGCGGCACCCGCCGCAGTAGCGGGCCTGCGGGACGACGGCCAGGTGCGCGCGGTCGATCGGGCCCGCGCACGCGTGGCAGGAGCCGTAGCGGCCCGCGTCCATCCGGGCCAGTGCGGCGTCCACGTCGGCGAGCATCATCCGGGCCGAGTCGGCCAGCCGCGCCCGGCCGGGCGGCGTGACCTCCTCGCCCGGCCCGACCGGACCGTCACCGCCGTCCGGGCCTGCGGCTTCGAGTTCCCGCAGCTGGGCGAGGCGGAAGCGGCGCTGCCCCAGGAGGTTCGCGCGCAGCGCGCCGAGGTCCTCGGGGGCCAGGCCGACGGGGACGGCGGTGATCGCCTGGTGTTCCACTGTTGTCACCCTTCCAGGGCGAGGGGGGCGGTGCCGGCGCCTACCCGGCGGGGTCGGTCGGTGCGGGGGTTCGGGGGTACGCGGGTGCGGGGCGCGCGCCTCGGTGCCGTGCGGGGCCCACCCGGGGTGCTCGACGCTGCGGGGCTCCGGGCGCGCGCCCGACGCTGCGGGGCTCCGGCGGCGGACAGGCACGGGCGCGGCGACAGGCACCGCGCAGCCCCACGTGCGGCCCGGCGCAAGGGCAGATACGGCGCAGCCTTCCGCGCGCCCCGGCGCCGAGCACAGCGGGGGCGCAGTACAGCGGGGGCGCAGTACGGCGGAGGCGCAGTGCGGCGGAGGCGCAGTGCGGCGGAGGCGCAGGGCATCGCCGGAGGCGGAGGCGCAGTGCGGCGCCGGGGGCGGAAGGCGCATGGCGGTACGGGCGAGGGAGAGCGCGCGGCGGCACCGGCGGCGGACGCCGGGCGGTGCGGGCAGGCGGGAGGCATACGGCGGGGTGGGGCAACTCGGCAGTGGGGCCGGGCTATTGGGTGCGGGCTCGGCATCCCACGCAGCACCGGGCGTACGGCAGGATCTCCAGCCGCTCGGGCGGAATGAGCGCCCCGCACCCCTCGCAGACGCCGTACGCGGCCGTGCCCAGCCGCTCGAACGCCGCGTCGACCTCGGCCAGCACGCGGCGGACGGCCTCCTCCTGGGCGGCCACGAGATTGCCGTCCGCTCCGGCACCGGCCTCGGCCAGGGCACGCAGCTGTTCCTGCCGCGCGGTCCGCTCGTGCTCCAGGCGCCGGCGGGCATCCTGCTCGGTCAGACGGGCGTGGCGGGCCGTTTCAGATGGCATCGGTGGCTCCGGGTTCGTTCGCGGGGCGAGCCGGGTCAGGGGTTGCCCGGCCTTTCATCCTGGGTGCCGGGCGCCCCGTCGGCCATGGGCTCCGGCACCCATTTCCGCGAGGTCGGAGGGTGTAGCCGGCGCCCCGGCGGGGGGATGCGGCCGACCCCGGGGCGGGAGCGGTGCCGGTGTGGCCGATAGTGGGGAGGGGGAAGCCGGGGTGGCCCGGGAGGTCCGGGGTGGCCCGGGGAGCCGGGAGTCCGGCGTGCGGTGGAGGAGGAGCGGCGCGGTGTCGTTGTTCTGGCGGGTCTTCGGGCTGAACGCCGTGGTGCTGGGCACGGCCACGGTGCTGCTGCTGTGGGCCCCGATCACGGTGTCCGTGCCGATCCTGGTGACCGAGGCGGTGATCCTGCTCGGCGGTCTGACGGTGATGCTGGTGGCCAACGCGGCGCTGCTGCGGATCGGTCTGGCCCCGCTCGGCCGGCTGACCCGGCTGATGACGACGATCGACCTGCTGCGGCCCGGCCAGCGGCTGACGGTGCGCGGCCACGGCGACGTGGCGGAGCTGATCGTCACGTTCAACGCGATGCTGGACCGGCTGGAGGCCGAGCGCGCGGCCAGCAGTGCCCGGGCGCTGTCCGCGCAGGAGGCCGAACGGCGCCGTATCGCACAGGAGTTGCACGACGAGGTCGGGCAGAGCCTCACCGCCGTGCTGCTGGAGCTGAAGCGCGCCGCCGACCGTGCCCCGGACCCGCTGCGCGACGAGCTGCACCAGGCGCAGGAGGTCACCCGCGAGAGCCTCGACGAGGTGCGCCGGCTGGCCCGCCGGCTGCGCCCCGGTGTGCTGGAGGACCTCGGGCTGGTGAGCGCGCTCACCGCGCTGGCCACCGACTTCGGCACCCACACCGGGCTGCGGGTGCGGCACGGCTTCGACAGCGGTCTGCCGCCGATGACGCCGGAGGCGGAGCTGGTGATCTACCGCGTCGCGCAGGAGGGGCTGACCAACATCGCCCGGCACGCCGAGGCCACGCACGCGGAGCTGAGCCTGCGGTGTGCCGAGGACGGCCACGTGGTGCTGCGGCTGAGCGACGACGGCCGCGGTCCCGGGCTCGTCCCGGAGGGCTCCGGCATCCGCGGCATGCGGGAACGTGCCCTGTTCGTCGGGGCAGCACTGGAGATCGCACCGGGCCCCGAGCGCGGCACGCAGGTTCTGCTGTCCGTGCCGGTGGCCGGAGAGCAGGAGTCATGACATCCCACGCCCCCTCCCCCGTTCCGTCCCCCGCCCGCGTCCTGCTGGCCGACGATCACGCCCTGGTGCGCCGCGGCGTCCGGCTCATCCTCGACAGCGAGCCGGATCTGCGCGTCGTCGCGGAGGCGGGCGACGGCGCCGAGGCGGTCCGCGCGGCGCGCGAGCAGGAGATCGATCTGGCCGTGCTCGACATCGCCATGCCCCGGCTGACGGGGCTCCAGGCCGCCCGCGAGCTGGCCGCCGTCGCTCCGCGCACCCGCATGCTGATGCTGACGATGTACGACAACGAGCAGTACCTGTTCCAGGCGCTGAAGGCGGGCGCCTCCGGCTATGTGCTGAAGTCCGTCGCCGACCGGGATCTGGTCGCCGCCTGCCGGTCGGCGATCCGCGGCGAGCCGTTCCTGTACCCGGGCGCGGTCACGGCGCTGATCCGCAACTATCTGGAGCGGGCGAGCCGGGGCGAGGAGACGCCGGACTCACTGCTGACCGCGCGCGAGGAGGAGGTCCTCAAGCTCGTCGCCGAGGGCCACTCGTCCAAGGAGATCGCGGCCCTGCTGGTCATCAGCGCCAAGACGGTGCAGCGCCACCGGGCGAATCTGCTGGCCAAGCTGGGGCTGCGGGACCGGCTGGAGCTGACCAGGTACGCCATCAGGGCCGGGCTGATCGAGCCCTGAGCCGTCACCCGCTCCGCCGTCCGGCCGTGCCGAACGGTTCCGGCGCGCCTACCGTCGGGGGTACGGCCCGCGCCCGGGCGGCACACGTCCGGCCGCGGGTCCGCCCGGGGCCCGGCCGGCGCCTGCTCCCGGGCCCGTCCGAGCCCCTGCCCGGTGAGGAGGCGGCGTGGCCGTTCACCACGGACCGGCGGATCCGAGGGGGCGCGGGGGCCGCACCGTCGCCCCGGCGAGCCCGCTGCACGGCGCGGCGAACCCGGCGGCCGACATGGAGGCCGTGCCCCCGGTCGACCGGCTGCCGGACGGGATGCTCTCGCCGGAGACGACGTACCAGCTCGTGCGGGACGAGCTGATGCTCGACGGCAACGCGCGGCAGAACCTCGCCACCTTCGTCACGACGTGGATGGAGCCGCAGGCGGACGCTCTGATGGCCGCGTGCCGGGCCAAGAACATGATCGACAAGGACGAGTACCCGCGGACGGCGGAGCTGGAGCGGCGCTGTGTGGCCATGCTGGCCGATCTGTGGCACGCGCCCGAGCCGCACCGGGCGGTGGGCTGCTCGACCACGGGCTCCAGCGAGGCGTGCATGCTCGCGGGCATGGCGCTCAAGCGGCGGTGGGCCTCGCGGCGCGGTGACCGTGCGCCGACGGCGCGGCCCAACCTCGTCATGGGCGTCAACGTCCAGGTGTGCTGGGAGAAGTTCTGCGACTTCTGGGAGGTGGAGGCGCGCCAGGTGCCCATGGAGGGCGAGCGGTTCCATCTCGATCCGCAGGCCGCGGCCGAGCTGTGCGACGAGAACACCATCGGCGTCGTGGCCGTGCTCGGCTCCACCTTCGACGGCAGCTACGAGCCGGTCGCCGAGGTGTGCGCGGCGCTCGACGCCCTCCAGGAGCGCACGGGGCTCGACGTCCCGGTGCACGTGGACGGCGCGTCCGGCGCGATGGTCGCCCCGTTCCTCGACCCGGACCTGGTGTGGGACTTCCGGCTGGAGCGGGTGGTGTCCATCAACACCTCCGGGCACAAGTACGGGCTCGTGTACCCGGGTGTGGGCTGGGCGCTGTGGCGGGAGGAGCGGTGTCTGCCGGAGAGCCTCGTCTTCCGCGTCAACTATCTCGGCGGGCAGATGCCGACGTTCGCGCTGAACTTCTCCCGGCCGGGCGCCCAGGTGGCCGCGCAGTACTACACCTTCCTGCGGCTGGGCCGCGAGGGTTTCCGCACCGTCCAGCAGGCGTCCCGGGACGTGGCGCGCCAACTCGCCACCGGCATCGAGGGGTTGGCGGACTTCCGGCTGCTCACCCGCGGCGACGAGCTGCCCGCCTTCGCGTTCACCACCGCGCCGGGGGTCACCGCGTACGACGTCTTCGACGTCTCGCGCCGGCTGCGCGAGCACGGCTGGCTGGTGCCCGCCTACACCTTTCCCGCGCACCGCGAGGATCTGTCGGTGCTGCGCATCGTGTGCCGCAACGGGTTCAGTGCGGACCTGGCGGCGATCCTGCTGGAGGACCTGGGCCGGCTGGTGCCCGAACTGCGCCGCCAGCCGCACCCGTTGGTCGAGGACAAGCCGCGCGAGACCGGCTTCCACCACTGAGCACCCGCCGCCGGGCCCCTCACCTGGCACGACCCCGGGCCGCAGGGCGCCGCGCCCCGTGATGGAATACGTGCGCCGACAGGATCGACGAACGGGGGACGGCATGCGCAAGGCCATGGCCGGGGTGGCACTGATCGCCGCGCTGGGGCTGCTGACGGGCTGCAACGACGACGACAAGGGCGACGGGGGCGGCGGGAGCAAGAAGGCGTCCGGCGCCGGGAGCAGCGCGCACGGCGGCGAGCACGGCGGCGGCGACAGTGGGGACAAGGGCGGGGACTCCGGCGCGCAGAGCGACGAGGCCGGGCTCCAGCGCGCGAAGCGGAAGGTGACCCTGGAGGTCACCGGCGAGGGCAAGGCCGCGCAGCCCATCATGTACATGCTGGAAGGCGGCCCGTACTACGCCTCACAGCTGCCCTTCAAGAAGGAGAAGACGCTCTCCCTGACGCCCGCCCAGCAGAAGGTGGGCCAGCTGGTCACGATCGTCCCCGGCTCGACGAAGGGCAGCGACGGCATGCTGAGGCCGGCGCCCTGCACCATCACGGTCGACGGCAAGAAGGTCGCGGACAACGACGACGGCAAGGACCCCGAGGGCTGCAAGTACAAGGTCCACTGAGCGGGCCGCGCACGGGCCCGCCGTGCGGACCGCGGCCCCGGAGCGTCACACGGGCTCGCCGTGCGCGGTGGCGGCGGGCCCCGGCCCGTCGGTGTACGCCTGCGCGAAGTGCACCGAGGCCGCCCGCTCGGCCCGGGCGAACCAGTCGCCGAGCCCCGCGGGGCCGGGCGCCGGCACCGCGCGGGCGGCGCTCTCGATGCGGTCCAGCGCGCTGTTCGCCCGCCGTCGCACCGCCGCGAGATCCTGCCCGACCAGCCGCCCGTCGCGCTTGCGGTACCGGCCGTCGACGAGAACGGTCCGCACATCGGCGGCACTTGAGTGCAGCACGACCGTCCCGGCGCGGTGGCTCGGGCGCACCAGGTCCATGCGGGGCGCGACGACGACGAGGTCCGCCTTCTTGCCCACCGTGAGCGAGCCGATCTGCGAGCCGAGCCCCAGCGCGTCCGCGCCGTTGCGGGTGGCCCAGGTCAGCGCCGAGCGCACGCCGAGGCCGACGGAGAGCGGCACGGCGCCGGAGCGGTGGGTGACCTCGTGGTCGAGGCAGCGCTGCATCTGGAGCGCGAGCCGCATCTGGGCGAAGAGGTCGCCCGAGCCGACGCAGACGATGTCCGTGCTGAGCGCCGGGGCCAGGCCGTGGTCGAGCGCGGCGCGGAACGGCGGACGGCCCATGCCCATCTGCATCTCGGTCTCCGGCGCGATGCTGACCCGGCCGCCGCTGCCGGCCAGCAGCCGCCACTCCCGGTCGGTGAGGGCCGGGCAGTGGATGTGCAGATGGCCGGGGCGCAGCAGCCCGTGGTCGTCCAGCTCGCGCAGACCGCGCAGCAGCACCGAGCCGGTGGCGGCCCCGGTGTGCGAGGCGCCGAGGATGCCGAGTTCGTCCGCCGTGCGGATCTCCGCCGCGGTGTCGGCGAACGGCGAGAGGCCGAAGTCCCCGTACAGCATGGCCATCCGGCCCGGTCCGGCGTCGCTCGGGAAGTGCTCCTCGCGCACCCGGCGGGCGTCCGCGAGCCGCTGGGCGTGCGAGGTGAAGGCGGGCGGCCGCACGTCGTACTCCTGCATGCCGTAGGCGTAGACGAAGCGGATGCCGGCCGCGCGCAGGGCCGTCACGGCGGCGTCGGCGTGCGCGGGGCTGTCGACGCAGTCGCAGCAGTCGAGGACGGTGGTGATGCCCGAGTCGAGCGCGTCCAGGGCGCCGACGGTCGAGGCGATGCCCAGCTCGTCGGCGCCGAGGAGCGCGCCGGTGCCGTGGAAGGTCGTCGCGAGGAACTCCACCAGCGACTGGTCGGCGGAGACGCCGCGCAGCAGCGAGAGCCAGGTGTGCCGGTGGCTGTCGATCAGCCCGGGGAGGACGGTGCCGCCCGCCGCGTCCACACGTTCGGCGTCGACCCCGTCGAACTCCTCCGCGCGGCCGGTGACCGCCACGATGCGGTCGTCCTCGATCAGGACGGCGCCCTCGGGCACCTCGCCCCACTCCTCGTCCATCGTGATCACATGGCCGCCCGTCACGAGCTTCCGGTCGACACCCATGCACGCCACCTCCCCGGTGTTGTCGCCGTGCGGTCCGCACGCCGGGACGATGCTGTCCGGCCGGAACGCGCCCGCGCCAATGCCGCTTCCAGCCCGCGGTATAGCCGGTTCGGCATAGCTGCCGGCCACCCCGGTATTTGTTCGCCGCGCCGAACGGAAGCACGCTGTTCCCAGGCCGCGCCCTCCCGGTGGGAGCGACGCACGACGCGTGGACAGAGGTGCACACGGACATGACCGCCATGAACAGCACACGCCTCAACGGGCACAGCCTCGACTTCGACGTCACCGAGGCCGCCGACGCGAGACCCGGCGCTCCGGACCTCCTGCTGCTCAGCGGCTGGTGCCAGGACCACCGGCTCTTCGACCCGGTGCTGCCGCTGCTCGCCGCCGGGCACCGGGTGATCCGGATGGACTGGCGCGGCCACGGGCGGGAGCGCACCGTCGACGGCGACTTCGGGGTCCGGGAGATGGCCGACGACGCGGTCGCGCTCCTGGACGAACTGGGCGTCGGCCGCGTGGTGCCGGTCTCCACCTCGCACGGCGGCTGGGCGAACGTCGAGACGGCCGACCGGCTCGGCACCGCCCGCGTCCCGGGGCTGGTGGTCATCGACTGGCTCATGCTGCCGGCCACCCCCGGCTTCCTCGCCGACCTGCGGACCAGTCAGGACACCGCCACCTGGCGCGCGGGCCGGCAGAACCTGTTCGACATCTGGCTGGGCGACGCGGACTGCCCCGCCGTCGCCCACCATCTGGAAGCCGAGATGGGCTCCTTCGACCACGAGATGTGGGCACGCTCCTGCCGGGTCATCGAGGACGCCTACACCACCTGGGGTTCGCCGCTGGAGCGGATGGCCGCACTCCGCGAGCGGCGGCCCGTGACCCACCTCTTCTCCCAGCCGGGCGAGGAGCCGTACCTGGACGCGCAACGGGAGTTCGCGGCCCGGCAGCCGTGGTTCACCCCGCACCGGCTCGGCGGCCCGACCCACTTCCCGACGCTCGACTCCCCCGCGGCGGTCGCCGAACGGATCGCGGCGTTCTGCGCGGAGCTGCCGTGACCGCCGCGGCCCCCGGGAGCATCCCCGACCCGGACAGCTCCCTCACGGACGCCGAGCTGGACACGGCGTACAACGTCCAACGCGGCGTCGGCGACCGGCTGTTCGGGCAGCTCATGGCGCGCTACCGGGACGAGTCGGAGCGGGCCGTGGCCGGGCTGCCCGGGCACGCCGGTCTCGTCCACGACGAGCGCAGCGGCGAGCGCCTGGACGTGTGGGGCACCGACGGCGGCGCCCCGCGCCCGGTGTTCGTGTTCCTGCACGGCGGCTACTGGCGTGCGCTGTCCCGCGCCGACTCCTCGTTCATGGCCCGCACCCTGTACGACAACGGCGCCGCCACGGTGGTGCCGGACTACACCCTCGCCCCGCACGCCTCGCTGGAGGAGATCGTCCGCCAGGCACGGGCCGCCGTCGCGTGGGTGCACCGGCACGGCCGCGCCCACGGCCTGGATCCCGAACGCATCGTGGTCGGCGGCAGCTCCGCCGGCGGCCATCTCACCGGGATGCTGATGGTCGACGGCTGGCAGCGGCACTTCGGCCTGCCCGAGGACGTCGTGAAGGCCGCCATGCCCTTCAGCGGCCTCTACGATCTGCGCCCCATGCCCCGCCTGTACGTCAACGACTGGCTGCACCTGGACACGGAGCGGGCCGCGGCCCTCAGCCCGCTGCTGCTGCCCGCCACCCGGCACTGCCCCGCCGTGGTCACCGTCGCCGAACACGACGGCACCGGGTTCCTCGCCCAGTCCCGCCGCTTCCACGCCCGCCGGCCGGGCGCGGAACTGCGCGTCGTCCCGGGCCGCAACCACTACGACGTCGTCCTCGACCTCACGGACCCCGCCAGTGCCGTGAGCACGACGCTCCTGGAACTCCTGCACAGCGTCTGAGAGTTGCGGGCCGACCGCCGACGGCCGCCCCCGGCCCCGGGCGTCCCCGCGGGCCGGGGCGTAGATTCGCCGACCATGAAGGTATTCCTCTCGGTCGACCTGGAAGGCGTCTCCGGCATCGTGCACGCCACCGAGACCCGCCCGGACGGCTACGACTACGCCCGCGCACGGGCCCTGATGACCGCCGAGGCCAACGCCGCGATCGCCGGTGTCCTGGACGCCGAACCGGCGGCGGAGGTGCTGGTCGCCGACGCGCACGGCCCGTTCCGCAACCTCCTGCCCGAGGAACTGGACCGGCGGGCGCACCTCGTCCGCGGCAAGCCGCGGCCCCTGGGCATGCTCGGCGGCCTCGAAGCGGACACCGACGCGGCCCTGTTCATCGGTTACCACGCCCGCGCCGGCTCCGGGCCCGCCGTCCTGGCCCACACCATGAGCGGCGACGTCCTCGACGTGCGGGTGGCCGGGCGCTCGCTCGGCGAGACCGGGCTCAACGCGGCCATGGCCGGGCATCTGGGCGTGCCCGTCGTCCTGCTCAGCGGCGACGACGTGGCCTGCGCCGAGCTGCGCGACCTCGTCCCCTCGGCCCGCACCGTCGCCGTCAAGCAGGCCCTCGGCCAGACCGCCACCGTCGCCCCGCACCCCGAGGAGGCCCAGGAGCGGCTGCGCCGGGCCGCCCGCGAGGCCGTGGCCCGGCGCTCGGAGGTCGCGCCGCTGGCCCTGCCCGGCCCGCTCGACGTGGAGGCCGACCTCCTCAACCCGACCGCGCTCGACCTGGCCGAACTCGTCCCGGGCGTCACCCGCACCGGCGGCCGGACGGTCGCCTTCACCGCCGCCGACACCGCCGAGGCGTACCGGCTGGTCCTGCTGCTCGTCCAACTCGCGACCATCAGGCCCGCGTAGCGCCGGTCCCGCTCGTCGTGCCCGCCCCGCTCGTCGTGCCCTCCCCGCTCATCGTGCTCGTCGTGCCCGGCGTGCCCGTCCCGCCCGTCCGGGTCCCCTCCGGCGGGCCCGGGCGGCCGGGCAGCAGCAGGCTCAGCGGCAGAGCGGCGGCGGCGAACCCCGCCGACCACCAGAAGGCGGTGCCGAAGCCCGATGCCAGGGCCGCGGGCGTGCGGGCGCCCGCCGAGGTGTGCTGGAGGACCACGAGGAGCAGCGCGGTGCCCGCGGAGCCGCCGACCTGCTGGGCGACGCGGCTGATGCTCGCGCCCTGGGGGATCTCGCCGGGCGCGAGCCCCACGAAGGCGGCGCCCATGATCGCGATCATGGCGGCCCCCAGCCCGACGCCCCGCACGAACAGCACGGCCATCAGCAGGGTGTTGCTCGTGGTGGCCGTGACGAGGCCGAACGGCACGGTCGAGGCGACGGTCAGCACGAACGCGACGACGGAGACCGGCCGCGCCCCGAACCGGTCCATGCATCTCCCGGCGAGCGCACGGGAGATGAGGGTGCCCACGCCCTGCGGGACGAGCAGGAGCGCGGCGCCGAGCGCGGACTCGCCGCGCACCTGCTGCCAGTACAGCGGCAGCAGCAGCATGGTGCCGTAGAGGGCGGCGCCGGACAGCAGGACCAGCGCCGTGGACGACGCGAGGCTGCGGTGGCGGAACAGCCGGATGTCGATCAGCGCTCGCGGGCCGCGTCGCAGCGCCCAGGCGAGGTATCCGGCCAGCAGGGCGAGTCCGGCCGCGAGGGGCAGCACGGTCTGCACGGTCCGGGCGGGCCCGGTGGTGTCGGCGATCCGGGTCAGCGCGAGGACGACGAGGGCGATGCCGGGCGAGAGCAGCAGCATCCCGACGGGATCGAGGCGGGCGCGGGGCCCGGGGCCCGGCCGGTCGGCCGGCAGGCGACGCCGGGCGAGGAGGATGCCGAGGACGCAGAAGGGCACGTTGCACCAGAAGATCCAGCGCCAGTCGCCGAGGTGCAGGATGACGCCGCCGAGGACGGGCCCGAGCACCGGCCCGAGGGCCGTCGGCACGGTGATCAGCGACATGACCCTGCCGACGGCGCGCCCCTCGGCCGCCTGCATGACCAGCGTGAACAGCAGCACCGTCAGGGTGCCGCCGCCCAGCCCCTGGACCACCCGGAAGGCGATCAGGCTCGGGAGGTTCCACGCCGTGGCGGCCAGCAGCGACCCGAGCAGGAACAGACCGAGGGAGACGATCCACAGACGTCTGCCGCCCAGGACCGCCTGGAGCGCGCCCGCCGCCGGCATGACGGTGGCCAGCGCCAGCAGATAGGCGGTGCTCACCCACTGGACCGCGGACAGCGAGGCGTGCATCCGCCCGGAGAGGTCGTCGAGGGCGACGCTCATGATCGTGGTGTCGAAGATGACGGCGAGCGCCCCGACGATCAGTGCGACGGCGGTCCGCCGCAGGCCCGGGTCGAGCGCGCCGGTCGGGGACGGCGGCGGCCCGGTGCCGTCTTCGGTGGCCATGGGAACCCCTTAAGGAAGAGTCGTCTATCTTACGGGCCACCGTAGGGCGCCGGGTTAAGGTAGGCAAGTCTTTCTCAAGGAGGGTGGTCCTCGATGGCGGAGCGGCGCCGCGGCGCAGCACTGGAGAAGGCCCTGCTGGACGCGGCCTGGGAGGAGCTGACGGAGCAGGGCTACGCGCGGTTCACCATGGACGCGGTCGTCAAACGGGCGGGCACCAGCCCACCGGTCCTCTACCGGCGCTGGTCCGACCGCGACGCGCTCGCCCGCGCCGCACTCGTCCACCGGCTGCGGGAACTCGTCCTCCCCGTCCCCGACACCGGGAGCCTCCGCGAGGACGTCCTCACGCTCCTGCGCGAGATCAACGCCACCCGCGCCCCGCTGACCACCACGCTGTACGCCCACCTCGCCGCGCACCACCAGGCGACCGGCACCCGCCCCGCCGACCTCACCGACCCCGTCACGACCGGCCGCAAACAGGCCGTCGACGTGCTCTTCGACCGCGCCGTCGAACGCGGCGAGGCCGACCCGCGACGCCTCACCGAGCGCGCCAGATCCCTCCCCTTCGACCTGCTGCGCCAGGAACTCCTGTCACACTTCGCGCCCGTCGAGGACCGCGTCCTGGAAGAGATCGTCGACGAGATCTTCCTCCCGCTCGTCACCCCGCGCCCCGGGTGACCCGGACCGCCTCACGCCCTGCACGAGCCCCCGCCGGACCGGCGAACTATAGTGCGGCTGCGGCCCGTCAGGGTCATGACCGGCCGCGGCACACACGGGGACACGGGGAACAGCAGGGGGAACGGCCATGGCGCACCGGCGCTCCAGCATCTACGACGTCATCGGGGCCCCCGGCCCCTCCCCGGACGACACCGGCCTCCAACTGGCCTCCCAGGGCGGCGGCGGGGACGACCCCTGGGGCGGCGACGGCGTCAAGTCCGACAAGAAGAGCTGGGACAACGCCTCCAGCGGCGTCTCCTCCCTGAAGGAGAGCATCGGCAAGGCCCGCTCCAAGATGCACGCGCCCGGCAAGGGCCTGAAGGCGGACGACTTCGAGTGCGGCTCCGTCCTCGGTGAACTCCACACCACCTGGGAGGAGTACCTCGACAAGGTCAGCGGGCGCTGCACCACGCTCGCCGACCGGCTGACCAAGGCAGGCGGCGACCACTACAAGAACGACCAGGAACGCAAGGCCGCCTTCGCGAAGCTCAACGACAAGTACAAGGACACCCCCGGCCGCGGCTCGAAGGGCCACGACGGAGGCGGACGGTGAAGTACCAGACGCTCGCCGCGCTCGAACCCGCCGACCTGGACAAGCTCGTCGACGGCTTCCGCGCCGCCTCCGACATGGGCAGCCACGCCAAGGACAAGCTCAACGACCAGGTCGCCCCGAAAATGCGGGAGCACCTCGACGGAGCCGCGGTCAAGGCCGCCACCGCCCAGGTCGGCAAGCTCTCGGACAACTTCCACTACACGCAGGTGCAGTGCGGGCTCATCCGCACCAACATCCAGCTCCTCAAGGAAGCCCTCGAAGAGGCCCGGAAGAAGCTGAAGAACGCCCTGGCCGACGCCGAGACCGAGGGCCTCAAGGTCAACCCGGACGGTTCGGTCGACTACCCGTCCGCCGGGGACAAGGACGACGACGGTAAGCGCCCCGAAGGCGGCACCGCCACCGGCTACACCCCGAGCACGCCCTCCCGCGAGAACTTCGGACTCGGTTCGAGCACCCGGGACCAGGCCGCTGCCCTGGAACGCCAGGCCAACTACCAGTCGGACAACCCCAAGGCGGCCAAGGCCCAGGCGATAGCCGACGACATCGCCGCCGCCGTGCACGCCGCCACCAAAGCGGACCAGACCTACGCGCCCGTCCTGCGCAGACTCAAGGCCGACGACGATCTGAACGTCTCGCACGCCGACTGGGCCGACGCCAGGAAGGACACCGCCGCCTCCCGGAAGGCCGCCGCCAAGATCGGCGCGGATCTGCCGCCCCTGCCGAAGGACGGCAGCCCCCAGGACAACAAGAAGTGGTGGGACGGCCTCAGCCAGGACGACAAGGACAGCTACGTCGCCCTGCACCCCAACGCCGTCGGCGCCATGGACGGCCTCCCGGCCGACGTCCGCGACGAGGCGAACCGCATGAAACTGGCCGAGACCAAGGGCACCTACGAGACCCAACTGGCCGCCATTCCCAAGCCGCCCGACAAATACATCCTGACCAGCCAGGGCTACGTCACCAGCGTCGAGTGGGAGAAGTGGAACAAGAAGTACGGCGACCGGCGGGAGGAGCTGGAGGACAAGCTCAAGGGGATGGACGCGATCCAGAAGCGTTTCGACAAGACCGGCAAGGACGGCCTTCCAGAGGCATACCTGCTGGGCTTCGACGCAAAGGGCGAAGGCGACGGCAAAGTCATCCTCGCCAACGGCAATCCGGATGAGGCCAAACACACCGCCGTCCATGTGCCCGGAACCACCACCAACATCAAGAGCATCGGCGGCAACCTCGACGACATGGACAGCCTCTGGGCAGCGAGCCAGAAGAAGGCACCCGGGGAACCCGTTTCCACCGTCATGTGGTTCGACTACGACGCACCGGACAGCATCGGCCAGTACATTCCGAACACCGGCAACGCCGGACACTGGGCCGAGGACGGGGCGCCGGCGCTCCAGAAGTTCATGCAGGGCACCGAAGCGGCTCAGGGCGGCGCCGACGCCAGTCACACGACCGTCTCCGGGCACTCCTACGGCAGCACCGTGGTCGGTCAGGCCACCAAGGAACACGGCGGCCTGCCGGCCGACGACATCATGGTGCAGGGCAGCCCCGGCATGCAGGTCAAGCACGCGGAGGATCTCGGGGTCGGGGCCGACCACGTCTGGTCCGTCGCCGCGCGCTCCGAGGACGACGTCCTCGTACGCGAAGGCGGCAAGATGATGGGCCTCGGCGAAGGTGGCAAGATTCCCGACGACATACGTTTCGGCGCGAAACGCATGGAACCCGGCGACCACGCATCCCTCCTGTTCGGCCACAGCAGTTACTGGGACGAGCCCGGCGGTAGGGAGTCGGTGAGTCTGCGGAACATGGCGAACGTCGTCGTCGGCAACTACGGCAAGGTGGAAACGATGCCGGAAGTCGGAGGTACCAAGTGACGCAGCCGGCAAGTCGTCTCAAACGGCGGGGGGCGCTCTGGGTGGTGCCCCTGGTCGGTGTCGTAGCCGTAGCAACAGTATGGATGACCATGCACGAAGCGGGATCGGAAACGAGTTCCGGAAGTACCGGGCAGCAGCAGGAGCGGGCCGAGGGCATCCTCGGCTATAAGCCTGAAGTACGGGACATCGCAAAGGCGAAGGACGAGGTCAACAGCATCTCCAGCCGGGTACTCGACTGGATGAAGGTACGCGGCAGCGTCACCGAACCCAGCGCGGCGGCCCACAAATGCGAAGCGGTGGATCCCGATTTCACCAAGTACTACGTGGTCAACCACCCCTGGAGCGTCTACGACCTCAAGAAGGGCAGCTTCGACGAGGCGATGGACAACCTCCGCAAGACGCTCCCCGAAAAGGGCTGGAAGATCACCAAGGACGGCCCGATGCGCACGAAGGACGCCGACCCGGAGATCGTCGCCGTCCAGCCCGACTCGCACCACACCCTCACCGTCCAGTGGCTCAAACCCGCCCGGCCCGGGCGCAAGGAGCTGATCAGCGTCGACGTCGACTCCCGCTGCTTCCGGGCTCCGGAGGGCGTCGACCCGTACAGCGGCTGAGGGCGCTCCCGGGGGGGGGGCAGGGGTGGCCCGGACACCCCGGATGGACACGTCCGCCGGGCGGCCCGGCCCCGGACGGTCTAGCGTCGGCCCAGAGGGGCGGGGGACGGTCGGGCGAGCGGTGGGAAGGGAGTGTGGCCCGTGTCCGGGACGGCTTCGAGGACCACCTCCGATCTGATCGTCGAGCGGCTGCTGCGCTGGGGCGTGGACACCTGCTTCGGGATCTGCGGCGACCAGGTCAACGGCTTCTTCGAGGCGCTGCGTACCCATCAGCGGATGCGGTTCGTGCATGTGCGGCACGAGGAGAACGCGGCGCTGGCGTGCGTGGGGTACGCCAAGTTCACCGGGCGGCCCGCCGCGTGTGTGGCCACGGCGGGGCCGGGCGCCGTCCATCTGCTCAACGGTCTCTACGACGCGCGGATCGACGGTGCGCCGGTGATCGCGATCACCGGCCTGTCCTACCACGACACGGTGGGCGCGCACTTCCTCCAGGACATCCCCTCGGACCGGCTCTTCGCGCACGCGTGCCTGTTCTCCGAGCGGGTGATGGGCCCCGCCCACGCGGTCACCGCGACTGATCTCGCGGTGCGCAGCGCGCTGATGAACCGCACCCCGTCGCACCTGGCCGTGCCGATCGATGTGCAGTCGTGGACGGTCGAGCAGGACGCGCCGTCGGACAAGAACGTGCCGGGGCACACCTCGACGGCGGCGCAGCCGTTCGAGGTGCGGCCCCCGGCCGAGCAGGTGCGCAGGGCGGCCGAACTGCTCAACTCCTGTGCGCGGGTGGCGATCTGTGCCGGGGCGGGGGCGCGCAGCGCGGGCGCGGAACTGGAGCGGGTCGCGGAGGCGTTGGGCGCGCCGATCGTCAAGGCGGGCCTGGGCAAGGACTGTGTGCCGGACGACAGCCCGTACACCACGGGCGGCATGGGGCTGATCGGTACCCGGGCCTCGCACGAGGCGTTCGAGGAGTGCGACGGCTTTCTGATCGTCGGCTCGTCCACCCCGTATTACGACTTCTGGCCGGCACCGGGGCAGGCGCGGGCGGTGCAGATCGATGTCAACGCCGACCGGATCGGGATGCGCTACCCCGTCGAGGTCGGGCTGGTCGGTGACGCGGCGGCGGTGCTGGACACGCTGCTGCCGCAGCTGACCCGCAAGGACGACCGGTCGTTCCTGGAGCGGGCCCGGGCGACGTACCGGGCGTGGTGGGAGCTGATCGGGCGGCAGGCCGCCTCGTCGGGTACGCCGATGCGGCCGCAGGTGGTCACCTGGGAGCTGTCCCGCGCCCTGCCGGATGCGGCGATCGTCACCGGGGACGCCGGGACGGTGACCGCCTGGGCCGGGCGGCTGATGCTGCGGGCGGGCATGCGCTACTCGTTCTCCGGCACGCTGTGCACGATGGGTTCGGCGCTGCCCTATGCGATCGGCGCCCAACTCGCCCATCCCGGGCGGCCGGTGATCGCCGTGACGGGGGACGGCTCGCTGTCCATGGGCATGGGCGAGCTGGCCACGCTCGCCCAGTACGGCCTTCCGGTGAAGGTCGTCGTGCTGCACAACAACTCCCTCGCTCTGGAGGTGTGGGAGCAGTCCGCGCTGCTGGGCAATCCGCAGTTCGGCTGTGCGCTGCACCCGGTCGACTTCGTCGCGGTGGCAGAGGCGTGCGGGCTGACGGCCTTCCGGATCGAGGACCCGGCCGAAGCGGCGGAGGTCTTCCGTCGGGCCATGGCGCAGGAGGGCCCGTGCCTGGTCGAGGCGGTCACCGACCCCTACGAGGCCCCGTTCGGTGAGAGCCTCAAGCCGGCGCACGCCCAGCACATCGCCGAGGCGTTCGGCAAGGGTGAGCAGGCCGCCGGGCCCATGGCGCGCAACCTGCTCCAAGACGACCGCGTGGCCCTGTCCCCCGCCCTCCAGCAGCACCGGGACGCGCTCTCCCGCTACCGCTGAGCCCCGCGCCGGCGCACAGCCGAGCGCGGGAAGCCCGTGCCGGCCGGTCGGGTGCCGGAAAGGCGGGTTCCGGGACGCCGGTGCAGCAGCGCAGCAGCCGGGCCGGGCGACGGGCACACCCGGGTGTCGGGGACACTGGGCGGATGGCCGAGAGCAATCGTGAGCTGGCGGATTTTCTGCGTCGGGCGCGGTCCCAGGTGGATCCGTCGGGTGCCGGGCTGCCACCGGACAGCCGGGCACGGCGGGTGCCGGGGCTGCGCCGTGAGGAGGTCGCGCTGCTGGCCGGGGTGTCGACCGACTACTACACCCGGCTCGAACAGGGCAGGCGCATCACCCCGTCACCGTCCGTGGTGGAAGCGGTGGGCCGTGCCCTGGGGCTCGACGACGCGGGGCGCGCACATCTGCGGGATCTCATCGGGACGGGAGCGCCCGCCCGGGAGCGGTCGCCGGGCGTCCAGCGGGTGCGCCCGGGGCTGCGCCGGCTCGTCGACGCGCTGGACGGCGAACCGGCGCTGGTGCTGGGGCGCCGCACCGACGTCCTCGCCGCCAACGCGATGGCCGCCGCGCTGTTCACGGACTTCGAGCGGCTCCCGGCCCGGCACCGCAACTACGCGCGCTGGATGTTCCTCGACGCGGGGGCGCGCGCCCTGTTCGTCGACTGGGAGGAGCAGGCGCGCGCGGCCGTGGAGAATCTACGTCTCGACGCCGGACGCGTCCCCGGCGACCGGCACACGGCGGCGCTGATCGCCGAACTGCGCGAGGAGAGCCACGAGTTCGACGCGTGGTGGGAGCAGCACCGGGTCCATCAGCGCACCCACGGCTCCAAACGCCTGCGCCATCCGGTGGCCGGTGAGCTGACCGTGGAGTACGAGACGCTCACCCCGCCGGGCGACCCGGACACGACCCTGTACGTGTACACGGCCGAGCCCGGTTCGCCGTCGGCACGCGCGCTCGGTCTCCTCGCCCACGGGCTCGACGCCGCCGGGCTCGACGCCGCCGGACCGCGCACCTCCGGGCGGCACGCCTCCGGGCCCGGCGCAGGCCGGTGACCCCCGCGCGGGAGGAGGCCGTCAGGACGGGGTGAGCAGGGAGGCCGGGGTGCGGCGGGCGGCGGGCTGGTGGGCGAGCAGGGCCTCGGCCATCCCGTGCTCGTTGGGGAAGTCCATCGGGACGATGCCCAGCCCGTGCCAGCCCGCGCCCGCGCCGGACAGCAGCTCCTTGACACGGGGGTTGAGCCGGTCGGCGTTGGAGCGGGGCGGCAGCAGCGCCGCGGTGCTCACGTAGTTGACGAACAGCTTGCCGGGCTGCTCCACGGCCTTGCGGAAGTGGTCCTCTATCAGCCCGAACTTGCCGAGGGGTTCGGTCATGTACTCGTCCTGGATGTCGAAGAGCGCCGGGTCCCCGTACCGGACGCCGGGCAGCCCGTCGGAGTCGGCCAGCAGCACCACGTGCCCGCGCGCCCGGCCCAGCGCGGGCAGGCTCGTGTCGAGCCGGAAGAGGGAGCGCCAGCCGCGGTCCAGATAGCCCTCGAAGACCTGCGCGAACGCCTCGGCGCTCTCCTCGGAGTACTCCTGCTGCACCCGCATCAGCACCGTCTCGGTCGGGTGCGCCGTCAGGAAGTCCCGGCAGGCGCCCAGCACGTCGTCGAAGTTGAGGTGCTGGTAGACGGCGCCGTGGTGGATGCTGAAGGCGCCGTCGAAGAGCCGGCAGCGGATGTCCAGGAAGCGGATCCCGGAGTTCAACTGCTCGGCTATAGAGGTGTTCTGGCACTCCGTCCACCAGCCGCCGTGGCGGGCGCCGGAGTCGTGCGTGCCGGGGATCGTCAGCGTGCGCAGATCGGTGCCGTCGGGCAGGGCGCCCAGCCACGCCTCGGGGCCCGCCGTGGCGGACCCGGAGGCGTGGGCCGTGCCCGTCGCCGCCCCGGTCAGCAGGGCGGCGGCGGAGAGGGTGGTCAGGCCGGTGAGGAGTGAGCGACGTGTCAGAGGCATGAGGAGATCGAAGCACGGGCGGCCCAACTCGCCCACCCCGGGCGGGCGCTGAGATGTCCGGCGGGTGCCGCACACCGCGTCGCGACCGGCTCCCGCGAGGCGGCCGGCACCCCGGCCGCGCCCGACCGCGGCCCGACCGCGGCCCGACCGGGGCCTCTTCGGCGTCGCGGGAGCGGCCCCCGGTGGCTCTCAGACGAAGACCGAGAGCAGCAGGGCCATCAGCAGCCCGCAGACGCTGACCAGGGTCTGGATCGCGGTGTGCGACTTGGTGGCCTGGCCCAGGGTCATCCCGAAGGACTCCTTGACCAGCCAGAACCCGGCGTGGTTCACATAGTTGAGCCCGATCGAGCCGGCGCCGATGGCGACCACCAGCAGGGAGCTCTCCACACCGCCGCCGTGCCCCACCATGGGCCCGAGGATGCCGGTCGCCGCGACGATGCCGACCGTCGCCGAGCCGGTGGAGAAGGACAGCACCAGCGCGATCAGCCAGCCGAGCAGCAGCAGGTTGAGGTGCGCGCCGGTGGCGGCCGACTCGATGGCCTTGCCGATCCCGGTGTCCTCCAGCACCTGGTTGAACGCGCCGCCACCCGCGATGATCAGCAGGATCCCGGCCACGGACTTGATGCTGTCGGTCAGCGACTCGCGTACCTTCTCCGGCGGCTGCCCGCTGCGGTAGCCGAGGGCGAACAGCGCGAACAGGAACCCGGCGAACATCGCCACCACCGGCTCGCCCGTGAAGGTGAGCACGTGCCGCAGCGGGCTGCCCTCGGACAGCGCCAGCTCCGCGACGGTGCGCAGCAGCATCAGCACCACCGGCACCAGCACCGCCGCCAGCGCCCAGCCGAGCGGCACCCCACCGGCCCGTGAGCCGCCGCCCGCCGTGCCGGTACCGGCGTCCGCCGTCCCCGCCCCGGCACGCGCGGCTCCCGCCCCCGCCCCGGAGCCCGACCCCGTACCCGGATCCGTCTCCGTACCCGAGTCCTTCTCCGCACGCGAGTCCGTCTCCGCCGTTGTTCCGGTGAACTGGGCGACGAGTTCGCGGTCCGGGTGGACGGCCAGGCGCGGCGCGATCCACCGCCCGTACACGGGGCCGGAGAGCACGATGGTGGGGACCGCGCAGACCAGCCCGACGAGGATGGTCGTGCCGAGGTCGGCGTGCAGCCCCTCGACCCCGATCAGCGGGCCCGGATGCGGCGGCACCATGCCGTGCAGGGTGCACAGCGCCGCGATGGTCGGGGCGGCGAGGAAGACATAGGGCGAGCCCTTGACCTGGCCGCTCTCCTGGAGCCGCCGCGCGACGCTGAAGATCAGCGGCAGCAGCACGATCAGCCCGATCTCGAAGAACATCGGGATGCCGATGACGAAGGCCGCCCCGGCCATGTACCACGGCAGGGAGCGGGTGCCGGCGCGGTCCACGATCACCCGCGCGATCCGTTCGGTGGCACCGGAGTTGGCCAGCAGCCGGCCCAGCATCGCGCCGAACGCCAGCGTGATGCCGACGTCACCGAGGATGCCTCCGGCGCCCTTCTCCAGCGACTCCGCGATCTCCTCGGTGGACAGCCCGGCCACCAGCGCCACGCCCACCGAGACCGCCATCAGCGCCACGAACGGATGGAACCGCAGCCGGGAGTTGATCAGCAGCACCAGGACGCCGATCGCCACGGCGAGGGTGAGCAGCAGCAGCCACGCGTGCCCCGTCACGGCCGCCGCCCCGGGGACGCGACGGCACGGCCCGCGGAACGCGAGTCGGTTCCGGGACGGGCGGTGCGGTCGGTCGGCGGGGCGGTGCGGGCGGTGCCGTCGCGCCACGCTGCGCGCGGTATGAGCATGCGGAACTCCTGCGGTCGGGACTCGTGCCGCGACGCTCCCGGCCCGCACCGGGCCGAACCGTGCCGTCGGCCGGGCGTGCCGTACCGCGGGGCCGTACCGCGGAAGCCGTACCGCGGGGCCGTGCCGTACGGTCGGGCACCGCGGGGCAGGGCCGCCGGGCCGGGCGGGGGTGCGGCGGGTGCGCCGGTCCGGGACGGGCGGCGCACGCGTCCCGCGGGCCTCCGGTCGCGTCGCGTGTGTTTCCGGCGGGAAGCTATCCGCCGGGCACCGCGCCGCAGAAGCATCCGTGCACAACCCGCGAAAGCGCTGTTCCGCGAGTTGTGTGCATTGTGCTCAGCGCTCCGGCCGGGGCTACCGTGGGAGCGGTGAAGTCCGCTCCGCCCCCTCCCGCCGACGGCCGGCGCCCGCCCGCGGCGCCCCACCGGCGGACCCGCCCCTGGCCGTGGCTGCGACTGCGCACCCGCACGCTGCTGCTCCAGTGCGCCGTGGTCACCCTGGTGGTGTGCACCGCCTTCGGCGCGTTCGCCCACGACAGCGAGCAGCGGCTCACCCGCGAGTACCAGCAGCGCGCCCTCGCCGTCGCCCGCACGCTCGCCGGGGAGGCGGACATCCGCGCGGCGGTGGCCCGCTGGTCGGACGCCGCGGACCGGCCCGGCGGCGGCGCCGCGCACGCCTCCCGCGCCACCCTCGTGAACGGCGCGCTGAACTCCCGCGCCGAGACGGTCCGGCGGCGCACCGACGCGCTGTTCGTCGTCCTCACCGACGACCGCGGCATCCGGCTGTCCCACCCGGACGCGGCCGAGCTGGGCCGCAGGGTGAGCACCGACCCGTCGGCCGCGCTCTCCGGGCACGAGGAACTGGCCCGGCACCGTGCGCACCTCGGCGAGGAGGTCGTGGCCAAGGTGCCGGTGCGCGCGCCCGGCTCGCGCCGGGTCGTCGGGGAGGCGAACGTCGGCGTCTCGGCCGCTTCCGTGCACGCCGAGCAGACCCGGGTGCTGCTGAGCGGCCTCGGCTGGCTCGTCGCGGCGCTGCTGGTCGGCCTCGCCGCCTCCGTGCTGCTGGCCCGCCGCTGGAAACGGCTCACCCTCGGCCTGGAGCCGGAGGAGCTGGCCACGCTGGTGCAGGAGCAGGAGGCCGTGCTGCACGGCATCGGCGAGGGCGTGCTCGCGCTGGACACCAGGGACCGGGTGACGGTCGCCAACGACGAGGTGCGCACCCTCCTCGGCATCGAGGCGGTGCCCGGCACCCCCGTCCGGGAGCTGGGCCTCACCCCGCGGGTGCGCTCGGTGCTGCGGGAGCCGGACGCCGGGCGTGCGGCGATGGCGGTCGTCGGCGAGCGGGTGCTGGTCGTCTCGGCGCGGACCGTACGCCGGGAGGGGCGTCGGCTCGGGACGCTGCTGACCGTCCGGGACCGTACGGCCGTGGAGTCGCTGACCCGGCAGCTCGACGCCGTCCGGACCATGAGCGCCGCGCTGCGGGCCCAGCGGCACGAGTTCGCCAACCGGCTGCACGTGCTCTCCGGGCTGGTGCACTCCGACCGGCCGGAGCAGGCCGCCGGCTATCTGGACTCCCTGCTGGTCTCCGGCCCGCTCGGCGAGACCCTGCCGGACCCCGACCCGCGCGCGGTGCGGGACGCCTCGCTGCGCGCCTTCCTCTCCGCGAAGGCCGCGGCGGCGCGGGAGCGCGGGGTGACGCTGGTGGTGGGCGGCGGCACCTGGGTGCCCCGGGCGGTCACCGCGCCCGTCGATGTGACGACGGTGCTCGGCAACCTCGTGGACAACGCCGTCGACGCCGCACAGGCGGGACGGCGCACCCCGCGCCGGGTGGAGGTCGAACTCATCGGCGTGGACGACGCGTTGCTCGCCACCGTCGCCGACAGCGGCGACGGCGTGGCCGCCACGCGCCGGCACGACCTGTTCGACGAGGGCGCCTCCACCAAGGAACCGGACGCCGACGCCCTCGGCGGACGCGGTGTCGGGCTCCCCCTCGCCCGCCAGATCGCCCGCGCCCGCGGCGGCGACCTCCGGCTCACCGCACCGGGAGCCCCGCCCGCGCCGGCCGGCCCGTCCGAGGAGGCCCCTCCCGGCACGACGGCCGCCGCCGCGGACAGCGCCCCGGACAACACTGCGGACGGCGCCCCGGACGACCGGGTGACCGGCGGCGCCGTCTTCGTGGCCCGCCTCCCGGGCGTACTGGCCTGCGCCGACGAGCCCCCGAGGGACGAGGCGCCCGACGAGACCCCGTCCGACGAGGACCCGACGGACGAACCGCCCGGCGAGGGCCCCACCGGCGAGGACCCGGCGCACGAACCGCCCGGCGAGGGCCCCACCGGCGAGGACCCGGCCCGCGAGGGCCGAACCGGCGACGCCCCACCCCGCGAGAGCCCGACCGACGACCCCCCGGAGCACCCCGTATGAGCACCAGTCGTACGCCCGCCGACCCGCAGCGGCCGCTGTCCGTCCTCGTCGTCGACGACGACTTCCGGGTCGCCGGGCTGCACGCGGACATCGTGGCGGAGACGCCGGGCTGTGCGGTCGCGGGGACGGCCGGCTCCGCCGAGGAGGCGCTGCGCGCCGTGCGCCGGGACGGCACGCGCGTCGATCTCGCGCTCGTCGATCTGTATCTGCCGGACCGCCCGGGGCTGGAGCTGCTGCGCGCGCTGCCCTGCGACACCTTCGTACTGAGCGCGGCGGACGAGGGGCGTACGGTGCGCACGGCGCTGGCCGCGGGCGCGCTCGCGTATCTGATCAAACCCTTCGCACGCGAGACCCTCGCCGCCCGGCTGCGCGGCTATGTGCGCTACCGGCAGGCGACGGACGCGGAGACCGTCGGCCAGGACGCGCTGGACGACGCGCTCGCCGCTCTCAGCGGCGGCGGCCCGGCCGGCCGCCGCTCCCCCACCACCGCGGCGCACGCGGTGACCCGGGAGCTGGTGCTCGGCACCGTCCGGGACGCGGCCGGGCCCCTGTCGGCGGGCGAGGTCGCCGCCGCGGTCGGTGTCTCCCGCGCCACGGCCCAGCGGTATCTGGCCGACATGGTCGCCCACGGTCTGCTGCGGATGCGTCTGCGCTACGGCGCGGCCGGCCGCCCCGAGCAGGAGTACCGGGTGCCCTGAACCGCCCGCCGGGGCACGCCCGTTGCCCGGCACACCGGCCGCGCAGGCCCCCGGCACACCGGGCTGCGGACGCACCGGGCGGGAGGCGGCGGCCTCATAGGGCCGGGCTATGCCGGGCATTCGCGATTGACGGATGGCTACCGCGCCCGCGCTGAGCGAGCCTGACCGCGTCCCGTGAGACCAGCGGATGCCGCCCGGCGCACACGAGCGCCGTCAGCGGCGGAAGGGCGAGGCATGGCCAACAACGCCGACAGCGCCACCAACGCCACCAACGCCACCAACGCCACCAACGCCACCAACGCCGACAGCACAGCCAACAGCACGGCCGGCAGCACGGCCCGCGCGCAGGAGACGGACCGCGGACGGTGGCCCGTCGCGGAGCACCACACGCTCAACTTCATCGACGGCCGGTGGCGGCCGTCCGAGTCGGGGCAGACCCGTACCGACGAGAACCCGGCCGACCCCCGTGACGTGCTCGGCGAGTTCGCCGAGTCCGGCGGTGTCGACACCGACAACGCGGTCGAGGCCGCGGCCCGCGCGCTGCCGGACTGGCGGGCCGCGGGTCCGCTGCGCCGGGCGGAGCATCTGACCGCCGCCGGCGCGCTGTTGGCCGAGCGGGCGGAGGAGTTCGCCGCCGCCATCACCCGCGAGCAGGGCAAGCTGCTGGGCGAGGCGCGCGGCGAGGTGCGGCGGGCGCGTGCCGTGCTCGACTTCACCGCGGGCCAGGCCCGGCTGCTGGGCGGCGTGACCGCACCCGCCGAGGAGGACCGCACGTTCGCCTACACCTTCCGCCGCCCGATCGGCGTCGTCGGGCTGATCTCCCCCTGGAACTTCCCGCTGGCCATTCCCATGTGGAAGGTGGCGCCGGCGCTGCTGTCCGGCTGCACGGCCGTGTTCAAGCCCTCACCGCTCACCCCGCTGACGGCGGCGCTGCTCACCGAGGTGTTCGAGCAGGCCGGGCTGCCGGCCGGGGTGCTCAACCTGGTGCAGGGCGACGCGGCGGCGGGTGCGGCGCTGGTCGCCCACCCGGAGGTGAAGGGCATCAGCTTCACCGGCTCGCTGGGGGTCGGCACGGCCATCCACGCCGGCGGGGCGCGGCGGCTGCTGCGGACGCAGCTCGAACTCGGCGGCAAGAACGCCGTCGTCGTGCTCGACGACGCCGATCTGGACAAGGCCGTGGACGCCGTCATGGCGGGCGCGTTCGGGCAGGCGGGCCAGCGGTGCAGCGCCACCAGCCGCGCCGTCGTGGACGTCTCGGTACGCGAGGAGTTCCTCGACCGGCTCGTCCCCCGGGTCGCGAAGCTGCGGGTGGGCCCCGGCGACGACCCGGCCTCCGAGGTGTGCCCCCTGGTGAGCGGCGGCCGGGTCGAGGCGGCGCTGGACGCGGTGGCCGCCGCGCGCCGGTCCGGTGCGCGGGTGCTGTGCGGCGGTGCGCGGGAGGAGCGCCCGGGGCTGCCCGCCGGGCACTATCTCCAGCCGACGGTGCTGCGCGACGTGCCCTGGGACAGCGAGACCGCCCAGGAGGAGATCTTCGGACCGGTCCTGTCGGTGGTGGACGCCGACGGCTTCGACGACGCGATGCGGATCGCCAACTCGGTGAGGTACGGCATGTCCGGGACGGTGTTCACGGCGTCGCAGGCCCGCGCCTTCGAGGCGATCGAGCGCTTCGAGGCGGGCATGCTGCACGTCAACAGGCCGGGCGTGGGCGCCTATGCGCACCTTCCGCACGTCGGCAGCAAGGCGTCCCAGTACGGCCCGCCGGAGTGTTCGCCGCAGGTGTGGGACTTCTACACCGAGTGGCGCTCGGCCTGCATCAGTTACTGACCGCGGACCGGCACCGGCGCGCACGGCGGACGGCCCCCGGGCTCCCGGGGGCCGTCCGCCGTGCGCGCGGTTCAGCCGACGACCTCCTCCGCGAGGCCGAACGAGAGGGTCATACCGGCCCCGCCGACCCCGTTGACCACGGTCACCCCGGGTTCGGGCGTGACCACCAGCTCGGTCCTGCCGTCCCGCAGCGACGGGTAGTAGCCCTCCCAGCGTTCGGTCACCGCGGCCGACGGCACCTCGGCGAACCGCGCGAGACAGCGCAGCACCGCCTCGTTGACCGACTCGTCCTGGAACGGGTCGTGCGTCATCGCGTAGGCGTGGCTGTCCCCCACGGTCAGCCGCCCGTCGGCGGTCTGCGACAGCAGGACGTGGATGCCGTGCTCCCGCTCGAACGGCAGCTCGGCGTCGAGCCGTTCGGCCAGCCGCTGCCGCGCGTCCAGGCCGTCGAAGGCCGCGTAGTGCAGCAGCGTCAGCCCGCCGCACAGCATCGGGCCCAGCTGCCAGCCGCCGGGCTGCGCCCCGGTGCGCATCATCTGGAGCTTGCAGCGCACCAGCCCGCTGCCGGCGAAGACCTCGGGGTAGAGGGTGGCGAAGTCGTTGCCGCTGCACACGAACACCCGGTCGGCCCGCCAGACGCCGTCCGTGGTGCTCACCTCCGGCAGGTCGACACCGCGCACCGTCGTACCGAACCGCACCTCGACGCCGTACTCCTCGGCCAGGTGCGCGGCCACCGCGGGGATCGCGCCGCGCGGGTCGACATTGACCTCGGTGGGGCTCCACAGCGCGGCCCGCAGCCCCTCGGCCCGCACGGCCGGCCCGCGGGCCACCGCCTCCCGCGCGGTGACCATGCGCGCGCCCCGGTCCCGGGCGGCGGGCGCGGCCTCCAGGAACTCCTCCAGCACGGCGGCCTCGTCCTCGTGGTGCGCCAGATGGAACGACCCGGCCTCCACCGCCCACAGCCCGGTCTTCGCGGCGATCTCCAGCCACACCTCCCGGCTGCGCAGGGCCCGCTCGTAGACGGCGCCGCGCTGCTGGCCGACGGCCCACACCATGCCGAAGTTCCGGATGGAGGCACCGGCCGCGAACGTGTCGCGCTCGAAGAGGACGACCCGGTCCCCGCGCCGGGCCGCGGCCAGCGCATGGGCGAGACCGACGATCCCCCCGCCGACGACCGCGGTGTCAACTCGCTTGGCTGTCATGTGTGTTCCCCTCTCCGGCGGCGCGTGGGCGCCGGTTCCAGTGCGGAAGCAGGAGCAGGCCCGCGAGCAGTGCCGCACCCGCGAAGCCGTAGAAGAGCGCGTCGCCCGACAGGAATCCGGGCAGCAGTCCGCCGAGCACGGCGCCGACCGAGCCGCAGCCGTTGACCAGCCCGGCCGCCGTGCCGGCGCCGCTCTCGGAGCCGAAGTCGACGGCGGCCACACAGGAGATCAGCGCGTCGGCCGCGTACACCGCCAGCCCGATGACCGTCAGCACGGCGATCATCACGCCGGGGCTGCCGGCCGCCGTCAGCGGCATGAACAGCGCCATCACCACCGTCAGCAGGCCCAGCGCGAGCACGCAGGGCGGCACCCGGCGGGAGCGGAAGAGCGTGTCGGAGACCCAGCCGCTGAGGATCGGGGCGACGACCCCGGCGACACCGAAGGCGACGGGGATCAGCGTCGCGCCGATCTTGTCGACCTCGGGCAGCCGCCGGGAGACGAGGACGGGCCCCCACAGCAGGATCGCGTAACGGGCGGGCTTGAGCAGGAAGTAGGCGGCACCCAGGGTGAGCACCATCCGGTCGCGCACCGTCTCGCGGTAGAGCGTGAGGACGCCTTGCCGTGCCGGCTCGGGCGCGGCGGCCCCCTCCTGTGCGCCCGGCTGTCCCCCTGGCTCACCTGCGGGTTCACCGTCGGGCTCCGCCACGGGCGAGCCGCCCGGCGGTGGCAGGCCCACATCCTGCGGCCGGTTGCGCTGGAAGACCAGGAACAGGCCGAGCACCACCACGACCGTGGCGGCGCCGGAGAAGAACGCCGCGCGCCAGGAGTCGAAGACCGAGTAGGCCCACCAGCCCAGGAACGGCGGCGCGACCAGCCCGCCGAACGCGTAGTTGGTGCTCCACACCCCCAGCACGCGCCCCCGCTCGGAGACGGCGAAGAAGTTGCTCATGTTCTTGCACAGGGGCGCCCAGCCCGCGGACTGGGCCAGCCCCTGGAGCACCATCGCGGCGCCGAACGCCAGCAGCGTGCCGCTCAGCCCCATCGTCACCGAGGCCAGCACCGCCCCCACCATGCCGCCCGCCACGACCACCCGCGGCCCGAACCTGTCGGCCCACATGCCCCAGGTGAACTGGCCCACCGCGTACGCCACGAGGTAGACCGCGTCGACCACGCCCAGCACCCGTTCGGTGAGTGCGCCGTTGACCAACGGGTCGTCCAGGATGCCGAGTTTGGCGACGGAGAACGCCTGCCGGGCGAAGTAGAAGCCCGCGTAGGCGAGCCAGGTGATGGCGAAGATCTGGCGTCGCCACCGGGTGGCCCGGCGCCACGGCCGGGTCCGGCGTACCGCCTCCCGTGTGCTCAGCGGCCGGTCCGCTGCGGGGTGACCGGCTGTCCCGTGCTCTCTGTCCGGTGGTGCGAGGTCGGCCATGGCGGGTCCTGTCCTCGGCGGAAGGGGATGAGGGGGTGGCTGCCAGGTGACGGGGTGGAGTCGGGGCGGGAGTCGGGAAAGGCGCGGGCGGCGGGAGAGGTGGGGTCCGGCGGGTCAGCGGGCGGCGAGCTGTGTGCCGACCCAGAAGCTGTCGAAGTTGCGCAGCCTGTGCCCCTCGGGCAGCCCGTCCACCGGCGCGTTGACCAGGAACGGCACCCGCTGCTCGGTCAGCCCGCCGTGCGAGCGCAGCGGCTCGGTGAAGCCGGAGATGTCGTGCCGCTCGGGTGTGGTGCCCAGCACCGTGTTCCGCTCGGCGATGACGACGAGTTCACCGATCCGGTCGCCGGGCAGCTCGAAGCGGGCGCACGCCTCCTCGCGGGTGAGGACCTCGCAGACGCCCGGCAGCCGGCGCATCTCGTCGGCCAGCCCCGCGAGCCCCGCGTCCGGCGGCAGATGGACGGTCGCGTAACTGCCGAGGGCGCCGTGGTGCACGGTGTACGGGTCGGTGATCGGCAGCACCACGCGGGCCGCGCCGCCGCCGAGCCGCCCGTCGAGGAACTCCTGGAGGAAGACGACCCGCGCGGTGCCCTCGCCGTCCGCCTTGGCGTTCATGCCGTGGTCGGCGGTGACCACGAGAACGGCGCCCAGCGCGTCGATCCGCTCGAAGTAGCCGTCCAGCATCGCGTAGAAGTCGTTCGCGACCGGGGAGCCGGGTGCGTGCTTGTGCTGGATGTAGTCGGTGAGCGACAGGTACATCAACTGCGGGCGGTCGGACTCCAGTACGGCCACCCCGGCCGCCATCACCAGTTCGCTGAGTTCGGCGCTGTAGACGGAGGGCTGGGCCATGCCGGTGCGCTCCAGCACCTTGCCGATGCCGTGCTCCTCCGCCGTCGCCTCTTCTGCCTTCTCCGCCGAGAAGCACATGCCGCCGCGCATGCCGCGCCCCAGCAACCGGCGCAGCTTGTCCTTCGCGGTGACGACGGCGACCAGGGCGCCCTCCTGCGAGAACCGCTCGAAGAGCGTCTCGGCGCGCAGCAGTTCGGGCGCGTTCATCATGACCTCGGTGTCGGTGTCCGGGTCGTAGAAGTAGTTGCCGCAGATGCCGTGCACGGAGGGCGGTGCGCCGGTCGCGATGGACAGGTTGTTGGGGTTGGTGAACGACGGCATGGTGCAGTCGGCCCGCAGATCGGCGCCGCGCTCCAGCATCCGCTCCAGGAACGGCATCCGGCCGTCGGCGATGGCCCGTTCGTGATAGGCGGCCTCGCTTCCGTCGACGCACACCACGACGACCGGCCGGCGCGGCCAGGCGTAGGTGCGGCCGTTGATGTCGAGCCGCTCGGGCCCCTCGAAGGCAGCTGCGCTCATGGGCGGTTCCACTCCTGTGTCGGTCGGACGCTGCGACCTCTCGGCCGCACTGCCGTCATGGGTAGCACCGGCCGCGAGGCCGCCAGAACCACCGGAACCGCTATAGAGCCCATAGCCACGCGTGCCCCGCCCGACCCCCTCCCGGCCAGCGGCTTTCCGGGGTACGCTCGCCGCGCCCACCGGTGGTACCGGTCGTCGTGGGGAGCGCCGTGGAACTCAACCTCCACCGACTGTGGATCTTCATGCAGGTCGTCGAGCACGGCGGGTTCTCCGCCGCGGCCCGGGAGCTGTACATGAGCCAGCCGTCCGTCTCCAACCAGGTCCGCCGCCTCGAACAGTCCCTGCACGTACCGCTGATCGACCGCTCCGGGGTGCGCGCCACCCCCACCGCCGAGGGCGAGGTGCTGGCCGCCTACGGCAAGCGGGTCTTCCTGCTCGCCGAGGAGGCCGTGGCCGCGGTCCGGCAGGTGAGCGGACTGGTCACCGGGCGGCTGCTGGTGGGCGGTTCGACGACGGTCGGCACCTATCTGCTGCCCGCGCTGCTGGCCCGCTTCCGCGCCGCCCACCCGGGCATCGAGTACGACATCTACGTCGGCAACAACGAGGCGGTGCAGGAGCGGCTGCTGAGCGGGGAGATCGGCGTCGCGGTCGTCGCCGGCGTCCCGCACGCCTCCCAGCTGTGCGCGGAACGGGTGCTCAGCGAACGGCTCGTCGTCATCGCCCGGCCCGGCCATCCGCTGGCCGCCCGCCCCGGCCCGGTGCCGCCGGAGGCGCTGGCCGAACAGCGCTTCGTGATGCGCGAACCCGGCTCCCAGACCCGGGAGTTGCAGGAGCGGGTGCTGGCCGAGTGGGGCCTGGACGGCGGGCCGAGGGGCGATGTGTGGGGCCCGGAGGCCGTCAAGCAGTGTGTGGCCGCCGGTCTGGGCCTCGCCCTGATCTCCGAGCACGCGGTGGACGGCGACGTCCGGGCCGGCACGCTCGCCGTGCTCCCGGTGAGCCCCCGCCCCCGCGCCCGTCCCATCAGCCTCGTCCGCCGCAGGGACCGTCTGCTGTCCCCGGCCGAGCGCGCCTTCGCGGCCCTGCTGCGCTCGCAGCACGACTGGCCGGACGGCGAGACCGGCCGGCGGGGCCGGGACACGGAGCCGGGCGGCCCCGACGGGGGGATCCGGATCGACGGAGAGACGGCGCCCCGCGGGGTGGCGGATCCGGGCAGGGCGGCGGATCCCGACGGGGAGGCCGGGCGCCCGGACGCGGCCGGGGCCGTGCGCTGACGGCGGACCGGGCGCTGACGGACCGGGCGGTGACACGGGACCGCCGCAGAGGGAAGCACGCGCGTGTCATGAGCGTGTAACAAGTGATCATGAAACCTTGGGCCATGGCTTGCCTCTGTGATGGGCTGACCATGCCGGGGAACTCCCCGGCGTGCACCGCGTTCTCACCGGCCGCAACCCCGGCCGGCCCCCGGGCCCCGGAGCGGTGCCGACCCCCCTTTCCCGCCCTCGTCCGGACCTGTGCCACATCCGGTCACGGCGCCCCGGAGGGCCGGCCGAGGCCCCGACGGGCGCGGAACCGCCCGCCCCCCGGGCGTGCCCGCGCCAGGCACTACCAGCACGAAGGAGCAAGACCATTCGCAGGTTCACGCGCGCGGCAGTCATCGGTGCCGGCATCCTCGCCCTGTCCGGCCTCACTGCCGGGGCCGCCCAGGCCATCCCCCGCCCCCCGGGCTTCATGATCGGCGACCAGTACAAGGAGCCCAGCTCCGAGGAGTGCATGAAGGACGGCCACTCGTGGCCGATCAAGGAGTTCACGTGCGTCGGCCCGCACGAGGACGGTTCGTGGACGCTCACGATCACCAAGCTCTGATCCGGCCGGCGCACCGCGCGGGGCCCTGACCCCGCCGGCGCGCACCCGCGGAGCACACGGCGGCTCCCCGTCCCCCTGTTCCGGGGGCGGGGAGCCGCCTTCGTGCTGCCGCTCAGCCGTGCGGCAGCACCGAGTCGTCGTCGGTCCTGGCGCCCGGCAGCCGGTGCCGGGCGGCGAGGAGAGCGGCGTCGACGTCCCGGGTGCCCGTGGTGATGCAGAGGGTGTAGGCGAGGTCGTCGAGGCGCTGACGTGCCTCGGGACCACCGTCCTCGGCGTGCAGGGCCTCCAGGGCTTCGTACTGGTGGACGAGGTCGGTCAGCACGGCGGGATGGGCCAGCAGCATGGGGTCTCCTTGCGCGACGGGGACGGAACGGGGCGGAACGGAGCAGAAGGGGGTGGAACGGGGAGGGGAAGAGAGCGGGGTGTCTCAGGCGTGCACCAGCTCACGGTCGGCCGGGGAGTCCTCGACACGGCGCCGCACCCGGTCGCAGGTGCGGCTCAGCAGCCGGGAGACGTGCATCTGCGAGATGCCCAGCTGCTCGGCGATGCTCGACTGCGTCATGTCCCGGAAGAACCGCATGTGCAGGATGCGGCGCTCGCGTTCGGGCAGCCCGGCGAGATGCGGCTTGACCGCCTCGCGGGCGACGACGGTGTCGTAGCCGGGCTCCCTCTCCCCGAGCCGGTCGGCCAGCGCGGGGCCCTCCTCGCCGTCGCGCGTGCCCATCTGCGCGTCCAGCGACAGGGCGCGGAAGCTGTCCAGCGCCTCCATCCCGGCGAGGACGTCCTCCTCGCTGAGCCGGGTGTGCGCGGCCAGCTCGGCCACGGTCGGCGAGCGGTCCCCGTTGGTCAGCGACAACTCCCGGATGCCGAGCCGGACCTTGTTGCGCAGCTCCTGCACCCGGCGCGGAACCCGCACGTCCCAGGTGTGGTCGCGGAAGTGCCGCTTGAGTTCCCCGACGATGGTCGGGATGGCGAACGGCTCGAAGCGTTCGCCGTGCGCCGGGTCGTAGCGGTCGACGGCCTTGACCAGGCCGAGGGCCGCCACCTGTTGGAGATCCTCCAGGTTCTCGCCCCGGTTGCGGAACCTGCCCGCCAGCCGGTGGGCCATCGGCAGCCAGGCGGTCACCAGCTTCTCGGACAGCTCCTCGCGCTCCGGCCCGGCCGGCAGCGTGGCCAGACGGGCGAAGTCGGCGGCGGTGTCGGGGGTGTCCTCGCGGCGGCGGCGCGCGTCCACAGCGCTCATCGTCATGCGCTCCTCCCGGTCGAGCTGTCGTGGGCGGACCACGGGAGGGGGCCCGGCACACCGGTGGCGGGGACCGAAGTCCACTCCCGTGGTGTGCCTGCGTCCTAAGCACGTTGAGGATCCGGCTTTCCTGCTGTGCCGAGTCCAAACCGTTACGGGGCCGAGGTGTGACATGGCTCTCCACCGGGTTTGCCCGACGGGGAAACGGTCAGGGCCGGAGCCGCCGACGTGCCCCGGCCCGCCTCAGTCGCCCGCGCCCGCCGTGGACGAGACCGCGTCCCGCGCGCGGTCGACGACGGAGGCGAACGGCCCCAGCGCCCACTGCGCCATCGTCGACCCGGCCGCCGTGGGGTGCGGATGCGTCGGCGCCGCCTCCTCCACCGCGAGCAGCCGCCGGCCCAGCCGGGCCCGCTCCTGAGCACCGCACTCGCGCAGCAGCGCGGGAAACTCCTCCCGCTCCTCCTTCTCCGCGTGCTCGTCCACCGACCGCTGCAAGCCGGCGATCAGCTCGCCGAACCGCGCGCTGCCGACCTCCAGCTCGTCCAACTCCACCAGGACCTCGACGGCTTGCTTCTCCTCCGCGTTCCGCGCCGCGGCCTCCTGCTCCCCCGCGACCCGCTCCGCGACCGGACGCACGATCATCTCCTCCGCCGCCTCGTGCACCGCCAGCAGCGCCCGCAACTCCTGGAAGACCTCCTGCCTCCGGGCGGCCGGCCCGTTGCGCACCGCGTCGAACAGCTCCCGGATCCGGGCGTGCTGCAACAGCAGCACCCGCACCGCGTCGCCCTCCGGCAGCTCCTGGGCCTGCGCACGATCCTGCTCGACATGGCTCATGGTCCGTCTCCCTGCGTCGGTGGAACTCCCCCGGCCCGCGGCACGGAGCCCGCACACCCGCCGGAGACACCGACGGACACACCACACCCCGACCGGACCCCACCCGTTCCCACCCGGCCCCTCCCCTTCGCCCCGCCCCCACCCGATTCCTCCATCCACCCACCACGCCACCCTTTTGGGGGCGGAACCCGGCAGGAGCGGGCACGCCCGGGAGCCGAGCAGACGGCCGGCGGGATACGGCGGCGGGTCGCGGGCGCGCCGGATCACCGGCAGGGCCCGCGGGGAGCAGGCGCTCCGGGCCGGCTCAGGGGGCCGCCTGGTCGAGCCGCCCTCCGTCGAAGAAGCCGCCGGCGCTGTAGATGAGGGGCGGCCGTGCGGAGGAAGTGGCCTCCAGGACCCGGCCGATGAACACCGTGTGGGTGGCGGTCTGGATACGTTCCTCGATGCCGGCTTCCAGCGTGGCGGCGCTGTGGTCGATGAGCGGCGACCCGTGCGCGGCCCGGCTCCACCTCAGCCCGGCGAACTTGTCGTCGCTCTTCCGGGCGAAGACGGAGGCCACCGGCAGCTGGTCGGCGGCGAGGATGCTGATGCCCATGTGGGTGGCGCGGAAGAGCGGTTCGTAGGTGGACGAGGTCCGCTGGACGCACACCATCACCAGGGGCGGGGTGATCGACAGACTGCAGAAGGCGTTGACCGCGAGTCCGCGGGGCCGGTCGCCGTCCATGGCGGTGACGATCGTGACCCCGGTGACGAACTTGCGGTGTACCCCCTTGATCTCGTCCTCGGGCACCGGCTCGGGCGCGGGGGCGGCGTCCGCCGGGGCCTGTGCCGTGGTGGGGATGCTCATGCCGTGACCGCCTTTCCGCCGAGGTGCTCGAACCCGCTGTCCAGGGGGATGACGCCGAGTGCGTGCAGCATCTGCCGGGGGTCCCAGGTGACCCACTCCTCGGCGATGGTGCCGTCCTCGACGCGGGAGAAGGTCGCGCCGGAGACCGTGAGCCGGCGCCCCGTGGCCGGGGTGCCCAGCAGGAATCCGGTGTGCGTACCGCTGCTGTGCCAGCGGACGGCCAGCCGGTCGCCGTCGGCCACGTAGTCGTCGATCACGGTCCGCAGATCGGGCATCCCCTCCCGGCAGGCCCGGATCCCGGCCTTGAGGTCGTCGCGGGTCTGCTCGGTGCGGCCGTGGCGTGTGTAGCCGGGGGCGAGAAGCCGGTCCAGCGCGTCGGTGTCCCCGCGGTTCCAGGCGGCCTCCCACGCCGTGCCGAGCCGGCGCCTGAGATCGGAACTCATGCGGTGTCCTCCTGTCGAAGCACAGAGTTCTGTGGTGTGCCAGGAAGTTACGAACCGCCTTCTTGCATGTCAATGGTCGATGCAGCAGCGAGGCGCCCACTTCCCTTCACGGCTCCACCAACTCCCCTGTGAACAGGCACTTTTCTCGACATCTCAACTGTGCGTGCACGATCTCTTGACGGTCTCAGAGCGGCCTGCCTACGTTTCCCTTGCATGCAAGAGACGGATTTCCCTGCATGACGAGAGGCAGTTATGCGTTTTTCGATCTTTCACGCGCTCGGCGCTCCGGGGCAGTTGGGCGACTACCACCGTCTGATGCGGGAGGCACGGGAGTACGCCGTCGCCGCGGAGCAGGCGGGCTTCTGGTCGGCCTGGTACACCGAGCACCACTTCGGCCACGAGGGCCAGGAACTGACGCCCAATCCGGTGCTGATGGGCGCCGACATCGCCGCCCGCACCGAGCGTCTGCGGATCGGCCAGGCGGCCAGCATCGTGACCTTCTGGCATCCGCTGCGGCTGGCCGAGGATCTGGCCCTGCTGGACCAGCTCTCCGGCGGCCGGGTGGAGATCGGCGTCGGACGCGGCCTGTACGGGCGGGAGGCGGTGAACCTCAACCCCGCGGCCGACCCGCGCGACCAGGAGCAGAACCGGGCGCTGTTCGAAGAGACGTTGGAGGTCATGCGCAAGGCGTGGTCCGGGGAGTTCTTCGAGCACCACGGCCGCTTCTTCGACTTCCCCGCGCCCGGCGTCCGGTGGGACCACCCCCTCTCCCCGGCGTCACCGGAGTTCGTCCGCGACGGCGAGATCGAGAAGCTCAAGGTCGTGCCCCAGCCGTACCAGCGCCCGCACCCGCCGCTGTGGCAGGTCGTCGACTCGCCCCGGTCCATCGAGTCGTCGGCGCGGCAGGGCATCCAGGGCATCTTCTGGCTGCCGCCGGTCTCCGCGCTCAAGGACCGGTTCGCGCTGTACCGGCGCACCGCGTCGGAGGCCGCCGGCCGCCCGTACGCGCCCGGGGAAGGGCTCGCGCTGGTCCGCGACGTGTACGTGGCCGACACGATGGAGCAGGCCCGCGCCGAGTTCGAACACGCCCTGATGCAGACCTACCGGTGGGTGACCCACTGGCGCGGGCTGTCGAACCTGATGGAGGCCGGTGAGGAGCTGGGCCCGCAGCACGAGCTGAGCTTCGACTTCCTCGACGACCGCAATCTGCTGGTGGGCACGCCCGAGCACGTGGCCGGCAAGATCGAGCAACTGCGGGACGAGGTGGGCCTGGAGCATCTCATGCTCTGGACGACACACCCCGGGCTGCCGCACAAGCATGCGATGCGCAGCCTGGAGCTCTTCTCCGAACACGTCCTCCCGCGCTTCTCCGGCGAGGGGGACCGCCCGTGAGCCCCATCCGGCGGGTGGTCACCTCCTGCGAAGAACTCTCCCTGGAGCTGGGGGCGGCCGTGCACACACCGGTCCGCCGTGGCGCGGTGGCCGTCGCCGTACGCAACCCCTGGGCCGGCCGGGGCGTCGTGGCCGACCTGCGGCCCGAGGCCGAGAAGCTGGCGCCGGTGCTGGCCCGGGAGATCGCCGACCGGCTGACGGCCGTGCTGGGCGGCGCCGACGCCATCGCCTCCTTCGGCAAGGCGGCGCTGGTGGGGCTGGACGGCGAGGCCGAGCACGGGGACGCGCTGATCCACACGCCGTACTTCGGGAACGTCCTGCGCGAGCTGCTGCACGGCACGTCGATCATCGCGTTCAGCGAGGAGCGCGCCGTCGCGGGCACGACCGCGACCGTGCCCGTGTGGCACAAGACGGAGGCGGCGACCCGCTCCCACTACTCCGCCACGCAGATCCGCGTGCCCGACGGGCCCCGCCCGGACGAGCTGGTGATCACCGCGGCGGCCGCCACCGGGCCGCGCCCCAACGCCCGGATCGGCGACCGCAGCACCGACCCCGCCGTCACCCTGGAGACCCTGGAAGGAACCCGATGAAGCTGCGCAAGACCGTCACCCTGGTCGACGAGATCCACACCGAGGGCGGCGAGACCGTCTCCCCGGCCGCCCGCACCGCCGTGGTGGCGGCGGTCATCGACAATCCGTGGGCCGGGCAGGGCTTCGTACGGGACCTGTCGGCCGGCATCGACGAGACCGCGCCCCGACTGGGCGCGCTGCTGGCCCCGTTGGTCGTCAAGGCGCTCGGCCGGCCGGTCGAGGCGTACGGCAAGGCGGCCGTCGTCGGTCTCGACGGCGAGGTCGAACACGGCTCGGGTCTCATCCACACCCTGAAGTTCGGTGACCACTTCCGGGAAGCGGCCTCTGCGACGACACTGCTGCCGGCGCTGGAGAAGGTGGCCCCGGCGGGGACCGTGTTCGACATCCCGCTCAAGCACATCACCGACGCGACCGTCCGCTCCCACCACCAGAGCGTGGAGGTACGCATCCCCGACGCGCCCCGCGCGGGCGAGATCGTGATCGCGCTGGCGGCGGCGGGCCAGGGCCGGCCGCAGGCACGTCTCGCCCCGCTGGCGACCGAGCAGTGAACGGCGGACCGGCCGGACAGCCCCCGGGCGCCCTCGCCCACGAGGACTCGGGCCACGGCACACCCGTGGTGCTCCTGCACGGCGTCGGGCTCGACCGGCGGATGTGGGACCGGTGCCGGCCCGCGCTCGCCGCCCGGCACCGGGTCCGCGCGGTCGATCTGCGCGGCCACGGCGCCTCACCGGCGGCGGCCCCGGGGCTCGGCCTCACCGAGCTGGCCGACGACGTCCTGAAGGTGAGCGAACGCCCCGCGCACCTGGTCGGCTTCTCGCTCGGGGCGCTGGTCGCCGCCGCGGTCGCCCTGCGGGAGCCGTCGGCGGTGGCCTCGCTGACGCTGGTCAGCTCCGTGGCCCGGCGCTCGGCGCGGGAGCGGGAGTCGGTGCTCCGCCGGCTGCACACCGCCCGGGAGGACTTCACCGCCGCCGCCGACGCCGCCGTCGAGCGCTGGTTCGCCCCGCGGTGGCGTGCGGAGGAACCGCAGCTGGCCGACAGCGTGCGCGCGACGCTCCTCGGCCAGGACCGCGCCTCCTACCTCGCGTGCTACGAGGTGTTCGCCCGCGCCGACGCCGAGCTGTGGCCGCGGCTGGGGGCCGTCGCCGCGCCCACCCTGGCCGTCACCGGCAGCGAGGACCCCGGCTCCACACCGCTGATGACCCGGCGGCTGGCGGACGCCGTGCCCGGGGCCCGGTACGCCCTGATCGAGGGCGCCCGTCATCTGCTGCCGCTGGAAGCTCCCGAAGCCCTGACGAACGAGATCATCCGACACATCACGGAGGTGGAACGTGACGGCACCGCTGCCGCGTCATGACCACTACATCGCCGGTTCCTGGGTGCCGCCCGCCGCGGGGACGTATCTGCCCAGCGTCAACCCCGCGACCGGCGCGGTCTGGTACGAGACCGCGCGGGGCGACGCCGAGGACGCACGCCGCGCCGTCGAAGCCGCCGCGGCAGCGTTCTCCGATCCCGCCTGGCGCGACCTGCCCCAGCCGCGCCGCGGGGCCCTCCTGCGCCGCGTGGCCGAGCTGATCGGCGAGCACGCCGAGGAGCTGGCCCGCACCGAGACCCTCGACAACGGCAAACTGCTGACCGAGATGCGCGCCCAACTCGCCAGCCTGCCCGAGTACTTCCACTTCTACGCGGGGCTGGCCGACAAGCCGCACGGGCAGACCGTCCCCGCGGCACGGCGCGAGATCCTCAACTACACGGTGCGCGAACCCCTGGGGGTCGTGGTCGCCATCACCCCGTGGAACTCGCCGCTGCTGCTGACGGCCACCAAGATCGCTCCCGCGCTCGCGGCGGGCAACACCGTCGTCGTCAAGCCGTCCGAGCACACCAGCGCCTCCCTCCTGGGCCTGGTACCGCTCTTCGAGAAGGCCGGCTTCCCGCCCGGCGTCGTCAACGTCGTCACCGGCTACGGCGACGAGATCGGCGGGCCGCTCACCGAGGATCCGCGGGTCGCCAAGGTGTCCTTCACCGGCAGCACGGCGACCGGCTCGCGCATCGCGGCGAGCTGCGCCTCCCGGTTCGTGCGCACCACCCTGGAACTGGGCGGCAAATCCCCCAACATCGTTTTCGACGACGCGAACGTGGCCGACGCCGCCACCGGCGTCGTGGCCGGTGTCTTCGCCGCCGCGGGCCAGACCTGCGTGGCGGGCAGCCGCGTCTTCGCCCACCGTGCCGTCTACGACGAGGTGGTCGAGCGGGTCGCGGACAAGGCCCGGTCCCTCCGGCTCGGAGACCCTCTGGACCCCGGAACGCAGCTGGGCCCGCTGGCGATCGAGAGCCAGCGCGACCGGGTCGAGGAGTACGTCCGGCTCGGGCGGTCCGAGGGGGCACGGATCGTCACCGGCGAGCAACGGCCCGACGCGGGGTCCGGGCTGGCCGACGGTTTCTACTACCGGCCGACGGTCTTCGTCGACGCGGCCAACACCATGCGGCTGTGCCAGGAAGAGATCTTCGGCCCCGTGGTGGCCGTCATGCCCTTCGACACCGAGGACGAACTGGTCGCCCTGGCCAACGGCACCGAGTACGGGCTCGCCGCCGGGGTGTGGACGCGCGACCTGGCACGTGCCCACCGGGTCTCCGCGCGCCTGGACGCCGGGACGGTGTGGGTCAACACCTACCGCTCGATGTCCCCCATGTCGCCGCGCTCCGGCTTCAAGTCCAGCGGCATGGGCATCGAGCACGGCACCGAGGCCATGGACGAGTACACACGGCTGAAGAGCGTGTGGATCAACACCGACGAGGGCCCGGCCGACGACCCGTTCGTCCTGCGCTCGTGACGGCACGGGGCCGACGGGCCGTCCGCGGCCGGCGGCCGGCCCTCCTCACGCCCCGCCCGCCGGAGCGTCCGTGGACGCCTGCCGATCCAGGCTGTCCATCAACGCCCGGTAACTGGCCCTCACATGCTCGCGCATCACACGCTCCGCCCCGTCACCGTCCTTGGCGCGGATCAGTTCCAGCACATGGTGGTGCTCCGACTCCGAACGGGTCGCGCGCCCCGGCTGGGACAGCGACGTGTGCACGAGCCGGTGGTAGGCGAGCTGATTCATCAGCGTCTGGTAGTGGTCCGCGAGCTTCGCGTTGTCGGCCCCTCGCATGATCAGGTCGTGGAACTCGTGGACCAGCTCGGCGTACCGGTCCTGGCCGCCCTTCCGCACGGCCTCATCGGCACGGAGCAGGTTCTCCTCCAGCTGTTCGAGTTCCACCACCCGTCCGCGCTGTGCCAGGAGCCGGGCGGCGGCGCCTTCCAGCAGTTCCTTCATCTGGAACAGCTCGGTGATCTCCCTGCGGGAGGGCGCGGACACGAACGTGCCCACCCTCGGCCGGATGTCGACCAGCCCCTCGGTCTGAAGCTGCTTGAGCGCCTCGCGCACCGGGGTCCGGCTCACTCCGAAGGCTTCCGAGAGCACGATCTCCGAGAGGCTGGTCCCCGGGGCCAGCTCCCCCGAGATGATCCGCCCGCGCAGTTCGCTGATCACCCGGCTCCGGGCGCTGGTGCCCGACAGGGACTGCTGACGGATCGCCGACCTGGCCGCTGATGTATCAGGCATGGCACAACAAGCTAGAGAACGCCTCCATCCCCGTCAAGGCGACTGATCACCAGCCCCGCACAGGTGGCCGTCGACCCCCAACTTTCCAGCCACTCCCCGCTCTTCTCCGCACGACCATCCAGTCGCACTCCACCACGTACTGGCATGCAACACCATCCAAGTACGCGCCTTCTCCAGGGAGCTGCACATGAGCAACGCAACGGGGCGTCCCCCCGGGCCGGTACAGCCGCACGACCACGGCTACCGGGACAACATCGCCCAGGTCGAGCCGTACGGCATCGACCACATCCCCGACGCCGAGCGGCACGGAAAGCCCAGTTCCCAGTTCTTCATCTGGTTCGCCGCCGGCCTGAACTTCCCCATCATGCTGCTCGGCTTCAGCGCGGCCTCCCTCGGGCTGTCCATGGGAGCCGCCGTCTCCGCCATCGTCGTCGGCGCGCTCGTGGGCGCGACGGCCATGGGCGTGCTCTCCCGGATGGGCGTCCACCTCGGCGTGCCCCAGCAGATGCAGGCGCGGGGCCCGCTGGGGTTCGTCGGCAACCTGGTGCCGGTGGCCTACATCAACGTCTTCGCCGGCGTCGGCTGGGCCGCCGTCACCATCATCCTGGGCGGCAAGGCCCTCGGCGTACTGATCGGCATACCCTTCTGGGTCTGCGCCGTGCTGCTGGCCGGGCTGCAACTGACCGTCGCCGTCTTCGGCTACAACATGATCCACTACCTGGAGCGGATCCTCACCTTCGTACTGCTCGCCCTCTTCGTGCTGGTCACGGTCGTCGCCCTACGACGGGGAAGCTCCTTCCTCGCCGCCGACCCCTCGGCCTCCGGATACCACGGCCCCGTCGGCGGATGGATCACCCTCGCCGGGCACTTCCTGGCCTTCCTCATCGCCTGGCTCCCCTTCGCCTCCGACTACTCCCGCTACCTGCCCTCCACGCCCGGCATCAGCCGCCGCGCCGGCCTGCTCACCGCGCTCGGCAACTTCCTCACCCTCACCTGGCTCGGCATCACCGGCGCCGTCCTCGCCGGCGCCTCCGACTCCACCGACCCCATCGCCGCGCTCAAGGACCTCACCGGCCCCTGGGCCGTGCCCGCGATGCTCGCCATCCTGCTGTCGTCCTTCTCGCAGAACTTCCTCAACGTCTACGGCGGCGCCATCTCCCTCCAGACCCTCGGCCTCCCCTTCCGCCGCAGCACCTGCGTCACCTTCATCTGCCTCGCCGCACTCGGCGTCAGCATCTGGGCGGCGGACGGCATCTACACCTCCTTCGAGGTGTTCTTGAACCTCACCGCCTACTTCATCGCCCCCTACGTCGCCGTCCTGCTCATCGACTACCACGTCGGCCCCCGCAAGGACCGCTCACGGATCCCGGAACTGTACGACCGGAACCGCGTCCTCGAATGGGGCTTCGTCGCCTGGGCGGCGGGGGCGCTCGCGGCGGTCCCCTTCTGGAACTCGCACCTCTACACCGGCTTCGTCGCCGCGGACCACCCCGAGTGGGGAGAGCTCTCCTACTACGTCGGCTTCGCCGTCGCGGCCCTGGTCCACCTCGCCACCCGCAGACTGCCGCCGCTGTGGCACCGCTCCCCCACCCCGCACCCGACCGACGAAGCCCGCCCCGACGAGGACGACCATCCCCTGACCGACTCGAAGGCATGAACTGCCGTACATTGCGCGCCGGTTGACGCGGCGACGGGCATCGCGGTGCCGCTCCACACGGCTCGGGCCGGGGCCGGAGAAGGATTCGGATGGTGCTCGACGAGTTCAGGAAGGATGTCGCACGGAACGAAGCCGGCTCCGGCAGCGGGCACCACCGGAAAGGAGCACGCGATGCGCATCGCCTGCTGGGAACGGGATTTTCGACTGTGGCACTACACATTCAGCTACTCGCAGCTGTTGCTGCGCAGCGCTCCTCGCAACGACGAGGACACGCGGATCGATGTCCTCTTCTCCAACGTGTGCCACATGTCCGTGCCCGCCCGCTTGGCGGGCCTGACCATCGAGGAGGACGTTCCGGAAGGCGGACTGCCGGAGGGGGCCGTGGCGGAACCAGGCTTCCCCTACAAGGAATTCCGGCTGAACGGCGGGCTCGCCCGGGTGTACGCCACCCGGTGCCAGTGGCACGAGGACCACGCATGGCTCGATGCCCCTTCGCACTTCGGCCCGCTCCGCGGAGTCAAGTGAGGGTCCGGCCGGCACCGGCCCCCGGCTCCGGCGGCAGCTCCCGGAACGGCCGTTGCTCACCTGTACCCGTCGCGCGGCCGTGCGGCACCACCCGACGGGCCGCCCGGTGAGCAACGCCCCGGACAGCGGCGCCCGACAGCGCCCCGGAGGAGGCCCCTCCCGGACGGCCGCCCGACACGCTCGTGTTCGGGCAGCCGCACGGGAGGGGACGGGCACGCTCCGGGCAACGCGCCCCGGAGCGGCCGGTTCAGCGCAGTGAGCTGCCGAACTGTGCGCCGGTCACGGGCGCGTCGAGATCGCCGGGACCGAAGGAGGTGGCCTTGTCCGTCGTGACGCCCTTGGTGGTGCCACGGAGCGACCACACGGCGCCGGCGGAGTCGTTCTCCTCCGTCGAGGACACGTTGAGGTCGCGGTGTCCGTCACCGTCGACGTCGAGAAGGGCGCAGGCGGCGCCGAACTCGTCGTGTTCCTCCGCGACTCCGGGCACACCCGCGGTGTCCTGGTCCACCACCTGGCTGCCCTCGCCCGTGACCCCCTTCTCGGAGCCGTGCAGCAGGGCGACCGCGCCCGCGTCGTTCTTGTCCCCGCTGTTCTTCCAGCGGATGCCGAGCGCGACCTCGGCGCGGCCGTCGCCGGTCACGTCCTCGACCGAGACGCAGGAGCCGAGCATCTCGCCGTCCGAGGGCGCCTCGCCGGGGAAGCCCTCCAGGCTCTGGTCGAACGTCTGCCGACGGTCGGGCGACAGGCCGTCCTTCGTCCCGAAGACGACCGTGACCTCGTCGAACAGGTCGCTGCCGCCGCCCACCACGAGGTCGTCGTAGCCGTCGCCGTCCACGTCGCCCGCGTCCATGTCCCCGCCGGCGCCGTCCGGACCGGCGGACACCGTGAAGCCGGAGGGGCTGCCGAGGAGGGCGTCGCTGCTGTACACGCCGTCGCCCTCGTAGCGCCAGAAGACGAGGTCCTGACGGCCGTCACCGTTGACGTCGGCCACGCCACGGGCCGTCGACGGACCGCTGATCGAGGTGGCGCTGTTGTTCTCGTCGTCCCACTCGGACTTGTCCAGGAAGTCGAGCTTCTTGGCGGGGGTCCCGGACCGGGTCAGCGGTCCCTTCCACAGGGCCGCGGGCTGCCCGACCGGATCGTCGCCGCTGGACCCGGGGTCGCCCAGCAGGGCGAGGTCGGCCTGCCCGTCACCGTCGAAGTCGCCGATCTGCGGCGTCGTGCCGTACTCGGGTACGGCCGTGCCGCCGGTGAGCCCCTTGGCCGAGCCCCACAGGATGACGCTGCCCGCCGAGGCGTCCGCCGAGCCGACGACCAGGTCGGCATAGCCGTCCCCGTCCAGGTCGCCCCTGCTGAAGGAGTCCCCGAACCCCTGCTTGGCCGTGGCGCCGCCCGGCACGCCGCTCGTCGAACGGCTCACCAGTTGCTTGTTCGCGGTGTCGAGTCCCTCGGCCGAACCGTAGGTGACCGCCACATATCCGGCCTTCGCCTTGCCGCTGACGGTCCCTCCGGGGGCGCCGCTGACCAGGTCCGCGTAGCCGTCCCCGTTGATGTCCTCCGCCACGTCGGCCTTCTTCGCGGGCGGCTTCCCCTGCTCCGCTGCGGCGTCCGCCTTCTGCGGGAGGCCGAACACCCCGGTGGCCAGCCCGCCGACGGCCGCCACCACCAAGGCGGCCCCGGCGGTCGTGAACCGGACGGCCGAGGAGGAGCGCCGACGCGCCCCACCCCGCTCGGCCGGGCGTCTTCCATGGCTCATACGCTGCTTCCTCCTGCTGCCGGAACGGACACATGACCAGCGCGGCCGACAGCCTCAAGGGCCTTGTCCCGCAACGGGGTTGCCCCTCCTGCGAGACACCACCGGCCGACACTGTGATCCACTGCACCAGATGAGATGCGGCATGGCCATGAATAGTTCACGCGAATCCCACCCGTATTCACGGACTCCAGGGGGGAGTTCACGGCCGGGCCTCGCGCGACTGCGACTTCGCGGTCGGCTCGGCGCGGCAGCGATCAGCCACAGCGGCCTCGCCGTCACCCGTTCTCGTGGGGCGCGGCGGCGATGACCGTGTCGAGCATCGCGCGGGATGTCTGCAACTGCTCGATGGTGCGGGTGATCCGCTCGCTCTCCTGCCGAAGCCGGCTGACCAGATCCGGGCAGGTGGGTACCAGACGGCCGTCGTCAGCGCGGACGCAGGGCAGTACCCCGGCGATCAGAGAGGTCGAAAGCCCCGCGGCCAGCAGACAGCGGATGCGGCGCACCGTCTCGATGTCCGACTCGCTGTAGACGCGGTACCCGCTGGGCAACCGCTCGGGCGCGAGCAACCCCTGCTGCTCGTAGTAGCGCAGCAGCCGTTCGTGAACCCCCGTACGCCGGACCATCTCCCCCATGCGCATACCGCTCGCCCCTCCCCGAGCGCGACGTGCCACTTGACTCCGACACCGGTGTCGGAGTTTAGCGTCCCGGCATGACGCCTCCCGATCACTCACTTCCCAGCCCTCCCCTGGACGTCACGGTGCGAGGCAGCGGTCCCGGCCTGCTCCTCGCTCACGGTGCCGGGGGCAGCATCGCAAGCAACTTCGGCCACGTCCTCGGCGACCTCGCCGAGCACCACACTCTCGTCGGGCCCCACTACCCGGGAGCCGGCGGCTCCCCCGTCGCGACCGAGCCTCTGAACCTGGACGACCTCGCCGATCAGCTGGTCGCCGCAGCCATCGGGGCGGGACGGGAATCGTTCGCCGTGCTCGGTGAATCGCTCGGCTGCGCCGTCGCCGTCCGGATCGCCTCCCGGCATCCCGAGCGGGTCCGTGCGCTCGTCCTCACCGCCGGCTTCCCGGTGGCGGACCCCGTCCTCGCTCTGGCGGCGCGGCTCATCAAGTCCGCGGCGGCAGCGGGCCGATGGGATGACGTGGCGCGGCTCGCCCACCTTTCGTGCATGTCGCCGACGGACCTGGCAGACGTGGAGCCCGCCGACCTCGAAGCCGGAGTGGCCCGCACCCTTGCAGGGATACCACCGGGCATGCCGGACCACTTCGACCTGGTCTCCCGTGTGGATGTCCGGGCAGACCTGGGCAAGCTGTCGGCACCCACGCTGGTGATCGCGCCCACCGGGGACCGGCTGGTGCTGCCGCAGAGCTCCCACCGCCTGGCGGCGGGCATCCCGGACGCCACGCTGATCGAACTGCCCGGCGCCGCCCACATCTTGAGCGAGGCCGATCGCGCGACATGGCTGTGCCACGTCCGCGAGTTCCTCGCCACCGTACCGGCGTGACCGCTCGGCCCGACGGCTGACGGGCATGACCGCTGATCACTGTGCCCGCCCGCGCCCTCGGACCGACCGCCGCCTCACACCCCACCGACCGCGGACCGGCCACGCGGGTGCCGCGTCGCAGAGGCAGGCACGGCGTCCCCCGATACACGCCACACGGCGGGGCCCGCCGTGCCCGCCGGATGCCGCTCGGCCGCCCCTTCAGCCGGGGTCGACGACACAGGGGCGCTGACCATGTCGAAGGTGGTGAAGGCAGTGGAGGCCGTCCTCGGCAACTTCCGCAAGCGCTTCCCACATCGACGAACCCCAGGTCAGTCCCCCTCCCCCACCGGCTCCAGAATCGCCACGCACTCCATGTGATGGGTCATCGGGAACAGGTCGAAGGCGCGGACGAAGCGGGGGCGGTAGTTGTGGGTGGCGAAGTAGGAGAGGTCGCGGGCGAGGGCGGCGGGGTCGCAGGCCACGTAGGCGATGCGGCGGGGCCCGAGGGCAGCGACGCGTTCGACGAGGCGCTTGCCGGCGCCGGCCCGCGGGGGGTCGAGGACGACGAGATCGGCCTCGGTGATGCCGGTGCGGGGCAGAACCTGTTCGACCTTGCCCTGTTCGATGCGGACCCGGGGCAGGTCCGCGAGGTTGCGCCGCGCGTCGGCGGCGGCCCGCTTGCCGGATTCGATGCCGAGCACCGCGCCCTTCTCGCCCACGCGTTGGGCCAGCGCACCGGCGAACAGGCCGACGCCGCAGTACAGATCGATCGCGGTCTCGCCCTTGCGGGGGGTCAGACCGCGCATGACGGCGTCGACGAGGAGTTCCGCCGCCTGCGGGTGCACCTGCCAGAAGCCGCCCTCGCCGACCCGCCAGGTGCGGTCGTCGGCACGTTCGCGGACGAAGTCGCGGCCGTGCACACGGTGTACGGCGCCGTCCTTCTCGCCGACCCTGAGCACCGAGACGGGCCGGTCGAGTTCGACGATCGGCAGGCGGGCGCCGGGCCGCGGGGTGAGGACGACCTGGCGGTCGGCCGAGCCGGTGGCGGCGACGGCGTCGACGGTGGCGATGCCGGGCCACTGCCGGGTCTCGATGCCGAGTTCGGCGATGCCGGGGGCCGCGATGGGGCAGTGGTCGATGGGCTCGATCTCGTGGGAGCGGTGCCGGCGCAGTCCGACGCGGCCCTCCTCGTCGACGGCGTATCCCATGCGGGTGCGCCAGGCGGGCACCTCGCCCGGGGCGACCTTGTCGCCCGGCGCGGGTTCGACGGTGCCGTCCCAGTGGATGTCCTCGGGGGTCAGACCGGCGAGCCTGTGCAGCTGTTCGGTGAGGACCTCGGCCTTCAGCCGGCGCTGGGCCCCGGGCTTGACGTGCTGCCAGTCGCAGCCGCCGCAGCGGCCGGGGCCGGAGAACGGGCAGGGGGCCGCGACGCGGTCCTTGGCGGCGTCCAGGATCCGTACGGCGTCGGCCCGCAGGAAGCGGGAGTCGGAGCGCCCCTCGGTGACCCGCGCGACGACGCGTTCGCCGGGCAGTGTGTGCCGCACGAACAGCACCCGCCCGGCCTCCGTGCGGGCGACGCAGTGCCCGCCGTGTGCGACGGGCCCGACCTCGACCTCGTACTCCTCCCCCACGAGGGAGTCCGTGGTGGAGGTGGCCGGGCCCTCGGAGGGTGCGCCGGAAGCGGCTTCGGACATGGCGGGGTAGCTCCAGACGTACGGGTGCGGGCGTGCGAGCGGGGGCGGGCGCCGGGGCGCCGGCGGGTGCGGTGGGGTGTCCTGGCCGGGCGCCTCCGTCGCCGGAGCCGGCTCGGAGGCCACCGCCGGGGACGGGCCGCAGCGGTGCAGTCTACTTGCCGCGCGGTCCGGGCATCCCCGGCCGTCCGCCGTTCCCCTTCTCGGAGCCGCGGCTCTCCTTGGACGCCTTGGTGGCCTTGCGGTGCGGGGTGGCGGGGCCGCGGCGCACGGCGCCGGGCGCGTTCCACTGCTCGCGCCGCCGGGCCCTGCGGCGGGCCAGCTCGGAGGACTCCAGCTGGTAGGGGACGGAGGTCACCATCACGCCGGGGGTGAACAGCAGCCGGCCCTTGAGGCGCAGCGCGCTCTGGTTGTGCAGCAGGTGCTCGTACCAGCGCCCGACGACGTACTCGGGGATGAAGACGCTCACCACCTCGCGCGGCTGTTCCTTGCGCAGCCGCTTCACGTAGTCGATGACGGGGCGGGAGATCTCCCGGTAGGGCGAGTCGAGGATGGTCAGCGGGATGTCGATGCCGCGTTCGTCCCAGTCCCTGCGCAGCTGTTCCGTCTCGGCGTGGTCGACGTTGACGGTGACGGCCTCCATGGTGTCCGAGCGCATCAGCCGGGCGTAACGCAGCGCCCGCAGCGTCGGCTTGTGGATCTTGGAGACGAGGACGATGGAGTGCACGGCGGAGGGCCTGGCCCGGGCCGCCTCGTCCGGGTCCTCGGCGGACAGCTCGTCGGAGACGCCGTCGTAGTGCCGGCGGATCGAGGTCATCAGGGCGTAGAAGAGCGCCATGCCCAGCAGGGAGACCCAGGCTCCGTGGCTGAACTTGGTGATGAGGACGACGACCAGCACGACGCCGGTGAGGAAGGCCCCGAACGCGTTGATGGCCCGCGAGCGGTGCATGTGCCGCCGGCGGGCCGGGTCCGTCTCGGTGGTCAGCAGCCGGTTCCAGTGCCGGACCATGCCCGTCTGGGACAGCGTGAAGGAGACGAAGACGCCGACGATGTACAGCTGGATCAGCCGCGTCGAGTCGGCGTCGTAGATCACGACGAGTATCGCGGCGGCGCCGGCCAGCAGCACGATGCCGTTGGAGAACGCCAGCCGGTCGCCGCGGGTGTGCAGCTGCCGGGGCAGGTAGCGGTCCTGCGCGAGGATCGAGCCGAGCAGCGGGAAGCCGTTGTAGGCGGTGTTGGCGGCGAGGAAGAGGACGAGCGCGGTGGCCGCGGCGAGGAAGAGGAACGGCAGCGTGCCGTCGCCGAAGACCGCTGCGGCCACCTGGGAGATGACCGGGTTCTGGTGGTAGTCGGAGCCCGCGGCGTGCCCGTTGATCAGCAGGTCCGTGGCCGGGTTCTCGGCCATTTTGACGTCGGTGACCAGGGCGAGCGCGATCACGCCGCAGAACATCGTCACGGCGATGCCGCCCATCAGGGCCAGGGTGGTCGCCGCGTTGCGCGACTTGGGCTTGCGGAAGGCGGGCACGCCGTTGCTGATCGCCTCGACGCCGGTGAGGGCCGCGCAGCCGGAGGAGAACGCGCGCAGCAGCAGGAAGGCGAGCGCCATGCCGCCGAGCCCGGTCTGGGTGGAGTGGATGTGGAAGTCGGCGGTGGGCGCCTTCATCTCCTGGCCGAGCAGGGCGCCGCGCACCACCCCCCAGACGATCAGGCCGAGGACGCCGACGACGAAGCAGTAGGTCGGGATGGCGAACAGCTTTCCCGACTCGCGTACGCCCCGCAGGTTCATCAGCGTCAGCAGGACGATGACGGCGACAGCGCACAGCGTCTTGTGCTCGACGACGAAGGGGATGGCCGAGCCGAGGTTCTCCACCCCGGACGAGATGGACACCGCCACGGTCAGGACGTAGTCGACGAGGAGCGCACTGGCCACCGTCAGCCCCGCGCGGCGGCCGAGGTTGGTGGTGGCCACCTCGTAGTCGCCGCCGCCGCTGGGGTAGGCGTGCACGTTCTGCCGGTAGGAGGCGACGACGGTGAACATCAGCACGACGACGGCGCCGGCGATCCACGGGCTGAAGTGGTAGGCGGAGGTCCCGGCGACCGACAGGACGAGCAGCACCTCGCCCGGCGCGTAGGCGACGGAGGAGAGCGGGTCCGAGGCGAAGACGGGGAGCGCGACCCGCTTGGGCAGCAGGGTGTGGCTCAGTCTGTCGCTGCGAAGGGCCCTCCCGAGGAGGAGTCGTTTCGGTACGTCGGTCATCCTGGACACGCAGAGGATCGTATGCGGTCCTTCATGGGATGCTGAGACGGCCCGCTGGTTGGACGAAGGGACGGGCGTGCACATTGTGATCATGGGCTGCGGGCGAGTGGGAGCGGAGCTCGCGCAGACCCTGGAGCGACAGGGGCATACGGTGGCGGTCGTCGACCGTGACCCCACCGCCTTCCGGCGTCTCGGCTCCGGATTCGGGGGCCGCCGCGTCACGGGGATCGGCTTCGACAGGGACACCCTGCGGGAGGCCGGTATCGAGGAGGCCGGTGCCTTCGCCGCGGTCAGCAGCGGTGACAACTCGAACATCATTGCCGCCCGGGTCGCCCGGGAGATGTTCGGCATCGAGCACGTGGCGGCCCGTATCTACGACCCGCGGCGGGCCGAGGTCTACCAGCGGCTGGGCATCCCCACGGTGGCGACGGTCCGCTGGACCGCCGATCAGATGCTGCGCCGGCTGCTCCCGTCGGGCTCGGAGACCCTGTGGCGGGATCCGAGCGGCGCCGTGCAGCTCGCGGAGGTCGCCGTCTCGCCGAAGTGGGTCGGCCAGCGCGTCAGCCGCCTCCAGGAGGACGCCGGTGTGCGCATCGCCTTCCTCACCCGGCTGGGCGAGGCCATGCTGCCCACGTCCCAGACGGTCCTCCAGGACGGCGACCTCGTGCACGTGATGATGCGGTGCGGGGACGTGGCGCGCGTCGAGGAGGTCTTCATGGTCGGCCCGAAGGACACCGCGTGACGGGCCGGCGGGCGGCCGGCGGACCGCGTCCGGCGACGACCATCCGGGCCGCTGCCCGCGCCGGGCACGGCGAAGCTCACGACGAAGCCGAAGCACACGACGAAGCTCACGAAGGAAACAAGGCATGAGGGTCGCGATCGCGGGAGCGGGGGCGGTCGGCCGTTCGATCGCGGGCGAGCTGCTGGAGAACGGTCACGAGGTGCTGCTGATCGACAAGGCACCGACGGCGATCTCCGTGGAGCGGGTGCCGCAGGCGGAGTGGCTGCTGGCCGACGCCTGCGAGATCACCTCGCTCGACGAGGCGGCGCTGGAACGCTGCCATGTGGTCATCGCGGCGACCGGCGACGACAAGGTGAACCTCGTCGTCTCGCTGCTGGGCAAGACCGAGTACGGGGTGCCGCGCGTGGTGGCACGGGTCAACAACCCCAAGAACGAATGGCTGTTCAACGAGTCGTGGGGGGTGGATGTCGCCGTCTCCACGCCGCGGCTGATGTCGGCGCTCGTGGAGGAGGCGGTCAGCGTCGGCGATCTGGTGCGGCTGATGCGTTTCTCACAGGGCGACGCGAACCTGGTGGAGCTGACGCTGCCGCCGCAGTCCCCGCTGGCCGGTACCCGGGTGGGCGACGTGGGCTGGCCGGAGGACACCTCGCTGGTCACCATCATCCGCGGCAACCGGGTGCTGACGCCGGACCAGGACGATGCGCTGGAGGCCGGGGACGAGCTGCTGTTCGTGGCGGCGCCGGCCCGCGAGGAACAGCTGGAGCAGCTGCTGTCGGCGCGCTCCTGAGCCGGCTCGCCGCACGACGACGGCCCGGCTCCGCACTCGGGTGCGGGGCCGGGCCGAAGCGTGTACGGGGGCGTCAGCGGCGGTGGCGGCCCGCGGGGGCGCCGTCGGGCCGGGCGGCCTTCGCCGCTTCCTTCTCGGCCTCGGCGGCGGCCTCCTCGGCCTCCATCTCGGCGATGACGTTGATCGGGGCCGGGGCCTTCGCGAGGAAGATCCAGGTCAGATACACGGCCAGCAGGAACGGCGGGATCTTCAGTGCGACGGTGACCCAGCCGAACTGCGCGGTGTCGCCCCAGAAGTAGAGCGGGAAGAGCACGGCGCACTTGCCGAGGAGGATGAAGCCCCAGGCGTAACTGGCTCTGGTGTACGCCTTCTTGCGGCCGGGGTTGCGGGTGCGCCAGGAGAGGTTCTCCTTGAACACCGGGCCGAGCACGAGGCCGAGCAGCGGCACCCCGGCCAGCGAGGTGACGAGGTAGGCGAGGGCCAGCCCGAGCGTGTAGAGCATGCCGGGCAGATAGAAGTCCTTGGCGTTGCCGGTCATCATCGCGAACAGCACACCGAAGCCCACGCCGAAGATCCCGCTGAAGGCGTGCTTGATGGTGTCTCTGCGCACGAGCCGGAAGACGACCATGACGCCGGCGAGCACCAGCGCGGTGATCGCGGCCGCGTGGATGTCCTTGTTCACCGTGTACATCGCGATGAACACGAGGCCGGGGACGGTCGTCTCCACGAGGCCGCGGACGCCGCCGAACGCCTCGAAGAGCGCGGCCTCCGTCACGGCCTGGGAGCCGCTCTCATCCGGCTCCGGCGCCGCCCCGTCCGTTCCCGTCTGCTTGTCGAGAGGGGTCACCCACTACTCCTGTCCGAGGGGTCGCAGCTCGTACTTGGGGTTGAACATCACGGGACGGCCGTGGCTCGCGGTGATCCGCCCCCAGACGATCAGCTTGCGGCCCGGCTCGATGCCCGCGATGGAGCGGCGGCCCAGCCAGACGACGTCCAAGGCCGCCGAGCCGTCGAACAGCTCGGCTTCCAGGGTGGGAACTCCGGCGCGCGGCCGTAGCGTGACCGTCCGCAGCGTACCGGTCACGCGGACGAGGTCGCGGTCCGCGCAGTCGGAGATGCGTGTGCACCCCGTGCCCTCCGCCTCCTCGCGCAGTTCCGCGGAGCGCAGGTCCTCCTCCGAGGAGGACAGCCGTTCCAGGAAGCGGCGGAAGCGGCCCTGGCCGGGGCTCCGCTGCTCTCGGGTGGCGCCAGTCATAACGGCCAGGGTACCGCCGGAAGGGGGCCGGACGACACGCCCGTCCGGCGGCCGTGACCGGCGGTTCCGGGTCGGTACCGAGGCGGTACCGGCGCCGCGGAGCCCGCCTGTGAGCCGCGCCGGACCGGGCGCGGCGCCAGGGTCACTTCTCGAAGCGGTAGCCCATTCCCGCCTCGGTGACGAAGTGCCGGGGATGGGACGGGTCGGCCTCCAGCTTGCGGCGGAGCTGGGCCATGTAGACCCGCAGATAGTTGGTCTCGGTGCCGTAGGACGGGCCCCAGACCTCCTTGAGCAGCTGCTTCTGGCTGACCAGGCGGCCGGGGTTGCGGACGAGCACCTCCAGCAGATGCCACTCGGTGGGCGTGAGGCGGACGTCCTTGCCGCTGCGGTGGACCTTCTTGGCGGCCAGGTCGACGCTGAAGCCCTCGGTCTCGATCACCCCGGCGTCCTCGGGCATCCCCACGGGCGGCTCGGCGCGGCGGACGGCGGCGCGCAGCCGGGCCAGCAGTTCGTCCATGCCGAACGGCTTGGTCACGTAGTCGTCGGCGCCGGCGTCGAGCGCCTCGACCTTCTCGTCCGAGGTCTGCCGGGCGGAGAGCACCAGGATCGGTACCCGGGTCCAGCCGCGGATGCCGCGGATGACGTCGACGCCGTCCATGTCGGGCAGGCCCAGGTCGAGGACCACGACGTCGGGGTGGCGGTCGGCGGCGAGCCGCAGGGCCGTGGCGCCGTCGTGGGCGGCGTCGACCTCGTACTTCCGCGCCTTGAGGTTGATCACGAGGGCACGGACGATCTGCGGCTCGTCGTCGACCACAAGCACCCGGTGCATGCTGCTTCCTTTCGCCTTCCTGATTCCGTTGTGGGGCGCCCGCCGGGCGGGTCCGCCCGGTGCCGCCCGCGCGCGAGGGCGCCGTTCACGCCCCCGAACGCTGCCGTGCGAGGGGCGCGGCCGAAGCCTGCGGGGGCACACACGCGCCCGCGGGCCGGCGCCCGTGCGCCGCGCACAGGGTCAGCACCATCGTCATACCGCCGCCGGGGGTGTCCTCGGCCTCCAGGCTGCCTCCCATGGCCTCGGCGAAGCCACGGGCGACGGCGAGCCCCAGGCCCACTCCGGCGCCCGCCGGGGCGTCGCCGTAGCGCTGGAACGGTTCGAAGATGCGGTCCTTGGCGCTGTCGGGGACGCCGGGTCCGCGGTCGGTGACGCGGACCTCGACGCGGTCGGCGAGCGCGCTCGCCTTGATCAGCACCTTCTTGTCGGCGGGGCTGTACTTGACGGCGTTCTCCACGAGGTTGGCGACCGTGCGCTCCAGCAGCCCCGGGTCGACGGCGACCAGCGGCAGCGCCTCGGCGACGGCCAGCCGCACGCTGCCCTCGGCCACGCCGGAGAGCGCCTTGGGCACGACCTCCTCCAGGCTGATGTCCCGGATGAGCGGCGCGACGGTGCCGGTCTGGAGCCGGGACATGTCCAGCAGGTTCCCGACCAGGTTGTCCAGCTTGTCGGCGCCTTCCTCGATGGCCCCGAGCAGCTCGGCCTCGTCCTGCGGCGACCACTCGACGTCGGCGCTGCGCAGCGAGGTGACGGACGCCTTGATGGCGGCCAGCGGGGTGCGCAGGTCGTGCGAGACGGCGGCGAGCAGGGCGGTGCGGATGCGGTTGCCCTCGGCGAGTTCGCGGGCGCGTTCGGCCTCGCCGAGCAGCCGCTGCCGGTCGAGCACCCCGACCGCCTGGGCGGCGAAGGCGGCCAGGACGCGGCGGTCCTCGGCGGGCAGGACGCGGCCGGAGAGCACGAGCATCATGTTGTCGCCGACCGGCATGTCCACGTCCCCGTCCTCCGGGGTGGCCGGGCGGGCGCTGTCGTCGTCCGGGCCGACGCTGCCGGCGCAGGTCCACGGGCCGCGCTCGTCGGAGCGTTCCAGCAGCGCGACGGAGTCCATGCCGAAGGTCTCCCGAACCTGCTCCAGCATGGCCTCCAGGCTGGACGGGCCCGCGGACCCGGCGGCGGCGCCGCCTCCGCCGCGCAGCACGCTGCCGGCGAGCACGGCGAGGATCTCCGATTCGGCCCGCAGCCGGGCGGCCTGCTGGGTGCGGCGGGCGGCGAGGTCCACGACGGAGGCGACGGCCACCGCGACGCCGAAGAAGACCACCAGCGAGACGACGTTGCGCCCGCTGCTGATCGTCCAGGTGTGGATGGGCTCGGTGAAGAAGAAGTTCAGCAGGACCGAGCAGACCGTCGCCGAGGCCAGCGCCGGCAGCAGTCCGCCCACCAGCCCGGCGGCCACGGTCAGCACCAGGAAGAGCAGGACGTCGTTGGCGAAGCCGATGTGCGGATCGAAGGTGATCATCGCGTAGGCGAGCAGCGCCGGGGCCGCGAAGGCGGTGACCCAGCCGGCGATCACCCGGGAGCGGCCCAGCCGCGCGGCGCGGGAGCCGGGCAGCCCGCGCCCCTTGGCGACCTCGTCGTGGGTGACGATGTGCACGTCCAGATCGGGTCCCGAGTCCCGGGCCACGGTCGCGCCGACGCCGGGCCCGAACATGTACTGCCACGCCTTGCGGCGCGAGGAGCCGAGCACGATCTGGGTGGCGTTGACGCCGCGGGCGAAGTCGAGCAGCGCGTCGGGGATCTCGTCGCCGATCACATGGTGGTAGGTGCCGCCCAGGTCCTCGACGAGGGTGCGCTGGACGGCCAGTTCCTTGGGGGAGGCGGCGGCGAGCCCGTCGGCCTGGGCTATGTGCACGGCGAGGATCTCGCTGCCCGAGCCCTTGGCCGCGATCCGGGCGGCCCGGCGTATGAGGGTGCGCCCCTCGGGGCCGCCGGTGAGGCCGACAACGATGCGCTCGCGGGCCTGCCAGGTGGAGCGTATGCGGTGCTCGCTGCGGTACTTCTGGAGGTACTCGTCGACGCGGTCGGCGGTCCACAGGAGGGCCAGCTCGCGCAGCGCCGTGAGGTTGCCGGGGCGGAAGTAGCTGGAGAGGGCGGCGTCTATCCGGTCGGGGGCGTAGATGTTGCCGTGCGCCATCCGGCGGCGCAGCGCCTGGGGCGACATGTCGACCAGCTCGATCTGGTCGGCACGCCGCACCACCTCGTCCGGGACGGTCTCGCGCTGCCGCACCCCGGTGATCGACTCGACGACGTCCCCGAGCGACTCCAGGTGCTGGATGTTGACGGTGGAGATCACGTCGATGCCCGCGTCGAGGAACTCCTCGACGTCCTGCCAGCGCTTCTCGTTGCGGGAGCCGGGCACGTTGGTGTGCGCCAGCTCGTCGACCACGGCGACGGCCGGACGGCGGGCCAGCACCGCGTCCGGGTCGAGTTCGGTGAGCCGGGCGCCACGGTGGGTGAGCTCGCGCCGGGGCACCTGCTCCAGCCCGTGCAGCATGGCCTGGGTACGGGGCCGGTCGTGGTGCTCGACGAAGCCGACGACGACATCGGTGCCGCGCTCCAGGCGGCGCTGGGCCTCGGAGAGCACGGCGTAGGTCTTGCCGACGCCGGGCGCGGCACCGAGGTAGATCCGCAGCTGTCCGCGCCGCGGCTGGACTCCTGACGCCATGCGTTCCATTGTCGCCGTTCCCACAGGTGTTCCCCTCCCGGACCGGGGAGCGAACCGTCAGGGTTCCGTAAGGATCGCGGCCGGAGCCCGGAGCCCGGGGGCCGGGCCGCCGGAGGGGACGCCGCCGGGGCCGGCGCTCAGCCGGCCGCGACGGGCTCCGCCGGGGCCTCCCGCTCTCTCAGCTCGCCGTCGGCCAGCTCGACGACGCGGTCGGCGAGGCCCAGCAGCGTCTCGTCGTGGGTGGCGACCAGGGCCGTGACGGGCTCCTCGCCGTCCTCGCCGTCGGCGCCGCCCTCGCCGCGGACGACGGCCCGCAGCAGCTCCATCACCTCGCGCCCGGTCTCCGCGTCGAGCTGCCCCGTGGGCTCGTCGGCGAGGAGCAGCGCCGGGCGGTTGGCCAGCGCCCGGGCGATGGCGACCCGCTGCTGCTGGCCGCCGGACAGCTCGCCGGGCCGCTGCCGGGCGTGCTCGTCGAGGCCGACGAGGGCGAGCAGCAGCGCGACGCGGCGGTCCCGCTCGGGGGCCGGGGTCCGGCGCAGCCGCAGGGGCACACCGACGTTCTCGGCGGCGGTCAGCTGGGGCAGCAGCGCGAAGGACTGGAAGACGAAGCCGATGCGGTCGCGGCGCAGGGCGAGGTTCTCGCGGTCACCGAGGGTGGCGAGGTCGGTGCCGTCGACGGTGATCCGTCCGGAGCCGGGGGTGTCGAGCCCGCCGACGAGGTTCAGCAGCGTCGTCTTGCCGGAACCCGATCTGCCGCGTACGGCGACGAGTTCGCCGCGCCGGACCGTGAGCGAGACGCCGCGCAGCGCGTGCACCGCGCGCGGACCGCTCCCGTAGGTCCGGTGCACGTCTTGGACCTCGACCATGTCCGGCGTGTGCGCCAACTCTCCAGCCCCGTCCTCTTCTTCGGCCCTGTCCGGCCGTGGGCCAGTATGCGGTGGCCGTCGGCCGGGGGGCAACGGGAGGGGTTCCCGGGGACGGAATTCCGCTGCATGATGTCGCCTCGCACAGCTCGTCACATGTGAGAACAGCGTTCAACATACGGAACGAGCTTTCCCGGAGGCTTCCATGCACCGACGTCAACTGCTGCTGCGCGCCGCCGCGTTGGGCACCGCCGCCGCACCCGCCCTCCTGACCGCCGGGCCCGCCCGGGCCGACCAGAGACCCGGCTCCGCGCCCGGGCCGGCCGCCCGGCTGCCCGCACGCGAGGAGATCACCGAGGCCCTCACCCGCGCCGCCGACCACTGGATATCCGCGCACACCGACCCCGGCGACAACCAGTGGGCCCGCGCCACCTTCTTCAGCGGGCTGCTGGCCCTGCACCGCGCCACCGGCCGCCGACGGCACCTGGAGTACGCCCGCGCCTGGGCCGAGAAGCACGGCTACGCACTGCACAACGGCGTCACCACCCGGCACGCCGACGATCACAATGCGGGCCAGGCGTACCTGGATCTGTACGAGGCCGAGGGCCGCCGCGACGAGACGAAGATCGCCGCCATCGAGGAGTCCCTGCACCGGATGGCCTTCACCGACCGGCCGGAGAAGAACGACGACTGGTGGTGGGACGACGCGCTCCACATGGCCATGCCGCCGTTCGCGCGGCTGAGCGTGGTGCGCGGCGAGCCCGGCTACGCGGCCAAGCTCCACGCCCTCTACACCCACACCAGGGATGCCGAGGGCGGGCCCGGACTGCTCGACGACGCCACCGGCCTGTGGTACCGCGACGACCGCTTCCTGCCCGGCGGCATCGTCTCCCCCGACGGGCGTCCCGTGCTGTGGTCGCGCGGCAACGGCTGGGTGGCGGCCGGCCTCGTCAAGACGCTCGACGCGCTCCCGGCCGGCGCGCCGCACACCGTCGGGTACCGGCGCACGCTCGTCCGGCTGCTGGCCCGGGTGCGCGGCGTCCAGCGCGCCGACGGGTTCTGGAACGTCAACCTCGCCGACGCCGCGCATCTGCCCGGCCCCGAGACCAGCGGGACGGCCTTCTTCACCTACGGCCTCGCCCACGCGGTACGCACGGGCCTCGTCCCGGCCCGGGGCTTCCTGCCGGCCGCCGCGCGCGGCTGGCACGCGCTGGCGGACACGGCACTGCACGCGGACGGCTTCCTCGGCTACGTCCAGGGCGTCGGCGACCGCCCCGAGTCGAGCCAGCCCGTCACCGCGGAGACGACCGCCGACTTCGGCGTCGGCGGCTTCCTGCTGGCCGGCACGGAACTGCTGAAGCTGCGCGGACGCGGCTGATCCGGTGCGGCTCCACCGGGCCCGCGACTGCTCCGCCGGTCCGGCGCGGTCGGAGCCCGGCGGATCGAGCCGGGGCCGGCCCCTCCCCGCGGGCGTGCGGGGCCGTACGCCGGGGAGGTGCGGGGAGGGGCCGGGATCGGGGGAGGCAGCGGTCAGCCGTGCCGTGCCGCCTCGCGGACCGCGAGGTTCAGCCGCAGCACGTTCACATGCGGCTGCCCGAGGAAACCGGCGGTGCGGCCCTCGGTGCACCGGTCCACGAGCGCGCGCACGGCCTCGGCCGACAGCCCGTTGGCCTCGGCCACCCGGTCGACCTGGAGGGCCGCGTACGCGGGCGAGATGTGCGGGTCGAGCGCCGAGGACGAGCCGGTGACCGCGTCCTTCGGCACCCGCTCCACCGGCACGTGGTTGAACGCGGCGACCCGCTCCCGGGCCGTGCGCACCGCCTTCACCAGCCGGGGATCGGAGGCGCCGAGCTGGCTGGAGCCGGTCGCACGCGGGTCGTAGTCGGACGCGGACGGCCGGCCCTGGAACCACTTCGGGTCGGGCCGCGAACCGCCCTTGCCCTGCCGGGTGTTCCACGACTGCCCGATCAGTTCCGAGCCCGCCTCCTTGCCCTCGACGCGCACCGGCGAACCGTTGGCCTGATGGGTGAGCCCCTGGGCGACGCCGGTGACGGCGAGCGGATAGAGCACCCCGCACACCAGCGTGAGGACGAGCAGCGCCCGCAGGGCCGCCCACAGCAGCCGGCCGGTACCCCGGACCCGGAAGCGGGGGGAGCGCGCTCCCCCGGACGACTGCCGCGTGGACTGCGCCGGATCCGTGGGCTCCATGGGATCCATGGACGGCGTGGTCGGTGTGGTCGGCATGGTTCAGCCCACTCCCGGAATCAGCGTGATGAGCAGGTCGATGACTTTGATGCCGGCGAACGGCGCGACGAGGCCGCCCAGCCCGTACAGCCCGAGATTGCGGCGCAGCATCCCCTCCGCGCTCATCGGCCGGTACCGCACCCCGCGCAGGGCGAGCGGCACCAGCGCGACGATGATCAGCGCGTTGAAGACGACGGCCGAGAGGATGGCCGACTCCGGCGAGGACAGCCGCATGATGTTGAGCGCGTCCAGCCCGGGGTAGGCCACCGCGAACATCGCCGGGATGATCGCGAAGTACTTCGCCACGTCGTTGGCGATCGAGAAGGTGGTCAACGCCCCACGGGTGATGAGCAGTTGCTTCCCGATCTCGACGATCTCGATGAGCTTGGTCGGGTCGGAGTCCAGGTCCACCATGTTCCCCGCCTCCTTGGCGGCGGAGGTCCCGGTGTTCATGGCCACGCCGACATCGGCCTGGGCGAGCGCGGGCGCGTCGTTGGTGCCGTCGCCGGTCATCGCGACCAGCCGGCCGCCCGCCTGCTCCCGGCGGATGAGCGCCATCTTGTCCTCCGGGGTGGCCTCGGCGAGGAAGTCGTCCACACCGGCCTCCTCGGCGATGGCCCGGGCCGTCAGCGGGTTGTCCCCGGTGATCATGACGGTCCTGATGCCCATCCGGCGCAGTTCCTCGAAGCGTTCCCGCATCCCCGGCTTGACGACGTCCTTGAGGTGGATGACGCCGAGCACCCGCGGCCCCGCCTCGTCCTCCACCGCGACCACCAGCGGGGTGCCGCCCGCCTCGGAGATCTCCTCGGTGACGCGCCGCACCTCGTCGCCAGCGCCGTCGCCCGCGCCGTCCTCCGCGCGGGAGCGCCCGCCGCGCTCCTCGACCCAGGCGAGGACCGAGGAGGCGGCGCCCTTGCGCACCTTGCGGCCGGCGCCCCCGTCGAGGTCCACGCCCGACATCCGGGAGCGGGCGGTGAACGGCACCCACACGGCGCCCTCCAGCTCGTCCGCCGGGCGGCTGCGCAGCCCGTGCTCGTCCTCGGCCAGGGCGACCACCGAGCGGCCCTCCGGCGTCTCGTCCGCCAGCGAGCCCAGCTGCGCCGCCTCCGCGACCTCGGCCGCCGTCGCCCCGTGCACCGGGACGAACCCGGCGGCCTGCCGGTTGCCGAGGGTGATGGTGCCGGTCTTGTCCAGCAGCAGCGTGGAGACATCGCCCGCCGCCTCGACCGCGCGCCCGGAGGTGGCCAGCACGTTCCGCTGCACCAGCCGGTCCATGCCCGCGATGCCGATGGCCGACAGCAGGGCGCCGATGGTCGTCGGGATCAGACAGACGAGCAGCGCGGCGAGCACCGTCAGCGACTGCTCGGCCCCCGCGTACACCGCGAACGGCTGGAGGGTGACGACGGCGAGCAGGAAGACGATGGTGAGCGCGGCGAGCAGGATGTTGAGCGCGATCTCGTTCGGCGTCTTCTGCCGCGCGGCGCCCTCCACCAGGCCGATCATGCGGTCGATGAAGGTCTCGCCGGGCCGGGTGGTGATCCGCACGACGATCCGGTCGGAGAGCACCTTCGTACCGCCGGTGACCGCGCTGCGGTCGCCGCCCGACTCCCGGATGACCGGGGCCGACTCGCCCGTGATCGCGGACTCGTCCACGCTGGCCACGCCCTCGACGACGTCGCCGTCGCCCGGGATGACGTCGCCCGCCTCGCACACCACCCGGTCGCCGACGCGGAGTTCGGCGCCCGGCACCGGCTCCTCGGCACCGTCGGCGCCCAGCCGCCGGGCCACGCTGTCGGTCCTGGCCCGGCGCAGCGTGTCGGCCTGTGCCTTGCCGCGGCCCTCGGCGACGGCCTCGGCGAGGTTGGCGAACAGCACCGTCAGCCACAGCCAGGCCGCGATGACCCAGCCGAACCAGTCGGCCGGGTGCAGCACCGCGAGGACGGTCGTCAGGACCGAGCCGACCTCGACGACGAACATCACCGGGGACTTGACCATGCTGCGCGGGTCGAGCTTGCGCACGGCGTCCGGCAGCGAGGCCGCCAACTGCCGCGGACCGAACGCCCCGCCGCCGCGGGAGGGCCCGCCGGACGGCGGCTCCTGCTCGGGCGCGTGCGCGGGTTCCGCACGGCGTACGGGGGTCGGGGTGGTGGTCTGGATGCTCATGAGGACATGCCTTCCGCGAGCGGCCCGAGCGCCAGGGCCGGGAAGAACGTGAGACCGGTGACGATGGCGATGACGCCCACCAACACCCCGGTGAACAGGGGCTTCTCGGTGCGCAGCGTGCCCGCCGTGACGGGGACCGGAGCCTGCCGGGCGAGCGAGCCGGCCAGCGCCAGCACGAACACCATGGGCAGGAACCGGCCCAGCAGCATGCACAGGCCGATCGTCGTGTTGAAGAAGGGGGTGTCGGCGCCGAATCCGGCGAAGGCGCTGCCGTTGTTGTTGGAGCCGGAGGCGTAGGCGTACAGCACCTCGGTGAAGCCGTGCGCCCCGATGTTGGTCATGGCCTCCTTGCCGTCCGGCAGGGCCATGGCCAGCCCGGTGCCGCCCAGCACCAGCGCGGGCGTGATCAGGATGTAGCAGGCCGCCAGCTTGATCTCGCGCGGCCCGATCTTCTTGCCGAGGTACTCGGGCGTGCGCCCCACCATCAGCCCGCAGACGAAGACCGCGATCACGGCCATCACGAGCATGCCGTACAGCCCGGAGCCGACCCCGCCGGGCGCGATCTCGCCGAGCACCATGCCCAGCAGCGTCACACCGCCGCCGAACGCGGTGAACGAGTCGTGGAAGGAGTTGACGGCCCCGGTCGACGTCATGGTCGTCGTCACCGCGAAGAGCGAGGAGCCGCCCTCACCGAACCGCTGTTCCTTGCCTTCCATGGCGCCGCCCGCCAACTGCGCGGCCGTGCCCGGGTGTGCGTACTCGCTGACGGTGACGGCCACGACCCCGGCCAGCCAGATCACACCCATCGCCGCGACGATGGCGTAGCCCTGCCGCAGGCTGCCGACCATCCGCCCGAAGGTGCGCGGCAGCGACAGCGGGATGAGCAGAATCAGGAAGATCTCCAGCAGATTGCTGAACCCGTTCGGATTCTCGAAGGGGTGCGAGCAGTTGGCGTTGTAGAAGCCGCCTCCGTTGGTGCCCAGCTCCTTGATGGCCTCCTGCGAGGCGACGGGCCCGCCCGGAAGGTGCTGGACGGAGCCGGAGAGGGTGTGCACCTCGTGCATGCCGGAGAAGTTCTGCACGGCACCGGCGGCGACCAGCAGCACGGCGGCGACGGCGGCCAGCGGCAGCAGGATCCGCACCACGCCGCGCACCAGGTCCGTCCAGAAGTTGCCCAACTCCCCCGTACGGCTGCGTGCGAAGCCGCGCACCAGCGCCACGGCGACGGCCATGCCCACGGCCGCCGAGACGAAGTTCTGCACGGCGAGCCCGGCCATCTGCGTCAGATGCCCCATCGCCGATTCACCCGCGTACGACTGCCAGTTGGTGTTGGAGACGAACGAGGCGGCCGTGTTGAACGCCTGGTCGGGGTCGATCGGCGCGAAGCCGAGCGACATCGGCAGCTTGTCCTGGAGACGCTGCATCGCGTACAGGAACAGCACGCCGGCCGCGGAGAAGGCGAGCACGGCACGCAGATACACCGGCCAGCGCATCGCGGCGGACGGGTCGGTGCCCACGCAGCGGTGGATCCACCGCTCGATGCGCAGATGTTTGTCGGAGGTGTAGACCCGGGCCATGTAGTCGCCCAGGGGACGGTGCACCAGCGCCAACGCCCCGACGAGCGCGACGATCTGGAGCACGTCAGCGAATGTCTGACTCATGGCGGGCGCTCAGAACCTCTCCGGAAAGATCAGGGCGAGGATGAGATAGCCCAGCAGACAGACGGCGACGACGATCCCTACGACGGTTTCGACGGTCCCGGCGCTCATCGGGCGTCACCGTCCTGGGACATGCCCTTGGCGACGAGTGCGACCGCGCCGAAGACGGCGAGGGTGATGAGGACGAAGGCCAGATCGGCCATCGCGCGCTCCTAGTGGTGTGCGGAATCTGGACACCACCAGAGAACCCCTGTTCGGGGCGCACGGAGCGCTCCGTTGACGCCCCCCATACGAGCCGCGGCGGGCTCTTGATGGGCCCCATACGCCCCCGGCGGCGCAGGTCACACCCGCGCGCACCACCCCGCGCCCGGACATACGCAGCGGCGGTGGCCGGACTCCGTCGGGAGCCCGGCCACCGCCGCCTCGTGCACCGCCGCCCGGCGGCTCAGCGCACCTCGGAGATCTCCGGCCCGCGCTGGAGCTTGTCCAGCCCGCCGGCGAACCGGGAGCCCTCCTCGACGGTCTCCTGCTGGACACCGTCCGGAACCATCTGTGCGTCGTCCGGCAGCTTGAGGGTGATCGGATCGCGGGGGGCCATCGGGCCGTCGCCCCGGACCACCACGGTGTCCCGGAAGACCTGCTCCAGCAGCCCGGCGGCCTCCGGCTGCACCGCGCCCTGCCCGGAGATCACCCCGCGCAGGAACCAGCGCGGCCCGTCGACCCCGACGAAGCGCACGACCTGCACCCCGTTCGTGCCGTCCGGCAGCTGCACCGGGACCTGCGCCCGCAGCTCCCAGCCCAGCGGGCCCTCGACCTCGTCGATGACCCCGCCCTGCTGGGTGATGCCGGAGGCGATCTCCTCGCGGACCTCGTCCCAGATGCCCTCCCGCTTGGGGGCGGCGAACGCCTGCAACTGCACGGCGCTGTCCTGGAGCACCAGGGTGGCGGCCACGATCGCGTCGCCCGCGACCTCCACGCGCAGCTCCATGCCCTCCACGCCGGGCACGAACATGCCGCCCAGGTCGACCCGGCCCGACGAGGGGTCGCCGACCTCCGAGACGTCCCAGGGGCCGTCGGGGCGGGGGGCCGGAGGGAGCTTCACACGCTCGGACTCGCCGGTCGTCTCCGCGGACTCCTCGCCCTGCGGCTCGTCCTGGCCGTCCTGTTCCGTCTCGAACTCGTCCGAGGCGTCCGTCTCAGGCTTTCCGCTCTTCTTACGACGACGTCCGAACACGTCACTGTCCTCTCAGGTCGGAAGCTCGGTCGGCACCGACCGCAACGTAATCCTTCTGCTGTGCGGCTGTCTGCCGCGCGCCCCGCCCGGCGTGGCCGCCCGTGGAGCCGAACCCCCCGGTGTCCCGGACCGAGCCGGGCAGCTCCTCCACCTCGCGGAAACGCACCTTCTCCACCCGCTGGACGACGAGTTGGGCGATGCGGTCGAACCGCTCGAACCGCACCGGCTCGCGCGGATCGAGGTTCGCCACAATCACCTTGATCTCCCCACGGTACCCGGCGTCCACCGTTCCCGGCGCGTTCACGAGGGCCACTCCGCAGCGCGCGGCGAGGCCGGAGCGCGGGTGCACGAAGGCGGCATACCCCTCCGGCAGCGCGAGGGACACCCCCGTCGGCAGCACCGTCCGCTCCCCCGGCTCCAGTTCGGCACTCTCGGTGGTCACCAGATCACATCCCGCGTCACCGGGGTGGGCATAAGCCGGTACCGGAACCTCCGGATCCAGCCGCCGGAGCAGCACCTCCAGCGTCGCCTCACCGCTCACCCGGTCCGTCCCGCCCACGGGTTCCCCGCTCTCCGCCGCCGTCACGGATTGACCTCGAAGGCACGGGCACGCCGCACCTGGTCCGGGTCCTCCATCGCCGCCTCGATCTCTTCCTTGCGCCCGTTGTCGATGAAGTGCTCCACCTTCACCTCTATGAACACCGCCTTCGCCCGGACGGCTATCGGCCCCTTCGGCCCGCCGATACGGCCGACGGCGTCGGAGTAGATCTTCCGTCCGTGCACGGCCGTGCACCGAGCGTCCAGGTGCAGCACGGTGTCCACGGGCACGGGCAACAGGAAGTCGGTCTCCAGCCGCCCGGTGACGGCGATGGAGTGCATCAGCCAGTTCAGGGAGCCCAGCGTCTCGTCCAGCGCGCTGGTGAGCACCCCGCCGTGCGCCAGCCCCGGCGCACCCTGGTGCTGGGGCTTGACCGTGAACTCCGCCGTGACGCTGACGCCTTCGCCCGCGTGCGCCTGGAGATGCAGTCCGTGCGGCAGCGCCTGGCCACAGCCGAAGCAGTGGTCGTAGTGGGCGCCGAGCGGCGTTCCGGGCGCGGGCGCCTCCGGGTGGCGCACCGGCGCGACGGCGTCGTCCGGCGGCACCAACGAGGTCTCGGGGGGCGTCTCGGGGGACGTGGCAGCACTCACGGCAGCAGACCTTACCGCCGTGCCGGGCAGCCTGGCGCGGCGTGCCAAGCTTGGACCCATGGTTCCTCCTGCCCGGCCCTACGACGAACGTCTGACCGCACCCCGCTCCTGGTGGCTGATCGCCGCGCTGATCGGCGTGGGCGGCGCGGTGCTGCTGTTCCCCTTCGGTCTGCTGCCGATGCTCTGCGGGCTCGTCGCGGCGGCCGCGCTCGCCTCGGTGTGTGTGAGCGCGTACGGCGGTGTGCGGGTCCGCGTCGTCGCCGGCTCGCTCGTCGCCGGGGACGCCCGCATCCCCGTCTCCGCGCTGGGCGAGGCCCTGCCCCTGGACGCGGAGGAGGCCAGGGCCTGGCGCACCTACAAGGCCGACACCCGCGCCCACATGGTGCTGCGCAGCTACATTCCGACCGCTGTGCGTATCGAGGTGACCGATCCGCAGGACCCCACCCCGTACGTCTTCGTCTCGACCCGTCACCCCGAGGAGCTGACGGCGGCGCTGCGCGCGGCCCGCGAGACGTCACCGTCCTGAGCCGTCGGCCGCCGGCACCGAGGACGCCCCGGCGTCAGGCGCGGGGCGGCGGCAACTCCCCCGCGGCGCGCAGGTCCTTGCGGACGCGTGCGGCGAGCCGGGCGGTCTCCCGGCGGTTCATCCAGGCCCCGGCGGCAGCGCCGATGAGGAACGGGGCGAGGTTGGGAAGATTGCGCGCGGTGCGCTTCATGATCCGCTGGCGCAGCTGACGCCGCAGCTGTCCGCCCATCACGGTGTTCAACGCTCCCGGCCGGACCAGATCGGCGGGGGAGATACCGCGCTCGCCGGACCACGCGGAGAGGTAAGCGGCCGTGCGCTCACGGGCGTTGCCCGGCGGTCTGCGGCCGTAGACCTCGTGCAGTTCGGCGATCAGTTTCAGCTCCACCCCGGCCACGCCGACGATCTCGGCGGCCAGTTCGGCGGGCATCGCGGGCGGCACCGGCAGCATGGCCGCCGCCCCCACCCCGGCACCGACGGTGGCGGAGCCCTTCACGGCCCCGGCGACCAGCTTGTCGGCGAGCTGCTCGGTGTCGAGCCCGGGGAACTGCGTGCGCAGGGTTTCCAGATCCCGCACCGGCACGCGCGGCGCGGTGTCGATGACGCGGTCGGCCACGACGCGGAGGAACGCCCGTACACGGGGCACGCGGACGCCCCGCGCCCGCGTGCTGTCTCGGCCGTCCGCCTCGGGTGCGTCGGCGTTCTCGTACGGCGCGAGCGAGGCCGACCGGTCGTGAGGGCCTCGCTCGTCGTCACGTGCGTCGGCGTCCGCCACGGAGCACGCCCGCCCGGGGTCAGGCCGCGCAGTCGCGGCAGATGGGCTGGCCGTTCTTCTCCGCGGCGAGCTGCGAGCGGTGGTGCACCAGGAAGCAGCTCATGCACGTGAACTCGTCGGCCTGGCGCGGCAGCACGCGGACGGACAGCTCCTCGTTGGAGAGGTCCGCGCCGGGAAGCTCCAGCCCTTCGGCCTGCTCGAACTCGTCCACGTCGACGTTGGACGCGGACTTGTCGTTCCGCCGGGCCTTCAGTTCCTCGATGCTGTCTTCGTTGACCTCGTCGTCGGTCTTGCGTGGAGTGTCGTAATCCGTTGCCATGTCGCTCTCCCCCTCTGGGTGTCTGTGGTGTCTCCAGCGCACGTAACGCGTGAGAGGCCGGGCTTGTGCCCGACCCGAGGCGGAGATTTTGCCTCACATCAAGGTCTGTTACTCAATCGACACCCAACCGCACCCCTGAAGAGGTGATCACGGCGGATGCCGTGGAGGACCATAAACCGTCCCCGGTAGCGCTTCGCACACGCCATCCCGGGTACTGCCCACGATCTCCACCTGCGGAAACATGGACTTTCCGGGATTTCTTCCCGTTCCCTGACCACGCTCGGTACACTCTGAAAATTTCGCCTGTGTGATCGATCACAGGTCTCCACCGAAGCTTCACGAAGCTCGGAATTCCGCACAGAGCGAACACCAATTGCGCACTCTGCGCGGCAGTTGGGCCACTTTCTGTTACGGCCTCCCGGTATTTTCCGTGGTTCCGCCCGGGTCCCCACCGGACCACCTCGGAACACCTGTCACAGCGGAAGCGAAACCCGCATCGTCATGCCGCCGTCCTCGCGCGGCACAGCCGTCACCGTGCCGCCGTGCGCACGCGCGACGGACCGCACGATGGACAATCCGAGACCGACTCCCTTGTCGCTTCCCGTCCTCTCCGAACGCAGACGCCGGAACGGCTCGAAGAGGTTGTCCACCTCGTAGGCGGGAACGGCCGGCCCGGTGTTCTCGACCACCAGAAGGGCTTCTCCCGGCCCGGCGTGGGTACTGACCGAGACCCATCCCCCCTCACGCAGGTTGTAGCGCACGGCATTCTGCACGAGATTCAGCGCGACCCGCTCCAGCAGAACTCCGTTGCCCTGTACATACGTGGGCTGGCGCACCCCGCGCAACTCGATGCCCTTGTTCTCCGCTTCCGTTCTGGCCTGTTCCAGCGCCTGGGAGGCGACCTCGGCGAGATCCACGGGCTTGCGGTCCACCAGTTCGTTCTCGCTCCGGGCCAGCAGCAGCAGGCCCTCCACGAGCTGTTCGCTGCGCTCGTTGGTCGCCAGCAGCGTCTTGCCCAGCTGTTGAAGCTCCGGGGACGCCTCCGGATCGGACAGCTGGACCTCCAGCAACGTCCGGTTGATCGCCAGCGGAGTGCGCAGCTCGTGCGAGGCGTTGGCGACGAATCTCTGCTGCGCGGCGAAGGCGCGGTCCAGCCGGTCGAGCATCTCGTCGAAGGTGTCGGCCAGCTCCTTGAGTTCGTCGTCCGGGCCCTCCAGCTCGATCCGCTTGTGCAGATCCGAACCGGCCACCTGGCGCGCGGTGCGGGTGATCCGGCCGAGCGGCGAGAGCACCCGTCCGGCCATGACGTAGCCGAACGCGAAGGCGGCCACCGCGAGGCCCAGCAGCGCCAGCAGGGAGCGCCGCAGCAGGGCGTCCAGCGCCAGCCTGCGCTGCTCGTCCGTGCAGGCCGACAGACGGTCCATGAAGACGTCGCTGGGCAGCTTCCCGGTCAGCCCCGGGCACTGGTCCGAGGTCAGCTGCGCCTTGATGGTCTGGATGCGGAAGGGCAGCTGACTGCCGTCGTGCAGAGCCTGCGCCGCCAGCAGATAGATGATCGTCAGCAGCACCATCCCGGCGATGAGGAACATGCCGCCGTACAGCAGCGTGAGCCTTATCCGGATGGTCGGGCGCAACCAGGGGGACGCCGGGCGCTGCGGCTCGCGCGGATCCCAGGTGGGCTTGGGCGGCGGCTGCGGGGCGGCGCCCGCGCCGGTCGGTGTGGTGGAGGAGGCCATCGGTTCAGATCCGGTACCCGGCTCCGGGCACGGTCACGATCACCGGCGGCTCACCGAGCTTGCGGCGCAGCGTCATCACCGTGACACGCACCACATTGGTGAAGGGGTCGGTGTTCTCGTCCCACGCCTTCTCCAGCAGCTGTTCGGCGGAGACGACGGTGCCCTCGGCCCGCATCAGCACCTCCAGGACGGCGAACTCCTTGGGCGCGAGCTGCACCTCGTGGCCGTCCCGGAAGACCTCGCGGCGGTTGGGGTCCAGCCGGATGCCGGCCCGCTCCAGCACGGGCGGCAGCGCCGCTGTCGTGCGCCGGCCGAGCGCGCGCACGCGCGCCGTCAGCTCGGAGAAGGCGAAGGGCTTGGGCAGGTAGTCGTCGGCGCCGAGTTCCAGGCCCTCCACACGGTCGCTGACGTCTCCCGAGGCGGTGAGCATCAGCACCCGCGTCGGCAGCCCCAGCTCGACGATCCTGCGGCACACGTCGTCCCCGTGGACGAGGGGCAGGTCGCGGTCGAGCACGACGACGTCGTAGTCGTTGACGTCGATACGCTCCTGGGCGGCGGCGCCGTCGTAGACCACATCGACGGCCATGGCCTCCCGGCGCAGGCCGGTGGCCACCGCATCGGCGAGCAACTGCTCGTCCTCGACGACGAGTACGCGCACAGCGCTGTTCCTTCCTGTGGTGCGGCGTGACCGAGCGGTCGGTCGGTCGGTCGGCCGCGGCATCGGTCGACGGCAGGGGCGGCGGGGACGGCGGACACCGGCGGTGGCGAACGGGAACGCACGGGAACGACGGCAACGACGGTCACGGCGGTTACGACGGGGCTCCGGTGGCCCGAGCGTGTGCGCGTGCCGTGACAGCCCGTGTGTGTCCCGTGCGACAGCCGGTCCGCCGCCACCCCTCCATCCTGCCCCGTGAGCTGGTAAACCGGCTGTAAGGGGCGCTGGGGAGTCCCGCACGCTACCGTCAGCGGCATATTTTTCAAGGGAGTTGAGGTTTCTCAGAGGGAGTCGTTGGGGAGGACGAGGACACCATCCACGATCACGCCCCGTGCGCGGTGTGCCACGACGAGCCGCCGACGCCCTCACCGGGGACCACGCCGTGATCCGGGATCGCACCATCCACCCTCGGCACACCCCCGTGCCGCCGACCCACGACGAGGGGGCACACCATGGACGCGTTCACCGCCGGCATCCTGCAGCGCATACGGACCACGGAGTCCGACCTGCACCGCGCGCGCGAGTCGGGCGACGACTTCCTCGTGGACGTCGAACAGGCCGAACTGGAAGACCTCCGGCGTCTGGCCGCCGAGCACGGTGTGGAGGTGGAAACCTCCGCCGCGTGACCGTCCGGCACAGCAGCGGCCCCGGGAGCGGCGCTCCCGGGGCCGTCGCGTGGCCACCGGCCGGGGATCCACCGGCCGGCGCCTCAGTCGTGCCAGGCGCCCAGGGACTCCAGGAGCGGCTGGAGGGCGTCGAAGACGCCCGGTGAGGCGGCCACCGTCAGCTCCGTGTCGGCCGGCAGACCGGGCCGTCCGCCGGTGCGCGCGCCGGCCTCCCGGGCGATCAGGTCGCCGGCCGCCAGGTCCCAGGGGTTGAGGCCCCGCTCGTAGAAGCCGTCGAGCCGGCCGGCGGCCACGTCGCACAGATCGATCGCGGCCGAGCCGCCGCGGCGGATGTCCCGCACCCGCGGCACCAGTTCGCGGGCGACGGCCGCCTGCGCGACCCTCCGCTCGGCGATGTAGCCGAAGCCGGTGCCGATCAGCGCCTGGTCGAGCGGCGGCGAGGGGCGGCAGCTCAGCCGCTGCCCGTCCCGCCAGGCGCCCTCGCCGAGCACCGCGTGGCAGGTCTCCGCGCGCACCGGCGCCGCGACGACGCCGACGACGCGTTCGCCGTGGTACTCGGCGGCCAGCGAGACCGACCAGTCGGGGCGCCCGTAGAGGTAGTTGACCGTGCCGTCCAGCGGGTCGATGACCCAGCGCACGCCCGAGGTGCCCGCGCTGGTGGCGCCCTCCTCGCCGAGGAAGCCGTCGTCCGGCCGGTGCTCGGTGAGGTAGTCGGTGATCAGCTTCTCCGAGGCCAGATCCATCTCGGTGACCACGTCGATCGGGCTCGTCTTGGTCGCGGCGACGCCCAGGTCCGCCGGCCGGCCGTCGCGCAGCAGGGCACCGGCGCGCCCGGCGGCCTCCTGGGCGAGGGCGAGCAGTTCGGCCTTCAGCGCCGGGTCGGCGCCGGGTGCGTCGTGCGTGTCGCTCACGTTCGTGTCGCTCCTCGTCACAGGTTCGGTGCGTCGGCTCCGGCCGCGGCCGGCTTGGGGGTGCGGGCCGGGCAGCAGCCGACCGGGCAGACGTCGTGGCTCGGACCGAGCGCGCCCAGGGCGCAGCGCGCGGGCCGACCGCCGCGTTCGGCCTCGGCGCGCTCCAGGACGAGTTCGCGGACGGCGGCGGCGAACCGCGGGTCGGCGCCGACGGTCGCGGAGCGCGTCACGGGCAGCCCCAGCTCGGCCGCCTTGTCCTTGGCCTCGGTGTCCAGGTCGTAGAGGACCTCCATGTGGTCGGAGACGAAGCCGACCGGGACCATCACGGCTCCGGGCACGCCCTGGCCGTGCAGCTCCTCCAGGTGGTCGCAGATGTCCGGCTCCAGCCAGGGCACCGAGGGCGGGCCGCTGCGCGACTGGTAGACGAGCTTCCAGGGGTGGCGGATGCCGGTGCGCTCCCGGACGGCCTCGACGATGACGGAGGCCACGTCGAGGTGCTGGGCGACATAGGCGCCGCCGTCGCCGTGCTCCTCCACCGGCCCGGAGGTGTCGGCCGCCGCGTCGGGGATCGAGTGGGTGGTGAAGGCGAGGTGTGCGCGCTCGCGGACCTCGGCGGGGAGCGCGTCCAGCGAGGCGAGGACGCCGTCCACGACGGGCTCGACGAAGCCCGGGTGGTTGAAGTAGTGCCGCAGCTTGTCGACCCGCGGCGGGTGCAGGCCCTCCGCCCGCAGCGTGGCCAGGGACTCGGCGAGGTTCTCGCGGTACTGGCGGCAGCCGGAGTAGGAGGCGTAGGCGCTGGTGGCGAGGACGAGGATCCGCCGGCGGCCGTCCCGGGTCATCTCGCGCAGGGTGTCCGTCAGATAGGGGGCCCAGTTGCGGTTGCCCCAGTAGACGGGCAGGTCGAGGCCGTGTTCCGCGAAGTCCTTGCGCAGGGCCTGGAGCAGTTCGCGGTTCTGCGCGTTGATCGGACTGACGCCGCCGAAGAGGTAGTAGTGCTGCCCCACCTCCTCCAGGCGTTCGCGCGGGATACCGCGCCCCCGGGTGACGTTCTCCAGGAACGGAACGACATCGTCCGGGCCTTCGGGGCCGCCGAAGGACAGCAGCAGCAGCGCGTCGTAGGGCGCGTGATCACAGTCCGGGCCGGGGCCGGACGGGGTGGTGGGGAGCTCATCGGACATGGCTCCGATCCTGCCATCAGGCCACCGGCGCCGACGGGCACCCTCCCGCCCGTAAACTGTCGAGGTCGTACGTTTGTCCCAGTGCGCCCGGTGGACTCCCGCCCGCCGGTGCGCGCACGGGCGCGCGTGCGGCGCCCCGCACCGCGGCGTCCACCGCCGCGGCAGCGAACCCCTCGCCCCGCCGACCCCTCGAACAGCAAGAGTCCGCCCGTGCCCAGTCCGTACCGCGCGATCTTCACCGCGCCCGGGAGCAGGTCCTTCTCCGCCGCCGGCTTCTTCGGCCGGATGCCCCTGTCGATGACCGGCATCGGCATCGTCACGATGGTGTCCCAGCTCAGCGGGGACTACGGGGTCGCCGGGGCGCTCTCGGCGACCGTGGCCCTCGCCTCCGCCGCCTTCAGCCCGCAGATCTCCCGGCTGGTGGACCGGCACGGCCAGCGCCGGGTGATCCGCCCGGCGATGCTCATCTGTGTGGCGAGCGTGCTCGGCCTGATCGCCGCCGTGCACGCCGGTGCTCCCGAGCCGCTGCTGTTCCTGTTCGCCGTGGGCGCCGGGTGCATGCCCAGCGTCGGCTCGATGGTGCGGGCACGCTGGGCGCACCTCCACCGCGACGAACCGCGGCTGCTGCACGCGTCGTTCGCCTTCGACTCGGTGGTCGACGAGTCCTGCTTCGTCGTCGGCCCGATCCTGGCCATCGGCCTGTCGACGACGCTGTTCCCGGAGGCCGGCCCGGCGCTGGCCGCGACCTTCCTGGCCGTGGGTGTGCTGTGGCTGGGCGCCCAGCGGTCGACGGAGCCGCCGGCGCACCCGCGGGAGAAGCACACCGGCGGCAGCGCCCTGCGCACCCCCGGGCTCCAGGTGCTGGTGGCCGTCTTCGCGTTCACCGGCGCCATCTTCGGCGCCATCGACGTGGTGACGGTCGGCTTCGCCGAACAGCAGGGGCACAAGGGCGCCGCGAGCCTGACGCTGGCCGTCTACGCGCTGGGCTCGGTGCTGGCCGGAGCCGTCTACGGCGTGCTGCGGCCGTCCTCGCCGCCTGCCCGCCGCTGGATTCTGGGCATCTGTGCGATGGCCGTGAGTATGATCCCTCTCCAACTGGTGGGGAACCTGCCGTCCCTGGCCGTGGCGCTCTTCCTCGCGGGCATGACCATTGCCCCGACGATGGCGACCACCATGGCCCTCGTCGCACAGCTGGTCCCGCGCGCCAAGCTGACCGAGGGCATGACGTGGACCAGCACGGGCCTCTCGGTCGGGGTGGCGCTGGGGTCCTCGGCCGCCGGCTGGGCGGTCGACACCTTCGGCGCCGGCCGTGCCTACGGCGTGCCCGCGGTCGCGGGCGCGCTCGCGGCCCTGGTGGCGTTCCTCGGCTACCGCCGGCTGACTTCCCGGCCGGCGCCACGGCGAGAGGGGACGGTCGCAGATGAGCGTGCAATCCACGGGCAGCCGGTCGACGAGGAACGCGAACGCAACCTGGCGTAACTGGGCGGGGAATGTGACGGCCTCCCCCGTGCGGACCGTCGCCCCGTCCACGACGGAGGGGCTCGCCGAGGTCGTACGCCGGGCGGCGGCGGACGGGCTGCGGGTCAAGGCGGCCGGAACCGGTCATTCGTTCACGGCCGCGGCCGTCACCGACGGCGTGCTGATACGCCCCGACCGGCTCACCGGCATACGCTCCGTCGACCGCGCCGCCGGCACCGTGACGGTCGCGGCGGGCACCCCGCTCAAGGAGCTGAACACGGCCCTGGCGGCGCAAGGGCTCTCCCTGACCAACATGGGCGACATCACGGAGCAGACCGTCTCCGGCGCCGTCAGCACCGGAACGCACGGCACCGGCCGGGACTCGGCCGCGATCGCCGCCCAGATCCGCGGGCTGGAGCTGGTGCTCGCCGACGGCTCCGTCCTGCGCTGCTCCCCCGACGAGAACCCCGAGGTGTTCGCCGCCGCCCGGCTGGGCCTGGGCGCCCTCGGCGTGCTCACGGAGATCACCTTCGCCGTGGAGCCGGAGTTCCTGCTCACCGCCCGCGAGGAGCCGATGACCTTCGACCGGGTCACCGGCGGGTTCGATCAACTGGTGGCCGAGAACGAGCACTTCGAGTTCTACTGGTTCCCGCACACCGACGGCTGCAACACCAAGCGCAACAACCGCAGCGCGGGCCCGGCCCGTCCGCTGCCGAGGATGCGCGGCTGGATAGACGACGAACTGCTCTCCAACGGCGTCTTCCAGGCCGTGTGCTCCCTGGGCAGGGCCGTACCCGCCACCGTGCCCGGCGTCGCCCGCGTCTCCAGCCGCGCCCTGTCGGCCCGTACGTACACCGACATCCCGTTCAAGGTCTTCACCAGCCCGCGCCGCGTCCGCTTCCTGGAGATGGAATACGCGATTCCGCGCGCCGCTCTCGTACCGGCCCTGCGCGAGCTCAAGGCGATGGTCGAGCGGTCCCGCTTCAAGGTGAGCTTCCCGGTGGAGGTGCGTACCGCCCCGGCGGACGACATCCCGCTGTCCACGGCGAGCGGACGCGAGAGCGCCTACGTGGCCGTCCACATGTACCGGGGGACGCCGCACGAGGGCTACTTCAGCGCCGTCGAGCGGATCATGACCGCGCACGAGGGCCGTCCCCACTGGGGCAAGCTGCACAGCAGGGACGCCGGACATCTGGCCGAGGTCTACCCCCGCTTCGGCGAGTTCACGGCGCTGCGGGACCGGCTGGATCCCGACCGGGTGTTCGGCAACGACTATCTCCGCCGCGTCCTCGGCGACTGACCCACGGCGCACACCCCGCCCGGCAGCGCACGCCGCCCGGCAGCGCACGGCACCAACGCTCGGGGGGGGGCGACGCCTACGCGGCGCACGACGAGGGGCCGGCACACCGCGAGGTGTACCGGCCCCTTGTGCCCGGCTGCGCCGTATCGCGCCATCGCGCCATCGCGCCGGGACGCTATCCGGCCGGAGTGGTGTCCGGCTGCTGTTGCTGCGGCATCCGGCCGCTGCCGGCGCCGCCCTGGTCGCTTCCGCTCGTGGGTGCGTCGCCCGGGCCGTCCTGCCCGCTGCCGTCGTCCCCGGAGCCGTCGCTCCCGTCGCCGTTCCCGGTGTCCGGGCTGTGGGTGCCGGTGCCACCCTGCTCCCCGCCGGGCTGCTGCGAGGTGCCCGGGTCGGGGCTCTGCGTGGCGCCGCCCTTCTCGCCGGAACCGCTCTCGCCGCCCTGCTGCCCGTTGCCGGTGTCCGGGTCGGCGGACGGGCTGCCGGAGCCGTCCTCGCCGGCTCCCCCGTCGTCGGACGAGCCGGGGCTCGGCGTACCGGACTCCCCCGGCGCCCGGTCGGGCCCCTCGTCCTGCGAGGAGCCGCCGCCGGAGCGGAAGACGTCGCTGATCGAGGTGCCCTTGCCGCCGGAGACGTTGTGCCCGGAGATCACCTCGTAGACGGTGATGCCGCCGACCGCGATCACGAAGACCAGGAGCGCGGGCAGCAGCGTCCGCTTCCAGCCGCGCCACTTGGTGCCGTGCGTGGTGGAGGCGCCGAACTCGCCGTCGCCGGGCAGCTTCTCCTCCCCGCCGACGGTCCGCAGCAGCTGGGTGCGCTGCGCCGGATCGTCGCCCTCGGCCTTCCGCAGCATCCGGGTGCGTTCGTCCGGGGCGCCGGTGGCACCGACCGTCCGTAGCATCCGGGTGCGCTCGTCCGTGCCCGCGCCGGCGTCCGCGGCGCGGAGCATCCGGGTCGCGTCGTCCGTGCCGTCCCGGTGCCCTCGCGGCCCGGCCGTCGGCAGGAGCCGGGTGCCGTCCTCGTCGCCCCGCCGGCCACCGGGTCCCGGCACGGCCCGGGTGGGCCCGCCGGAGTCCCCGGAACCTGCGGCGTCCGCTGCGTCCGCTGCGATCGCGGTGTCGAGCTGCGCACCGTCCTTCCAGCCCGCCGCCGGATCCCGTACGGGACCCTGGCGCGCCCTCGGCGGGACGGTGACCTCCTTGATCTGCTCACCCGTCCTGCGGAAGAGGTGCTGGAAGATGGGGCCGCCGCTGGTGGCGACCAGGCTCACGACACCGGCTCCGAGGAACGTGCCGTAGACCCCCAGCTGACCTGCCGCGAAGGCGGCGACCACGGCGGCGACGGCACTGCCGAGCACCTGGGCCAGGCTCAGATCCAGTTTTGTCCTGGATCCGCCCTCCCCGCCGGACCCCTCTCGCCGGTCGGGTATGTCTTTCTTGTCCATCTACCGCCCTCGATCACACATTCCCAACCACTGTGCACGATTAAGGGACTTATTGGCGAAGGCGATGGTTCCGGTTCGGGTGGTTCTGTGAGGATTACCACCCCCACAGCCAGGGCGAATGGGCCCCGGGGGCGTCAACTCCCTTACCCGTGAGCAACTTCGGTGGCGCGGCGGTCCACCCGGGTGGCCCTAATGGAGTAGTGTGACGAGCCCTGGTCTCGGTTCTGACCCGGCGCAGGCTGCTCACGGTGATCGGACCGGTCACTGTGCGTTGTGAGGAGGTAACCGTGCCATAGCGGCGGTTCGGGCAGTGATGGATGACGCGGAACGATGGAGCGGAATACTGTCCCGGTACCCCGAGGAAGTCGGCAAGGTTGTGGCAGGCTGCACCGGGGCAGGCCACACTCGTCTAGCGGGAGCAGCGACGCACGTGACGTCGGCAGGCACCACCCGGGAGGTCCCCATGCCCGAACTGCGTGTCGTGGCCGTCAGCAACGACGGCACACGACTGGTGCTCAAAGCTGCCGACAGCACGGAATACACGCTTCCGATCGATGAGCGGCTGCGCGCCGCCGTCCGGAACGACCGCGCGCGGCTCGGCCAGATCGAGATCGAGGTGGAGAGCCACCTGCGCCCCCGGGACATCCAGGCGCGCATACGAGCAGGCGCCTCCGCCGAGGAGGTCGCCTCGCTGGCCGGGATCCCCGTCGACAGGGTGCGCCGCTTCGAGGGCCCCGTCCTCGCGGAACGCGCCTTCATGGCCGAGCGGGCCCGCAAGACCCCGGTACGCCGCCCCGGCGAGAACACCGGCCCCCAGCTGGGCGAGGCCGTCAGCGAGCGGCTCCTGCTGCGCGGCGCCGACAAGGACTCGGTGCACTGGGACTCCTGGCGCCGGGACGACGGCACCTGGGAGGTGCTGCTGGCCTACCGCGTCGCCGGCCAGCCGCACTCGGCGACATGGACGTACGACCCGCCGCGCCGCCTGGTCCAGGCCGTGGACGACGAGGCCCGCGCGCTGATCGGGGAGACGGACGACACCCCGGAGCCCAGCTTCCCGTTCGTGCCCCGCATCGCCCGGCTGCCCCGGGAGCGGCCCGAGCGCGGCGAGCGCTCCGGCCGCGCCGAGCTGGAGCCCGCCTCCCTCTCCCCGGCACCGGGCGACGAGGAGGACACCCCGCGCTCCGAGCGGGGCGAGCCGGACTCGCTGACCAGCCTGCTGGAGGCGGTCCCCAGCTTCCGTGGCGATCTGGTCGTCCCGGAGCCGGACACCTCCTCCGGCGCCGAGCCGCTGCACGAGCCGGAGAGCCTTCCCGAGCAGGACGAGCGGGAGTCGGTGGAGAGCGAGGAGGAGCAGGAGGCCGCCGAGCCGCCCGCTCCCGCGGCGAGCGCGGGCTCCGCGTACGCGGATGTGCTGATGCCGCGCTCCGTCGGCGCCCACCGGGACCGGCTCAAGGGCACGACGGACCGGCAGGCCGAGGCCGACGGTGTGCGCCCGGGCCGCCGGGCGGCGGTGCCGAGCTGGGACGAGATCGTCTTCGGTACCCGTCGCAAGAAGGAGTGAGCCCGTCAACCCGGGCGCCGCGCCGGACCGTTCCCCCGGGGGAAACGGCCCGGCGCACGTGTGTGCGGCCGGTGGCTCACCCAGGTTCGGGGCCCGTCGCGACCGGGCGGGAACCCTCCGCGGTCCACTCGCTCCAGGAGCCGACATAGAGCGCGGCGTCGATACCGGCCAGTTCGAGGGCGAGGATCTCCTGGGCGGCCGAGACCCCGGAGCCGCAGTAGACGCCGACCTCCGTCTCGGGTCCGGCACCCAGCGCCTCGAACCGCTCGGCCAGCGCCTGCCCGGAGCGGAAGGTTCCGGCGTCGGTGAGGTTGTCCGTCGTCGGGGCGGAGACGGCGCCGGGGATGTGCCCGGCGACCGGGTCGAGCGGCTCCACCTCGCCCCGGTACCGCTCCGCCGCCCGGGCGTCGAGCAGCAGACCGCGCCGGGCCAGCACGGCGGCGCCGTCGGCGTCGAGGGTGCGCAGCCCGCCGGGGCGCGGGACGAAGTCGCCCTCCACCGGCTCGGGCACCTCGGTGGCGAGCGGGAGCGCGCCGCCGGCCTCCGGCTCGCGGTAGGCGATCCAGGCCGCGAGGCCCCCGTCCAGCACCCGCACATCGGGGTGGCCCGCCCAGCGGAGCATCCACCAGCAACGCGCCGCCGCCCAGCCGCCGGTGACCCCGCCCTGGTCGAGGACGACCACCGGGCCGTCCTGCCGGACGCCGGCCCGGCGCATGGCGGCGCCGAAGACCTCCACCGGCGGCAGGGGATGACGGCCGGTGCCGGGCCCGGCCGGGCCGGCGAGTTCGGTCTCCAGATCGATGTAGACGGCGCCCGGGATGTGCCCCTTGCGGTATGCCGGGAACCCGAGCTGTTCGCCGGGCCGGTAGCGCACATCGAGCAGGACGGGCGGTGTTCCGGAGGCGAGATCGCTCGCGAGTTCGGGTACGGAGATGATGGCAGTCATGGCGCCATCTTCGCGCAGTGCCACCGCCGCACGGGCCCCGACGGCCCGCCCGTGGTGGTACACCGGGATTCCCCGGCGGAACCGGACTCCGGCGGCGCGGCCGGGGAGCGAGGCGTGAGAGGTGGTGCGAGCATCTGCACTGGCAACGCGTCACGGGCCCCGCCGAGGACGCCGGGGACTTCCACCGCACGACCGCATCGATGATGGTCTTCGAGGGAGAGAAGCAGATGACCGAGGCAGCCACTCGGCAACGCCGGACGACTGGTGCACCGGCCTGGGCGAGCCTGATGGCTCAGGACCTGGACGCCAGCAAGGAGTTCTACCGGGAGCTGTTCGGCTGGGAGTACCGCGCCGGCCCACAGCAACTGGGGCCCTATGTGCGGGCCGTGGTCAGCGGACACGAGGTGGCGGGCCTGGGGCGGAGGGCGAGCGGCAGACAACTGCCCATCGCCTGGCTGCCGTACATGGCCTCCGACGACGCGGACGACACCGCCGCCTGGATCCGGGAGAGCGGCGGCACGGTCGCCGTGGGACCGATGGACGCGGAGCAGGCGGGGCGGGTGGCCGTCGCCGCGGATCCGCAGGGCGCGGTGTTCGGGGTGTGGCAGGACGTGCAGGAGCCGCCCCTGGGCACGGCGCCGCTGGGCACCCACGGGGCCCCCGTCTGGTTCGAGTTGATCACACGGGAGACCGCCGCCGTCGAGGCGTTCTACTGCGCGGTGTTCGGCTACGAGTCGAAGAACTCCGGTACGCCGGACTTCGACCACCGCACGCTGTGCAAGGGCGGCGTCCCGGTGGCCGGTATGCACGGGCTGGGCGACGCCTTCCCCGCCGGCCGCGGGCCGCACTGGCGCACGTACTTCGCCGTGGAGGACCCGGACGCCGTGGCCGCGCGCGCGGCGAAGCTGGGCGGCGTGGTGGCGCGCCCCGCGCAGGATTCGCCGTACGGCAGGGTGGCCGCGATCGCGGACCCCGAGGGGGCACGGATCAGCGTGATCCGGCCCGTTGACGTGGGTCACTGAGTCCGGCCGCCGGCGTGGCCCCGCTCGCCTGCCGGGACGACGGCACCGGGCCGTCGACCGGAAGCACCTCGGGTGACAGCGGGCCCGCGCCGGCGGCCGCCGCGGTGAGCCTGCGGCGGTGGTGGCGCCGGCACAGCACCTCGTAGCCGACCTCCGCACCGTCGGCCGGGTGCTGCTCCCCCACGTCGCCGACGACGACCTGTGCGCCCTCGACGACCATCCGCCCGCCGACGGTACGCGCGTTGTGGGTGGCGCGGGCGCCGCACCAGCACAACGCCTCGACCTGGAGCGTCTCCAGCCGGTCGGCCAGCTCCATCAGCCGCTGCGAGCCGGGGAAGAGGCGGGTGCGGAAGTCGGTGGCGATCCCGAACGCGTAGACGTCGATGCCGAGTTCGTCCACGATCCGGGCGAGCTGCTCGACCTGGTCGGCGGAGAGGAACTGCGCCTCGTCGACGATGACGTAGTCGGTGCGTCCGCCGGCGGTGAGGTGACGGACCAGATGGGCCTGGAAGTTGAGGTCCTCGGCCACCTCGACGGCGTCGGCGACGAGGCCGAGCCGCGAGGAGAGCCGGCCCTGCCCCGCACGGTCGTTCCGCGTGAAGATCATGCCGTTCAGCCCGCGCGCCGAACGGTTGTGCTCGATCTGGAGCGCGAGCGTGCTCTTTCCGCAGTCCATCGTTCCGGAGAAGAACACCAGCTCTGGCATGGTGCGTTCAGCCCTTTCTCACCTCTGTGACGCGGGTCGGCCGTGGGACGCGGTCAGCTGTGGGACGCAGGTCGGCTCTCGGACGGGCAGGGGCGCGGGCGCGGCCGGTGGCGGTGTGCGGCTCCTGGGGCGGCGGTGCGGGGCGCCCGGGGGTCGTCGGGCGTCAGGTGCGGACCTCCAGCAGCGGAACGAGCTGTTCCGCGGGCGTGGCCGAGCCGTGCATGCCGATCAGGGCCGACTCGTTCGGCTCCCGCCGGGTGGCGACGATGGCCACATCGTCCCGCATGGCGGCGACGACGTCCCCGATCCGGCCGCGCACCCGCGGCTCCACCCCGGGGCCGAACCAGCCCAGCGCGACGGCTTCTTCGCGGGTGGCCACCCACGCCTGGTCCGCCAGCACCTGCCGCCACACGGCGTGCACATCGCCGGCGGCGCCGGGCACCGCGTACACATGGCGCATCCGGCCCTCGCCACCCAGCTCGGCGACGCCGGCGCTCAGCTCCCAGTCCTCGTCGAAGTCGATCCGGGCGCCGGGGTGTCCGGGGATGTCGACCATGCCGTGGTCGGCCGTGATGTAGAGGGCCGAGCGGGGCGGCAGCTGTTCGGCGAGCCGCCGGGCGAGGCCGTCGACGTGGCGCAGCTGGCCGCGCCAGGCGTCGGAGTCCATGCCGTAGCGGTGGCCGTTGCCGTCGAGTTCGGCGTAGTAGGTGTAGACGAGCGAGCGGTCACCGGCCGCGAGCCGCTCGGCGGCCAGGTCCATCCGGTCCTCGGCGGCGAGCCTGCCGAGGAAGGTGCCGCCGGACAGCGCGATCTTCGTCAGCGGTGTGTGCTCGAAGTGCGGGGCCGTCACCTGGCAGGTGGCGATGCCCGCGGCGTCGGCGCTCTGGAAGACCGTCGGGTACGGCTGCCACACGTGCGGGTCCGTCCACGGGTGCCAGCGCAGCTGGTTCATCAGCTTGCCGGTGGCCGGGTCCAGCGCCGTGTAGCCGGGCAGGCCGTGCTCGCCGGGCACCCGGCCGGTGCCGACGGAGGCCAGGGACGTCGCCGTGGTGGACGGGAAGCCCGAGGTGATGGGCGCGCCCGCGCCGCCGGCCGAGGTGGCCAGCAGGGAGGTGAGGAACGGGGCCTCGCCGGGGTGGGCCCGGAGCGCCTCCCAGCCCATGCCGTCGACGAGGAAGACGCACACGCGGTCGGCGGGCTCCAGCGGCAGCGCGGCCGTCATCCCGGGCACGCCGAGGCCGGCGGCGAGCGTGGGCAGCAGATCGGCGAGCGAGCCGGTGCCGTAGCGGGGCACGGGCGCCGTCGCGGGGTCGAGCGGAGCGGCCTCCTCCGGGAGGGCCGGGGTGTCCTGCGGGGGCCTGCCGGGGGTGCGGCCCGCGCCGCTCACCGGCCCGGCCCGACGCGGGAGGAGGTGCCGGCGGTCGCCTCGGACAGCGCCTGGGCGAACGCGAGGGTCTGGCGGACGGTGTCGGGGCCGTCGCCCGCCTCGCTCACCCGCAGCGAGAGGTCGTCGGCCGTGGTGGAGCCGGTGTACCCGTGGTCCGCCTCGCAGTTGGGGTCGCCGCAGGTGGCGGGCTCCATGTCGATCCGCGAGACGGCGCCCCAGCCGATGGTGAGGACGACCTCCCGGGGCAGGGTGCCCGGGGTGTAGGACTCCGGGTTGGCGACCACCCGGGAGAGGACCACGGAGGAGATGCGCTCCAGCTTCACGGACTCGGTGGACGTGGTGGCGTAGGGCGAGGGGGACGTGCCGTCGGCGGGCTGCTCGTCGGTGTGGCTGACGAGGAAGCGGGTGCCGGTCAGGACGAGCACCGTGACGTGGCGGCGGACCTCGTTGGAGTCGAACGTCGTCTCCTGGTGCACGAGATACGAGGCCACCGGCTCCCCGCCGACGGCGGCCTCGACCGCCTCGGCTACGAGTGCCGGGTAGTAGCCACTGCGCTCGATCGCCTCGCGCAGCCCCTGCGTCGTCGTACCGGTCTTCGCCATGACAGCCATCCTACGGGCCCCGAGGGGGCCTCCGGCCCGGCCGGGGTTCAGTACGCGGGCAGCCGGCGGGCGCCCGGGTCGGGGAGGCGTTCCGGCTCCGCCACGCGCACCGACGCGCCCAGCACCGTCGCCCCGCGCGGGGCGACGACCACCGGGTCCAGTTCGACGGCGACGATCTCCGGATGGCTGTCGAGCAGCAGCGAGACCCGCAGCAGCACGTCCTCCAGCGCCGCGGTGTCCGAGGGTTCGGCGCCGCGCCAGCCGAACAGCAGCGGGGCCGAGCGGATGGAGCGCACCAGCTCGGCGGCCTCGGTGTCGGTGACCGGGACGAGCCGGTGCGCGGTGTCGCCGAGCAGCTCGGAGGGGGTGCCGGCCAGCCCGAAGGAGAGCACGGCGCCGATGGCCGGGTCGAGGGTGCCGCGGATGACGGTGCCGACGCCGCGCGGGGCCATGGACTGCACGACGGGACGCAGCTCCTGGGGGGCGCCGAGCGCGTCGGTCAGCTCGCCGAACGCCCGGCGCAGCCCCGCCTCGCCGGCGATGTCCAGGCGGACCCCGCCGAGGTCGGCGCGGTGACGCAGATGCGGGGCTGAGGTCTTCAGGGCGACCGGGTAGCCGAGGGTGCGGGCGGCGCGGGCGGCGGCGTCGGCGTCGGGCGCCGGCAGGGCCGGCTGGACGTGGATGCCGTAGCAGCCGAGCAGTTGGGCGGTCTCCTCGGCGTCGAGCCCGCGGCTGCGGCCGGGCGTCACGGGCACGGCGCCGGCGAGGAGTCCGGCGGCGCGGGCCGTGTCCGCCTCGTCCGTGAGGTGGTCGGGCACCTTGCCGGGCGCCGCGGCCCGGGCGCGCCAGCGGGAGTAGCGCACGGCCTCCGCCAGGGCGCGCGAGGCACGTTCGGGCGCCGGATAAGAGGGCAGACCCCGGGTGGCGAGCGCCTCCTCCAGCCCCTCCAGCGCGAGATGGACGACGGCGACGGGCTTGCCGGCCTCGGCCCCGTCCCGCGCGGCGTCCTGGAGGGCCACGGCGAGCGCCTCGGTGCGGCCGCCGTGCGCACCGCCGGGGCCGGGCGGGGTGCCGGGCCCGGACAGCGCCTCGGGCAGCGCCTCGGGGACCGCCTCCGGCACCCATGGGATCAGGGTGACCAGGACCGCGTCGGTGTCCGGGTCGTCGAGCGCGGTCCGCACCGCGGCGCGGAGGTCGTCGGGCGCGGCGGAGGCGGGCAGGGCGACGACCGGGTGCGGGCGCAGCCCGTCGGTGAGGCAGGCGTCGTAGGTGAGCAGCCCGAGCGCCTCGGTGTTGCCGACGACGGCGACGCGCGGTCCGGCGGGCACCGGCTGGCCGGCGAGCAGGAACCCGGTGTCGAGGAGCTCGGTGAAGCTGTCGACCATGAGCACCCCGGCCTGCCGCAGCAGCGCGGAGACGGTGGCGTCCGGGGTGCGCGAGGCGGGCGCCGCGTGCCCGGTCGGGGGCGCGCTGCCGCGCTGCCGCGCGCCCTTGACGACGACGACCGGCTTGCGTGCCGCGGTGCGCCGGGCGAGCCGGGTGAACTTGCGCGGGTTGCCGATGGACTCCAGGTACATCAGGACGACGTCGGTCTCCGGGTCCTCGTCCCAGTGCTGGAGCAGATCGTTGCCGGAGACGTCGGCGCGGTTCCCGGCGGAGACGAACGAGGAGGGGCCGATGCCGCGCCGGTCGAGCCCGTCGAGCAGGGCGATGCCGATGGCCCCGGACTGGGTGAAGACCCCGGTACGGCCCCGGGCGGGCATCCGCAGGGACGGGGTGGCGTTGAGCCGGACGTCCCGGCCGGTGTTGATCAGGCCGAGCGCGTCGGGCCCGACCAGCCGCATGCCGTAGGAGCGGGCGAGGCGCACCAGTTCCCGCTGCTCGGCCCGGCCGAAGCCGTTCGAGAAGACGACGACGCCGCGCACTCCGGCCTCGCCGCAGTCGGTGACCACCGGGCCGGCCTGGGCGGCGGGCACCGCGATGACGGCGAGGTCCACCTGTTCGGGGATCTCCCCCACCGAGCGGTAGGCGGGCACACCGGCCAGATCGGTGCGGCCCTGCGGCAGCGCCCGGTTCACGCCGTACACCGCGCCGGTGAAGCCGCCGGTGCGCAGCGATTCCAGCACGGCCCGGCCGGGCCCGCCGGGGGTGCGGCTCGCCCCGACGACGGCGACGCAGCCGGGGGCGAGGAGCCGGGCGACGGAGCGGGCCTCGGCGCGCTGTTCGCGGGCGCGCAGCACGGCCAGGGAGCGCTCGGTGGGCTCCAGGTCGAGCGTCAGATGGACCGAGCCGTCCTCGAAGCTGCGCTGCTGGGCGTAGCCCGCGTCCGTGAACACCTTGATCATCTTGCTGTTGGCGGGCAGCACTTCGGCGGCGAACCTGCGGATGCCGCGCTCCCGGGCGACGGCGCCGATGTGCTCCAGCAGCGCGGAGGCGACGCCGCGCCCCTGCTGGTCGTCGCGGACGAGGAAGGCGACCTCGGCCTCGTCGGCCGGCTCGGCGGCGGGGCGCCCGTGCGCGTCGACCCGGTCGTAGCGCACCGTCGCGATGAACTCGTCGCCGATCGTCGCGGCGAGGCCGACGCGGTCCACGTAGTCGTGGTGTGTGAAGCGGCGCACGTCGCGGTCGGACAGCCGGGGGTACGGTGCGAAGAAGCGGTAGTACTTGGACTCGTCGGAGACCTGTTCGTAGAAGCTGACGAGGCGACCCGCGTCGTCGGGCGTGATCGGCCGGATCCGCGCGGTCCCGCCGTCCCGCAGGACGACGTCCGCTTCCCAGTGGGCGGGGTAGCTGCCTGTCGCTGGGGGCTCCTCGGGGGTCGGCATGGGCCCAGCGTACGGCGGTGGACTCCGCGGCGCGGCGGGCCGAAGGTCCCCGGGCGGGGCCCCGGTCGGTCCGGTACCCGCGGACCGTCCGCGCGCCCTGTGTGCGCGGGGATTTCCGGGCGGAACCTGGGGGCCGCGCACCCCGGGTGCCGTGCGAGACTGGTCTAGACAACCTCACCGACTCGAAGGGCAACACCATGGTTGAGCGCCGCGTCACCGTCGGCTGGGCCGAGGGCCTGCACGCCCGCCCCGCCTCGATCTTCGTCCGTGCCGCCTCGGCCGCCGGCGTCCCCGTCACCATCCAGAAGGGCGACGGGAGCCCGGTGAACGCGGCGTCCATGCTCGGCGTGCTGGGCCTGGGCGCCGAGGGCGGCGAAGAGGTCGTGCTGGCCTCCGAGGCCGACGGCGCCGAGGAGGCCCTCGACCGGCTGGCGAAGCTCGTGGCCGAGGGGCTGGAGGAGCTGCCGGAGACGGTCTGAACCCCGCCTCCGCGCACGGGAAAGGGCCGGAACCCGCGCGGGTTCCGGCCCTTCTCCGTGTCCGGGTGCGGGGCGTGCGCCCCGTCAGACCTTGACGCCGTGCTGCCGCAGATAGGCGACCGGGTCCATGTCCGAGCCGTACTCGGGACCGGTGCGCGCCTCGAAGTGCAGATGCGGACCCGAGGAGTTGCCCGTCGAGCCCGACAGCGCGATCTGCTGGCCGGCCTTCACCTGCTGACCGACCGAGACACCGATCGAGTTGAGGTGGCCGTACTGCGTGTACGTGCCGTCCTCGTGCTTGATGACGATGTTGTTGCCGTAGGCCCCGCCGTCGCCCGCCTCGACGATCTCGCCCGCCGCGACCGCGTGGACCGGGGTGTTCATCCCCGCGTGGAAGTCGACACCGGTGTGGCTGCCGGACGACCACATGCCGCCGCCCTGCTGGTACCCGGTGGAGATGTAGGAGCCCTCGACGGGGAGCACCCAGCCGCTCAGCGAGGTGCGCTCACCGCCGGCCCGGGCAGCGCGCGCCTTCTCCTCCTTGCGCTCGTCGCGCTTCTTCTCGGCCTTCTCCGCCGCCGCCTTGCGCTTGGCCTCGTCGGCCTTCTTCTTGGCCTTGGCGGCGGCCTGCCTGGCCTCCTGCTCGGCCTTGGCCTTCAGGGCCTGCACGTCCTGGACGCGGGCCTGTTCGTCGATCGAGGCCGACAGATGGTCGCTGGCGCCGGCGACGCTGTCCAGGCTGGTGTCGTGGACGTCGGCACGCGGGGCGCTGGTGGCCGAGGCGGTCGACGCGAGGGATCCGACGACACCGACGGCGGCGACCCCGGCTATGCCTGCGGCGGATGCCCGGCCACGGCGGACCTTGCCGGGGCGTCGGTGCTTACCGGTGGTGGTGCGGCTGAACGCCATCTGGTGGCGCACTCCTTTCCTTCCCTCTCGCCTACCGGGTTAGCTGACGGGTTCGGAGCAGGAAGGTCTCCTACGGCGACGCTCCTCGTCGAGCGCCGCCGATTCACCCCAAGGGACCTGGGTCCCCGGCTCCCCTGGCGTGTGCCGTACGGGGATTCGGCGATGGCTGCTACTGCTGTCCGTCGGCCGCGGGCGCGGTCACTTCTGACGTACAGCGGCGCCGACGCTAATCGGGCCCGCGCCGAAGCGGCAAACAAAACCCGGAGTTTGTCGTCTTCGCCACATCACGTCTCCTCACATGCCTTGCGGAACCGGACATATGACGGGCCCGGAAGGAGGCATTTCTCCTTCCGGGCCCGATCTGCTCCCGTCCGTCACCCGGGGCGGTGCGTGCCGCCCGGATGCGCCGTGCGGGAATTCAGGAGCCGGTGACGACCGTGACCTCGCCGATCCCCAACTCCCTTACGGGGTCGGCGATCTGGGCGGCGTCACCGACGAGGACGGTCACCAGCCGGTCCGCCGGGAAGGCGTTCACGGCCGCGGCCGTCGCCTCCACGGTGCCGGTCTCGGCCAGGCGGGCGTACAGCCGGCCCTGGAAGTCGTCGGGGAGGTGCTGCTCCACCTGGTCCGCCAGCGTCGACGCGACCGCCGCGGCCGTCTCGAACCGCAGCGGGGCCACGCCCACCAGGTTCCGCACGGCCACGTCCCGCTCCTCGTCCGTCAGCCCCTCGGCGGCCAGCGTGCGCAGCACCGTCCACAGGTCGGCGAGCGCCGGGCCCGTGACGTCCGTGGCGACCGAGCCGCTGATCGCCAGCAGCGCGGCACCCCGGCCGTCCGGCGAGGAGCGCAGCACCTGGCCGAAGGCGCGCACGCCGTACGTGTAGCCCTTCTCCTCGCGCAGCACCCGGTCCAGCCGGGAGGTGAGGGTGCCGCCCAGGCAGTAGACGCCCAGCAGTTGGGCGGGCCAGACGCTGTCGTGCCGGTCCGGGCCGAGCCGGCCGATGAGCAACTGCGTCTGGACGGCGCCGGGACGGTCCACGATGACGACACGGCCGCGGTCGTCCCCCGTGATGGCCGGCACCGGCCGCTGCTCCGCCTGCGAGCCCGTCCACGCGCCCAGCGTGTCGGCCAGCGCGGTGTCCAGATCCACGCCCTCCAGATCGCCGACGATCACCGCGGTGGCCGTCGCCGGGCGCACATGCGCCTCGTAGAACGCGCGGACGGCCGCGGCGTCGATCCGCGGGACCGTCTCCTCGGTGCCCTGCCGCGGCCGCGACATCCGGGACTCGGCCGGGAACAGCTCACGCGAGAGCTCCTTGGCGGCGCGGCGGGCCGGGTTGGCCAGCTCGTGCTGGATCTCGTCGAGCCGGTTGGCCACCAGCCGCTCGATCTCCCCGTCCGGGAAGGCGGGGGCGCGCAGCGCGTCGGCGAGCAGGCCCAGCGCCTTCGGCAGCCGGGAGGCGGGCACCTCCAGCGAGACCCGGACGCCGGGGTGGTCGGCGCTGGAGTCCAGCGTGGCCCCGCAGCGCTCCAGTTCGGCGGCGAACTCCTCCGCGTCGTGCTTGTCGGTGCCCTCGTTGAAGGCGCGCGCCATGAGGGTGGCCACGCCGTCCAGCCCCTCCGGCTCGGCGTCCAGCGGCGCCGGGAGGTTCACCTCCACCGCGACGACCTGCTGGCCCGGACGGTGACAGCGCAGCACCGTCAGCCCGTTGGACAGCGTGCCGCGCTCAGGCGTGGGGAAGGCCCACGGCCTGGGGGGGCCGCCGGTCGGCTGCGGGTGGAACTCCATCGTGGTGCCCGCGCTCGCTGCGTTGTCGGTCACTGCCCGGTCTCCTCGGTCTTCTCGTTCTGTGCGACGGCGGCGGCACCGGCGTTCTCGACGGTGCCCGCGCTCTCCGGCTCCTCCGGGCTCTGCGCGCTCTCGGGGCTCTCCTCCGCCTCCAGCGGCTCGTAGACCAGCACCGCGCGGTTGTCCGGCCGCAGCCGCTCGGCGGCGACGGCCCGCACCTCCTCGCGGGTGACCTCCAGAATCCGGCCGACGGCGGTCAGCGCCAGCTGCGGATCCCCGAACAGCACGGCGTACCGGCACAGTTCGTCGGCCCGGCCGCCGACCGTGGCGAGCCTGTCCAGCCACTCGCGCTCCAACTGGGCCTGGGCGCGCTCCATCTCCTCCTCGCTGGGGCCCTCCTCGGCGAAGCGGCGCAGCTCCTCGTCCACGGCCGCCTCGATGCCGGCCACCTCGGCGCCGCCGGAGACCTTCACGTCCAGCCAGCCCAGCGAGGGGGCGCCGGCCAGCCGCAGCATGCCGAAGCCGGCGGCCACGGCCGTGCGGTCCCGGCGCACCAGGCGGGTGTACAGCCGGGAGGACTCGCCGCCGCCGAGCGCGGTCAGCGCCAGATCGGCGGCGTCGGCGGCGCGGGTGCCGTCGGCGGGCAGCCGGTAGGCCGCCATCAGCGCCCTGGCCGGCACGTCCTCCTGGAGCTCCTGGCGCTTCTCCTCGCCGATGACGTCCGGCAGCGTGCCGTCCCGCGGCGGGCGCTTGCCCTCGTGCCCGGGGATGGAGCCGAAGTACTTCTCCACCCAGGCCAGCGTCTGCTCCGGGTCGATGTCCCCGACGACGGCGAGTACCGCGTTGTTCGGCGCGTAGTACGTACGGAAGAAGGCCCGGGCGTCCTCCAGGGAGGCCGCGTCCAGGTCCGCCATCGAGCCGATGGGCGTGTGGTGGTAGGGGTGGCCCTCCGGGTAGACCATCGCCGTCAGCCGCTCGAACGCGGTGCCGTAGGGCACGTTGTCGTAGCGCTGGCGGCGCTCGTTCTTGACGACGTCGCGCTGGTTCTCCATGGACTCCTCGTCCAGCGCGGACAGCAGCGAACCCATACGGTCCGCCTCCAGCCACAGGGCGAGCTCCAGCTCGTGCGCGGGCATCGTCTCGAAGTAGTTGGTGCGCTCGAAGCTGGTGGTGCCGTTCAGCGAGCCGCCGGCGCCCTGCACCAGCTCGAAGTGGCCGTTGCCCGACACCTGTGCCGAGCCCTGGAACATCAGGTGCTCGAAGAGGTGAGCCAGGCCCGTGCGGCCCTGGACCTCGTGGCGTGAACCGACGTCGTACCAGAGGCAGACAGCGGCGACCGGGGTCTGGTGATCCTCGGAGAGCACCACGCGCAGGCCGTTGGCCAGCCGGTGCTCGGTCGCTGTCAGCCCACCGGTGGCCTGCTGGGGCGTGGCCGTGTGACCCATGGGCGTGGAGTCCCTTCGCTCGCGGGGGTTCCCGGCGAGGGCCGGGAACGGCGTGAACCGCCCGTGCGGCGGACGGCCCTGTCACTGTATGCAACCACGCCGACAGCATGCGAAGTTCCCGTACGGTCTACCTCCGGGCCGTACCGGAGGCGTATGCCGGGTCGGGAGGCCGCCTGTCGGGGGCGAGGTCCACAATGGTCCGCGTCACAGCCGTGCGGGGCGCCTTCAGGCCACGGTCGACCGGCCGCGGCCGGTCGGCACACCGCACGGCGACCGCACGCACCGCACACGCACCACACACGCACGACGTACGCACCACGCACGCACCACGCACGCACCACGAGCACAGCACGAGCGCGCAGCCCGAGCACGGAGCCGGCGCAGGAACCGGCGCACGGAACGCGCGCACCGCACGAGCACAGCGAACACGAGTACAGCGAAGGAGCCGCAGCCGCGATGGCCCGCCGCAGTAAGACCCGTACCGCCGGGACGGAGCCCGGAGAGGACTTCGAGGAACGCATCCTCGACATCGACGTCGTCGACGAGATGCAGAGCTCCTACCTGGAGTACGCCTACTCGGTCATCTACTCGCGCGCGCTCCCCGACGCCCGCGACGGCATGAAGCCCGTACAGCGCCGCATCCTCTACCAGATGCACGAGATGGGGCTGCGGCCCGAGCGCTCCTACGTCAAGTGCGCCCGGGTCGTCGGCGAGGTGATGGGTAAGCTCCACCCGCACGGCGACACCGCGATTTACGACGCCCTGGTGCGGATGGCGCAGTCGTTCTCGATGCGCCTGCCGCTGGTCGACGGCCACGGCAACTTCGGCTCGCTGGGCAACGACGACCCGCCGGCCGCCATGCGGTACACCGAGTGCCGCGCGGCGCCCGCCGCCGGACTGATGGTCGACACGATCGACGAGGAGACCGTCGACTTCGCGCCGAACTACGACGGCAGCGAGGAGGAGCCCTCGACGCTCCCGGCCGCCTATCCGAACCTCCTGGTCAACGGCGCCTCCGGGATCGCCGTCGGCATGGCGACGAACATGCCGCCGCACAACCTCACCGAGGTGATCGCCGCCGCCCGGCATCTGATCAAGCACCCGAACGCCGATCTGGAGACGCTGATGGGCCTCGTGCCCGGGCCCGATCTCCCGACCGGCGGCCGGATCGTCGGGCTGGAGGGCATCAAGGACGCCTACCGGACGGGCCGCGGCACCTTCAAGATGCGCGCCACCGCCACCGTCGAGCAGGTCACGGCCCGCCGCAAGGGCCTGGTGGTCACGCAACTGCCGTTCGCCGTCGGCCCGGAGAAGGTCATCTCCAAGATCAAGGATCTGGTCAACTCCAAGAAGCTCCAGGGCATCGCGGACGTCAAGGACCTCACCGACCGCGAACACGGCCTGCGTCTCGTCATCGAGATCAAGAACGGGTTCAACCCGGAGGCCGTGCTGGGCCAGCTGTACAAGCTGACGCCCATGGAGGAGTCCTTCGGCATCAACAACGTCGCGCTGGTCGACGGGCAGCCGCTCACCCTGGGCCTCAGGGAGCTGCTGGAGGTCTATGTCGACCACCGCTTCAACGTGGTGCGCCGCCGCAGCGAGTTCCGGCGCGGCAAGCGGCGGGACCGGCTGCATCTGGTGGAGGGCCTCCTGGTGGCACTCGTCGACATCGACGAGGTCATCAGAATCATCCGGTCGAGTGAGAACTCCGCCGAGGCGAAGAGCTCCCTGATGTCCCGCTTCGAACTCAGCGACATCCAGACCCAGTACATCCTGGACACCCCGCTGCGCCGGCTGACGAAGTTCGACCGCATCGAGCTGGAGGACGAACGCACCAGGCTGCGCGCGGAGATCGAGGAGCTGACCCGGATCCTGGAGTCCGACGCGGAGCTGCGCAAGATCGTCTCCTCCGAACTGTCCGCCGTGGCCAAGAAGTACGGCACCCCGCGGCGCACCGAACTGCTGGACTCCGCCGAGGCGCCGGTCGTCGCCGTCCCGCTGGAGGTCTCCGACGACCCCTGCCGCGTGCTGCTCTCCTCGACGGGGCTGCTGGCCCGCACCACCGGGGCCGAGCCCGAGAGCGCCGAACCGGCCAAGCGGCACAAGCACGACGTCATCGTCTCGGCCGTGCCGGCGACGACCCGGGGCGAGATCGGCGCCGTCACCTCCGAGGGCCGGCTGCTGCGGCTGAACGTGGTCGATCTGCCGCAGCTTCCCGAGTCGGCGCCGTCGAGCCTCGCCGGCGGGGCCCAGGTCTCGGAGTTCCTCTCGCTGCACGACGGGGAGCAACTGGTCTGTCTGATGACGCTGGACGAGTCCTCCCCCGGGCTCGCGCTCGGCACCGAGCAGGGCGTCGTCAAACGTGTCGTGCCCGACTACCCCGCGCACCGCGAGGAGTTGGAGGTCATCACCCTCAAGGACGGTGACCGCATCGTCGGCGCCGTCGAACTGCGCACCGGCGAGGAGGACCTGGTCTTCATCACCGACGAGGCGCAGTTGCTGCGGTACGCGGCGAGCCAGGTGCGCCCGCAGGGGCGCCCGGCCGGCGGTGTCGCGGGCATCAAGCTGACCGGCGAGGCGAAGGTGCTCTTCTTCGGCGCCGTCGATCCCGGCGCCGACGCGATGGTCTTCACCGCGGCCGGCGCCGAGGGCACCCTCGACGACTCCGCCACCACCGCCAAGCTCACCCCGTTCGACCAGTACCCGCGCAAGGGGCGGGCGACGGGCGGTGTGCGCTGCCAGCGCTTCCTCCGGGGCGAGAACCGGCTGGTCCTGGCCTGGGCGGGCGCGGCCCCGCCGCGCGCCGCGACGAAGTCCGGTGCGCCGGTCGATCTCCCCGAGGCCGACCCCCGCAGGGACGGCTCCGGCGTACCGCTGAAGAAGCAGGTGGCCGCGCTGGCCGGGCCGGCCTGACGCCAGCCCGACGGCGGCTCCGGGCCCGGCTCGGCAGCCCCTGACGCGCCCCGCGCCGGTTTCCACACCCGGCGCGGGGCGCGGCCCGCTCCCCCGGCGCACCGCTATGCGTCGATCCCTCGCCGTGCCTCCCCGCTCGGCGCGACGAGCCGTCGCGTACCACGGGCACACGCACGGCACAGACGTCCGCGCGGAACACAGGCGTGCGCGCGGGAGATCAGCGGAAGTTCAGGCGTGCGCGGGTGCGGACGGGCAGGCCCGGGGACGCGCGGCGCGCAGATGGTGTCCGGCGGGTGGCTAGCGGACGCGGTCCCCGAGGCCCTCCGGGTCCACCGGGTCACGGGTGTCGTCGAAGTCCTCCTCGTCGGCCCACCCCGGCTCCGCACCGCCGTACCCGGCCGCTTCCGGCAGATCGTCCCGCAGGTCGCCCGGTAGGCCGTCCGGCAGATCGTCCGGCAGATCGTCCGGCTCGGCGAACGCGTCGGTGCCGTCGGCCGGTTCGGCCCCGGCGTCCCCCGGGCCACCGGGCCGCCGGTCCACATAGCGCAGGACTCCCCACATCGCGGGGTCCACGCCGCCCGCCGCGGCCTCGGCGGAGCCGGGCCCCGGGGCGGTGCCGTCCGCGACACAGGCGGCCAGCCCGGCCCGGAGGGCGGCGCCGTCGACGCCCGCACCGATCAGCACCAGACGCGTCCGACGCTCCTCACCGGCCGTCCGGTCCAGCGGCGCGAACCGAAGGAAGCCGCCCACGGCGTGCACCTCGTAGCGGTGCGCCGGGTCGGCGGCGCCGAAGTCCACGAAGCCCTTGATCCGGTAGAGCCCGTCCGGCCGGCTGTCGAGGAAGTCCAGAAAACGGCGGGGATCCATCGGTGCCGCCTCGTCGAACTCGACGGACTCGTAGGCGGCGTGCAGATGCGCCCCGTGCTCCCCGTGGCAGCCGTCCCCGTGTGCCGCACACCCGGCGGCCCCGGCCTCCCGGCCGGACTCCGCACCCCCGGCGGCCTGTTCGTCCCCGGCGACACCGGCGGAACCGTCGTCTTCGCCGGTCCCGGCGTCCTCACCGTCCTCCTCGCCGTACAGCAGAACGTCGAACGACAGCTGCTCGACGGGCGGCCGTTCGCGCCGTACCCGGTCGAACAGCAGCGCGGGATCGACCCGGCCGTGCTCGGCGGTGACCACGGGCGTGCCCGGGCCGAGCCGCCCCAACTCGGCCCGCAGCGCGTCGAGCCGGGGCCCGGCGACCCGGTCCGCCTTGTTGAGCACCAGCAGATCGGCGGCCGACACATGCCGCTCCAGCTCCGGGTGGCGGGCCCGCACGGCGTCGAACTCCGCCGCGTCCACGACCTCCACCAGGCCGCCGTAGACGATGTGCGGGCAGTCGCTGGCCAGCACCATCCGGATCAGCGTCTCGGGCTCCGCGATGCCGCTGGCCTCGATGACGAGCACGTCCATACCGGCGGAGGGCCGGGCCAGCACATCGAGCACCTCGTCGAGGTCGTCGGTGTCCACCGCGCAGCACAGACAGCCGTCGCCGAGCGAGACCATCGAGTCGACCTGGCCGGCGACCGTCATCGCGTCGATCTCGATGCTGCCGAAGTCGTTCACCACCGCGCCGATACGGGTTCCCCTGCTGCGCCGGAGCAGATGGTTCAGCAGCGTCGTCTTCCCGGATCCCAGGAAGCCCGCCAGGATCACCACCGGGATCCTGCCGCCGACCGCTCCCCGCTCGCCCTGCGCTGCGACTGCCACGCCGTGCTCTCCTCGCTCCTCGCTCCCGCCCTCCGGCGGGCCCCGATGCCCCCGCCGCCGCCCGCCGCGCCGGGCGGCTGCCGATCGTAACGGAACGGTCCGCCGGTCCCACGCCCGGCGCCCACCCGTCCCGCCCACCCGTCCCGCGCGGCCGGGCGGAGTCCGCCGGCGGAGGTTAGGCTCGCCTTTGTGAGCACCTGCGCAGCGGTCTCCCGCACCCTCGACGAACCTCTCGCGGGCACGGCGGCCACGGCCCGCACCTGGCTGCTGGTCGAACAGCCCGGCCCCTGGGGGAAGCAGGCCCTGACCCAGAGCCGCCTGGACGCGGCCCTCGGCGCCGAGCTGGAGCGGTCCGCGAGCGCACACGGCGCCCGGGTCGCCCTCATCCGGCGCCCTGCCCGCGCGGACGGTGCGGACGGGCCGGCCGCCACCCCGGGCGCACCCCGGCGTGTGTTCCTCGCCCGCACGCTCCCCGGAAACGCCTGGATCCGCACCGCGTTGCTGGCCGAGGACGCCCTCGGCACCCTGCGCGACCTGGACTTCGCCGCCCTCGACGGCGACCGCGGCCCGGCCGCGCTGCCCGCCGGCTGGGTGCCGTACACCGGCGATCCCCTGGCCCTCGTGTGCACCAACGGACGGCGCGACCGCTGCTGCGCCGTCCTCGGCCGTCCCCTCGCCGCCCGTCTCGCGGCAATGGGCGGCGCCGACGTCTGGGAGATCACCCATATCGGCGGCCACCGCTTCGCGCCCACCCTGCTGACGCTGCCCGGCGGTTACGCCTACGGCCGCCTCGACGCCGTACGGGCAGCCGATGTCCTGGACGCCGTCCGCGCGGGCCGGGTACCGACCGAGGGCTGCCGGGGCCGCTCCACCTGGGACGCCCCCGGCCAGCGCGCCGAACTCGCCGTACGGGAACACACGGGCGAGCCGGAGGCGGACGCCCTCACCGTCGAAACCGTCCTCCCCGCCGAAGCGGACCGAACCGAGGGCACCGCCCGGACCGACGGAACGGCCCCGGCCGAGGGAGCGGCCCGGGTCGGCGGCACGACGCGGGCTGCCGAAGCCGTCCGGGCCGACCCGCCGCGCCCGCGGCGCTGGTCGGTGACCGTCGCCCACCGGGACGGCCGCCGCTGGCACCTCACCCTGTCCGAACAGACGGCCGGCGCACCCCGCCCGGCCAGCTGCGGCGCGGAGCCGGGCCCGGCCGGATCCCTGACCGTCGAGCGGATCGTCTCTGCCGCGCACCAAGTCCCGGCGGCGGCCGGCACCCCGGCGTCCCCGTCCGTGACACACCCGTGACGGGCCGGAGGCCCGCCGCACGCCGCCGTCGCCGGCTGCTCCCCTCCGGCTGGCGCCGACGTGCCGCCTCACAGGTGCTGTTGATGCAGCTCGCGGTGGTGGCCGGGGTGACCGCGGTGACGACCGGGCTGTTCCTCCAGCCGCTCAGCGACCAGCTCGACGACGAGGCCATGCGCCGCGCGCTGTCCATCGCCCAGACGACCGCCGCCGAGCCCGGGCTGGACGATCTGATCGTCGAGGAGCCCGGCCCCTCCCGGCACGGCCCCGTCCAGCGCGTGGCCGAACGGGTGCGCCGCGCCACCGGCGCCGCCTACGTCGTCGTCATGGACCGGCGCGGTGTCCGTTGGTCGCACGCCGAGCCGTCCCGTATCGGCCGGCACGTCTCCACCGACCCCGGCCGCGCGCTCGCCGGGCACGAGGTGCGCCATATCGACGAGGGCACGCTCGGCCGCTCGGCGCGCGGCAAGGTACCGCTGCGTGACGGCCGGGGCGAGGTCGTGGGCGCCGTCTCGGTGGGCATCGCCTACGACAGCGTGCGCGCCCGGTTCCTGCGCGAGGTGCCGGGGCTGCTCGCCTCGGCGGGAGGCGCGCTCGGGCTGGGCGCGCTGGCCGCGCTGCTGGTCTTCCGACGGGTGCGCAAGCGCACGCGTGATCTGGCGTTCTCCGACATCGCCGGGCTGCTGGCCGAGCGCGAGGCGGTGCTCCACGGGATCCGCGAGGGCGTCGTGGCGCTCGACGCACACGGCCGGATCCGGCTCGTCAACGACGAGGCACAGCGGCTGCTCGGCCTGCGTACCGGACACATCGGCCGCTCCCCCGAGGAGGCGCTCGGCCCCGGCCGCACGGCCCGGCTGCTGGCCGGCGGCGTCTCCGGCACCGATGTGCTGACGGTCAGCGGCGGACGCGTGCTCGTGGCCAACCGGATGCCGACGCACGACGGCGGAGCGGTGGTCACCCTGCGCGACCGGACCGAGCTGGAGCAGCTCGGGCGTGAACTCGACGGTTCGCAGGGCCTGATCGACGCCCTGCGCGCCCAGGACCACGAGCACGCGAACCGTATGCACCTGCTGCTCGGCCTGCTCCAGCTGGAGATGTACGACGACGCCGTCTCCTATCTGAGCGAGGCGGTCGGCACCCGCCGCGCGACCGCCGAACAGATCTCCGAGCGGGTGCACGATCCCCGGCTGGCCGCGCTCCTGGTGGGCAAGGCGACCGTCGCGGCCGAGCGCGGCGCGGCACTGCGGATCAGCGAGGGCACACTCCTGCCGGACCGCGTCGTGGACCCCGCCGAACTGGCCACGGTGCTGGGCAACCTCGTCGACAACGCGCTGGACGCGACGGCCGGTTCCCCCGGCGCCCAGGTGACGGTGGCCCTGACCGCGTACGGGCACGTGGCCGGCGACGGGAACGGGCCCGAGCACGGGAACGGGCACAGCCGCGGGGCCGGGAACGGTCCCGGGAACGCACACGGGGGCGGGGACGGGGGCGCACCGGCGTCCGCGCAGGCGCCCGGGGGTGCGCCCGACGGAGCGTCCGAGGAGCCCGCCGGTGTCCTGCTCCGGGTGAGCGACAACGGCCCCGGCATCGCCCCGGAGAGCCGGGAGACGGTCTTCACGGAGGGCTGGTCCACCAAGGAGGCGCCGGCGCACCGCCGGCGCGGCCTGGGGCTGGCCCTCGTGCGCCGGCTCGCGGAACGCCACGGCGGAAGCGTCCAGGTGGGCGAATCCCCCGACGGCGGCGCCGAGTTCACCGTCCGCCTTCCCCAGGCGCTGCACCCGCCGCACGTCCCGCGGCAGCGCCCCGCGCGGGACGACGCCCCCGGCGCCCACGGCGTCGGACGGCCCCCGCGCTGACGGTCAGGCGGCCCCGGCGCCCGTGAGCGCCCGCACCTCCGTCTCCGCGTGCCGCGCGGCGTCGGGGCGTTCCCGGGAGGTGACGGTGCCGAGCCACCCGGCGACGAACCCGAGCGGGACCGACACCAGCCCGGGGTTCTCCAGCGGGAAGACGGCGAAGTCCAGGCCGGGGAAGAGGGCGTGGGCGCTCCCCGAGACGACCGGCGAGAGCACCACCAGCGCCAGCGCCGGGACCAGCCCGCCGTACACGGCCCAGGTGGCGCCCCGTGTGGTGAAGCGCCGCCAGAACAGGGTGTAGAGCAGCACGGGCAGATTGGCCGAGGCGGCGACCGCGAAGGCCAGCCCCACCAGGAACGCCACGTTCAACTGGGCGGCGAGCAGGCTCAGTCCGACCGCGACCGCGCCGACCACGGCTGCCGCCGCACGCGCCACCGCGATCTCACCGCGGTCGGTCCGCGGGCGCCTGCTGCGCAGCGAGGCGTACAGATCGTGCGCCACGGCGGCCGAGGCGGCCAGGGTGACCCCCGCGACGACGGCGAGGATCGTCGCACCGGCCACGGCCGCCGTCAGCGCGGCCAGCACGGCACCCGCCCGCGCCCCCGCTCCCCCGCCGAGTTCGGCCGCCAGCAGCGGAACGGCGTTGTTCCCCGCGGAGTCGGACAGCAGCACTTCCTCGGGCCCCACCAGAGCCGCAGCTCCGGTACCGAGGACGATCGTCATCAGATAGAAGCCACCGATCAGCCCGATCGCCCAGACGACCGAGCGGCGGGCGGCCCGCGCCGTCGGCACGGTGTAGAACCGCGCCAGGATGTGCGGCAGCCCCGCGGTGCCCAGGACGAGCGCGACTCCGAGGCTGACGAAGTCGAGCCGCGCGGTCCAGCCGCCGCCGTACAGCAGCCCCGGCGCGAGGAACTCCCGACCGTGCCCGCTGCGTTCGGCCGCCGCCGACAGCAGCCCCGGCAGATCGCCGCCGAACCGCACCAGCACCAGCGCGGTGAGCGCGACGGCCCCGCCGAGCAGCAGAACGGCCTTGACGATCTGGATCCAGGTCGTCGCCCGCATACCGCCGCAGCACACATAGACGATCATCAAGGCGCCCACCACGAGCACCGTCACGGTGTGTGCGAGCCCGTCCCGGGTCCCGAGCAGCAGCGCGACGAGGCTGCCGGCGCCGACCATCTGGGCGACCAGGTACAGCACCGAGACGGTGACCGAGGAGGTGCCCAGCGCCCGGCGCACCGGCCGCTCCCGCATCCGGGCCGCCACGACATCGGCCAGTGTGAACCGCCCGCAGTTGCGCACCAGTTCGGCCACGAGCAGCAGCACCACGAGCCACGCCACCAGGAACCCGATCGAGTACAGCATCCCGTCGTACCCGTACAGCGCGATCAGCCCGCTGATGCCGAGGAACGAGGCGGCCGACATGTAGTCACCGGCGATGGCGAAACCGTTCTCCAGCGGGGAGAACAGCCGGCCGCCCGCGAAGAACTCCTCGGCCGAGCCCCGCCGTCCGCGCCCCGCCCAGCTGGTGATGGCCAGGGTGGCCACGACGACGGCGCAGAACAGCAGCACCGTCAGCATCCGATGACCGTCGCTCACCGCGGCCCCTCCCCCCGGGCCGCACCGGCTGTGCCGTCCGCGGGGACGTCCGCGTGCCGGGCCGCCACGCGGGTCATGTCCTGTGTCTCCCAGCGCAGTTCGAGCGCGGGGCCGTCCCTGCGCAGCCGTGCGTGCCGGGCATAGGCCCAGGTGAGCAGGAAGACGGTGGCGAACTGGGCGAGCCCGGCGACCATCCCGACGTTGAGCACGCCCGCGACCTCGCGCGCCATCAGCCCCGGCGCACCGGTGGCCAGCACCAGATAGCCGAGGTACCAGAGGAGGAACGCCGCGGCCGCCGGCAGCACGAACGCCCGGTGGCGCCGCCGCACCCGTTGGAAGGCCGCGCTGCGCTGCACGGTCAGATAGATGTCGGCACACCCGGCAGGGGATGCGGAAGAGACAGCCGGGACGGACCCAGGCGGGACGGGCGGGACGGAAGCGACGGCCGGAGCAGCGGTCGCCGCGCGGTGTCCGCCCTCCTCCGCCGGGAGGGCTTCCGTGGGGAGGGCCCGCGCCGGAAGGGCTTCCGTGGGGAGGGCCCGCGCCGGAAGGGCGGCGGACCAGGGATCGTCGTTGCGCATGCCCCAGCATGGGCAGAAGCGCAAGATCACCTCGGGTCGAGCCGCCCCCTTCACACCTTCAGGTGAAACGCCCGGAAAGCGGCGGGGCCCCGGCGCGGGCGTGCCGCGGCACGCCCGCGCCCCGGGCTCACACGTCGATGCGCGAGCGGTCCAGCGTGGCAGCCGAGGAGCTGATGAACTCCCTGCGCGGCGCGACCTCGCTGCCCATCAGCAGGTCGAAGGCCTGCTCGGCGGCCTCCAGATCGCTGATGTTGATCCGGCGCAGGGTCCGGTGCCGCGGGTCCATGGTGGTCTCCGCGAGCTGATCGGCGTCCATCTCGCCCAGGCCCTTGTAGCGCTGGATCGAATCCTTGTACCGCACCTTTGTGCGCTCCAACTCCAGCAGCGTCTGCCGCAGTTCGTTGTCGGAGTAGGTGTACAGGTACTTGTCCTGCCCCTTCTTGGGGTTGACCAGCTCGATCCGGTGCAGCGGCGGCACCGCCGAGAACACCCGCCCCTGCTCGACCATGGGCCGCATGTAGCGCTGGAAGAGCGTGAGCAGCAGACACCGGATGTGCGCGCCGTCCACATCCGCGTCGGCGAGGAAGATGACCTTGCCGTACCGCGCCTGGTCGATGTCGAAGGTCCGCCCGGACCCGGCTCCTATGACCTGGATGATCGCCCCGCACTCGGCGTTCTTGAGCATGTCGGAGACGGACGACTTCTGCACGTTGAGGATCTTGCCGCGGATCGGCAGCAACGCCTGGAACTCGGAGTTCCGCGCGACCTTCGCCGTACCCAGCGCCGAGTCGCCCTCGACGATGAACAGTTCGTTGCGCTCGATGTCGTCGGCCCGGCAGTCCGCCAGCTTCGCCGGGAGCGACGAGGACTCCAGCGCGGTCTTCCGGCGCTGCGCCTCCTTGTGCTGCCGCGCCGCGATCCTCGTACGCGCGGCGGCGACGACCTTCTCCAGCACGGCACGCGCCTGCGCCTTGGCGTCCCGCTTGGTCGAGGTCAAGAACGCCTTCAGCTCCTTGGCGACGACCTGCGCCACGACCCGGGACGCCGCCGAGGTGCCGAGCACCTCCTTGGTCTGCCCCTCGAACTGCGGCTCGGCCAGCCGCACCGTCACCACGGCGGTGAGCCCCTCCATGGCGTCGTCCTTGACGACGTCGTCGTCGGCGACCCGCAGCAGCTTCGTCGTCCGCAGCGCCTCGTTGACGGTCCGGGTCAACGACCGCTCGAATCCCGCCACATGGGTACCGCCCTTGGGCGTGGCGATGATGTTCACGAACGACCGGATCGTCGTGTCGTACCCGGTCCCCCAGCGCAGCGCGATGTCCACCCCGAGATCCCGCTGGACCTCCGTGGGGATCATGTGCCCGCGGTCGTCGAGCACCGGGACGGTCTCCTTGAAGGTGCCCTGCCCCTGGAGGCGGACGACGTCGCAGACGGCCTTGTCGGGAGCCAGGTACTCGCAGAACTCGCTGACCCCGCCGTCGTAGTGGAACGTCTCCTCGGAGACCTCCGCCCCGTCGGTCCCGCGCTCGTCCCGCACCACGAGCGTGAGCCCGGGCACCAGGAAGGCGGTCTGCCGGGCACGCGCGTACAGGGTCTCCAGGGAGAGCTTCGCGTCCTTCAGGAAGATCTGCCGGTCCGCCCAGTACCGCACCCGCGTCCCGGTGCGCGTCTTGGGGATCTTCTTGCCCTTGAGCAGGCCGGTGGCTGGATCGAACGGGGCGTCGGGCCCGGACTCGGTGAAGATCCCGGGGACACCGCGCCGGAAGCTGATGCTGTGCGTCCGGCTCCCCTTGTCCACCTCCACGTCCAGCCGGGAGGAGAGCGCGTTGACGACGGAGGCGCCCACCCCGTGCAGACCGCCCGAGGCCGCGTACGAGCCACCACCGAACTTGCCGCCCGCGTGCAGCTTGGTCATCACGACCTCGACGCCGGTGAGCCCGGTCTTCGGCTCGACGTCGACGGGGATGCCCCGCCCGTTGTCCTTGACCTCGACCGATCCGTCCTCGTGCAGGACGACCTCGATCCGGTCGCAGTACCCGCCGAGCGCCTCGTCGACGGAGTTGTCGATGATCTCCCACAGGCAGTGCATCAGTCCCCGGCTGTCCGTGGAGCCGATGTACATGCCGGGTCGCTTGCGGACCGCCTCCAGACCTTCCAGGACGAGCAGGTGCCGCGCGGTGTAATTGGAGCCGGCGTCACGGTCTGCCCCGGTCAGCACGGCGGTGGACGGCACGGACATCTCGGCGGTCACGCGGTTCGCTCCTCGCTGAATTCTGCTGGGGACGGCTGGGTTGCCGCGTCAGAGGGTACCGAGGCCCAGGACAGGACGTGTCCTGTGACCCGGAACAAAGCCCAGGGAGGCCGCCATCCTAAGCCATTTTCGATAGCGCGTTCGATACCATGGGCGGGGTGACACACACGTCACGTTCCCATCCAGGCATGAACCATTTAGGCTCCGGGCACGTCCTCCATCACAGAGGCACAACAGCCCGGAGGCACACAACCACAGACCGGCACCGAAGGGCGCCGCACAAAGCGCCCGCCACCATCGATACCGTCACGCAAGCAACAACAGACTGAAAGTTCCATCCCTGCGATACGGCCCATTCGCCGCCACCCGGCAGCATCCGGCCCACTCGGCCAGAAAAAATCCGGGAATGAAGGCCAGAGCGGGAACGTTTTCGGCCTGGTTGGATGTTGACCCTGGTACGACAGCTCGTCGAGCTAGAGAAGAGGCGACGTGAGTACAGTTCTGACCCCCGCGACCCCGCTGACGGCCGCCGACCGCTGCGACCGCTGCAACGCACAGGCGTACCTCCGCGTGGTCCTCACGAGCGGCGGAGAGCTGCTGTTCTGCGCCCACCACGGCCGTAAGTTCGAGCCGGAGCTCAAGAAGATCGCCGCGGAGATACAGGACGAGACGGAGAAGCTCACCGCGACCCCCGCCAGCGCGGGCGAAGACGAACGGTGAGCCGCTGACCTGACCCGACGCCGACCGCGTCCACATCCGACGAGCTCGCTCCGGCACCGACCGGAACACGGCGGGCGTCCCCCGGAATCCCGGAGGACGCCCGCCCTCGTCGTATCGGGGCTCCACACACCGGGGCTCCGCCCGCGCGGTCGGCGCCGCACGAACGGAGCCCTGTCGCCCCGGCCGGACCGCTCAGGCCCGCGGGGTACCGATCACCGACTGCACGGCCGAGATCCGTGTGTAGACCCCGGGCCGGCCCCGCTCACCGCAGCCGACACCCCAGGAGACGAGCCCCACGAGCTTCCCCCGGGCGACCAGCGGCCCGCCGCTGTCCCCCTGACAGGCGTCCCGCCCGCCGGCCTCCAGCCCCGCGCACACCATCGTCGCGGCGTCGTACTTGCCGTTCGACGTACCGGGGTAGGCCCGCTCGCACGACGAGTCGGCCATGATGCCGACCCGCGCCGCCCGCAGCGTGTTCGAGTAGTTGCCGCGCCCCGTCGTGTCGCCCCAGCCGTACACCGTGGCCGGTGTGCCCGACCGGTACGCCGGGTCCCCCTTGCCCGCCATCGGGACGACCGAGGAGGACGGCAGCGACTCGGCCAGCCGCAGCACGGCGACATCGCCCTTGTTGGTGCGCGCGTCGAAGTCCGGGTTCACCTTCACCGAACGGACCGCGACCTCCTTGCCCGCGTTCCCGGTCAGATCCCCACGCCCGGTGATGATGCGCAGGTCACGCACCTGCCCGACGTCCACTCCCAGCACTTCCCTGGTGAGGCAGTGGGCCGCCGTCACGGCCGTGCGCGGCCCCACCACCGCGCCTCCGCAGAACTGACCGGAGCGCTCCGAGCCGAACCGGGCCCGGCTGGAGAGCGCCACCGCCCACGGGTGGTCGCCGGCGTTCACCGCATACCCCCCGATGACGGCCCGGTCCGGGTCCCGTTCCTGCGCGGCGGCCCCCTGCACAGGCGGCGCGAGCAGTGCCCCCACCAAGGCCGTCACAAGGGCGGCCAGCATGGCCGCCCACCTCTCCGGAACGCGGACGGCGCTTGTTCGCTCACAGCGCATCAGTCGCATGGGACCGACCTCCTGACCGTACGGGTCTGTGTGACTACCCAGGGTGTTCCTCTTGAGCGCCGACCGCATCCCGGGCAACCGAAGCACCCCCGGCGCACGCGCGGGGCTTGCGCGGGCGCTCGTACAGGCGCACGAAAGGGCCGGTGACCCGATCAGGTCACCGGCCCTTTCGCCGGCCCGAATATCCCGGGCCGGAGGATGACGCCGCAGCTCAGTCCAGGTAGTCCCGCAGCACCTGCGAACGGGACGGGTGCCGCAGCTTCGACATCGTCTTCGACTCGATCTGCCGGATGCGCTCGCGCGTCACGCCGTAGACCTTGCCGATCTCGTCCAGCGTCTTCGGCTGGCCGTCGGTGAGGCCGAAGCGCATCGAGACGACGCCTGCCTCGCGCTCGCTGAGGGTGTCGAGAACGGAGTGCAGCTGCTCCTGCAGCAGCGTGAAACTGACCGCGTCCGCCGGGACGACGGCCTCCGAGTCCTCGATGAGGTCACCGAACTCGCTGTCGCCGTCCTCACCCAGCGGAGTGTGCAGGGAGATCGGCTCACGGCCGTACTTCTGGACCTCGACGACCTTCTCCGGCGTCATGTCCAGCTCCTTGGCCAGCTCCTCCGGGGTGGGCTCACGGCCCAGGTCCTGGAGCATCTGACGCTGCACACGCGCGAGCTTGTTGATGACCTCGACCATGTGCACAGGGATACGGATCGTGCGCGCCTGGTCGGCCATGGCCCGGGTGATCGCCTGGCGGATCCACCACGTCGCGTACGTCGAGAACTTGTAGCCCTTGGTGTAGTCGAACTTCTCGACCGCACGGATCAGACCGAGGTTGCCCTCCTGGATCAGGTCCAGGAAGAGCATGCCGCGCCCGGTGTAGCGCTTGGCCAGCGAGACGACCAGACGGAGGTTGGCCTCCAGCAGGTGGTTCTTCGCCCGCCGGCCGTCCTCGGCGATGATCTCCAGCTCCCGCTGGAGCTTCGGCGCGAGCTTGTCGGCCGCGGCCAGCTTGTCCTCGGCGAACAGGCCCGCCTCGATGCGCTTGGCCAGCTCCACCTCCTGCTCGGCGTTGAGCAGCGGAACCTTGCCGATCTGCTTGAGGTAGTCCTTGACCGGGTCGGCGGTCGCACCCGCCGCCGCCACCTGCTGCGCCGGGGCGTCGTCCTCGTCGTCGTCCGAGAGGACGAAGCCCTCGTTCTCGTTCTTCAGCTCGGCCGTGGGGCCGTCCTCGGGGCCGGGCTTGGGCGAGGGCTTGGCGGGAAGCTCCTCCACCAGCTCGTCCTCGGCCTCCAGCAGCTCGTCGACGACCGACTTCTTGGCCGCCGTCTTCTTCGGGGCCGCCGCCGTCGTCTTCTTGGCCGGGGCCGCCTTCTTCGCGGCGACCTTCTTGGCCGCCGCCTTCTTCGCGGGCTTCGGCTCCTCGGCCCCGTTCGCCGGGGCGGCACCGGCGACAGGTGCGTCGACGCCGGTCCGCGGAGCCGCAGCCGTGGCGGCGCTCGCCGGAGCGGCCTTCTTGGTGGTGGACTTGGCGGCAACCGACTTGGCTGCCGTGCGCTTTGCCGGAGACGCCGAGGACCTCGCCGCGACGCTCTTTCGGGTGCGCTTGGGCGCCTCTGCGGCACTCACCATCAGCGTCACACCCTCCTCGTCGAGGATCTGGTTGAGGCTGCGCAGGACGTTCTTCCACTGGGTTGGCGGAATCTGGTCAGCCTCGAAGGCCCGACGTACGTCGTCGCCGGCGATCTGCCCTTCAGCCTTTCCCCGCTCGATGAGCGCCATCACGGACTCGGACTCGGCGATCTCCGCAGGGAGAGTACGGGATGTGCTGGCCGACACGAACAACCTCTCGGAACGATGGAAACGGCGGACCGCCGGCGGGGATGAACCGACGGCGCGGGCGGAGCTGTGGAGAAAAAGACGGTGTGGGGAAAAGCCCCGAACGGAGCGCCCGTATTCCCTCCTCGGCTGTCACCTCTTGAGTCATCGCGCTGCACCGGGAAGCGTTACGCCCAATTCACGTGGCGCGGATCACACTCCGTACCGGCTGAAAGCCGTCACACCCAGACATAAGCCCTCCCCCGCGGGCGTGACCGCCCCCGCGGAGGCAGTCACAGGGCACGAAGATGCCGCCGGAAGCGGGAAACGAACGGGCTGCGCACATCCGTCCCGGCGCGAGGAGACCCGGACGCGAGGGGGGGAGAGGCGTCGGACGGGCCGGGGAATCCCACCGGGGGGAGCGGGATCGGCGGCTCCGGCGGCGTACGGAGAACGCGTACGGAGCGTGTGCGGCGCGAGGGGCGGCCCCTTGCACGAGGGCCGGGCGACCGGCGCCCTTCGTCGGGGCCGGGCCGGTGAAGACCTCGGGAGAGCGGCACGGGCCGCGCTGCGCAACCCGTGCCGGTGCTCTCCTGCGTCTCCTGCGCGACTGCGTCAGTGCTCGCGCGGCGGCGGCACCACGTGGTCGCCGCCCCCGGCGGCGCCGGCCGCTCCCGGAGCTGCCGGCTGCGCCGCCTGCGGCCCGGCGACAGGACCGGCCGCCGCTCCCCCGGCCGCCTGGGCGGTCGGCGCGGGCTGCCCCGCGGCGCCCTGCGCCGCGGTGACCGCCTCGGTGGACGACGTGCCCAGCAGCTGCCGCATCGCCGCCTCGGCGACGGCGGCCTCACCGGCGGCCACGGCCTCGACGACCCGCCGGTGGTGGTCGACACCGGCCTCGGTCGGGTGTTCACAGCCGCTGGCCGGGCCCCCGGACACCTGGAGTGCCGACGAGACGATGCCCGAGAGGTGTTCGAGCATGCGGTTCCCCGCGGCCTGGAGGATCAGCCCGTGGAACTCGGCGTCCGCCCGGGAGAAGGTCAGGGTGTCGCCCTGGGCCAGCGCGTGGCCCATGATCTCGACCATGTCGGCGAGACGCTGCTGCACATCGTCGCGGCTCTGCGCGGCCGCGAGACGGGCGGCCAACGGCTCGATCGTCCAGCGGAGTTCGCACAGTTCGCGCCGCTGCCCCTCGCGCTGGGGACCGAACGCCCGCCACTCGATGATGTCGGGATCCAGCAGGTTCCAGTCGCTGACCGGACGCACACGGGTCCCGACGTTGGGACGCGCGCTGACGAGTCCCTTGGCTTCCAGGACACGGAGGGATTCGCGCACGACCGTACGCGACACCTCGAAGCGCTGGCCGATCTCCTCCGGGACCAGCGGACGGTCGGCGCCCAGGTCGCCGGAGACGATCATCTGACCGAGCTGCTGCACAAGTTGACCGTGCAGACCGCGTCCGCGGCTGCCGGTCGCACGACGACCCACACGATTCATTTCGGCCTCGGAACCCTCCCATGCAGGGGCGTTGGTGGTGGTGCGCGCCGTTCCCGAGGACTCGGCGTACGCGTAACGGTCCAGCTCGCCCGGGCCGACGAGGCCGGTGTCGACGGGACGAGCCGCGGTCATCATGGAGTGCGCAAGGGTAGTCACGACCACTTGTGTCGGCGGGGCCCGAGACCGCCTTGAGGGCTTTGGTGAAAAGCACACGAAAGGGTGATCGCTGACTTCCGCATAATTGACGCCTTATCGGAAGGACGCACCCGAGGCAGCATCACCGCAGGTCACGTCCCCTTTACGAGTGTCGCGCCGGGCCCCGCGGCAACGGTCCGCCGCCCTCGGAGTCCGGGCGCCGCACCGGCACGGCCGGACCGGGTGCCGGCACCGATCCCTGCACCATGGTCGGACAAGTATGTCCGCAGCCGTCAGCTTGGGAGTCCGGCACCGGGAGCACCGCTCGCGGGCGCGCGGGAACCCCGGCGCGACCGCGGGGTGTTCACCGGTGCGGCGCCGCTCGATGTCCCCGTAGCGGCGATTACCGCGGGCGGCTGCGCAGCGACGTGAACGCGTAGACGCAGAACAGCACCGTGAGCGACAACGCCAGTGCCCGGCCCAGGGGTTGGGAGGTGAGCCGCATCGCGATCGCCACCCACTGCTCGGCACCGGACGGCCAGGGGAAGAGCAGCACAGTGCGCAAGCGCGCGGGGAACCCGTCCAGCGACTGCGCCACGGGACCGGTGGACAGCATCTTGGCCAACGGCGCGACGAGCAGCGGCGCACCCAGCGCGGCCACGACCCCGACGAACGTCGAGCGGAAGACCCCCGCCGCCAGCAGGCCCGCCCAGGCGCAGCCCACGCACAGCGCCAGCACGCTCAGCGCCTGCAACCCCGGTGAGAGGACGGCGGTGTCACCGGTCGGCACGGACAACTGCGTGAGCGAGGACAATCCGAACCCGTGTGCCGGGAGCCTGAAGGCACCGCTGTCCAGGCCGTACAACAGCGTCAGCACACCGACGTTGAGCATCGCGGTGACCAGGCAGAGCCCGATCGCCACCGCCCCGGAGACGAGCAGCTTCGCGGCCAGCAGACCGAGCCGCCGGGGCACCGGGGCCTGCGCCGGAGCAAGTGCCGGATAGCGGAACTCCTGACCGAAAGCGAGCGCGCCCAGCAGCCCTGCCGCGGGGGCGGCCGGCGGCAGCAGGAACGGCAGATCGGGCCAGCCGGTCAACAGCCGCAGCCCGAGCAGAAGCCCCTCCGAGTGCGACGCCGCACCCGTCGCTCCCTGGCGGGCCAGCACGACCGCCGTCATCAGGGAGGCGAGCACCGACGCCAGCGCGATCAACCACGGGGTACGGACACCGAACATGCGTCGCAGTTCGTACCGGACGGGAGCCGCCGGACCGGGCCGCCGCACGACGGGCAACTCCGGCGCCTCGGGCGCCCATCGGCCCGCCGCCCCGCTGCCGCTGCCCAGCTCGGCCGGCTCCGCGGAGTGGGATGTGACCGGCGGCGCGGAGACCACCGCCGGGCGCGGGGACCTGACCGCCACCGCGTCCGCGACCTGCACGAGGGATTTCGTCGTCCCCGGGGAGGGCTCGTGCGGCGGTTCCCCCGGCTCCCGTGCCGGATCGCCCTCCGCGGCCTCCGCATCGACGCACGCCTCGGGCCGTGCCTCGGCTTCCTCCGTGCTCTCCGCGCCATGCGAGGCCGTCGGCTCCGAGACGTGCGCGGAGGGGGCGGGCACGCTGGGCCCCTGCGCTGTGCTGCCCGAGTTCGCCGTCTCCACGGCGGCGTCCTCCGCTTCCGCGGCGGCACCACGGGCTTCCCCGCGCGCTCCGGCCCGGTCCCCCGCCCCGACGGTCTTCTGGGACTCGACGAGCACCGTCCCCGCCAATTCACGTGAGCCCACTTCAGGTTGGGGAGCGGCGTGCTGTACCTCGCCGTGTACCGGAGCTGCGCCGGGGAGAGCGTGCGCCTCCCGCTCCGATGCCGGTCCGCCCGCCAGGAGGTGGGTGGGGGCCGGTTCGACCGGGATTCTGCCGTCCGCCCGGAGCAAGGGGCCGCGGCGGGCTCGGTCACCGGTGTCTCCGATCTCCTCCGCGAGCTGGTGGACGAGGATGCCGTGCCGATAGGCGGTCTCTCCCACCGCGGCACAGTTGCTTCCGTACACCTCGACCCGGCTGCCCCCTTCGCACACCACCTCGATCGCGCCCCCACCGCCCCGGGACCGCGCCGCACTCCGTGCTTCCTGCGAGAGGACGGCGGCGAAGCGTTCGGCGTGGGGAGTGCGGATCGCCACCCGGGGGCGGAGCCTGGTGCGGCGGAAGTCCGAGGCCAGCTGGTCGGCCATCAGCCGTCCACGCTCCAGGGAGACGATCCGGTCACCGGTGCGGGCCGCCTCCTTCGGATCGCACGTGGTGGTGAGCACCTGGCCACCTTGGTGGACGAAGCCGCGCAGCAGCCCGTGCAGCCAACTGGCCTCCCGGGGCGAGAGATCCTTCGTCGGCTCGTCCAGGACGAGGGTGTGCGGATCTCCGAGCAGCGCCGCCGCCATCCCCAGACGCCGGTCCATACCGCGCGAGAAGTCCCCGAGCCGCTGGTCCGCGAGCCCGGTGAGACCCACCAGGTCGAGCACATCGTCGGCCCGGCCCTGCGGGGCGCCGACGACGGCGGCGAGCATCCGCAGATGCCCCCGCGCCGTCCGCCCGGGGTGCCCGGGGACATCGCCCAGCAGGACGCCGACCTCATGGGCGGGGTGCGGGATCCGGTGCAGCGGACGCCCTCGGAAGAGGGCGATGCCGCGGCCAGGAACGAGTTGCAGCATCAGCCGCAGCGCCTCGCTCTTCCCCGAACCGGCCGGCCCCAGCAGCACGGTGACCTCCCCGGGGCTCGCCTCGAAGGTGAGGTCGTCGACGCGCGGCGGACGCCTGCGCCGGGACATGCTGGTGAGCCCGATGGCCTGGATCATCGTTTCTCCCGCGGAATGCGTGGTGGACGCATCACTGCAAGATAACGTGGCAATTCCGACTTTCCGGGCAACTCACTCGACCGTCTCCCTCACACGGCACGGCCGCACGAGGGACCGTTCAGACCTCGGGGCGCAGCATCGGAGGGTTCAGCAGCGTCGCCCCTCCGGCCCGGAACAGCTGGGCCGGGCGCCCGCCCTGACGGGTCGTCGTACCACCGGTCGGCACGAGGAACCCGGGCGTACCGGTCACCTTCCTGTGGAAGTTCCGCGGATCCAGCGCGACTCCCCAGACCGCCTCGTACACCCGTCGGAGCTCCCCCACCGTGAACTCCGGCGGGCAGAAGGCGGTGGCGAGCGAGGAGTATTCGATCTTCGAGCGGGCACGCTCCACGCCGTCGCGCAGGATCCGGTCGTGATCGAAGGCGAGCGGTGCCTGCTCCGCCTCCCTGCCGTCGGCGCCGTCAGAGCCGTCGAAGAGGGAATCGACCGGCGCCCAGCGCACACTTCGGGCGTCACCCCCCGGAGTCGGCGCCGGCAGATCAGGAGCGAGAACAAGATGAGCCACGCTGACCACCCGCATCCGCGGATCCCGCTGCGGCGCCCCATAGGTGGCCAGTTGTTCGAGGTGGGCCTCCGTGGGCTGACCCTCGGGGTGCTGCGAGCGCAGGCCCGTCTCCTCGGTGAGCTCGCGCGCGGCCGCCGTCTCCAGATCCTCCTCCGCCCGCACGAAACCGCCGGGCAGCGCCCATCGCCCCTGATAGGGCGGCTCTCCACGTCGCACGACCAGGGCACAGAGCGCGTGTTTGCGCACGGTGAGCACCACGAGATCGACGGTGACGGCGAAGGGTGGGAAGGCCGACGGGTCATAGGGCATGGCGTGATCATAGTCGTCTCCCTGACGATAAACAGGCGGTTCCCGACAGCTCCCGCACCTCCTTCGACGTGCGTACTTTCCACGCCTTCCTGCTGTGCTCCGCCCCGGCCCGGACACCGTCTCCCGCCGGGAGCGGGACCACTGCGGGCCGGCCCGTCAGCCCAGGCGCAGGCCGTTCGCCGCCTCCTCGACCACCCCCATCCCGAGCCGGCTGATCCGTACCGAGAACGGGTGCTCCGCCACCACCAGACCGCGCAGCCTCAGCTCTCCGAGGGGAGCGGTGCGCCACGGCCGCAGGTCGACCGTTCCACCCGGCACATCGGGCCGCACACCGGCTGATGCGAGGAGCAGGTGAACAGCCGCCGCTGCCGCGACGGCGGACGGCCGGCAAGCCGCAGGGTGCGGGACCGGCACCGAGCGTGGCGCCCTCCGCTCCCCCGCGTACATCTCCGGGAGCCGTCCCTCGAAAGCTCCGGACGCGTCCAGCACCTCCGCCAGCAGGCCACCGGCCTCCTCCTCGTATCCGTGCGCGGCCATGCCGACGATCGCCGTAGCCGTGTCCTCCAGCCGCACCGCTCCGTACCGATGGCCGAACGGGTTGTAGCCCGGGGCGCCTTCGGCGAGGGTCCGCAGCCCCCACCCCGAGTCCAGGCGCGGGGAGCGCAGCAGGCACACCAGACGTTCCTCACGCGCCTTCGTGAGGAGCCCGGGCGCCTGCTTGCCGCCCGCTGCCAAACCGGTGTCCAGCAGCTCGGCCAGCGAGGAGGTGAGCTGCTGCCCGTCCGGGGCGCCGGACGCGAGCGCCAAGGGGACGGGCCGGCCGCCGGCTTCGTCGTCCGTCCAGAAACGGTCGGCGAACCGGGACCTCAACTCCCCTGCCCACTCGCTCAGTTCCGCCGCCGCAGAGCTACCGTTCAGTTCCAGCAGTTCTGCCCCCAGCACCGCCGCCCGGTGGGCGGCGGCCTGCACCTCGCAGCGGTGGGGGGCGCCGGGGCCCGGGTCGGGGACGAAGCCCTCGTCCCCCGCGGCTTCGAGGATCCACCGCAGACACAGCTCGGCGGTCGGCAGCAGGGCCTCCGTCTCGCGCTCGGGCAGACCCCAGCGGCGGGCCTCCGCCAGGACGACGGGGAACAGCAGGGTCGCTTCGATCCCCGTGTCGCTGGGTGGCCGGTGCGGCCCGGTGGAGCGGAGCGTCCCGGGGATCACGCCCCGGTGCCGCCCGTCGGCGCGGCGGCGTGCCAAGGTGCGCAGGGTGCCCGCGGCGAGCCGGGTGCCGAGCGGGAGCAGCATGCGGGCCGCCCGCAGGGCCTCGGCCGGCGCAAGAGCGCACCGCCAGGGCACGCCCGCCGCCAGATACCGGTCAGCGGGGTTGTCCGCGTCCCGGAGCTGAAGTGCCGCCAAGTCCTCCAAGCTGGCGGTCAGGAGCGGGGCCGCGCGCCTGTCCTCACTTTCGGCACGGACCGCGCTCCAGTCGTCCACGGGCCTGCGGAGCCCACCGGCACCGCCCGCTGCCCATGGGCCCTCCCCCGCGGGGGTCTCGGCGCCGCGGTTGCCCGCACGGTCGAACCGGAGGCCGAGCGTCAACTCGCGTGCTTCTCCTGGGCGCAGCTCCCAGTCCCACTGGAGGATGCCCGTCGCGGCGAAGGCGGTGTCCGGCGGCGGCTGGGCCTCGACGGTGGCGCGCAGAGCACCACGGGTCCATCGCAGCCCGGCCCCGGCGACCGTCGCGGCAAGCGGCGGCCCCGCCGCCTGGACGGCGATGGCACCGAGATCGGCGAGATCCGTGCCGAGGTGCAGCTCCAGCGTCAGCCGGAGTGTCCGCTCGCAGGCGCTGCGGACGGTGATGCGCTCCTGGCACGCGGCGGAGCGGTGCCGTTCGACGATCACTTCCGGATCCGGACCTCCGCCGGGCAGCTCGGCCGCAGCGACGAAGCGCGCCAGCTCTGCCGAGGTCCGGTGCCCGAGGAGCGGAAGCGGCTCCCTGCCCGCCAGCAGCAGCTTGCAGCGGGCCAGCACCCGGACGTTGTCACGGTAGAAGCCCTCCATTCCCGCACCGCGCAACTGTCCGTCCTCCGGGGAGATCACGAACGCCGGGGCGGCCACACAGAGCAGGGAGCGGTGCGCGGAGGGTCGCTCCCGCGCCGGTGGGACCCGTGGGCTCGGACGTGGTGCGGGTGCACGCGCCGGGGCGGGCACGCGTGTGGCGTCCGGACCGGGTGTTCCCGGCTCCTCGGGCTGGGCGGCCGGGGGTCCCGTCTCGGGCAAGGGCATGAGCGCTCCTCCGCTTCTGCTGGGCCGGCCCACGGCCGGGGCCGGTACCGCCAGGCGAGGGCCGGGTGCCGGTCCCGGCGCGCCTGTCCACCACCGGTGTGAACGGCGCGGGGGCGCGGGCGTCACGGGAGGCCCTCTCCGGCCGAGCCGGAGGACGAAGGGCCCTCCCCCGGCTCGGCGTCCCTCGGTGCGCCGCGGCCCCGTCGCAGGCACTGGCGCAGCAGCTCCGGGTCGAGCCCCTCGTTGCACGCCTGGTGCAGCAGCTGTGCGAAGCGGTAGTCCGGGTCGGTACGCAGCGCGCGGCCCAGCGCGACCCGGGCCGTGGGTGCGTCCCCGCCCGACCAGGCGACCCACCCGGCGAGCGTGAGCACGGCGGCGGCGTGGTCGGCGTACGGCCCGACGCAGCGGCGGCAGAGCGCACGCCACAGGCGCAGCGCGGGGCGTACGTCGAGCCCTTCCATCCATGCCGCAGCGCGGTCGCGTGTGTTGCGGTCCTGGAGTCCGAGGATCATGACGGCGGCCTCGTCGTGGCTCAGCAGGCCGTCGTCGTGCGCATCGCAGGCAGTCTCGGCCGTGGTCGCCGGGGTGTGACGGTGGAAGCGCTCCATGAGGCGTTCCGCCAAGGCCAGGGTCTCCTCCCGGACGCGGCACCGGCCGTCCGGCGTGAGCAGCCGGTGTGTGAGTGCGGAGCCGGCCGCGTCCAGCGCCCGGGCCTGCTCGTCGGCGAACGGCGGGCCCAGGGCGATCAGCCGCTTCTCCATCTCGCGCAGCGAGCCGTGCACGCGGATCCCCGCATAGGCGGCGGCCGCTGCCATGGCGGAGGTGCCCGGCTCGGCCAGCGGCATCCCGTCCGGGCCGCAGCAGTGCGAGTCCGGACAGCAGTAGGAGTAGTAGCGGCCGTCCGAGAGGCAGAGCAGTTCGTACACGGGCATGTTCAGCTCGCCGCAGGCCCGCCGGATCTCCTGGGCCATCGGCCGCAGTTCCTCCATGACGTCCTTGCCGCCCGCCCCTGCGGCCGGTTCCTTGCAGAAGAAGACAAGGGCGCCGTCGGGACGGGAGCCGTGCGCCAGGGAGGAGACTTCGAGGCACTCGGCGATCTGCGGTGCGATCAGTTGCCGCTCCTTCTCCGTTTCGGGAATGCCGACCCGGAGACGGCCGCCGAAGCGGCCCCGCTCACCGTGGAGCGCGACCGCGACGATCGAGTCGTCGGGATAGAAGCCGATCAAGTAGGGCAGCGCGTCGGCCAGCTCGGCCGGGCCTCGGACGGAGACATCGGCGGTGCTGCCGGGGCAGCGGACGGCAGGTGGACGTTCCGGGCCCGCGCCGGGTGGGCGGGACGGTCCTGCGGGCGGGCCGGGCGGGCCGACCGGTCCGGTCGGCAGGCTCGGGAGCTCGCTGTTCACCTGGGAAAACGGGGGTTGTGTGCCGTGCGTCTCACGGTCGGGCTGTGTCATGCCTCGAAGGTGCCCCGGCGCCGGGCGACCGCGTCGGGAGTTGTCCACAGCCCCGGCGGACAGTGGGCTTGTCGTACTTTTCAAGCGTTATCCACAGGCGGCGCTTGGCCGGTCCTGGACCGCTTCGGGTTCCATGGGGGCATGACGGACACAGAGCTGCGGAAAGAGGCCGACGCCGTACTGGGCGGCCTGGTCGGCGATCCGGCCGCACGCCTGCGCGAAGACCAGTGGCGGGCCATCGAGACGCTGGTCGCGCACCGGCGACGCGCGCTGGTCGTGCAGCGCACCGGCTGGGGCAAGTCGGCCGTGTACTTCGTGGCCACGGCGCTGCTCCGCCGGCGCGGCGCCGGCCCCACGGTCATCGTCTCGCCGCTGCTCGCGCTCATGCGGAACCAGGTCGACGCAGCGGCGGCAGCCGGTATCCAGGCACGCACCATCAACTCCTCCAACCCCGAGGAGTGGACGACGATCGAGAGCGAGGTGGCCGAAGGAAGGGTCGATGTACTGCTCGTCAGCCCGGAACGCCTGAACAACCCGGAGTTCCGTGACAACGTCCTGCCGAAGCTCACCGCGTCGACGGGCCTGCTCGTGGTCGACGAGGCCCACTGCATCTCCGACTGGGGCCACGACTTCAGGCCGGACTACCGCCGGCTGCGCACGATGCTGGCCGAACTGCCGCCGGGAGTGCCGGTCCTGGCCACCACGGCCACGGCGAACGCCCGGGTGACCGCGGACGTCGCGGAGCAGCTGGGCACCGGTGAACCGGCGCTCGACGCGTCGGGATCCGGGCCGCCGGAATCCGCCGCGCTCGTGCTGCGCGGCTCGCTGGACCGGGAGTCGCTGGGCCTGCATGTGCTCCAGCTGCCCGACGCCTCGCACCGGCTGGCCTGGCTCGCGGGGCATCTGGGCTCGCTGCCGGGTTCGGGGATCATCTACACCCTGACGGTCGCCGCGGCGGAGGAAGTGGCCGCCTTCCTGCGGCAGTGCGGTCACGAGGTCCTGTCCTACACCGGCAAGACGGAGAACGCCGAGCGCGAGGCCGCGGAGACGGCGCTGCTCGCCAACCGCGTCAAGGCTCTTGTCGCCACCTCGGCGCTCGGCATGGGATTCGACAAGCCCGACATCGGTTTCGTCGTGCACCTGGGCTCGCCGTCCTCGCCCATCGCCTACTACCAGCAGGTGGGCCGCGCCGGCCGCGGCGTCGACCACGCGGAGGTGCTCCTGCTGCCCGGCCAGGAGGACGAGGCGATCTGGCGCCACTTCGCCTCACTGGCCTTCCCGCCCGAGGAGCAGGTCCGGCGCACCCTGGGCGTACTGGCCGCAGCGGAGAAGCCGATGTCGCTGGCGGCCCTGGAACCGAGGGTGGAGCTGCGCCGGTCACGGCTGGAGGTGATGCTGAAGGTCCTGGACGTCGATGGCGCGGTCGAGCGGGTCAAGGGCGGCTGGAGAGCCACGGGGCGGCCGTGGGCCTACGACGCGGAGCGGTACGCGTGGGTCGAGCGGCAGCGGCAGGCCGAGCAGCAGGCCATGCGGGAGTACGCCGGGACGGCGGGCTGTCGCATGGAGTTCCTGCGCAACCAGCTGGACGACGAAGCCGCCGCCCCCTGCGGAAGGTGCGACAACTGCGCCGGAGCCCGTTTCTCGCCGGACGTCGACGACTCCCTGCTGGCGCAGGCGCGGGGTGAACTGCGCCGCCCCGGTGTCCGCGTCGAGCCCCGCAAGATGTGGCCCACCGGGATGCCCGAGGTCGGTACGGCACTCAAGGGCCGTATCCCGCAGGAGAGCCAGGCACGCCCGGGGCGCGCCCTCGGCCGGCTCTCGGACATCGGCTGGGGCAACCGGCTGCGCCCGCTCCTGTCCGCCCCGGGGAACGACGGCCCCGTGCCCGAGGACGTCGTGCAGGGAGCGGTCGAGGTGCTGGCGGACTGGGCCAGAAGTCCGGAGGGCTGGGCTCCGGGAGCGCCGGAGGGCTGTGAACGGCCCGTGGGCGTGGTCGCCGTGGAGTCCCTTGCCCGTCCGCAGCTGGTGCGTTCCTTCGCCGAACGCATCGCGGAGATCGGCCGGATGCCCCTCCTCGGGGCGGTGACCATGTCGGACGAGCACGGGGTCCTGGCAGGCCCCCGCTCCAACGGGGCCCAGCGACTGCGAGCGGTGCACGAAGCGATGGGGCTCCCGCCGGAGCTGGCCGAGACGCTCGCGCGTCTGGCGGGCCCGGTGCTGCTGGTGGACGACTGCACCGAGACGGGCTGGACGCTGACGGTGGCGGCGCGGCTGCTCCGCCAGGCCGGTGCGAAGGAGGTGCTGCCGCTGGTCCTCGCGACCCGGAACTGATGGTCTTCCGCGACGGAAAGGAGGGGATTCACCCGGCGGATCGGGCATAACGAGGGAGACACCCGCGCACACCCTGTACCGCGTCATGCCCTCGATGCCGCCTGCCCTGCGGCCCTGGGAACGCGGCCCAGGACGAAGGGAGGAACGTGTCCTTCGGCATCGACTCGTCCGCACCGTCCACAGCGCCGGAGCCCGTCCCCCGGCACGGCCGTGTTCTTCTGCTCTCGGAGTGGAGCGCGGCGGGGTTCCCCCTGCTGCGCAGCCCTCGGGAGACCGTCACCGGGCTCTGCGAACGTCATCTGCCGGTGCCGGCCACCACGGTGGTGGCGGTCCTGGCCCCGGACGAACGGCTCGCCGCCAGCGCGTCGTTCAGCCACGAGTGCACCCGCCCCGACGGGTGGGAGTGCCGCAATCTCCTGCTCGGCCAGTTGCGTCAGGTCGTGCCGCACGAGCTGCGCCGCCGCATACCGGTCCATACGGCGGTCGTGCTGCACTGCCGGACGGGCGGACAGGGGTGGACGCCCGCGGACGGGGCGTGGATGTGGGGGATCCGGGACGCCTGCACACTGCACGGCCTGCGGTGCGGAGCGTTCATCACCCTGACACCTGCCGGATGGCAGGTACTTGGAGAAGAGCGCGGCGGACGGCACCCCACCGCCGGGAGGGCGCAGGGGAAAGCCCGCGGCGTGCGGGACCTGGAGGAGGGCGAGGAGAGCCGGGCGCTCCCCGGGCCGTGGGCGGCTCGCTCGGCGGGAGCCGACACACCTCGACCGGCGGCGGTGCTCGCAGCGCGCACCCCGCGTCGCGCGCCGTCCCGTCTCAACGGCAGCGGCGTGCCCGTCTCCGGGCGGCGCACCGCGGTCCCCGGCGAGGGGCCCTCCGCGGTGGCGGGCTGAACCAACAGCGGCCGACAACGGGCACGTTGGTGTGCGTTGCCGGCGCGCGGGAGGAAGCGGCCATCGGACGACCGGTGTCGTCCGAGTGAGGAGGCCGTGGTCAGAGAAGGGCGCGCAGACGTTCCGGATCGCCGCAGACGATCAGCTGCTCACCGGCCTTCTCCAGGGCGGCCGGAAGGGCTGCGGCGGCTTCCGGGTCGGTCCCGCCGTTCACTGCCAGCAGCACGATCGGGCGGCGTGCGGTACGGGCCACGGCGGACGCCGCGGCACAGAACACGTCCTCGCCCTCGGAGAGTTGGCGCCAGTAGGCGTCCTCGCCGAAGGAGAGTTCGTGCTGTGCCCACGGGTGCAGTTCGCCAGTGGTAAGCACCAGGATGTCGCCGGGGGCGCGGCCTTCGTCGAGAAGCTTGTCGACGGTGTCGTCGGCGACCTCCACGGCGGTGGCATCGGAAGCCGCCACCAGCTGGATCCGGTCCGTCGCGGCCGTGTTGCCGGACTTGCGCTGGGAGGGTTTCCCGCCGGATCGGCGGCCTCCCGGACGGGCCGGGGTGCCGGGGCCCTTGCTGTCGTCCCGTCCGGATGCGGGACGGGGGGCAGGCCGGGGCCCTGGAACGGATGAGGTGCGGGCCTGCGGGGATCGGGCTGCTCCCGCTGCGTTGCGGGCGCCCGGGACGCTCTCGTAAATCTGTGGCTCCTCGGGGATGAGAGGCATGGGGTGATATCTATCAAATGGCGTCATGGAGAGCCGCGGCGGGGCGGGCCCGGAAGGCCCCGCACCGCAAGGGTGTTCTCCATTCACGCCGGGTCAGAAGAGGTCGATCTGCTCGTGCTCCGTGGGCTCGATCCGGGTGCGCTTGAGGTGCTTCCAACGCGTCAGTGCGTCCATATATGCCCAGGACAGCCGGTGGAGCGGGGTCGGCCCCTGCGCCTCCAGCGCCGCGCGGTGGACCGGTGAGGGGTAACCGGCGTTCTCCTGGAACGCGAACTCGGCGTACTGCGGGGCGAGTTCGGCCATCAGCGCGTCCCTGCGCACCTTGGCGATCACCGAGGCGGCTGCCACGGCGACGCACGTCTGATCGCCCTTGATCACCGTGCGGACCTTCCATGGAGGGCCGAGATAGTTGTGCTTGCCGTCGAGGATCACCGCGTCGGGCCGTGTGGGGAGTCCGTCGAGGGCACGGACGGCGGCGAGGCGCAGTGCGGCGGTCATCCCGAGGTCGTCGATCTCCTCCGGGGAGGAGTGGCCGAGGGAGTAGGCCGTGACCCAGCCGCCGAGTTCTTCCGCGAGCGCGCTGCGGCGCGGCTCGGGGATGAGCTTGGAATCGGTGAGATCGGCCGGGGGGCGGCGCAGCCCGGTGATGGCGGCGCAGACGGTCACGGGTCCCGCCCAGGCTCCGCGACCGACCTCGTCCACTCCGGCGACGATCTTCGCGCCGGTGGTGGCACGGATCGAGCGCTCGACACGGTGGGTTGGGGGCTCGTACGGCATGGCACTGGTAAGCGTATCCGTTGGCGCGGCGGCGGGTTCAGCCGAGTCCCGCATTGGAGCGGATGGATCGCTGATCGTCGCTGACGGAGGGCGGCTGGTGACGCAGCGTCCGCGCAGGGGGCGGCTGGGACACGGTCCGTTCCCGTCGCGTCGCGCTGAGCCCCGAGGCCGACCGGACGGCGTGGCTGCGGTCGCGAGGCGTCCCGGGTGGTCCCGTCCCGGTGGCGGGCTGGTGGCGCCCGGTCGCGAGTCCGGCTTCGTACGACCGAGACGGGGCACGGCTTCGAGGGCCGGGGCGGGCGCACCGCTTCGCGGTGGGGGCGGGTGTGGTCGCTGCCGTTCGCTGCCGTTCCCCGGTGCGCCCGCCGTGGGCGTGGCGTGGCCCCTTGCCCCCAGGGGGCAGGCCCCCGGGCAGGTCCCGGAACAGGGCGCCCCGACCTCCCCGGACGGGCATCTCACCGCGGCGGCTCCGCCGTCTGCGGGCCGGTCAGGCGAGGAGGTCCGTGAGCCAACCGGGAAGCGGCTCCGTGCGGGCGGTCCATGCGGCGGGCGGCGCCGCGTGCGGCCCGGCCGAGGCGACGATGCCGCCGATGATGGCGCAGGTCGTGTCCACGTCGCCGCCCGCTTCGGCGGCCGCCCAGAGGGCCGCGCGGTAGTCGTCCTGGTGCCGGGCGGCCACCCACAGGGCGAAGGGGACGGTGTCCTGCGCGCTGGTGCGGCGTCCGCAGCCGAGGACGGCGGCGACGGTGCGGATGTCGTCGTAGTCCAGCATGTCGACCGCCCGCCGCAGTCCGGCGTGCACCGCGCTGCGTGGGACGAACTCCAGTACGCGGGACAGGAATTGAGCCGCGTTTCGCGCCGGTGCGTCGGGGGCGCCACGCAGTGCAGCGGCCACGGCGACGGCGCGGGTTCCGGCCACCGCCTCGGGGTGACGGTGCGTGACTTCGGCGGAGCGCTGCGCCTCGTCCGCCACACGCTGTGGATCACCGGCGAACCAGGCCCCCAGCGGGGCGACACGCATGGCGCCACCGTTGCCCCAGGAGCCCTGCCCCTCGAAGAGCGCGGCGGACAACTCCCGCCAGTCACCGCCCTCTTGGCGGATCTGCCGCAGCATACGGTTGACCGCGGGCCCGTACCCGCGGTCGAAGTCGTGGTGCCGGGCGAAGGAGGCCGCGAGCGCGTCCTGGTCCGCTTCACCCTGTGTGACGAGAACGGCCAGTACGGAGGCGGCCATCTCGGTGTCGTCGGTCCATTGCCAGGTGGGCGGCGGCAGTTGCCGGCTCCGCAGCAGCGGCAGGTTGTCGGGAACGAAGAACTGGGAGCCCAGGGCGTCTCCCACGGCGAGGCCGCGGAGCGCGCCGAGGGCCCGGGAGAGCCGCTCGTGGCGGTCGGAAGGGTCGGATGCGGTGGTCATGGCAGAGCGATGCTAGCTCCAGGTGCCATACGGCCGGGGGGACTGCCAGCGTTCGAAGGGGCGGTCGAGGTGGTAGCGGCCCTCGGGGCCGAGCAGCAGTGCGCGGGTTTCACCGTTGCCCGGGTTGGAGAGGGACTCGAACTCCTCGACGGTCCAGTGGAACCAGCGCATGCAGAAGAGGCGCATCGTGAGCCCGTGGGTGATCAGCAGGACGTTGGGCGGATTGTCGCGGGCCTCGAAGCTGCGCCACAGGCTCTCCAGGAAGGCGCCGACCCGGTCGTAGACGTCGGCGCCGGACTCGCCCTGGGCGAAGCGGTAGAAGAAGTGGCCGTAGGCGTCCCGGTACTTCTTCTGCTGGCGTACGTCCTCCCTGTCCTGCCAGTTGCCCCAGTCCTGCTCGCGCAGCCGGGGCTCCTCGCGCACCCGCAGCAGCGTGGGGTCCAGGCCGAGCGCGGTGAGCGTCTGCCGGGTGCGCCGGTAGGGCGAGACGTAGGCGGAGACGCGTTCCTGGCCGAAGACCTTGCGCAGGCGTTCACCGGCGGCCTCCGCCTGTCGCACACCGCGGTCGGTCAGCGCCAGTGCGTGGTCGGGCACGCGCTCATAGATCGAATCGTCGGCGTTGCCCTCCGACTCTCCGTGCCGGAGCAGGACGATACGACGGGGACGTGCCATGAGGCCCACCCTAGAGGTGCCGCCGCCGTCCCGCCCGGTTCGGGGTACCGGCTCCGGTAGCGGGGCCCGGCCCGGGGCCGGTGCGCTCCGGGAGCCGGTCGCGGAGTCACTGCCACGGGCGGCGCGGGTAGGCGGCACAGCGGCGGTGCGGCAGCGCGGAAGGAGCGCGGGGCCGGGGCGGAGACGAGCCGAGGGCGTCAGACGGTCCAGTCGGGTTCCAGATCGATCACGTCGCCGTCGACATCGGCCAGATCCGCTCCGGCCTGTGCCCGCAGGGCCAGCCGCTCCACGCGATCGGAACGGTACTTACCGTGTTCGGCTGTCGAGTTCCACATCGACAGCACCAGGAACTCGTCCTCCCCGGCCTGTTCCTCCGCCTCCCCCTCCCCCGGTGCGTGCGCCTGCGACTGCATCTGTGGCTGTGCCTGCGCGAAGATGCCGCGGAGCATGCCGGGCGAGCCCGCCATCGCGGGGTTCCACACCTTCTCCTGCATCTGTGTGTAGTGCTCGGACCGCTCCGGGCGCACCTTGCAGTGGGCCACGCGCAGCAGATCCGCATCGGTGAAGTCGGGGGTGAAACCGGTCTTGATGTCGAACCGGTACTCGAAGAGCCGGACTTGGAGGTTCTTGTACGTGCCGGCCTGGGCCGCGTGCAGCCGGTCGTGGGAGCGGGCCATGAACGAGTCGTAGAAGGCCCGGCTGTCCCAGAAGCCGAACAGGTGGACGACGTCGGTCCCGGATCTGCCCCAGCCGCCGCCCTGGGCGCGGAAGCCGGGCTCACCGAGCAGGCCCGCCCACCGTCGCTGTCCCCGGAGGAATCCGGGTCGGTCGACGACAGTGCAACGCATCCACTTGACCAGCACCGCAACATGGTACGGCCATCCCGGTGACCCGTTCGTTCCCGTACAGACGTGCCCGCGCCCGGCTGACCGGCGAGGCACCGGGCACGACGAAGGGGACCGGCGGAACCGGTCCCCTTCATCAGCGTGCCTCACATGCGCTCACGCTCGGCCGGGCAGCGCCCTGGCTCAGCTGCAACCGCTGGTCGAGCCGCAGCCCTCGCAGACGTAGCAGCTGCCGGCACGGCGCATCTTGGTGCCGCAGGAGAAGCACAGCGGGGCGTCGGCGTTGAGCCCGAGCTGCATCTCCAGCAGCTCCGTGGAGTTGTGGGCCTCCTTCGGTGCCGGAGCCGCGGCCTCCGGCTCGACGGCGGAGCGACGGGTGTCCTCCGTGTCGGCCTTCGGCGAGTCCGAGGAACGCTCGGCCTTGGGCGCGGACTGTGCCAGCCCGTCGGCGTCGAACTCCTCGTCGGACGCCTCGTACGAGCCGGTCTCCAGGTGGCGCTGGCGCTCGGCCGCCGAGTGGATGCCCAGCGCGGAGCGGGTCTCGAACGGCAGGAAGTCCAGCGCGAGACGGCGGAAGATGTAGTCGACGATCGACTGGGCCATCCGCACATCCGAGTCGTCGGTCATACCGGCGGGCTCGAACCGCATGTTGGTGAACTTCGAGACGTAGGTCTCCAGCGGAACGCCGTACTGGAGGCCGACGGAGACGGCGATGGAGAAGGCGTCCATCATGCCCGCCAGGGTCGAGCCCTGCTTGGACATCTTCAAGAAGACCTCGCCGAGGCCGTCGTCCGGGTAGGAGTTGGCCGTCATGTAGCCCTCGGCGCCGCCCACCGTGAAGGACGTGGTGATGCCGGGCCGGCCCTTGGGCAGCCGGCGGCGCACCGGACGGTACTCGACGACCTTCTCCGGCTCGGCCGCCTTCTCCTCCTCCTTGGCCTTGGCGGAGAGCGGCTGGCCGACCTTGCTGTTCTCCACGTAGACGGCGAGGGCCTTGGTGCCGAGCCTCCAGCCCTGGAGGTAGATCTCCTCCACGTCCTCGACGGTGCTGCTGGCGGGCATGTTCACCGTCTTGGAGATGGCGCCGGAGAGGAACGGCTGTGCGGCGGCCATCATCCGGACGTGGCCCATCGGGGAGATGGAGCGCTCGCCCATGGCGCAGTCGAAGACCTCGTAGTGCTCCGGCTTGAGGCCGGGCGCGTCCACGACGTTGCCGTGCTCCGCGATGTGCTCGACGACGGCCTCGACCTGCTCGGGCTGGTAGCCGAGCCGCTTGAGGGCCTTGGGGACCGTGTTGTTCACGATCTGCATCGAGCCGCCGCCGACGAGCTTCTTGAACTTGACCAGCGCCAGGTCCGGTTCGACGCCCGTGGTGTCGCAGTCCATCATCAGGCCGATGGTGCCGGTCGGGGCCAGCACGGACGCCTGAGCGTTACGGAAACCGTTCTTCTTGCCGAGCCGCAGCACGTCCTGCCATGCCTCGGTGGCCGCGGCCCACACCGGGGTGTCGAGGTCGTCCATGCGCGTGGCGGCGCCGTTGGCGTCCGAGTGCTGCTTCATGACGCGGTTGTGGGCGTCCGCGTTGCGCGCATAGCCCTCGTAGGGGCCGACGACACCGGCGATCTCGGCGGAGCGCTTGTAGGAGGTGCCGGTCATCAGGGAGGTGATCGCGCCCGCGAGCGCCCGGCCGCCGTCGCTGTCGTAGGCGTGCCCGGTGGCCATCAGCAGGGCGCCGAGGTTGGCGTACCCGATGCCGAGCTGGCGGAAGGCGCGCGTGGTGTCGCCGATCTTCTGCGTCGGGAAGTCGGCGAAGCAGATGGAGATGTCCATGGCCGTGATCACCAGCTCGGTGACCTTGGCGAAACGCTCGGCGTCGAAGGACTGGTTGCCCTCGTCGTCGTCACGCAGGAACTTCATCAGGTTCAGGGAGGCGAGGTTGCACGAGGAGTTGTCCAGGTGCATGTACTCGCTGCACGGGTTGGAGGCGGTGATACGGCCCGACTCCGGCGAGGTGTGCCAGTGGTTGATGATGTCGTCGTACTGGATGCCGGGGTCGGCGCAGGCGTGCGCGGCCTCGGCCATCTTGCGGAAGAGCGCCTTGGCGTCGACCTCCTCCAGCACCTCACCGGTCATCCGGGAACGCAGCCCGAACTTCGAGCCGGACTCGACGGCCTTCATGAACTCGTCGTTCACACGGACCGAGTTGTTGGCGTTCTGGTACTGGACGGAGGTGATGTCGTCCCCGCCCAGGTCCATGTCGAAGCCCGCGTCCCGCAGGGCGCGGATCTTCTCCTCCTCCTTCACCTTGGTGTCGATGAAGGCCTCGACGTCGGGGTGGTCGACGTCCAGGACGACCATCTTGGCCGCCCGGCGGGTGGCGCCGCCCGACTTGATCGTGCCGGCGGAGGCGTCGGCTCCGCGCATGAAGGAGACGGGCCCCGAGGCGTTGCCGCCGGAGGAGAGCAGCTCCTTGGAGGAGCGGATGCGGGAGAGGTTGAGGCCGGCACCGGAGCCGCCCTTGAAGATCATCCCCTCTTCCTTGTACCAGTCGAGGATCGACTCCATGGAGTCGTCGACGGACAGGATGAAGCAGGCGCTGACCTGCTGGGGCTGCTTCGTGCCGACGTTGAACCAGACCGGCGAGTTGAAGGCGAAGATCTGGTGCAGAACGGCGTAGGCCAGCTCGTGCTCGAAGATCTCGGCGTCCTCGGAGGAGGCGAAGTAACCGTTCTCCTCACCGGCCGAACGGTAGGTCTTCACCACGCGGTCGATCAGCTGCTTGAGGCTGTTCTCCCGCTGCGGCGTCCCCACGGCACCGCGGAAGTACTTGCTCGTGACGATGTTGACCGCGTTCACCGACCAGAAGTCGGGGAACTCGACGCCACGCTGCTCGAAGTTGATCGAGCCGTCGCGCCAGTTGGTCATGACGACGTCGCGGCGCTCCCACGTCACCTCGTCGTACGGGTGCACCCCGGGGGTGGTGTGGACGCGCTCGATACGCAGCCCCTTGTTCCCCTTGCTGCCGCCCTTTGCGCGGGAGCCGCGTGCCGGGCCGCTCGTCGTCTCTGTCATTCCGCCTCCCTGTTTTGGGCATAACGCCCCGATGTACCCCGGTTCTTCCCGGGGAACTGTGCCTGTTTGATGAGCCCGTGCACGCTGCGCGCACAGGCCGAGCCTCTGAGTTGTTCTCGCACCGTCCGGCCCCGCCGCCGTGCCCGTTCCGCCGCCGGACGGGCACCCGGGCCGCTCAGTCGACGGCGAAAGGTGCGGTCACCCCGCCGGTACCCTTCCTGGCACCACCCACCGCAGGCCCTTCGGCGGTTCCGCCACGCCCGTGGCCCGCCTGGCCGCCACGCAGGGGGCCCGCCGCGTCACCGCAGCCGGCCTCCGCACCGGAATCGACGGCCGCACCGGCCGCCTCCTCCGCGGCGACGGGCGCCTCGCCGCCACCGGCGCCCGCTGCGCGGCTCTCCCGCAGTTCCGCTATGGCCGCCTCGAAGTCCTCCAGGGACTCGAACGCCTTGTAGACGGAGGCGAACCGCAGATAGGCGACGAGGTCGAGATCCCGCAGCGGGCCCAGTATCGCGAGCCCCACATCGTGCGTGGACAGCTCGGCGCTCCCGGTGGCCCGGACCGCTTCCTCGACGCGCTGCCCCAGCTGTGCCAGCGCGTCCTCGGTGACGGGGCGCCCCTGGCACGCCTTGCGGACCCCGGCGATGACCTTGTCCCTGCTGAAGGGTTCGGTGACACCGCTGCGCTTGATCACGGTCAGTGACGCGTTCTCCACGGTCGTGAAGCGCCGGGAGCAGTGGGGGCACTGACGCCGTCTCCTGATCGCCGCGCCGTCGTCGGCCGTGCGGCTGTCCACCACGCGGCTGTCGGGGTGCCGGCAGAAGGGGCAGTGCATCGGTTTCCACCCTCCCAGGGCTCGCCGAGCCCCACCGCGCATGATCAGAGAACACTTGAGCAGCCCCCGCGACGGGAGCCCCTCGAAGCAGCCACCAGCATAGGGGAAGCCCTCGGGACGTCAGCACCCGGGACCACAACTTGTGGTGGCGCGCGGTCATCAAACCACTAGATCTGGTAGCCGACCGCCCAACAGACTCTGGTGCGTGTCGCGGCCCCGCGCGGGTCACGAGCGTACGCGAGGCGGGGCGCGGGCCCGCGCAGGGGGCACGCCTGCAAGACTGTGCGGCGGCACGGCGCGGGCCGGGGCGACCCGGGCACGGGAGTCGCACACGCGGACGCACGGAGAGGCGCGAGCGGACGCGAACGGCCGGAGCGGGCGCGGACGCAGACCGGCAACCGCGGACGGACGGCGCGTGTTCCCGGCGGGACGGGGCGACGGAGCGTGACGTGTCGTGACGGCGGGGCGGGGGCGACGGGCGTGCCGATTCCGGCACATACCGCGGGCCCATACACCCACCGAGTCGGCGGAGTCAGACGAACTCCGAATTTTCACTCGAACGTGTGTTTGGCGCAACCTTTCGAAACCAACTACCGTTGTCCAGCCAGGGAGAACCGTTCGAGAGGGGCCGACGTGACCACCACCGCAGACAGCGCCACCATCGCTTCCCAGAGCCGCTCACCGCAGTCGGCCGACGGGATCGGGCCGGGCAGCGCCCCGGCGGAACCGGCGGGCGACGCCATGAGCCCGGAGAGCCAGGACGAGCAACACGCCAAGCGTTCGCTGCCGGGGCGACCTCCCGGCATCCGGGCCGACAGCTCCGGGCTCACCGACCGGCAGCGCCGCGTGATCGAGGTGATCCGCGATTCCGTGCAGCGGCGCGGATACCCGCCGTCCATGCGGGAGATCGGCCAGGCGGTGGGCCTGTCCAGCACCTCCTCCGTCGCCCACCAGCTGATGGCGCTGGAGCGCAAGGGCTTCCTGCGGCGGGACCCGCACCGCCCGCGCGCCTACGAGGTGCGCGGCTCGGACACCCCGACCAGCGCCCAGACCACCGCCGACACCGCCGGCAAGCCGTCCGCCTCCTACGTTCCCCTGGTCGGCCGCATCGCTGCCGGTGGCCCGATCCTCGCCGAGGAGTCGGTCGAGGACGTCTTCCCGCTGCCGCGCCAACTCGTGGGCGACGGAGAGCTGTTCGTCCTCAAGGTCATCGGTGACTCGATGGTGGAAGCGGCCATCTGCGACGGCGACTGGGTCACCGTCCGGCGGCAGCCGGTCGCCGAGAACGGGGACATCGTCGCGGCGATGCTCGACGGCGAAGCCACCGTCAAGCGTTTCAAGCGCGAGGACGGGCACGTCTGGCTGCTGCCCCACAACTCGGCCTACCAGCCGATCCCCGGCGACGACGCGACCATTCTGGGCAAGGTCGTCGCCGTACTGCGCCGCGTCTGACACCCACCTCCCTGGTACGGACGTTCGGGAGGCGCGCTCGGCCCGGCCTCGGCCGGGCCGCCTCCGTCCGCCCCGCCGCACGCGGGGCCTTGGGCCGCTGATTCCCTCCCACCGGAACCGGCGGCCCTTCTTCGTGCCCGCGCCCGGGTGCCGCACGGGCGTGGGCCTGCGCCGTGCTCAGGAGCGCTTGGCCGCCTCGTCGATGGCGGCCAGGGAGCGGCGCACCTGGTTGCGGTCCGTCGTGTACCAGAAGTCCGGCATCGAGGCGCGCAGGAAGCCGCCGTAACGGGCGCGCTCCAGGCGGGGATCCAGCACGGCGACCACGCCCCTGTCCCCCGTCGCCCGCACCAGCCGGCCGGCGCCCTGCGCCATCAACAGCGCGGCGTGCGTGGCCGCGACGGCCATGAAGCCGTTGCCGCCGGCCTCCTCGACGGCCTTCTGCCGGGCGCTCATCAGCGGGTCGTCGGGGCGGGGGAAGGGCACCCTGTCCATCACCACCAACTGGCAGTTGACGCCCGGCACATCGACGCCCTGCCACAGCGACAGCGTGCCGAACAGACACGTCTCCGCGTCCTCGGCGAACCGGCGGATCAGCTCGCCCAGCGTCTCCTCGCCCTGGAGCAGGATCGGCGTCCCGAGACGGCCGCGCAGCTCCTCGGCCGCCGTACGGGCGCCGCGCATGGACGAGAAGAGGCCCAGGGTGCGTCCGCCGGCCGCCTCCACCAGCTCCGCCAGCTCGTCCAGCATGTCCGAGCGCGAGGCGTCCCGGCCGGGCGGCGAGAGGTGCGAGGCGACGTAGAGGATGCCCTGCTTGCGGTAGTCGAACGGGGAACCGACATCCAGCCCGCGCCAGGGCGGGGTCTCGCCCGCCTCCTCCCCCAGGCCCTCGGGGGCGAGGCCCAGTGAGGCGCCGACGCCGTTGAAGTCCCCGCCGAGCTTGAGGGTGGCCGAGGTGAGGACGACCGATCTGTCGGCGAACAGCTTCTCGCGCAGCAGCCCGGCGACGGTGAGCGGCGCCACCCTCAGCGACGCGCCGAACCGCTCGTTCCGCTCGTACCAGACGACGTCGAACTCCGAGTCGAGCAGGATGCGTTCGGCGACGTCGTGGACGTTCTCCACCGAGGCGCGGGCCTGCTTGCGCACGGCGTCCTCGTCCTGCACGGAGGAGTCCCGGGTGTTCTCCAGCGCGCTCAGACAGGTGCGGCCCGCGTCGCGCAGCGCCATCAGTGCGTACTGGAGATCCTCGGGAAGGGACTCCAGACGGCCGGGCAGCGCCAGCTCCATGAGGCGTTCGAAGGTCTCCGACGCGGTCTGCAACTGATCGGCGGCCTTCTCGTCGACCAGCTTGGCGGCGCGGCGCACCGCCCGGTTGACCGCGCCCGGGGTCAGCTCCCCGGTGGCCACACCGGTGACGCGGGAGACCAGTTCGTGCGCCTCGTCGACGATCAGCACGTCGTGGCCCGGCAGGACCGGGGCGCCCTCGATGGCGTCGATGGCCAGCAGTGCGTGGTTGGTGACGATCACGTCGGCGAGCTTGGCCCGCTCGCGGGCGGCCTCGGCGAAGCACTCGGCGCCGTAGGCGCACTTCGAGGCGCCCAGGCACTCGCGCGAGGAGACCGAGACCTGCGCCCAGGCACGGTCGGAGACGCCCGGCGTGAGATCGTCGCGGTCGCCCGTCTCCGTCTCGTCCGACCAGTCCCGCAGGCGCAGCAGGTCCTTGCCCAGGCGGGAGGTGGGCTCGGCGCTCTCGAACGGGTCGAAGAGGCCGTCGTCCTCCTCCTGCGGCACGCCCTCGTGCAGCCGGTGCAGGCAGACGTAGTTGGACCGGCCCTTGAGCATGGCGTACTGGGGGCGCCGGCGCAGCAGCGGATGCAGGGCGTCGACCGTGCGCGGCAGATCGCGCTCGACGAGCTGGCGCTGGAGCGCGAGCGTGGCCGTGGCGACCACGACGCGGTCCCCGTGTGCCAGCGCCGGGACGAGATAGCCGAGCGATTTCCCGGTGCCCGTGCCCGCCTGCACGAGGAGATGACGACCGTCCTGGACGGCCTCGGCGACGGCTTCGGCCATGGCTGCCTGGCCTGGGCGCTCCGTACCGCCGACGGCGGCGACAGCGGCGTGGAGCAGTTCGGTGAGGGCGGGCTTGCTCATAGACCAGACACCCTACGCGGCGGCACCGACAGCCCGCCGGGCGATGCCCGCGCCGCCCACGGTTTCGGCCACTCCCGCCGCTCTCGCGCCTGGGGCCGGTCCCGGGCCGCGACGCCGGCCGGGCGGCGGGGCGTCACGGCCCGTGGAGGGGATTGCGCACGGTGCCGTGCACGGCCGCGTGCGGACGCTCCGCGAGGTCGCGGTAACCGTCCAGATGCAGCCTGTTGCGGTTGAGACAGAGGCGTTCGATGCGGGGGGTCAGCAGATCGAAGGTCTCGAACCGGGGCTTCAGGGCGGGGAAGCGCCCGTGGTAGCGGTCGATCTCGGCGCGGACGAGGGACCAGAACTCGTCCTCCGGGACACCGAGCTGTTCCTCGCACAGCGGAGCGAGATAACGGAAGACGCCCACGAAGAGCGCGGAGTGGATGAACTGGGTGAGGAACGCGGGCGGTTCGGTCAGCAGGACCTCGCTCACCTCCGTGGGCATGGTGTCCAGCTCGGGGACGGACTCGGCGCTGACGTTCACGTCGTCCACGAAGTCCTTGATCGCCAGCCGTACCGGCACGTCCCGCTCGTCGCAGACGACGATCGCGTTCTCCCCGTGCGGCGAGAAGACCGTGCCGTAGCGGTAGAGGAAGTGCAGCAGCGGCGGAAGCAGAGCCGCGAACAGATGGCGCAGCCACACCCGCGGCTCCAGGCCGGAGCGGGCCACGAGTTCGGTCGTGACCGCGCGTCCGCCCGCGTCGGTGTGGATGAGCGCGGCGAGGGTGCGGGCGCGCTCACCGGGGTCCAGATAGGGGGCCAGCGGCTCGCGCCAGATGCAGCCGAGCAGTTCGCGGTACTGGTAGGGCACTTCGGCCATGTCGTCGTAGAGCGGGTGCCGGACCGCCACGGAGGCGACCTCGCCCAGCAGGATGACGCGGCACTCCTCGGCCAGGAACGGGTCCTGGTCGCGCACCGCCTGCATCCACGCGGTGACGGCGGGCGCCGCGAGCGTGCGTTCGGTCGGAAGGCCGCGCCAGACAAGGGTGTTGAGGATGGCCAGCGGGAGCTTGACGGTGAGCCGGTCGGGCCTGCTGACGTTGAGGAAGGTGCGGATGGACTGCTGGGGCAGCCGCAGATCCCCGTCGGTGGTCAGCGGGACGACGGTGTTGTCGGCGAGGGAGGGGGCGAACAGGGGCGCGATCGTCTCGTCCCACTGCCAGGGGTGCACCGGCAGATACAGGTAGTCCTGCGGCGACAGGCCGCGTGCGCGCAGCAGTTCGTGGAAGTCCAGCAGGGTGCGCGGCCCCAGCTCCCTGGCGTACAGCCGGTGCGCGGTGGCCAGGCCGTCCAGGCCGCGGTAGCCGGCGAGGCCCCCGGGCCCCTGGCGTACGGCGATCCACGGCAGGGGGCGGGCGCTGCGGGCCTCGGGGGCCCATGCGGCGGTGTCGTCGGCGGAGAAGCCCAGCCGGCCCTTGTTCGCCACCAGCCACGGGTGCCCGGCCATGTGGCCCTCCAGCTCCGCGTAGCCGAGGTCGGCGAGGTCGGCGGCGGGCAGGTCGCCGGCGAGCAGACGGGCGTCGGCGGTGAGGGTGGCGGTCAGCTCGCGCACATAGTGGCCGGTGGTGTCGCTGCCGAGGCCGAGCAGGGAGCGGGCACGGACGAGGAAGGCGAGCGGATCCAGGCTCTCGTCCAGCGACTTGGCGTCGATGTTCCAGTGCCCGTAGGCGCCGCGGCGGGCGCGGAAGCGGACGGTCAGCTCGTCGTCCACCGGAAGGACGTACGCCCCGGAGGAAGCCTCCTCCGGGGCGGGTTGCGGCTGGAGCACCTCCTCGTAGGAGAACTCCGAGAGCATTTTGGCGAGCAGTCGTCGGGCGGCCAGTCGCCAGTGCTGCGGTTCGAGGCCGGCGGGCACGGCTAGCGGTGCGCAGTCGTTGGAGGATCCGGGAGACGCTGGGTGCACGGAATTGCTCCTTGTGGGAGGGGACGGGGGTCAGAGCGCTACGGAGTGCGAAGGGGCGCCGAGGGGTGGAACCAGCCGGTGACGCACGCGTTCCACCGCTCAGAGCGCCTCGCGCAGCACGCGGTCCCGGACCATCAGGGCCGCGCGTTTGTCCGGCAGTTCCACCTCGGCGCTCAGCCGGAAGCCGGCGCTCAGGAAGGCGGCCACCGAGGGGGTGTTGCTCAGATCGGGTTCGGCCAGCACCCGCGAGCACCGCGGCCGCCGGTCGAGGACGAGGTCGGCGACGGCGCGCAGCAGGGCCGTGCCGGTGCCGTGGCCCCGGTGGGCGGCACGGCCGAGCAGCAGATGGACGCCGGTGTCGTGGGGCAGGGTGCGGCAGTACCGGGCGAGGGGGTCGAGATCGGCGCGGTACAGCTCCCAGTAGCTCATGGGAACGCCGTCGAGCAGACCGAGCAGGGGGACGCTGCGCCCGTCGCCCTCGATCTGCGGCCGCAGATGTGCCGCGGTGACCTCGGGCGGGCCCGCCAGTTCCCAGAAGGCGGCCACTGCGGGATCGTTCATCCACGCGGTGATCAGCGGCAGATCACGTGCCGGCTCGACCGCGGCGAACCGGAACAGCCCGGCGGGCGTGGCGACGGCCGGCCAGTCGGCGGGCGCGTCCAGCAGGCCGCCCGGCGCGGTGGCGGCCGGGCGTCTGCCGGGGTGCACGCGCCCCGCGGACAGCTGCTTGAGTTCTTCGGGGATCTCCAGATCGAGGGTGTCCTCGTCGTCGCGGAGGGACGCGCCGGGCTCCATCGTGCCGGTGCCGGGGTGCTCCGCCGCGCGCGCTGCGCCGGAGTGCGGTTGCGGCAAGACCATGACGGGGTCTCCTTGCGGTGCGGGAGCCCGGGCGACGGGCGGCGGTCAGTGGGCGAGCGGGTTGCTGAGCGTGACGTAGACGGACTGGGTGTCCACGGGCCCGACGAGTTCGTCCATGCCGTGCAGCCGGGTCAGCAGATTGGCCTTGCAGCGCAGGGAGCCCGCCTCCAGCAGCAGCCGCGGCAGGGGCGAGACGGGCTCGCCGTCCGTGCCGGCCGCCGCCCGCTCCAGAAAGCGCCGGAAGGCCGCCAGCAGCAGCTGCTCGTCGGCGAGTTGCTGCGACCCGAAGGCGCCGATGAGGCCGAGCACGTTGTTGATGCCCAGGTAGTAGGCGAAGCGCTCGTCGATGACGTCGTCCGCCACGAAGGTGTCGCTGGCCTCCCCGACCCGCGCGCCGGGCAGCCGCTGTTCCAGCTCGGCGCGGCGCGAGGTGCGGAAGTAGTAGCCCTGGTTGTCGCGGTAACGGCCGCCGGTGGGCCAGCCGTCGGCGTCCAGCAGAACGAGCGTGTTCTGCTGGTGCGCCTCCAGCGCGATACCGGCGTGGCCGTCGAGCCACAGCACCGGCCGGACGACGACGTCCAGGTAGCGCAGGAACCACTCGGCGGCGACGGCCGTGCGGGGCCGCCCGGTGCGCTGCGCGAGCGTCTCGACGACGTCCTGGAGCCGCGAGCGGAGCGTCTCCGGCGGCCCGTCGGCCGCGGGCACGGGCGCGGTCAGCCCCGCGACGCAGACGGCGTCGTCCTCCGGGCCGAAGGGGTTGTGCCGGATGACCGTGTCGAACCCGGGCAACCGGCCGGTGCCGGGCACGTCGATGCCCAGCCAGGCCGGGTCGCGCACGATGTCGAACCCGGGGTGCGCGGCACGCCACTCCTGACCGAGCCCGCTGCGCAGCACCCGGTGCACCTCGACGCCGCGCAGCAGCTCCTTGCGGAGGTTCTCCCGGCGGGAGTTGGTGATGCGCAGCCCGAGGGACAGCTTGAGCATCGCCGTGCCGCCGGGCTGGGTGACGGTCCGCACGGACGAGGTGGGGTACCACAACTCGCCGCCCTGGCCCAGGTCGTGCAGCAGTCCGGACTCCAACAGCTGTGTCACCTCGGGCAGATGACGCAGTTCCCGCGCCTGCCACGGGTGGAGCGGCACGGGAACGGTGCCGGCGGGCAGCCGGCGGGCGGGCCAGGGACCGGCGACGCGGGTGGCCAGATCGTCGGCTGCGACCGGCCGGCCGCGCTCCGTCCAGGCGGACTCGCCGGCCAGCACGGAGCGGTCGGCGGCCATCCAGTGCAGCGGGAAGCGGCCCCGGGTCTCGGGCGAGAAGGCCCGCGACTCGGCTTCCGAGAGCCCCTCGCGGCTCTTGGGCGTCGGGTGGAGGGGGTGGCCGAACAGCAGTGCCTGCTCGCCGGCGAGGAACGGGCCGGTGCCGTCCGGGACCCGGGGGCACGTCCGCCGGTCGGCGAGGAACTGCGCGGTGCGCTGCACGGAGTCGGCGACGCGGCCCACCAGTGCCGCGCTCTCCGCCTCGGGAGCGTCGGCGGCGGCGTGCGCGGCCTCGCGGCCGAGGAGCGCCGCGAGCGCGACGGCGTTCATCGGCGGCGCGGAGTCGCTCTCCCCCTCCAGCCGGGGACGGCCGAAGCGGTGGTAGCCGACGGGCGACCAGTACCGGACGGGGACGACGAGCGTCGCCCCGATGGCGTCGAGCGGGAGCCGCAGCGTGCCGTCCGGGGCGAGCCCGGCGCCGGTCTCCCGCACCCAGCAGCGCAGCAGGCTCTCCACCCCGGCGGCGTCGGCGGCCACCGGGACCTGCGGATGTTCCAGCGGATCCGCCGCCACACCGGGCTGCCCGGCCGCGGCCGGCTCCGGGTGCGCCTGCGGCGGCGCCGCGACCTCGCGACCGGGCGGCGGCACCGCGGTTCCCGGTGCGGGCCGGGCGTCGGCCGCCTGCCGCGGGACGGGCACCGAGGTGTAGGCGGAGGGGCCGCCGAGAGCGTCGGCGAGGGGCGCACCGGAGGGGAGCCCGTACCCGGAGGACGTGCCCAGCTCCTCCGGGCGGCCGGCGCGACGGGCCTGCCGGGGGACAGCCGGCTCGATGAGCCGGGCGAGCCGCTTGCGGACCGGACCCTTCGGGGCGCCTTCGGCTTCGGAGCGGACGTTCACTGAGCTTTCCTCCGATGGTGTCGACTGGGCCGCAGGGCAGCGGGCCACTGTCCCCCGCATGTACCAACGAAACGAACGAGCAGGGATCACGGGCGTGTTGAAGATCGCTCACCCCGTGACGGGTGCGTCGTCGCCGGTCGTCCGCCTGCGGAACCGGGGACCCTGCCGTGCCCGTCCCCCTTTCCACCGGGCATAGTGGGGAGCCGCCCCTCCCGGCGAGGTGCATGACAAGTCCACAGGCTCGATCCAGTTCAGGGGGATTTCACGCATGCCATCCATAGCCAGGCCCGCACGGGCCCGTGCGGCGCTGGCCGCGGCGGCGGCCGTGGTCGCACTGGCGGTGACGGCCACCGCCTGCGGTCCGGAGGACGACAAGGCCGACGAGAAGCCCTCGGCATCGAGCTCCGCGAAGGAAGAGTCCGGCCTGCCCGACGACCTCCCCAAGGACCTGCCGACCTCCCTCGACGACCTGGACAAGTGGCGCAACGGGGAGTGGAAGAACTGGGACAGGGACAAGTGGCTCAGCGAGGCCAAGGAGTTCTTCAACCCGATCATCAAGGACCTGTGGGACCCCGACCGCATGAAGGACGCGGACGGCAACGACCGCAAGGTCGACGACTCGGACATCGACAGCGGTGAGAGCGGCGGCAGCGACGGCACCGGCGAGGACGAGGGCGTGACCGACCCCACGCCGAAGGCCGTCCGGGCGGCTCCCGTCCCGACGCCCTACGACCAGGACCGACTGCCGGTCGGCAAGGTGTTCATGGACACCCCCAAGGGCGCGATGGTCTGCTCGGGCGCCGTGGTGAAGGACCCGCGCCACCCGGGCAAGTCCAACCTGGTGGCCACCGCGGGGCACTGCGTGCACGGCGGCAAGGGCAAGGGCTGGTACCGCAACGTCGTCTTCGTGCCGGACTACAACCCGCAGGGCCTGCCCAACGCTCAGCTGGAGACGGCCCCGAAGGACCAGGTCGCGCCGCACGGCATCTGGTGGGCCAAGCACGCGCGGACGACCGACCACTGGATCAACAACGGTGCCGAGCAGGGCGGCAAGGGCGCCCCGCAGGACTTCGCCGTCATCCAGGTCCAGCCGGAGGACCGGAGCAGCACCTCGCTGGAGGAGAAGACCGGCAACGCCGTCGAGGTCAGCTTCGCCACTCCGCGGGTGAAGTCGCTGCGTTCCCTCGACGCCGTCGGCTACCCGGCGGCACGCCCCTTCGACGGCTCGAAGATGTACCACTGCGAGGGCCGGCCCGCGCGGCTCACCCTCGACCCGGATCAGCCCACGATGTACCGCGCCGGCTGCACCATGACGGCCGGTTCCTCCGGTGGCCCGTGGCTGGACGCCTCCGGCAAGCACCTGCTGTCGGTCACCTCCATCGGCCCGGTGACGGCCGACTGGCTCGCCGGCGCCCGCCTGGGCAAGGAGGCGAAGGCCGTCTTCGACGCGGTCAGCCGGCAGAGCTGAACCGGTGTGCGCCGGGCGTCCGTGCCCGGCGCACCGCCGACTCGCGGGCGGCCCCCGGGCACGCTCTCCACGCTGCGCCCGGGACGCGCGCGCATGACACAGGCCCCGCCCCTCGTACCGAGGGACGGGGCCTGTTCGTCGTCGGGCGACCGGCGGCTCAGGCCACCGGCTGGAACCGGCGCAGCTCGCCCGCCAGTTCCTCGTGCACCCGGGCCTTGAGCAGCGTGCCCTGCCCGGTGTGCTCCTCGGAGAGCACCTCGCCCTGGCTGTGCACCCGGGAGACCAGCTTGCCCTCGGTGTAGGGCAGCAGGACCTCCAGCTCCACCGACGGGTGCGGCAGTTCGGTGTCGATCAGTTCCCGCAGTTCGTCGACGCCCTGGCCCGTGCGGGCCGAGACCGCCAGCGCGTGCTTCTCGGCACGCAGCAGACGCTGGAGGACGAGCGGATCCGCCGCGTCCGCCTTGTTGACGACGACGATCTCCGGCACCTCGGCGGCGCCCACGTCCCGGATCACCTCACGGACCGCGGCGAGCTGCTCCTCCGGCGAGGGGTGCGCGCCGTCGACCACGTGCAGGATGAGATCGGACTCGCCGACCTCCTCCATCGTGGAGCGGAACGCCTCCACCAGGTGGTGCGGCAGGTGGCGCACGAAGCCCACCGTGTCCGCCAGGGTGTAGGCGCGGCCACTGGGCGTCTCGGCCTTGCGGACGGTGGGGTCGAGCGTGGCGAACAGCGCGTTCTCCACCAGGACACCCGCGCCCGTGAGCCGGTTCAGCAGCGAGGACTTGCCCGCGTTGGTGTACCCGGCGATCGCGACCGAGGGGACCTTGTTGCGGCGCCTGTCCTGCCGCTTGACGTCCCGGCCGGTCTTCATCTCCGCGATCTCCCGGCGCATCTTGGCCATCTTCTCGCGGATCCGTCGCCGGTCGGTCTCGATCTTCGTCTCACCGGGACCGCGCGTGGCCATACCGCCGCCCGCGGAACCGGAACCGCCGCCGCCCATCTGCCGGGACAGGGACTGACCCCAGCCACGCAGCCGCGGCAGCATGTAGTTCATCTGCGCCAGCGCCACCTGCGCCTTGCCCTCACGGGACTTGGCGTGCTGCGCGAAGATGTCGAGGATCAGCGCCGTACGGTCGACGACCTTGACCTTGACGACGTCTTCGAGGTGGATGAGCTGGCCCGGCGTCAGCTCGCCGTCGCACACCACCGTGTCGGCGCCCGTCTCCAGGACGATGTCCCGCAGCTCGGAGGCCTTGCCGGAGCCGATGTAGGTGGCCGCGTCGGGCTTGTCGCGCCGCTGGATCACACCGTCGAGCACATGGGCGCCCGCCGTCTCGGCCAGCGCGGCCAGCTCCGCCAGGGAGTTCTCCGCGTCGGCCGCCGTGCCGGACGTCCAGACGCCGACCAGCACCACACGCTCCAGGCGCAGCTGCCGGTACTCGACCTCTGTGACGTCCTCCAGCTCGGTGGACAGGCCCGCCACGCGCCGCAGCGCCGCCCTCTCGGAGCGGTCGAACTGGTCACCGTCACGGTTCTCGTCGATCACGTGACTCAGAGCGACGTCCTCTTCCATCAGGGCGTCGGCTCGGCGGGTGTTCCGGTCCATCCGGTCGGTGCGCTGGCCGTTCTGTGGAAGGGAGGAAGAGAGGGTCAAGTGGATCCTTAATGTAGGAGGGATGAGGGGCACGGGCCGCCGGCAGCGGCCTGCGCGCCGTACCGGGACAACGCATCCGGCGAGGGGAAGATTCCCGCCCCCGGCCGCCCCGCGGGCCCGGCCCGCCGCGCCGGGGCCGGTCGGGCCCGGGCGCGGACGACACAGATGGTCGCACGGCCGGGAGGCGGAGTCACCCGGTTTGCGCCGCGGTGCCCCTCGCCCGGGCCGTCGGGGGCTCCCGGGCGCACGCGGTCGCTGCGCCCGGGAGCCCCCGTCATGCGCTCTTCCAGTCCGGGTGCCCCGGCATCGGCGGCGTCCTGGTGCCGTACAGCCACCGCTTCAGGAACGCGGTGCTGTCCTTCCCGGAGACCTCGTCGACCAGCGCGATGAAGTCCGCCGTCGAGGCGTTGCCGTCCCGGTACCGCTGCGGCCAGGCCCGCTCGACCTCGGCGAAGGCCCGCTCCCCGATGTGCTGCCGCAGCGCGTACAGCACGAGCGCCGAACCGTCGTAGACGATGTTGCTGAACAGCTGGAGCTTGCCGCCGCCCTTCGCCGCCTTCAGCCGGGCGGGCGGGCCGTAGCTCTTCCGCCAGGCGTTCGACTGCCGGTACGCCTCGCGTGCCTTGCGCTCCAGCGAGGGGCCGCCCCGCTCGGCGCCGTAGAGCCACTCGTACCAGGTGGCCTGGCTCTCGCTGAGCCACAGATCGGTCCACCTGCGCGGGGTGACGCTGTCGCCGTACCACTGATGCGCGAGTTCGTGCACCATCAGTGCCTCCTTGTACCAGTCCGGGTACCCGTCGGAGGTGAACACATGGCGCTCGAACAGCGAGAGCGTCTGTGTCTCCAGCTCGAAGCCCGTCTGTGCCTCGGCGGCGAGCACCCCGTAGGTCTCGAACGGGTAGCGCCCCGCGTGCCGCTCCATCCAGGCGATCTGCCGCGGCGTCCGGTCCGTCCAGGGCTTCAGCGCCTTGCGCTGCTTCTCGGGGACGACGTGCCGCAGCGGCAGCCCGTGCGGGCCGGTGGAACGCAGCACAGCGGAGCGGCCGATGGACACCTGGGCCAGCTCCGTGGCCATCGGATGCGCGGAGCGGTACGTCCACACCGTGTCGGCGCCCGCCCGGGTCCGGCCGACGGGCAGCCCCCCGGCGACGACGGTCAGCTCACGCGGCGCGGTGACCCGGAAGGTGAAGCGGGCCTTGTCCGCGGGATGGTCGTTGGAGGGGAAGACCCGGTGCGCCGCGTCGGCCTGGTTGGCCATGGCCAGGCCGTCCTTGGTACGCAGCCAGCCGCCCTCGGGGGCCTTCGGATCGCTGGTGTGCCGCACGTCGACACGCAGCGGCGTACCGCGCGTGACGGGCTGCCGCGGGGTGACGACGAGGTCCTCCCCGGCGCTGGCGAACCGGGCGGGCCGGCCGTTGACCTCGACGGAGCGGACCTTGCCGGAGGCGAAGTCGAGGTTGAAGCGCTCCATGCGGTCCGCGGTGACCCGGGCGTCGATCCGGGTGCGGGCGGACAGCGGCTTGCTGTTGTCGCCGCTGTAGCGGAAGGCGATGTCGTAGGAGCGGACGTCATAGCCGGGGTTCCCCAGATGCGGGAAGAGACGGTCGCCGATGCCGGCCGGTGCGGGCTTCGGCAGGGCCGCTGCGACGAGGGCCAGCACGGCGACGGAGGTCAGCCCCGCGGTGCCCCAGCGGGGCCTGTTCACGGTGCGTGAAGGTGTGAGGGACATGCCGTCATCGCTACCAGCGCCGTCGCCGGCCGCGGGCCCGGCCCGGGCCCGTCCACCCGAACGGGGTGCGGCGGGGCACCGGGGGCGCACGGCGGCGCGGGCGCGCGGGGCGCGTTCGCGGGTCGGCTGGAGCCGCGCGCGGACGGTCAGTTGGCGGCGGCCCGGTGCACGGCGCGCGTGACGTCGTACACGCCGGGGACCTGCCGCATGGCCCGCATCAGCGCGGGCAGCCCGGAGGCGTCCGGGAGGTGCAGCGTGTAGGTGTGCCGCACCCGCTGCTCGCGCGGGGGTTCGACGTCGGCGGCGACGACGGCCGCGCCCTCGGCGGCGATCGTCTCCGTGAGGTCGGCCAGCAGCCGGGGCCGGCCGAACGCCTCGGCGCGCAACGTGACCCGGCAGCCGGCGGTGCCGCGCTCCCACCGGACCGGCAGGGCGGTGCGCCCCGCGCTCGTCATCCGCGTCACGGCGTGGCAGGTGTCCCGGTGCACGGTGACGGCGCCGCCGCGGACCGCGAAGCCCGTCACGGCGTCCGGCGGCACCGGTGTGCAGCAGCGCGCGAGCCGGACGGGGGCGTCCGGCCGGCCCGGGACGACGGGCGTCGACTCGGTGGCGCCGGCGGCCTGTTCCCCGGCTGCCGGCGCCACGGGCTCCCGCCGGGCGCGGTCGTCCGCTTCCGGCGCGCCGGCCTCCGGCTTCCGCTCCCGGTCGTCGCCGCCGGACGTCCCCGAAGCGGCCAGCCACTGCCGGATGGCCAGGCGCGCCGCCGGGGTGCGCACATGGCCGAGCCACTCGGGGGACGGCCCCGAGGGCTCGGTGCCCTGGGCCTCCAGGAAGAGCTGGAGTCCGTCGCCGTCGCGCAGCGGGGTGGTCAGCGCCGCCAGCCTGCCGTTGAGCCGGGCCCCGATGCAGCGGTGGCCCGCCTGCCCCAGCAGGGCGTACGCGGCGTCCACGCAGGTGGCACCGGCGGGCAGCGGCAGCGCCTCGCCCGCGGGGCTGTCGGGCCCCGGCACGGCGCAGTAGACGGTGATCTCGCGGTCCTGGGCCAGCTCGTCGCGCAGCTCGGTCCAGAAGGTGTCGGCGTCGGGTGCGTGGCTCTGCCACTCCAGGAGCCGGGAGAGCCATCCGGGCCGGGTGGGGTCGCGCCGTTCGCCGGGCTGCTCGGTGCTCTCCTCGGGCCGGGTGGCGGCCGCGTGCGGGTCGCCGAGCGCGATCACACCGGCCTCGGCGACCCGGTGCATCCGGCGGGTGCGCACCAGCACCTCGACGACCTGCCCGTCCTCGTCGGCCACGGCGGTGTGCAGCGACTGGTAGAGGTTGAACTTCGGTACCGCGATGAAGTCCTTGAACTCCGAGACGAGCGGCGCGAAACAGGTGTGCAGCTCGCCCAGCACCGCGTAGCAGTCGGCGTCCTCCTGGACGAGGATCAGCAGCCGGCCGAAGTCGCAGGGGCCCAGGCCCTCACGGTCCCCGCGTTTGAGCCGCAGCCGGTGCACCGAGAGGGCGTGCCGGGGGCGGATGAGCACCTGTGCCCCGATCCCGGCCTCGCGCAGCATCCGGCGCACCCGGGAGGCGATGCCGGTGAGCGGGTCCGGGTCCGCCGTGTGCTCGCGGATCAACTCCCGTGTACGGGTGTGCTCCTCGGGCTGGAGGACGGCGAACGCCAGGTCCTCCAGCTCCCGTTTGAGCGCCTGGACGCCGAGCCGCTCGGCGAGCGGGATCAGCACATCGGCGGTCACCTTGGCGATCCGGGCCTGCTTCTCCGGACGCATGACGCCGAGAGTGCGCATGTTGTGCAGCCGGTCGGCGAGTTTGATCGACATGACGCGCACATCGTTGCCGGTCGCCAGCAGCATCTTGCGGAACGTCTCGGATTCGGCCGCCGCTCCGTAGTCGACCTTCTCCAACTTGGTGACGCCGTCGACGAGATAGCACACCTCGTCACCGAACTCGGCGCGTACCTGCTCCAGCGTCACCTCGGTGTCCTCGACGGTGTCGTGCAGCAGCGACGCCGTCAGTGTGGTGGTCTCGGCGCCGAGTTGGGCCAGCAGCAGGGTCACGGCGAGGGGGTGGGTGATGTACGGCTCGCCGCTCTTGCGCATCTGACCGCGGTGCGAGGACTCCGCCAGGACGTAGGCGCGGCGCAGCGGGCGGAGATCGGCCCGGGGGTGGTGCGCCCTGTGCACCTTGGCCACGTGTTCGAGCGCGTCCGGCAGCGCGTTGCGGGAGGTGGCGCCCAACAGCGCCGCTCTGCTGAGTTTTCGCAGACTGCGCACCGCACTCATGGGCACCTCCCGCTCGGTGGCACGCCCCGTCCGGGGAGTGCCGTGCTGCCGACCCCATCACTCATCGGTGACGGGGTCGGGCCCAGCGTGAGTGGGATCACCCCATCGTGCGATGTTTACCGGGTCGACGGCTCTCTTCAGCTCTCTTGTCTCACTTCTCCGGCCCGGCGGGCCGGAGCGTCCAGCAGGCGTTCAGGACAGCAGCGCGGGGTCGAGGACGCCCTCCGCGACGATCACCGCGGGGCCGGTCATCTCGATCTCGCCGTCCGTCCGTTCGGTGATCACCAGGCGGCCGCCCGGCACGTCCACCGTGTAGCTCGCCGGGACGCCGTCCCGGACGGGGTCGGCGCCGTCCCTGCGGGCCGCCGCGACCATCACGGCGCAGGCACCCGTACCGCACGAGCGGGTCTCCCCCGAGCCGCGCTCGTGCACCCGCAGCGCGACGTGCCGCGGCCCGCGGTCCACGACGAACTCGACGTTGACGCCGTCGGGGAAGGCATCGGGCGGGGTGACACCGGGAGCGTCCAGAAGGCTTCCCGCGTCCGCGAGATCGGTCACGAACGCGACGGCGTGCGGATTGCCCATCCCGACCTTGCGCGCCGGCCACTCCCGGCCCGCGGCGCTCACCCGGACCCGTCCGGCGCCGGCGTCTCCCGTGCTCTCCGTGCCACCGGGGAGCTCCGCCCGGCCCATGCCGATGGTGACGTCGCCGCCCTCCTTGGCGATGTGCGCCCGCCGGATGCCCGCGCGGGTGGCGAGGGCGACATCGCCGGGCTCGACCAGCCCGGCACGCTCCAGATGGCGGGCGAAGACACGGGCGCCGTTGCCGCACATCTCGGCGACGGAGCCGTCGGCGTTGCGGTAGTCCATGAACCACTCGGCCTCGGCCGCCATGTGCCGGGCCTCCGGGTGGGCGGCCGAGCGGACCACCCGCAGCACGCCGTCCGCGCCGACACCGGCCCGCCTGTCGCACAGCCGGGCCACGGCCTCGGGGGACAGTTCCAGCTCCCCGTCCGGATCCGGGATGATCACGAAGTCGTTCTCGGTGCCGTGTCCCTTGAGGAAGGGCACTCCTTGCGCGCTGGTCACAGCATCGATCGTAAGGGAGCGGGCGCCTGGTCACCGAAGCCGGTCGACCCGCCAGAAGGCCAGCACGACGAGCGTGCACACGATCACCGCGTACACCAGGACGACCCGCCAGTCCGGCCGTCTGCCCGAGCCCCTCGCCGGCAGCCCCGGCCAGGTGTGCCCGACCCGGCGGGCGGCCATCACGCCCCACCCCGCCCCGCAGCCGCACAGCAGCAGCCCCAGCATCGAGACGACGGCGCCCGTGCTGGAGCCCCCGCCGGGCTCGAAGGCGAGCGGAAAGGCGAACATCAGCGAGCCGAGAGCGCAGAGGAAGACGACCGGTGCCAGCTGCCACAGCCGCAGCTTCCGGGCGGGGCGCAGCTCCTGCGGTTCGACGGGCTCGGCGAGCACGGCCTCGTCCCCGTCCACACCGTCCACGCTGTTCACACCGGCCGCATCGTCTCCTTCGCCCTCCGGCAGACCGCCGGGACCGAGCGCGGGCTCCGGCCCTGGCTCCTCGGCCGGTTCGGAAACGGAGGGCGAGGGGACGTCGTGCGCCGCTGAGCCCGCACGGGCGTGCGGCACGCCGCGGACGGGCGTCCCGTCGTCGTCACGAGGGCCGGCCTCCATCGCCACACGCCCTCCCCACTCCGGCATCACGGCTTCGAACGATGCTCGATGATGGCACGCCGGAGAGAACGGAATTGTCACGCTGGGCTTCCCGATGCCATGACGTGATCAGGCTGTGACCGCTCGCGCAACCAACGCCAGCGCGGCACCCGGGAGTTCCGCACGATCCGCGACGGCCCCGCTGAGCCAGTGCACCCTCGGGTCACGCCGGAACCAGGTGTCCTGCCGGCGTGCGAAACGCTTGGTGGCACGGACCGTCTCGGCGCGCGCCTCCTCCTCGGTGCACTCCCCCGCCAGCGCCGCCAGCACCTGCTGGTAGCCGAGCGCACGGGAAGCGGTGCGTCCCTCCCGGAGCCCCGCGTCCACCAGGGCGCGCACCTCGTCGACCAGGCCCGCCTGCCACATCCGGTCGACGCGGCCCGCGATCCGCTCATCCAGCTCCGGCCGCGCGACGTCGACGCCGATCTGCACCGTGTCCGGGTACACGTACTCGTGCCGCGGCAGGTTCGCGGTGAACGGCCGGCCGGTGATCTCGATGACCTCCAGCGCACGGACGATGCGCCGCCCGTTGCCCGGCAGGATGGCGGCGGCCGCCTCCGGGTCCGCCGCGGCCAGCCGGGCGTGCAGCGGCCCGGGACCGTGCTCGGCCAGCTCCTCCTCCAGCCGGGCCCGGACCTCGGGATCGGTGCCGGGGAAGTCCATGGCGTCGAGCGCGCCGCGCACGTACAGGCCCGAGCCGCCGACCAGGACCGGCACCCGCCCGGCGGTGCGCAGCCGGTCGATCTCGGCGCGGGCCAGCCGCTGGTACTCGGCGACGCTCGCCGAGACGGTGACGTCCCAGATGTCCAGCAGATGGTGCGGGACCCCCTGGCGCTCCTCGACGGTCAGCTTGGCCGTACCGATGTCCATGCCGCGGTACAGCTGCATGGAGTCCGCGTTGATCACGTCTCCGCCCAGCTGCTGTGCGAGGAAGACCCCCAGGTCGGACTTGCCGGCGGCGGTGGGGCCGACGACCGCGAGCACCGGGGGGAGGTCCCGGGAGCGAAGCGGGGAGGCGTGCGCGGAGGGGCCCGGCGACCGGTTCGGACACGGAGAGGGGACAGCTGCGTTCACGCCGTAAGTCTCGCAAATCCCGGTGCCGCTTCCCGAACGAGCGACGTGACGCTGCGGCCAAGGCTGTCGTTGCCAGTTGCGAGGTTCCCACAGCCGGTTTCCGCACCGGTGCCCCGGGGCGGCGCAAAGGGACGCTCCGCAAGGCGCGGGATTTCGCCCACACGAGTAAGGTCTGGAGTAGATATGGGCGTTTTTGCGAAGCTTCTCCGTCGTTCTTCCGGCAAGACACCCGGTGGATCCGCCGCCGCACGTCCGGCACCGGACGCCGCGGAGCAGGACACCGGCGGCGACGCCCCCGGCGCCTCCGCGGCCCCCTCCCGGGACGCCGGGGACGACGCACCGGCGTCCGCCGGCGCCCGCCCGGCGGCCGGGGACGAGAACGCCCCCGCGGTCGGGCAGAAGCCGGCTCCCGCCGCGGCCGGCGAGCACGACGAGCCGGCCCAGGAGCCGCCGGCCGACCCGGACACGGCAACGGCGCAGCCCCGGGAGGAGGCCGAGGCCGACGGCGGCGTCGGCATCCCCAAGCAGCAGTCGGCCGACGCCGCGGCCGACAGCGGGACCGGTGACAACGCCCGCAAATGAGCCGTCCGGGCAGCCCGGACGGCCGGGAAGGAAGGTGGCCGCGATGGGTTTCATGGACTCGGTCAAGAACATGCTGAGCAAGCACGGTGACAAGGTGCAGAAGGGCCTGGACAAGGCCGCACAGACCGCTGACGACCGGACCAAGGGCAAGTACAGCGACAAGATCAAGTCCGGCACACAGAAGGCGAAGGAGGCCGCCGAGAAGTACGCCGACGACCAGCGCGGCGGCGGCTCGGGCCGGGGCGGCTCCGAGGGCCCCGGCAAGCAGGGCGGCGGCTCCGAGGGTCCCGGCGGGAGCGGCTCCGGTTCCTGAAGACCGCGGAGCGCCTCGTGGATACGGGCAGTACGGGCAGTGGGGGTGTGCGGCGCACACCCCCACTGCCCGTACTGCCTGCGGCAGGTCAGGACCAGCCGGCGACCATGTAGCCCACCCCGTACGGCGCCTCGTCGTACAGCAGCCGCCCGGCCAGATCGGTGCCCTGCGCGGCACCGGCCAGCGTCTGCCAGGACGAGCGGCCGCTCACGTTCAGCTCGTAGGCCAGCTCCTCGTCCAGGGCGAGCAGCGCCTCCACGTCGGCCGCGCCCAGGGCACGGGCCGCCTCGGCGTCGAAGGCCGCGGCCCGCTCGTCGAAGTAGCCCGGCGCCTTCAGCGTGCGGCAGTTGGAGCCGTCGCCCATCACCAGCAGGGCCACCCGGTCCGCCGAGGCCGCCAGCTCCCGGCCCTGGTCCGCACAGCGGTCCCGGCTGAGCGGCTCGCCCACGCCGAGACCTTCCACCGGGGCGCCGTCCCACTCGGTGCGCTCCAGCAGCCAGGCGCCCACCGCGAGCGAGGGCGGCAGCCGGCGCGGCGCCGGGTCGCCCTTGCCGAGGCTCACCTCCAGGGCGACCCCGAAGCCCGCGAAGGAGCCCCGGGCACCCTGCGGGTGGGTTCCGCGGCCGGCCTGGTCCGCCGGGCCGAGGACGTAGAGGCGGTCGGGGCGGGCGGCGGCGAGGACGCCCAGGACGTCGTAACAGGCGGCACGGGCCGGGTCCATCTCCGCGGCGGCGCCTCCGGCGACCTCGGGGACGAGCAGCGGCGGACAGGGGCATACGGCAGCGGCGACAAGCATGGCGCGCAGCTTAAGCGCCCCGGGCTGCACCTCCCACCCTGCCCCGGCCCGCACTCACCCGGCCGTGGGAGCCGGCGGATCGGTGTGGACCCGCATCAGCTGCGCACGGCGTGGCCGAGCCCCGTTTCCTGCGCACAGATGAGGGAGCGCCCGGGCGGTGCCTCCGGCCGGAGCCCTCGCCCGGGCGCTCCGGGGCCCGGCGTCTTCGCTCCGGCTCGCGGGTCAGTCCAGGGCGCAGCCCGTCGCCGCCGGCAGCGGAGCGGGGACGCCGACCGTCGGCAGCCCCAGCAGCACGCCCTGTCCGTCGGGTGCGGCCTCGGGCTCGGCCTGCCGCCGCTCCCAGGCGTCGCCGGCCCGGGTGCGCCGGACGTCGAGCACGGGGCCCTCGGCCAGCAGATGGTGCGGGGCCGCGTAGGTGATCTCGACGGTGGCCATGTCGCCGGGGCGGAGCGCGGGGCCGGAGGCGGGGCGGGCGAAGTGGACGAGGCGGTTGTCGGGCGCCCGGCCGGAGAGCCGGCGGGTGACGTCGTCCTTGCGGCCCTCTCCCTCGGCGACCATCAGCTCGACGGTGCGGCCCACCTGCTTCTTGTTCTCCTCCCAGGAGATCTCCTCCTGGAGTGCCACCAGCCGCTCGTAGCGCTCCTGGACGACCTTCTTGGGCACCTGGCCGTCCATCTCGGCCGCCGGCGTTCCGGGGCGCTTGCTGTACTGGAAGGTGAACGCCTGCGCGAACCGGGCCTCGCGCACGACGTGCAGCGTCTCCTCGAAGTCCTCCTCGGTCTCGCCGGGGAAGCCGACGATGATGTCCGTGGAGAGCGCGGCCTCGGGCATCGCGGCCCGGACCTTCTCGATGATGCCGAGGAAGCGTTCCTGGCGGTAGGAGCGGCGCATCGCCTTCAGCACCCGCGAGGAGCCGGACTGCAACGGCATGTGCAGCTGGGGCATCACATTCGGCGTCTCGGCCATGGCGGCGATGACGTCGTCGGTGAAGTCGCGCGGATGCGGCGAGGTGAACCGGACGCGCTCCAGGCCCTCGATCCGGCCACAGGCACGCAGCAGCTTGCTGAACGCCTCGCGGTCGCCGATGTCGGAGCCGTAGGCGTTGACGTTCTGGCCGAGCAGCGTGATCTCGCTGACGCCCTCGGCGACCAGCGCCTCGACCTCGGCCAGGATGTCGCCGGGCCTGCGGTCCTTCTCCTTGCCCCGCAGCTGCGGAACGATGCAGAAGGTGCAGGTGTTGTTGCAGCCCACGGAGACGGAGACCCAGGCCGCGTAGGCGCTCTCCCGTCGGGTGGGCAGCGTGGAGGGGAACGCCTCCAGGGACTCGGCGATCTCGACCTGCGCCTCCTCCTGGACGCGGGCCCGCTCCAGCAGCACGGGGAGCTTGCCGACGTTGTGCGTGCCGAAGACCACGTCCACCCAGGGCGCCTTCTGCACGATGGTCTCGCGGTCCTTCTGCGCGAGGCAGCCGCCGACGGCGATCTGCATGCCCGGCCGCGCGGCCTTCTTCGGCGCCAGCTGGCCGAGATTTCCGTAGAGCCTGTTGTCGGCGTTCTCCCGCACGGCGCAGGTGTTGAAGACGACGAGATCCGCCACATCCTGCGCGTCCTTCGGAGCGCGGACCCAGCCGGCGTCCTCCAACAGGCCCGCCATCCGCTCGGAGTCGTGGACGTTCATCTGGCACCCGAAGGTGCGCAGCTCGTACGTTCCCTTGACATCCGTTGCTGCCCGGCTCCGGTCGCTGCTGCTCATGGAGACAAGGGTAGGCGTTCGCGCACGGTGCTCCCGCACCGGTTTCCGGGCTCAGCAGTGGGCAGGGAACGTGCCGTGCCGGGACGTGCGGCGGCGCGGCGGGAACGCACCGCGGCGGGCGGTGGCGGGGCTCCCGGACGCGGCCGTGGAACCTCCGCCGAAGCGGAACCGCCGCCGCCCCTCCCGTTCCCGCCGTCGGGCTGGCAGGATCCCGGCGTGACCGGCTTCCGTGTGCTTCCCGCAGGAGCGCCGCGCGCCCGTGTACGGCGCGGGGCGTGGCTGCTCGGCACGCTCGTCGTGGTGTGCGGGCTGCTCGCCTGGTGGCTGGTGCCGCGCACGGGGCCGCAGCCGAGCGGCACGGTCCGGCTGGCGACGGGTGTGCGCACCGGCGTCTACGAACGCTACGGCCAGCTGCTCAAGGAACGGGTGTCCGATGACCTGCCGGAGGTCTCCCTGGCTCTCCGGCACAGCCAGGGCTCCGTGGACAACATCGAGCAGATCGTCTCGGGAAAGGCGGACTTCACGATCACCGCCGCCGACGCGCTCGCCGACTACCGGGACCGGCACGGCAAGAACGCCTCCCGTATCCGGGCCTGCGCCCGGCTGTACGACGACTACATGCAGCTGGTCGTGCCCCGCGGCTCCCGGGTGCGCAGCGCCAAGGATCTGCGGGGGCTCCGTGTCGGTGTCGGGCAGCGGCGCTCCGGCGTCTCGCTGGTGACCGCGCGGCTGCTCGAAGCGGCGGGCCTGGACATGGACGAGGACGTCGAGGCGGTGCGCGCGGGGATCGACCGGATGCCGGGGCTGCTGGCCGAGGGAAAGCTGGACGCCTTCTTCTGGTCGGGCGGACTGCCGACCGCGGCCGTCACACAGCTGGCGAAGAAAACGCCCATCCGCCTGGTGCAGCTGGGCGACCTGGTGACGGAACTGCACCGGCAGCAGCCGCGGATGCGCTACTACCGCGCAGCTGTGATGCCGGCGGACGCGTACCCGAAGGTGCAGCGCGGGGAGTCGGTCAAGACCGTCGCGATCGCGAATCTCCTCGTCACGACGGACAGCACCGACGACGCGCTCACCGAGGGCATCACCCGCTCCGTCATCGACAGCCGGGACCAGATCGGCGGCCAGGTGCACGCCGCGCAGAAGGTCGATCTGCGCACGGCGATCTACACCGACCCCGTGCCGCTGCACGACGGCGCGGAGCACTACTACCGCTCGGCCAAGCCCTGAGCGCCGTGCCCGCCGGCAGCCGGCGGGGCGGCGGCCTCCGGGCGGTGGCCGGCCGGTGCCGTCCGCGGCACGGTGATCAGAACCCGTAGCCCCCGCGGCTCGTTGTGCGCGAACGACAGCCGGGCGCCGCCGGCGGACAGCAGGGCCCGGGTGATGGAGAGCCCCAGCCCGGAGCCGGCGATGTTCTGGTGACGGTTGCTGCGCCAGAAGCGGTCCCCGATCCGCTCCATCTCCTCCTCCGTCAGCCCGGGGCCGCCGTCGGCGGTCTCCACCGTGACCGCGTCGCCCTCGGCCCGCACGGTGACCGTGACCACCCCGCCGTCGGGGGTGAACTTCACGGCGTTGTCGACGACCGCGTCCAGCGCGCTGGAGAGCGCCACGGGGTCCGCCCATCCGGTGGCCGCCGACTGCCCCGCCGACTCCAGCGTCACGCCCTTCTCCTCGGCCTTCGCCCGCCAGGCCGCCACGCGTTCGCCGGCGATCTCGGCGATGTCGGCCAGTTCGACGTGCGAGGCGTCGGCGTGCTCGGCCAGTGCGAGGTCCAGCAGATCGTCGAGCACCCGGGCCAGCCGCTTGCCCTCGGCCTGCACGGAGGCGATCTCCTCGTGCCCGTCGGGCAGTTCGAGCGCCAGCAGCTCGATACGCAGGATCAGCGCGGCCAGTGGATTGCGCAGCTGATGGGAGGCGTCGGCGATGAAGGCGCGCTGCTGCTCCAGCAGATCCTCCACGTTGCCGGCCATCTCGTTGAACGAGTTGACGAGCCGCCGCAGTTCGGGCGGCCCGGACGCGGCGACGACCCGCGAGGTGAAGGTCCCGGTGGCGATCTCGTGCGTCGCCCGGTCCAGGGTGGCGACGGGTTTGAGCACCCATCCGGTCAGCCGGAGCGCGGCACCGAGGGCGAGCAGCATCGCGGCGGCCTCGCCCGCCCCGACGGCCAGCCAGTCGCGCCGGATACGCGAACGCAGCGCGTCCGTGGGCGAGTCGATGACCACGACGGCCGCCACGTCCCCGTCCCGGATCACCGGCGAGGCCACGGTGATCCGGCTGGTATCGTCCTGCCAGGGCCACACCTGCGGCGGGTCGTGACTGCGGCGGCCGGCCAGCGCCTCCTCGAAGGCGCGGGCCCGCGGGTCGCGCGAAGCGGCGGGCCCGCCCTTGCCGGACTCCTTGGGGACGTGCCAGTCCGACGGTGCCGCGGCCATCGCACGGCCGTTCCGGTCGAAGACGCCGGCCCGGATGCGGTACGTCTCGAAGTACCGCTTCAGCTCCTTGCGCAGGGTGTCCCGGCGCTCGTCGGGCCGGCTCGGCGCGGTGACGAACTGGGCGAGCGAGGCGAAGCGGGCGGTGTCGTCGATGCGGTCCACGACCACCTTCTGCTGCTGCGCCTGTGCACGCCCCACCGCGAGGGGGAAACCGAGGGCGAGCAGCACCCCGGCGAACAGCAGGATCAGCAGCGGGAGAAGGCGTGTGCGCACAGGCTGTCCGCTTCCTGTCCCGGGCCGCTCAGGCGGCCGTCGTGGCCATGCGGTACCCCACGCCACGGACCGTCTCGATCAGCGCCGGCCGGCGCAGTTTCGAGCGCAGGGAGGCGATGTGCACCTCCAGGGTGCGCCCCGTGCCCTCCCAACTGGTGCGCCACACCTCGCTGATGATCTGCTCCCGCCGGAAGACCACGCCGGGCCGCTGCGCCAGCAGTGCCAGCAGATCGAACTCCTTGCGCGTCAGCTGTATGCGGACGCCGTCGACGCTCACCTCGCGGGTGGCCGGTTCTATCGTCACGCCGCCGAGCCGCAGCGTCCCCGACCCGGACTGCGGGGCCGAGCCGGTGCCCTCGGACTCGTCCTCGGGGCCGGTGCGGCGGCTGACGGCGTGGATCCGGGCGAGCAGTTCGCCCATGTCGTAGGGCTTCACGACGTAGTCGTCGGCGCCCAGGTTGAGGCCGTGGATGCGGGAGCGCACATCGGCACGCGCGGTCACCATGATCACGGGGGTGGAGCTGGTGCGCCGGATGCGTCCGCAGATCTCGAAGCCGTCCCGGTCGGGAAGGCCGAGGTCCAGCAGGACGACGGCGTAGCCGGCGCCTCCCGCCTCGCCCGGCAGCAGTTCCTGGAGCGCCTCGGCGCCGGTGCGCACGTGCCTGACCTCGAAGCCGTGCCGGGCGAGCACCGCGGACAGGGCCCCGGCGACATGATCGTCGTCCTCGACGAGCAGCAGCCTCATCCGCACCTCCTGTTCCTGCAACCGCTCCCTGAGAGGGACCGGCGTACGCGCCGGGCCTGCCGGTGCCGCGCAGGCCCAGCAGTGCATCCACGCCGATACGGGCGGACGAGTCAAGAGGATGTCCCGTATCCGTTACGGAGCCGGTACCCCCGAGAGGCGGCGGAGAGCCCGGACAGCGGGCCCCCGTCCCGTTTACCCAGTGTGCCGGGTTGCAGCCGGATCGTTATGCTCAATTTCCGCTCAGATGTAATGACGCTGATGGCAGAGGCTCACTAGTGTCCTCGCAACCGAGGAGGACGGAGCTGTACGCCGATGAGCGAAGTATCGGTGACCAAGGACGCCGGCGGGTCCGCCCCGGCAACCGACGAACTGGTTGTGCTGGAAGGCGTCAACAAGCACTTCGGTGCGCTGCATGTCCTACAGGACATCGACCTGACCATCTCCCGTGGTGAGGTCGTCGTCGTCATCGGCCCCTCGGGATCCGGCAAGTCGACGCTGTGCCGCACCATCAACCGTCTGGAGACGGTGGATTCGGGCCACATCTCCATCGACGGCAGGCCGCTGCCCCAGGAGGGCAAGGAACTGGCCAGGCTGCGCTCCGACGTCGGCATGGTCTTCCAGTCCTTCAACCTGTTCGCGCACAAGACCGTGCTGGAGAACGTCACCCTGGGCCAGGTGAAGGTCCGCAAAACGGACAAGCAGGAGGCCGAGGGCAAGGCGCGCACACTGCTCGACCGGGTGGGCGTGGGCAACCAGGCGGACAAGTACCCCGCACAGCTGTCGGGTGGACAGCAGCAGCGGGTGGCGATCGCCCGGGCCCTGGCCATGGACCCGAAGGTGATGCTCTTCGACGAGCCCACCTCGGCCCTGGACCCCGAGATGATCAACGAAGTCCTGGAGGTCATGCAGCAGTTGGCCCGGGACGGTATGACGATGGTCGTGGTGACGCACGAGATGGGGTTCGCGCGTTCCGCGGCCAACCGTGTCGTCTTCATGGCGGACGGCCGGATCGTCGAGGAGTCCGCTCCCGAGCAGTTCTTCAGCAATCCGCGCAGCGACCGCGCCAAGGACTTCCTCTCGAAGATCCTGCACCACTGACACCACGGGCGGCACCGGCACCTCCGACACCACGGGCACGCACGGCTCGCGAGCGGGCGCGGGGCGCGACGACCGCCGGGTGAGGACCGCCCCGGCGGGGCCAACGACTGTTCAAGCAAGGGATGTTCACTATGAAGTTCCACAAGACCGCTGCCTCGGCGGCGGTGATCCTGGCGCTGGCGGCGACGGCCGCGTGCGGTGGCAAGTCGGGCTCCGCGGGCGACAAGCCCAAGGACCAGACCGATGAGAAGGCCCTGCCGACGTACGAGGTCGCCAAGAAGGTCGACGTCGACTCGCCCGTGCTGAAGCGGGCACAGAAGCGCGGCAAGCTCGTCATCGGTGCCAAGGCCGACCAGCCGTACCTCGGTTTCCAGGACCAGTCGAACAAGAAGTACTCCGGGTTCGACATCGAGATCGCCAAGATGGTCGCGGCCGACCTGGGCTTCTCGCCCAAGCAGATCCAGTGGAAGACCGTGGACTCCGGCGCCCGTGAGACCGCCGTCGGCAAGGGCGACGTCGACCTGATGATCGGCACCTACACGATCAACGACGAGCGCAAGAAGCAGATCGACTTCGCCGGCCCGTACTTCCACGCCGGTGCCTCCCTGCTGGTCCGCAAGGACGAGAAGGAGCTGAAGGGCCCGGAGACCGTCAAGGGCAAGAAGGTCTGCTCCATCGTCGGCTCCACCCCGCTCCAGGTCATCAAGCAGCCCAAGTACGGCGCGAAGGTGACCGAGCTGAGCAAGTACTCGGAGTGCGTCTCGCAGGTCCTCGACGGCCAGGTGGACGCGGTCACCACCGACGACGCGATCCTCATGGGCTACGCCGCGCAGAACAAGGGCAAGCTGAAGGTCGTCGGCAAGCCGTTCTCGGACGAGCCCTACGGCGTCGGCCTGAAGAAGGGCGACAAGGAGCTCCAGAAGGCCGTCGCCGACGCCCTGAAGGCGCACCAGGACAACGGCGACTACAAGAAGGCGTACGACGCCACGCTCGGCCTGTCCGGCTCGAAGTTCAAGCAGCCGCCCGAGATCACCGAGAAGTGATCACCGGCGCCCCGCTCCCCGGCACCGCGGTGCCGCGCGGGGCGGGGCGCCGACGGTTCGTCCCGCGGTGCCGGCGCCGAGGGGGTGCCCCGGTCCGCCGCCCGTGCGCGGCGGCACCGTCCGGCCCGCCGCGCCGCGACCCGCGCGGCAGCGCCGAGGGCGCCGCCTTTCCCGGCCACCTGCCGTTCCGACGCGATTCCTCGCGGAGAATTCATGAACGTACTGCTCGACAACCTGGCGCTGTTCCGCGAGGGATTCCTCGGCACTCTGTCGCTGACCGCCGTGAGCGCGGTGCTGGCCCTCGTGCTGGGGCTGGTGATCGCGGGCTTCCGCGTCTCGCCCGTGCCGCCGCTGCGGATATTCGGCACCCTGTGGGTGACCGTGCTGCGCAACACCCCGCTGACGCTGCTGTTCCTGGTGGCGTTCTTCGTGGTGCCCAAGGTGCTCTTCCCCGGCATCAATTCCTTCGTGCTGGCCGTGTGCGCCTGCGGCTTCTACACCTCGGCCTTCATCGCCGAGGCGATCCGCTCCGGCATCAACACCGTGCCGATGGGCCAGGCGGAGGCCGCCCGGGCGATCGGCATGAGCTTCACACAGACGATGCGCATCGTGGTGCTCCCGCAGGCCACCCGCGCGGTCGTGCCGCCGCTGAGCAGCCTCCTCATCGCGCTCACCAAGAACACGGCGATCGCCGGCGCGTTCGACAACGTCGACCTGTTCAACATCCAGAAGACGCTGAGCAACGACGGTTACGACATCGCCATGATCTTCGTCTGGATCACCATCGGCTACCTGATCATCACGTACGCCATCAACGGACTGTTCCGTCTGCTGGAAAACCGTCTGGAGGTCGCCCGATGAGCGCGAGCGTCCTGTTCGACGCGCCGGGCCCCAAGGCCCGCGTCCGCAACGTGATCTACTCCGTCGTCGGCTCGCTGGCTCTGCTCGCCCTGGTGGCCTGGGTCTTCCTGCGGCTCAGCGACAAGGGCCAGTTCGACGGGGCCCTGTGGGACATCTTCAACTACGCGGGCATCCGGGAGAACATTCTCGACGCACTGCTGTCCACGCTGAAGGTCTTCGCCCTCGCGGGCGTCTTCTCGCTGGTGTTCGCCGTGCTGCTGTGCGTGGCGCGGCTCTCCGACCACAAGCCGGTGCGCTGGGTGGCCGTCGTCTTCATCGACCTCTTCCGGTCGATCCCGCTGCTGATCACGATCTTCGCCCTCTGGGTCGGCATCCTCGGCCACATGACGTCGATGTGGGCGCTGGTGCTGGGCCTGACCATCTACAACGGCTGTGTGCAGGCGGAGATCCTGCGCGCCGGGGTCAACTCGGTGCCCAAGGGCCAGGCGGAGGCGGCCTACGCGCTGGGACTGCGCAAGACGCAGGTGACGGCCTCGATCCTCTTCCCGCAGGCCGTCCGCGCGATGCTCCCCTCGATCATCAGCCAGCTGGTGGTGACGCTGAAGGACACCTCGCTCGGCTTCATGATCCTCTACCCGGAGCTGCTGTACTCGGCCCGGCTGATCGGCAACAACACCCCCGTCAACGGCGTCTACCCGCTCGTCCAGACGGTCATCGTCTTCGGAGCGATCTACATCGCGCTGTGCCTGGCGCTGGCCGCCCTCGCCAACTGGATCGAGCGGCGCGGCCGGCGGGCCAAGGTCGGTATCCAGCCCGCCAAGGCGGAGCCGCCGGTGGAGGTCACGAAGGTCTGAGAACGGCGTCGCGCGCACAGCCGCGCACCACGCCGCGCTGCCGGGGCCGCCCGTGGCCCCGGCAGTGGCGTGTGCGGCCACGGATGCACGGGTGCCGCACGGGCCGCGTGGCCGGGCCGGAGCCCTTGCCATCCGGCCTCACTTGACGCTCGCCCGGCCAGTCGGTTGCATACCAGCGTGATCGCGCACCAGGCTCCAGGAGGAGTTGTCCCCGGCCCCCGTCGGCACCGTCAGGGCTGTGAGGTCTCGCCGCTGTGGACCCGGTGATCGTGATCGGAGCCGGGCCCGCCGGGCTCGCGCTCGCGCTGGCCCTCGCCCGGCACGCCGTGCCCTCCGTGGTGCTGGACGCCACCGACGGCAGCTCGCCGCCCCGCGCCGCCCGCTCCTGCGTGCTGCGCCCGGACACCGCGGCGTGGCTGCCGGCGCTGCCCGGTGTGCGCTGGCGCTCCTGGCGCGCCCGGTACCGCTCCCGCCTCGTCGAGGACGTGCCGCTGGCCCCCGAGGACGCGCCGCTGCACATCGAACAGCACGCCCTGGAACGGGCGCTGCGCACCGCCCTGGCACAGGAGCCGCTCGCCCGGATCGTCACCGGCAGCCACGCCGATCTGCTGGAACAGGACACGACCGGCGTGACCGTCCACACCCGCGAGCCCAACGCCGTGTGGTGGCGCGGCAGTTACGCCGTGGGCTGCGACGGCGCACGCTCGACCGTGCGCAAGGCGCTGGGCGTGCGCTTCCCCGGACGCACCGCCGTCGAACGGCACGCAGTGGCAGCGCTGCGGGTGCGGCTCCCCTGGGAGGAGGGCGCGTACGGCGCGGGGGACGGCGCCTGGCAGCCGGGGCCGACCGGCGCCGCGCTGCTGCACCGGGATCCGGACAGCCGCCCCGGCGAGGTGACCGCCCGACCGCTCGCCGGGGGCCTGTGGCGGCTGGACTGGCTGCTGCCCCCGCGCGGCGACCTCGTCACGCCCGAGGAGATGCTGGAGCGCATCCGCAACACCCTGGAGGTCTGGTCCGACGAGGCGGCCCGGGACGGCGGATCCGCTGAACCCCGCGGCATCGGCCCGTGGGAGCTGGTGGACACCGGAGTGCACACCGCGCACCAGCGGCTCGCCCGGCACTGGCGGGTCGGCCGGGTCCTGCTGGCCGGCGACGCCGCCCATCTCACCGGCGCCCTGGGCGTGCCCGGGGTCGACGAGGGGCTGCGCGACGCCGCCAACCTGGCCTGGAAGCTGTCGCTCGCCTGGCACCACGGGCACGACGACGCGGCCGAAGTGCTGCTGGACAGCTACGAGTCGGAGCGCCGGGGCGCCCTCGTGACCCGGCTGCGCGCCGTCGACCAGGCCCTGCCGGCGGTACGGCGCACCGGCGGGCTGCGCGGTCTGCTGCCCGGCCGGGGCGCCCGTGCACCGCTGGGCATGCTCACGGACGGCCACCTCGGGCGCGGCCCGCTGGGCGCGCCTTCCGGGTACGCCCGTACGCCTCTGACGCCGGCCCGCGGCGCCACCGGGACGGTACCGGTCGGCACCGCGCCCGGCGCGCCGGTGCGCGATGTGCCGGTGACGGCGGCGGACGGCAGCCGCGGCATGCTGCGCGACTGGCTGGCGGGCAAGGGCGGTGAACTGCTCGCGCTCCTGGTGGCGCCCGGCACCGGGGTCTGGGACAGCCGGCACTGGCTGTCGGCCGGCGTGATGCCCGAACTGGTGTCCACGCTGGACGCGTTGCCGGTGCGCGGCACACTGCTGGTGACCGAGGAGTACCCGGGCGCCGCCGCCCACACCGTCCTCGTCATCCGCGCCGACGGCCACCTGACGGCAGCCCTGCCCGCCGGCCGCACCGCCGATCTGTGGGCCTGCGCCGACGCGCTCCGCGGCCGCGCCCAGGCGGACCGCACGGTGCCCGCACTGCCTCCCGGGCCGGCACGGCCCGCCGTGGAAGGGAACGGCACCGCGGCCGGCTCCGCGGAGAACGCGCCCGCCAACGGCACGTCCCGCGCACCGGGTGGCACGGGCGACGCCCCGGCGGCCCGCGCGGGTTCGGCCCCGCAGCGGGCACTGCCGGGCCCCGGCCGCCCGGACGCCACCGACTCCGACAGCTGAGCAACCGCACTCCCCGAGCGGACCGGGCGAGGGCCGCGCGGAAAACTTCGACAGCAGTGGCGGGTCCGCCCGGAGAACGACCACAGCTGTGCGAGTACCGCGGGCGGGAAAACCGCGACAGCAGTGGGGGCACAACGGCGGGCAGGCCCCCGCTGCAACTGCTGTGCGGCGGAAGGTTCCCGGTCCGGGTGGCCGACCGGTTCCGGAACGCGGCGGGCCGACGCCGCCGCCAAGGCGGCACACGCGGCCCTCGACGCCGCGGAGAAGGCCGGCCGGAAGGTCTCCGTCGCCGTCGTCGACCGGAACGGCAACACCGTGGCGACCCTGCGCGGCGACGGCGCAGGCCCGCAGTCCTGCGAGTCCGCCGAGCGGAAGGGCTGCACGGCGGTCTCCTGGAACGCACCCACCTCCGAACTCGCCGTCCGGCTCCGGAAGGCCCCGCAGCTGAAGGACATCCCGGGCACCCTCTTCCTCGCGGGCGGCGCCCCGTGCAGACGCACGGCGAGCCCGTTGCGGGTATAGGCGTCGCCGGTGCCCCCAGCGGCGACCAGGACGAGAAGTGCGCACGCGCCGGAGTCGCGGCGCTCAGCAGGTGAACCACGCCGGCACGCACGGGCGGCCCGGCACACCCTCGACGCCCCCGTGCCTGCCGGCCCCTCCCCACGGCCCGCCGGGCACGGACACATACCTTCAGGACAGGAACAGAGGAGGCCCCACCATGAACCGGAACCCGGACACGCCCCGCACGACCGGCCGTTTCCCCTACGCCCTCGTCCGAAGGGCCGCCCTGCGCAGGCCGGTTCTCGCCGGCGCCCTCGGCCTCGCCCTGCTCACCGCCTGCGACACCGAGGCCGGAAGCGGAACGGGCGACGCCCAGAGTTCCGGGAGCCCCCGGCACACCACACCGCCGCGCGGCAACCGGACCGGCGAGGCGTCCCCGGGCACCGGCACGCGGGCGGCGAACACCGCCCTGCTGAAGGCGGCGAGGACCGGCGACGCCGATGCCGTACGCGCGGCTCTCGCCGACGGCGCCGCCCTGGAGACCCGGGACGAGCACGCCAGGACGCCCCTGCTGCTGGCCTCCCTCGGTGACCATGTGGCCGCGGCCCGGGAGCTGGTGCGCGCGGGCGCCGACCCGAACGCGCAGGACGAGCGCGACGACAGCGCATGGCTGGTCACCGGCGTGACGGGAAGCGTCGAGATGGCCCGGGCCCTGCTCCCGGCCGAGCCCGACCACACCGTCACCAACCGCTTCGGCGGCACCTCGCTCATCCCCGCCGCCGAGCGTGGCCACGTCGGCTACGTCCGCGAGGTGCTGCGCACCACGGACATCGACGTCGACCACGTCAACAAACTCGGCTGGACGGCCCTGTTGGAAGCCGTCATCCTCGGCGACGGCGGACGCGACCACCAGAAGATCGTCGCTCTCCTCCTGGAGGCCGGGGCCCGGCCCGACCTCGCCGACAAGGACGGGGTGACGGCACTGCGCCACGCCGAACAGCGCGGCTACGACGCCCTCGCCGAACTCCTGCGCACCGCCCCGGCCGACGCACCGGAGACCTGACCGGACGCCCGCCCCGCACAGAACCGTCCGCCCCCGCCCCTCGCTCCCCGCACGCCTCCCGTGCCGCGCCTCTCACCGGCAACCGCGCCAGCGCCTCACCAGGCCCCGCCTCACCACCGACGGCCTGCACGTCACCCCGCTCCGGTCCGCCGGAACCTCACCACCTCAGCGGACCGGGCAGTACCACACCGACGGCCCCCGGACAGACCGCGCGGTCTCCCCGCCACGACCCGCCCACGGCGCTCGTGGATGTCACATGCGCGGATTCCGGTACTCCCACGGCGGGTTCGGGCACAGCTCTCGCACACCGCCGGGCGCGACGGCCGCTGCAACGACCGCCCTACGCGTCCGGAAAGTGCTCCTCCAGCAGCTCCGGGTCCTCCCCCTCTTCCTCCAGGGCACGTCGGACGACGCGCCGGGCGAGCCCCTCCGGGTAGCCCCGCCGGGCCAGCATGCCGACCAGGCGACGCAGCCGCTTGTCCCTCTCCAGCCCCTTGGTGGCCCGTAGTTTCCGCTCCACCAGGGCGCGAGCGGTCTCCTCCTCCTGATCGGCGTCCAGCATGCCGACGGCTTCCTCGATCACCGCCGAGTCGACGCCCTTGGTCCGCAGCTCACGGGCCAGGGCACCCCGCGCCAAGCCCCTGCCGTAGTGCCGGGATTCGACCCACGCCGCGGCGAAGGCCGCGTCGTCGATCAGGCCGACGTCCTCGAAGCGGGCCAGCACCTCCTCGGCCGCCTCCGGTGGCACCTCCCGGCGCTGGAGTGCGTCCGCGAGCTGCTGCCGGGTGCGGGGCGTCCCGGTCAGCAGGCGCAGGCAGATCGCCTTGGCCCGCTCGACCGGGTCGCGCTGTGCATCGGTCTCGCCCGGGCTCCGTCCCCCTCCTCCGGAGCCCGGGTCTCCCGGCGCCCTGCTCCTCCCCCGCGCGCCGCGAGTTCTTCGCGACGGCCCCGCTTCCGCCCTCGTAGAAGCGGGGTCGCCGCCGTTCACCGCGCGGTCCGCCCAGTCGTCCTCCTCCGCGTCGCGAGGGGGGACGGGCTGGTGTGCCGCGTACTCGTACTCCGGCCAGTCGCTGCGCCGTGTCACGGACTAGCTCTTGGCAGCGGCGGTCTTGGACGCCTTCGTCGTCTTCGTTGCCTTGGTCGCGGGGGCAGGCACGGTCTTCGCCGCCTCGGCGTCCGTCCCCGCGGCCTCGGGAGTGGCCTCCTTGCCGCCGCCGGCCGCGTCGGCACCCGGCTCCGCCGCCGGCTCCTCCGGCTTGGCCCCGATGCCCAGCTTCTCCTTGATCTTCTTCTCGATCTCGTTGGCGAGGTCGGGGTTGTCCCGCAGGAAGTTCCGGGCGTTCTCCTTGCCCTGCCCGAGCTGATCGCCCTCGTAGGTGTACCAGGCCCCGGACTTGCGGATGAAGCCGTGCTCCACGCCCATGTCGATCAGGCCGCCCTCACGGCTGATGCCCATGCCGTAGAGGATGTCGAACTCCGCCTGCTTGAAGGGGGGAGCGACCTTGTTCTTGACGACCTTGACGCGGGTGCGGTTGCCGACCGCGTCGGTGCCGTCCTTGAGGGTTTCGATACGGCGGATGTCGAGCCGCACCGAGGCGTAGAACTTCAGCGCGCGGCCACCCGTCGTGGTCTCCGGCGAGCCGAACATCACGCCGACCTTCTCGCGCAGCTGGTTGATGAAGATCGCGGTCGTACGGGACTGGTTGAGCGCACCGGCGATCTTCCGGAGCGCCTGGCTCATCAGCCGGGCCTGGAGACCGACGTGGGAGTCGCCCATCTCGCCCTCGATCTCCGCCTTGGGAACCAGCGCGGCGACCGAGTCGACGATGATCAGATCGAGCGCGCCCGACCGGATCAGCATGTCGGTGATCTCCAGGGCCTGTTCGCCGTTGTCCGGCTGGGAGAGGATCAGCGCGTCGGTGTCCACACCGAGCCGCTTGGCGTACTCGGGATCGAGCGCGTGCTCCGCGTCCACGAAGGCGACCGTGCCGCCGGCCTTCTGCGCGTTGGCCACCGCGTGCAGGGTCAGCGTCGTCTTACCCGAGGACTCGGGGCCGTAGACCTCCACGACCCGGCCCCGCGGCAGCCCGCCGACGCCCAGGGCCACATCGAGCGCGGTCGACCCGGTGGGGATCACCTCGATCGGCTCGTTCGGCCGCTCGCCCATGCGCATCACGGCGCCCTTGCCGAATTGGCGTTCAATCTGCGCGAGCGCGGCGTCGAGCGCCTTCTCGCGGTCGGTTCCTGCCATGGGTGCCACCCGGTTGTTTGCTTGAGTCGATCGCTTCACGTCACACGACGCTAGCGCCTGCCACTGACAATCGGTCCGGCCCCGCGCCCCCACCGAGCTGTCCTGCGTGGGCGTTCCCGCCGGTACACCAATGAGAATCGATGTTCGAATTTGGCGTCAAGTCACCCCGATTTTCTGTGGATAACTCTCGTTTCCGCAGGTCAGAGCCGCGCGACGAGAGCCTGGCCGGCTCCGCGCACAGGATGTCCTCCTCCGCCGGGACCGGCTCCGGCCTACCCGTTCCGGGAGGTTCCGGACCCGCCACGGCGCCCGCGGAACCGCCTCCGGCCTCCGCTTCCGGCGGCCCGGCCCGCCCCGGCGCCACCGCCCGCTGTGCCGGTGGCCCCGGTGGTCTCGGCGAGCTCGTAGTGCTTCACGTACGCGCCCAGGAACCCCTGGAGCGTCGCCGTCGCCGGCACCGCGACCAGGGCGCCGATCACACCCATCAGGGCCGTGCCCGCGATCACCGAACCGAAGGCCACGGCGGGGTGGATGTCCACCGTCCGGGCCGTGATCCGCGGCTGGAGCAGGTAGTTCTCGAATTGCTGGTAGAGCACGACGAATCCGAGCACCCACAGCGCCGACCACGGGTTCGCGGTGAACGCGATAAGCATCGGCAGAGCCCCCGCGAGATAGGTCCCGACCGTCGGCACGAACTGCGAGACGACCCCGACCCAGATTCCCAGCGCGGGCGCGTAGGGCACGCCCAGCACCTGGAAGAAGACGTAGTGCGCGACCGCGGAGACCAGCGCCATGAGGGCGCGCGAGTAGATGTAGCCCCCGGTCTTGGTCACGGCGATCTCCCATGCCCTGAGCACCTCGACCTGACGTGCGGGCGGCAGCACCGAGCACAGCGCCGCCCGCAGCCGGGGCCCGTCGGCGGCGAAGTAGAACGTGAACAGGGCGATGGTCAACAGCTGGAAGAGGCCGCCGAACACCGTCGCGGAGATGCCCCACACGCTCTGCGCACCGGTGCTCAGATGACCGCGCACCCAGTCCGAGCGCAGCAGATCGGTGGAGAGCCTGCCCACGTCCACGTCCGTGTGGAAGGTCGCGTTGACCCAGCCGACGACGTCGCCGATGTAGGCCGGCAGGTTCTGGACGATGCGGGTGACCTGGTCGGCGACGACCGAGCCGAGCGCGGCGAAGAAGCCCGCCCCCGCGATCAGCAGCGCCAGGCCGACCAGCGCCGTGGCGGGGCCCCGCCGCATCCCGAGCCGGGCCAGCCGGTCGACGGGCGGCTCCATGGCCAGGGCGAGGAAGAAAGCGATCAGCACGTTGAGCAGCAGCCCGAGCGTCTGGTGGAAGGCCCAGGTCAGAATGCGGAAGGCGGCGAGCAGCGCGAGGGCGAGCACCAGGGCGCGCGGCAGCCAGCGCGGCATCCCGCCGCGGCCCGTGCCGCTCGGCTGTGCTCCGTCGTCCCCGCCGCCCCGCCTCGCGGCATCCTCAGGTCCGGCTCCTTCCGGAGCCGCCCCTTCCCCGGATACCGCTTTCGCCGCCGCAGCTGAGGAAGAGATGCCGTCCCCGCGCGCGGGGACGCGTTCCGCGGCGCCTTCCGGTGCCTGCCCGCCGGTGCCGCGCCGGCTGTCGCCGTGTCCGCTGCCGTCGCCCTCCGGTGCTCCCACCGGGCAAGTCTCACGTCAGCTGACGGCGCCCGGCGGTGAGCGACTCACCTCTTGTGGTCGGGCACGTCCATGACGGCGCACACCACGCGCCACACGTCCTTCGTGTCCCACCCCGCGGCGAGCGCCTCGTGGACGGTCCGGCCGCCGAGAGCGGACATCACGTGGTCCCGCGCGAACGAGTCGGCGTACGCCTCTCCGAAGTGATCCGCCATCCGCTGCCAGAAGTCCGTCAACCGCATGCCTCCAGTATCCCGCCCTGCGGGTTGGCTCCGGTCCATGGCCGTGACCGGGCCGCCGCACGGGCATACCGTCGGAGAATGGCTCCCTCTGGATCGACTCTTCTCTCCCGTGCCGAACACTTCATCTGGCTGACGGCACGCGTACTGGAGCAGCGGCGCTTCGAGTACCACTTCCTGGACGGCGACCCGAGCACGGTCGAGACCGCCCTCGACGCATACCGGAACACCGACGGCGGGTACGGCCACGCCCTGGAGCCCGATCTGCGCGGACCGGTGAGCCAGCCGCTGCACACGGCGGCAGCGGTCCAGGTGCTGGACAGCATCGGACGGTGCGCGGGTCAGCGCGTGGAGCGGATCGGCCGTTATCTGACAGCTGTCTCCACCCGGGACGGCGCCCTGCCCGCCGTGCACCCTTCGCTGCGCGGCTACCCCGCTGCGCCCTTCGTGCCCGTGGTGGACTCGCCGCCCAGCGATCTGCTGGCGACCGGTCCGGTGGTCGGCACGCTGCACCGCAACGGGGTCTGGCACGCGTGGCTGTTCCGCGCGACGGACTACTGCTGGGAGACCATCGAGCGGCTCGACAAGACCCACCCCTACGAGGTGCTCGCCGCGCTCGCCTTCCTGGAGGGCGTTCCCGACCGCTCCCGCGCGCGGGCGGCCGCCGACCGGCTGGGAGCCGTCGTACGGGAGCAGCGCCTGGTGGTGACCGACCCGGCCCGCACCGCGGATTTCCCCGTGCCGGAGGGCTACGCGCCCGGCGAGCACCACTACGTCACCGACTTCGCCCGCACCCCGGGCGCGCTCGCCCGGCGCTGGTTCTCGGACGCGGAGATGGACGCGGGCCTCGACCATCTGGAGAACCGGCAGCAGGACGACGGCGGTTGGCCCGTCGACCGGCGCACATGGGCGCCCGGTACGGAGGTCGAGAGCAGGCCCCGGGTGACCCTGGACGCGCTGCTGACGCTGCGGGCGTTCGGCCGCCTCTGACCGTCCGTTCCCCGTCCCGTCGGGCGGACGCGCCCTTCCTCGCGCATCTGCCGGAGCCGCGGGGCCGTGCACTGCCGGGTCATGCCAGTGCCCGGACCCCGGCGGTGACGAGGACGGCCGCGGCCACGACGGCCAGGAAGGGCGCGCGCAGCAGCAGGGCCACGGCGGCAGCGGCGACCCCCGCGGCACGCGCGTCCAGGACGAGCCGTACCTCGTCGGCGAAGGTCTGCTGTGCCGTCAGGGCGGCCAGCAGCGCCACCGGGACGAGCGCGGCGAGCCGCTTGGCCACCGGGCGTTCCAGAACACCGGCGGGGACGGAGAGACCCAGCAGTTTCGCCAGGTAACACCCCACAGCTGTGACGCCGATGGCGATCCAGACGCTCACCGTTCCTCCTCGCTCTCGTCCCCGCCGGCGGGCCCGGCGCTCGCTTCGTCGTCCGTCCGGCCCCCGGCCGGGCCCGCGTCGTTCCCCGGCGCCGCGGAGCGTCCCAGCGCGAAGAGCGCGACGGGGGCCGCCAGCGCCGCCACGAGTACGGGCACGCCCGCCGGCAGTACGGGCAGCAGCGCGAGCGCCGCCACGACGGCCAGCAGGGCCGCCGCCCGTTCGACGCGCTCGCGCAGCATCGGCGCCAGCAGAGCGAGGAAAACGGCCGGGCCCGCCGCGTCGAGCCCCCATGCCTCGGTGTCCCCGAGCGCCTCGGCGCCCAGGGCGCCCAGCAGCGTGGTGAGGTTCCACAGGGCGAAGAGCGAGGCGCCCGTGACGGTGAACCCGAGCCGGGCACGGCGGGTGTCGGGCTGCGCCAGCGTGACGAGGGACGTCTCGTCGATGACCCAGTGGGCCGCCACGGGACGCACCGTGCCGGGCAGCCGCAGCAGGGCGGACAGCCGCAGCCCGTAGAAGGCGTTCCGTACGCCGAGGAAGAAGGCGCCTGCCGCAGCTGTGAGGGGATTTCCGCCGGCGGCCAGCGCGCCGACCAGTGCGAACTGGGACGCTCCGGTGAAGACGAACAGGCTCAGCGCACAGGCTTGCGCGACGGTGATCCCCGCGCCCGCAGCTGTCACCCCGAAGGCGAACCCGGACAGGCCGACGGCGACACCGACCCCGAGCGCGTCCCGCGCGACCGCACGGTCGGCAGCCGCGCGCGGGCCGGTCTGCCGGGCCCTCTCCGCGCGGGCGTCCGCAGCAGAAGCGCCGTCGGCCGGGAACTCCTCCCTGGACGCGGTTTCCGTGCACGCGACGTCGCCCCGTGCGTCGGCAGGGACCGTGTCCCCGGCGTTCCCGGCGTTCCCGGTGTTCCCGGCGTTCCCGGCGGGGCCCGGCGCCTTGTCGTGCTCGTCGCGCGGCGCGCCGTCCCCCGCCGGTGCGGCGCCGCAGCGTCCGCGGGGCACCGCGGAGCCGTCATCTGTCTGGTGTGGCATGCGCGCGACGCTAGGACCGCACATCCTCGCGAGTCTTGTACGTTCTTGCGCGGCCCCGCTGGTAGGCGCCGGGCGGGATGCCCAGGACGCGGCCGAAGTGACGGGTCAGATGCGGCTGGTCGGTGAAGCCGACAGCTGTGGCGGCTTCGGCGGGCGGCAGCCCGGCGTCCAGGAGCCGCCGTGCCCGGTGCACACGCGCGGTGGTGAGCCAGGCGTGCGGCGGGAGGCCGTACGCGGCACGGAACGCGCGGGAGAGCGCGAAGGGACTGGTGCCCAGCCGCCGGGCGAGCGCCTCCAGGGCCGGCGGGTCGGCCATTTCCGTCTCCAGCAGCTCCCGCGCCTGCCGTGCGACCGCCGCGCCCGCCGGGTGCACGGCCCGGGCGGGCAGGGGGCCGCCGTTCCGCCACAGCAGACGGGCCACCAGGCTGTGCAGGACGCTGTCGGCGGCGAGCGCGTTGCCCTCGTCGACGGCGCGGTGCACCTCCTGCACCCAGCGTGCGGCCACCGGGTCGTGGAAGGCAGGCGCGGTGAAGCCGGGTGTTCCGCGCAGCGAGGTGGTCTCCGCGGCGATGCGCGCGACCAGCCGCGGGTCCGGGTAGAGCACCTCGTAGCGCCAGCCTCCGGGCGCACCGGCGTGTCCGGTGTGGAGCGTGTCCGGGTTGATCAGCGCGAGGGACCCGGGCCCGGCCTTGTACACGCTTCCGCCGTGGTGGAAGGCCTCGACGCCCCCGGTGATCGCGGCGATGACATAGGTCTCGTGGGTGTGGCGTGTGAACGTCTTGCTGATGTAGCGGGCCTGGAGCAGGTCGACCCCCGGCAGCTGCGGCGACTCCCAGTACCGCGCGCTCTCCCCTGTGCTGCTCATGCCATACATTCTGTGCCGCTCGCGCGGGCACGCGGCGGCACGCCCCGCCCGATCGGCCGGGGCGTGCCGCCGGACGCCTCGGCCCCGCTGCGTGCACACACCGTCACCCGGAGCGGGCCGCCGGGCCCCGGCCACGGAGCGGCCGCCGCTGTCGGTGCCGTGCTGCACGATGGGGAACATGGGCAGGACATCCGTGCTGGACGCATTCTCACCGGCGACCCGTGCCTGGTTCACGGGCGCCTTCCGTGAGCCGACCTCCGCGCAGGAGGGCGCCTGGCGTGCCCTGGCCCAGGATTCCGACGCGCTCGTCGTCGCGCCGACGGGCTCGGGCAAGACGCTGGCCGCGTTCCTCGCCTCCCTGGACGCCCTCGCCTCGACGCCGCCGCCCGCCGATCCCCTCAAGCGCTGCCGGGTGCTGTACGTCTCCCCGCTCAAGGCGCTCGCGGTCGACGTCGAACGCAATCTGCGCAGCCCGCTGACGGGCATCCGGCACGAGTCCGTCCGTCTGGGCCTGGCCGAGCCGGACGTCCGGGTCGGTATCCGCTCCGGCGACACCCCGGCAGCCGACCGCCGCTCCCTGGCCCGCCGCCCGCCGGACATCCTGATCACCACGCCCGAATCGCTGTTCCTGATGCTGACGTCCGCGGCCAGGGACGCGCTCTCCGGTGTGGAGACGGTCATCGTGGACGAGGTCCACGCGGTGGCGGGCACCAAGCGGGGTGCCCATCTGGCGCTCTCGCTGGAGCGGCTCGACCAGATGCTGGAGCGTCCGGCCCGTCGTATCGGCCTGTCCGCGACGGTCCGCCCGGTCGACGAGGTGGCCAGGTTCCTCTCCCCGCGCCGCAACGCGGCGATCGTCCAGCCGGCCTCCGGCAAGGAGTTCGCCCTCTCCGTCGTCGTCCCCGTCGAGGACATGGGCGAGCTGGGCAGCTCGCCCGCCCAGGACGCGGCCGGGCCCGGCGGCGGAGGGCCGGGCGGCGGCGGGAAGCCGTCCATCTGGCCCTCGGTCGAGGAGCGGATCACCGATCTCATCCAGGCGCACCGCTCCACCATCGTCTTCGCCAACTCGCGCCGCCTGGCCGAGCGTTTGTGCAACCGGCTGAACGAGATCGCCTACGAGCGGGCGACGGGCGAGCCGATGCCGGAGGACCACTCCCCGGCCGAGCTGATGGGCAACGCCGGAGCGGCCGGCGGCGCCCCCGCACTGATCGCCCGCGCCCACCACGGCTCGGTCTCCAAGGAGCAGCGCGCCCAGGTCGAGGAGGACCTCAAGGCCGGCCGGCTGCCCTCGGTCGTCGCCACCTCCAGCCTGGAGCTGGGGATCGACATGGGCGCGGTGGATCTCGTCGTCCAGGTGGAGTCGCCCCCGTCGGTCGCCTCCGGCCTGCAACGTGTCGGGCGTGCGGGGCATCAGGTGGGCGCCGTCTCGGCGGGCGTCGTCTTCCCCAAGTACCGCGGGGATCTGGTGCAGTCGGCGGTGGTCACGGAACGGATACGCGAGGGCGCCATCGAGGCGCTGCGGATCCCCTCCAACCCGCTGGACGTGCTCGCGCAGCAGATCGTGGCGATGGTCGCCGTGGACAGCTGGGACGTGGACGAACTGCTCGCCCTGGTACGCCGGGCCGCTCCCTTCTCCGGGCTGCCGGAGTCGGCGTACGTCTCGGTGCTCGACATGCTCGCGGGCCGCTACCCCTCGGACGCCTTCGCGGAGCTGCGTCCCCGGCTGGTGTGGGACCGGGTCACCAACACGCTCACCGGGCGGCCGGGTGCGCAGCGCCTGGCCGTCACCTCCGGCGGCACGATCCCGGACCGCGGCCTGTTCGGGGTGTTCCTCGCGGGGGCCGACCCGAAGAAGGGCGGCGGCCGGGTCGGCGAACTGGACGAGGAGATGGTCTACGAGTCCCGGGTGGGCGATGTGTTCACCCTGGGCACCACGTCCTGGCGCATCGAGGACATCACCCGCGACCGCGTCCTGGTCACCCCCGCACCGGGCGTCCCGGGCCGGCTCCCGTTCTGGCGCGGCGACCAGCTCGGCAGGCCGCTCGAACTCGGCCGCGCGCTGGGCGCGTTCGTGCGCGAGGTGGGCGCCCTCACCCGCGAGAGCGCGGAAGAGCGCCTGGCCGCCGCGGGGATGGACGAGCTGGCGCGGCGCAATCTCCTGGCCTATCTGGACGAGCAGCGCGAGGCGACGGGCCATCTGCCCGACGACCGCACGATCGTCGTCGAACGCTTCCGGGACGAGCTGGGCGATTGGCGCATCGTCGTCCACTCCCCGTTCGGTGCCCAGGTGCACGCGCCGTGGGCGCTGGCCATCGGCGCCCGGCTCACCGAGCGGTACGGCATGGACGCGCAGGTCATGCACGCCGACGACGGCCTGGTGCTGCGGCTGCCGGACGCCGAGCTGATGGGGCTGGACATGTTCGACGAGGAGCCGTCGTCCCCGTCGACGCCGGCCACCGACCCCGATCAGCCGCCGCTCGGCACGAACGACGTCCTGTTCGACAAGGGCGAGGTGGAGCAGCTCGTCACCGACCAGGTGGGCGGCTCGGCGCTGTTCGCCGCGCGCTTCCGGGAGTGCGCCTCCCGCGCGCTGCTGCTGCCCCGGCGCAGCCCCGGCAAGCGCACCCCGCTGTGGCAGCAGCGCCAGCGCGCCGCACAACTGCTCCAGGTGGCGAGCGAGTTCGGTTCGTTCCCGATCATCCTGGAGGCGGTACGCGAGTGCCTCCAGGACGTGTTCGACGTGCCGGGCCTGACGGAGCTGATGGGGGACGTCGAATCCCGCCGGGTGCGCATGGTCGAGGTGACCACCCCGGAACCGTCACCGTTCGCCCGCTCCCTGCTGTTCGGCTACGTCGCGCAGTACCTCTACGAGGGCGACTCCCCGCTCGCCGAGCGCCGCGCCGCAGCGCTCTCCCTGGACTCCCGGCTGCTGTCCGAGCTGCTCGGCCAGGCCGAACTGCGCGAGCTGCTCGACGCGGACGTGCTGCGGGAGCTGGAGCGGGAGCTTCAGTGGCGCACCGACGAGCGCCGGATCAAGGACGTCGAGGGCGTCGCGGACGCGCTGCGCGTGCTCGGCCCGCTGACGGGCGAGGAGTTGACCGAGCGCGGCGCCGAACCGTCCTGGCCCGCCGAGCTGGAGGCCGCCCGCCGGGCCATCCGGGTCCGCATCGCCGGGCGGGAGCACTGGGCGGCGATCGAGGACGCGGGCCGGCTGCGGGACGCGCTCGGCGCTGCCCTGCCGGTGGGCGTGCCCGAGGCGTTCACCGAGCCCGTCGCCGATCCGCTGGGCGATCTGCTGGCCCGCCACGCCCGCACCCACGGCCCGTTCACCTCGGGGGACGCGGCGGCCCGCTTCGGCCTGGGCACGGCCGTGGCCGACGGCGCGCTGCACCGCCTCGCCGCGGCCGGCCGCCTCGTGCAGGGCGAGTTCCACCCGGCAGGCGTGGGCCAGGAGTGGTGCGACGCGGGTGTGCTGCGCCGGCTGCGCCGCCGCTCCCTCGCCGCGCTCCGGCAGGAGCTGGAGCCGGTACCGCCGACGGCGCTGGCGGCGTTCCTGCCGCAGTGGCAGCACATGGGCACGGGCAGCCTGCGCGGCGTCGAGGGCCTGCTGCGCACGGTCGAACAGCTCCAGGGGGCGCCGGTGCCCGCCTCCGCGCTGGAGAAGCTCGTCCTGCCGGGTCGGGTCACGGACTACGCGCCGCCCCTGCTGGACGAGCTGACCGCCTCCGGCGAGGTCGTCTGGGCGGGCGCCGGCGCCCTGCCGGGCAAGGACGGCTGGCTCTCGCTGCACCTCGCGGACACCGCCCCGCTGCTGCTGCCGCCCCCGCACCCGCTGGAGCTGACGCCGGTGCACCAGGCGGTCCTGGCCGCGCTGGAGGGCGGCTACGGGCTGTTCTTCCGGCAGATCGCCCAGCGGGTGCGCGCCACGGAGCCGGACGCGACGGACGGACAGCTGGCTCAGGCCCTGTGGGACCTCGTCTGGTCGGGCCGTGTCACGGGCGACACCCTGGCTCCGCTGCGGGCCCTGCTCGGCTCCGGCCGTACCGCGGGATCGACGGCCCATCGCGCCCGGCGGCCGACACCGCGCGGCCGGTACGGCTCGTTCACCGCGGCCGCGGTGGCCGCGGGCACCGGCGCGGGGAGACGCGGCCCGGCGCGCGCCCCGGCCTCCGCGCCGCCGACGGTGGCGGGGCGCTGGTCGCTGCTGCCTCCGGCGGAGAGCGAGCCGACACACCGCGCACATGCGCTGGCCCGCACGCTGCTGGACCGGCACGGCGTCGTCACCCGTGGCGCGGTGGCCGCCGAGGGCGTCGAGGGCGGGTTCTCCGCCGCCTACCGCGTCCTGTCGGCGTTCGAGGAGAGCGGCCAGGCCCGGCGGGGCTATGTGGTGGAGGGGCTGGGCGCGGCCCAGTTCGCCATGGACGGCGCGGTCGACCGGCTGCGTGCCGCGAGCACGGCGCGTGAGCGTGAGGCGGGCGCCGGGCGCTCCGGCCCACGCGCCCTGGTTCTGGCGGCGGCCGATCCCGCCAATGCGTACGGCGCGGCCCTCCCCTGGCCGGCCCCGCCGGAGGGCGCCACCCACAAGCCGGGCCGCAAGGCGGGCTCCCTCGTGGTCTTGGTGGACGGGGCGCTGACGCTCTACGTCGAACGCGGCGGCAAGACGCTGCTGGCCTGGACGGGCTCCCAGGAGGGGGACGAGGCCGCCGGGACGGCGGAGGAGGAAGGCGGTCTCCGGCTCGCGGCCGCGGTCGACGCCCTCGCCGGGGCCGCCCGGCGGGGCGCGCTCGGCACGGTCACCGTCGAACGCGTCAACGGCGTACCGGCCCTCTCCTCGTCCCTGGCCACGGCCCTGGAGGCGGCAGGCTTCCACCCGACCCCGCGCGGCCTGCGCCTGCGCCCCTCGTAGCCGCCCGGCCGGGGCGCGACCGGCTGGGCACGTTCCGTGAGCGCGCGGGCGCCGGCGCACGCCCGTCCTCTCCCGGGCCCCGCGCACGCCTGCGACCATGGTCGTATGCCCGAGGGAGACACGGTCTGGCGCACGGCGCACGCGCTGCACGCCGCCCTGGCCGGCCATCCGCTCACCCGGACCGACTTCCGGGTGCCCCGCCTCGCCACCGTCGACCTCACCGGCCGCACCGTGCTGGACGTCACACCCCGCGGCAAGCATCTCCTGATGCGCATGGAGGGCGGGCTGACGCTCCACTCCCATCTGGGCATGGACGGCGCCTGGCGGCTCGACGCCACGCAGCACTCCGCCGCGGGCCGGGGACGCCCGGAGGCGTCAACTCCCCCGCCCCGGCTGGGCGGTTCCGGGCCCGCACATCAGATCCGGGCCGTCCTCGCCGTCAACGGCCGCACCGCGACGGGCTTCCGGCTGCCCGTGCTCGAACTGGTACGCACGGCCGAGGAGTTCACCGTGGTGGGTCATTTGGGCCCGGACCTTCTCGGCCCCGACTGGGACGCGGCGGAAGCCGAACGCCGACTGCTGCAAGATCCCCGGCGCCCGCTGGCCGAAGCGCTGCTCGACCAGCGCAACCTCGCCGGAATCGGCAACATCTACGCGGCCGAACTGTGCTTCCTCGCCCACACCTCGCCCTGGACACCGGTCGGTTCGCTGCCCCCGCACCTGCCGGCCCGCCTCCTCACCGTCGCCAAGCGGCTGCTGGAGGCGAACAAGGACAGCCCGGTACGCCGCACCACCACCAGCCCGCGCCCCGACCGCACCCTGGCCGTGCACGGCAGGGAGAACCGCCCCTGCTACCGCTGCGGCACCCCGATCCGCACCGGCCGCCACGGCCCCGCCGCACGCCCGCGCCTCACCTGGTACTGCCCGCACTGCCAGCCCGCCCCGCAGACGGACCCGCGGGCCTGAACAGCCGTACCGCACACGGCCGACGGGCCTATCCCCCGCGCCGTCGTCGCGGACCGGAACCGTGCCCGGCCCGCCCCCGAAGCCGCGGCTCCCAGCGGTACGCACGCTCCCGGCCCGCCCCTCCGCGCCGGCTCACATGCACCGGCAGCAGAGCGAGCCCCCAGCCGCCGGCGGCGACCGAGCTCTCCAGCGGCCCGACTTCGCCCACCGCGGTGCGCCACACCGCCCAGATCCACGCGCCGGCGGAGACGGCGGCCAGGGCGCAGCGGACGGCCGGCAGCGGATGTGCGGCGGTCATGGCGACACCTCCCGCCCGCTCGAACACCGATGAGCCGGGCCGCCATCCTCTCGCGTACCGGACGGGACCGCGACCGGAGCGCCGGCGCCCGCACACACCGAAGGCCCCGCCGGGGACTTTCCCGGCGGGGCCTTCACCTGCCTCTGCTGAAGCGGTACGTCCCGTTCCGTACGGGCGTCACGACCGCCTTGCGACGTCGGCCGTCAGGCGGCGACCACGTCCACGGCTTCCGTCGGCGCCTTGATCGTGACGCGCTCTTCGGGCACTCCGGTCATCGACGTGACCGAGAGCGGGTTGAGCACGGGCCGCATCGGCGCCGGCACCGCGTCGCTCGCTGCTGCGGACTCGGCCAGTTCGGCGAGCGCCAGCTCGTCGCTGACCTCCCGCATCAGCTCGGACATCCGCACATCGAGAGCGTCGCAGATCGACGAGAGCAGCTCGGACGAGGCTTCCTTCTGGCCCCGCTCGACCTCGGAGAGGTAACCGAGCGAGACCCGGGCGGACGAAGAGACTTCACGCAACGTCCGGCCCTGGCGTTGGCGCTGCCGACGCAGCACGTCACCCAGCAGGCGACGGAGCAGAATCATTGGTGCTCCTCCCTCTCAACGCGCGGCGTCTTCCACAGCCTGTATCCGGACTGCCAGTTGGCTCCGAATCCTTCAGGCTCCACCGTACCGCCTTGAACGGTGGCCGTGCGGGGAGCGATGTCGTGTTCACTCAGGGCTGCAAACATCCATTCCCCCCGGTCTGTTCCCTATCCTTTCCCCTGCATTCCCGCTGCAGCTCCTTGTACAGGAGCCGCAGGACACCCTGCACACTCTCCGCACGGATTCGGTCACGCCGGGCGGCCGATCCGCCCCTCTCGTCCCGCTCGTCCCGTGCGTCTCCGTCCCCCAGGAACAACCGCTCGGCAACCGGCTCCCCACACGGACCGGCGACCGCGACATACACCGTGCCGACCGGCTGCCCGTCCTGCGGCTCCGGACCCGCGACACCGGTCGTGGCCACACCCCAGTCGGCGTCCAGCGCGACGCGCACGCCCGCGGCCATCGCACAGGCCACCTCGGGATCCACGGCCCCGCGCCGGTCGAGCAGCTCCCCGTCCACCCCGAGCAGATCCCGCTTGAGCCGGGTCGCATAGGCCGTCACGGAGCCGACGAAAGCACGCGAGGCGCCCGCGGCAGCGGTCAGCTCGGCCGCCACCAGACCGCCGGTCAGGGACTCGGCCGCGGCGAGCGTCTCCCCGCGCTCCCCCAGCATCGCCACTGCCGTGGCCGCCCGCGAGGCGACAGCTTCCGTCACCGATCCGCTCCCTCCGAAACCTCCCGGGCGCGCTCCGCCTCGGCGGCCAGCCCGGCCCGGCGCAGCACGACGGCCTGCCGGACGTAGTCGAGACCCGTGGCGACGGTCAGCACCACGGCGACGGCCATCACCCACCAGCGCAGCGTGGCCAGCGGACCGGTCAGCGCCAGCACGTACATACCGACGGCCACGCCCTGGGTGAGGGTCTTCATCTTCCCGCCCCTGCTGGCGGGGATCACCCCGTGCTTGATCACCCAGAACCGCATCAGGGTGATGCCCAGCTCCCGGACGAGGATCACGGCCGTCACCCACCAGGTGAGATCGCCCAGGGCCGACAGGCACACCAGGGCCGCGCCCATGATCGCCTTGTCCGCGATCGGGTCCGCGATCTTCCCGAAGTCGGTCACCAGGTCGTGCCGCCGCGCCAGCTCGCCGTCGAACAGGTCGGTGATCATGGCGACGGTGAAGGCGGCCCACGCGAACGAGCGCCAGGCCGGGTCGTGCCCGCCCTCGGCGACCATCAGCAGCACGAACGCGGGCACCAGCAGCAGGCGCACCATCGTGAGGATGTTGGCGATGTTCCACAGGCTCACCCGGCGCGCGTTCGCCGCCGTCTTCGGCTTCGCGACGGGTCCGCGCCCCGCCGCCGAGGCCGGGATTCCCGTCATCTGCCCGCCTCCTCACTGCCGCTCCCGCCTGGCGCGGATACGGCCGCGAACGCGAGCGGCTCGGCGACGAGGTCTACCCCCTCGGCCCCCACCACACGTGCCTCGACCATCTGCCCGACACGGAACGGTTCCTCCGGTCCGTCCCCACCGGTACCCAGGGACGGCACGAGCCGCACCTGTCCGTCGGTCTCGGGTGCCTGGTGCACACCGCGGCCCACCGGACCGTCCTCCGCGTCCACGGCCTCCACCAGGACGTGCACCGTCTCCCCGACGCGCTCCTCGGCGCGCTGGGCCGTCAGCTCCTCCGCGAGCTGCGAGACCCGTGCCAGCCGCCGGGCGACCTCCTCCTCGGGCAGCTTCTCGGCGTAGCCCGCGGCCTCGGTGCCCTCCTCGTCCGAGTACCCGAACACCCCGATGGCGTCCAGCCGTGCCTCGGTGAGGAAACGCTCCAGCTCGGCGACGTCCTGCTCGCTCTCGCCGGGGAAGCCCACGATGAAATTGGAGCGCACGCCGGCGTGCGGGGCGTGCTGTCTGATCTGCTCCAGCAGGCCCAGGAACCGCTCGGTGTCGCCGAAGCGCCGCATGGCCCGCAGCACACCCGGCGCCGAGTGCTGGAACGACAGATCGAAGTAGGGGGCGACCTTCTCGGTGCCGGTGAGGACCTCGATCAGCCCGGGCCGCATCTCGGCCGGCTGGAGGTAGCTCACGCGCACCCGCTCGATGCCGTCCACAGCGGCCAGCTCCGGCAGCAGCGTCTCCAGCAGCCGGATGTCGCCCAGGTCCTTGCCGTAGGAGGTGTTGTTCTCCGAGACGAGCATGATCTCGCGCACGCCCTGCTCCGCCAGCCAGCGGGTCTCGGTCAGCACATCCGAGGGGCGGCGCGAGACGAAGGCGCCACGGAACGAGGGAATGGCACAGAACGAGCAGCGCCGGTCGCAGCCGGAGGCCAGCTTCACCGAGGCGACCGGGCTGCTACCCAGCCTCCGGCGCAGCGGGGCGCGCGGTCCGGAAGCGGGCGCGAGCCCGGCGGGCAGATCCGCGGGCGCCGAGGCCGCCGCCTCCTGCCCGGCGGCGCCGTGTCCCGGCAGCGCCACCTCGGCCGCCTGCCGCTCGACGGGGCTGACGGGCAGCAGCTTGCGCCGGTCCCGCGGCACGTGCGGGGTGTGCGTCCCGCCGCTCAGGATCGTCTGGAGCCGGTCGGAGATGTCCGCGTAGTCGTCGAAGCCGAGCACGCCGTCCGCTTCGGGCAGCGCCTCGGCCAGCTCCTTGCCGTACCGCTCGGCCATGCAGCCGACGGCCACCACGGCCTGGGTTCTGCCCTGGCCCTCACCGGCGGCCGTCTTGAGATCACCGGCCTCCAGCAGCGCGTCGACGGAGTCCTTCTTGGCCGCCTCGACGAAACCGCAGGTGTTGACGACGGCGACATCGGCGTCGGCGGCGTCCTCGACGAGGTCCCAGCCGTCCGCTGCCAGGCGGCCGGCGAGCTCCTCGGAATCCACCTCGTTTCGTGCGCAGCCGAGAGTGACGAGGGCGACGGTACGGCGTTCGGGCATGGGCTCAGCCTACTTCGTCCCTCCCACACCACTTGCCGCGAGGTTCTCCCCGCTCTCCCGCACCCCGGCCGCCCGCGCACGGGCGCCTCAACCGGCCTCCGGATCACCCCGGGTGTAACTGAGCCGCTGCACCTGTCCGACCTCGCCGACGTGCTCGACCTCCTTGCCGTTGACGAACAGCTTCACGCCACCCGCGTTGCCCAGCACGAGATCCAGCCGCTTGTCGTCGGTGAGGGTCTTCGACTCGCCCTCCTTGAGCACCCCGTCGTGGATCAGCCGCCCGTTGTGGTCCTTGGCCGAGACCCAGCTCTTGCCCTGCTCGGCCGTCACCCGCACCGTGACCTTGTCCGCCGGGGCCCCCGCGATGGCGCTGTCGGACGGTTCGGGGTCGGCCGGCCGGGAGGGGCTCGGCTTGTCGCTGGGCTTCGCGGTCGGGCTCTGGGAGGGGGTGTCCTCGGCGACGGGCTTGCCGGACTCGCTGTCGCCGCCGCTGAAGAGGGTGAAACCGACGAAGCCGATCACGATCACGATCGCGGCGACCATGGCCGCCGTCCAGTTCGGCCGGCGCGGCTCCGGACGGATCCGCTCCGCCTCGAACAGCGTGCCGGGAGCCGTCGGTGCGGGGCGCCCCCCGTGTTCCTCGTCGAACTGCTCGACGAGGGCGTCGCCGTCGAGGCCGACGGCCCGGGCGAGGGTCCGGATGTGGCCGCGTGCGTAGACGTCGCCTCCGCACCGCGAGTAGTCGTCCTGCTCGATGGCGTTCACGATCGGGACCCGCACCCGCGTGGACGCACTGATCTCGTCCACGGACATCCGCGCGTCGATACGGGCCTGCTGGAGGGCTCGACCGACCGAAGGCCGGTCCTCTTCGGGGGAGTTGCCGATGGACACGGGGGCGCCTTTCGAGCGTGTAGCCACCTGCTGGAGGTTCAGTCTAGGGGCGGAGCAAAAGGGTGGGGCAAGCGGGCGGAGCGAGTTTGTCCGCCATCCGGGACGGCCGCAGCACGCGGCCGGAGACCATCTCACCGCTCCACTGCCCAGGTTGACGTACCTGCCGCGCCCGGGGTTGCCTCGCTCGCCCTTTCGAGTGAGCCCTACCGGCTCCCTGCGCCCTCCCCGCACCCTCTCCGCGCTCTCCCGCGCCCCTCGGAACCGGCGCCGGCCGCTACGGCTTGCCCCCGCCCCGGATCGTCTCCAGCACGCCCTCCAGCTCGTCCGGCTTCACCAGCACATCGCGTGCCTTGGACCCCTCGCTCGGGCCGACCACACCGCGCGACTCCATGAGGTCCATCAGCCGCCCGGCCTTGGCGAAGCCCACGCGCAGCTTGCGCTGGAGCATCGAGGTGGACCCGAACTGGGTCGAGACGACCAGCTCCGCCGCCTGGCAGAGCAGATCCATGTCGTCGCCGATCTCCTCGTCGATCTCCTTCTTCGGGCCCTGCCCCCCGGTGACGTCGTCCCGGAAGACCGGCGCCATCTGCGCCTTGCAGTGCTCGACGACGGAGGAGACCTCCTGCTCGGTGACGAACGCCCCCTGCATCCGCACCGGCTTGCTCGCGCCCATCGGCAGGAACAGCCCGTCGCCCTTGCCGATGAGCTTCTCGGCGCCCGGCTGGTCCAGGATGACGCGGCTGTCGGCCAGCGACGAGGTCGAAAAGCCCAGCCGGGAGGGGACGTTGGCCTTGATCAGACCGGTGACGACGTCCACCGAGGGCCGCTGCGTGGCCAGCACCAGGTGGATACCGGCCGCCCGGGCGAGCTGTGTGATCCGCACGATCGCGTCCTCGACGTCCCGCGGGGCCACCATCATCAGGTCGGCCAGCTCGTCGACGATCACCAGCAGATACGGGTAGGGCGCCAGCTCGCGCTCGCTGCCCTCCGGCGCGGAGACCCGGCCGGCGCGCACGGCCTCGTTGAAGTCGTCGATGTGCCGGAAGCCGAACGCTGCCAGATCGTCGTAGCGCAGATCCATCTCGCGCACGACCCACTGCAACGCCTCCGCCGCCTTCTTGGGGTTGGTGATGATCGGCGTGATGAGGTGCGGGATGCCCTCGTAGGCCGTCAGCTCCACCCGCTTGGGGTCCACCAGCACCATCCGCACATCCTCCGGCGTCGCCCGCGCCATCACCGAGGTGATCAGGCAGTTGATGCAGGAGGACTTGCCGGAACCCGTCGCACCCGCGACGAGGATGTGCGGCATCTTCGCGAGATTGGCCGAGACGTAGCCGCCCTCGACGTCCTTGCCGAGGCCCACCAGCAGCGGATGCTCCTCGCCCGCCGCCTCCGCGGAGCGCAGCACGTCCCCGAGATTGACCATCTCGCGGTCGCTGTTGGGGATCTCGATGCCGACGGCCGACTTGCCCGGGATGGGGTTGATGATGCGCACGTCCGGGCTGGCCACGGCGTAGGCGATGTTCTTGGCCAGCGCGGTGATCTTCTCGACCTTCACGCCCGGGCCCAGCTCGATCTCGTAGCGGGTCACCGTCGGGCCGCGGGTGAACCCGGTGACGGCCGCGTCCACCTTGAACTCGGTGAAGACCTGGCTGAGCGACTGCACCACCTGGTCGTTGACCTCACTGCGTGCCCGCCCCGGGCCGCCGCGCTCCAGCAGATCCAGCGACGGCAGCGAGTAGGTGATGTCCCCCGACAGCTGGAGCTGTTCGGCCCGCGGCGGCAGGGAGTCCGGCTCGGGCGGCGCCGGCGCCTTCGTCAGATCCGGCACGGGGGACCCGTCGGCCGTCTGCCCCGCTCCGGCCCCGCTGTCCTCACGGGCGCCCGGCACGGCGGACGCGTCGCTGCCCTTGCGGCTGCGCGCCTTGGAGACGGAACTGGTCAGATCGGCCACCAGCGGCGAGGGCTGCACCCCGTTCAGCACCGCGCCGTCCAGCGAGGCGGCGGCAGCCGCCGCGACGTCGACCGCGTCCACGGTCTTCTCGGTGCCGTCCGCGTCCTCCGGCAGCTGCTGTGCGCCCGCGCGCTTGCCCTTGCGCCCGGCGCGCCGCCGGTCGAGCGCCTCCTTCTCGGCCAGCGCGGGCTCGATGTTGTCCTTGCGCATGTTGTGCCGGCGACCGGACGTCTGCTCGGGCTCCGCGTCCTCCTCGTACACCTCCTCGTCCGCCGGCTGGACGACGCCGAGGCGCACACCGGCGGCACGCAGCCGCTGCGGAATGGCGTTGACCGGCGTCGCCGTCACCACGAGGAGGCCGAAGACGGTGACGAGCACCAGCAGTGCCACGGCGAGCATGTCGCCGAGGGTGGTGATGAGCGGCCGCGAGACGCCCCAGCCGATCAGGCCGCCCGCATCGCGTACGGCGTCCTCGCCCTCGCCCCGGCCTGGCGCACCGCAGCCGATGTGCACCAGCCCCAGCACGCCGACGACCAGAGCCGAAAGGCCGATGACGATACGGCCGTTGGCCTCCGGCCGCTCCGGGTGCCGGATCAGCCGCACGGAGATCACCGTCAGCAGTATCGGCACCAGCAGGTCCAGCCGTCCGAAGGCACCGGTGACGAGCATCTCCACCAGATCGCCCACCGGGCCCTGGAGGTTGGACCAGGTGCCCGCCGCCACGACCAGCGCGATGCCCAGCAGCAGCAGCGCCAGCCCGTCCTTGCGGTGCGCCGGGTCGAGAGCCTTGCCGCTGCGTCCTATCCCGCGCAGCAGCGCGCCCAGCGCGTGGGCGACGCCCAGCCAGCACGCCTTCACCACACGGAAGATGCCGTTCGTGGGGGACGGTGCCGGCTTGCCCTTCGGCTTGGCCGCCGCCTTCTTCTTCGCCGGCGCCTTCTTGGCAGGTGCCTTCTTGGCGGGTGCCTTCTTCGCCGGGCTCTTTTTCGCGGCAGCCTTCTTCGCTGGCGCTTTCTTGGCTGCCTTTCCTGTTCCCGACGTACGTGAGGCCATGGGGGTGAGGTTACCTGTGCCGGTCACGCGAGGCACGGATGACCGGGGCACGGAGGGCGGCCGCCGCCCGGGCGGGAGCCCGTCGTTCCGCCCGGAGCCGGGAGACGGTCAGTTCTGCGAGGGCACCTGCTGCGAGGGGTCACCGCCGGTGCCCGGGTCCAGCGCGTCAAGTGCCCTGCGCAGCCCGCCGAGTTTGCGTTCCAGATGTGCGGCGGTCGCCGCCGTCGCGGTGTCGGCGGTGCCGTCCAACTGCTTGGTGAGCACTTCCGCCTGTTCCTCCACCGCGGCCAGCCGCGCGGACAGCTCGACCAGGAGCCCCGGCGTCTCCGGCTCGCCCTCCTCGTCCGGCCCGCCGGGCTGCTGCTCGGCCGCCTGCCCGCCCTCCAACTGGAGGCGCAGCAGCGCCGCCTGCTCACGCAGCTGGACGTTCTTCATGTAGAGATCCACGAAGACCGAGACCTTGGCGCGCAGCACCCACGGGTCGAACGGCTTCGAGATGTAGTCCACCGCGCCGGCCGCGTAACCACGGAAGGTGTGATGCGGCCCGTGGTTGATCGCGGTGAGGAAGATGATCGGGATGTCCCGGGTGCGCTCCCTGCGTTTGATGTGCGCCGCTGTCTCGAAGCCGTCCATGCCCGGCATCTGGACATCCAGCAGAATGACCGCGAAATCGTCCGTCAGCAGCGCTTTGAGCGCTTCCTCCCCTGACGATGCCCGCACCAGCGTCTGATCGAGCGCGGAGAGAATGGCCTCCAGCGCCAGCAGATTCTCCGGCCGGTCATCGACCAGGAGGATCTTGGCCTTCTGCACCATGGCCCGTCCTCCTCGCCCCGGCAGCCCTTCGGACGCCGCCCCTGGGAGCGGCTCTCTGTTGCCGCCGCCCGTCCTTGTGCCGGTCATGGTAGCCGCACCCTGCGACCCGCCACACCCTGTCACCGAGATGTCACTGTGCACGTAGCAGAAACGCACCAGGGGACCAAAAGGTTCCCGCTGCACCGCGTTTCCACACGTTACCGACCACACTGAGTCAGCATGTGGCCCGCCCCGGACCACCGTGTCACAGTCCTCAGCCCCCGATCCAGCGGCGCATGACGGACAGCAGATGATCGGTGTCCACCGGCTTCGTGACGTAGTCCGAGGCGCCGGCCTCCAGGCTCTTCTCCCGGTCGCCCTTCATCGCCTTGGCCGTCAGCGCGATGATCGGCAACCCGGCGAACTGCGGCATCTTGCGGATCGCCGCCGTCGTCGCGTAGCCGTCCATCTCCGGCATCATGATGTCCATCAGCACGACCGCTGCGTCGTCGTGCTGTTCGAGCACCTCGATGCCCTCGCGGCCGTTCTCCGCGTACAGCACCTGGAGCCCGTGCTGTTCCAGGACGCTGGTGAGCGCGAAAACGTTCCGGATGTCGTCGTCGACGATGAGCACCTTACGGCCCACCAGACCGCCGCCACCCGCGGTTTCCGGCTCCGCGACGGCCGTACCCTGCGTCTCGGCGCCCTCTGCCGCCGCCTCAGCGGGCTGCGGCACGACGGCCGCCTCGGCACTGCTCCCGTTCTGGGACGCGGGGGCCGGCTGCGCCTCGGGCGGCAGCTCCGGCGCCTGCCCCGTACCGGAGCGCATACGGTGCCGGTCCGCCAGGACGTGCGCGGCCTCCTGCGCCGCCTGCTCGGGGCTCGGCTCCTCCGGCCCGGCGGCCTGCGTGACGGAGCCGGAGGGGGCCTCGGCGCCCTCCACGGCCGGGCCGCCGGTCTCGACGGGCTCGGCCGCGGCGGCGCCCGTGTCCGCCGCCGCGATCGCCAAGGTGGCGCCCGAGCCCAGCTGGGCGTAGCCCTGCGGCGGCAGCTCCGTGGGGTGCAGCGGCAGGTAGAGCGTGAACGTCGAGCCGCGGCCCGGCTCGCTCACGGCGTAGATCTCGCCGCCCAGCAGCCGGGCGATCTCACGGCTGATGGACAGCCCCAGGCCGGTGCCGCCGTACTTGCGGCTCGTGGTGCCGTCGGCCTGCTTGAACGCCTCGAAGATCACCCGCATCTTGCTCTGGGCGATGCCGATGCCGGTGTCCGTCACGGAGAACGCGATCAGTTCGGCGTCCGGGTCGCTCAGCGAGCCGGCCTCCAGCATCTGCTCCCGGATCGCGTCCGGCACGTCCTGCTGTGCGGCGCTGATCACCAGCTCGACGGCCCCGCTGTCGGTGAACTTCACCGCGTTCGACAGCAGGTTGCGCAGCACCTGGAGCAGCCGCTGCTCGTCGGTGTGCAGGGTCGGCGGCAGCTCCGGGGAGACCCGCACCGAGAAGTCCAGGCCCTTCTCCGCGGTCAGCGGACGGAACGTTGCTTCGACGTAGTCGACCAGCTGCACCAGCGCGATCCGGGTCGGGCTGACGTCCATCTTGCCCGCCTCGACCTTGGACAGGTCCAGGATGTCGTTGATCAGCTGGAGCAGATCCGAGCCCGCGCCGTGAATGGTCTCGGCGAACTCGACCTGCTTGGGCGAGAGGTTGTTCTCCGCGTTGTCCGCGAGCAACTTGGCCAGGATCAGCAGCGAGTTGAGCGGAGTACGCAGCTCGTGCGACATGTTCGCCAGGAACTCGGACTTGTACCGCATCGAGACGGACAGCTGCTCGGCACGCTCCTCCAGAACCTGCCGCGCCTCCTCGATCTCCCGGTTCTTGATCTCGATGTCGCTGTTCGTCTGCGCCAGCTGCTCCGCTTTCTCCTCCAGCTGTGCGTTGGATTCCTGCAACGCCTTCTGCCGGTTCTCCAGCTCACCGGAGCGCTCCTTGAGCTGCTTGGTCAGCTCCTGCGACTGCTCCAGCAGCCGCTCGGTACGCATGTTGACGCTGATGGTGTTGACGCTCGTCGCGATCATCTCGGCGATCTGGCTGAGGAAGTCCTTCTGGATCTGCGCGAACGGCTGGAACGACGCCAGTTCGATGACCCCCAGGACGGTGCCCTCGAAGATGACCGGCAGCACGACCACATGTGCGGGCGGCGCCTCCCCGAGCCCCGAAGAGATCTTCAGATACCCCGGAGGCACGCTCTCCACCATGACCGTGCGCTTCTCCTTCGCGGCCGTTCCCACGAGGGATTCACCCGGCCGGAACCGGGTGGGCATGGTCTCCGTGCTGTACCCGTAGCTGCCCAGCATCCGCAGCTCGTAGGAGCCGTCCTCGCTCGGCCCGGCGCCCACGCCGACCGCGCCCTCCGGCGTCCCGGGCGGCAGCGAGATGAAGAACGCGCCGTGCTGTGCGGAGACCACGGGGGTCAGCTCGCTCATGATCAGCCCGGCCACGTCCCGCAGATCGCGGCGGCCCTGCATCAGCCCGGAGATCCGGGCGAGGTTGGTCTTGAGCCAGTCCTGTTCCTGGTTGGCCAGCGTCGTCTCGCGCAGGTTGGCGATCATCGTGTTGATGTAGCCCTGGAGTTCCAGGATCTCGCCGGCCGCCTCGACGTCGATGCGCACGTTGTGATCGCCGCGCGTCACCGCCGTCGCCACCTCGGCGATGGCCCGCACCTGCCGGGTGAGGTTGCCGGCCATCTCGTTCACCGAGTCGGTCAGGTCCTTCCACGTACCGGCGACGCCCGGCACCCGCGCCTGACCGCCCAACTCGCCCTCGGTGCCCACCTCGCGGGCCACCCGCGTCACCTGCTCGGCGAACGACGACAGCTGATCCACCATCGTGTTGATCGTCGTCTTCAGTTGCAGGATCTCGCCGTTGGCCTCGATGTCGATCTTCTTCGTGAGGTCACCCTTGGCGATCGCCGTGGTCACCATCGCGATCTGCCGGACCTGGCCGGTCAGATTCGACGCCATCGAGTTCACCGACTCGGTGAGGTCCTTCCACGTGCCGGCGACGCCCGGCACCCGCGCCTGGCCGCCCAGCACACCGTCCGTACCGACCTCCCGCGCGACGCGGGTGACCTGGTCGGCGAACGAGGAGAGCGTCGTGACCATCGTGTTGACGGTGTCCGCCAGCTGCGCGACCTCGCCGCTCGCCTCCACGGTGACCTTCTTCGTCAGATCACCGTTGGCGACGGCCGTGGCCACCTGCGAGATGTTCCGCACCTGGCTCGTCAGATTGTTGGCCATGATGTTGACGTTGTCGGTGAGGTCCTTCCAGATGCCCGACACGTCCCGCACCCGCGCCTGGCCGCCCAGCTGGCCCTCGGTGCCCACCTCGCGGGCCACGCGCGTCACCTGCTCGGCGAACGAGGAGAGCGTGTCCACCATCGTGTTCACGGTGGTGACGAGCGCGAGCACCTCGCCCTTGGCGTCCACGGTGATCTTCTTCGACAGATCGCCCTGGGCGACGGCCGTGGTGACCTCGGCGATGTTGCGCACCTGTGAAGTGAGGTTGTTCGCCATGAAGTTGACCGACTGCGTCAGGTCCTTCCACGTCCCCGAGAGGCCCTTCACCTCGGCCTGGCCGCCCAGGATGCCCTCGGTGCCCACCTCACGGGCCACCCGCGTCACCTGCTCGGCGAACGACGACAGCTGATCCACCATCGTGTTCAGCGTCGTCTTCAGCTCCAGGATCTCGCCCCGCGCATCGACGTCGATCTTCTGCGAGAGATCACCCCGCGCCACAGCTGTGGCGACCTGCGAGATGTTGCGCACCTGGCTGGTGAGATTCCCGGCCATCCCGTTGACCGAGTCCGTCAGCTCCCGCCACACGCCCGCGACACCCGGCACCTGGGCCTGGCCGCCCAGCCGCCCCTCCGTGCCGACCTCCCGCGCCATACGGGTCACCTGGTCGGCGAACGCGGACAGCTGGTCGACCATCGTGTTGATGGTGTTCTTCAGTTCGAGGATCTCGCCGCGCGCGTCCACCTCGATCTTCTGCGAGAGGTCGCCGCGTGCCACAGCCGTGGTCACCTGAGCGATCTGCCGCACCTGCGACGTCAGATTGTTCGCCATGAAGTTGACGGAGTTCGTCAGATCCCGCCAGGTGCCCGAGACCCCGTCGACGCGTGCCTGACCACCGAGCCGGCCCTCCGTGCCGACGTCCCTGGCCATCCTGGTGACCTGCTCGGCGAAGGACGACAGCTGATCGACCATGGTGTTGACGGTGTTCTTCAACTCCGCCATCTCGCCGGAGACATCGACCGTCACCTTCTGCGACAGATCGCCATTGGCCACCGCGGTCGTCACCTGCGCGATGTTGCGCACCTGCCCGGTCAGGTTCCGGAACGCGGTGTTCACCGAATCCGTGAGGTCCTTCCAGGTGCCGGCGGCCCCCGGCACGGCGGCCTGGCCCCCGAGTTCGCCGTCGACCCCGATCTCCCGCGCGACGCGCGTCACCTCGGCACCGAACGACGACAGCTGGTCAACCATGGTGTTGACGGTGCTCTTCAACTCCGCCATCTCACCCGAGACATCGACCGTCACCTTCTGCGACAGATCACCGTTCGCCACGGCCGTCGTCACCTGCGCGATGTCCCGCACCTGAGCCGTCAGATTCCGGAACGCGCTGTTGACCGAGTCCGTCAGGTCCTTCCAGATCCCCGCGGCCCCCGGCACGACGGCCTGCCCGCCCAGCACCCCGTCCGTGCCGACCTCGCTCGCCGCACGCGTCACCTCGTCCGCCAGCGTGCGCAGCGTGTCCGTCATGGCGTTGATGGTGTCCGCGAGCTGCGCGACCTCGCCCCGCGCGTTCACGGTGATCTTCTGCGACAGGTCGCCGTTGGCGACAGCGGTGGTCACCTGAGAGATCTCCCGCACCTGGGAGGTCAGATTGCCCGCCATGAGATTGACGGAGTCCGTGAGGTCCTTCCAGACACCCGCGACGCCCTCCACCCGCGCCTGACCGCCCAGCTGACCCTCGGTACCGACCTCCCGCGCGACGCGGTTGACCTCCGACTGGAACGAGGAGAGCTGGTCCACCATCGTGTTGACGGTGTTCTTCAGCTCCAGCATCTCCCCCGCGACATGCACGGTCACCTTGCGTGACAGATCGCCCTTCGCCACCGCGGTCGTCACCAGGGCAATGTCCCGCACCTGAGCCGTCAGCCGGGACGCCATCGTGTTGACGGAGTCCGTGAGGTCCTTCCAGGAGCCCGACATTCCGCGCACCCGGGCCTGCCCGCCGAGCTTGCCCTCGGTACCGACCTCACTGGCCACCCGCGTCACCTCGTCGGTGAACGCCGACAGCTGGTCGACCAGCCCGTTGACCGTACGGCCGACCTTCAGGAACTCCCCCCGCAGCGGGTGCCCGCCCCCCTCGGAGCCCCGCGAGCGCAGATCCATGCGCTGCTCCAAGTCACCGTCCGCGACGGCCGACAACACCCTGCCGACCTCCGAGACGGGCCGGACAAGATCGTCGACCAGTGCGTTCGCCGCGTCGATCGCCGAGGCCCAGGAACCCTCACAGGTGCCCGTCTGCAAACGCTCCGTGAGCTTTCCTTCACGGCCGACCACACGCCGTACCCGGGACAACTCACCGGTGAGATGCAGATTCTGGTCCGCCACCTCGTTGAATACGGCGGCGATCTCGGCCATGGGGCCCTCGCCCGTGACGGTGATGCGCTTACGGAAATTGCCGTCACGCATCGCGGTCAGCGCGGTCAGGAGCTTGTTCACGGAGGCGGCATCCACCTCGATCGTCCCGTTCTTGCGGGAGCGACCGCCCTTCGCGCGCGTGTTGCTGCTGCGCGCCGCTGCGCCAGACTCCACTGCCCCTCCTGCGGGTCGACCTCTCGCTGCCCGGGCCCTTTACTCCGAGCCTTCCCAGTGTTTCACCCTGCCCGAACCCGGCGATAACAGTTCGGCAGCATGGCATATCGCACTCCACCCCCGGCCTGGGCGGAAATCACCCGCATCCGGCAGCCACCGGCCCAGAGAACGTAAGTAACCTTGGCACCCGGCTGTCCCGGAGCCCCCCACGCGGGTGGGCCACCAACCACCGGACCGACCGGCGGGGGGCGACACAGTGGGCAGCGGTGCGAGTACGAAGGGCAACGGAGGGGCGCTGCGGTGACGCAAGAGCAGAGCGCCCGGTGTGGGGGCACCCCGGCCGGGCCCCCTGGGCCGGACGGCCCGGCGGCCGAGGCGGAGCGCCTCCCGGTCGTGGGCGCGCAGCGCACACCGACGCACCTTGCCGACAGGACGTCCATGGGGAGACAAGTGATCACCGCCCGAGCCGCCGCCACGTTCGAACCGGTCGGCCGCTCGGTCGCCACAGCGCGCGGCTTCGTGCGCGACACCCTCCAGGGCTGGGGCCTGGCCGACATCGTCGACGACGCCGTCGTCCTCACCAGCGAGCTGGTCACCAACGCCGTGGTGCACGCCGGTACGGCCGCCGAGGTCGTCTGCCTGCGCGACGACGACGGCGCCCGCGTCGAGATCATCGACCGCTACCCGGAACGCGAACTACCGCTCCAGGAACCCGGCCAGTTCCCGGTGAGCACCGACCGCGAGGGCGGCCGCGGACTGCTGCTGTGCGCCGCGCTGGCCACCCGCTGGGGCGTCGACTACACCTCCTCCGACAAGCGCGTCTGGTTCCGGCTGGATCTGCCCGAACGCCCCGTCGGCACCCGCACCGCCGGGCCGCCGCTCCCGGACACCGCCCTCCCCGTCACCGACACCCGCGTACGGGTCGCCGTCGTCCAGGTCGACCGCAACGGCTGCATCAGCGCCTGGAACGAGGACGCCACCGACCTCTTCGACTACCCCGCCGAGCAGGTCATCGGCAAACCCCTCACCGACCTGGCCGCCTGGCCGCACACCCCGGGCACCAGCACCGGTATCGCCGAGGCACTGCGGCTCTCCCGCTGGGAGGGCTCCTACGGGATGCGCGGCGCCGACGGCCGCACCGTCCCCGTCTACGCCTCGCACCTGCGCGTACGGGACAGCGACGGCGAACCCTCCACGGTCTGTCTGCTCGTACGCGACCACGAGCGCGCCGTCCTGCAGTCCCCGCCCCGCGTCCACGCCCACGACACCGCCGGCGGCGCCTCCGACGCCCAGGACACCTCGGCCGCCGACCCGTTCGAGGTCTTCATCGGCTCCCCGGCCCCCGACGACCTCGACGGCCTGCTCCAGCGCACCGTGGAACGCGCCCGCGACATGCTCGACGGCGACGCCGCCTACCTCCTGCTCGCCACCGACGACGAGACCGAGCTGGAGGTACGGGCCTCCACCGGGCTCCCCTCCGCCCGGCAGCGCTTCGCCCGCGTCCCCGTCGAGGCCGGCAGCGGACGCTACGGCTCGGCCCGGATGCCGTCCGTCCACGAGGACCTGTCCATCGTGCCGGGCGCCGTCCCGCTGCTGACCGGCACCGGCATGCGCTCGGTCGTCACCGTCCCGCTCAAGGTCGAGGGCCGGCTCACCGGCTCCCTGGGCGTCGCCACCGAGGCGCCCGGCCGCTACACCAACGAGGAGGCGCTACGGCTCCAGTTCGCGGCCGACCGGATCGCGCTGGCCGTCGAACGCGCCCGGCTGACCGAGCTGGAACGCCTGCGCCGCGGCTCGCTGTCCTTCCTCGTCGAGGCGTCCGACCTGCTCGCGGGCACCCTCGACCGGGACCAGACGCTGGCGCTCGTGGCCCAGATGACGGTGCCGACGCTGGCCACCTGGTGCGCCGTCTACACCGTCGCCGAACCGGGCTCGGAGCCCAAGCTCTCCTACGTCCTGCACGAGGACGAGGACCGCATCGACAACCTCAAGGCGCTGCTGGCCAGGGTCCAGCCGCCGGAGCCGGTGCCCACGCCGGGCGCCAGCGTCTGGACCGCGCCCAGCGACGCCGCGCACTCGGCCGCGCTGCGCACCTCCCTGCGCAGCGTCGCGCTCAACCAGGACGACGCTCACATCGCCCCGGGCACCACGCTCGCAACGGCGGCCACCGTCGGCGGCGAGACCGTCGTCCTGCCGCTCGTCGCCCGCAACCGCGTCATCGGCATGCTGACCCTCGGCAAGCCCACGGACGAGCGCTTCCGCCAGGAGATCCTGGAGCTCGCCGAGGACCTCTCCCGACGCGCCGCCCTCGCGCTCGACAATGCCCGCCTGTACTCGGAGCGCACGGCCATCAGCCAGTCGCTCCAGCGCAGCCTGCTGCCGCCGGACCTGCCCGAGATCACCGGCGGTGTCGAACGCGAGGTCATCTACCGCGCCGCGGGCGAGGGCAACGAGGTCGGCGGCGACTTCTACGACCTGTTCGAAATCGCCGACGGCACCTACGGCTTCGCCATCGGCGACGTGTGCGGCACGGGCCCCGAGGCCGCGGCCGTCACCGGACTCGCCCGCCACGCCCTGCGGTTGCTCGCCCGGGAGGGGCTCGGCGGCCCGGCCGTCCTGGAACGCCTCAACGCCGCCATCCTCGACGAGGGCGCCCGCAGCCGCTTCCTCACGCTCCTCTACGGCGAGATGCGCCCCCAGGAGGACGGCAGCGCCGAACTCAAGGTCGTCTGCGCCGGACACCCGCTGCCGCTGCGCCTGCGCCAGGACGGCTCGGTCGAACCGGCCGCCGACCCCCAGCCGTTGCTCGGCGTCATGGACGACCTCGAACTGTACGAGCAGACGGTCACCCTCGACCCGGGCGATGTCCTGCTCTGCGTCACCGACGGCGTCACGGAACGCCGCGAGGGCACCCGCATGCTCGGCGACGACGGCCTGGCCGAAGTGCTCACCACCTGTACGGGATTGACCGCCGGCGCGGTGGCCGCCCGCATCATGCGCGCCGTGGAACGCTTCGCCACAGCCGCGCCCTCCGACGACATGGCCATCCTCGCCATGCGTATCCCGGAGTGATCACACCGGCCGCCGAAAACGCAGAACCGAGGACGGAGAAACGCAGAAGGGGGCCCCGCCGGTCGGCGGGGCCCCTTCTGCTGTGCAAGAGCCCCAAAACGGAATCGAACCGTTGACCTTCTCCTTACCATGGAGACGCTCTGCCGACTGAGCTATTGGGGCGCGGCCAGCGGGAAAGATCTTACCCGATCCCCCGCCCCGCGAACGAATCCGCGCCCGGACTCCCGTCGGCCCTTCGCCTCACCGGCTCCAACCGGCGGCGCACCGGCCCCTGTTCAGCTCGCCCGTTCCCGCAACAGCCCGCCCAGCCCGTTGCACGCCGAAACCATGTGCTGGAGCTCGCGCTTGGTCATCGAGGCGGCCAACGGAAGCGCCAGACACTCGTCCGCGGCCTGCTCGGACACCGGAAGCCGCACCCCGCTACGGAACCCGGGCACGAGATGTGCCGGCACCCGCACCGGGACCTCGCTGTGCACCCCGCGCAGCCGCAACGCCCGCCGGAACGCATCCCGATCCGGCCGCCCGTTCCCCGGCACACGCACCACGAACGACGTGTAGGCGTGCTCGGCGGAGCCAGGCGGCACCACCACGCCCCGCAGCCGCCGACTCAGATAACCGGCGTGCTGCCGACGCCGCACCGCGTCCACCGCGTCGGCACGCGGCAACGGCTCCCAGGCGCACACCCGGGCTCCCACACGCGCGCCCAACGCCCGCAACCCCGCCATGTTCGCCGGCTGTCCGAAGAGATGCACCGGGACGATCGCCGCCGTCCGCGGCGACACCCGCGCCTCCGCAGCGCCCGGATCAAGACAGAAGTCATCGGGATCGACATCCGCAAACACGGGCCGAGCGCCCAGCTCCCGAACGGCCTCGGCGATCTCCAGCCCCCCGAAGGACGGCACGATCACCTCGTCCCCCACAGCGATACCGGCCTCGGCCACATCCCTGGTCCCCATGCCGAGGATGCTGCGGGCGCCACATGAACTCCAGGTGACCAGAAAACAAAGAGCCGTGGTCCTCGGAATCAATTCCAAGGACCACGGCCTC
>NZ_BJMM01000009.1 GCF_006539165.1 Streptomyces cacaoi | reverse complement strand
TTTCCCAACTTACCAGACCGTTTTTCGTTTTCCGAATTCGGGCCGTGTTTGCACACAGCGCTCTTCGGTGTCGAAAAGGTGGTGTGGGATCCGCCCGTCGCTCCCGGCGTCGGGCAGGGGAACGACAGTACAGGCAGGGCCGGGGCGAGGCAAATCGATTCTGCCGGGGCACCGGTCGGGCCGGCGGGTGGTGGGCGTCGGACGCGTGTGGCCAGCGGCGCGGCGGGGGCCTGTGGGCGTGCGGAGGTGTTCGTTCCTATGACTTACGCTTCTGGACGGTGTGCCGTGCTTGGACAGGTAGCGACGGCAACTGATCGAAACTCCGCCCCTGGGAGGGTTCCCATGACCACCGTGACGTCCCCGTTGACCGGACGTGCCATCGGTCTGCCCGCTGTGCCGGACCCGGTTTTCTCCGGAGCGATGGTGGGGCCCGGCACCGCCATCGACCCCGTGCGTGAGAGGACCGAGGCGGTGGCTCCCGTGGACGGGATCGTCGTGTCGCTCCACCCGCACGCGTTCGTCGTCGTGGACGCGGACGGGCACGGTGTGCTCACCCACCTCGGTATCGACACCGTGCAGTTGAACGGTGAGGGCTTCGAACTGCTGGCGGCCAAGGGGGACTCCGTGACCCGTGGTCAGGCCGTGGTGCGCTGGGACCCGGCCGCGGTGGAGGCGGCGGGCAAGTCGCCGGTCTCCCCCGTCATCGCGCTGGAGGCCACCGCCGACTCCCTGGGCGACCTCGTGGAGGACGGCGACATCGAGCGGGGACAGCCGCTCTTCGCCTGGAGCTGACGCACGGCCCGGCGGTCTCCTCCCGTCGTCCCCTCCCCGGGCGCGCGTGCGCGGGGTCGATGCGGGCCGGCGGTGGCAGGGCCGGGCAAGGATTTCGCGGCGGCTCGCGGTCGCCGCATCGAACCGGAGACAGGTGAGATGGACACAACGCTTCGAGGCGTGGGTGTGAGCCACGGGGTGGCGATCGGCGAGGCGCGGCACATGGGCACCGCCGTGCTGGAGCCCCCGGCCAAGCAGATCGACACCGAGGACGCGCCGCGCGAGCAGCAGCGGGCGCGGCAGGCCGTGGAGGCCGTGGCCGCGGATCTGATGGCGCGCGGCAATCTGGCGGGTGGCGAGGCGCAGGCTGTGCTGGAGGCACAGGCCATGATGGCGCAGGACCCGGAGCTGATGGCCGATGTCGAGCGGCGGATCGCCGTTGGCAGCACGGCGGAGCGCGGCGTCTACGACGCGTTCGCCGCCTACCGGGCGCTGCTGGCGCAGGCCGGGGAGTACCTCGCGGGCCGCGTGGCCGACCTGGACGACGTGCGCAACCGCATCGTCGCGCGGCTGCTGGGTGTGCCGATGCCGGGTGTGCCGGACAGCGACGAGCCGTATGTACTGATCGCGCGGGACCTGGCGCCGGCCGACACGGCGCTGCTGGACCCGGCGTTGGTGCTCGGCTTCGTCACCGAGGAGGGCGGGCCGACGAGTCACAGCGCGATCCTCGCGCGGGCGCTGGGCGTGCCCGCGGTCGTGGCGCTGCCGGGCGCGGGCGAGCTGGCCGAGGGCACGGTCGTCGCCGTCGACGGGAGCACCGGCGAGATCGTGGTGAACCCGACGGACGAGGAGCGGGAGGCGCTGGAGCGGGCCGCCGAGGAGCGGAAGGCCGCGATCGAGGCGGCTCAGGGCCCGGGCGCGACCTCCGACGGGCACAAGGTGCCGCTGCTGGCGAACGTGGGCGGTCCGTCCGATGTGCCGGCGGCGGTCGAGGCCGGTGCCGAGGGTGTGGGGCTGTTCCGTACGGAGTTCCTGTTCCTGGACGACAGTGAGCGCGCTCCGTCGGAGGAGAAGCAGGCCGAGGCGTACCGGCAGGTGCTGGAGGCGTTCCCGGAGGGGCGCGTCGTGGTGCGGGTGCTGGACGCGGGCGCGGACAAGCCGCTGGAGTTCCTGACGCCGTCGGACGAGCCGAACCCGGCGCTCGGTGTGCGGGGGCTGCGGACGCTCCTGGACCACCCCGAGGTGCTGCGTGGGCAGCTGCGGGCGCTGGCGAAGGCGGCCGAGGGGCTTCCGGTGTACCTGGAGGTCATGGCTCCGATGGTGGCGGACCGGGCGGACGCCAAGGCGTTCGCCGACGCCTGCCGGGAGGCCGGGCTGGACGCGGAGTTCGGGGCGATGGTGGAGATTCCGTCCGCCGCGCTGCGGGCGCGTTCGGTGCTCCAGGAGGTGGAGTTCCTGTCGCTGGGGACGAACGACCTGGCGCAGTACACCTTCGCCGCCGACCGTCAGGTGGGCGCCGTCTCGCGGTTGCAGGATCCGTGGCAGCCGGCGCTGCTGGATCTGGTGGCGCTGTCGGCCGAGGCCGCCAAGGCGGAGGGCAAGAGCTGCGGCGTGTGCGGTGAGGCCGCGGCCGATCCGCTGCTGGCCTGTGTGCTGACGGGGCTGGGCGTGACCAGCCTGTCGATGGGGGCCTCGGCGATCCCGTTCGTCCGGGCGCAGTTGGCGAAGCACACGCTGGCGCAGTGCGAGCGTGCCGCCGCGGCGGCGCGGGCCTCGGACGGCGGTCCGGAGGCGCGGGCGGCCGCGCAGGCGGTGCTCTCCGGCGAGTAGGCGGACACCGGGCAGGCCGACAGGCTGCCCGACAGCCGGGCCGACGGCGGCCGGCTCCCGCGGTGTGCGGGGGCCGGCCGCCGTTTCGTGTGCCGGGCCGGGTCTTCCGTGCCGGTCAGGAGCGGCTGCGGGCGAGGCCCTCGTAGAAGCGGAGGAGTTCCGGGTTGTCGACGGAGCCGGGGTTGACCGCCTTCTCCATGGCGGTGCCCTGGAGAAGGCGCTTGACGGGGACCTCCAGCCGCTTGCCGGTGAGGGTGTGCGGTACGGCGGGGATCTCGATGACCTCGTCGGGCACATGGCGCGGGGAGAGGTTCTCCCGGAGGGTGCGCTTGATCTTGTCGCGCAGGGTGTCGTCGAGGACGGCGCCCTCGGCGAGGTGGACGAACAGCGGCATCCAGTAGCCGCCGTCGGGCTGTTCGACGCCGAGGACGAGGGACTCGCGGATCTCGGGGAGCCGTTCGACGGCCTCGTAGATGTCGGCCGAGCCCATGCGGACGCCCTGCCGGTTGAGGGTGGAGTCCGAACGGCCGTGGATGATCACGGTGTTGCGGCCGGTCAGCGTGATCCAGTCGCCGTGCCGCCACACGCCGGGGTACATGTCGAAGTAGCTGTCGTGGTAGCGGGAGCCGTCCGGGTCGTTCCAGAAGCGGACCGGCATGGAGGGCATGGGCCGGGTGACGACCAGTTCGCCGACCTCGTCGGTGAGGGGGTCGCCCTTGGGGTCCCACGCCTGGAGCGCGACGGCGAGGGACGGGGCCTGGAGTTCGCCGGTGTACACGGGCAGGGTGGGGACGGCTCCGGCGAAGCAGCTGCACACGTCGGTGCCGCCGCTGACGGAGGCGATCCACATGTCCTCGGAGACCTCGTCGTGGATCCAGCGGAAGCCGTCGGGGGGAAGCGGTGAGCCGGTGGTGGCCACGCACTTCACGCGGGAGAGGTCCAGGTCGCGGCCGGGGTGGACGCCGGCCTTGCGGCAGGCCATCACGTAGGCGGCGGAGGTGCCGTAGACGGTGGTGCCGGTGCGTTCGACGACGCGCCACTGCGCGTCCGGCGCGGGATAGCCGGGGCTGCCGTCGTAGGTGACGACGGTGGCGCCGGTCAGCAGGCCGGAGACCAGCAGGTTCCACATCATCCAGCCGGTCGAGGTGTACCAGAAGAAGCGGTCGCCCGGGCCGGTGTCGTTGTGCAGGACGAGCTGCTTGAGGTGTTCGAGGAGGATGCCGCCCTGGGACTGGACGATGGCCTTGGGCAGGCCCGTCGTCCCGGACGAGTACAGGACCCACAGGGGGTGGTCGAACGGGACCTGTTCGAAGCGGGGTTCGGCCTCGTTCGTCGTCAGCGCGTCCCAGTCCAGGGCGCCCTCGGGGGCGGGGGTGCCGAGCAGCGGGACGTGCACGACGGCGCGGAGGGTGGGCAGGTTCGCGCGCAGTTCGGACACGGTGCCGCGGCGGTCGTGCTCCTTGCCGCCGTAGCGGTAGCCGTCGACGGTGAACAGGACGACGGGCTCGACCTGCTGGAAGCGGTCGAGGACGCTGCGGGCGCCGAAGTCGGGGGCGCAGGAGGTCCAGACGCCGCCGACGGCGGCCGTGGCCAGCAGGGCGACGGCGGCCTGCGGGATGTTGGGGAGGTAGGCGCTGACGCGGTCGCCCGGCTCGACGCCGAGGCGGCGCAGCTCGGCCGCCAGGGAGGCGACCTGGGCGCGCAGTTCGCGCCAGGTCACGGGGACGGGGGCGGTGTGCTCCTCGTCGGCGTGCAGCAGTGCCGGTTCGTCGGCGCGGTCCGGGTCCTCGGCGGTGCGCAGGGCGTGTTCCGCGTAGTTGAGGGTGGCGCCGGGGAACCAGCGGGCTCCGGGCATCGTCTCGTCGGCGAGCACCGTCTCGTAGGGGGTGGTGAACCGGACGTCGGTCCAGGCGGCGAAGGCGGCCCAGAAGGTGGCCAGGTGCTCGGTCGACCAGCGGTGCAGCGCGGCGTAGGAGGCGGCGGGCGCCGCGGGGTCGGGCGCGGGCGCTCCGTGGTGCTCGGCGGCCCAGGTCTGGAAGCGGATCAGCGCGGTCCCGGCGAAGCGGTCGGGGCTCGGCTCCCAGAGGGGCTCGGGCGCGGGCTCCGGCCGGGTCGGTGCGCGGTGAGCGGGATCGGCTGCGGTCATTGCGGCTCCTGGCGTGCGTGGCGTCGGCTGGTGTCCATCTGTGCTTCCCCTCGCGTCCTCCCGCTTCCCGTTTCCCGGTGGCCGTGCCCGCTCACGGCGCCTCCGGGCGGGTAGGGGGAGGCTGGGCAGGACGATGCCACGTGATCATCTTTTCTGCCAGGGCCGGCGTCACACATCGGGGTCCGCGGCGTGTGCCGTGGCCATGGTGACCAGGGGGTGAACGGCAGTTGAACGGTGCGGAGGGTCCGGGTTCCGGGTGGCAGGCTGAGCGGCATGGACGCGCGTGACCTGGTGCGGTCGGTGAGGGCGGCCGCTTCGGCCCAAGGGGTGCGCGCCGCGCGCTCGGCCTGGCGCAGACGGCGCACGGACGCCGTAGGGCTGCCCCGGCAGCGCGGGGAGCGGGCCCGCGCGCCGGGGGAAGCGGTGGAGGCGGCGGGCGGGCCCGGCGGCGGCGAGGTCCGTTTCGCACGGTCGGTGCTGCGGGTGCGGGTCACGGTGACGGGCGCGGTGTTCCTCGGCTGGGACGGTGCGGGGCCGGAGCCCTCGTACGCGCTGGCCGCGGGGTGTCCGCCGGCGGATCCGCGTGCGGAGCTGGAGCCGGACAAGGACGGCGGGTGGCGGGTGGTCTCGGAGCGGATGCTGGTGGCCGTCTCGCGGCACGGCGCCGTCGAGGTGCGCACGCCCGGCGGGGTGCTGCTGCGCCGGGACCGGCCGCCGCGCTGGTGGGAGGGCGAGGCCGGGCGGCCGGGGCCGGACGCGGTGGCGGACGGGGCGGGCGCCCGGTGGTTGCAGCGCTCCGAACTGCCGCCGGACGCACGGTTCTTCGGGCTGGGCGGGCGGGACGGCGGGCCCCGGCTGCGCGACGGCGCCCACCGGTTGTGGAACGCCCCGCCGGGGGACGGTACGGCCCCTTCCGTGACGATGCCGGTGCTGCTGAGCGTCGCGGACGCGGGCACGCTGCTGGTCTTCCACGACAACCCGTGGGACGGCACCGTCGCGCTGCGCGAGGGCGTCGAGGGCCTGGGCTCGGGGCACGACCGGCCGGGGCGGTGCGAGGTGCGGATGAGCGGCGGTCCGCTGCGCTACTGGGTGGTGGCCGGGGCGCCGTCCCGGGTGCTGCACGGCTGGGCCGCGCTGACCGGGGCGCCCGCCCTGCCGCCGCGCTGGGCGCTGGGCCATCAGCACGCCGAGGAGGGGTCGGCGCGGGACCGGTCAGCGCGGGCGCGCGGCGGGCCGGATGTGCCGGGGCTTCTCGACCGCTACCGGCGGCACGGGCTGCCGTTGCGCGCCCTGCACACCGCTCGCACGGAGGGCACGCCCGGTCCGCCCCGGCGGGCCGCCGGAAGTCCGGGCGCCGGGGCGGCACTTGCCGAGCGGGCGGACGTGTCCGAGGGGGCCGGGAGCGCCGAGGGGTCCGGTCGGTCCGAAGGGCCCGGCGTGTCCGGTGTGTTCGAGGGGGTCGAGGGAGTCAAGGGGGCCAAGGGAGTCGAGGGGGTCGAGGGGTTCGATGAGGTTGGCGGGGTCGATGAGGTTGACGGGGTCGATGAGGTTGACGGGGTCGATGGGTGGGGAGTCCGGTTCGTCGCTGTTGTCGGTCCCGGGGTGCCGGCCGGGGGGCGTGGGGCGGCCGGGGCGGTGTACGGGAGCGGGTCGGCCGCCGACGCGTTCGTACGGGACGCGCGCGGTCTCGAAGTGCGCGGAGCGGCCCGGTCCGGTGAGGTCGTGTGGCCCGACTTCACCGATCCGCGGGTGCGCAAGTGGTGGGGCGGCCTGTACGCGGAACCGTTGTACGGCGGGGGCAGCGGGGTCGGTCAGGGCGCCGGCTGGGAGGCCGTCGCCCATGACGGCAACGAGCCCGCGGCACACAGCGTGCTCGGCGGGCCCGCGCTCCCCTCGTCCGCGCGGCACGCCCTGGAGGGACGCGGTGGCGACCACCGGGAGGCGCACAACGTCTACGCGCTGACGATGGCCAAGGCCGGCGACGCGGCACAGCGCGAACTGCTGCCCGAGCGCCGCCCGTTCCTCTTCTCCCGCTCCGGGTGGGCCGGGATCCAGCGCTACGGCGGCGTGTGGTCGGAGCACCCCGGGCAGGGCTGGGGTGCGCTCCGGGCCACGCTCTCCGCGGTGACGGGGCTGGGGTTGTGCGGGGTGCCGTACGCGGGGCCCGACATCACGGTTCCGGGCGCCGGCGCGGTCGCCGGTGGTGCGGGGCGGGCGGACGACGGGGCGGCGGGCGAGCTGTATCTGCGGTGGTTCCAGATGGCGGCGTACATGCCGCTGTTCCGCACCCGCACCGGTGCGGACGGGCACGGCGAGCCCTGGCGGTTCGGTGCGCGGGTGCTCGCGCATGCGCGGGCGGCGCTGGCGGAGCGCGAGCGTCTGCTGCCCTACTTGCTGACGCTGGCCCAGCTCGCCGAGCGCACCGGCGCACCCTATGTGCGGCCCGTGTGGTGGCAGCATCCGCGTGACCGCGCGCTGCGTGACTGCCAGGACGCGTTCCTGCTGGGCGACGCGCTGCTGGTCGCGCCGGTGCTGGAGCCGGGGGTGCGGGAGCGGACCGTCCGGCTGCCGAGCGGGCGGTGGTACGACACCGCGACCGGCGCGGCGTACGACGGGCCGCGCACGGTGCGGGTGCCCGCGCCCCTGGACCGGATCCCGGTGCTGGCGCGTGCCGGTGCCGCGGTGCCCGTGCGGGGCCCGGGCGGCGGGACGGAGCTGGAGGTGTGGCCACCGGCCCCGGGCCGTACGGGGAACGGGCTGGTCATCCGGGACCCGGGCCCGGGCTGGGAGCGTCCGGCCGCCGAGCGCTTCACGGTGCACCGCACCGCCGAGGGCGGCGCTGTGGTGGAGCGGGACGGCGGCGGTGCGGTCGGGTATCCGGTGCGGGTGCGCGGGGGATGACGGGGCGGGCGCCCGCTGCGGGGACGGCGCCGGGGTCCGTGCCCGGCCGACGCACCGCCGGCCCGGGACGGGCATGTCACCGCGCGGGCCGCGGGGCCGGGGACGGACACCTGGCGCGGGGCAGCCGGGCAGCCGGGCAGCCGGGCAGCCGAGGCCGGGTCGTGTCTTCGAAGTCCCGCCTGCCTGGCGGTGTCCGGCACGTGGCAGGCCCTCCGGGCGGACGCCGCTACGTCGAAGACACTCCCTAGGGCTTGCGGGCGAGGCCGCCGTGTACGGCGATTTCGGCCGGCATGCCGAAGGGCAGGACCTCGGGGCGCCAGTGGGGGCAGGAGACGACGCCGGGCTCCAGCAGTTCCAGCCCGTCGAAGAACTGCTCGATCTCGGCCGGGGTGCGCGGGGTGTAGGGCACGGCGCCGCTCCCGGCGTTGAAGCGGCCGATGGCCTCGGTGTAGGCGGGATCGGTGGTGCTGCCGTCGTTGAGGCCGAGGTAGCTGCCGGCGGGGAGGGCGTCGAGGAGGCGGCGGGTGACCTCCCGGGCCTCCTCGCGGTCGGCGACGAGGCCGAGGACGCCCATCAGCATCAGCCCGACCGGCCGGGAGAGGTCCAGGGTCCGGGCCGCCGCTTCCAGGATGTGGGCGGGGTCGCGGATGTCGGCGTGCACATAACTGGTGGCGCCCTGCGGGGTGCTGGTGAGCAGGGCCTGGGCGTGCGCGAGGACGAGCGGGTCGTTGTCGACGTAGACGATGCGGGCGTGCGGGATCTCGCGCTGGGCGACCTCGTGGGTGTTGTCGACGGTGGGCAGGCCGGTGCCGATGTCGAGGAACTGGGTGATGCCTGCCTCGCCCGTGAGGTACCGCACGACCCGCCCGGTGAAGGCGCGGGAGTGCCGGGTGATGTCGACCATGCCGGGGAAGACCGCGCACACCCGGTCGCCGGCGGCGCGGTCGACGGCGTAGTGGTCCTTGCCGCCGAGCAGGTAGTTCCAGATGCGTGCCGAGTGCGGGACGGCGGTGTCGATCTCGGTGGGTGCGGCGTACTGCGTCGGCTCCGTCATGGCTGTGCCCTTCTGCGCTGCCGGCCCCTCGCGGGTGCGGCGTGCCGGTGTGTGGCGCCCAACGTAGCGCCGCGGGGGCGGCGGTGGATCCCGGGGTGTGCGGGGTCGGTGCGGGTGGGGTTCAGTGGTGGTGGGTCAGGGAGCGGCGGCTGACGGGGAAGTCGAAGTAGGTGTCGGGGAAGGTCTCGGGTTCGTGGGTGAAGTGCCACCACTCCTCGGGGAGGTTGGTGAAGCCCTGGCGTTCGAGGCCCTTCTTCAGCAGCTGCCGGTTGGCCCGCTGGGCGGGGGTGACGCGGGCGTCGTCGGTGTGCGAGAGGGTGTCGAAGCAGTCGAACCCGGTGCCCGCGTCGACGGAGTTGTCGGGGAAGCGCTCGTCCTTCGGCGCGTAGCAGGGGGTCAGCGGCTCGCCGGGTACGTAGGGGCGGGTGGGTGCGGCGGGCAGCTTCGCGAGGGTGAGGTCGACGGTGCTGCCGCGGCTGTGCCCCGACTTCTCGGCGATGTAACCGTCCTCGAAGAGCCGGTCCTTGGCCACACGCGGATAGAACTCGCCCTTCATCTTCGTCGCTTCCGGGTCCGCGGCCCAGCGGACGAAGTGGTCGACGGCGCGCTGCGGGCGGTAGCAGTCGTAGACCTTCAGCGTGTAGCCCTGCCGGAGGAAGGCGCGCTGGGCGCGGGCCAGTGCGCGGGCGGTGTCCTCGGTGACGAGGCACATCGGGCTGCGGTAGCCGTCGACGGGTTCGCCGACGAAGTTGTGCGGGGTGAAGTAGCGGATGTCCTGGCGGATGGTGGGCGCCACCTCGCTGAGGGCCACGAACTCCCTGGGCGCGGTGGGCTGTTGGCCGTGGGAGGGGTGCGTCGGCCGGTGCGCGACCGGGGACGGCGCGTCGGGCGTGTGCGCTGCCGGGGTGGCGGCCTGGGCGGGTACGGCGGTGAGGGCGAGGGCGGCCAGTGCGGCGACGGTCAGCGGGGTGCGGGCTGCGGAGCTCGGGCGTCTCATGCCCCACTCGTCTACCAGGGACGGGGCCGCTCCACCAGGGAGCCCGCGCGGGCGGGGCCGGTCCGCGGGCACCGCCGGGCGGGGTGCCCGGAGGTGGGGAACGGCGGCTCGGGACCACCCCCGTCGGCCCCGTGCCGCCGTTCTCGTGGGTGGGGACGTCCCTCCCCCGGACGTGGTTCGGCCCGGTGGACGGCAGTACGGAGGTGTGAGGTCCTGGTGACACCGTCGTGACAGTCGGTACAGGAGTGTTCCCGGGAAGCCCCGGAGAGACGGGCCCCGGCGGCCCGTCCCGCTCCCGGAGCCGCTCAGCCCGTGGTGCTCGGGCTGCGCTCGGCCGGTTCGGCGGCCGGGCCGGTGGCCGCCGCCTGGGCGGAGGTGTGCAGCGCGTGCTCGACCACGGAGATCAGCACGTCCCGGGCCGACTCGCGCTGCCGCGCGTCGCACAGCATCACCGGTACCTCACCGTCCAGGTCGAGCGCCTCGCGCACCGTCTCGACGGGGTGCTGCTGGGCTCCGTCGAAGCAGTTGACGGCGACGGTGAACGGTATGCCGCGGCGTTCGAAGTAGTCGATGGCCGCGAAACTGTCGGCGAGTCTGCGGGTGTCGGCGAGCACGACGGCGCCCAGCGCGCCGTGTGCCAGCTCGTCCCACAGGAACCAGAAGCGGTCCTGGCCCGGGGTGCCGAACAGGTAGAGCACGAGCCGGTCGTGGATGGTGATGCGGCCGAAGTCCATGGCGACCGTCGTCGTCGACTTGGTCTCGACCCCCTCGGTGCTGTCCACCGGCCGGCCGGCCTCGGTGAGAGCCTCCTCGGTACGCAGCGGCCGGATCTCGCTCACCGCGCCGACGAGCGTCGTCTTGCCGACCCCGAAGCCGCCCGCCACCAGGATCTTCAGCGTGACCGGGTCGGCCGCCGCCGACCTGGCCCGCTTAGAGCGCCCGAAGACCATTGATCACCTCTCTGAGGATGCTGACGTCCGGCAGTTCGGCCGGCGGTACGGGCCGGGTCACGCGGACGAGCCCGGCCTCCAGGAGATCGCCGATCAGTACGCGCACCACCCCGACGGGCAGGTCCAGTTCGGTCGCCAGTTCGGCGACCGAGAGGTCCGCGGCGCGGCACAGTTTGACGATCTCGATGTGTTCCGGCGCGAGGGCCGCGTCGTCGAGCGGATCCTCCGCCTCGCCGTCCGCGGCTTCGCCGGCGTCCGGCGCGTTCCCGGGCTCCCGCCGCGCGACGGGCGGCGGGTCGACGGGGTCCATGGGGTCGATGGTGTCCAGCGCGACGGTGCGCCGCCCCAGGACCCGGCCGTCCCCCGCGGGCGCGGGCGCGGGAGGCGCGGGGTCGGGCCGGGGCTCGCGTCCCGCGCCCCGGCTCCCCGTGGCCGGCTCGTCGGCGATGACCAGCGCGATGAGGTCGAGCCGTTCGGCGTCCCCGGCCGTGCTGCGGGTCCGGCCGCGTGTCATGGCGTACGGGCGCACCACGGGTCCCGCCGCGTCGTCGAACCAGCGGTCCGTCATGGCCGCCTCCGTCCCCTCCGTTCTCACGTGCCGCGCCCGCCGGGCCTCTTCAGTGCGCCCCGTCGGCCCCCGCGGCGCGCGGTGCCGTGCCCAGGTGTGCGCCGACGCGCTTGACCAGCAGCGTCATCTCGTAGGCGATCTGTCCGACGTCGGCGTCCTCGTCGGACAGCACGGCGAGGCAGCTGCCGTCACCGGCGGCGGTGACGAACAGGAACGCCTCGTCCAGTTCGACGATCGTCTGCCGTACGCCGCCGGCGTCGAAGTGCCGGCCCACGCCCTTGGCGAGGCTGTGGAAGCCGGAGGCGACGGCCGCCAGATGTTCGCTGTCCTCACGGGTGAGCCCCTGGGAGGCGCCCTTGGCGAGACCGTCCCCGGAGAGTACGAGTGCCTTGCGGATGCTGCCGACGCGCTCGACCAACTCGTCCAGGAGCCAGTTGAGTTCGCCGCTTCCGGCGGCGTGCGTTGCGGCGTGCGGTGCGGTCATCGACCGTTCCCCTCCGGTGTCGTTCCGTGTGCTGGCTCCCCCGTCCGTCGTTCCCCCGGCGGTCGTCGAGCCGCGCCCCCGCCGTCCGCGGTACGGCCCGTGCCGTCCCGCCCGGCCGTCCGGGTGCCCTGCTCGTCGTCCCCGGCGGCGTCGTGTCCGCCGCCGGGACGCTTCTCGGTCCGTTCCCCGTTCTCCCGCCGGCCGCGTTCCCAGCCGCGCTGGAGCGCCGCCATCCTGCTGCGCACCTCGTCGGCGTCGCGCTCCTCGGTCCCCTGCTGTGCGGCGGGCCCGCCCCGGCGAGCCGTGCCGTCCTGTGCGGCCGCGCCGGCGTCGGTCCTCAACTGGGGTGCGAGGCTCGCCTGGCGCACCCGGCGGGGCAGCCCGCCCACCGTGGCGGGAGGAGCGGCCGGCCGGCCGGTGTCCGGCGCCGCCGCGGGGTCCGCGGCCGGGCCCGGCCGCCCGGGCTGACCCGGCTGCCCCGTCCGTGTCCGCTCCCCCGGCTCCGCCGTGTCCCCGACGCTGCGCAGCCCGGTCGCACGCCGCTCGCCGTCGGCGCGGTGGCTGCCGCTCCCGGCCGGTTCCGGTGCCCGTGCGGGCGTGCGCTCCCCGGCCGTGCCGCGCGGCCCGGCCTCCCCGGGGCCGTCGGCGCCGGGCGTGTCCGCCGACTCGTTCCGGTTCTGTGCCGGGCGGTCCTCATCCGCCACGGGGCCCTGGCCGGCGGCGGGTTCGGACGCGGGCCGGCGGCGGCGCGGGAGCGGGGCCCGGCCGTCGGGCAGCGGACGGGCCGAGGGGCCGGTCTCCTCGCCCGCCTGTTGGTGCTGCTCGCCGGCCGTGTTCCGGGCGGGGCCGCGCCCCTCGGACCGGCGGCGGCGTTCGCTCCCGTCCTGCGGCGGGACGGGCGCCTCCAGCTCGACCGGCCCGCTGAGCGCGGTGCGCGCCGGTGCGTCCAGGGCCCGCTCGGGTGTGCCCCGGCCCGGCGCCGGGTCCCGCTCGGCCGTGCCGTCGTCGGACCGGCCGGCGGCGAGTGCGGTACGACGGGCGGCGCCGATCGCCTCGTCGCGTCCGGGTGTCTCGGTGAGGATCGCGCCGGGGATGAGCACCACGGCCGTCGTGCCGCCGTACGGCGAGGTCTGGAGGGAGACGCGCACGCCCTGGCGCTGGGCCAGCCGGGAGACGACGAACAGCCCGAGCCGGTCGGTGTCGGACAGTTCGAACTCCGGCGTCTCGGCCAGCCGGAGGTTGGCGTCCAGCAGCGCCTCGGACGGCATGCCCAGGCCGCGGTCGTGGATCTCCAGGGTGAAGCCGTTGGTGACGCGTTCGCCGAGCACCTGGACCGCCGTGTGCGGCGGTGAGAACACCGTGGCGTTCTCCAGGAGTTCGGCGATGAGGTGGGTGAGGTCGGCGACGGCCGAGCCGTCGACGGCGAGCCGCGGCAGCCGCCTGACCTCGATGCGCTCGTAGTCCTCGACCTCGGCGACGGCGGCCCGCACGACATCCATCAGCTGGACGGGCTTGCGCCACTGCCGGGACGGGGCGGCGCCGGAGAGGATCACCAGGCCCTCGGCGTGCCGGCGCATCCGAGTCGTCATGTGGTCGAGGCGGAAGAGGTCGGCCAGTTCGTCGGCGTCCTCGGTGCGCCGCTCCATGGCGTCGAGCAGGGTGAGCTGACGGTGCAGCAGCACCTGGTTGCGGCGGGCGAGGTTGACGAAGACCTCGGAGACGCCGCGCCGCATGTCGGCCTGTTTGACGGCCGCTTCGACGGCGGCCCGCTGGAGCGTGTTGAGCGCCTGGCCGACCTGGCCCATCTCGTCCTGGGAGTACTCGCGGTGCGGCGCCTCGGTGTCCACGTCGACCCGGTCCCCGGCGGCGAGCCGGCGCATCACGCTGGGCAGCCGCACCCCGGCCGACTCGTTGGCCTCCTTGCGCAGCACCGTCAGATCCCGCACCAGGCCGCGGCCGACCCGGAAGGAGATGACGAGCGAGGCGAGGACGGCGAGGAAACCGAGCACACCGGCGGCGGCGGCCTTCACCAACACCCGGGAGGCGAACGGCTCGATGCGTTCCTTGTGCCGCTGGCGGGCCTCGGCCGCCCGCCGGTCCAGCTCGTCCAGGGCGCCGGTGACGGCCGTCTCCCAGCGTCCGGCGGCGACGGGGCCGCTGGTGGAGCGCGGCCCGGCGGCGATGACGGTGTCCTCGTAGCTGCGCAGGGTGCGGCCCTGGGAGCCGTTCCAGAAGTTCTCGAAGAGCCTGCGGTCCTCCTCGGGGAGCGAGGGCAGGTTCGTCTGGTACGCGATGTTGCGTTCGGCGACCCGGTCGGACAGGGCACGCTGGTCGCCCTGGGTGAACTGCCCGGCCGCGTAGGCGGCGGCCATCAGCGAGTCCTCACGCGAGAGGTACTCGCGGGCCTGCGCGACCCCGACCAGCGCCCTGCCCTGCTTCTCCAGGCCGACGTTGTCGACGGCGCTGAGGGCGCCGATGAACGCGTAGGCGGGGTCGACGAGTTCGTTGTACGCCTGGAAGGCGCCGCCCCGGGTGATGGCGGTCTCCTCCACCTTGCCGCGCAGCGCTTCGAGGCCGTCGAGGGCGTCGAGGAGGTCGGAGAGCCGGGCGCGGGCGTCGCTGCCGAGGCCCGAACGCAGCCCGCTGTCGGCGGCGTTGTCCCGGACGACCGTCAGCCGCCGGTCGGTGGCACGCTGGAACTTGTGCAGCTTCTCCAGGCCGTCGGTGGTCCTCGGGTCGGCCAGGTTCACCAGGACCTGGCGGCGTTCGAGCTGGAGTGCCTGGACGGCGTCCTCGGTGGGGTCGGCGAGGTTGCGGGAGATCTCGTCGAGGCGCAGCAGCCGGTCGGCTTCGGAGGCGGTGATGTAGGTGGCGAAACCCCAGATGGAGACGAGGGACACCAGCGGCACCAGCAGCAGTACCACGATCTTCCGGCGGATCGACTTTCCGCGAAAGCGCATGGCCTCCCCTACGTCCTCCCCAACGCGCGGGGCGTGTACCGACAGCAAGCGGCGCGAGCTTACTACTGACCTGTGAGCAATTCGCAGGTCTGTCCGAGCGCAGGACAGGCCGACCAGGGTGCCTCATCCGGAGTTGTCCGTCGATGCCCTGACGTCCATCCGGCATTTGTGGCACAGGACACGCGTGTGGAACCTTGTCGGATGAAGGGGCACGTGAAGGGGGAGTGAACGGGATGTATGCGAAGCCCCGGCTGCCGGATCCGGTGCGGGCGGCAGCCGTGCGGGCGGTCGTCATCGTCGCGCTGACCATGGTGCTGCTGATGGTGGCGTTCTTCTGCTCGATGGCGGGCGTGTGGCTCGCCTTCCCCATGGTGCTGGCGACCATCGGCGGCACGGTCGCGGCGACCTGGGCCGTGCTGGACGTCTGGATCACCCGGCAGGTGTGGGTGCAGCGGCACGGCGTCATCTCCGAGCCGAGCAGCGTGGCCCGCAAGCGGGGGCGCGCGGGCCACCGGCCGCCGGACGGCTCCGCGGCCCCGCCCGGCGGGCCCGGCCGTCCGCCGTCCGGCGCCGGCCCTAGCCCTGCTCCGCCGCAGGGCCGGGGGCGGATTCCCGCTCCGGGCCCGGCCGTTGACGCCCGTCGGGCCCCTCTTCCGCAGGAGCTGCGGGCACCCCGTCCGGACGGGCGGCGGGCTCCGCTCCCCCAGGAGCGTCCGGCTCCCCGGCGCGCGCCTTCGGGAGGCCGGGCGGGGGCGCAGCGGCGGATTCCTGATCCGGACGGCGGAACATCCGCGTCGCGGTGATCTCCCCGTGCACGGCCGGGCCGTCCTCCTCCCCCTGGGCGCCCGGCAGTCCGGGGCGCAGATGCTCCTCGACGCTGATGTACTTCAGCCCGGCCCGCAGATCGGCGTCGTTGCGCAGCCGGATCACCAGGGGGAACTCGGCCAGCGCCGTGGTGTCGAACAGGCCGGTGGTGTAGAGGAGCTGGACGCCGAGCGCGTCGGCGACGGCACGCTGGAGCTCCAGCAGATAGGTGGCGTTCGCCCTGCCGATGGGGTTGTCCAGGAAGAGCGTTCCGGCGTGCCGGTGCTTGTCGTGGCCCCGGTCGTTGCTGCGCAGCGCCGCCATGGTGCAGTACAGCGCGATGGCCGCGGTCAGCAGCTGCCCGCCGGAGAAGACGTCTCCCATCTGGCCGACCGGCACCCGCTCGGCACGCAGCACCGCGTCGGGCTTGAGGATCTCGACGGACACCCCGCGCGGCTGGAGCGCCGCGTGCACCCCGCGCAGCAGCAGCGTCATGCCGTCCCGGCGCAGATCGGAGTTCTTGCGCACGGCCGCCCTGGTGGCCTCGTCGATGACCTCGCCGAGACGCTCGGTGAGCGTGGCCTGGTCCGGGTCGTCGAAGCGGATGCGCAGGAACTCCTGGCCCGACCACTCCCCCAGGCCCTCCGGCAGCCGGGAGAGCCGCTGGGCCGAACGCAGCGTCGTGAGGGAGCACTCCACGAGCCCGCGCAGCCGGTCGACGATGCTGTCCCGGTTGCGCTCCAGCTGGGTGAGTTCGTCGGTGAGCACCCGCAGCCGCGGCGCGAACGCGGCGGCCCAGGCGGCGGAGTGCTCCGGCAGCGTGGCCGCGGGCAGTTCGCGGATCTGCTGCCTGGCCGGGGTGCGCACCTGCTCGAAGCGGGCGGAGTTGGCGTGCCGCACCAGCTGGTCGCTCGCCTCGCGCACGGCCTGCTCGGCGGCGCTGAGATCGGCCGCGCAGCCGCGCAGCGACCGGCGGGCCTCGGACGCGGCCTGCCGGGCCTCGGCGGGGGTGCCCGGATACGGCTCGGGGCGCTCCTCGCCGTCCTGCGGTTCGGGCGCCGCCTGCGGATCGCGGAGGAGATCGCGCAGGGTGGCGGCCGTCTCGTCGAAGGCGGCCGCGGCGTCCTCGGCCGCCGTGTGTGAGCGCACCAGGGCGTCGTGGGCCGCCTGCGCGGCGTCCAGCTCCTCGCCGCGCGCCGCCAGTTCGGCACGCGCGGTGCGCAGCAGGGACTGCGCCTGCTCGGCGTCCGCCGGTACCAGGTGCCCGGGCAGCTCGGTGTGCGCCTCGCCCTCGCCGGGCGCGAGCCGTTCGGCCTCGCCGCGCAACCGGCCGAGCTGCTCGCTCATCTCGGAGCCGCGCGCCTCCAGCTTCTGGACGAGGGCCTCGGCGCGGGCCGCGGCGGCCTGGCGGGACGGCCCGTCGGCGCCCTCGGGGCCGTCGAGCAGCTGGGCCGCGCGGGTGCGGACCTTGTTGGTGAGCCGGTCCAGGGTGGCCAGCGCCGCGGACTCGTCGCTCTCCGCGCGGGCCTGGTCGGCGCGGAGGTCGGCGCCGACGCCGACCTTCTCGTACAGCTGGGAGGCCGAGCGGTAGGCGGCGCGCAGATCGGGCAGTGCGGCGGCGGACGCCTCGGCGCCGGGCTCCTCGTCCTCGTCGACCGCGTCCGGTACGCCGCCGATCTCGGCGCGCTCGGCGCGCAGCGCGCGGGCGGTGCGGCGCGCGTCGTCGGCGGCGCGCTGGGCGGTGCGCCGTTCCTCGTCGGCCGCGTGCGCCCGCTCGACGCACACCTCGGCCCGCTCGTCGGCCGCCGCGGTCTCGTCGGCCAACTCGCGCAGCCGGGACTGCCAGCGGCCGCGTTCGCGCAGCCGGAAGGCGAGCCCCGCCAGGGCGTCGGCGCTGCGGCGGGCCCGCTGGGCGGCCTCGGCGCGCTCGTCGCGTACCCGGGCGGTCTCGGCCGCCGCCTCGTCGGCCGCGTCCCGGGCGGCGCGGGCCTCGGCCTGGCGGCGCTGTGCCGCGTCGGCGGCCTCGCGGGACTCCGCAGCGGCGGCGGCGAGTTCGGCCAGCCGGCCCGGCGGGCAGCCCTCCCGCCACGAGGTGAGGCGGGCGGCCAGCGCGCGGTCGCCGGACAGCCGGGCCGCGAGGGTGCGGATCTCCTCGTCCCGTGCGGCGGCGCGCTCGCGCAGCTTGCGGCGTTCGTCGTCGGCCGCGTGCTCGTCGTGCATGGCCGGGTTGGGCGGTACGAGAAAGACACCCGAGTCGCCGGAACCGCCGGGCGCCGCGTCCGCCGCGGGCTCCGGCGTGGGCGCCAGCAGCGCGGCGGCGGTGCCGACGGCGACGGCGGAGCGGGGCAGCAGCGGGGCCCCGGCGAGCACGTCGCGGGCGCGGGCGTGGCTGTCGGGGTCGGTGATGACGACGCCGTCGACGAGTTCGGGGCGGGCGGCGAGGACGGCGGCGTGGTCGGCCGGATCGACGGCCTGGGCGAGGTAGCGCCAGCCGGGCAGCGCGGGCACGCCGTGTTCGCCGAGGTATTCGACGGTGGCGGTGACGTCCTCGCCGGGCGGGAGGAGCCCGCCGTCGCCGAGCGCACCGAGCATGCGGGAGTCGTCGGCGGCGGCGGTGCGCAGCTCGAACAGCTGGCGTTCGGCGGCGGTCACGCTCTCGTCGAGGAGTTCGCGCAGCGCTTCGGCGTTGCGGTCCAGCGCCTCGGCGTCCAGCGGGCCGGGGCCGGGCCGGGCCGCCGCCTCGTCGGACGACGGTGGGGCCTCGCCGGTGCGCTGTGCGGGCAGCCCGGCCGGGGCGCCGGGGGCGGGCAGGCCGAGGAGTTCGGCGAGGCGCGGTTCGGCTCCGAGGGACTCGGCGGCGGCCCGCTCGGCCGACCAGGCGTCCTCGGCCGCCTGGGCCGCGTCGGCGGCGCGGGCGGCGGCGAGTTCGGCGGCCGACTGCTCGGCTGCCGCTTCCCTGGCGCGGTCGGCGGCGCGCCCGGCGGCCTCGCGGGCGCTGTCGAAGGCGGCGGCCGCCTCCTTGTCGGCGTCGCCGGCGGCGAGCGCGGCGCGGGCCGGGTCGGCGTCCGGCCCGGAGTCCTCCAGCCAGCCGGCGCGGACCGCCTCGGCCGTCTCCTGCTCGACCTCGGTGAGCCGCTGGCGCAGGTGCTCGGCCTCGCTGCGGGCGCGCTGGGCCTCGGTGGCGGCGGTGGTGGCGTCGCGGTGTGCGCTCTCGCTCGTGGACTGCAACCGGGCGGAGCGCTCCTCCTGTTCGGCCGCGATGCGCTCGCCGTCCTCGGCTGCGGCGCTCAGCGCGCGGACGAGCGCGGTGGCGGCCCGGGTGCGGGCGGCGAGCGCGGGTGCGGCGTCGCGCTCGGCCTCCTGGATGGCGGCGGCGGTGCGGGCGGCGCGGTCGGCCGCCGTGCGGTGCGCGAGCACCGTCTCGGCGGCCTGCCAGCCGGCGTGCAGGGTGCGGGCCTCGCTCAGTTCCCGCTTGTGCGCCGCGGCGGACTTCTCCGCCGCGGCGAGCGCCAACGAGGCGTGCCGGTAGGCGAGTTCGGCCGCGACGAGGGAGGCGCGGGAGCGGGCCTCGCGGGCGCGTTCGGTCTCCTCGCGCGCCCCGTCCCGCTGTTCGGCCAGTTCGGCGGCGCGGCCCCGCTCCCGGGTGCCGCGGGCCGACAGCCGGTGGGCGAGCGCGCGGGTGCGCCGCTCGGCGCCCGCGTGGATGTCGCGCGCTGTGGCACGGGCCTCGGCCGTCTCGGTGATGCGGTGCAGATGGTCGAGTGAGCCCGCGGTGAAGTCCCGTTCGGCGGTGAGTTCGGCCCGGCGGCCGAGCTTGTGCGCGAAGCCGTGCACGAGGTCGGCCAGCCCGTCGGTGTCCCGGGTGTCGGTGACGGCGCGCAGCAGCAGATCGGTGAAGTCCGCGTCGTTCTTGACGGCGAACAGGCCGGCGGCCTCGCCCTCGTCGGCGTTCATCTCCCGCTGGTAGCGGAAGAGTTCGGGGTCGAGCCCGAGCCCGGTGAGGTGTTCGTTCCAGCGCTCGTGCACCTCTTCCCAGACGACGTCCAGATTGGGGTACGCCTTGCCGGTCTCCACCAGGACGTCGCGGAAGCCCTTCATGGTGCGCCGCCGACCGCGCGCCGAGGACATGCCCTCGGCGACGGGGCGCAGCGCCGCCGACTCGGCCACCGGCAGGGAGTCCAGCGACATACCGGGCCCGGGGCGGAAGGAGTACCACGCCTCGGCGAACTTCCGCGGGTCGCCGGAGACCTGCCGGCCGCGCCACTCGCTCACCTTGCCGACGACGACGGTCTCGCCGGTGCGGGTGTGCTGCCACTCCAGGGCGACGTGCCCGCAGTCGTCGGCGAGGAGGAACTTGCGCAGCACTCCGGAGCTGGCCCCGCCCAGGGTGTTGCGGTGGCCGGGCAGCATCACCGAGAAGATCAGCTTGAGCAGCACCGACTTGCCGCCGCCGTTCTCCAGGAAGAGCACCCCGGCGGGGGCCGGGCGGCGGGGCGGGCCCTGCGGTTCCTCCTCGAAGAAGTCCGCCTGCGCGGGCGCCGGGCTGGGCACGGGCTCTCCGACTCCGCGCAGGTCCAGCACGGTGTCGGCGTAGCGCGCACCGGCGGGCCCGATGGAGTAGAGGCGGATCCGGGACAGCTCGTACATGGCGGGGGGCTCTCGTGAGGGGTGGTGCGGCGGACGGGCGGGAGGAGGGGGCCGGGTGCGGCGGCCCGGGGTCAGGAGTGGAAGGGCAGTCCGGCGTCGGGCGCCTCCAGGCTGTCCGGGTCCTGCGGGGGCAGCAGGCTGGCCGTGCCGTCGGAGACGGGGACGACGCCCAGTTCCAGGAGTTCGGCCATGGCCGCGTTGCCGGCCATGTCGCGGACCTGGAGCTGGTAGCGGGCGGTGGTGCGGTAGGTGCCGCCGGCGTCGTCGCCGGTGCGCTGGAGGAAGCCGGAGTCGGCGAGGAATCCGACGGCCTTGGCGATGATGCCGGTGGTGGAACCGGCCAGCCGGCGGGCGTCCTTGGTGGCGCCGGTGGAGCTGCGCCGGGCGTAGACCCGCCAGGCGGCCTCCAGGCCGGGCGCGTCGGTGGCCGGGTCGGTGTTCTCCCCTTCCGCCGCGGCGCGTTCCTCCAGCTTGCGGCACGCCTGGCGGACGAAGGAGTCGACGCCGTTGACGGTGATCCGGCCGATGTAGCCGTCGTCGGCGAGGTCCTCGGGGCGGGGGAACGCCATGGCGGCGACGGCCAGATGGGCCAGGCCGTGCAGGAAGCGGTCGGCGGAGTCGGAGCCGGCGCGGCGGGCGTAGTCGCCCATGCGGACGGCGAAGACCGAGTCCTCGGCGGCGGCCAGTGCCATGCCGGCCCGGGTGGAGACCTCCAGGACGACGAGGCCGAGCCCGGTCGCCACGGCGTCGGCGAGCCGGGCGAAGACGGGCTCGTCGCGGTAGCGGCGCAGCAGTTCGGCGTACTCGGCGTCGCGGGACGGCGCCAGCTTGGGGTGCAGCCCGAAGGAGACGAGCCGCGCGGCGTCGGCGGTGTCGGCCGGCGTGGCCCGGTTCGCGGGCGGGGCCTCGGGCACGTCCGTTCCGTGCGCTGCGGCGTGGTCGGTCACGGGTGGTCTTCTCCTGCCAGGGTGTGTCGTCGCCGTGCGGGGTGTGCGGCCGGTACCGGCCGTCTCATGTGGCCTCCGTGCGTCCGGCCGCCATACCGGCGGCGTCCAGCAGTGCGGTGCCGACGATGAGGTCGGCGCCGCCGAACTCCTCGTCCTCCAGGGGGGTGCCGTCGTCGACGGCGAACAGCAGCCGCTCCTCGCCCTGCCGGTAGGCGGTGCCGACCGGCGGCGAGGCGGCGTGCACCGCCAACAGGGCGACGAGGTACGGGAGTTCGGGATCCCGGCGACGGGCCTCGGCCAGCAGCCCGGACAGCCGGCGCGGCGCGTCGGCGGGCAGTTCGAGGAGCTGCTGGGCGGCGTCCAGCTGTTCCTCGCTGAAGCGGCTGTCGTCCGGGGTGGCCACGAGATCCGGCTCGGGCATCTCGGCGCCGAGGTGCTCGCGCGGTGCGGGCGGGGTCAGCAGCAGGTCGACCAGATCGCCGAGGCGGACGGTGCCCGGGGTGCGCAGCCCGGCGCCGCGGGCGAAGAAGGCGTGGGTGACGCGGGCCGCCTGCTCCAGCGGCAGCGGCAGCACGGGGGCGAGCAGCTGGCCGTAGACGTCCAGCCCGGCGCGGGCCGCGGGCGGCGCGAAGGACTGGCGGTCCTGCTCGGCGCGGAAGAGCGGGCCGGCCTCCAGCAGCCGGGACTGGAGCTGGGTGTGGCGGCGGATGCAGTCCTTGACGATGTCGACGAGTTCCGCCGCGCGCCGCTTGTGGTCGCGGTCGCGCTCGGAGGCGGCCTCGTCGCGCACCTTGCGGATGTTGGTGAGGATGGCGTTCTCGTGCCGGTAGCGGTCGGCGACGTGGTCGAGCGCCTCGGTGATCATGTCGGGCACGGCGTTGAGCCAGTCGACGGCGCGCACGTCCCGCCGGGTGGCCTCCAGGGTGCGGCGCAGCGTCTCGGCGTACTGGACCGTGCGGTACCGGGCCTGTTCGGCGGCGAGCTGCGCGTCGGCCAGGCGCCCGCGGCTGATGAGCACGTCCAGCTTCACCTCGGCGGCGATCTGGGCGCTGGTGACATCGGTGTCGAGCGCGCCCACCAGGACGTTGACGGCCTCGTCGGTGGTGCGCAGATAGACGCCGCCGCCGGGGCCGGGCACCTCCTCGACGAGCTTGAAGTCGTAGTCCCTGCGCACATAGACGCCGTCGGTGCCGAAGGTGCCGTAGACGGCGCGGAACCCGCGGTCGACGCTGCCGACGTTGATCAGGTTCTCCAGCACCCAGCGGGCGACCCGCTCGTGCTCGGCGGGATCGCGGCCGGGTGCCTGCGCGGCGACGCGGGGCAGCAGTCTGGCGACGGTCTGTTCGTGGTCGGCGCCGGTGTCGAAGTCCATCTGGAGCGTGACCTGGTCGATGGCGGCCAGGGCCAGCTCGGCCATCTCGTAGACGCCGTACTCGCCGGCCAGGTTGGCCTTGCGGGCGTCCAGGTCGTGCAGCGGCGCGGTGCAGGCGAGCGCGCGGAGCCGGCGGGCCAGGCCCTCGTCGGCCGCGGGCCCGGGGGCCGGCGAGGCCGCGGGGGACGGCCGGACGGGCGCCGGGGCCGGCGGCCCGTCGGGTACACCCGTCCCCTCCGCTGAACTCGGCTGCATGGCGTGGTCGGTCACGACGCACACATTAAGCCGTACCCCCGACAAGGTCCGAAACGGCATGGATGCCGGGCTTCGGGTGGGTTCGCGAGGAGTTCCCGGAATGCGCGCTCCGCCCCGGTACGCCGGTGAACGCGGTGGGTGGCCCCGGGAAATCCTACGCCGTACGGTGCCCGCTCAGCGAAGCGCCCGCGCGTACGCCTCGGACAGCTGCCGGCGGGAGTCGTCCAGGTAGTCGGCCAGGAGCCGTTCGGCCCGCGCGGCGTCGCCCTCGCGCAGCGCGGCGAGGATGGTCCCGTTGCGGCCGAGGTAGGGCTCGTGGAAGCGGCGCGGGTCGTCCATCGTGTGGAAGACCAGCCGGAGTTCGGCCAGGATGCCGCGCATCGCCTCGTCGATCCGGGGGCTTCCGGCGAGTTCGGCCACGGCCTGGTGGAAGTGCATGTTCGCGGTGCCCAGATCGCGCCAGCGGGCTTCGCCGGCGGCGCGGAACCCGGCCTCCACGGCGGCCTCCAGCGCGTGCAACGGGTAGGGCACGGGGCCGAGGCCGCGCAGCGCGGCGCACTCGATGAGGCTGCGCGCCCGGTAGACGTCCTCCAGGTCCTCGACGGTCAGTGTGCGCACGAAGACGCCGCGGCCGAGCCGGTGGACGAGCAGCCGCTCGTGGGTGAGCAGCCGGAAGGACTCGCGCAGGGTGTTGCGGGACACCTCCAGGGCGCCGGAGATCTCCTCCTCCACCAGCTGGGTGCCGGAGCGCAGCGCGCCCTCGATGATCCGGCCGCGCAGCAGATCGGCCACGCGCTCGGCCGTGCTGGTCCGCCCCAACAGGGCCCGGTCGTCGGTCAGTTCGGCCAGCACCTCGTCGTTCATGGCTGAAGTGAACCGCAGGCGGCAGAACGAGGCAACAGGGGGATTGCCGGATCGTTCAACAATCCTCTACGTTACATGTTCACAAGCACTGCTCCCTGTCCGGAGCCCGTCCAACTCGTCCGCGCGGCACGCCCGTTGGCGCACCCGAAGCGCCCGGCACGACCGCCGCGCACTCCGACACACCGCACCGGCCGCGACCCGGCCCGCTGTCTGCGAGGTGCCCATGAGCACACCCCGGACCATCAGCGACGAGACACACCGAAGGCCCTTCGCCTGGCTCCGCGCCCTCGGCCCCGAGGGACGGCGCGCCTTCACCGGCGCGTTCGGCGGCTACGGCCTCGACGCGTACGACTTCTACGCCCTGCCGCTCAGCACCGTCGCCATCGCGGCGTACTTCGGCCTGACCGGCGGACAGACCGGCCTGCTGGTCACGGCGACCATGGTGGCCTCCGGCGTGGGCGGCGCCCTCGCCGGTGCGCTCGCCGACCGGATCGGCCGGATGCGCGCCCTCCTCGCCACGGTGCTCACCTACGCGGTGTTCACCGTCGCCTGCGGGCTGGCCACCGACTACGGCACACTGCTCGTCTTCCGCGCCCTCCAGGGCATCGGCTTCGGCGGCGAGTGGGCCGTCGGCGCCGTCCTCGTCGCCGAGTACACCTCGGCCCGGCACCGGGGACGGACCCTGGCGGCCGTGCAGAGCGCCTGGGCCGTCGGCTGGGGGCTCGCCGTGCTGGTGTACACCGCCGTCTTCGGGCTGCTGGAGCAGGAACTGGCCTGGCGCGTGATGTTCTTCACCGGCGCCCTGCCCGCCCTGCTCGTCCTGTGGATCCGCAAGCACGTACGGGACGCGCCCGCCGCCGCACGGGAGCGCGCGGCCCGACGGCGGCCCCTGGCCGACATCTTCCGCCGCGGCATGCTGCGCACCACCGTCTTCGCCTCGCTGATGGCCACCGGCGTGCAGGGCGGCTACTACACGCTCGCCACCTGGGTGCCGTCCTACCTCGCCGACGACCGCGGCTTCGCCGTCGTCACCACCGGCGGCTTCATCGCCGCACAGATCGCCGGGGCGTTCACCGGCTACCTCACCGGCGGCCGGCTGACCGATCTGCTCGGCCGGAAGAAGACCATCGCCGTGTTCGCCGCGCTCTCCGCCGGCTGCATCCTCGGCTACACCCGGGTGCCCGACGGCGCCGACGGGCTGCTCCTCGTCCTCGGATTCCCGCTCGGCTTCTGCATGTCGGCCATCTTCAGCGGATTCGGCTCCTTCCTGGCCGAGCTGTACCCGACCGCCGTCCGCGCCACCGGCCAGGGCTTCACCTACAACGCCGGGCGCGGCCTGGGCGCCTGCTTCCCCGCGCTCGTCGGAGCCCTGGCCGACAGCTGGGGCGTGGGCGGCGCCCTGGCGTTCGGTGCTCTGGCCTACGCGATCGGGGCACTGGCCCTGCTGGGCCTGCCCGAGACCCGCGGACGCGAACTGGTCTGAACCCCACCCCGCACCACCCCGCACACAGGACAGGAGGTCCGGGATGTCGCAACCGCGCGCCCACCTGGTGGCCGTGCCGGACAGCTGGGCGCAGGACGTCTCGCTGTTCTGCGCCCGCAACAGCCACGCGTGCCCCGTGCTGGACATCTGCGACGTGGGCGCCTGGCACACCCCGCTGGCCCCCGGCACCGACCTGCGGACCGGCCTGGCCCGCTACCGGGTCTGGCGGGACGGCGAACCCGTCGCCGAGCCCGAGGACGTGGCCGCGCTGTGGGACGAGCGGCTCGTCGCCTTCCTCATCGGGCCGCGCACCTGCACCGACACCGAGCTGGCCGCGGCCGGTGTGCCGCTGCGCCACCGCGAACAGGGCCGCGGCCCGGCCCTGTTCGTCACCAACCGCTCCAGCCGGCCCGCCGGCCGGCTCAACGGCCCCCTCGTCGTCACCATGCGCCCGGTGCCCGCACCGCTGCTCCCCCTCGCCCGCGCCGCCGGGAGAGGCACGGCCGGGCACGGCGGCGGGCCGGTGCACGCCGGGGACCCGGGCATGCTGGGCATCGCCACGCTCTCCCGGCCCGACTCCGGCACCCCGGTACGCCCGCAGCCCGGCGACGTCCCGGTCTTCTGGCCCAGCCCGCTGACGCTCCAGGCGGCCCTGCGCACGGCCCGGCCGCCGTTCACGCTCACCGACGCGCCCGGCCATCCGCTGACGACCGGTCCGCCGCCCGCGCCCCGGCCCGCCGCCTGACCCCCGCGCGGGCGTCTCACTGCGCCGGTTCGCCGTACCCGCCGCCGCCCGGGGTCAGCAGCACCAGGACGTCGCCCGCGGCCAGCCGTGCCACGTCGCGCCCGGCGAGCTGCTCGACGCCGCCGTCGACGCGCTCCACCCGGTTCTCGCCCAGCGCGCCGGGACGGCCGCCGGCCATGCCGTAGGGCGGCACCCGGCGGTGGCCGGTCAGCAGCGCGACGGTGACCGGCTCCAGGAAGCGCAGCCGGCGCACGACACCGTCGCCGCCCCGCCACCGGCCGTCCCCGCCGCTGCCGGTGCGCACCCGGAACTCCTCGACACGCACCGGGTAGCGGAACTCCAGCACCTCCGGGTCGGTCAGCCGCGAGTTGGTCATGTGCGTCTGGACGGCGTCGGCGCCCGCGAAGCCCGCACCGGCGCCCGAGCCGCTGGCGACGGTCTCGTAGTACTGCACCCGCTCGTTGCCGAACGTCAGATTGTTCATCGTCCCGGAGCCCTCGGCCTGGACGCCCATCGCCGCGTACAGCGCACCGGTGACGGCCTGCGAGGTCTCGACGTTCCCGGCGACGGTGGCCGCCGGATGGGCCGGGGAGAGCATCGAGCCCTCCGGGATACGGACGTCCAGCGGGACGAGGCAGCCGCTGTTGAGCGGGATGTCGTCCGCGATGAGCGTGCGGAAGACGTACAGCACGGCCGCCATGACGACGGAGCCGGGCGCGTTGAGGTTGTCCTCCCGCTGGGGCGACGTGCCGGTGAAGTCCAGCCGTGCGCTGCGCTCCTCGGGCCGCACGGTGACCGACAGCCGGATGACGGCGCCGCTGTCCGTCTCGTAGGTGCAGGCGCCGTCCCGCAGGCCGGCCAGGGTGCGGCGCACCGACTCCTCGGCGTTGTCCCGCACGTGCCGCATGTACGCCTGGACGACGTCGAGGCCGAACTCCTCGGTGAGCGTGCGCAGTTCGGCGATGCCCTTCTCGTTGGCGGCGATCTGGGCCCGCAGGTCGGCCAGATTGCTGTCGGGGTCGCGGGAGGGGTGGGGGGCCGAGGTGAGCAGCCGGCGGGTCTCCGCCTCGCGCAGCCTTCCGTCCCGCACCAGCAGCCAGTTGTCGAACCGGACGCCCTCCTCGTCGATGGTGCGGCTGAACGCCGGCATGGACCCGGGCGTCAGCCCGCCGATCTCGGCGTGGTGGCCCCGCGAGGCGACGAGGAACAGCAGCCGCTCCCCCGCGTCGTCGAACACCGGCGTGATGACGGTGATGTCGGGCAGATGCGTGCCGCCGTGGTACGGGTCGTTGACGGCGTAGACGTCGCCCGGCCGCGGCGGGTCCTCGGCACCGCGCCGGCGCAGCACCTCCTTCATCGTCTCGCTCATGGAGCCCAGGTGCACCGGCATGTGCGGCGCGTTCGCGACGAGGTTGCCCTCGGCGTCGAACAGAGCGCAGGAGAAGTCCAGCCGCTCCTTGATGTTGACCGAGTGCGCGGTGTTCTCCAGCCGGACGCCCATCTGTTCGGCGATCGCCATGAAGAGGTTGTTGAACACCTCCAGCCGCACCGGGTCCACAGCGGTCCCCGCCGCCGGCCGCTCCTCGGGCTCGCGCACCCGGGCCAGCAGCAGATGGCCGGCCGGATCGGTGTCCGCCTCCCAGCCGGGGTCCACCACCGTGGTCGCGTCCGCCTCGACGACGACGGCGGGGCCGGCCACCCGCTGCCCGGGGCGCAGCGCCTCGCGCCGGTACAGCGGTGTGTCCCGCCACCGGCCGCCGGTGAACATCCGTACGTGCTCGGCGGGCCGGGGCCGGCTGCCGGGCCCGGCCGCGGGCAGCCGGGTGCGGGCGCCCACCGGGCCCGCGGTGCCGGTCGCCTCCGCGACGGCGGTGGCGATCACCAGCGGCTTGTCCAGCGTGAAGCCGTACCGCTCCCGGTGCGCCCGGGCGAAGGCCGCCGCCAGCTCCTCCGCACCGGCCGGCGACACCGTGAGCGCCGAGTCGGTGCCCGCGTACCGCAGCTGGAGCCGCGCCCGCGTCCGGATCGCGGCCTCGGGGATGCCGTCCGAGCGCAGCTCCTCGCGGGTGCGGCGCTCCAGTTCGGCGCAGAGCGCGCGCACCTCGGCGAGGCGCTCCTCGGTCAGCTCCTCCTCCACGGACTGCTCGCGCAGCGCCGTCGCGTCCGCGACGCCGATCCCGTACGCCGACAGCACCCCGGCCAACGGCGGTACGACGACGGTGCGTACGCCCAGCGCGTCCGCCACCGCGCAGGCGTGCTGCCCGCCGGCGCCGCCGAAGCTCGCCAGCGCGTAGCGGGTGACGTCCCGGCCGCGCTGCACGGTGATCTTCTTGACCGCGTTCGCCATGTTCAGCACGGCGATCTCCAGGAACCCGGCGGCCACCTGCTCGGGGCTGCGCCCGTCCGCGATCCGCGCGGCCAGCTCGGCGAAGCCGTCCCGGACCTCGGCGACGCCCAGCGGCTGATCGCCCGCCGGCCCGAAGACGGCCGGGAAGTGGCCGGCCTGGATCCGGCCGAGCATCACGTTGGCGTCGGTGACGGTGAGCGGCCCGCCCCTGCGGTAGCAGGCCGGGCCGGGCACGGCGCCCGCCGAGTCGGGGCCCACCCGGTAGCGCGCACCGTCGAAGTGCAGGACGGAGCCGCCCCCCGCCGCCACGGTGTGGATGTCCATCATCGGCGCCCGCATCCGCACCCCCGCGACCTGGGTGCCGAACACCCGCTCCAACTCCCCCGCGTAGTGCGAGACATCGGTCGACGTACCGCCCATGTCGAAGCCGATGACGCGCTCGTGCCCGACCTCGGCGCAGCTGCGGACCATCCCGACGACACCGCCGGCGGGGCCGGACAGCACCGCGTCCTTGCCCCGGAAGTGCCCCGCCTCCCGCAGCCCGCCGTTGGACTGGAGGAACATCAGCCGCACACCGCGCAGTTCGCGGGCCACCTCGTCGACGTAGCGGCGCAGCACCGGCGAGAGATAGGCGTCCACGACCGTCGTGTCGCCGCGCGGCACCAGCTTGATCAGCGGGCTGACCTCGTGCGAGCAGCTGACCTGGGTGAAGCCGCACTCCCGCGCCAGCCGCGCGACCTCCCGCTCGTGCTCCGGGTACCGGTAGGAGTGCAGCAGGACGATCGCGGCGCTGCGGAACCCCTCGTCGTGGGCGGCACGCAGCGCCCGGAGCGTCTCCTCCCGGTCGAGCGGCAGCACCGTCGAGCCGTCCGCGCCCCGGCGCTCGGTGACCTCGACGACGCGGTCGTGGAGCGCTTCGGGCAGCACGATGCGCCGGTCGAAGAGGCGCGGGCGGTCCTGGTAGGCGATGCGCAGGGCGTCGCGGAAACCGCGTGTGGTCAGCAGGACGGTGGGCTCGCCGGTGCGCTCCAGCAGCGCGTTGGTGGCCACCGTCGTGCCCATCTTCACCGTCTCGATGCGTTCCGCGGGCACCGGGGCGTCCTCGGGCAGCTCCAGCAGCCGCCGGATGCCGCGCACCGCCACGTCCCGGCCCGGCCGCCCCGGGTCGTGCGAGAGCAGCTTGTCCGTGACGAGGGTGCCGTCGGGCCGCTTGCCGACGATGTCGGTGAACGTCCCACCCCTGTCGATCCAGAATTCCCAGCGGCCGCCCATCTGCTCATGGTGCCCCAGCGGGCCGTTCTCCGCCGTTCGTCGGCCCCGGCAGCCCCGGCCCCGCGGGCCCGGCCCGCGGGGGCACCGCCCGGACGAGTGACCCGGCACGGGCGGCGAAGCCCCTGCCGACGGCGCGAGGGCCCACAGGGAGCCGGCATCCGGAGCCGGGAGCGGGAAGCCGCGAGCTGCCGATTTCCACCTCGCGCCGCACCCGCCACTTGATACGCTCACGTCACATCCCCTGTGTGAGAGGCCCACCACCCTGTGTCCACGCTGCCACCCCTGCCCGGCCCGGAGTCCGGGGCACACCGCCTGCTGAAAGCCCGGCGCAGGCTCCTCGTGTACGTCGCCTCGCTCGCCGTCGTCGTGGTCGCCGGAATCGGGATCAAGGCCCTGATGAAGGACGACACCGAGGCGTTGAAGGCCGGGGACTGCTTCCGCAACAACGGCACGGAGGACGAGCCGGAGACGGAGCGGCTCGACTGCTCCGACAAGAACGCCGAGTACAAGGTGATCAAGGTCGTGGAGGACGGCGTCACCTCCCTCGCGTGCTCCGATGTCCCGGGCTCGACCGGCGCGTTGAGCCAGTTCGGCACCCGCGCGGGCGAGAAGACCTTCGCGATCTGCTTCCGCACCGTCTCCTGAACCGGACCCGCCGCCACGGGAGTTGCGGGCCCTCGCGCGTCTCGGACTGACGGGCGGTCCGCGCACGAAGCCGCCGTGCACGACCTCGTCGCCGGAACCCGCAGCGGCGTGCTGTTCACCGACGACGTCCGCTGCCCGGTGCACGTCGCCGACCTGGCTGCGGCACGGCGCGGGGCGTTCACCATGTGGCAGGGGCCGACGCCGTGAACCGGTATGAACTCGGCGGCCTCATCGCCCGGCGTGACGGGCTCGACGCCTCCCGGCTGTCCGCGGGGCTGCGGGCGGACAGCACGCTTCCCGGGGCGCTGGACGTGCGCCTCGACAGCCGCGCCACACAGCGGAAACTGAGCACCACCTTGCGCGGCGCCCGCCGGTTCCTCGCCGGGGCGTGAGCCGTGGCAGCGCGGGTGTCCGGCCCGCTCGACTGCCGCGGGTCGGTTCGGCGGTGGGGCGCAGGGGGTGGCCCCGGGCGGGATGTCGGGCCGCGATGGGCGCGTTCGCGGGGTGGGCACCGTCCGTCGAGGGGATCGCGGGGGGGTCGAGTGGACTCGAAAGGAATCGTGGGGAGTTGTAGGGAGTCGAGTGGTGGGGAACCGAGGGGAGGCGAGGGAGAGAGGCATGGTGTTCGCGGAGGTTCCGTTGACGGCGGCGGCGCGCAGGGTGTGCGGGGTCCGCGGTCCGGCCGCACGGCTCCACGGGGGTGAGGAGTCCGCCGCCTGGCGCGTCGGCGAGGCGGTGGTGCGCGTCAGCGCCCACGACAAGGACCTCGCCGAGACCGTGTGGTGCCACGAAGTCGCGCGGGCGGCACGGGCCGGCGGCTGCGCCGAGGCGGTCGCACCACTGCCGTTGCCCGGCCGGTCCGACGGGGCGACGGTGGCCCGGGTCGAGGGGCGGGCGGTGTCGCTGTGGCCCCATGTCGACGGGGTGTGGGCGTCGAAGGAGAGCGGGAGTTCGGCGGCCCGGTTGCTCGCCCGGCTGCACCGGGCGCTGGCCGGCGCCCGGCTGCCGCCCCGGCCGCGGCCCTGCTTCCTGGAGGCCGGGCCGGACGGCCGCGCCGACCACGCCGATCCCCGGCTGCGCGATCCGCAACTGGACCGCTGGCTGGCCGGTTTCACCGCGCGCGCCGGGCGGCGGCACCCGCTGCACGGCGACTTCTACCGGGGCAATCTGCTCGCCGCGCGCGACTCCCCCACCCGCCTCGTCGCCGTCCTCGACTGGGACGAGGCATGGGTGGCCCCGCCCGAGGTGGAGGTGGCGAGCGCCGCCCTGGAGTTCACGGACGGCTTCTGCCGGGACATGGCCGTGGCCCGCCGCTTCGCCGACGCCTACCGGGAGGCCGGCGGCACCGCGCGGCGCCTCGACGACGAGACGCTGGCGCAGCTGATGCGGCACCGGTTGCGCTGCGAGAGCGTCCTGTTCGCCACGGCCGCCGCCGACGGCGTCCCGCACGACGAGGAGGACCTCGACCACCACCGGCAGCGGCTGGCCGCCTTCGCCCGGCTCCGGCCCTGATCCCGCCCGTCACCCCCGGGCGGGCGGTCGCGGCTCAGCGGCGGGTCTCGATGGTCAGGCCGCCCGCGGTGGTGTTGCGCATGTGTTCACCGGCGAGCGCCGCGTGCGGGTACCCGAGGTCGACGGCGCCGACCCGGTCGAGGCGGGCCGGCTGGGAGGCGGTGAAGTCGACCTCCAGCGCGCCCAGGTTGTCCTCCAGTTGCGCGGAGGGGCGCGCGCCGATGAGCGGCGCCGTGACGCCCGGGTTCCGCAGGGTCCAGGCCGGCCCCACCTGGGCGGGTGTGCGGCCCGGTTCGGCCGCGACCTCCCGTAGGACGTCGGCGATGCCGAGGTTGCGCTCGGTGAGCGTGCACAGGGCGTGGTTGAAAGCTCCTGCGGGAGCCGCCGCCGGTCGCGGTGGACCGTGCCGTCAGATCGTCGCGGCCGTACTAGCCGGTGAGCAGCCCGCCGGCCAGCGGTGAGTACGGGACCACTCCGCGCCCCGTCTCGCGTGCCATGGGGATCAGATCACGTTCGCCGGTGCGCTCGGCCAGGTTGTACTCGGTCCGGAGCGCGACCAGCGGCGACCAGCCGCGCAGATCGGCGATCGCCTGCATGCGCGACACCTGCCGGGCGGGCGCGTTGGAGATCGCCACACAGAGGACCTTCCCCTGCCGGACCAGATCGTCCCTGCCGCGCGGGATCTCCTCGACGGGCGTCGTGAAATCCCCGACGTGCGGATGGAGCAGATCGAGGTAATCCGTATTCAGCCGGCGCAGACCGGCTTCCACCGCGGCGAACGGGTTCTTGCGGTGCGGTCCCCCGGAATTCGGGTCGCCGGGCCGGCGCAGTGTCGTGTATTTCGTCGCCGGCACCAGGCTTTCGCGGTTGTCGCGGGTGAATTCGCCCAGCATCCGCTCGGAGCTGCCGTCGGTGCAGGGGGGCGGTGTCGACGAAGTCGCCGCCGCGCTCCCGATAGCGGTCGAACAACCGGCGTGCCTCGTCCCGCTCGGCTCCCCGGCCCCACTCGGTACCGAAGGTCGCGGCGCCCAGTGCCGGCGGTGAGCCCCGCAGCCCGGAGCGGCCCGGCAGCCGGTAGGTGTCGAGGGTGCGGGGCGCCTGAGCCGTCCGGGACGCCTGGGGCTCCGGGGATGCCTGGGGCGCCGGGAATACGTCGTGCTCCGGAATCGGCCGGGAGGGCGCGGACATCGTGCCCTCCTGTGCTGTGGTCCGTCGTCGGTCACCAGCCTCCGGCCGTCGCGGTCCACGCCGCACATCCGCAGGACCCGGCGCCGTCCGGACTCCTCGCCGCATGTCTCGCCCACGACGAGGAGTTCGCGCGCCTGTGGGACGAGCGAAACGTTGTGGCCGGTGGCCGGTGGCCGGCGGCCGGGGCAGCAGGCCGTACACCATCCCGAAGCCGGGGTGCTCGCACTGCACTTCGAGGTGCTCGTGCCGCTCCAGGCCCCGGACCAGCGGCTGATGCTCTGCCGCGCGGCGGACGACGAGACCCAGGCGGCGCTGGACCGGCTGTGCGCACGGTGACGACACCGCACGGCCCGCCACGCGAGGCTCCGTCCGCGTCACGGGGTGCACGGCACACGGGGCCCGTCACGCGTTGCACTCCACGGGCGTTCGGGCTGGCGGGCGGCCCGTGGCTGCGTGCCGGGCCGCCGTGCGCACACCGTCGGGCCCCGGCGCCAGGCGGCCGGCTGCCCGCGCCCGCTCAACGGCGCCTCGGCGGGGGCGTGTCGGGCGCGGGGCCGGCCGGTGGAAGGCGTCAGCGTGCGAGCCGGCCGCGTACCGCGCTCTGCACTCCGGCCTCCTCAGCCGGATCGGCGGCGAGCCTGCGCAGTCGTTCGACGACGCGGTCGTCCCCCGTGGCGGCGTGCTGGGCGGCCACCTCCCGGGTGGACTCCTCGCAGTCCCACAGGCACTCGATGGCGAACCCGGCGGCGAAGGACGGATCGGTGGCGGAGAGCGCGCCGGCAGTACGGCCGCGCAACTGGGACGAGGCGGTCTCGCGGTAGATGTGCCGCAGGATGGGCGCGGCGCAGTGGATGGACAGGCGTCCGGCGCCGTCGACGAGCGGCCACAGCGCGGGGCTGTCGGGGCCCTCCAGGCGGACGGTGCGGCGCAGCGCGGCGAGGACGGCGTCGGCGTCGGAGGCGCCGCCGCGGCAGGCGAGCATCTCGGCGGCGGCCGACGCGAGGCCCTCGGGCAGCGAGTTCTCGGGGGCTGCCGCCCACTGCCGGGCGCGGGCGAGGGCGGCAGCCGAGCGCATCCGGGCGAAGGCGGTCAGGGCGGGCCGGGAGACGTCCGGCGAGGGGTCGGCGGCGGCGTGCTCGATGAGGTCCAGCACGTCGGGGTCGTCGCGATCGGCGAGGTGCCGCAGCGCGGCACAGCGGGCGGCTTCCCGGGGGCCGCGCGCGGCGGCCAGCAGCAGCGGGCGGTCCTCCGGCCCGGCGACGGCGGACAGACAGCGGGCGGCCGGTGCCTCCCGGTGCAGCCGGGGGTGCTGTTCGTAGCCGTCCTGTGCCCAGTCGAGGATCTCCTGGACGCTCCAGCCGGGCCGTGGCCCCGGTGTGCGCAGTTGGCGTTGCCAGCGGTCGAAGGAGCCGCGTTCCTGGACGCGGAGCAGGCGTTCGGCCTGTTCGGGGTGGGCCGGGTCCTCGGCCCACAGCCGCCAGGGCCGGGGCTCGAACGCGTCCCGGGCGGCGGCGGCCAGTTCGGCGTCGCCCTCGGGGGTCTGCGGGAAGCGGGAGAGGACGGCGGGGCCGAGCAGCCGGAGCCCGGCGTCGTCGTCCCGCACGGCGAGTTCGTCCAGCGCCCACTGCCAGTTGGCGCCGACGGTGGCGTATCTGCGCAGCAGGCGCAGCGGCGCGTTGTCGGCGGCGGCGGACGGCTCTGCGCCTGCCGGGTGCTCCCCCGGGCCGGCCGCGTACGAGGCGAGGTGGCCGAGCACGGAGAGCGCGAGCCCGGTGCGGGCCTCGGCCTCCTCGGGGCCGCACAGCGCGTCCTCGGGGGCGAAGAGGTGGCGCTCCAGATCGTCGAGCGGCGCGTCCAGATCCCTGTGCAACCGGGCGTAGTAGAGCGAGCGGTGCTCGACCTGCCAGTCCCTCCTGGGGTCGTGCAGGAGGCAGTGCCGCAGTGCCGCGAGCGCTTCGGAGCGCGGCGCCGCGAGAGCGTGCAGCGTCCCGTCGCCACGGCCCCTCTGGAGGAGGCCGAGCAGCGTGCCGCTGGGCGCTATGTCTGAATCGACGGAATCGACGAACATAAGAGTCAGCATCCGGTGCGGGGGTTCGACTGGCAACGGGATTTCCGTTGCCCGCCATTCTTGCCGGTGACCGTTTTTCTACTCATGGGTTCTACCCCTGTGAGCAGGTGTCCGGTCAAGAGCCGGAGCCTACCCGGAAGTGCCCGTTCCACCGACCCCGGGCCGTGCATCTCCGCCCTCCGCCCGTGCCTCCACCTGCACCGGGGGACATATGCCCGTAGCACCACCGCATCGGGTATTGCCGAATCCCTTACGGACGGTCGTGGGCTGTGTCACAGTCGTAACCGTCCCTGCCCCGTATCGGAGACATTCCATGCCGTCCCATCTCGATGCGGATCACTCCGCCGTACAGCCCCCGGAGCGGGGCGCGCTGGACGCCCTCATCACACAGACGCGCCGGCTACGCGGCGGTGTCGACGCGGTACGGCGCGGCACCGGCGGCGAGAGCGAGGAGGACGCGGGGCTGCGCCTGCGCTGGCAGCGCGCGCTCTGCGAGCTGGCCGTGCACCAGCTCGACGATCTCGGCGGCCATCTCGACCAGCTGCGCGACGGCCTCCCCGCCGCCCCCGGCGAGGCCGGGGTGCCGGGCAGCCCCCTGGCCTGGGACGAGCCGCCCTCCCCTCCCGGCGGGGAGACGACGGACACCTACGGCACCCTGGGCGCCGCCTACGGCGCGGTGCCGACCCCGCGCGCCTCCGCACCGCTCACCTCCACCGCACCGCTGGTGAGCCGGGTCGGCAGCGCGGAGTGGAACCTGCTCACGGACGAGGTCTCCTGGTCCGACGAGCTGTACGCGATCTTCGGGCGCACCCACACGGACGGCCCGCTCCCGCTCGACGAACTGCCCTCCTGGCTCGTCCCCGAGGACCAGCCGGGCCTGGCGGCCGCGTTCACCGACTGCCTGGTCGACGGCCGTCCGATCGACCGGGAGTTCCGCCTCGTCCGCCCCGACGGGGCCGTACGCACCGTGCACATGGTGGGCGAACCCGTGCTCGACGACGACGGCGGCACGGCCTCCATGTGGGCCGTCGTCCGGGACGTCAGCGAGCTGCGCCGCAGCGAACGCGCCGTCCAGGAGACCGGCGACACCCTGCGCCGCGAGCGCCACCTCGCCCAGGCCGAACGCCGGCTCGCCGTCGAGCTCCAGGAGTCGGTCCTGCCGCCCTGGCGCGGCGCGCCCCGGTTCCACCACGGGGACGCACCGGCCGGCGGCGCGCTGGATCTGGCCGCGCACTACCTGCCGTCGGCGACGGGCGCGCTGATCGGCGGCGACTGGTACGACGCGATGGAACTGCCCGACGGCTCCACGCTGTTGACGGCCGGGGACCTGACCGGACACGGCGTCGCCGCCACCTCCGGCATGGCCATGCTGCTGGGTGCCATCCGGGGCATGGCCGTCGCCGGGATCAGCCCGGGCGCCCTCATGGAACACCTCAACCAGCTGCTGGACTCGGCCGCACAGCCCGCCCTCGGCAGCGCCGTGTGCTGCCGCTACGCGCCCGAGGAGCGCACCCTCACCTGGGCGCAGGCCGGCCACCCCCCGCCGCTGCTCTTCCGCGGCGGCGAGGGGCGGGCGCTCGACCGCCCCGAGGGCGTGCTCCTCGGCGTCGCCACCGGCGCCGCGTACGAGGAACGCACCGAACAGCTGTCCCCCGGCGACCTGCTGGTGCTGCACACCGACGGACTCGCGCCGCGCAGCACCCAGTTGGGCGCCCCGGCGGACCAGGCCGGGACGGCGGACGGGGACGAGGCGGCCGGAACCGAGCCGCGCACCGGGACCGAACGGCTGCTGGGCCTGGCGGCACGGTTCGGTGACGCCCGTACGGCACAGGAGTGCGTACGCGCCGTCGCCGAGGAGTTCGGCGACCGCGAACGCGAGGACGACGCCTGCGTGTTGGTCGCCCGGGTGGGCTCCTGACCCTCCGGCGGAAACGTCCGGCCGTCCGGTGGGCGCGTCGCGCTCCCTCCTCCCCGGTGGGCGCCGGGACGGGGAGCGCGGGGCTCACACGGCGCGCACCTTCCCGAACCCCCGCATCCCCTGAGAACTCTTCACCTCCTGCGGGCTCTTGAGCCCCCGGGGGCCCGCGGCGGGCCTGGGTGCCTGGGGCAGCGCGTCGGCGATCTCGTCGCGCAGCTCGTCGACCCGCTGGTAGCCGGCGTACCGGCCGGTGAGGCGGTACATCTCACGGAGTCTGTCCCAGGTGCGGTGCGAGGAGTTCTCGCTGATGGACAGCAGGGCGAGCCGGGCGTAACGGTCGGCCTGCTCGGGCTCGTCCGAGAGGAAGCAGGCGGACGCCATGGACAGATAGTCGAAGATCTTGGAGCGGTCGCACCCCTGCCGGCGCAGCGCGAGTGCGCGGTCGGCATGGCGTTCGGCGATACGGGCCGCGGCCGGTTCGTGGTCGGCGAGCGTACGGAACGCGAGCGCCTGCATGCCGTGCAGATCGGCCTCGTCGAACATCTGCATCCAGCTGGGCGAGGGCACGTCGGCCTGGTCGGAGCCGAAGAGTTCCTCCGCCTTGCCGAGGGTGCGCCGCATCGCCTGGCCGCGCCCCATGGACGCCTGGGCCCACGCCTCGATGGTGTGCAGCATGGCGCGGGTGCGCGGCAGGGTCTCCGGACCCGAGCCGGTGTGCGCCAGCTCCACGAGGTCCAGCGCGTCGTCGGGGCGGCCGAGGTGCACCATCTGGCGTGCGGCGCGGGAGAGCGCCTCGCCCGCGCGGGGCCGGTCGCCGCCCTCGCGCGCGGCGTGCGCGGCGATGATGAAGTACTTCTGCGCGGTGGGCTCCAGGCCCACGTCGTGCGACATCCAGCCGGCCAGCACCGCCAGGTTGGCGGCCACGCCCCACAGCCGCTGCTGGAGATGCTCGGGGTGCCGGTAGGCGAGCATGCCGCCCACCTCGTTGAGCTGGCCCACCACCGCCTTGCGCTGGAGTCCGCCGCCGCGTGCCGCGTCCCAGGCGCGGAACACCTCGACGGAGCGCTCCAGCGCGGCGACCTCCTGCGCCCCCACCGGGGCCGCCTCGTACCGGTCGAAGGACGCCGGTGCCGCCGAGGCCGTGCCGGTGTGCGCACCGGACGCCTGGGCGCGCTCGGCGCCGAGCCAGTCGTGCATGGCACTGCTGAGTGCCGATCCTGCGGCGAGCGCGGTGCCCGCGCCCACCAAGCCGCGTCGGTTGAGCATGAGGTCCATTCCCGTGAATTCGGTGAGGACCGCGGCAACCTGACCGGAGGGCAGCGGCAGCCCCTCCAGGGACCTGCCATTCCCCGCCTGCCCCGGCTTGCTGAACCCGAGGTCCTCGGTGGTCACGACACGGCCGAGTCGCTCGGTGAACAGGGACGCCAGCACCTTCGGTACCGGATCTCGCGGGATCTCCCCCGTCTCGATCCAACGACGCACCCGCGAGGTGTCGGTCGCCAGTTGTGCGTATCCCATCGCTGCCGCCTGCCGGTTCACGAGCCGGGCGAGTTCGCCCTTGGACCAGCCGGCGAGGGCGAACAGGTCCGCAAGGCGTGCGTTGGGTCCCTTGGTCACGTCAAGCCCCCAGGTTCTCGGCTGAGTTGACCGTATCCCGCAGCGGGCCGGTACACCCGGTCCGGCGAGCATTCGCCAGGGTTCGCCAGGGTGCGCCAGATGGTGTGCCACCCGTCGCCGGGTGTCGTGTAGGAACGCGCCACCCCGGCCACCGGCCGAGGCGTCCGGGAACGGCCCGGGAGCCCGGAGCCCTCCGGGTCCCCCGGGAACGACGGGCAGCCGGCCGGGAACCGTCCGAGAACCGCGCAGACCGTACGGCCCGCATTCCCCAGGGTGCTCAGGCCGTACGGACCGGCGGTACCCGGGCGGCGGCCGGCCCCCGGCGGGCCGGGGAGGCGCGTACACCGTCGGCACACGAAGGGATCCTGCTCGCCCATGTATTCAGCAACGTCCCCCGTGTCCGCGCCGTCGCGCCCACGCGGTCCGCGGCCGGTGCCCCTGCGCGGCAGGGGACCCGCCGTGGCCGCGCCCGAGCCCTCGCGCGCGGCCGGCCCGTACCCGGGTGTTCCGCAGCCGGGTGGCGGACGGCCGCGGGGACTGCGCGGGGCCCTCCCGGCCCAGCTGAGCGGGAGGCTGGATCTGTCGGGGCCGCAGGGCGCACAGCTGCGTGCCGCCGTCGCGACCGTCCAGCGGATCTGTCCCGGCTTCACCCCTCTCCAGCTGCTGCGGCGCCGGGGCCGTACGGTGCTGCTGGCCGGCACGGCGGGGCGCAACACGGTGATCGCCAAGTGCCTGATCGAGCCCACGCCCGCCTGGAAGGAACGCTTCGGTCACGAAATAGCCGCTTACCGCGCCTTCGCCCGGCAGCGGCCCCCGGTGCGTGTCCCGCGGCTGATCGCCGCCGATCCGGATGCCTGTGTCCTGGTGATCGAGCGCGTCCCCGGCAGGGTGGCGGCGGCGCAGCGCCATCCCCTCGAACCGCCGCCGCGCACCGATCTGCGCGTGGTGCTCGGCGCCTATCACCGCGTCAACCTGTGGGAGCCGCCGCGGGAGCTGTTCGTCCGCCCGGTCGACTATCCGGCCCGGATCGCGCGCTACCACGAGCAGGGTCTGCTGACGGACCGGGACACCGGCGATCTGCAAAAGCTGCTGCACGGCATCGCGCGGCCCGGACGCGGCGGCCCGGCCTGGCAGTTCTGCCACGGCGACGCGCTGCTGACGAATGTGCTGCTCGGCCCGGCCGGGCCGGCGCTGGTCGACTGGGAGCACGCCGGCTGGTACCTGCCGGGCTACGACCTGGCCACGCTGTGGGCCGTGCTGGGGGACGCGCCGCTGGCCCGGCGGCGGATCAGCCGGCTCGCCCAGTCGGGCGGCCCGCTCGAACGGGACGCGTTCCTGGTGAACCTCATGCTGGTGCTCACCCGGGAGATCCGTACCTACGAGAACGCGGTGCAGCGCACCATGCGGGAGGCCCCGTCGGTGACGTCCGCCGCGGTCGCGGTGCCGCCGGGCACGATGGCCACCGGAGAGGAGCAACGGCTGCTGCTGCGGCGGCTGCACGACGACTGCGCGATGGCGCGGCGTGCGGTACGCGCGGCGGTCGGCACCCGCTGAGCAGGGCTTTCGCCGGGCCCGGCGACGAGGCGCGTCCGGCCCGGCCCGAAGTGCGGTCTCCCGGTGCTCCACGGATGATTGACGGATCGTCGGCCCGCGGCTACCTGTGTGTCTGCGCGCGCCGGTGATCCCACGGCGCACTGTCCGAGGAGGCCGCATTGTCAGGTACGCCAGGGCCCCGTCAGCACCGTAGCCACGGTGGTCACCACGACCGCAGTTCCCCACTCGACCGTCCGGCCGCCGGCGGCAGCGGTGGCACCGGCCACACGGGGCAGCCCGGCCCGGCCGGTCCGGCCGAATCCGCCGACCCTTCCAGACGCAGCGGGCGCGCCGGACGCAGCCGGCGCCGCTCGGCCCGGCGCGGCGCGCGGCTGACGCTGCTGGGCGCCGCCTCGGCCGCACTCGTGTTCCCCCTGCTTCCGGGGCCGCAGGCGACGGCCGGCCAGCCCGGTGGCGGCACGCTGGAGAATCGGTTCACCGAGGCGGCCGAACGCTACGACGTGCCGCGCGAGGTGCTGATGGGCGTCGCCTATCTCCAGTCGCGCTGGGACACCCACGAGGGAGCGCCCAGCGTCTCCGGCGGCTACGGGCCGATGCATCTGACGGACGCCCGCACCGCGCTGAACCGTTCCGCCGGGCACCACCACCCCGACGGCGACGACGACGCCCGCGGCGACACCCGCCGTCCCGCGCAGCGCACGGCCTCCGCCGGGCGCCCGGCGGACGGGAAGCGGGCCGGCGGCTCGGAGCCGCTGCCCGCGCGGCTGCGCACGCTGGAGCGTGCGGCCGGGCTGACGGGGCTGCCGCGCGAGCGGCTGCGCGACTCGGCCGAGGCCAACATCCTCGGCGGCGCCGCCCTGTTGGCGGATGCACAGCGGCGCCTCGGCCACCGGCCGAGCGCCGACCCGGCCGACTGGTACGACGCCGTGGCGGCCTACCCCGGCGGCGGCCGCAAGGCCGAGGCCACCGCGTTCGCCGACGACGTGTTCGACGTGCTGCGCGAGGGCGCGCGGCGCACCACGGACACCGGGGAGACGGTCACGCTGCCGGCCAGGCCCGGGCTGACCGCGGCGGACTCCGGCGCACGCGGCCGCGCCGCACGCGGGCCCGAGTGCCCGCGCACCGTGGACTGCGAGTGGCTGCCCTCGCCCTACGAGAAGTACAAGAACGAGCAGGGCGAGGAGGACTACGGCAACCACGACCGCACCCGGCGGCCCGGCTCGCAGCGCATCGACCACATCGTCATCCACGACACCGAGGAGACCTGGGAGAAGTCGCTCCGCCTCGTGCAGGACCCCGAGTACGTGTCGTGGAACTACACGCTGCGCGCCTCGGACGGGCACATCGCCCAGCACGTGCGGGCGAAGGACACCGCCTGGCACGCGGGCAACTGGTACATCAACTCCACCTCGGTCGGGCTGGAGCACGAGGGCTTCCTCGCCGACCCGGACGCCTGGTACACGGAGGCGATGTACCGCAGTTCGGCGCGGCTCGTGCGGTACCTGGCCGACCGCTACGACATCCCGCTGGACCGCCAGCACGTCCTCGGCCACGACAACGTGCCGGGGACGACCCCGTCGGCCGTCAAGGGCATGCACACCGACCCGGGCCCGTACTGGGACTGGGACCACTACTTCCGGCTGCTGGGCAAGCCGTTCGTGCCGCACGGCGGCCCCCGCTCGAAGCTGGTGACGATCCGGCCGGACTACGCGACGAACCGTCCCCCGTACACCGGGTGCGAGACCAAGGGCGAACCGTGCAGGCCGCACGGCTCCGGCGCCGTCCGGCTGCACTCGGCGCCCGACGCGTCGTCCCCGCTGGTGAAGGACATCGGGCTGCGGCCGGACGGCTCGCCGTCCACCACGGACGTCAACGACGTCGGCGCCCGGGCCTCCACCGGGCAGCAGTACGCGGTGGCCGGGCGCAAGGGCGACTGGACGGCCGTCTGGTACCTCGGGCAGAAGGCGTGGTTCCGCAACCCGCGCTCCGTACCGGCCGCCGTGCCCGCGCGCGGCACCGTGGCCGAGCCGCGGCCCGGCGCGCAGGAGATCCCGGTCTACGGCCGTGCCTATCCGGAGAAGTCCGCCTACCCGAAGGGCGTACCGGCGCAGGAGCTGACCCCGCTGCCGTACACCGTCCGGGCCGGGCAGCGGTACGTGGTGGGAGGGACGACGCACGGTGCGTATCTGTACGCTTCCGGGTTCGATCCGGACGCCTCCGGGTTCCGGGTGGTGCGCGGCAAGCAGCGCTACTACCAGATCCAGCTCGGGCACCGGGTGGCGTTCGTGAAGGCCGAGGACGTGCGGCTGGTCAACGTGCGCTGATCCGGCGTGCGATGAGCGTGTAGGTGTGGCCCGCGAGGGCGGTGAGCACGAGCGTGCCGCCGCCCTCGCGGCGTACGGCGAGGGTCCGCCGGGCCGTGCGGTCGCGGACGGTGACGTCCCGGCCGACGCCGGTGAGGCGCAGGTCGCCGTCGCGTCCGGTGCGCAGCGTCGCACGGTGCAGCCGCCCGCCGGACCAGTCGAGGCCGACGGTGACGTCTCCGGCGGCACGCAGCCCGCGCACGCTGCCGTCGGGCCAGGCGGCGGGGAGGGCGGGCAGCAGGTCGAGGCTGTCGCGGTGGGACTGGAGGAGCATCTCGACGACGCCCGCCGTGGCGCCGAAGTTGCCGTCGATCTGGAACGGCGGGTGGGTGTCCCACAGGTTCGGCAGGGTGGAGTCCTTCAGGAGCTGGTGGAACATCGTGTGGGCGTGGTCGCCGTCGTGCAGCCGCGCCCAGAAGTTGATCTTCCATGCCTTGCTCCAGCCCGTTCCGCCGTCGCCGCGTGCGGTCAGCGTGACCTTCGCGGCCTCGGCGTGCGCGCTGCCCGGCTCGATGGCCCCGGCCGGGTGCAGGGCGTAGAGGTGGGAGATGTGCCGGTGGGTGTCCGTCCGGTCGTCGAGGTCGTTCTTCCACTCCTGGAGCTGGCCCCAGGAGCCGATGCGCAGGCCGGGGTCGAGCCGGTCGAGCGCGGAGCGCAGCTCGGTGCGCAGGGCGGGGTCGGCGTCCAGTTCGCGGGCCGCCGCCAGGGTGGTGGTCAGCAGTTCGTGGACGATCTGCTGGGACATGGCGGCGCCCGCGGTGAAGTCGCCGTGCTCGGGCGAGTAGCTGATGCCCGCGACGAGCTTTCCGTCCCGCGGGTCGGTGTGCAGGGTGTCGAGCCAGAACCGGGCCGCGCCCTTCATCGCGGGGTAGGCGGTTTCGCGCAGGAAGCGGGTGTCGCGGCCGAAGCGCCAGTGCTCCCACAGGTGGCGGCACAGCCAGGCAGCGGCCTCCGGGAACCAGAAGGCGGTCGGGTAGTCGTGCACGCCGGTGAAGCCGAAGGGGTTGGTCTCGTTGTGCACGACCCAGCCGCCGGCTGCGAACATCCGCTCGGCCGAGACCTCGCCGGGGGCGCGCAGGGCCGTGAGGAAGCGGTGCAGGGGCTCGGCGGTCTCCGCGAGGTTGGCGGTGTGCGCAGGCCAGTGGTTCATCTGGAGGTTGATGTTGCCGTGGTAGTCCGCCGACCAGGGCGGTTCGGTGCTGTGGTTCCACACGCCCTGGAGGTTGGGCGGCAGCGAGCCGGGCCGGGAGGAGGCGATCAGCAGATAGCGGCCGTAGGCGAAGTGCAGGGCCTCCAGCGCCCGGTCCGCCTCCGGGTCGCCCTGCCCGTATCCGCTCAGCAGCCGGTCGGTGGGCACGTCGGGGAGCTCGCCGCCGAGGTCGAGCCGGACGCGGCCGAACAGCGCCCGGTGGTCGGCGAGGTGGTCGGTGCGCAGCTGCTCGTAGCCCTGCTGTCCGGCGGCGTCGACGGCGGCGGTGACGCGCCCGTGCGGGTCCTCGCCGCGGTAGCGCGGGTAGCGGTCGGCGTAGTCGGTGCCGGCGGCGAGGACGAACCAGGCGCTGTCGGCGCCCGTGACGGTCACGCTGCCGTCCGCCGCGTCGGTGCGGGTGCCGCCCTCGGTGTGCAGCTGGAGCTGTGCCTCGTACCGCATGCCGTTGTCCGGGAGCCGGCCGGACGCGGTGATCCGCCCGTGCCGGGCGGTGACGCGGGCGCCGTCGTGCGGGACGGCCAACCGCACGGTGAACGAGATCCGGCCGGGGGCACCGGGGGTGTCCGCCGTGGCTGCCGCGCCGGCGGGTCGTGCGGTGATCCGGCCGACGAGGGCGCCGGCCGGGTGGGAGGCGAAGAACTCCCGGCGGTGGGTGGCGTCGCCGGTCTCGTAGCGGACGGTGGCGAGCGCGTCGGCGATGTTCAGCTCGCGGCGGTAGCCCGCCGGCCGCTCGGGTGCGTCGGGGAAGGTCAGCAGCAGCTCGCCGAACGGCTGGTAGGCGCCGTAGCCGGTCCTGGGCCGGCCGAGGGCCGCGGCGACCTTCGCGGGGTCGGCCCTGCCGTCGGTGTCGATGGTGCGCTGCACCTCGTCCAGCTTCTCGGTGCGCGGCTCGGGCCAGTTGCCGAAGTCGTAGCCGTCGGCTCCCGGGCCGCCGGTCCACAGCGTCTTCTCGTTGAACTGGAGCCGCTCGTCCGCGACGCCGCCGAAGACCATGGCGCCGAGCGCGCCGTTGCCCACCGGGAGCGCCTCCCGCTCCCAGTCCCGCGCGGGCGCTTCGTACCGGAGCGTGTCCGCGGCCCGGGCCGGGGAGCCCGAGCGAGCGGAGCGGGATACATCGGAGGGATTCCCCCCTCCCCTGCCCTGTGCACCGGCCGGCACGGCGGTGGAACCGGCCGTGGCCAGCACGGCTCCTCCGATCAGGGCGCCCTTGACTGCGGCTCTTCGGGACACGTGCGGATACATCGACGGCCTCCTGCTGGCAGCGCGAGCGACAACCGGTGTCGAGCAGCCGTCAGGCTAGAGATCCGATGAAACCCATGACAAGGGGCCGGACACGCACGGTCCGGAACAGCGGCGGGCGGGCCGGGTTCAGCGCTGCTGGAACAGCTCGGCGGGCAGCGGCTTGAGCAGCGCGTACAGGTCGTTCGTGATGGGGCGGTCCCAGCTGGCGATGGTCACCAGCACGCCGTCGCTCCGGTCGAACTGGACGCAGGAGATCCGGTCCTCGGAGAGCTTGATGCGCCGGACGATCAGCAGGTTGTCCTCGTGCATCACCGGGTCGTCCTCGGTGCTCACCACCTCGACCGGCTCGTCGTTCTCCAGCGCGGCCAGCAGCTGTGTCACCTCGAAGGGCACCTGGTCCTCGCCGACCTCACGCGCCGGGGAGCCCTCCGGCAGATTGCCGATGACCATCGCGGGACCGCGGCCGCCGAACAGGTCGTAGCGCAGAAAGACGCCCTGGCAGGTGCCGTCCGGAGCAGGAAGCAGTCCGGCGCCGAGATTTCCCGGCCAGTCGGACGGATCCATGGCCAGGACATCGAAGTCCGGGCCTGCTGGCACGGAGGCACTGCGGCGGCGGAGGAACGACATGCCGCAATAGTACGTGCCCGGCCCGGCGCCCTCACCGCCAGTCTCCCCGTCGGCGCACGGGTCTTCCGTCCGGCCCCGGCCCGTCCCGCACGGCCGGACCGCGCTGCCCGCAGCCCCGCGCGCCCGGCTCAGGTCAGGTCGAAGTCGCCCTCGCGCGCACCGCGTACGAAGGCGCGCCACTCCCCCGGGTCGAAGATCAACGCGGGCCGCTCGGGGCGGCGTCCGTGCCGCATCGCGATGAAGCCCTCGACGAAGGCGATCTCGACATCGCCCCTGCCGCGGGTGCCCGAGTGCCACTCGGCACGGCTCAGATCGAGTTCCGGCTGGTCGGTGGTGCTGTGGGCCACGCCTTCTCCTCCCGGTCGTCGTCCGGGCGCCACCCTAACCACGCCCCGGGCGCCCCGGACAGGCCGCGTCACGAGGAAAGCCGGGCGGCTCGCGGGGCTGCCGGGGCGGCGGGACGGTGTGCAACACGGCACGGGCAGCGGGTGGTTGGGCCGGTGCCCCGGCAGGAGGTGAGCCCGCCGGCCGCCTGCCGGGACCGCCGGGCGGCTACCCCGCGGGCGGGCGGTCCCCGACGAGCCACATGGAGAAGAACTGCGAGCCGCCACCGTAGGCGTGGCCCAGTGCGGTGCGAGCGTCCTTCACCTGGTGCTCGCCCGCGCGGCCGCGCACCTGGAGCGCCGCCTCGGCGAACCGGAGCATGCCCGAGGCGCCGATGGGGTTGGTGGACAGGACCCCGCCGGACGGGTTCACCGGCAGATCGCCGTCCAGCGCGGTCGCGCCCGACTCGGTCAGCCGCCAGCCCTCGCCCGGCTCGGCGAAGCCGAGGTTCTCCAGCCACATCGGCTCGTACCAGGAGAACGGCACGTACATCTCGACGGCGTCGATCTCCCGGCGCGGGTCGGTGATCCCGGCCTGGCGGTACACGTCCGCCGCGCAGTCGCTGCCGGCGCGCGGTGAGACGGCGTCCTTCCCGGCGAACAGCGTCGGCTCGCTGCGCATCGCCCCGCCGTGCACCCAGGCCGCAGGGCCCGGGGCGCGTCCGGCGCCGGTGCGGTCGGTGAGCACCATCGCGCAGGCGCCGTCGGAGGACGGGCAGGTCTCGGCGTAGCGGATCGGGTCCCACAGCATCGGCGAGGAGCGCACCTTCTCCAGGGTGATGTCCTCCTCGTGCAGATGCGCGTACGGGTTCTTCAGCGCGTTCCGGCGGTCCTTGCAGGCGACGACGGCGCCGATGTGGTCGGGGGCGCCGGTGCGCCGCATATAGGCGCGCACATGCGGTGCGAAGAAGCCGCCGGCGCCGGCCAGCAGCGGCTGCTGGAAGGGCACCGGGAGCGACAGGCCCCACATGGCGTTGGACTCCGACTGCTTCTCGAAGGCCAGGGTCAGCACGGTGCGGTGCACCCGCGCGGCGACGAGGTTGGCGGCGACCAGCGCGGTGGACCCGCCGACGGAGCCGGCGGTGTGCACCCGCAGCATCGGCTTGCCGACGGCGCCGAGCGCGTCGGCGAGATACAGCTCGGGCCGCATGACCCCCTCGAAGAAGTCCGGGGCCTTGCCGATGACGACGGCGTCGATGTCCGCCCAGTCCGCTCCGGCGTCCTCCAGTGCCCGCAGCGCGGCCTCGCGCACCAGGCCGGCCAGGGAGACGTCCCGGCGGGCGGCCGCGTGCCGGGTCTGTCCGACACCGACGACGGCCACCGGTTCCTTGCCCGTGCTGCTCATCGGCTCTCCTCCCGCGCCTGCGCCGCGTCCGCTCCGCCGTCCGTCCCCGGTGCGGAGGCCGCCTCGTCCGCCTCCACCACCGCCACGAGGTTGTGCTGCAACCAGGGCCCCGACGTCGCGTGCGCCACGGCCCTGCGCGAGGTGCCGCGCAGCACGCGGTCCGCCGCCTCGCCGATGCGGATCAGCCCCGCGGCCATGACCGGGTTCGCGGCCAGGGCGCCGCCGGACGGGTTGACGACCGTGTCCTCGCCCAGGCGCAGCGCCCGGCGCAGGATCACCTCCTGCGCGGTGAACGGCGCGTGCAGCTCGGCGGTGTCCGGGGCCGGTGCGCCCTCGTCGAACAGCCCGGCGCGCTCGGCGGCGAGCCGGGTCGACGGGGAGTCGGTGAGGTCGCGGACGCCCGGGCTGTGTGCCTCGATCCGGTGGTCCATGCCGCGGATCCAGGCCGGCCTGGCGCACAGCTCGCGGGCGGTGTCACCGGCGGCGAGCACGACGGCGGCGGCGCCGTCGGTCACCGGCGGCAGGTCGTGCCGGCGCAGCGGCTCGGCGAGGTAGTCGTCCGCCAGGAGTTCCTCCGGCGGCGGTGAAGAGCGCAGCTGGGCCCGGGGGTTGGCGGCGGCGGCGTTCCGGCTGCGGGCCGCGACGCCGGCCAGTTCGCGCTCGTCGGTGATCCCGGCGTCCAGCAGGGCCCGGGTCTGGAGCCCGGCGACCGCCACGGAGTCCGGCCACAGCGGGGCGAGGTAGTACGGGTCGAGGGTGCGGGTGAGGACCTCGGGCAGGTCGCCTCCCGAGGACTTGCCCCAGGAGTAGACGAGCGCGGTGTCGGCCTCGCCGGTCAGCAGCTTGACCCACGCCTCGTACAGCGCCCAGGCACCGTCCATCTCGACGTGCGACTCGGACACCGGCGGCCAGGCCCCGACGGCGTCCAGCGCCATGGTGAAGGAGAAGGGCCGTCCGGCCAGGTAGTCCGAGGAGCCGGAGCAGACGAAGCCGAGGCGCTCGGTGTCCAGGCCCGTGCGGTCCAGCACCTCGCGTACGACGGGCAGCAGCATCTCGGCCTCCGAGAGGCCGTCGGCCCGCCGCACATGGTCGCTCTGCGCGAACGCCACGACGGCCACCTCGCGCGAACCCCCCGCGCCCGCGGCCCCGTTGGGCCGGTCGTCACTCATAGCAGCTCCTTGTAGCTCTCGTAGTCCGCGTCCGGCTCCCCCGTGGGCCGGTAGTGGTCGGGGTAGCGGCTGTCCTCGGTCCAGACGGGTTCGACGCGCAGGCCCATGCGGACCTCGTCGTAGGGGATGCCGGCGATACGCCCGTGCAGGGCGAGGCCGGCGCCGTCGAGGGCGATGTGGCCGTAGACGTAGGGCACTTCGATGTCCAGGCCCTTGGCCTTGATGTTGACGACGCAGAAGGTGGTGACGGTGCCGGCCGGGCCGAGTTCGACCTGCTCGTCGGTGGCCACCCCGCAGGTGGGGCAGGCGCCGCGCGGCGGTACGTAGACCTTGCGGCATGCGGGGCAGCGTTCCCCGAGCGTGCGCCGGTCCCGGAGCGCGGCGAGGAAGCGGCTCTGGGCGCGGCCGGGTGTGTAGGTGTAGTCGAGCCGGGCGGGTGCGGTGATCCCGGTGACGGGGTCGGCGAACTCCCCGTCGTGCGGGCGGGGTTGCGCGGTGGGCGGGTCCTCGTCCGCGGGTCCGGCGTCCAGCGGTTCGAAGCAGGCGATGTCCGTGATGGCGCCGTGGCGTTCGGCGGCCCAGCGGATGCGCACCCGCATGCCCGTGCGGACCGATGCGGGCCCGCCGGGGGCGTCGAGCGCGTGCAGCAGGGCGCTGTCGGCCCCGTCGAGCCGGACGAGGACCCAGGCGAAGGGCCTGGCCAGCGGCTGGCCGCGGCGCGGGGCCGGGTTCCAGGTCCAGGTGGTGACGGTGCCGGTGGGCTCGACCTCGACGAGGGTGCGCAACTCCTGCGCGGTGACCGGGTCGTACTCGACGGGCGGTACCAGCGTCCGCCCGTCGGCGGCGGTGACGCCCAGCACGGTGCGCTCGCGCAGGCCGGTCAGGAACGCGCTCTGCACGGGTCCGAGGGAGCGGGTGAAGGGGAACTCGACGACGAGCGGCGCGCTCAGCGCACCGGTCGCGGATGCGCCCGTGGTCATGTCCGGCCTCTTTCCCCGGGATGCCGCGCGGGCTCCCGGTGTCCGTGGTGACGGTGGTCCGGTGCGCGGCGGGCCGGGTTCCGCCGGGCCGGTGGTCCGGTCCGTGGCGGGCCGGGCCCGTCGGGCGGGGTCATGCGCGGCGGTAGCGGGGCGGCCGCTTCTCGGCGAAGGCCCGTGCGCCCTCCTTGGCGTCCGCGGTCGCGAACACGGGCCAGCCGCGTTCCAGTTCGAGGGCGAGGCCGTCCGCTTCGGAGAGCGCCTCCGTGTCGTACACGCACGCCTTGACGGCCTCGACGGCGAGCGGGCCGCAGGCGTTGACGCGTTCGGCGATCTCCAGCGCCGCCTCCAGCGCGGTGCCGTCCGGGACGACGTGCCCGATCAGCCCGATCCGCTCGGCCTCGTGCGCCGTCCAGGAGCGGCCCGTCAGCAGCATCTCCATGGCGTGGGTGCGCGGGATCTGCCGTGGGAGGCGCACGGTGGAGCCGCCGAGCGGGAACAGTCCGCGGCGCACCTCGTACAGCCCGAAGACGGCGCTCTCCCCCGCGACGCGGATGTCGGTGCCCTGGAGCATCTCGGTGCCGCCGGCCACGCAGTGGCCCTCGACGGCGGCGATCACGGGCTTGCGCGGCCTGTGGTGCCGCAGCATCGCCTTCCAGTGCAGATCGGGGTCGTCCCGCAGGCGCTGCCGGTAGCCCTCGCCGGCCAGTGCGCCGCCGTCGGCGAGGGCCTTGAGGTCCATGCCGGCGCAGAAGGTACCGCCCGCCCCGGTCAGGACGACGGAGCGGATGTCGTCGTCCTCGTCGGCCTCGCACCAGCCGTCGTACAGGCCGACGAGCAGCGGCAGGGACAGTGCGTTCCTGGCCTCCGGCCGGTCGAGGGTGATGACGAGTGTGGCGCCCACACGCTCCAGGGACAGATGTTCGGTGCCGCCCATGCGGTCCTCCCGTCTCCAGGCCGGGTCCGGCGTTCCGTGAGCGGATCCGGCGGGCCCGCCACAGCGTGCAGGAGGCGCGCGTCGACTTCAAGACTCTTTCTGACAGGTAGTCAGATTTCTTGTGCCGTGCCTCTTCCCGTCCACGCCCGCCGGTGCTCTGATGACCGGCACACCGCCGATGCCGAAGACCCGCGCCCGGCCGGCAGCCGCTCGGGGACGCGCGGGCCCGGGAGGAGCGCGCCGTGGAGTACCACCTTGCCGATCTGTTCGAGTCCGTCGTCGACGCCGTACCGGACCGCGAGGCGCTGGTGTACATCGACCAGCCGCGCTCCGGGACGGAACGCAGACTCAGCTACGCGGCGCTCGACGAGGCCGCCAACCGGCTGGCCCACCATCTGGCCGCCGCCGGAACCGGCCCCGGCGACCATGTGGGGCTGCATCTGTACAACGGCGTCGAGTACGTGCAGACCCTGCTGGCCTGCCTCAAGCTGCGTGCCGTCCCGGTCAACGTCAACTACCGCTATGTCGCCGACGAGTTGGCGTACCTGTACCGGGACGCCGAGCTGACCGCGCTCGTCTTCGACGGCGAGTTCACCGACCGCGTCGCCGCCGCACAGCCGAGCGCGCCGCGCCTGCGCCACCTGGTGCGCTGCGGCCCGCCGCCCGCCGGGGCCCGCGAACCGTCCCCGGCACCCGTCGACTTCGCACAGGCCGAGCGGGACGGCTCCCCCGAGCGGGACTTCGCACCGCGCTCCGGGGACGATCTGTTCCTGATCTACACCGGCGGGACGACGGGCATGCCCAAGGGCGTCATGTGGCGCAACGAGGACCTGTTCTTCTCCGGGCTGGGCGGCGGCGCCCCGACCGGCGAGCCCGTCGCACGGCCGGAGGAACTGGCCGAGCGGGCCGCGGCGAGCGGCGAAGGGCTGGTCTTCTTCCCCGCGCCCCCGCTGATGCACGGCACCTCCACCCTGACGCTGTTCATCGGCCTGAACTACGGCCAGAAGGTCACGCTGCACCGCCGGTTCGCGCCGCACGAGGTGCTGCGCACCGTCGAGCGGGAGCGGGTGACGGCGCTCTCGCTGGTCGGCGACGCGATGCTGCGCCCGCTGGTGGACGCGCTCGACGGGCCGCTGCGCGGCGTCGACTGCTCCTCGCTGCTCGCGGTCTCCAGCTCGGGTGCGGTGCTCTCGCGCACGGTGCGCGAGCAGTTCGCCGCGCTCTGCCCGCACACCCTGCTGATCAACAACTTCGGCTCCTCGGAGTCCGGCTTCAACGGCACGGCGACCTCCGACTCCGGGGCCGGCGAGGGCCTGCGCATCACCGTCCACGAGGGCACGGCCGTCGTCGACCCGGACGGGCACACCCCGGTGCGGCCGGGTGAGGTGGGCCGGCTGGCGCTGCGCGGACATGTGCCGCTGGGCTACTGGAACGACCCGGCGAAGACCGCGGAGACCTTCTTCGAGGCGGACGGCGCACGCTGGGTGCTGCTGGGCGATGTGGCGACCGTGGACGACGCCGGCACCGTCACCGTGCTGGGCCGGGGCTCGCAGTGCATCAACACCGGGGGCGAGAAGGTGTATCCGGAGGAGGTCGAGGAGGCGCTGAAGGCGCATCCGGACATCTACGACGCGCTCGTCGCGGGCGTCCCGGACGAGAAGTGGGGGCACCGGGTGGCCGCCGTCGTCCAGCCGCGGCCGGGCGCTCCGGCGCTCACCCCGGACGCCGTGCAGGCCCACACCCGCACCCGGCTGGCCGGGTACAAGGTGCCGCGCACGATCGTGATCACCGACCGGATACAGCGCTCGCCGAGCGGCAAGGCCGACTACCGGTGGGCACGGGAGACGGCGGCCCGGGAGGGCGTCCAGGTGTGAGAGCGGACGGCCTCCCGGGCCGGAGGGGCGCCGTGTCAGCCGGCCTCGTGCACCGGGGCCGGCGTGTGTTCGGCGAGGAACTGGCGGACGGCCGAGGTGAATTCACCCGGCCTCGACTCGTGGACGAGATGGCCGGCGCCCTCGACGGTGAGGTGCCGGCCGGCGGGGATGCGCTCGGCCAGGGCCGCCAGCTCCGGCTGCGGCAGATGGCTGTCGTCGCCGCCGCCGATCACCAGCGTGGGCGCCGTGATCGCGGCGAGCCGGTCCCACCAGCGCGGCTCGGGGGCGCTGCGCCGGCCGGTCCACTCCGGCTGCGCCCGCGGGTCGAACGCCGGTGCCGCCGCGGCCGGTTCGGGCTCCGGCAGCGGCGGCTCGACGGGTGGCCGCAGCGCGTCGGGCTCCTCCAGGACGAGCAGGTCGACCCGGCCGGGATGCTCCTGCGCGAACAGGTAGGCGACGACGGCCCCGAAGGCGTGGCCGATGAGGACGGCGCGCTCGATCCCCAGCGCGTCGAGGAAGCCCAGCAGATCACCGCTGAAGTCCTCCGGCGTGCCGGAGCCCGGCTGCTCGCTCTCCCCGTGCCCGCGCAGATCGAGCGCGTACACGGGATGGGCGCCGCCGAGCTGGGAGACCAGGGGCCCGCGCCAGTCCTCACCGTCCTCGCCCAGGCAGTGCAGCAGCACGACGGGGCGGCCCTCCTCGGCGCCCCAGGCGCGGTAGGCGAGCCGCACCCCGCCGGTGCTGACGGTCCGTGTTCCGTTTCCGCTCATGGGCGGGACGGTACCCGCTCAGCCGGATGTGTCACCGGCTGTCCGCGCCGCCGTCCCCGGAGCTCTTGTCGGAGGTGTCCTCCGACTCGCCGCCGAGCGGCGCCGCGGCCGCCGGCTGCTTGGCCAACGCCGAACGCCGGTAGGAGTAGGCGAAGTAGACCACCAGGCCGATGGCGAACCAGACGGCGAAGCGCAGCCAGGTCTGCCAGGCCAGGTACGTCGTCAGCCACAGCGAGAAGATGACACCCAGCGCCGGCACCACGGGCATGCCGGGCGCGCGGAACTTGCGCGGCAGGTCCGGGCGCCGGTAGCGCAGCACGATGACCGCTATGCACACGACGACGAAGGCGAGCAGGATGCCGATGTTGGTCATCTCGGCCGCCTCCTCGATCGGCAGGAAGCCCGCGATCACCGCGGAGCCGATGCCGACGATCCAGGTCACCCGGGTGGGCACGTGCCGCACCGGGTGGGTCTTGGCGAACCACTTGGGCAGCAGCCCGTCCCGGCTCATGGCGAACCACACCCGGGTCACGCCGAGCATGAAGGTGAACATCACGGTGAGGATGCCGATGATGGCGCCGACCGCGATGATGTCCGCGACCCCGCTGAGGCCCACGGCCTTGAACGCCGTGGAGAAGCCGCTGTCGGGGTCGATGTCCTTGTAGTTCTGCATACCGGTCAGCACCAGGCAGACCAGGACGTACAGCACCATCGAGATGACGAGCGAGTAGATGATCGCCTTCGGCATGTGCTTCTGGGCGTCCTTTGACTCCTCGGCCGCCGTGCTCATCGCGTCGTAGCCGAAGACGGCGAAGAAGACCGTCGCCGCACCGGTGAACGCGCCCGAGACGCCGAACGGGAAGAACGGCTGGTAGTTGCCCGTCTTGATGTGGAAGACGCCGACCCCGATGACGAGCAGCACGACGGCGACCTTCAGGACGACGACGAACAGCTCGAAGCGGGCGGCGCTCTTGATGCCGCGGGTCAGCGCGTAGGCGATCAGCAGACACAGCAGCGCGGCGAACAGGTCCACCCGGTGCCCGTCGCCCGTGCCCGGCGCACCGAGCATCCAGTGCGGCAGCTCGACGCCGATCTCCTCCATCAGGAAGGAGAAATAGCCGGAGATGCCGATGGCGACCACCGCGACGATCGCCGTGTACTCCAGCAGCAGGTCCCAGCCGATGAACCAGCCGCCGATCTCGCCCAGCACGGCGTAGCCGTAGGTGTAGGCCGAGCCCGCCTTCGGGATCAGCCCGGCGAACTCGGCGTACGACAGCGCGGCGCACGCGCTGGCGAGGCCGGCGATGAGGAAGGAGATGAGCACCGCCGGGCCCGCCTTGCCGCTCGCCACGGTCCCGGCGAGGCTGAAGACGCCGGCACCGATGATGCCGCCGACACCGATCGCGGTCAGATGGCGCAGCCCGAGCGTGCGTTGCAGCTGCTCTCCCGACCCTCCCTCCGTCTCCTCGATCTGTTCGATGGGTTTGCGGCGCAGCACGCCCTCGGCGCTCCACAGGCCGGCCATGGATCCTCATTCCTGCCGTTGTTGCTGAGAGAGGTGAGGCGTGTGGGCACACCTCACCGGTCGCTCATCATGGCCCCGGCAAGAAGGTGGGGAAAGTGTTCCGAGGTCTCCATTCGGCATCGGCCGCACCGCGGGGCCCACCGGTACGCGCAGGTCAGAGCGGGCACACAACGGGCTCACGGCAGCGGCGCGGCAGGCGCGCCGCCGCCCGGAGGCGGGCCCGGAGCGGTGTACCGCGGGCTCACCGCGGGGGGCGCGGCGGGTTCACGGCGGGCTCACGAAGGGTCCTGTGCGGACTCCCAGTACGGGTCGCGCAGCCTGCGGCGGTACAGCTTGCCGTTCGGGTCGCGGGGCAGCGTGGCGTGGAAGTCCACGGATTTGGGCCGCTTGTAGCCCGCCAGCCGGGCCGCGCAGTGCTCCAGCAGGTCCTCGGCCAGCTTCGGCCCGGGCTCCGCTCCCGGCGCGGGTTCGACGGCGGCCTTGACCTCCTCGCCCCAGTCCTCGTGCGGGATCCCGAAGGCGGCCGCGTCGGCGACGGCGGGGTGCTCCAGGAGCGCCGCCTCCACCTCGGCCGGATAGATGTTGACCCCGCCCGAGATGATCATGTCGCTCTTGCGGTCCCGGAGGAACAGCCAACCCTCGTCGTCGAGATGGCCGACATCGCCGACGGTGAAGAAGTCGCCGACGCGGCTCTCCCGGGTCTTCGTCTCGTCCTTGTGGTAGACGAAACCACCGGTCCGCATCTTCATGTAGACGATCCCCGGCTCGCCCGGCGGCAGCCGGTTGCCCTCGTCGTCCAGGACGGCCAGTTCGCTGATGGGCCAGGGCCTGCCGACCGTGCCCGGCTTGCGCAGCCAGTCCTGCGCCGTCGCGAAGGCACCGCCGCCCTCGCTGGCCGCGTAGTACTCCTCGACGCAGTGCCCCCACCAGTCGATCATCGCCCGCTTCACATGCTCCGGGCAGGGCGCCGCCCCGTGGATCGCGTGCCGCATCGAGGAGACGTCGTAGGAGGCGCGGACCTCCTCGGGCAGCGCCAGCAGGCGGTGGAACTGCGTCGGCACCATGTGCGTGTGCGTACAGCCGTACCGGTCGATGAGGCGCAGCATCTCCTCCGGGTCCCACTTGTCCATCATGACGAGCCGGTGGCCCAGGTGCAGCGAAGCGCCGGCGAACTGGAGCACCGCGGTGTGGTAGAGCGGCGAACACACCAGATGCACATTGCCGTCGAACGGGCGGATGCCGAAGATGCCCAGGAATCCGCCCAGATGGCTCTCCTCCGGCGGCACCCCCGGCAGCGGACGGCGCACTCCGCGCGGGCGGCCCGTCGTCCCCGAGGTGTAGTTCATCACCCAGCCGACCGTCCGGTCCCGAGGCGGTGTCCCCGGCTGCCCCTCCACCAGCCGCGCGTACGGGCGGAAGCCGGGGATCTCCCCCACGGCGTACCGGTGTGCCGCGGGAACGCCCGCCTCGTCCGCTGCGGCACCGGCCCGTTCGCCGTAACGGGCGTGCGCGAGCAGGGCCTTGGCGCCGCTGTCCGCCAGGATCCAGGCCATCTCGGGCGCCATCAGATGGTGGTTGACCGGCACCATGTACAGGCCCGCCTGGGTGGCCGCCAGATACGCGGCGAAGAACTCGGGTCCGTTGGGGAGTATCACCGCGAAGGCGTCGCCCTCGCCCAGGCCCGCGGCGCGCAGGGCGTGGGTGATGCGGTTGCACTCCTCGTGCAGGTGGGTCATGGTCCACTCGGTGCCGTCCGGGGCGATCAGGGCGATACGTCCCGGGTCCTTCTGTGCCTGGGCCCAGAAGCCGTTCGGCTCTTCCTCGGCCATCTCACTCCTCCCTCCCGGCCTGCACGCCCGGGGGTCAGCCGGCTGTTCGGTTGAGTCGGGTCAGGGCGGACTCGAAGCCGCGGGTGAGGTCGTCGACGACGGCCTGCACGGACCGTTCGGAGTCCATGGCCCCGACGATCTGCCCCACCGGGGTGCCCAGCAGCGGCTCCACCTCGAACCGCTGGATCCGCGCGTTGGCCTCGGCCACCAGCAGCCCCTGGAGCGGCATGGGCAGCGTGCCGGGCGACTCGTCCGCCTCCCACGCGTCCGTCCACGCGGTCCGCAGCTGCCGCGCCGGCTTCCCGGTCAGCGCCCGCGAGCGGACGGTGTCGCCGGATCCGGCGGCCAGCAGTTTGCGGGTGAGGGCCCGGGACTGGAGCCGGGCCTCGGTGGTGGTGAGCCAGAGGGAGCCGAGCCAGGCGCCCTGGGCGCCCAACGCGAGGGCGGCGGCGATCTGTTCACCGCTGCCGATGCCGCCGGCGGCGAGGACGGGCAGCGGATCGACGGCCCGGACCACCTCGGGGGTGAGCACCATGGTCGCGATCTCCCCGGTGTGCCCGCCGGCCTCGTATCCCTGGGCGACGACGATGTCGATGCCCGCCTCCTGGTGCCGCTGCGCGTGCCGTGCGCTGCCGGCCAGCGCGGCGACGGGGATGCCGTGCCGGTGGGCCCGTTCGACGACGTCGGGCGGTGGCGGGCCCAGCGCGTTGGCCAGCAGCTTGACGGGGTGTTCGAAGGCGACGTCGAGCTGGCCGCGCGCCACCTCCTCCATCCAGCCGGTGATGCGCCAGCCGCCGCTCTCCCCCTCGGGCAGTTCGGGGACGCCGTGTTTCTCCAGGGTCTCGCGCACATAGGCGCGGTGGCCCTCCGGGATCATCGCCTCGACATCGGCCTCGGTGACGCCGTCGACCTTCTTGGCGGGCATCACCACATCGAGCCCGTAGGGCAGCGAGTCGGTGTGCTCGTCGAGCCAGTCCAGATCGCGGGCGAGTTCGTCGCGCGACCCGTAGCGCACCGCGCCGAGCACCCCGAAGCCGCCGGCCCGGGTCAGCGCCGCGGCGACGGCGGGGAAGGGCGTGAAGCCGAAGATCGCGTGCTGTATCCCGAGCTTCCTGCTCAGCTCCGTCTGCATGGGCGCAGGATGCCGCAGCGGGGACACGGAGGGAAGACATTGTCTGACGCCGCGTCAGAAACACGGTCTGCGGGCCGAGTTGCCCCCGTGCGCCCGTCCGGCGGGGGGCCTCAGCCGGTCCCCGGCCGGCGCGGGGCCGCCATCTCCCGGTAGACCTCGGCGGCCTCGCCGGAGCGGCCGAGCTGCTCCAGGCAGTGCGCCTGGTCGTACCGGCTGGCGAGGGTGTCCGGATCCGCCGGCCCGAGCACGCGTTCGCGGACGGCGGCCACGTGCCGGTACACCTCCAGCGCCTCGGCCCAGCGGCCCAGCCAGCCCAGTGCCACCGCCGTCTCCCGGCGGCTGACGAGCGTGTCGGGATGGTCCGGGCCGAGCACCCGCTCCCGCACCGCGCACACCTCGCGGGCCTGGGCGAGCGCCTCCGTCCAGCGGCCCAGCCGGCCCAGGTTGACGCCGAGCCCGTGCAGGGCGCGCAGCGTCTCCGGGTCGGAGGGGCCCTGCGCCCGGGCCCGGTCCAGCGCCAGCCCCCGGTACAGCTCCAGGGCCTCGGCCGCACGCCCCAGCCGGCCCAGGCAGACCCCGGACTCGTAGCGCGCGGCGAGCGTGTCGGGGTGGCCGGGCCCCAGCACCCGCGCCCGGGCGGCCTCGACCGCGCGGTAGGTCTCCAGCGCCTCCGCCCAGCGGCCCAGCCGGCCGAGCGCGTACCCCACCTCGTACCGGGTGACGAGCGTGTCGGGATGCTCGGGGCCCAGCACCCGGGCGCGGGCGGCGGCCACCTGCCGGGTGAGCGCGCAGGAGTCGTCGAGCCGGCCGAGCCTGCTGAGGTTGAAGGCGAGGTTGTGCCGGCAGCGCAGGGTGTCGGGGTGCTCGGCGCCCATGGTGCGCTCACGTGCCGCGAGGACGGCGGTGTAGAGGCCGTGCGCCTCCTCGTACCGTCCCAACCGGCCCAGCACATAGGCGGTTTCCTGGCGGGCGGCGAGCGTGTCGGGGTGGTCGGGCCCCAGGCGCTCCTCCCGGCGGGCGGCGACCTGCTGGTACTCCTCCAGGGCCTCCTCGTGCCGGCCGAGCCGGGAGAGCCCGAAGCCGGTCTCGTAGCGGCTGGTCAGCGTCTCGGGGTGGCTCGCGCCGAGCGCACGCTCCCGTTCGGCCGCGACGGCGCGGTGCACCTCGACGGCCTCCTCCCAGCGCCCGAGCCGGCCCAGACCGACCCCCGCGTTGTGACGGCTGCCCAGCACGGCGAGCACCTCACGACGCGGCACCGCGCCCCGTGCGCCCTCCCCGCCCGCCGCCGGGGCCCCGGCGGCGGGCGACGGGAGCGCGGGCGCCGGAGAGGGCGCCGGATCCGCGGGGATCGCGGGGTGGGACGGGTGCGAAGGATCCGACGGGGACGGCGGGGACGGCGGTGCGGCCCAAGCGCTGTGCGGCGCCGGGGTGTTCGGCGCCGGCCGGGACTGCCCCGTGAGGGGGCCGTGGTGCCCGGTCCACGGCCCGGTCAGCACGCTGTGTGCGGCACCGGCGCCCCGCGCCCCGCCGGCCGGCACCGGCCACGAGCCGCTCGCCCGCATCCCGCCTCCCATACCGCGGGTCCACGACGGGGACCACAGCGGCCCGGCCCCCGGCGCGGCCCCGTCACCGCTGCCGCGCTGCGCCGGCACCACGGGCCCGAGCCCGGTGAGCGGCCCGGCCCCGGCGGCCCGCAGCCGGGCCTCGGCCAGCCGGGCCGCCAACTCGGCGGCGCTGTCCGGGCGTTCGTCCGGGTCCTTGGCCAGCAGCGCGAGGATCGCGTCCTGGAGCGGGCCGGGCAGCTCGGCCCGGTGCTCGCGGGGCGGGGCCGGCGCCGTGTCACGGTGTCCGACCAGCACCGTCCAGGCGTCGTCGCCCTCGAACGGCGGGGCGCCGGTGGCGATCTCGTAGAGCACGCAGCCGAAGGAGTACAGATCGCTGCGGTGGTCCACGGCCGCGCCGGCGATCTGCTCCGGCGACATGTAGTGCGGTGTGCCCATGGCGACGCCGGTGCCGGTGAGCTTGGCGGTGAAGTCGATGTCGTGCGCGAGCCGTGCGATGCCGAAGTCGCAGATCTTCACGGCACCGTCCTCGGTGCGCATCACGTTCGCCGGTTTCAGATCGCGGTGGACGATGCCCTGGTCGTGGGTGTGGGCCAGAGCCGCGGTGACCTGCTCGGCGATGTCGACGACTTCCGGCACCGGCAGCGGATGCTGTTTGTTGTCCTCCAGCAGCTGGCTGAGGTTGCGCCCCTCCAGCAACTCCATGACGAGGAACAGCAGTCCGTCGTGCTCGCCGAAATCGTGCACCACCGTCACCCCGCGGTGCTGGAGCGAGGCCGCGACCCGCGCCTCGCGCCGGAACCGCTCACGCAGGGCGCGCACGAACGTCCGGTCTCCCCGCGTGGCCAGTGGTTTGAGACATTTTACCGCGACCCGCCGGCCCAGCGACTCGTCGCGTGCCCGCCACACCTCCCCCATCCCCCCGCGCCCGATCCGGTCGAGCAGTCGGTACCGGCCCTGGATCAGCGTGCTCTCCGCCATAGCGCGCGCCCGCCCCCGTTGTTGCCGAATTCCCTCCCCTGTCTGCCCAGTATGGCTGCCTCGTTCCTGCGTGTGTATGCCGGTCGAGGGCGGCGTATACGCGTTTGACCGGTCAGCGTCGTACGCGCGGCATGCCCAGGCCGATCCAGGAGATGATCTCGCGCTGGATCTCGTTGTTGCCGCCGCCGAAGGTGAAGATGACCGCGCTGCGGTAGCCGCGCTCCAGCTCGCCGCGCAGCACCGCGCCGGCCGAGCCCTCCTTGAGCGGCCCGGCGGCCGAGACGATCTCCATCAGCCAGGCGTAGACGTCCCGCCGCGCCTCGCTGCCGTAGACCTTGACGGCGGACGCGTCGTGCGGGGTGAGGGTCTCCTTGTCCAGGGCGTCCACCATCTGCCAGTTGAGCAGCTTCATCGCCTCCAGCCGGGTGTGCGCGCGGGCCAGCCGGGTGCGGACCCAGCCCAGGTCGGCGACCCTGCGGCCGTCGCTCAGCCGGGTGCGGCCGGCCCAGTCGCGCACGTCCTCGAAGGCGCGGACGGCCATCGTCCCGTGTGCGGCGAGCGTCACCCGTTCGTGGTTGAGCTGGGTGGTGATCATGCGCCAGCCGCCGTTCTCCGCGCCGACGCGCCGCGAGACGGGGACGCGGACGTTCTCGTAGTAGCTGGCGGTGGTGTCGTGCCCGGCGAGCGTGGTGATGACCGTGCACGAGTAGCCCGGCGCGTCCGTGGGGACCAGCAGCAGGGAGATGCCCTTGTGCGGCGGTGCGTCGGGGTCGGTGCGCACGGCGAGCCAGACCCAGTCGGCGGTGTCGCCGTTGGTCGTCCAGATCTTCTGGCCGTTGACGAGGTAGTGGCCGTCCTCGCCGTCGCCCTCGCGCACCGCGCGCGTGGTGAGCGAGGCCAGGTCGGTGCCGGCCTCCGGCTCGCTGTAGCCGATGGCGAAGTCCAGTTCGCCGGAGAGGATGCGGGGCAGGAAGTACGCCTTCTGTTCGTCCGTCCCGTACCGCATCAGGGTGGGGCCGACGGTGTTGAGCGCCATCAGCGGCAGGGGTATGCCCGCCTGCGCCGCCTCGTCGAAGAAGATGAACTGCTCGACGGCGGACATCCCCCGCCCGCCGTACTCCTTCGGCCAGCCGACGCCCAGCCAGCCGTCGCCGCCGAGGCGGCGGATCGTCTCGCGGTAGAACCGCTTGTGTTCACGCGCGCCGGCCGGGCCGGCCTCGGCGGGCGGCGCGGCGAACTCCGCGAAGTACTCCCGCAGTTCGTTGCGCAACCGCTGCTGTCCGGTGGTGTATGCGAGGTACACGTCCCCTCCACGGCTCTCGGCGACCGCCGGCCGCTTGGCTGTCCGCCGACGGCGGCGCACACGGTAGAACGTGTTTCACCAAGAGGGAATGGCCGTGCGTCCGCCGGTGTCTCCCGCCCCTCGCGCACCGCGCCCACCGGCCGTTTCCGGCCATCGACCGGTCCAGGCTCGGCCACCGGCTAGCGTCGTACACATGACCGAGATCCTGCACCTCACCGAACGTGCCCACTGGGACGCCGCGTTGGCCTCCGGCAGCTACGAGATGTCCACCCGGGGCCGCACACTGGCCGAGGTCGGCTTCATCCACGGCTCGCTGCGCCGTCAACTGCCGTCCGTGGCCGAGCTGCTGTACGGCGACCACCCGGACCCGGGCGCCCTGGTCGTGCTCGTCATCGACAGCGCACGGGTTCCCGCGCCGATACGGTACGAGGCCCCGGAGCCGGGCGCCGCCGAGCGGTACCCGCACATCTACGGACCGCTGCCCGTCGACGCCGTCGTGGCCACCGAGCCCTGGCGGCGCGCGAGCTGACACCCGGCGGCCCACCGGCCGCCCGCGCCCGGCCCACGCCCCGCAGCGCCCGCACCCGCCCCCGCGCCCCGTCTCACCCGGCGCGCGGCTCCGGCGCCGACTCGCCGGCCAGCCCGTGCTCGGCGAGCGTGCCCACCGTCCAGCCCTGCGCGCGGCAGCGGGAGACCAGTTCGGGAAGGGCGGCCAGGGTGACCCGCCAGGCGCCCGGTGCGCTGGTCCGGTCGCTGTCGTGCAGCAGGACCGTGGCGCCGCCGGTGAGCCGGTGCGCCAGCTCACCGAGGACGCTGCCGGGGTCGGCGGGCGCGGTCCAGTCCCGGCCCCAGGTGGTCCACAGCACCGGGCGCAGCCCCAGCTGCCGGGCGGCGCGCCGCCGCGTGGCGGTGAGTATCCCGTACGGCGGCCGGTACCAGCGCGGGCTGCCGCCGCCCGCGGCACGCACCGCCGCGACCGCGCGCTCCAGCCCCGCCCGGTCGGCGAACGGGCGCGGCAGCCAGGGGCGTTCGTGGCCCCAGCCGTGCACGGCGATCTCGTGCCCCTCCGCGGCCATGCGCCCCACCAGGCCGGAGTGCGCCTCGACGAACGCCCCGAGGACGAAGAACGTGGCACGGACCCGCAGCCGCTCCAGCTCCCGCAGGAAGAGCGGGGTGCTGCGCGCGTCGGGCCCGTCGTCGAAGGTCAGCGCCACATGCCCGGGGGCGCCCCGGCCGTCCAGCGCGGGGCTGAGCACGGCACGCACACCGGGCAGCCAGGTGGCGGCGGGCCCCACGTGCCAGGCCGCGACGGCGGCGCCGGCCGCGAGGGCCGCCGAGGACAACGGAGGTCTTCTCACCACATCTCCTCCCCGTCGTGCCCGGCCACGGCGGGCGTCCTGGCGAGCTTCATGCTGCCCGCGCAGATCAGGCCGAGCGCGGCCGCTTCCGGAAGGACCCACCAGCCCAGCGTCAGCCGCTCGTCGAACAGCAGGGCGCCCAGGACGACGCTGAGGAAGGCGTCGCCGAGGGTGAGCGCCGGCTGGGAGGCCACCAGTGTGCCCGCGTGCAGGGTCAGTTGCAGCAGCAGGAAGCCGACCGCGCCCGCCACGACGACCCCGTACGTCTGCCAGGCCGTCAGCAGCGCCACGAAACCGTCCGTCAGATGCCCGACGGCGTCCTTCATCAGCGCGGCCGTCAGCCCGAACAGCACCGCCGTCGCCGAACCGAGCAGCGCCGCGCGGGCCGCGGACGGCAGCCGGAAGGAGACGACGGTGAGGACGGTCACCAGCGCGGCCACGGCCGGGCACGCGTACAGCCACCGCTCGTCCGGGACGGAGGCGGTGCCGTGCGTCGGGTTCAGCAGCCCCAGCAGCACCGCGAGACCGAGCGCCATCGCGGCGAACGCCCCCCAGGCCCCGGTGCCCGGGTTCCGGCGGAAGGCGAGGCTGCCCAGCATCAGCGTGAACAGCAGCTCCGTCGTCATCACCGGCTGCACCACCGCCAGTGGACCGGTCGCCAGGGCGCCCGCCTGGCACACGCCCGACGCCACCAGCGTCGCCGCGCCCCACAGCCACACCGGCCGGCGCAGCAGCCCCGGCAGCCAGGACAGCCGGCGCCCCGACGGGCCGGGGCCCTCCACGGCGGCGGCCCTGCGCTGGAGCACCGAGGCAGCGGCGTTCCCCAGCGCCGCGAGCAGCGCCAGCACGACCGACACCACCGTCCACAGCACGTGCCGGGCCTACCCGAACCGCTGGGCGAGGCTGCGGAAGAGGCCGGGGGTCGCCCCGTGCATCCGCGCCGGCAGCCCCAGCCAGGACGGGACGTACGCCTCGGCACGGCCCGTGCGCAGCGCCTGGCACACGGCGTCGGCCACCCGGTCCGCGGGCACCGGGCGGGGCCGGGTGCGGTGGTAGGGCGCACCGCGCCGGCCGAAGAACGGGGTGTCGACCGCGCCCGGCATCACCATCGACACCCGCACACCGCTCGGGCCCAGCTCGTAGCGGAGGCTGTCGGCGAAGGCCATCAGACCGCCCTTGGTCGCGGAGTACACGGCCTCGTCGCGCACGCCCACGCTGCCCGCCATCGAACCGATCAGCACCACCCGGCCGCGCCCGCGGTCCACCATGCCGGGCACCACGAGCCGCACCAGGTGCAGGACGGCCGAGAGGTTCACCGCCAGGACGTCGTCGATGTCCTGCGCCCGCATCTGCCGGAACTGCCCGGCCCAGCCGATGCCGGCGCCGGCCACCACGGCGTCCACCCGCCCGGCGCCTTCCTGCGCCTCCTTGACGAGGGCCGAGCGCGCCTCGGGGTCGGTCACATCGGCGGGCAGCGGCATCCCGCCGGTCCGGGCGGCGACCTGGGTGAGCCGCCGCTCGTCGCGGCCGTTCAGCAGCAGTTGCCAGTTGCCGCTCGCGGCGAGCCGCTCGGCCACGGCCGTGCCGATGCCGGAGGACGCGCCCGTGATGAGCGCCACCGGGCGGGTGCGGTGCGCCTGCCCGGGGTGTGGCCTGCCGAACCTGTCGAACACGGACGCCCTCCGGTGGGTGCGGGCCGGGTGCGGCCGGCGCTGTGGCCGGCCGGCCGGGCACGAGGGCCCCGGCATCCCGGTCGAGACGGACGGGACGGGGCACGGCGGCCCCGGATCTCCAGCATGCGGGCATCCGGGCCGCCGCGCCCGCGCTGCACCGGCCGCCCCCGCGCCCCGGATCACCCGTCCGGCCCCGCCCCGGGAGCCGTCGCGGCGGTGCCCGCGCGGGCCGCACGGTGCCGCCGGACCGGGCCGGTGCGGTTGCTCCGGGTGGCGGGCCCTCGTCGCGCCGTGCCGGGTGACCGCGTTCCAGACTGGATCTCCACGAGCCGTTCGCCGTCCACCGGAGGAGCCCGCATGCCGCACCGGTTCCTGCTGCTCAGCGCCGGTATGGGCGAGGGCCACGACGCGGTCGCCCACGAACTCGCGCTGCGGCTGCGGGCCCGCGGGCACATCGTCACCGTCCGCGACGTGCTGACGATGCTGCCCGCCCGTATCGGGCCGGCGCTGCGCGCCTCCTACCGCGCCACCGTCCGGCACGCGCCCGGCCTGTACGGGGCGGTGTACGCCGGCTTCCTCGCCCCCGGTTCCGGGCCCCGGCCGGGCAGCGCCCCGCTCGCCCGGCTGGCGGAGGGCGCGCTGCTGCGCACCGTCGGGCAGTGGCGTCCCGACGCGGTCGTCTCCACCTTCCATCTCGCCGCCCAGCTGACCGGGCGGCTGCGGGCCCGGGGCGCGCTGCGGGTGCCGAGCGCCGTCGTCCTGGTCGACTTCGCGGCCCACCGCGGCTGGCTCCACGCGGGCAACGACGCCCATCTGTGTGTCTCCGCCGCCGGGGCGCGGGCCGTGCAGGCTGCCACGGGACGGCCCGCCGCGGTCACCGGTCCTGTGGTGCCCGAGCGGTTCCGCGCACCCGTGGACGTGGACGGCCGATGGGCCCGGCTGCTGGCGCGGCACACGGACGGCCCCGGCCGCCGTCCCGTGGTCCTGGTGTCCACCGGGGCGTGGGGCGTGGGCAGCGGACTGCTGGAGACTGCACGGCAGTTGGCGGACGGCGGGCTGCTGCCGGTGATGCTGTGCGGCCACGACGAACAGCTCCGGCGCACCGCCGCCCGCCTCCCCGGCCTGCTGCCGCTGGGCTGGGTCGAGGACCTGCCGGGGCTGATGGCGGCGTCCGACGTGCTGCTCGACAACGCGGCCGGGCAGACCGCGGTCCAGGCGCTGGCCGCCGGTCTGCCCGTCGTCGCCCACCGCCCGCTGACCGGGCACGGCGCTCAGGGCGTGCACGAGATGGCCAGGTCCGGCTGCTGCCGGCACGTCGCGGGCCCCGGCGAGCCCACCCGCACGGCACGCGCCCTCGCCGCACCGGGCCCGGCCCGCACCCGCCAGATCGCCGCGGGCCGGGCCGCCTTCCGCTCGGACGCGGCCCTGGCGGTCGAGAACCTGCTGGTACGCGGGACGGCCCGGGTCGGCTGAGCGGGGTCGGCTGAGCGGGACCGGCTGAGCGGGACCGGCTGAGCGGGGTCGGCTGAGCGGGGTCGGCTGAGCGGGCCGTCGGCGAACTGCCCGCGGCCCCGCGCGTTCCGTTGCGGGTGTGCGTGCCGGAGTGTGCGTTCATGCCCGCGCCGACGACCGGAACGGCTCAACACCCCGTGTCGTTACGGGCGTTGGTGCCGCGTCCGCTGTGCCGGTCCCGGGTGGCCGTCGGTGTCAGCGGAGGGCCGAGCCGGGCCGGAGCGGGCCGCGGAGGGTGTGGCCGGCCGGGAGGAGGACCGCTGCGGCGGCCGGCGCCGAGGCGAGGGCGGCGAGTCCCAGGTGGAGCAGGGGCGGGATGTACGGCACGGGGGTGCCGGTCAGTCCGAGCGCGACCGTCGACAGGGGCAGCAGCGGTACGAGCGTGCCGAGCACCACCGCGGCCAGGGCGAGCAGCGCGACCTCGGTGAGCAGCATGCGCCGCACCTGGCGCCGGGTCGCGCCGAGCAGCCGCAGCAGGGCGAACTCGCGGCCGCGCGCCAGGGTGGACATCACCAGGGTGTTGCCGACGGACACGGCGATGTAGCCGAGGACGGGTACGAGCGGCAGGGCGCTGTCCAGGAGCGAGGCGAGGGCCGTGTGTTCCTGTCCGGCCGGCGCGGCGCCGCCCTCCCGGACCTCGGCCCCCGGATACCGGGCCGCGAGCCGCTCCAGCTCCGCGCGGGTGTGCGCCGTGCCGCCGTGGGATGTACCGCCGTGGGATGTGCCGCGTACCAGGACCGAGTCGTACAGCGGTCCTGCCCCGTGCCGCAGGAGGGTGGCGGCCGGCAGCAGCACGTCGCCGAAGCCCGCGCCGCGCCGGTGGACGGCGACGACCCGCGGCCGGGCGCGGGTGCCGTCCGGCAGGTGCAGCCGGGCGCGGTCGCCGGTGTGCACGCCCAGGGTGGCGGCGGCCTGACCGCTCAACACGACGGTGCCCGGCCGCAGCCGCTCCGGGGCGCCGTGCACGGTGCCCGGGTCGAGGAGCCGGCCGAGGGCACCGCGGGTGACGCCCTGCGCCTGGTACGGGAACACCTCGGCGGAATCCAGGAGTTCGCGGGAGCCGAACACCTCGGCCCGTACCGTGCCGGCCACGGCCGTGACGCCCGGCAGCCGTTCGGCCCGGCGGAGCACATCGCGCGGCACACCCGCGCCGGGAACGGTCACCGTCCAGTCGGCGAGGCCGCCCGCCCGTGCCTGTGCGGCGGCCGCCGCCGAGACGGTCGCCGGGATGAACAGCTGGAGCGCGGCGAACCCGAGGGCGAGGACGAGCGGTCCCGCACCGGCCGCCGTACGGCGTGCGTGGTAGCGGCTGTTGGCCAGCGCCAGCAGGCCCGGCGTCCCCAGCAGCCGGCGCAGCGGAAGGCCCGCCACCCGGATCACCCCGCCGACGAGGGACGGCGCCAGGACGAGCACGGAGACGACCATGACCAGGCCGCCGCTCCCGGCGCCCGCGACCGCGAAGACGCTGCCGGAGAAGAGCGGCAGCAGCGAGGCCGCCGCGCCGAGCACGAACAGCAGCAGCCCCCAGCACGTCCGGGCCCGCCCGGTGCCCGGCTCGGGGCTCTCCGCGGTGCCCAGCGCCTCCACCGGCGGCACCGCGGCCGCGCGCCGGGCGACGGCGAACGCGGGCACCTGCGCCGTCAGCACTCCGACGAGGAGCGCGGCGACCATCGGCAACGGCCCGGCGGAGAAGGCGAAGTCGGAGGGCAGCGTCCCGGTCGCCGCGAGGGCGCGGCGCAGCACCTGTGCCGCGGCGATACCCGGTAGCCAGCCGAGCGCGGAGGCCGTCACCGCGAGGATCAGCGCCTCACCCGCGATCAGCCGGTGGATCTGCCGGGGCGTGGCGCCGACGGCCCGCAGCAGCGCCAGCTCCCGGCGGCGCTGCTGGACACCGAGCGCGAGGGTGCCGCCCACCACCAGCATGGTGATCAGCACGACGGTGCCGCCCAACGAACCGGCCAGCTCCCGCAGTTGGTGGCGGGCAGCGGTCACGTCCCGGTGCTCGACCGTGCCGCGCCCACCTCCGGTGTGCACCTCGGCCCGCTCGCCGTCGAGCCGGTCCGCGATCCGCGCGGCCAGCTCGCCGGGCGGCACGCCACGCGCCGCGAGCACGCCGACGGCGTCGAACCGGCCTTCCCGGCCGGACAGCGCCCGGGCCGTGGCGTCCGCGAAGAACACCGGGGGGCTGCGCAGCGTTCCGTCGGATCCGGTGCGGCGTACCGTGCCCACGACCGTGCGCCGCGCCACGTCGTCCGTGGCCGCGATCCGGACGGTGTCGCCGACGCGTACGCCCGCCGCCCGCGCGAGCGACTCCTCGACGACGACCTCGTCCGGCGCCGCGGGGGCCCGCCCGGAGCGCTCGTAGGAACCGAGCGCGGCGGACGCCCAGTTGGCGCCCTCGGACCGGCGGTCCCCGGCGCCGCGCACCCGGTGGCCGTCTCCGTCCACCAGCTCGGCCGGGAACCGTACGGCGCCGACGGCCCGCCGGACTCCCTCGACGCCGTCGACCCGCCGCACCAGACCGGCGGGCACCGGAGCCGGGCCCGTCAGCTGTTCCGTCTTGGTGCTGTCGCCCTCGGTGACGGAGAACGACCGTGGGCCCGCGACGAGCACGTCCGCCGCCGCGTACCGCTGTGCCGGTACCCCGCCGCCGATGCCGGACCGGAGGACGATCCCGAAGGCGGTGAGCAGCACCGAGGCGCCGCACAGCGCGACGAAGGCACCGGCGGACCCGGCCTTGCGCCGCCGCAGCGTCCACAGCGCCAGGGAGAACACCGCTCCCCCGGCGCCCGCACCGGCGCGGTCCGCTGCCGCGCCGCCCACCGACGCCCTCCGCCCGTCCGGTTCGTTGTGCCGTTCCCGCCTGCCGCCTCGCCTCAACTCGCGCCCCCGCCTTCCCGTTCGGCGGCGCACCGGTGTGCGCCTCGTGCGCTGTGCCGGGACGGTAGGGCGGGTGCGCGGGCCAGGGACACGGTGTCCGCTGGAGACCGCGGGGTGCAGTCCGCTGCCGCGTCCGGCCGCGGTGACCGGTGCTACCGTGACCGCGCATCGGGCTTCCGGCGCACGGAACGCCCCTGCCCGGCGGGGTGCCGGACCGGTCCGGACGGACCGCCCCGGCGCGGGCGGACGGAGGGGGTGTCATGCGGGTCCTGCTCGCGGAGGACAACGCGCTCCTGCGCGACGGGCTGGCGCTGCTGCTGGCCGGCGAGGGCCACGAGGTGTGCGCCACCGTCGAGGACGGCGACGGCCTGCTACCCGCGCTCCTCGACCACCGTCCCGACGTGGCCGTCGTCGATGTGCGGCTGCCGCCCGGCTACCGGGACGAGGGGCTGCGCGCCGTGGTCGAGGCCCGCCGGCAGGTGCCGCGGCTGCCGGTGCTGGTGCTCTCGCAGTACGTGGAACGCGCGTACGCCGCCGAACTCCTCGCGCACAGCGCCTTCGGCGTCGGCTATCTGCTCAAGGACCGTGTCGCGCGCACCGATGAGTTCCTCGACGCCCTGGAGCGGGTCGCCGCCGGCGGGACGGCCATGGACCCCGAGGTGATCTCCCAGCTGATGGTGCGCAAGCCGGACGACGATCCGCTGGCCGCGCTGACGCCGCGCGAACGCGAGGTGCTCTCCCTCATGGCGGAGGGGCACAACAACGCGACCATCGCCCGGCTGCTGTTCCTCGTGGAGAGCTCGGTCAACAAGCACATCGGCAACATCTTCAGCAAGCTCGGCATCCCCGCACCGGACAGCGGCCACCGGCGGGTGCTCGCGGTGCTGACCTATCTGCGGTCCTGAACTCCCGGCTCTCCGGCGGCCGATGACGGTGCGGAGAACTGCACTGCGGTTGACGGTGCAGAGAACTGCGCTGCCGTCGATGGTGCAGAGAACTGCACCGGGGGTCCGGCAGCCCGTGCCGATGGCAGGCGCCGTCCCGGTGGCGACGATGGTCACGTCCCGAACGCCTCGACGAGAAGCCCGGGAAAGGGCGAGGAAGGAGGTCGGTCGTGCCGGAGTCGAAGGGGGAGCCCGCGCCGGAGCGCCCGGCGTGGCTGTGGGTGGTCCTGACGGTGCTGGCCGTCGGCGTGGCCGTCAACGTGCTGCTGACCGTGTGACGGGCCACGGACGGGCCCGGGCCGGCCGCCGGAAGGTGCGGCCGGCTACGGCCTGTCCGTGGCGAAGACCGTGCGCAGATGTCTGCCGTTGACGGCGAGGACCACGCCGGCCAGCAGGAGCCCGCAGGCGGCCTGGTCGAGCTTCATCCACAGCGGGAACGAGCCGGGCACGGCGAGGATCACCACGATGGCGACGGTCATCGCCGTGGAGAGGATCCGCAGCCGGCGGAAGGCCGGGCGGGAGCCACGGGCGGCACGGCGGGCGCAGACGAACGTCACGAGGGCGCTGAGCAGCACGGCACACGAGCGGACCCACACGGCGTCGTCGACGAGGGCGGAGTCGTCGCGCAGCACGACGACCGCGGCCAGGGTGAGGGCGCTGAGCAGCAGATAGCCGCCGGTGAGCAGCGCGGTGCGGTGGAGTGCGGCACGGTTGCGGGGCCGGCCGAGCACCTCCTCGGGTACGGGAGCGGGGCGCGGTCTGTGAGCCGTCATGGGTCTCCTTCACGGTGCGGGCGCCCGGGGCGCGGGCCCTGCCGCCGTCGCTGCCCGCCGGACGACCGTTCCAGCGTCCCGCCGCGGGCGGGGCCGGGCCGTCGTCGCGGCGGAGGAAAAACGGGGCGGGGATGTCCCTGAGCCGTCCCGTAGTGGCACCGTCCCGGGGGCCATGGGTACGGCGCGGCGCGGGCCCGAAGCGCCCGCCGGGGAAAAGGAGTTGCCGCTCCGTGCCGTACCGGCTGTACTCGGCCGCCGCGCGCGTCCGCCCGCCGACGGGGCGGCCCGGAAAGGACGGACGTCGCCCTTGCCCGGCACGATCCCCGCGTCCCGGCCCCGGTGCGGACGCGTCCGCGACACGGAACCGGGCGCCGCGGAAGGAGCCTGCGATGTCCCTGTCCGACCACGACCACGACGGCCACGACGACGACCACGACGACGGAGACCACTACGACCGCGACGGCCGCGGGGCGGACGCGGGCCCGGACCGCCTGTGTGTGCGTCCGCTCCGCGGCCCAGAGGAACTGCCCCTCTTCCGGCGACTGCCGGGCCCGCTCGATCACGAGTTGGCGGACGATCTCGCCGCCGGGAGACGGCGGCTGGCGTGGATGTGGCTCGCCCTGCGCGGTGCGCGCCCGGTGGCACGGGCTGCGTGGTGGGGCCTGCCGGGGGACGAACTGCCGCGGGTGCTGGACGTGTTCGACCTCGACGAGGGGCCCGGTGCCGCGGCCCGTCCCGCGCGGGTGGAGACCGGCCACCGGCTGCTGACCGCCGCCTCGTCGGCGCTCTTCCCCGACGGCGGGCGGCCGGAGTTCAGCTGCTTCCTGCCGCGCGACTGGCGCGAGCGGCCGGATGTGCGGCGCGGCGTCGAGGACCGCACGGCGGCGCTGGAGCGGACCGGTGCGCGCCCGCTCGTCGAGCGGCTGCGGCTGGAGTGGCGGCCACCGGCTCCGGTGCCCGCGCCCGAGGGCCGGCTGGTGTTCCGGCCGGTGCGCGACGGTGGCGCGGAGCTGGTGCCGCTGATGACCCGGGTGCTGGAGGGCACGCTGGACGCGCACGACCGGGCCGGCCTGTCCCGGATGCCGGCGCACGAGGTCGCCGCGCGGCACTACCGGGACGAACTCGCGCGGTACACGAGCCCGCGCGGCTGGTGGCGGATCGCGACGCTGCCCGACGGCGAGCCGGCCGGGTTCGTGCTCCCCGCGCGGAACGCCTACAACGCGATCATCGCCTACATCGGCGTGCTGCCCGCCCACCGGGGCCGGGGCCTCGTCGACGCCCTGTTGGCCGAGGGCACGCGGGTGCTCGCCGCCGAGGGCGTGCCGCGCGTCCGCGCGTCGACGGACGTCGGCAACACACCGATGGCCGCCGCCTTCGCCCGGGCCGGGTACCGCGTCTTCGAGCGGCAGCTCACCATGGTCTGGGACTGACCGGCCCGGACCGCGCCGTGGCCGCGGGCCCGCCGTGGCCGGGGCGCGGCCGTGGTCGAGGACGGAGCAGCGGTCGGCGGCTCAGGCGGGCGCGCGGTGTGCGCGGATGTGGGCGCGCGCGGCGGCCAGGGCGTCGTTCACATCCCGGGTGCCGGTGGACACGCACAGCGTGTAGGTCACGTCGGCGAGGTCCCGGCGGCGCTGCTCGTCGCCGTCCCCGGCGTAGTGCCGGAGCGTCTCGTACTGGGCGACGAGCCCGCGCAGGGTGTCGGGATGCATGATCATGAGGTCTCCTCGGGCCCGGAGCTGGGGTGAGCGGCTCCTCTCCACGAAAGCGAAGAGGTCCGCGGCGCGCTACCGGGAGAACGGCGGTGCCGGGCGCCTCCGGCCCGCCGTCCGGGCCGGCCGCCCCGGTTCCCTGTCCGGTCCGGAGTCCGGACCGGCCGGCCGCTACCTGCCCACGGCGCGGGCCAGCTGGTCCTTGGTCATCTTCGAGCGGCCGTCGACGCCCTTCTGCCGCGCCTCGTTGTACAGCTGGTCGCGGGTCGGGCCGCCCGGCCCCGCACGCCTGCCCGAGCGCTGGCCACCGCGCTTCGGCGCCGGCTTGTCCTTGACGGAGGTGCGGCTGGCGCGGCGGGACTCGCCGGACTGCGCCCGCTCCTTGTTGACGGTGCGCGCCGCGATCTCCTTGGCCCGGCCCTCGGGCGCGCCGCGGTCCTCCTGGCCCTTCTTGATGTGCTCGTACTGACGCTCACGCTTGGCGTTCGATCCGGCGGGCATGGTCACTCCATCCGGGCGAGACTGCTGGTTCTCCCTCCCGCAGTCCCTCGCTGCGGCGCCCTGAAACCCCGCACGCCCCACCGGTCTCCTCCGGCACCGCACGCCCGCACGCCCGCACGCCCCCGCACGCCCGCAGGTTCAGGACACCGCTCGGCCGGGGCCGCCGTCGCTCCCGTCCGGGGCCTCGTGCAGGACGGTGTGCAGGACCGTCCGCAGTTCCTCGGCCAGTCCGTCGTCCTGCTGCGGGGGCCGTGCCGGGGCTCCGGGCGGGGTCCGAGCTGCGGTCCGGGTTCCGGTTCCGGTTCGGGTTCGGGTCCGGAAGGCCGCTGCCCGGCTGCGGCCCTCCCCCAGTGCCCAGTCCCACCAGCTTCGCAGCGTGTCCTCGTCCAGCCGTTCGGCGGGGATGACGGCGGGCCAGTCCAGCGCCCGGGCCTGGGCGCCGACCTTCGCTCCGCCGGCCACCGGGTCGACCGCGAGCACCGGGACGCCGCAGCGCAGCGCGAGCACCAGCCCGTGCAGCCGGTTGGTCACCACCAGATCGACGCGGGCGAGCACGGCGTCCAGCTGTTCCGGGGTGGCGCACAGCCGCCAGTCGCGGGTGTCGAGCCGGGTCTCCAGCGGGAGCCGGGCGCAGTCGCGGGACGCGAGCCAGTCCGTCACCCGGCGGATGGTCTCCTCGTGCCGGCGGCGGCCCGTGTACTCGTGCTGGCCGGCGGTGAGGATCGTGGCCACGACGGGCGGCAGTTCGCGCTGCCGTGCGGCCAGCGACAGGTCGGCCCGGGGCGGGGAGCCGGACCCGTCGCGCGGAACGACCCGGTCGAATCCGCGTACGGCCGGGTCCTCCGGGTCGACGACGGACACGCCGACGGCGATACGGCGGCAGCCCGCGAACCGGTCGTGCAGCGCGGCCGGCTGCGGACCGTGCAGCGGTCCGCAGATGAACAGCAGGAGGTCGTACCGCTCGGGCCGTACCGTCTCCAACGAGGGCCCGGCGGGCCGGAATCCGGGGCTCCAGGCGATGTCGTACGGCAGCCCCAGCTCCCGCAGCAGATCCTCAACGCGGCGCAGCGCCAGCACGTCGCCCGCGGTCGCCTCGCCGTCCCGGAAGCTGAACCAGCCGGTCAGCAGCGCCCGTCGGGCGGGGGCGCGCTCGGGGCCGGAGCGTGGGGGCATCGACTCTCCCGTCGTCTCGGCTCGGGGCCGGCCGGATGGGGCGCGCGGAGGGCCTCGCCGCGTCCGGCGGGGCGGGACCGGGTCAGCCGGGCCCGGGTGGCTCGGGGACGGGCGTCGGCACGGGTGCCGGGGCGGGGGCGGCGCCGCCCGGCCCGGGCCGGTGCGTGGGCGGCGGCAGCGCGGCGCAGGCGTCCAGCACGTCGGCGACGGTGAGGCGGAGCAGACGCGCGTCGGGCCGGGTTCCGTGCGGGTCGCCGGGGCGGAGGCCGTCGCCGGGCCCGGGCCGCCACAGCGCGCGGTGCCGGGCGTGCGGCGGCGGCCCCCACAGGGCGGGCGCGACCGGCCCGAACAGGACGACGGACGGCGTTCCGAGGGCCGAGGCGAGGTGGGCGATCCCGGTGTCGCCCACGAGCACGGCGCGGGCCCCGGCCACGAGCGCCGCCAGGTCGTCGAACGGCAGCCCCGCGGGGTCGGCGGGGAGCGCGTCGTCGGGCAGCCCCGCCCGTGCGGCGACGCGGGCGGCGAGCGCCCGCTCGCCCGGCCCGTGGGTGAGCACGACGCGCTCGTGCCGGGCCGTGAGCGCGCGGGCGACCTCGGCGAACCGGTCGGCGGGCCAGCGGCGGGCGGCGGCGTCGGCGCCGGGGTGCACGACGACGGCTCCGGGCGCGGGCGAGGGGCGTACGGGCGCTCGGATACGCAGGTCGCCGGGGTCCGCGGGGATGCCGTGCCGGGCCAACAGGCGGCACCAGCGCACCCGTTCGTGGGTGCGGGCGTGTTCCGGGTCCGGTGCGCCGGTGCCGGGCGGTGCGTCGGGGCCGGGCGCACAGGCGATCAGCCGGGCCGGCGCGAGGGCAGCGAGCGGGGCGCGGCTGAGCGGACCGTCGCCGTGCAGGTCGACGGCCAGCCGGGGCGCGGGCCACGGCCACGGGATGTGCGCGGGCACGTCGCGGCCCGGGCCGCCGAGGTGCAGATGGCGGTCCGCGCAGCCCGTCGCGCGCACGGCGTCGGCGAGCCAGGCCGGGGCGGCGAGGACGAGTTCGTGCCCGGGGTGCGCACGGCGCAGGGCGCGCAGCGCGGGGACGGCGGTGAGCAGATCGCCCAGCCCGAGCGCCCGCAGCACCAGCACCCGCGGCGCCTCCGCCTGCGCCCGCGCTTCCGCCTTCTCGTTCCTCGCGGCCACCGCCCGCCCCCGGGACGCCTCGTGCGCCGGGGGCCCCTGCCGCCCCGCAGCCGCCGTCTGCCCCGACGGCACGCTCCTCCCCGAAGGCCCCACCTCCGCCGACGACGCATCCCCCGCCGGGTGCGGCTCCTGCGCCGAGGGCGCTTCCCCCGCCAAGAACCCCCTCCCCGCCCCTTGTTGCCCCCTCCCGGAAAGCGCCTCGCACGCCGACGGCCCTTCCTCCCCAGACGGCACGTCCCCCGCCCGGGACACCCCGTACACCGACGGCACATCCCCCGCCGACGGCGGCTCCCCCGCCGACGGCTCTTCCGCGGCGGCCCGGGCAGGGTGGGGCAGGCGGTGGTTGCGGGGGGTCACGGGGACTGCTCCGCGCCGTGCGGGTCGCTGCGGCGGGTGACGGCGGCGCGGCGGGCCAGTGCCGTCGTGGAGCGGCCGTCGAGGTAGGGCAGCAGGAGGGTGCGGCCGCCCCACTCCTCCAGGGCCGCGGCCTCCGGCAGCCGGGAGGTGCCGTAGTCGCCGCCCTTGACCCAGACGTCGGGCCGCAGTTCGCGCAGCAGCCGCTCGGGGGTGTTCTCGTCGAAGACGGCCACGGCGTCGACGCAGTCCAGCCCGGCGAGCACCGAGATGCGGTCGGCCTGCGGGGTGATGGGACGGCCGTCGCCCTTCAACCGGCGTACGGACACATCGGAGTTGAGGCAGACGATGAGGCAGTCGCCGGTTCTGCGGGCGTTCTGGAGCATGCCGACGTGCCCGGCGTGCAGCAGGTCGAAGCAGCCGCCGGTGGCGACGACCGTGCCGCCCCGGCCGCGGACGGCGGCGGCCAGCGCCCGGGCGTCCCGCAGCCCCCGGTCCGGCTGCGGCGGCCGACCGGGCGTGCCCGGTGTGCCCTGCCACAGATCGGGGTTGCGTACGCCGCCCGTGGCGACGAACACACCGGCGCGGCGCACGGCCTCGTGGGTGGCCTCCTCGGGGAGGGCGCCGTCCGCCAGGGCGAGGGCGGCGGCGGAGGCGAAGCAGTCGCCGGCGCCGCAGGGGTCGCCCTCGGCCTCCTGTTCGGCGGGGAAGTAGAGCGGTGCCGCGTCGCCGGGGCGGGCCAGGACCGCGCCGCGCCTGCCGAGCGTCACGGCCACGGCCGCGCTGCGCCATGCCGTGGCGAGGGCGGCGCCCCGGCGGCCGTGCCCGTGCAGGCTGCCGGTCTCGCCGTCCCGGTGGGCGGACGGGTCGGCGGGGTCCGGCGGGCTCAGCGCGGCGGCCTCGGCGGCGCTCGGGGTGACCAGCCGGGCACCCGGCACCGGGGGCGCGCCGTGCGGATGCGGGTCCCAGACCAGCGGGGTGTGCCCGGCCAGGTCGGCGAGGTGGCCGCGCAGCCGTTCGGCGACGCCGCGGCCGTAGTCGGCGACGAGGACGGCGTGCGCTCCCGCCAGCGCCTCGTGGACCGCTTCGGTCGGTTCGCCCACGACACCGCCGCCCCGGTCGACGCGCAGCAGCGGCCGTCCTTCGGCGCACATCCGGGTCTTGACGGGGACGGTGCCGTGCAACGGCAGCTCCACCAGGGTCAGGTGGGGGGCGAGGAGTTCCCGGACGCGGGCGTCGGCCGGGTCCTCGCCGAGCGCCGTGACGAGCACGATCTCCCGGTGCGTGGCGCCGTCCGGCCGGGCGCGGGCGGCCAGGACGGCGGCCAGTCCGGCCCCGCCCGGCCGGTGGTGTTCGTCCGTCACGTCGAGGACGGGCGCGGGGGCGTCGGGCGCGAGCCGGCTCGCCCGGCCCTCGACGTCGGTGTCCAGGAGCGTGTCGCCGACGACGACGAGGGGGGCGGGGGCGCTGCGAGGCATCGGGCCTCCTTCGGTTCGGGAGCGGCTGCGGGCGGATCGGCCCGGCCTTCGTCAGCGGGCGGGCCCGCCCGGGTCGGCGGCGCGTACGGCTTCGCCGGCGCGGCCCGGCGCGCGCGACCGGCGCCCCGATGCGCCCGGGGACTCCCCGGCGGACACGGACTCCCCCACAGCCAGCGGCTCTCCACCGGGTCCCGGCGACCGTCCGGTGCGGGCCGGGGCCGGGCCCGTGTCCGCGGGCGCGCCCGTGTCCGCGCCCGCGTCCGCGGCCTGTTCGGCGTCGCGGACCAGTTCCCGGACGTCCCGTGGCAGGGCGTGCTGCGCGTCCTGTGCCACGTCGAACGCCTCGCACAGCAGATGTACGGCGACCAGATGGGCCTCCTGGACGGTGGCGGTGGTGTCCGCCTCCACGCACAGGGCCTCGTCGGCCCGCCGGGCCAGCGGGTTGGGAGCCGGGCCGGTCAGCGCCCACACCCGCAGCCCGGCCTCGCGGCCCGCGGCCGCCGCGCAGGTGAGGTTCTCGCTGCGGCCCGAGGTGGACAGCAGGAGCAGCACGTCGCCGGGCCGTCCGTGCGCGGTGACCTGGCGGGCGTAGAGGCTGCCGAAGCCGTAGTCGTTGCCGATGGCGGTCACGGCGGAGGTGTCGGCGTGCAGGGCGATGGCGGAGTAGGGGCGGCGCTCGGAGCGGTAGCGGCCGACGAGTTCGGCCGTCAGGTGCTGGGCCTGTGCGGCGCTGCCGCCGTTGCCCGCCGCCAGCAGCCGGGCGTCCCCGGCCAGCGCGGCGGCCAGCTGCTCTCCCCAGGAGGTCACCCGTGCGGCGTGCTGTTCCCGGAAGGCGGCGAGGGCCGCCTCCAGGGCGCGGCAGTGTTCGTGTGCGGGGTCGACAGGAAGCATGGTGACGGCCTCCCGGTGCGGGCCCGGGGGCCTCCCTCCTTCACGGGGCGTACTGCCCTTCAGGGGACGGTGGTTCCTCGGTGCGGCCGGCCGACCGGCCGCCGTTCACGGTGCGTGCGGCCGTCCGCGGGGACGCGGAGTGCGGCCTCTCCCGGACGGGGCTGCTGCCTTGCGGGCTGCCGCCTGCGGGACGGGCGCCTCGCGGGGCCGCTGCCCGGTGGGACGGTTCGGTGCGGGGCGGGCCTCCTCATGGGGCGGCGAGGGTGGCGGGGGTCGGTGCCGTGCCGGGGACGGACTCGGCGAGCACCTGGCGGTAGACGGCCTCGGTCCGGTCGGCGACGTGTGCCCAGCGGTAGCGGGAGAGCACCCGGCGCCGCCCGGCCGCGCCGTAGGCCCGCCGGCGTTCGGGCGCGGCCAGCAGCCCGGAGACGGCCTCGGCGAGGGCCGCCGGGTCGCGGGGCGGGACGAGCAGCCCGGTGCCGCGGTGTGCGACGGTGTCGCGCTGGCCGCCGACCGCGCTGGCCACCACGGGCGTGCCGCAGCTCATGGCCTCCAACGGGACGATGCCGAAGGGCTCGTAGTCGGCCGGGCACAGCACGACGTCGGCGGCGCGCATCAGTTCGGGCACCTGCTCCCGGTCGAGCCCGCCGGTGAGATGCACCCGGTCGGCGACGCCGAGCTCCCCGGCCAGCTCGCGCAGCCGGCGCGCCTCCGGGTCGTGCGAGAGCGCCTGGCCGGTGGGCCCGCCGGCGATCACCAGCTCGGCGTGCGGGATCCGGCTGAGCGCGGCCAGCGCGACGGCGGCTCCCTTGCGGGGGACGAGGCGGCCGATCTGGGCGAGCAGGGGCCGCCGGGAGGGGCGCTTCCAGCGCGGGCCGACAGGGGCGAACACGTCCGGGTCGACGCCGCAGGGGACGACGGCGACGCGGCCGGGGTCGACGCCCATGGCCGTCAGCTCCTCGACCTCGTCGCGGCAGGTGGCGACGACCCGGTGGCAGGAGGTGCCGACGGCCCGCTCGCAGGGGATGCGTTCGCCGGGGCTGGTGTCGGCGGCCCCCTGGTGACGCCTCTTGACGGTGCCGAGGGCGTGGTAGGTGTGCAGGAAGGGCACGGCGCGGTCCTGGGCGGCCTGGAGGGTGGCCAGCCCGGACATCCAGAAGTGCGAGTGCACCACGTCCGGCGGCTCCGCCGCCCACTGCGCGGACAGCATCGCCCCGAACATGCCCATGTACGGCAGCAGTTCGTCCTTCGGCAGGGGCCTGGGCGGCCCGGCGGGCACGTGGTGGACGTCGACGCCGTGCCCGAGCGGGACGCACTGCGGCAGGTCGGGGGCGTCGCGCCGGGTGTGGACCGTGACGCGGTGTCCCCGGTCGGCCAGCAGCGAGGCGAGGCGTGCCACATGGACGTTCTGACCGCCGGCGTCCGCGCCGCCGAGCGCCGCCAGGGGGCTGGCGTGCTCGGAGACGAGCGCGATGCGCAGGCGTTCCTTGGACCCGGTCCTCATGCGTGGGTCACCTCCTCGAAGAGCTGCTCCCAGCTGTGCAGGAAGGGTTTGAGCCCGTACCGGTTCAGGGCGGCCCGGCGGGCGCGTTCGCCGTCCTCGGCGGCGGCCGCGGGCTCGTGGACATAGGCGCGGACGGCTTCGGCCAGGACCTCGGGGCGGGTGGAGACGGTGCCGGCGCCGGGCGGTACCGCCTCGGTGACCTCGGTGGTGGCGAGCGCGACGACGGGCATGCCCAGATGCATGGCCTCCAGGAGCGACAGGCCGAGCGAGGTCCAGCGCACCGGGTGCAGATAGCAGCGGCGCCGGGCCATCGCGGAGTGCAGCTCCTCCTGGGGCAGTTCGTGGGAGCGGCAGCGTCCGGGCGGCAGCCCCAGATGGCCGGCGAGCCCCTCGGTGCGCATGCCGAAGACGTCGAGCGGCGCGGCCGCGGCGAGGTCCGGCAGCAGATCGGTGCCGACGAACCGGCCGCGCCGTACGGGCTCGTTGACGACGACGGCGGCGTGCGGCAGCTCACCGGTCCAGCGGTGGCCGGGGTCGACGATGCCGTGCTCGATGACGGTGGTGCGGGTGCTCCCGGCGTCCCAGAACAGCCGGTTGAAGTGGGTGACGTGCACCAGGACGAGGTCGTCGCGGTCGGCTGCCGGGTGGCGGGTGTCGGGCACGTTCCCGTCGGGCGCGTTGTGCTCCAGGTAGACGGCGGGCACGTCGCGGCCGGGGCGGCGACCGCCGAGCCAGCGCCGGGCCAGCTCCTCCTCGTGCGGGCGTTGCAGGACGACCAGGTCGACGTCCTCGTCCGCGAGCTGTTCCGGCGTCACCTCGTGCACGGAGTCCGGCCAGGGGAAGGTCTCGGCCCGGCCGCGTCCGTCGGGGCCGCGGTCGGGCAGCACCGGGACGAGGCAGGTGTGCGGTCCCTGGACGAACGCGGTGGTCCAGGAGCCGTGCACGTGCCAGATGAGGATCTTCATGCGCGGGCCTCCGAGGTGCTGCGGGCGGTGGACAGCAGCCGGTCGACGGCGACGAGTACCTCCGCGTCGCCGAGGGCGTCCAGGCAGGGGTGGCCGCGCACCGGGCAGTGCACGGCGCGGCTGCGTGCGCACGGCGCCTCCTGGTCGCCGAGCAGCACGTGCGGGACGCCGTAGGGGGCCCAGCGGACGGCGGGGACGACCGGCGAGAAGAGACAGACGACGGGGGTGCCGACGGCGGCGGCCAGATGGGAGGGCCCGGTGTTGCCGACGATGACGGCCCGGGCACCGGCCAGCACCCCGGCGAGTTCGTGCAGCGCGGTGCGCCCGCCGAGGTCGAGGGCGTGCTCGCCGGCGACGGCGGCGGTCAGCTCCTTCTCGGCGGGGCCGCCGGTGACGACGACCCGGTGCCCGGCGCGGGCGAGCGCGGCGACGGCCCGGGCCGCACGCTGCTCGCTCCAGGCCCGGGCGGGCGCCGAGGCGCCGGGGTGCACCACGAGGTAGGGCGCGGGCCCGGTCAACGGCCGGGTGTCGGGCGGGGGTTGGATGGCGAGCCGGCCGTCGTCGCCGTCGGGCAGGGCGAAGCCGGCCGCGGCGGCCAGGTCCATGGCGGCCCGTGCCTCGTGCCGGCCGGGTGCCCTGCGGTGCCGCAGCTCCAGGAGGGAGCCCGGGTAGTCCTCGCTGTCGGCGGCGGTCCAGGGCACGGAGGCGAGCTTGAGGAGCAGGGCGGCCGGCAGCGGGCTCTGGTGGTAGGAGGTGAGGATCAGGGCGCGGTCGAACCGGCGCGCGGCGAGGGCGTCGACGAGCGCGTCGGTGCGGGCCCGGTCGACGGGCGGCGCGGCGCGGCCCACCCAGGGCGCGTCGTGGACGAGTACCTCGTCGACGCCGGGCAGCAGTTCGGCCGCGGTCTGCCCCAGCGGCCCGGCCAGCAGCGTCACACGGCTGGAGCCGGCCGCGGCCATGCGCACGGCGGGGCCGGCGAGCAGCACGTCGCCGGCGCTGTCGAGGCGGACCACGAGGGTGCGGGGGCCGGTCATCAGCCGCCTCCCGTCCGCCGGTCGCGGCCGAGGAGCCGGCGTACGGCGAGCGCGAGGTTGTCCGCGGTGTGCCGTGCGGCGTCGATCTCCGCTGCCCGGGTGGCCTCGGTGGGGACGAGGACGCCGCGGGCGCCGCACGCGGCGGCGGCCTCCAGGTCGGCGCCGATGTCCCCGACGACGGCGGCGCGGCGCGGCGGCACGTGCAGGGCCCGGCAGGCGGCGTGCACGAGGCCGGGCGCGGGTTTGCGGCAGCCGCAGCCCTGTTCGGGGGTGTGCGGGCAGACGGCGGTCACGGCGAACGGCCCGAGCAGCAGTTCCAGCCGCTCGTGCAGGGACTCCAGTTGGCGCACGGTGAGGGCGCCCCGGGCGAGGTCCGGCTGGTTGGTCACCACGCCGAGGGGCACACCGGCGGCGCGCAGCGCGTCCAGCGCGGTGCGCGCGAGGGGGCGGGGTCGTAGCCGGTCGGTGTCGGTGTTGTGCGGGACGTCCTCGACGAGGGTGCCGTCGCGGTCGAAGAGCACGGCCGCCGGGCGGGAGCCGTCGGCCGGGGAGGCGGGGACGGCGGAGGCTCCGGGGGACGCGGCGGGTGCGGCGCGGCGCAGCAACGGGCCGCCGGGCTCGGGCTGTTGCCAGGTTCCGGCGGTGTGTGCCGTGCGCGGCGCGGGTTCGGGGGGCGCCGCGGTGCGCGCCGGGCGGGTCATGCCGCCACCGCCTCTCCGGCCTCTCCGGCCTCTCCGGCCCTTCCTGTTCGTCCGGCTCTCCCGGCCGTCCCGGCTCCCTCGGGCCTTCCGGCCCCGCCGGCCTCTCCGGTCCTTCCGGCCTCTCCCGCGCGGGGTGTGCGCAGGTGCCGTCCCCAGCCGCGGGACCAGTGGTAGGTGGCGGCGGGCGGGATGAGCACGCTGCTGACGGCCATGGTGAGCAGTTCCTCGCGGGTGCGCGGGCCGGGCCGCACCCGCGCGTACAGGAACTCGCCGGTGCCCAGCAGCCACAGGCCGCCCAGCAGCGACGCGGTGCGCGGCCGTCCGGCGGCGAGACCGCCGAGCGCGGCGCAGGCCGCCGCGGTGACGGCGAGGTGCCGCGGCAGTCTGCCGCGCGCCGCGCCCGCCCGGCGCCACCAATCGGGGCCGTGGAGACGGTGCATGAGGACGTCGTCGCCGTTGCCGGCCTGGGCCCGCACCGAGACCCACCGGTCGGCGGGGCGCACCGGGTGCACGGTGTGCCGTCGGCCGGTGGTCAGCCGCCATCCGGCGGCGAGCAGCCGCAGGGCGAGGTCGGCATCCTCGCGGAAGGCGCGCCGGAAGCGTTCGTCGAAGCCGCCGACGGCTTCCAGCGCGGCACGCCGGTACGCCATGTCGGCGGTGATCCAGCGGGCGCCGGCCAGCCCCGCGGTGGTGCGCTCCCAGTCGGTGGGCGCGCGGTCGGCGGGCAGGGGCACGGTGATGCGGCCCTGGGTGCCGGCGGTCGTGGGGCCGGCCGCTGCCAGGTCGGCGGCGAGTTGCCGCGCCCAGTCGGGGCCGGGCAGCACATCGTCGTCGAGGAAGGCGATCCACTCCTCGTCGGCGGCGCGCCAGCCGGCGTTGCGGGCGGCCGCGGGCCCGGCGGCGGCGCCCGGCACGACCGTGACGAGCGGCGCCAGTTCCTCGGGCACGGTGACGGGCAGCGGGTCGCACTCCCGGGCGGGCCGGTCGTCGACGAGCACGATCCGCCGGGGCCGCGGTGCGCCCGCCGCCGCGAGGGCCCGCAGCGTCCCGGCGAGCGAGGGCCTGCCGAGGGTGGGGACGACGACGGCGTACGCGGGGTCCGGCGGCGCCGGATCCGGGTGTGCGCTGTTCACGGGCGTCCTCCTTCCCCGTGCGCCGGGGCACCGAAGAAGCCGCCGCGGCGCACCACGTACGGGCCGATGGCGAGCAGGTCGACGGGGGCCGAGCCGAAGCACTCCAGCGCGTCGCGCGGGTCGTCGACCATGGGCCGGCCGGCGGTGTTCAGGCTCGTGTTGACGACGACGGGCACGCCGGTGAGCTGTTCGAAGTGCTCCAGCATGCGCGCGACGAGGGGTTCGTGGTCGCGGTCGACGGTCTGGATCCGGGCGGTGCCGTCGACGTGCACGACGGCCGGGATGCGGTCGCGCCACGCCTGGTCGACGTCGTGCACGAAGAGCATGTACGGGCTGGGCAGCGGCCCTTGGAAGATCTCCCGGGCGCGCTCGGCGAGGACCATGGGCGCCACCGGGCGGAACTGCTCGCGCCCCTTGACGTCGTTGAGGCGTTCCAGGTTCGCGGCCCGCCCGGGGTGCGCCAGCAAGGAGCGGTGGCCGAGGGCGCGCGGCCCGTACTCGGAGCGCCCCTGGAACCAGGCGACCACGGCGTCGTCGGCGAGGGCCCGGGCGACCGTCGCGGCCACGTCCGGGGGGCGTTCGTAGGGGACGCGGGCCGTGCTGAGGTACGCGGCGAGCTGCTCGTCGCTCCATCCGCGGCCGAGGTCGGCGCCCGGCATGGGCGCGGTGGTGTCCCCGCCGCGTGCGGCGACCGCGAGCGCGCCGCCCAGCGCGGTGCCGGCGTCCCCCGCAGCGGGCTGCACCCATACGCGGGAGAACGGGCTCTCGGCGGCGATACGGGAGTTGGCGACGCAGTTGAGCGCGACTCCGCCGGCGAGCGTGAGCAGTTCGTCGTGGGTGCGGCCGTGCAGCCAGCGGGCCATGTCGAGGAGGGTGTCCTCCAGGCACTTCTGCGCGGAGGCGGCCAGGTCTGCGTGGTCCCTGGTCCACTCGGCGCCGGGCCGCAGCGGCGGGCAGAACTCGTGCCAGGGCACCCCGGTGGCGCGGAATCCGCCGTCCCCGGTGGGGTGGACGTACCGGCTGAGGTCGGCGTGCATCCGGGGCTTGCCGTAGGAGGCGAGCGCCATGACCTTGTACTCGTCCGAGGAGCGCAGAAAGCCGAGGTGTTCGGTCAGCTCCTCGTACACCAGGCCCAGCGAGTGCGGGAGTTGCTGGCCGTGCAGCGGCTCGACGGCGTGGCCGTACCGGCGCGCGGCCAGATGGGAGGTGGCCTCGCCCCGCCCGTCGACGACGAGCACCGAGCAGCGTTCGGCCTGCGGCGCCGCGAAGGCACCGGAGGCGGCGTGCGCGAGGTGGTGCGGCACGAACTGCACCTTCTCGGCGTCCAGTCCGGGCAGCGCGTCGGCGAGGAAGGCGGGCGCCTCACGCGCGTAGGTCAGCCGCAGCGGGTCCCAGGGGTCGTCCAGCCCCATGTCCACGGCGGGCTCGGCCAGCGCCGGGTCGAAGGAGTACGCGACCGCGTCCAGGTCCCGCGGGTGCAGCCCGGCCTCGGCGAGGCACCAGGCCGCGGCCTGCCGCGGCAGCTCCCAGGCGGCGAACGGCACCGGCCGTTTGCCGTGCTTGCGCCGGGAGAACCGCTCCTCCTCGGCCGCGGCGACGGTGTGCCCGTCCACGACGAGCGCCGCTGCCGGGTCGTGGAAGAGGGCGTTGATGCCGAGTACGCGCATGGTGTCGCGCCTTTCGCAGGGGGTGCGGGGCTCGCAGGGCGGCCGCGGTTCAGCCGGTGGCGTGCCGGCGGAACCACTCGATCGTGCGGGCCAGGCCCTCCTCGGGCCCGGTCTGCGGCTCCCACTGGAGCTTCCCGCGGGCAAGGGTGATGTCGGGGCAGCGCACGGCGGGGTCGTCGCCGGGCCGTTCGATGAACCGCAGCCCGGACCGCGAACCGGTCAACTCGATGATCAGCTCGGCGAGTTGCTGCATGGTGATCTCGGTGGGGTTGCCGATGTTGACGGGGCCGAGGAGTTCGGAACGCGCCATGGCGAGGATGCCGCGGACCGTGTCGTCGACGTAGGCGAGGGAGCGGGTCTGCCGTCCGTCGCCGGTCACGGTCAGCGGTTCCCCGGCCAGCGCCTGGCGGATGAAGGTGGGCACGGCCCGGCCGTCGTAGCCGCGCATCCGCGGGCCGTAGGTGTTGAACAGCCGCACGATGCCGACGTCGGTGCCGTCGACGCGGGCCCGGGCCGTGGCCAGCGCCTCGGAGTACCGCTTCGCCTCGTCGTACACGCTGCGCGGCCCGACGGGGTTGACGTGGCCCCAGTAGCGCTCGCTCTGCGGATGCTCCTGCGGGTCCCCGTACGCCTCGGAGGTCGAGGCGTGCACCAGCCGCGCGCCGTACCGGTGTGCCAGCTGAAGCGCCTGCCAGGTGCCGGAGCTGCCCGTGTGCAGGGTGTGCAGGGGGCTGCGCAGATAGTCGGCGGGGGAGGCGGGCGAGGCGAAGTTGAGGACGAGGTCGGGCGGTCGCGCCCCGGGGGCGATGTCGAACGGGCGGCAGATGTCGGCCTCGATGAGCGTGAACCCGGGGTGGGAGGCGAGGTGGGCCACGTTCTGCCGGCGTCCCGTGCAGAAGTCGTCGACGCACGTCACCTCGCAGCCCTCCGCGAGCAGCGCGGTGCACAGGTGCGAGCCGACGAATCCCGCTCCGCCGGTGACCAGCGCGTGCCGGAAGGACCGGGGCGCGGCCTCGGACGTGCGGGCCGCGGGGGAAACCGCGGGGGGATCCACGGGGGAAGAGGCAGGGACCTCCATGGGCGCGCTCCTCACGTGCACCGTGCCGGATGGCACGGGGGAGCCGGGACGGCTCCGCGGGAGATTCTCGAAGGGGCTCGGAGGCGAGGCCCCGTCGCGGGGGCGGGCTGTGACCGGCCGACTACCGGCCGACCGCTGTCACAGGGCCCGGATGCAGTTGACGGTGATCGCTGCCGCCGGTCCGGGATCCGGCTTCCGGCTGGGCGAATATGTGTTCCCGCCCTCACCACGGTAGGTGGGTTCCCGTCCGCCGCAACCTGGAGCTCCCGTGCGCTGCTGAGCGTGTCCGGGAGATCCGTCCCCGTGGGCCGAAGTGCCGGGCGCCAGGCGGTTGTTCGACTGGACACGCTGTGTCGTCGACCGCTGTACAGCGCGGTCGGTCGAGGACGTTCGGTGACGGAGCGCGGCCGGCGACGACCCCCGTGAGGAAGGCCACGTCGCACCGTTCTTCCCTGCTCAGCGGGGGCGGACAGGGCGGCGGGCGGCGCCGGTGGGGCCGACGGCCACCGGGTCGACGGAGACCGTCTGTGAACATGGCTGGCGGGCATGAGGAAAGGACCTCGCCGCCGGCCGCACTGTGCACCGGCCGGGGTCCGCACCGGGGGCCGGGCGCCGTCCGCGCCCGGCCCCCGGCCGCCCCGCCCACCGTCTCCGGGGCCGGCCCCTCCGCCCCGTGCCCGCACCCCACCCGCCGCTGCCCGGATTGGTCCATGCCGCACCACTCGCCCGCCGGGTCCGGCGCCGACACGCCCCGGCGCCGGACCCGCACACCGCTTCGCGACCGGTTGCCGCTGCCCGTACGCGGGCGCGGGCGGCCGGCCGCGGACCCCGCAGCCAAACAGGAACGCTCTCCCTGGCGTTCGCTCCGCTACCGCAGCATGCGGTGGTGGTCGGCCGCCAACCTCGTCTCCAACGTCGGCACCTGGATGCAGCTGACGGTGCAGAACCTGCTCGTGCTCCAGATCACCGGGTCCGCCGCCACCACCGGTCTCTCGCTGGCCGTGCAGGCCGCGCCCGGGCTCCTGTTGAGCCTGGTCGGCGGCAGCCTCGTGGACTCCTGGCCGCGCAAGCTGACCGCCTCCGTCAGCCAGGCCGCGCTCGGTGTCGTCGCGTTCGCCACCGCCGCCTTCGTGGCCCTGGGCATGCTCAACGTGCCGCTGCTGATGGTGCTCGCCGCCGTCACCGGCTCCATCGCCACGGTGGACAACCCGGCCTGTTCGCTGCTCGGCAACGACCTCGTCAAGCGCAAGGACGTGCCCTCGGCGATCGCGCTGGGCTCCGTGGTGCACAGCGCCGGCCGGCTGATCGGTACGGCCGCCGCCGGTGCCGCCGTCGCCTGGTTCGGCATGGCGTCCGCGTACCTGGTCAACGGGCTGTCGTTCCTGGCCGTCGCCGCCGTCATCCCGTTCCTGAAGCTCGCGCCGAAGGAGGACCGCGAACCGCAGGAGGCAGCCGGGCCCGCGCCCGCCGCCCCGGCACCGGCCGCCGCGGGACGGGCCGCCCGGCGGCCCGGCGGCACCCGCGAGGGCCTGGTGTACTTCCTGCGCAACCCGCGGCTGGTCGCGCTGGCCACGATCACCGGTATCTCCGCGATCTTCGGCCGCAACTACCAGCTGACGCTGGCCGTCCTGGTCACGGGTCCGCTCGCCGCGGGCGCCGGCTCGTTCAGCTCGGTCTCCACCGTGCTGGCCGTCGGCGGCATGATCGGCGCGGTGCTGGCGGGCTGTCTGCGCAAGCCGTCCGTGAAGCACGTGGCCGTGCTCGCGGCGGCCGGGGCGCTGCTCCAGGCCGTGGCGGGGCTCTCGCCGTCGCTGCTGATCCTGATGCTGCTGGTCGCGCCGATGGCCGTGGTCGAGTCCGTCTCGGACACGGCGGGCACCACCGTTCTCCAGACCGAGCCGCCGAGCCATATGCGCGGCCGTGTGCTGGGCGTGTGGCGCAGCGCGAGCACCGGCTGGGGGCTCGTGGGCCCGCCGCTGCTCGGTGCGCTCATGGAGTTCGCCGGCGCCCGCGGCGGTCTGATCGTCGGCGGTCTCGCCATCGTCGCGGTGACGGGTGCGGCCCAGCTCCTCCAGCAGCGGTCGCCGCTGGCCCGGCTGAGGCCGCGCCGCGAGCCGGCGCCCGCCGCGACCGCCGCCCCGGAGCCCGAACCGGCCACCGCCTGAGCCGGACGACCCGCTTCCGCGCGGACGCCCGCCCCTGCCCGCATCCCGGGCGGGGGCGGGCGTCCGCGTTGCGACCGCCCGGAGCCGGTCGCACCATGGGACCAGTCAACGGGGGCGGACCACGGGAGCACCGGGCCCCGCAGGGAGCGCCCCGGCTCACCGCCTCCGCTCCGGCCGCCGGGCCCGCGAGACGCGCCGCCCCGGACGATCCCCGCACCCACCCGGGAGCCACCATGAGCGATGTCGACCCGATCGAGGTACAGCAGGCACTCAAGGGCGCCTCGTACCCCACGGACCGCAAGACCCTGACCGATGTGGCCCGCAGGAACAAGGCCCAGGACGAGGTCGTCGACCGGATCTCGCGTCTGAGGAGCGACCGCATCGAGGGCCCGGACCAGGTCGAGAAGGAGATGTTCGACCGCTGACGGGCCGTACGGACCACGGGCCGCCGCCGCGGCAGCCGCCCCGGCACGGTGGAGCCACGCGGCGCGGCTCCGCCGTGCCCCCCTTCCGGCCCGCGCACCGGCAGGCCCGGCCGGAACGAAGGTGAGGCGCCATGCAACCCGCCCAGGGGCCCCAGGAATCCCAGGGCCCCCAGGAATTCCAGGGATCCCGGAAAGCCCAGGAATCCCAGGAAGCTCAGGGACCCCAGGGACCCCAGGAACAGGGCCCTGCGTCCGGGAGCCTGCGCGACCGGCTCGGCGTCGTCATCGCCACCCGTGACCGGCGGGAGTCGCTCGCCCACACCTTGGAGCGGCTCCGGGCGCTGCCCGAGCAGCCGCGCATCCTGGTGGCGGACAACGCCTCCGGGGACGGCACGCCCGAGATGGTGCTGCGCTCCTTCCCCGGCGTCGAGCTGCTCCGCCTCCCGGTGAACCGGGGCGCGCTGGCCCGCAACGACGGGGTGCGCGCGCTGCGCACCGAGTACGTGGCGTTCAGCGACGACGACTCCTGGTGGGAGCCCGGCTCGCTGAGCGCCGCGGCCCGCGTCCTCGACGCACACCCCGGCGTGGGGCTGATCGCGGCGAACATCACCGTCGGCTCCGGGGGCGCCCCCGACCCGCTCAACTCGGTGCTGGCCAACTCGCCCCTGGGCGACGGCGGTCCGGACGCGGCGGGCGGACGTGACGTGCTCGGTTTCCTCGGCTGCGCCGCGGTGGTGCGCAGACAGGCGTACCTGGCGGCCGGCGGCTACCATCCGCTGCTGTTCTTCGGTGCCGAGGAGACGCTGCTGGCCTACGATCTGCGGGCCGCCGGCTGGCGCGTCGTGCACCGCCCGGACGTCCTCGCCCGGCACGCCCCCGCCGATACGCCCCGGCCGGGACGTGCGGCCCTCGTCCACCGCAACGAACTGCTCATCGCCTGGCTGCGCCGCCCCCTGCGGGTGGCGCTGGCACGTACGGCGGCGTCCTGCGCGGCCGCGGTGCGGGACGGCGGGGCACGGCGTGCGGTGCGCGGGCTGCTGCCCCGGCTGCCGGCCGCAGTCCGGCTGCGCCGTCCGCTGCCCCCGGCCGTCGAGGCGGCGGCACGGCGCGTGGAGGCCGCCTCGTGAAGCGCGCGCCGGACGCCCGGGTGACCGTCGTGGTCATCACCCGCGACCGGCGGGACGAACTGCTGCGCACGCTCGGCCTGTTGGCGCGGCTGCCCGAGCGGCCACCGGTGATCGTCGTCGACAACGCCTCCCGCGACGGCACGGCCGCCGCCGTCCGCGCCGCCCACCCGGAGATGACGCTGCTGACGCCCGGGCGCAACACCGGCGCCGTCGGACGCAATCTCGCGGTGCGCCAGGTCACCACGGAGTACGTGGCGTTCTGCGACGACGACTCCTGGTGGGAGCCCGGCTCGCTGAGCGCCGCGGCCGGCGTCCTCGACGCGCACCCCGCGCTCGCCGGTGTCGTCGCACGGATCGTCGTGGAACCGGACGGCACGGAGGACCCCGTCGTCGCCGAGCTGCGCGACTCGCCCGTGCCCGGGCCCGACTGGCTGCCTGGGCCCGCACTGGGCTCGTTCCTGGCGGCGGCGACGTGTCTGCGGGTGACCGCGTTCCGTGCCGCGGGCGGCTTCTCGCCGCGGCTGTGGCTCGGCGGCGAGGAGGAGCTGCTCGCGACCGACCTCGCGGTGGCCGGCTGGTGGCTCGCCTACCGCGAGGAGTTGACCGTCCACCACGCGCCCTCCCCCGCCCGGGACGCCACCGGACGGCGCGTCCAGGGGCTGCGCAACACCCTCTGGTACACGTGGCTGCGCCGCCCGCTGCCCGCCGCTGTCCGCCGCACCTGGCATCTGGCGCGCACCGTGCCGCGCGACGCCGCCAGCGCACGCGCCTTCGGGCACGCGCTGGCCGGGCTGCCCTGGGTGCTCGCCGAGCGGCGCCCCGTCCCGCCGCGCGTCGAACACCGGCTCGCCGCGCTGGAGGAGGCCCAGCGCACCTCGACGGCCCGGCGGTACGTGGGCTGAGCCGGGGCTGCGGGGCGCACGGCGGTGCGGGACGTTCAGCGTCCGCTCCCGCTCGCGCACCGGTCGCCTTCCCCGCCCCCGGGTCCGGCGTCGAGGCACCGGTCTCCTGACCCGCCGCCGGGCCCGACCGGGTGCCTGTGCCCGTCCGTCCGCCCTGCCTGCTCCGGCGCGGGCCGGGCACGCACGGTGGCCCGCCCGCGCCGGGCACGGACGGCGCCCCGGAGCCTGCGCGCGCTCTCGGCCAGCAGCAGGGACAGCCCCATGGCCGACAGGACGGCCAGGAGCGGGTCGTCGCGGAATCCCGTGCCGCCCGCCGCCCCGACGAGGCCGAGGAAGACCGCCCACACCGCCGCCGCGCACGCGTCCAGGACGACGAACCTGCGGAACGGGAACCGCAGGCCGCCCAGGCTCAGCACGCACGCCGCCCGGGCCCCGGGCAGACAGCGGCTCACCAGCACGAGCCACAGGGCGTGCCGCTCCACCAGCTCCCGCGCCCACGCGTGGCGCCGCCGCGCGCGGTCGCCGCGCAGCAGACGGCGCAGCGCCGCCGGCCCGAAGCGCCGCCCCAGCGCGTAGCCGAGCAGGTCGCCGCCGAACGCGCCGACGGCGGCCACCGCCATCAGCGGCGCGAGCCGGCCGGGGTCGAACCCGGTGAACACCGCGACGGTAACGACCGTCATGTCGCTGGGCATGAACGGCAGCACGGCATCGAGCGCCGCCACCAGCGCCACCACGGCCCACAGCCAGGACGATCCGGTCACCGACCGCGCGTCCGGCCAGGGGATGTGGGGCAGCAGCGCCAGCCCGCGCAGCAGCTCCGGCTCAGACATCGGGGCCCGTCCGGGTGGCGCGGGCTCCGTGGGCGGCCCGGGTGCCGGTGCCGTGCCCGGTGGGGTCGGCGCGGCCCGCACGGGCCGCGGGGCCGGTGCGACCGCCGGCCCCGGTGCGGGCGCCGTCGGCCCGCCGGGCTCCGTCCTCCATGGCGGCCACCGCGGCGTGCGCCCGGGCCGCGAGGGCGCGCCGGTCGTCCGTGCCGGGCTCCGGCAGCAGCGGCGGATGCGCACGCAGCGAGACGGTCAGGCCGTCGGTGCGCAGCACCCGGGCCAGCGAGGCGCCGAAGGTGTCCTCGCCCACGAAGGCGGCGGCGGTGCTGGGCACGGAGGCGCGGCTGTAGCCGAGGGTCAGGGGCCGTACCGGAGCGGCGGCGTCGAGCGCGGCCTGGAAGGCCGCCGGGCGGAAGGCGCCGCCCGCTCCCCCGCACCAGGTGACGCCCTGCGGGAAGACGAGGACCGAGCGCCCCGCCCGCAGGTGGTCCGTCAACTCCCCGACGGAGGCGGGGAGTTCGCGCAGTCGCTCCCGGTCGATGAACAGGGTGCCCGCGGCGCGCACCAGCCGGCCGGCCACGGGCCATGTCCCGATCTCCCGCTTCGCCAGCACGGCCACCGGTTCGACGGCGAGGACGGCGAGGACGTCCAGCCACGAGATGTGGTTGGCGACCAGCAGCGTGCCCGTCCGGCCGCCCGCGCTCAGCGCGGTGCTCCGCGTCCGAAGCCGCACGCCGAGCGCGTCGAGCACCTGGCGGGCCCGCCGTCGCAGGAGGTCCGGCCGGCCCAGCCGGGTACCGTCCGCCAGCGCGCCCGCCAGCACCCCGGCGAAGGCGCCGGCCCGGCGGACGGCGCGTGGCCACGGGACGGGCGGGCCGTCCGCCCCGGCGCAGGCGGCGGTGCACGGCGACCAGGCCGCCCAGGGGCCGGGGGCAGCCTCCCGCGTGGGCACATGGGCGCTCACGCACCGGCCCCGAGCGCGTCCCCGAGGAAGTAGCGGCGGTAGCGCGGGTTCATCCGCTCCGTGTCGAGGAGGACGAAGAAGTCGGCGTCGCCGAAGGCCCGTTCGTGCTGCGGTGCCCCGCACAGCCAGGCGCCCACCCGCAGATAGCCGCGCAGCAGCGGCGGCAGCGACGCCGGGTCCGGCCGGGCGTCGAGGGCCTGCGCGGGCACCCACGGGTCGAGCGGGCGCACCCGTAGCTCCGGCGGGGACTGGTGTCTCGTCGTCCCGAGCAACCAGGCGTTCGCCGCGGCCTGTTCGTCCGGTGTCAGCGGTACCGAGGCGCAGCCGGCCAGGTAGCGGTGCCCGGACAGCAGGACGTAGCGGGCCAGCGCAGCCCACATCAGGTTGATCGCCGCACCCGAGCGGTGGGCGGGGTGCACACAGGCCCGCCCGGCCTCGACCATCGTGGCGCGCACCTCGGCCGGCAGCGTCCGCAGGTCGAACTCCGTCTCCGAGAACAGCTTTCCGGTGCGTCCGGGAGGCAGCAGCCGGTAGGTGCCCACCACCTCGCCGCCGGTGCGCTCGGTGACGATCAGATGGTCCATGACGGCGTCGAACTCGTCGGTGTCCCGCCCGTCCGGTGAGACCGTGAGCGAGGCGCCGCGCTCCTCGCCGAAGACGCGGTAGCGCAGGCGCTGGGCGGCGTGCACCTCCTCCTCGGTGACGGCGACGGAGACGGTGTAGGAGTCGGTGGTGGCGGTGACCGTGGCGGCCGTGGGTGCGGTGAGCATGGCGGTGCCTCTTCCGGCGTCGGGACGGGTCGGCCGGCGCGGTGGCGTCCCGGCATCCCGGGGCCCGCGCCGTCTCCCGACAACCTAGGAACGGCCCGTGGGCGGGGGCAGTGGACCAAGGGCCCGTCCGTGCCCTGACTTTCGTCGGGGCACGGCCCTGACGCCCGTCGGGGTGCGCCCCGTCCGCACCCCGGTCTCCTCCCGTCGCCGCTGCGCGCCGGAGCACCCCGTCCGCGAGGGCCGGCGGTCACCGTCGCCGACGCGGAATCCGGGAAGGGGCGGCCGGGGCAGGAGTCACCCGGCGACGACGGCCTCCGCACGCAACCGCAGGTCGTCGACGGAGCGCCCCGCCTCGACGGTGTACGCACCGGGCACCGCACGCCAGTCCTGCCGCGCGGTGTCCCAGACGCAGACGGCCCGGCGCGGCACGGCGACGGCCACCTCCGCCGAACCCCCGGCCGGCACCCGGACCTCCGCGAATCCGGCCAGCACCCGGCGGGGCCGCTCCACCGTGTCGTCGGCGGGCGCGGCGAGATAGAGCTGCACCACCTCGCGACCCGCCCGCGCCCCGCGGTTGCGCACCCGCACGGTGGCGGTGCCCAGCTCCGCCTCGGCGTCGGACGGCTGCCAGTCGAGGGTCTCGTACTCCCAGTCCGTGTAGCCGAGGCCGTGCCCGAAGCAGTAGGCGGGCGTCGCGCCGGACCGCTGCCAGGCCCGGTAGCCGATGAACACGCCTTCCTCGTAGGGGAGTCGGCCGTCGGCGGGGGTGACGCGGGTGACGGGTGCGTCCGCCAGCCGGGCCGGCCAGGTGGTGGGCAGCCGGCCGCCGGGCTCCTCGTCGCCGAGCAGCACGTCCGCGAGGGCTGCCCCCGCCTCCTGGCCGGGGAACCAGGTGAGCAGGACGGCGGCGACCTCGTCGGCCCACGGCATCTCCACGGGCGAGCCGGAGTTGACGACGACGACCGTGCGGGGGTTGGCCGCCGCGACGCGGTGCACGAGTTCGTCCTGACGGCCGGGGAGCCGCAGGTCGGCACGGTCGAAGCCCTCGCTCTCGACCCGTTCGGTGGTGGAGACCACGACGACGGCCGTCCGGGCGGCCCGCGCCGCCGCCTCCGCCTCGGCGAGGAGTTCCTCGGCGGGGCGGCGCGGCTCGCGGTGGACGAGGGCGAGGACGGTGGCGTCGACGGGCAGCGCGCTGGTGTCGGGCACGGTGTGCACGAGCGACACCTCGACGGGTTCGCCCGCGGTCAGTTCGAGGCGGCCGTGCTCGACGGGCGTACCGAAGACCGCCTCGAACACATCGCCGCCGTCGGGCCGTTGGTCGCCGTCGAAGAGCGTCCGTCCGGCGACGGTCAGCCGGAAGGCGCCCACGCCGCGGGTGCCGAAGCTGTGCTGCCCGCTCTCCCGCGGGGTGAAGGTGCCGGTGATCTCCACGGTGTGCAGCTGCTCGCGGGTCACCCCGTCGGGCAGGTCCGTCCCGTGCCACTGGACGGCGCCGCTGGGCAGCGGGGTGCGGCCGAGGACGTGTCCGTCGCGGTCGCGGCAGACGGCGCCGAGCGTGAACCCGGCCTCGGCGGCGGCGAGTTCGTCGCTGGGGTGGGCGCCGACGGCGTAGCGCAGGGCGCCGTCGGGGAGGGCGGCGCGCAGCCCGTCGAGCGGGGAGACGACATGGGCGGGGAAGACCTGGGCCGAGCCGCCGCCGAGCACCCGGGCGTCCCGCGCGGCGGCACCGAGGAGCGCGACGGCGCCGGCCTCCCCGCTGCCGGGCCGGTCCAGGGGCAGCACACCGTTCTCGTTGCGGAGCAGCACGGCCGAGCGGTGGCCGATCTCCCGGGCCAGCGCGGCACCGTCGACGGTCGGCGGAAGCGCTTCGGGTGCGACGGCCGGGCCCGTCCCGTCGAGCGCGCCGACCCGTGCGGCCAGCCGCAGCACGGCGCGCACGGCCTCGGCGACCTCGTCCGCGTCGGCCTCGCCCGCGCGCACGGCCGCGGCGAGCGCCGCGCCGTAGACGGTGCGCGGCCCGGGCATGGCCACATCGAGCCCGCCGGCGAGCGCGCCCGTGGTGGAGCGGGCGGCCATCCAGTCGGACACCACGAAGCCGTCGAAGCCCCACGCACCGCGCAGCACGTCGCGCAGCAGCTGCCGGTGCTCGGTCATCGTCGGCCCGTTGACCGCGTTGTAGGCGGCCATCACACCCCAGGGGCGGGCGTCGCGGACGATCGCCTCGAACGGCGCGAGATACAGCTCGCGCAGCGCCCGCTCGGACACCAGGTTGTCGACGGTGAAGCGCTCGGTCTCGGCGTCGTTGGCGACGAAGTGCTTGACGGTGGTGCCGACCCCGCCTTCCTGCACCCCGGTCACATAGCCGGTGCCGATGGCGCCGGTGAGCAGCGGGTCCTCGGAGTAGCACTCGAAGTGCCGCCCGCCGAGCGGGGAGCGGTGCAGATTGACCGTCGGCGCGAGCAGCACGTCGACGCCCTTGCGGCGGGCCTCCTGGGCCAGCAGATGCCCGGCGCGGCGGGCCAGCCGGGGGTCCCAGGCGGCGGCGAGCGCCGTGGGGCTGGGCAGCGCGACGGAGGGATCGTCCGCGCTCCAGCGCACGCCGCGCACGCCCACCGGCCCGTCCGACATGACCAGTGCGCGCAGTCCGATGCGGGGTTCGGCGGGCAGCGACCACATGTCGTTGCCCGCGAGCAGCCGGGTTCTGGCGTCGAGGTCGAGCCGCGCGAGCGCGTTCTCGACGACCGTCTCGTCGATCGTCATGGCCTGCCTCCTGGGGGCGAGCGGGGCGGATCGTGGCGCGCCCCATCCTGCCGCCGTCAACCTGTCGCACAGTAGGGAGAGTTGCGCTTTCGTTACCTACGGCCGGAGGGCTCGGCTAGGCTCGTCGCCGTGACTGGGAAGCGGCCGGGGGCGCGGCACACGCCGGACACCGGGGTGCGGCGGACGGCACGGCAGGGCGCGGCGCGTGCCGCGCGCGGGGAGGACCGGCGGGCCCGGATCGTGCAGGCCGCGCTGGAGGTGATCGCCGAGCGCGGCTACCGGGGCGCCTCGCTGGCCGCGGTGGCCGAGCGGGTCGGCATCACCCAGCAGGGGCTGCTGCACCACTTCCCCACCAAGGAGGCGCTGTTGATCGCCACGCTGGAGGCCCGGGACGAGTGGGACACCGGCGGCCCGCGGGCCCGTGGCGCACAGCCGTGGCGGCTGGATCTGTACGCCTCGCTGGTCGAGTACAACGCGATGCGGCCCGGCATCGTCCAGGCGTTCTCCGCCCTGCTGGGCGAGAGCGTGACCGCGCGGCATCCCGCGCGGGACTACTTCACCCGGCGCGCGGCCGCCGTCCGGGAGAGCCTCGCCGCCACACTGCGGGCCGAGTTCGGCGAGCGGCTGCCGTCGGGGCTCACCCCGCAGGAGACGGCCCCGCTGCTGGTCGCGGTCATGGACGGCCTCCAGTACCAGTGGCTGCTCGATCCGGAAGCGGTGGACATGCCGGCGGCGTTCCGCGCGTTCGTCCGGCTGCTGGGCCACGACGGCACCACCGGGGACCACCCCGCCGACGGGCCCACCTGACGCCGGGCTCGCCCCTCGCCGCCCCCTGCGCGACTCCCCTGCCCCTGGGCGCCGACGTGCCGTACGGGATAATGCCGGTATGCGGATCTCAGCCAGGGCGGACTACGCGGTACGTGCCGCGTTGCAGCTCACAGCGGCCGGGAAGGCCGAACCGGTCAAGGCGGAAGCGCTCGCCCAGGCACAGGAGATCCCGCACAAGTTCCTCGAAGGCATCCTCAACGACATGCGGCGCGGCGGCCTGATCGTCAGCCAGCGCGGGATCAACGGCGGGTACCGGCTCGCCCGCGCACCGGAGCGGATCAGCATCGCCGATGTGGTGCGCGCGGTCGACGGCCCGCTGGTGTCCGTGCGGGGTGTGCGCCCTCCCGAGCTGTCCTACAGCGGTGCGGCGGAGTCGCTGCTGCCGCTGTGGATCGCACTGCGGGCGAACGTCCGGGAGATCCTCGAAGGGGTGTCGCTGGCCGATGTCGCCTCCGGGCGGCTGCCGAGCGGTGTGTGCTCCCTCACCGAGAACCCGGCCGCCTGGACCAACCCCTGAACCGCCCGCACCCGGACCGCTCCTCGAACGGCCGCACCCGGGCCGCCCCTTGAACGTCCGCACCCGGACCACTCCTCGAACGGCCGCACCGGGGTCACACCTTGGGCGACGGCCCCGGTGCGGCGGCCCGAACAGCCCGGAGCGGCCCGACGAGCGACACCCTGCCCGCGCGACGGGCTGACGGGCTGACGGGCTGACCTGCGACGTCCCGGATGGAGAGACGTTTCCGTCCGCGATCCGGACACACCCTTGCCGCAGGCGTCCACACGGCACCAATATCCCTACCTAACCAGTAGGAATACTAGGGTTTCAGTGAGGTGGCCGTGAGAACGCTGATCCTGTTGGCACTTGCCGGGCTCGGTGCCCAACTCGTGGACGGGAGCCTGGGCATGGCCTACGGCGTCACCTCCACCACGCTCCTGCTGGCCGTCGGCACCAACCCGGCCGCCGCGTCCGCCACCGTGCACCTGGCCGAGATCGGCACGACGCTGGTGTCCGGTGCGGCGCACTGGCGGTTCGGCAACGTGGACTGGCGCGTCGTCGCGAAGATCGGAGTGCCCGGCGCCGTGGGCGCGTTCGTCGGCGCCACCGTGCTGTCGGGCCTGTCCACGGAGCTGGCCGAGCCCGCCATGTCCGTCATCCTGCTCGGCCTCGGCCTCTACGTGCTCGGCCGCTTCACCCTGCTCGGCCTGCCGACGGGCAATCTCGGCAAGCCGCTGCGCAAGCGGTTCCTCGGCCCGCTGGGCATCGTGGCCGGCTTTCTGGACGCCACCGGCGGAGGCGGCTGGGGCCCGGTGGGCACCCCGGCCATCCTGGCCAGCGGACGGCTGGAGCCGCGGAAGGTCATCGGCTCGATCGACACCAGCGAGTTCCTCGTCGCGCTCGCCGCGAGCGCGGGGTTCCTCGTCGGGCTCGGCTCCGAGGGCGTCGACGCGGCCTGGGTCCTCGCGCTGCTGGCGGGCGGGCTCGTCGCCGCGCCGCTCGCCGCCTGGCTGGTGCGCCATGTGCCGCCCCGGCTGCTGGGCTCGGCCGTGGGCGGGCTCATCGTCCTCACCAACGTCCGCACACTGCTGCGCAGCGACTGGGTCGGGGCAGGGGACGGCGTCCAGTGGACCGTCTACGCCCTCGTCTATGTGCTGTGGGCGGCGGCGCTCGGTCACTCGTTCAGGGAGCACCGGCGCACCCGGAACGCCCCCGCGCCGGAGCAGGGCGACACACCGGTGAGCGAGGCGGCCCCCGCACCCTCCGCTCCCCGGACCCCGACCGCGTGAACCGGCACGGGAACCACCCCGCACCCCGGGCGCCCCACCGGACCCCCGGGCCGCCCGAGCCCTCCGAGCCCTCCCGGCCCTCCGAGCCCTTCGAGCCCTTCGAGTCCTCCGTCCGGCCTGGCCTCTCCGGGGCCGCCGCTCCCTCCGGCCCGTCCGCCCCCTCCCGTGCCCGGGCGTCCCGGGCCCGCCGAGGCGACCAGGAAGCCCGTGAACTGCTGCGCGTCGCCCAGGAGTTGGCGGACGATCTGGCGTCCGACGCGGTGGCCAGGGACCGGGACGGCAAACCGCCGGCCGAGGAGGCCGAGCGGATACGCGAGGCGGGGCTGCCCGGCCGGCTCGGGCCGCCGTGCGGCCCGTACGGCACCGACTGGCGCACCGGCTGCGCCGTCGTCCGGGAGATCGCCGCCGCCGACAGCTCCCTCGGGGAGCTGCTCGCGCGCCACCACGTGCTCGCCCGCAGCGGCCGGTTCTTCGGCACACGGCACCGGGCGACGCAGCTGGAGCGGACGGCGGCGAGCCGCCAGTGGTTGTGGGCGGGCGAGTTGCGCACCGTGACGGACGGCGCCCGCCCCGACGATCTGACGCTCACCCCGGACGGCTCCGGCTATCTGCTCGACGGGCGGCGGGCCGTCCGCGCGGGCGCCGCCGTCGCCGACCAGCTGCTGGTCGACGCCGTTTGCACCGGCAGCGGCGACGTCCTGGTCGTCCGGGTGCCACGGGACAGGGCCGGGGTCGCGGTCGAACCCGTCTGGGAGCGGCTGGGTCAGCGCGTCGCGGGCGCCGGCACCGTCGACTTCGAACGGGTGGCGCTCACGCCCCGGGAGGTGCTGGGCACCGCTCCGGACGACGAGGAGTCGACGGCACCGTCCACCGCGCTCGCCTCCCCCGTGCTGCGGCTCGCGCTGGCCCATGTGGCGCTCGGCACCGTCGAGGGCGCGCTGGCCGAGGCGCGCGATGTCAGCCGCGGGGCCGCCGGGACCGGCGCGGAGGGCTGGGCGGCGGGCGGCGATCCGGACCTGCTGGTCGCCTACGGGGAACTCGCCGCCTCCGCGCACACCGCGGCGGCGGTCGTCGAGCGGGCGACGGACGCCGCGGCCGACGCGCTGACGGCGGGCGCCGCGCTCGGCGTGGACGAGCAGTTCGACGTCGCCGTCCAGGTCTGCGCGGCCGAGGAGTTCACCAGCCGGACCGCACTGGAGGCCACCGCGCGGGTGCTGGAACTGGCCGAGGCGCCGGGCCTGGACCGGTTCTGGCGCAACGCACGGACCCTCACCGCACACCGCCGCTCGGCCCCCGGGCTGCGCCACATCGGCGGCCACTATCTGCGCGAGACCGGCCGCCCCGGCCTGTGCGCGACGAGGCGGTCGCCATGACACGACGCAGACCCGGCCCCCTTTTCTCCGGGCCCGCTCGCGGGGCCGCGCTTTCCGGTTCGGTACGGAATACACGAGCGGACTCCGGCGGCATCCGGAATATGAGAAAAGGGGGCAGCGGCGTTGACGTTCAGCAGCCCGCGCTGCCATGCTTTTCTCTTGTGAGCCAGCATTCCGTACTCGTCGCACGCCTCCATGTCGACCTGCGGCGTTGCACCTCCTCCCGGTGTCTCGCCGGCTCCTGAGCCGCTCGCGGCTCCTTTTTCTCCCGCGCACACTTCCCGCCTTTCACTGAGCGGCTGACATTCTCCCGCGCGGGCCTCCGCACCCGGACACGGAACGCAACGGGCAATTCCCGACGCCGCGTTCCGAAGTTCCCGCGTGCCCTTTTCCTCCGCCGACCCGACGGAATTCCTGTGCCGGTGCGCTTTCCTCGCGCTCCGCGTACCCGGAATTCCCGCACCGCCTTTGTCTGCCTGTTCCACAAAGCGACCGCAACCCGCAACCCGCAACCCGCAGTCCGCAGTCCGCAGTCCGCAGTCCGCAACCCACGGAGCGTTCCCGTGCCGCCATCCACCCGCACCCGCCGCGCCTTCCTCGCCCTCGTCGGAGGCGGTGCCGCCGCCGTCGGCTGCGGCACCGCGAGCGGCCGCGACGGCATCCCGCCCACGACGCTGCGCTACCAGGGCTGGGCCGGTACCGTCACCCCGGCCGAACTCGCCGAGAACCTGGGCTACTTGGGGGACGTACGGCTGCGCTGGGTGGGCAACACCACGAGCGGCCCGCAGGACATCCAGTCGGCGGCAGCCGGCGATGTGGACTTCGGCGGCGCGTTCAACGGCGCCGTCGTCAAGATGGCCGCGGCCGAGGCGCCCGTCACCGCCGTCATCAGCTACTACGGCGTGGACCGCGCCCGGTACAACGGGCTGTACGTCCTGCGGGACAGCCCGCTGCGCGACGCCCGCGATCTGACCGGGAAGCGCGTCGCGATGAACACGCTCGGCGCGCACTCCGAAGCCTTCCTCGACACCTTTCTGGAGCGCTCGGGGCTGGAGCGGGACGCCGCCGCCTCCGTCGAGCGGCTGGCACTCCCCCCGGTCAACACCGAACAGGCCCTGCGCAAGGGGCAGATCGACGCCGCGGTGCTCGGCGACATCCTGCGCGACAAGGCCCTGGAGCACGGGGGCCTGCGGGCGCTGAGCGACGACCACCGGCTGCTCGGCTCGTTCAGCGCCGGGACGTATGTGATGGCCGACCGCTTCCTGGCCGCCCATCCGAGGGTGGCCGAGACGTTCGTCACCGGGGTCGCCCGCGCCCTGGAGTGGTCCCGCCGCACACCGCGCGACCGGGTCGTCGCCCGTATGGAGCGCATCGTCCGGGCCCGCCGCCGCAACGAGGACCTCGACCCGCTGCGGTACTGGCGCTCCTACGGGGTCGACGGCACCGGAGGCCGGATCGCCGCACGCGAGCTGGCGGTGTGGGCCCGCTGGCTGGAGCGGCGCGGCGACATCCGGGGCGGCACGCCCGACCTGTCCCGGATCTTCACCAACGACTACAACCGCTACCCCGCCGGGAGTTGACCACCTTGACCACCGCTTCGACCACCGCTTCGACCACCGCGAGCACCTCCGCGACGACGGCGACCGCGCACCCCGCGGCCACCGTCTCGACCGCCACCGCCCCGCCGGGCGCCGGAACGGCCGCCACCGCGACAGCGGGCACGGGCCACTCGACGGGCACGGCCACGGCCTCCGCCGTGCCCAGGATCCGGCTCGACCGGGTCGGCAAGAGCTACCCGGGCCGCCCGTCCGGCCGCCGCGGCGCCCGCACACCCACCGTCGCCCTCCAGGACGTCGAACTGGACGTGGCGGCGGGCGAGTTCACCGTCGTCGTCGGACCGAGCGGCTGCGGCAAGTCCACCCTGCTGGATCTGCTGGGCGGCCTGGAGCGGCCCAGCAGCGGGCGGGTGCTGCTGGACGGCGAGCCCGTCACCGGGCCCGGGCCCGAGCGCAGCACCGTCTTCCAGCAGTACGCGCTGCTGCCCTGGCGCACCGCCCGCGCCAACGTCGAGTTCGGACTGGAGGCCGCCGGGGTGCCGCGCCGCGAACGCGCGGCGCGCGCACGGGAGTTCCTCCAGCTGGTGGGCCTGCGTGCCTTCGAGGACCGGTATCCGCACGAGCTGTCCGGCGGGATGCGGCAGCGGGTGGCGATCGCCCGCAGCCTCGCCTGCGACCCGGAGGTGCTGCTGATGGACGAGCCGTTCGCGGCCCTCGACGCGCAGACCCGGGAGACCCTCCAGGACGAGCTGCTGGGCATCTGGCAGCGCACCGGAAAGACGGTCGTCTTCATCACCCACAGCATCGACGAGGCCGTGCTGCTGGGGCAGCGGGTCGCCGTGCTCACCTCCCGGCCGGGCCGGGTCAAGGAGGTCGTCGATATCGAGCTGGACGCCCGTGGCGAGCCGGGCGATCCGCGCTCCAGCGCCCGGTTCGCCGCGCACCGGCGCCAGGTGTGGGAGCTGCTGCACGACGAGATCGACCGGGCACGGACGCTGGAGCGGGAGGCGGTCGCGGCATGACCACGGCACTCGGCCCGGACACCCGCCCGGCCCCTCCCGGCGCCCCGGGCCCCGGCCCGGCCCCGCCGCCCGTCGCGGACCGGCCGCGGGAGAGCACGCTGCCGCGTCGCCTGGCCGCCGCCGCCCGCGCCGCGCTCACCCGCACCGCCGCGCTCGCCCTGCTGCTGGCGCTGTGGGAGACCGCGCCCCGCCTCGGCCTGGCCGACCGGGTGTTCCTGCCGCCGTTCTCGGAGGTGGCCACCGCCTGGTGGGAGCTGCTCCGGGACGGCAGGCTGTGGGACGACGTGCGCGCCAGCCTCTTCCGTTCGCTGACCGGTTTCTCGCTGGCCGTCGTCGTCACCGTGCCGCTGGGGCTGCTGATCGGCCGGTACCGGCCGGTGGCCGCCTTCCTCGGGCCGCTGCTGGAGGTGTTCCGCAACACGGCGGCGCTCGCGCTGCTGCCGGTCTTCGTGCTGCTGCTCGGTATCGGCGAGACCTCGAAGGTCACCATCGTGCTGTACGCCTGTGTGTGGCCCGTCCTGCTGAACACCATCGGCGCCGTGCGCACCGTCGACCCCACGCTGCTGAAGCTGGGCCGCTCGATGAACCTGCCGCCGGTGCGGCTGTTCCAACGTGTGATCCTGCCCGCCTGTCTGCCGGCCGTCTTCACCGGCGTCCGGCTCGCCGGGGCCTCCGCGATCCTGGTGCTGATCGCCGCCGAGATGGTGGGCGCCAAGGCCGGGCTCGGCTTCCTCATCAACAACTCGCAGCTCAACTTCGCGATTCCGCAGATGTACGCCGCGATCCTCACCGTCTCCGCGCTCGGCGTCGGCTTCAACCAGGCGCTGGTGGCCGTGGAACGGCGTGTCACCCGGCGCACCGTCTGACCCACCCCTGCTCCCCGTACCCCCGCGGCCCGCGACGCCCGGGCCGCCCCCGCCGGGCGGCCCCCGGCGAGCGGCGGGACCGCGGGCCCGACCACACCGAAAGGCGGTAACCCCCATGGCCACCACCGGATTCGACGTCCGTCGCGTCGGCGGCCGGATCGGCGCCGAGGTCCTCGGCGTCGACCTCTCCGAGACGCTGGAACCCCCGCTCGTCGAGGAGATCAACGCCGCGCTGCTGGAGCACAAGGCGCTGTTCTTCCGCGGCCAGGACCTCACCGACGCCGACCAGACACGGTTCGCCGCGCAGTTCGGCGAGCTGACCACGGCCCACCCCACGGTGCCCTCGGTGGAGGGCGAGCCGCACATCCTGCCCGTCGACAGCGAGCAGGGCGTACGCGCCAACCACTGGCACACCGACGTCACCTTCGTACGGACACCGCCGAAGGTGAGCACCCTGCGCAGCCTCGTCGTCCCCCCGTACGGCGGCAACACCCTGATCGCCGACACGGCCGCGGCGTACGCCGACCTGCCCGGGCCGCTGCGCGAGCTGGCCGACCGGCTGTGGGCGGAGCACAGCAACGACCACGACTACGCCCGGCCCGCGTCCCCGCCCCGCGGTGAGAAGGCGGCCGAGCACCGCCGGATCTTCGTCTCACGGAAGTGGCGCACGGCCCACCCGGTCGTCCGCGTCCATCCCGAGACCGGCGAACGCGGCCTGTTCATCGGCGGGTTCGCGCACCGTCTGGAGGGCCTGTCCGCCGACGAGTCCCGCGATCTGCTGCGCATCCTCCAGGCGTATGTGACCCGCCCGGAGAACACCGTGCGCTGGCGCTGGGCCCCCGGCGACCTCGTCGTCTTCGACAACCGCAGCACCCAGCACTACGCGCCCGACGACTACGACGACCTGCCGCGCCGGCTGCACCGGGTCACCGTCGCCGGCGACGTCCCCGTCGGCGTCGACGGCCGCACCAGCCGGGTGATCGAGGGCGACGAAGCGGCCCACTACACCCCGCACGCCGCCGCCTGACCCCTGCCCCGACCGCACACCTCCGGGGCCGGTCCCGCGCGGGACCGGCCCCGTCCCCGCCCTTCGCCGAGCCCCTTCGCCGAGCCCGATCCCAGGAGCCGCCATGTCCGCCGTGCACGCCGCCACCGTGCTGACCCTCGCCGGCAGCCCGTCCGCCGCCTCCCGCACCCAGGCGCTGCTGCGCCTCGTCGGTGCCCGGCTCACCGCCGACGGGCACCGGGTGCGCCACCTCGCCGTACGCGACCTGCCGGCCGCTGCGCTGCTGCACGCCGACACCGCCGACCCCGTGCTGCGCGCGGCGGTCGAGGCCGTCTCCCGGGCGGACGCGGTCGTCGTCGGCACCCCCGTCCACAAGGCGTCCTACAGCGGGCTGCTCAAGGCGCTGCTCGACGTGCTGCCGCAGGACGCGCTGCGGGACAAGGCGGTGCTGCCGCTGACGACCGGCGGCTCCCCCGCCCATGTCCTCGCGCTCGACTACGCGCTGCGCCCGGTGCTGACCGCGCTGGGCGCCGACCGGGTGCTGCGCGGCCGGTTCGTGCTGGACCGGCACATCGCCCGGGACCCGCAGGGCACGGCCGTCCTCGACCCGGAGGCGCGCACCGGCGTCGAGGAAGCCGTGGCCGAGCTGTCGGCGGTGCTGTCCGCCGCCCCCGCCGGCGCCCTCCGGGCCGCCTGAACCCGGCACGTCCCCACCCGCTCCCGTCCGAAGGAAGTCACCATGTCGCTCACCTTCCACTGGTTCCTGCCCACCAGCGGCGACAGCCGCCGCATCGTCGGCGGCGGGCACGGCACCCCGCTCTCCGGCAGCGGCGCCGACCGGCCGCCGGACATCGGCTATCTGGTGCAGATCGCCCGCGCCGCCGAACAGCTCGGCTTCACCGGCGCGTTGACCCCCACCGGCGCGTGGTGCGAGGACGCCTGGCTCACCACGGCGATGCTCACCCGGCACACCGAGCGGCTGAAGTTCCTGGTCGCCTTCCGGCCGGGGTTCCTCTCCCCCACGCTGGCCGCCCAGATGGCCGCCACCTACCAGCGGCAGTCCGGCGGCCGGCTGCTGCTCAACATCGTCACCGGCGGGGAGAGCGAGGAGCAGCGCGCCTACGGGGACTTCCTCGGCAAGGACGAGCGGTACGCGCGCACCGCCGAGTTCCTGCACATCGTGCGGGCGCTGTGGCGCGGGGAGCGCGTCGACCACGAGGGCGCCCATCTGCGGGTGTCCGGTGCCCGGTTGACCCGGCTGCCCGACCCCGTCCCGCCGGTGTACTTCGGGGGCTCGTCGGCCGCCGCACTGCCGGTGGCCGGGCAGCACTGCGACGTCTATCTCACCTGGGGCGAGCCGCCCGAGCAGGTGGCGGAGAAGATCGGCCGGGTGCGGGCCCTCGCCGCGGCGCGGGGCCGCCGTGTGCGCTTCGGGGTGCGACTGCACACCATCAGCCGGGACTCCTCGCAGGCGGCGTGGGCGGAGGCGGCGCGGCTGCTCGACGGCGTCGACGCGCAGGCCGTGGCCGCGGCCCAACGGGGCCTGGCGCGCAGCGAGTCGGAGGGCCAGCGGCGGATGCTGGCGCTGCACGGCGGCAGCCGGGACGGGCTGGAGATCCGTCCCGGGCTGTGGGCCGGTATCGGGCTGGTGCGCGGCGGCGCGGGCACGGCGCTGGTCGGCAGCCACCGGGAGGTGGCCGGGCTGATCGGGGAGTACCACCGGGCGGGCGTCGAGGAGTTCGTGCTCTCCGGGTATCCGCATCTGGAGGAGGCGTACTGGTTCGGCGAGGGCGTGCTGCCGCTGCTGCGGGCCGAGGGGCTGTTCGTGCCGCCGGGGCGGCAGGGGCGTGCGGGATCCGGCAGCCGGGGCGGTGAGTCCCCCGGCGCACGGGCCGGTGCGGCGGCCGGAGTTGGAGGTTCCACCAAGGAGTAGGGGCGCGGGGCGGGGCGGGGTTTGGCCGGTCGACCAGAACACACACCCGGTTATTTACATGTTCACGCCACCACGGCCACCGTGTCAGGCACCGTCGGCGGAGAACTCCCCGTCCCCCACCCGCACGGAAGGAGGCACCGCGATGGCCGAACTCCCGTCATCCGACGACCGGTTCCGGGTGCCCGTCATCGACGTATCGCACTGGGCCACGAGCAGCGCGGCCGAACGCACCGCCCTCGCCACCGCCGTGGACGAGGCCGCACGCACCGTCGGATTCCTCCAGATCACCGGCCACGGCATCCCCGACCGGGTCGCCGACGACCTGGCCACGGCCATGGACACCTTCTTCTCCCTGCCCCCCGAGGAGAAGCGGGCACTGTGCGCACCGCCCGACGTCAACCGCGGCTACACCCCGCCCAAGGCCGAGAAGCTCAGCCTCAGCCTCGGCGTCTCCTCCCCCGAGGACCTCTTCGAGGCGTTCAACGTCGGTGTCGACGGCACCGCACACCCCAGCAGCGCACTGCCCACCGCGTACTTCCCCGCGAACCGCTGGCCGGCGCCGCACCTCACGCCCGGGTTCCGCGAGGCCGTCGAGTCCTGGTTCGCCCACGCCGGCGGGCTGGCCCGGCTGCTGACCCGGATCTTCGCCCACGCCCTCGGCCTCGACGAGGACTTCTTCCGCCCCTGCACCGACCGCTCCGTCGACGTGCTCCGCATGAACAACTACGCGCTGCCCGACGGCGAGACCCACGTCGAACGCGACCGGATGGGCATGGGCGCGCACACCGACTACGGCATCGTCACCGTGCTGTGGGCCGACCGGGTGCCCGGCCTCCAGATCCTCGGCCCCGAGGGGCGGTGGCACGACGTGCTGCCCGAGGAGGGCGCCCTGCTGGTCAACCTCGGTGACGCGCTGGCCCGTTGGACAAACGACCGCTGGCGCTCCACCCTGCACCGGGTGCTGCCGCCCACCGACGCGGACGGCCGGCTGATACGCCGCAGGTCCGCCGCCTACTTCCACGACGGCAACCACGACGCCGTCATCAGCCCGCTGCCCGGCTGCGTACCCCGGAACACCGAACCGCTCTACCCGCCCATCGCCATCGGCGAGCACATCTCGGCCAAGCTGGCCGGCTCCCGCGCCCTGCGCCCCAACGAGGACGCGACCCGGGAGAGCGCCCGGCTCCTCACCGCCACCGACACCGCCGACCGCTGAGCACCACCCCGACCGCCGGCACACGACCGTCCGGCACCGCGCCATCCGGCACCGCACCGCCGGCCCGCCGCCACCGGGGTTCCCTCCCCGCGGCACTCCGGGACCGGCCGCCGGACGCCACCGGGACGCCCCGGACCGGACCCCGGCGGCCGGCAGGGCCACGCGCCGGGACGCTCCCGACGACGCGAGAGCCCGGCCGCGCGGCGGGGGTTCCCTCCCCGGCCGCGCGGCCCCCGTGCCGCGGACCGCCGGGCCGCCCCTCCCCGCCGGCCCACGGCAGCCCCCACGCCCCCGCCGCCGGCCGCCGCACCTCCCCGGCGCCCGGCCGCGCTCCGGGCCGCACGGAGAGGTCCACCCCGTGGAAGACGCCCGCCACCCCGTCGATCTGCGCCCCGCCTGGGGCCCGCTCCTCCTGCTGGGCATCCAGCACGTCCTGGTGATGTACACCGGCTCCATCGCGGTACCGCTGATGTTCGGCGCCGCGGCGGGCCTGCCGCACGAGACGGTCGCCCTGCTCATCGACGCCGATCTGCTCGTCGCCGGCGTCATCACCCTGCTCCAGAGCATCGGCGTGGGCCGGATCCTCGGCGTCCGACTCCCGATCGTCGCCGGGGCCGGCTTCAGCGCCGTCGCCCCGATGATCCTGATCGCGCAGCAGTACGGCATGCCCGCCGTGTACGGGTCGATGCTCGCCAGCGGGGTGTTCGGCCTGCTCGTCGCGGCACCGTTCGCCCGGCTGACCCGTCTCTTCCCGCCCGTGGTCGGCGGCAGCGTCATCACCGTGATCGGCCTGTCGCTGCTGGGCGTCGGCACCGACATGGTCGCCGGCGACGACCCGTCCTCGCCCGGCTACGCGGCACCGTCCCGGCTCCTCCTCGCCGGCGGCGTCCTCGCCCTGATCGTCGTCCTGATGCGCCTCTTCCGCGGCTTCCTCGGCCAAGTCGCCGTACTCATCGGCCTGTTGGCCGGCACGGCCGCCGCCGTACCGCTCGGCTACGCCGACTTCTCCGGCGCCGGCGACGGCGCCTGGCTCGGCGTACCCGGCCCGTTCCACTTCGGCCCGCCGGAGTTCCCGCCGGCCGCGGTCGCCTCCCTGTGCGTCGTCATGCTGGTGATCTTCACGGAGTCCACCGCGAGCATGATCGCCGTCGCCGAGATGACCGACCGCACCCTCACCCCCGGCGACCTCGGCCGCGGCCTGGCCGCCGACGGCCTCTCCGGCATCCTCGCCGGGGCCATGAACTCCTTCCCCGACACGGTGTTCGCCGAGAACCTCGGCCTCGTCGAGATGACCCGCGTACGCAGCCGCTGGGTCACGGCCGTGGCCGGAGCCCTCCTCGTCGTACTCGGCTGCGTCCCCCGGCTCGGCTCGGTCATCGCCTCGCTCCCCGACCCCGTGGTGGGCTCCGCCGCGCTCGTGATGTTCGCGATCGTCGCCGGCGTCGGCATCCGCATCCTCCGCCGCGTCGACTTCGACGGCACCCACAACCTCCTGGTGATCGCGGTCTCCCTCGTCGCCGGCATGGTCCCCGTCACCGCCCCGCACATCTACGACCGCCTCCCCGACGCCCTCCGCATCGTCTTCGGCAACGCCATCACCTGCACAGCCCTCACCGCCTTCACCCTCAACCTCCTCTCCAACCACCTGCCCCACCGAACCCACCGGCCGGGCCCGCAGCCGTCGGAGAAGGCCCCTGCCACACCGGGCGAACCCGCACAGAGCCCGTCCGAAACCTGAGGACGACCGCCCCGGCGCGACACCGAACAGCAACACCAACAAGACATCAGCAGGCAAAACCAAGCCCGTCCGGCGCTTGAGGACGAGCGCCCTGGCGCGACGCCTGAACGGAAGGGGCCACGGGGGGACAGCGGAGAACAGGGCCGGAGCGGGAGGCCGCGCAGAGGCCCCGCAGAGGCCCCACAGAGGCGAGGTGGACGAGGCGGCACACCGGCGCACGGCATGTTTCGGCCCCCCGGCCCGAGGGCGATGCATGGGCCTGCCCCACCCACCGCACCGAGCCGGGAGCCCCCATGCGCATCGCCCTCGCGTACAACGAAGACTCCCCGGACGCACCCACCCCCGGCTCGCTGTCCGCAACCGACCTGCACACGATCAGCACGGCGGTCGAACAGCTGGGCCACGAGGTGCTCCCGGTGGAGGTCTCGGGGCCGGTGGGCCGGATCGCCGACGGGCTGACCGCGTGCCGCCCGGACCTCGTCCTCGACGTGGCGGAGGGCCACCGCGGCGGCATGCGCCAACTGCTGTATCCGGCCCTGCTGGACGATCTGGGCCTGCCGCACACCGGCTCGCCCGCCCATGTACTGGCCACCGCGCTCGACAAGCATCTGACCAAGCTGGTGCTGCGCCGGGCCGGTCTGGACACCCCCGAGTGGGTCCTCCTGCGCCGCCCCGGCGGGGCGCCCCGCGGGGCCCGTGAGGCGGACCTGTCCGCGCTGACCCCGCCGCTCATCGTCAAGCCCGACGCGGAGGGCTGGTCGACGGGCATCACCCAGGACTCCGTGGCCGAAACCCCGCGGGAGGCGCTCCGCACGGCCGACGAACTGCTGGCCCGCTACCCCGGCGGGGTCCTCGTCGAGGAGTTCGTGACCGGCCGGGACATGACCGTCGGCTATCTGGAGGCGGCCGACAACGGGCACGGCGGCGCCCTCGACCCCATGGAGTACGTCTTCGCCGCGCCCGAGGACACCGCGGGCCACGCCGTGTTCGACCAGGCGATCAAGTCGGGGCGCTCGACGACCTCCGTCGACCGGGCCCGCGCCCGGCTGCCCGAACCGGTCGACACCGCCCTGCGCGAGGCGGCACTGACCGCCGTCCACGCCCTCGGCTGCCGCGACTTCGCCCGCGCCGACTTCCGCCTCACCCCCGACGGCACGCCCCGCCTCCTGGAGGTCAACGCCACGCCCACGCTCCGCCCCGGCAGAGGCATGGCCGCCGACGCCCCCGTCCCGGGCGCCCCCGCCCTGCGCAACATCGCGGACGCCCTCCTCACCTCGGCGGTCCACCGCCACGGCCTGACCCCGGACGGACCGCACAGGCCGGACGAGCCGGGGAACTGAGCGGCGCCCGGCGGGAGGACGAACCGGGCCGTGGCGCACAGGCATTCCCCGGCGTTCCGGTTCCGCCGGACGTCAGCCGACCCGCCGCTCCAGCACCTGCCCCGGCCACTCCCCGACCAGGAACTCCCCCGCGCGAACGAAGCCGTTGCGCTCGTAGAACGCCACCAGCTCGCCCCCGCCTCCGGCCCAGCAGTCGACCCGGAGCAGCGCCACACCGGCACGCCGGATCTCCTCGACGGCGTGGTCCAGGAGCGCCGCACCGATGCCCCGGCCCGTCTGCCGGCGGTCGGAGACCAGCAGCCGGACGTACCGCTCGGGCTCTCCGGCCGGTGCGACGGGCGTCTGCGGGTCGGGCCCGTGATCCAGCACCAGCGCCCCGGCAGCTGCCCCGTCCCGCTCCGCGATACGAACCGTGTTCTCCGTCAGATACCGCTGAACCCGCGCCACTCCGCCGGGCCTGTCCGAAAACGGCGTCGTGCCCCACTGCTCGGTGTTGCCACGCGCGTTCATCCAGACCACCGCGGCGTCGAGCAGCCCCAGCACCACCGGTACGTCGGCCCGGCCACCCGGCCTGATGCGTATGCCATGCGCTCTGCCGGTCATGGGAGCAGCCTAGATCCGCGTCCCGCGGCCGCGGGGAGAGCTGATCGGGACCGGTCGGGATCGATCGGGGCCGGGCGTGCGCTAGGTTGCCCGCCGTGACCAAACTCGGATCCGTCGCCTGGCCGCCCGCCCCCGTGCGGACCGCACGGCTCGTGCTCCGCGAGTCGGAGGCCCGGGACCGTGCCCCGTTCATCGAGCTGTTCGCCTCGCCGGAGGTCGGCGCGCACATCGGCGGTTCTCGGCCGCGTACCGAGCTCGAACGCTCGGTCCCCGACGTGCCCGGGCGGCGCCCCGGCGTGTTCGTGGTCGCTCTCCACGGAACGCTGATCGGCATGGTCACGTTCGAGCACCGCGACGCGGAACGCCGGGGCCCCGGAACCCAGTCCGGAGAGGCCGAACTCGGCTACCTTTTCCTGCCGGAGGCGTGGGGACACGGCTACGCCACCGAGGCGTGCACGGCGGCACTGGGCTGGTTCGCCGACGCGCTCCCCGGCGAGCGGGTCGTGCTCCGCACCCGGGTCGAGAACGACCGCGCGATGCGACTGGCGGTCAGGCTCGGGTTCACGGAGGTGGCACGGTACGAGGAGTACGGCGCCGCGCAGTGGTCCGGCGTGTGGTCCCCGCCCGCGCCGTCCGGCTGAACCCGGGTGCCGGCGGTTCCCGCCGGCGATCCAGTGCACTCCACGGCCGAGGTCGCGGAGCCCGGAGGCCGCAGCGTCGGCCCCGCGTCCGCCGGGTGAAAAGTCCACCCCTCCCGCGCTCGCGTCCATGGCCCCGCGGGGCCCGCGGCGCCAGACTCGGCAGGCGTCAGGCGCACGGTGGCGGCACCAGTGTGGAGGAGGGGTCCGGATGACGGGCTGGCCGGGCGGGTTTCAACCGCTGTCCAGGAGGGCGGCGTTGGGTGCGGGGGCGGGGGCCGCCGCGGGGGTGGCCCTGGGGTGGGGCGGCGGTGTGGCCGGGGCGGAGAGTCCGGGGTGGCGGCACCACCGGCACCGGGGGATCCGGCCGGACGATCCACGGGGGCGGGAGCCGGTGGCCAATCCGCGGCGGGGCTTCCGCTACGAGATGTCGTACAACGCGGCGGACCTCACCAGTCCGTGGCCGAACGAGCAGGACCATTCCCCGGACGCGGCCGGCACGTTGGGCCTGCTGGAGCGGAAGTACGGGCCGGGTGCGAACCTCACCCAGCTGTACTTCTATCTGTGGGAGTACGCCACCGAGGAGCTGCCGCCGGGGGCGCTCGCGCGTATCGAGAGCGTGCTGGGCGGGCTGCGGACGAAGGGCTACGCGGCGGTGCTGCGCTTCGCCTACGACGACGGGGTGCGGGAGGCGCGGCGGTACACCGTGCAGGACATCCAGCGGCACATCGCACAGCTGGCCCCGGTGGTGGCGCGCAACAGCGACGTGGTGGCCGTCTGGCAGGCGGGGTTCCTGGGCACCTGGGGCGAGTGGCACGGCAGTCACCACGGGCACGAGAACCATCCGGAGGCGGTCACCGCCGTCATGTCCTCCCTCGTGGAGGCGCTGCCGCGGGGCACCCACACCCAGGTGCGCTACGCCGAGAAGCGCGACATGATCACCGACCGGGGCCTGCTCGACCGGGTCGGTTTCCACAACGACTATGTGACGCTCGGCGAGGGCGAGTGGGACTACTACGTCCCGGACAATCCGGGCTGGCCCCGGTATCTGGACGTGGGGCCGACGGCGGCGATGGACGGCGAGATGCCCTGGGACAAGGGGCAGAGCGAGGATCCGTACGCGTGGAGCACCGTCATCCCGGGGCTCGCGGCGGCCCGCCGGCTCCAGACGCTGCGCTGGGACACCCTCTCGCTCGTGCACAACGCGACGGTGACGGTGCCCGCCTGGAAGCGGGCCGCGCTCACCGAGCGGGAGGTGCGGGAGGCCCGGCTGCCGGTCTCCGACGGGTACTTCCGCACACGGGGCGGACACCGGGTCGCCCGGACGCAGTTCGAGTATCTGCGTGACCATCTCGGCTACCGCATCGAGGTGCTGGAGGCCCGCACGGCACGCACCGGCCGGCGGCTCGACGTCGAGGTGGACGTGGTGAACCGGGGCTTCGCCGCGCCGAAGGAGCCACGGCCGCTGCTGCTGGTCGCGCTGGACGAGGCGGGGCGGACGGTGGCCGGGACGCGGCTCGCTGCGGACTGGCCTCACTGGCTGCCGCAGGAGCGGGCGGAGGCCACGGCGGAAGGGGCGGGCACCCGGGCGGCGGGGCGGCCGGGGCCCCGGCCGAGCACGGTGCGCGGCACGCTGGAACTGCCGGTGCACGGCCGGTTCCGGGTGGGCCTCGCGCTGCCCGACCCGGGCTTCCCCGGGCGCGGCCGGGCCGTGCGGTTCGCCAATGCGACGGTGCCGTGGGTGGGCGGCGTGGACGGCGTGGACGGCGTGGACGGGGTGAACGTCGTCGCCGAACACCCACCCGAGCGGTAGCCCTCCGCCGCGGCGCCCCGCGCAGCCGGCCTGCACCGGGCACCCGACCTGCACCGCGCACCCGCGACCCCGCGCCCCCCGCGTCCCTGCGCCCCACCCGCCCGGTGGCGCACACACCGCGCCCGGTGACGCACACGCACCGCGCGCCCGCGCCGCGCACCCGCCACGCACCGCGGCTCCCCGCCAGGGGCCGGCCCCCGGGCGACGGGCGAACTCCCCACCGGCCCGCGGCAGGCAATACGCTGGGCCGGCAGGCGCGGGGGCGGTTTCCGCGTCACGGTGGCGGCGAGGGCAGGGAGGCGCACGCGTGGACGGTCAGGAGGGTGCCGGGAACGGTGGGCTGTCGGGGGCATCGCCCGGGCCGCATGCCGCGGTGGCGGGCGGCACCACATCCGGCGGCCGGGACCGGCGCCCGGCGCACAACACGCTGGCGGGGCATGCGGTGGTGCACGGCTCGGTGGTGCAGGCGGAACGTATCGAGAGCCTGACGGTCGTCCCGCGCGAGGCGGGCCCGCTGCCCGTGCCGCGCCAACTGCCCGTGGCGACCGTCCCGTTCGTCAACCGGACGGCGGAGCTGAGCGGTCTGACGTCGGCGCTGGAGGCGAACCGGCTCGTGGCGGTCTCCGGGCTCGGCGGCGTGGGGAAGACCCAGCTGGTGGCGCGGTGGGCGGAGGAGGTGGCGGAGCGCTTCCCGGACGGCCAGCTGTACGCCGATCTGGAGGACGGGCGGCGGGACGGCGCCGTCGATGTGAGCGCGGTGCTCGCCGACTTCCTGGTGGCGTTGGGCGCGGGTGACCGGATGCCCGCCACGCCGGCGTCCCGGGCCGCGCTGTTCCGTACGGCGACGGCGGGCCGCCGGCTGCTGATCGTCCTCGACAACGTGCAGCACGCGCCGGAGGCCCGGCCGCTGTTCCCCGGCCCGGGCGGTGCCCGTCTGCTGGTGCTGAGCCGCCGCCGGCTGCCGTCCCTGGTGCTGGACGGTGCGGCGGAGCTGACGGTGGACCCGCTGGACGAGCGGGCCGGCACGGAGCTGGTGCGCTGCTGGCGGCACGACGCGGCGGAGGGCACCGCCGAGCGGCTCGTGCGGCTGTGCGGCGGCCTGCCGCTGGCGCTGCGGGCCGCCGGCCACCGCATCGTGTCCCGGTCCCATCTGACGCTGGAGGACGCGGTGCGCGAGCTGGACGCGGCCGAGGGCCCGGACGCGGGCGGTGCGCGGTGGTCGGTGGACGACGAGGTGCCCGCCGAGGCCGTCTTCGACCGGGCGGTACGGGAACTCCCGGACGCGGCACGGGAGTTGTACGAGACGCTGGGCTGCTACCCGGGGACGACGTTCACCCGGGAGGCGGTCGAGGCGGCCGGTGCGCCCGGCGGCCCGGAGGCGATCGGCGAGCTGCTGACCGCGCATCTGGCGCTGCGGCACGCGTCGCCGAGGGACCCGGAGGTGAGCAGGTTCCGGCTGCACGACGTGGTGCGGGCCCATGCGCGCCGCCACGCGCGCGAGCACGTTCCGGCCGAGCGGCGCACCGCGGCGCTGCGGGGCTTCGTCGGCTTCTGTGTGACGCGTGCCGCGCACGCCGACCACGCGACGTTCGGCAGCAGGCTGCGGCTCCAGCCCGATCCGGCGGGCACCTGCCCGTTCACGGGCCGGGCGCAGGCGCTGGAGTGGCTGGAGGCGGAGCGGTCCAATCTGCTGGCGGTGCTCCGGGCCGCCGCGGAGCTGGGTGAGCACGACGCCGTGTGGCAGCTGTGCGAGTCGCTGTGGGCGCTCTACCACAGCCGTAAGCACTACAGCGACTGGATCGAGTCGCACCGGCTGGGGATCACGGCGGCGCAGTGGAGTGCCCGGCCGGACGCCGAGATCCGGATGCGCAACCAACTGGCTCGTGCACACTACGAGTTGGGCGAGTGGGAGCGCGCCGGGGCGGAGATCGCCCCGGCCGAGGAGCTGTTGCCCCTGGTGGACGAGCGGCGGCTGCACGGCGTGGTGTGGGAGACGCGCGGGCTGATCGCCCTGGGCACGGGGCGCGCCGAGGAGTCGGCCGAGCTGTTCACCCGTGCCCTGCGGGCGAACGAGGGCGACGCGCACGGTGTGGTGGTGCAGAGCTACAACCTCGCGCAAGCGCTGGTGGGTTGCGGCCGGGCGGGCGAGGCGCTGACGGTGCTGGACGAGGCGATGGCGGGCCCGGCCGACGACGCGCTGATGCAGATGCGGGCGCAGCTGGTGCGGGCCCGGGCCCACCGGGCGGGCGGGGACGCCGACGCGGCCGTGGTGTGCGCCGTCGACGCCGCCGTGCGGGCCGCGGAGCTGGGCCAGTACGCCAAGCTGGAGCAGGCGCTGGATCTCACGGCGGAGCTGGCGGACGAGGTCAGCGACGACCGGCTGCGGCGCTCCGGCCTGGAGCAGGCGGCGCGGCTGCGGGAGGCCGTGGCGGCGGACGCCGGGCGGGAGACGGACGGCGGGCGGGGCGGGCCGCGGGCGCGGTGAGCCGAGGGCCGGGCCCGGGCGGGTGGCTCCGTCGAAGCGGCGTCCCCTTCAGTACGATCGCCTCGACCCGCCCGGCGCGGTACGCCCGTCGGCCCATCCCCGAGTCGTCACCGGAGAGTCCCTTGCCGTTCCTCCGCCGAGCGCCGCGACGGGCAGCGCGGGAGCGCTGGAACACCTGGCCGGAGCCGAAGGCGCGGGTTCTGGCGGTGGCCCGGACGCTGACCTCGGCCACCCGGCTGCGCGATGTGCTGACGCTGCTGCGGCCGGAGGACGGCATCGAGATCTCCTGGACGGTCAATCCGGGCTCGGTGTTCACGGACGGTCTCGACGACTATCTCGCCCGGCTCGGCGTCGAGGTGCTGCCGTGGCGGACGGCCACCAGGCGGCGCTTCGAGCTGGCCGTGGCGTGCACGGTGAACGCGTCGATGCACGGTCTGCGTGCCCCGCTGATGGTGCTGCCGCACGGCGCCGGCTACAACCGGCTGGTGCCGGAGACGACGGGTGACGCGGTCTCCCCGGCCGGGCTGTCGGCGCGGGAGCTGATGCACCGCGGCAAGGTGGTGCCGGCCACGATCGGGGTCTCGCACGAGGAGCAGCGGGACAGGCTGGCCCGGACGTGCCCGCCGGCCGCTCCGCGCGCCCTGGTGGTCGGGGACTGGTGCTTCGACCGGATCACCGCCAGCCGGCGCCGGCGGGACCACTACCGGGCCTGCTTCGGCGTCGAGGGGCACCGCCGGCTCGTGGTGGTGCACTCCACCTGGAGCGAGCACTCCCTGCTGGGCCGCTGCCCGGAGCTGCCGGAGCGGCTGGTGACGTCCCTCCCCGTCGACGAGTTCGCCGTCGCCGCCGTCCTGCATCCCAATGTGTGGGCGCGGCACGGCACGAGCGAGGTGCTGTCCCGGCTGGCGAGAGCCGTCGACGCCGGGCTCGTGATCGTCCCTCCCGAGGAGGGCTGGCGGGCGGCGATCGTCGCGGCCGATCTGATCGTCGGGGACCACGGCAGCACCACCTTCTACAGCGCCTCCCAGGGCCGGGTGACGCTGCTGGCCGCCACCGGCCTGGACGAACTCGATCCGCACTCCCCCACCGCGGCCTTCGCCCACGAGGCGCCCCGGCTGGATCCGGACGGCGATCTGTACGCGCAACTGCGGGCCGGGCCCGCGCGGTTCGACCCGGGGCTGCACGGTGAGATCGCGGACCGGCAGCTGGGCGCACGCGGCCGCGCGGGCCGCATCCTCCAGGAGACGATGTACTCCTTCCTGGAGCACAAGGGGGTGCGGCCGCCCGCCGACGGTCCGGAGCCGCGCCCGGTGCCGCCGCCCGCGGGGCTGCACCGCGCCGCCCCGGTCGCCTACGACGTGGACGGCGGTGTCCTGCCGGACGGAACGGTCGAGATCCGCCGCCGCCCGGTCGGTGACCGGCTGCACCACCGGGCGGGCGGGTTCTTCGCCGTGACCGACCGGGACGCCAACGAGCAGCGGAAGTGGAGCGCGCTCGTCCTGGCGCGGACCGTCGTCGAGGGCGAACACGCCGCCGTGGACTGGGTGGACGAGCGGCTCGCCGAGCAGTTCGCCAACGTCGCGGTGGCCGCGCTGGGCCCGAACCGCTGTCTGCTGCGGCTGCGGACGGGCGGGCCGCTGGAGGCCGCGGCACGGCGCGGCTGGGGGCGTGCCGAACCCCGGCTGGATCCGGTGCTGTTGGGCTCGGCCGTGCATCTGTGGTGGGAGGCGGACCCGGTGGCCGATCCGGCGGCGCGGCTGGCCCGGGACGGGCTGCGCGTCCGCACGGGCGGCCGGGTGCTGGAGGTGGCCTTCACCCCGCCGCCCGGCGAGTAGCGCGCTCCGCACCCGGCTTGGGGCCTCCGGTCTCCGGTTCTCCGGTTCCTCGGGGCTTCGGGGTCTCGGGGCTCCGGGCCCCGCGTCGGCTGCTCGGCGGGCGGAACCGCGCGTCGGCTCGTTCGGACCGGGCTCGGCACCCGGGCGGACCCGACGGGCAGGCGGGGCTCAGCAACTGGGCGGGCCCGGCTCAGCAGCTGGGCGGGCGGGGCTCGGCAAACTTGGCGGGCGGGGCTCGGTAACTTGGCGCGGCTCAGCAGGTGGGCGCGGCTCAGCAGGTGGGCGGGGTGATCTCGCACCAGACGCTCTTGCCGGTGCCGCGGGGTTCGACGCCCCAGTCGGTGGCCAGCTCCTCGATGAGGACGAGGCCGCGCCCCGTGGTCGACTGCTCGGTGGCGGCCCGGCGTTGGGGCGAGACGGGCGAGGTGTCGGTGACGGCGACACGCAGGGCGCGCCCGCCGTTGTGCACGGGCCGGGCCGTCAGGGTGGCGTCGCCGTCGGTGTGCAGGAGCGCGTTGGTGGCGAGTTCGCTGGCGAGCAGTTCGGCGGTGTCGCCGAGTTCCTCCAGCGACCAGCGGTGCAGCGCGGCGCGCAGGGCCAGCCGCGCGGCCTGGAGGGAGTCGGGGTCGGCGGCGGTGACGGTGGCCGCCATGTGCGGCGCGGAGGACCGGCGGTGCGGTGAGCGCCGCAGCAGCAGGAGCGCGACGTCGTCCTCGCCGCCGGTCCAGCCGCCCATGGTGTGCAGCAGATGGTCGGCGAGGGGTTCGGGCCCGGCGGGGCCGGTGTGCACCGCGTCGAGGAGCTGGGCGCGGCCCTGGTCGAGGTCCTTGGCGCGGGCCTCGATGAGCCCGTCGGTGCACAGCAGCAGCGTGGAGCCCGGCTCCAGCACGGTCTCCGTCGTCGGGTGGGCGGGTTCGGCGCCGAGGCTGCTGAGGCCCAGCGGGAGCCCGCCGGGGGTGTCGAGCCAGGCGCAGGTGCCGTCGGGGTGGCGTACGAGCGGCTCCAGGTGGCCGGCGCGTGCGGTGACGGTGGCACCGGTGCCGGGGTCGACGAGGACGAGGAGGCAGGTGGCGAAGCGTTCGGTGTCCAGTTCGGCGAGGAAGGCGGAGGCGCGTGCCATGACGGTGGTCGGCGGGTGTCCCTCGGCGGCGTAGGCGCGCAGGGCGATACGGAGTTGGCCCATGACGGCGGCGGCCGTCACGTCGTGGCCCTGTACGTCCCCGACGACGGCGGCGATACGGCCGTCCGGCAGGGCGATGGCGTCGTACCAGTCGCCGCCGATGCCGCCCCGGGCGCGCGCCGGCCGGTAGCGGGTGGCCAGGGACAGGCCGGTCACCTGCGGCATCCGGCCGGGCAGCATCGCCGTCTGGAGCCCGGCGGCCAGCTCGTGTTCCTGGTCGTAGAGGAGCGCCCGCTGGAGGGACTGGGCGATGGTGCTGCTGAGCGCCGTCAGCACGGTGCGCTCGTCCTGGGTGAAGCGGGCCTTGCCGTCGTAGGTGAGTCCGAGGGCGCCGATGGCGGTGCCCTGGGCGATGAGCGGGAGGTAGACGGCCGAGGTGGCCTCGGAGAACCGGCGCAGGTAGGGCCGCAGTCCCGGGTACCGCTCGACGAAGGTGTCACGGTCGGTGATGAAGACGGGCTCGCGGGTGCGGACGGCCTCGGTGAGCGGCAGCGGTTCGCCGATGTTCTTCAGATGGAAGTCGCGGATGAGTTCGCCGGGGACGCCGTTGGAACCGACGAGCGCCATCCGACCGCCGTCGACCAGGCCGAGGACGATGCTGGAGGCGCCGAGCCGTGCGAGCAGTCCGGGCCCGGTGAGCGCATCGGCGACGTCGTCGACGGTGACCGTGGGGGCGAGCGCCTCCGTGATGTGCCGGACGATGTCGGCCTGGCGGCGCCGGTCGCTGCGGGCCTGGCGCAGTTCCTCGGTGCGGTCGAAGGCCCGCAGCTCCTGGCTGGCGTCCCGGATGATCCCGATGACCTGCGCGGGCCGGCCGTCCTCGTCGGTGACGACGTTGCCCTGGGTGTGCGTCCAGCGCAGCCAGCCGTCGCCGTGCCGGATGCGGAAGTAGAGGCTGAAGCCGGAGCGCTCCCGCAGCGCGCGGTCCACCTGCGCGGTGATGGCCGGGATCTCCTCCGGCAGCATCCGTTCACCGAGGGTGGCCAGCCGGCCGTCGAACTCGCCGGGCCGGAAGCCCAGGACGGCGAGGCCGGCGTCGTCGTAGCGCATCACGCCGGAGGGGATGTCCCAGGTGAAGCTGCCCATGCCGTTGACGGCGAGGGCGACGTGCGCGGCGACCTGGGGTGCGCTCCGTGCGGTGGGCCCGCCGTCGGGTTCACCGAAGCGCTGCATCGCTGCCTCCCGGCTCGCACGGCCCGCCGCGCCGGGCCCGGCGGTGGCCGGGCGGCGCGGCGGGCGGGGCCACCACCCCCATTCTGGGCGGAACCGCCCGTGCCCGCCTGTCGTGCGGCGGCAGGGGCGGCAGCCGGGTGGCGGGTGCACGGGCGCCGGGCCGAGGGGCCGACGGGCCGGCCGACCGGCCGACCGGCCGACCGGCCGACTGCTCAGACGTCCCCGGCGATCAGCGGGTAGTGGTCGGAGAGGTTGGTGTAGGTGTACTCCTTGCCCCAGCTGCGCACCGTCCAGGGCTCGGTCTCCTCGCGGACGACCTTGTTGTTCCACGTCGCGGGGCGGGCGTGGCCGGCGCGGTGCAGTACGTGGTCGAGGTTCTCGCTGGGGTCGTCGGGGTAGCGGTCGGCGGCGATGGAGTTCTGTTCGGTGTCGAAGGAGTAGGGGTGGCCGGTGCGTGCGTCGGCGGGAGCGAGCCCGGCGTCGCGCAGCATCGAGTCGTACTCGGGGCTGCGGCTGTCGACGTTCATGTCCCCGGCGACGAGCACCTCCTCGTCCGCGGGGATGTTCTTGGCGTCCAGGAAGGCGTCGATCTGCCGGAACTGCCGGGCCCGGTCGGCCTGCGCCTCGCCCGCTGAGCAGCCGGGGTCGGTGGACTGGGTGTGGGTGCCGACGACGTGCACCCTGGTGCCGTCGACGTCGAGTTCGACGTAGGCGAAGCCCTTGTTGGACATGGCGTCCGAGCCGCAGGCGTCCTTGTAGACGACCTGCTCCTTGCGCACGATCGGCCACTTGCTGAGCACGGCCACCCCGCCGTCCTCGGGGGTGAGCGGGGAGTAGCTGCCGCCGGTGGCGTCCCAGCCGTCCTTGCCGCGGCCGACGACGGGCGTGTGGTGGGGGTAGTCGCCGGCGGCGTCGCGCAGGAGCGCGTCCGAGGAGGAGTTGTCGAAGGCTTCCTGGAGGACGACGACGTCGTTGCCGCGGAAGAAGTCCGCCGCCGCGATCTTCTGCGCCCGGTGGTCCTGGCCCCAGTTGGGGTACAGGTTCTTGCTCATCAGGAAGACGTTGTAGCTGAGCACCCGCAGCTGCGGCGCACCGCCCGCGGCGGGCTCGGGCGCCGCCGCCTGCGCGGAGGCGGCGGGCCAGGCCACGAGGGCGGTGGCCAGCAGCGCGGTGGCGGACAGCTTCATCGGCTTCATGCTTCTCCCTGGGGCGAGGCGGCGACGGGCCGGAGGGGGCGCGGAGCCCCGTCGGTTACCTCGGAGTAATACCCGGCGGGGGCCGCGCGGGGCAACCACGCACCGGGTGCGGCCGGGCGAAGCCGACGCGAACTCCCGGCATACGCAAGGGAGATGCGGCTCTCCGGCACGCCGGACGGTGAACCCGGGCCACCCAGGGCCCACTTCACCCCTTCACGGGGCACATCCGGCGAACCGCCCGCCGGTCAGGAGCCGTTCGGCGGAAGGTTCCGGTACCAGTCGAGGGTCGCGCGCACGGTGTCCTCCAGCGTGTGCGGCCGGACGGCGAAGGCTTCCTCGAAGGCGGTGGAGTCCATGATCTGGGGCTCGGTGTGCTGGTAGAACATCTCGGCGTAGGAGTCCATGAACGTCCGGTCGAAGGGCCCGAAGGGGCGCGTCTCGTCCAGGACGGTCACGTTCAGCGGCCGGCCGGCCTGCTCCTCGATCAGCCGGTGGATCTCCCGCGTGGTCCGCGCGGGCGCCACCGGAAGGTGCCAGACCCGCCCGTCGCTCTCCGGCCGTTCCGCCAGGACGGCGAGCCCGGCCGCCACGTCGCGGATGTCGGAGTAGCTGTGCGGCAGATCGATGTCGCCGAACGCCAGCACCTCACCGCCGGTGAGCGCCCCGGGGAAGACGGCCGCGCCCAGTGTGGAGTTGAGGACGCGGGGGCCGGTGAAGTCGGCCGCGCGGCCGAGGGTCACCGGGACCCGGCCGCTGCGGTGCGCCTCCAGATACCGCCTGTCCAGCTCGGCCCGCATCCGGCCCTTCGCCGAGGTGGCCCGCCAGGGCGTCTCCTCGGTCATGACCTCGCCGCCCGTCTCGCCGTACGGGTACAGCGTGTCGAGCACCACCAGGCGCGCACCGACCCGTGCGGCGGCCTCCAGCACGGCCTCCTGGACGCCGGGCAGCACCTCGACCTGGTGCTGGTAGGCGACGTTCACACAGTGGTGGACGACGGACGCCCCCTCGACGGCCGCCAGCGCGCCCTCCGGGCTGCCGACGTCCCCCTTGCGCCGCTCGACACCCGCGACGGGCCCCCCCTCGCCCGTGCGGTTCACGAGCCGGACCGGGTGCCCGCGGCGGGCCAGTTCCTCGGCGAGCGTGGTGCCCGCCGGGCCGGCTCCGAGGACGACGTGGAGTCCGTCGCCGCCGTCCGCCGTGGGATTCGTCTCTGCCATGACACCCTCCTGCTAACTTTCATCGCGTTCGTTAGAGACTATAACTCAAGCTATCGGCCATCGCGACGAGGGTTGTGATCACGCGGCGCCACCGCGGCGGCACCAGCGGACACCAACTGGCACCGCGTGGTGCCAACTCAATGCACAACTGGCACACGACAGGGCCACATCGCAGGCGGAAGCGGCACCATCGCACCCACCCCCCGTCGCATTTCCGCAGGTGGGAGGCGTGCCCTCAGATTCCGGCACGGGACGGCGCCATACGGGGTTGCGCTTGGTGCCATATTGGCGCCATGATGGCTCTATGGACCTCACCCCGTATGTCGACCACCTCCGCCGCGAACTCGCGGTGGCCGCCGAAGCCGGCGGCCAGGAAGCCCGCGAGCTGGCCGAGCGGCTCACCGCTCCCCTGGAGTCGGCGAGCAGGCTGACCATGCTCAACGTGCTCTCCGCCGCGATGGACGAGATCACCCGTGAACTCGCCCCCGGCTCGGTCGACGTACGGCTGCGCGGGCTCGACCCCGACTTCGTGGTGACACCACCGTCCGGCGACGAGGGCGGCACCGCCGAACCGGCCGCACCCACCGAGCAGTTCCCGGCACCGGCCGACGGCGACGAGGGCGGCACCGCCCGGGTGAACCTGCGGCTGCCGGCCCGCCTCAAGTCCCGCGCGGAGGAGGCCGCCGCCCGCGAGGGCCTGTCGGTCAACGCCTGGCTGGTACGCGCCGTCTCGGCGGCGGTCGACGGCGGTGCACGGGCGCACCCGGCGGAACGGACCCGGACCGTCGGGCAGAGCTTCACCGGCTGGGTGCGCTGACCGCGCCCACCGGCCCACTCCATCCACTCAACGTCCCACCAGCGGGGACGTCCCGAAGACCTCTGAGGACGGGACAGCCATGCCTCTTTTCGACACTCCCCGACCCATCTCGGCCACGGCCCATGTGGACGCCGGGTCCATCGAGTTCACCGCGAGCGACCGGCTCGACACGGTCGTCGAGGTGCGCCCCCGCGACCCGCAGCGTGACCCGGACGTCCGGGCGGCCGAGCAGACCGAAGTCACCTGCACGGGCGGCGAGTTGACCATTCGCACGCCCAAGGCCCAGCTGTTCGGCCTCGGCCGGACCGGCACCGTCGATGTGACGGTCGAACTGCCCACCGGTTCACGGATCGACATGACCGGCGCCTGGGTCCAGGTGTTCGGCGAGGGACGCCTCGGCCGGACCCGGGTGAAGACCGCGACGGGCGATGTCCGCCTGGGCACGACCGGCCCGCTCCAGCTGAAGGCGTCGCACGGCTCGATCAGCGTGGACCGGGTCGAGGGCGAGGCCGAGATCACCACCAGCTCCGGCAGCATGCGCGCGGGCCTGCTCGACGGTCCGGCCGTGCTGAAGAACTCGCACGGCACCACGACCGTGGACGCCGCGACGGGCGAGCTGCGGGTGCGCGGCGCCAACGGCGACATCGAGATCCGGCGCGCCGAGGGCCCGGTCACCGCCATCACCGCGCACGGTGCGCTGCGGGTGGGCGAAGTGGCCCGTGGCTCCGTCCAGTTGGAGACCGCGTTCGGCGCCATCGAGATCGGCGTCCGCGAGGGCACCGCCGCCTGGCTCGACGTCAGCTCACGCTCCGGGCAGGTGCGCAACACGCTCGCGGCGTCCGAGTCGCCGGCGGAGAGCGAGGACACCGTCCAGGTCCGCGCCCGCACCCGGTACGGCAACATCGACATCCGCCGGGCCCGGGCCTGAGCGCCCTCGCCTCCCCTTCCCCTTCTCCCCCTCTCCCGGTGCTCTGCCGGGCCCCGCCCTTCGTTCGACCGGGCCCGTGCCGCACCGACTGCTTCAGCCTTCGCACACCTTCGAGACGGAGAACCTCATGCCCGAATCTGTCATGCCCATGCTCGACAAGAGGCGCGGTGATCCGCCACCGGACGCCGTCTGCGCCGTCGGACTGCGCAAGTCGTACGGCGACAAGACCGTCCTGGACGGCATCGATCTGCGCATCCCCGCCGGTTCCGTGTTCGCGCTGCTCGGGCCGAACGGCGCCGGCAAGACCACCGCCGTGAAGATCCTCTCGACGCTCATACGTGCCGACGGCGGACAGGCCCGGGTCGCCGGGCACGACCTCGCCGGCTCACCCGGCCTCGTACGGGCCGCGATCGGCGTCACCGGGCAGTTCTCCGCCGTCGACGGACTGATCACCGGCGAGGAGAACATGCTGCTCATGGCGGATCTGCACCATCTGCCCCGGCGGACCGGGCGGCGCGTCACCGCGGAGCTGCTGGAGCGGTTCGACCTCGTCGACGCCGCCCGGAAGCCCGCCCAGAGCTACTCCGGCGGGATGAGGCGGCGCCTGGACATCGCCATGACGCTGGTGGGCAGCCCGCGGATCATCTTCCTCGACGAGCCGACCACGGGACTCGACCCGCGCAGCCGCCATGCCATGTGGCAGATCATCCGCGAGCTGGTCACCGACGGCGTCACCGTCTTCCTCACCACCCAGTACCTGGACGAGGCCGACGAACTCGCCGACCGCATCGCGGTGTTGAACGACGGCAGGATCGCCGCCGAGGGGACAGCCGACGAGCTGAAGCGGATCGTCCCCGGCGGCCACGTCCGGCTCCGGTTCACCGACCCGGAGGCGTACCGGGCGGCGGCCGACGCCCTGCGCGAGGCCGGTCTTCCCGGGCTCACCGGAGCGCAGGGCGGCGCGTCCGGGGACGAGGCGCCGGCGCTCCGGATCCCCAGCGACGGCAGCCAGCGCGAACTGCGCTCCCTCCTGGACTGGCTGGACGCCGCCGGCATCGAGGCGGACGAGCTGACCGTGCACACCCCCGACCTCGACGACGTGTTCTTCGCCCTGACCGGCTCGGACGATCCCGCCCCGGCCGGTCCCGCCGACCGGTCCGCCGGGCCCCCGCCCGGTTCCCGGTCCCCCTTCCGGCCCCAGCCCGACTCCCCTTCCCGGTCCCAGGAGACGGCCCGATGAGTTCTCTGTCCCTCGCCGCACGCGACTCGTCCACGATGCTGCGCCGCAACCTCCTGCACGCGCGGCGCTATCCGTCCCTCACCCTCAATCTGCTGCTCACGCCGGTCATGCTGCTGTTGCTCTTCGTCTACGTCTTCGGCGACGTGATGAGCGCCGGCATCGGCGGCGGCCGGGCCGACCGGTCGGAGTACCTCGCCTATCTCGTGCCGGGCATTCTGCTGCTGACCGTCGGCGGCACCACGATCGGCAGCGCCGTGTCCGTCGCCTCCGACATGACCGAGGGCATCATCGCCCGCTTCCGGACGATGGCGATCCACCGCGGCTCCATACTCGTCGGGCACGTCGTCGGCAGCGTCCTGCAATGTGTGGCGAGCGTCGCGCTCGTCGGGGCCGTCGCCGTGGCGATCGGGTTCCGCGCCACGGACGCCACCGCCGTCGAATGGCTCCTGGCGCTCGGACTGCTGACGCTCGTCTCCCTGGCGCTCACCTGGATCGCCGTCGGCATGGGGCTGGCCAGTCCGAACGCGGAGGCGGCCAGCAACAACGCGCTGCCGCTGATGATCCTGCCGCTGCTGTCCAGCGCCTTCGTGCCGGTCGACGCCATGCCCGGCTGGTTCCGGCCGATCGCCGAACACCAGCCGTTCACCCCGGCCATCGAGACCCTGCGCGGCCTGCTCCTCGGCACCGGGATCGGCTCCGACGGCTGGGCGGCCGTGGGCTGGTGCCTGGGGCTGACAGTGCTCGGCTATCTGTGGTCCAGGTCCCTGTTCGACCGCGACCCGAGGTAGGGCCCGGCGGCACGGGCGTCGAGGACCATCAGGGCCGTGTGCAGCGAGGTGCGGGACTCGGCCGTCTCCAGGGAGACGCCGAGCACCCGCTCCAGCGCGCGCAGCCGGCTGTAGAGGGTCGGCCGGCTCAGCCCGGTGCGGCGGGCCGTCTCCGTCTTGGCGCCGCCCGCCTCCAGATGGGCGCGCAGCAGCTCCAGCAGCCCCTCGCCGGTACGCGCGTCGTGCTCCAGCAGCCGCCCCAGCTCCGTCTCGGCGAAGCCCTGCACACGGTGGTCGTCGCGCAGCAGCGCCACCAGCCCGCGCAGCCGCACGTCCGTTGACCGGTAGAGCCGGTCCGTGCCCGGCATGGTGACGCCGACGTCGGCGACGTGTTCCGCCTCGGCCAGACCACGCGCCGCGGTGACCAGCCCCGTCGAGGCCGGAGCCGTGCCGGCCACCCAGCCGGGGGCCCGGCCGCGCAGCCCCTCGCACACCGCGCCCAGCACCGCCTCGGTGCGCTGCTCGCCGTAGGGCCCCGCGCAGGTCAGAACGACGGCGACGGTGCCCTCGCGGCGGATGGAGACGATCGCGGTCTGCCCGGCGGCGGCCACCGACTGCCGTACGGCGGTGAGGAGTTGGCGGTCCCGCTCGCCCTGGGTGAGGGCGTCCGCCTCGGGTCTCCGCACGGCCCGCACCACCAGCGGGACATAGGCGGCGCTGCGTACCAGGCCGAGCGCGCCGGCCCGGGCCAGCGCCTCCGCCTCGTCGGTCACCCGGCCGCTGAGCAGATCGTCCAGCAGCCCGCCGAGCGCCTGCACCAGGAGCGCGTCCCGCTCCTGCTGGAGCATACGGTGCAACTGGAGGGACTGGGCGGCGCGTTCGAGGACCATGCGCGCCCGGGACGGCTCCGCCGTGGCGGCGGGCAGCACCAGCCGGCCCCAGCGCTCGCTGCCGACCCCCACGGGAACGGCCGACCAGGCTCCCCGGGCCCGCTCGTCCCCGGTACCGGCGGCGCCGCCGTGCCCGGTCTCCCCGGTGTCCCCCCGCACGTCCGTGCCGTGCAGCCGGGAGCGTTCGGCCCAGTGGTCGAGCAGCCGGGCAGCCGGGGTGCCCGCCGTGCAGAAGGCGAGCACGTGCCGGGTGAGGTCCTCCAGGACGAGCGGGGCGCCGAGGATCTCGGAGGCGCGGGTGACGATGTCGGTGGTGGAGGCGCGGGCGATGTTGAGGGAGGTGAACACCTCGTGCGTGGTCCGTGCGAACTCCACCTCGGCGTACCGGTCGGCGACGATCAGCTGGTGCACCTGCTGGGTCACCTCGACGAACCGGATCTCCTCGCTCAGCGCGACGACCGGCACCCCGGCCTCGTCGGCGAGCGTCCCCAGCCGCCGCGGCAGCCGCACCAGATGGGTGCCCAGCTCCACGACGAGCCCGGCCACCCGCTGCTCGCCCAGCATCCGCAGATAGGCCGCCGTCCCCGCCTCGTCGCCGGTCAGCGGCAGGCCCGTGGACAGCACGAGTTCACCGCCCTCCAGCAGGTCCGTGAGGTCGGCCGCCTCGCTGATGTGCACCCAGCGCACGGGCCGGTCGAGATGGGCGGCGGCGCCCACCACCCGGGGGCGGCCGGCCGCCAGCACGGGCAGGGCGAGCACTTCGCGGACTGTCGGAACCACCGACGCAGTGTAAAGAACTCCTCGAATAGTCGTACAGATCGTCGGCCGGGCAGCTGTCAGGCTGGGCACACAGGGCAGCCGGGCCGCGCCGGGCTGCCGGCCAGCGAGCACAGAGCGTGAGGAGTCGCCGTGGCGAACACCGGGCAGCCGCAGATCGGGCACTGGGCGGACAACGCAGTCCTGGCGGGCACGAGCCGGAACACCGCGCCCGTCACCAATCCGGCCACCGGCGAGGTGACCGGCCGGGTGGCGCTGGCCGGCGCCGAGGACGCCCGGGCCGTGATCGCCGCGGCCAAGGCGGCCTTCCCCGCCTGGCGCGACACCTCGCTCACCAAGCGCGTCTCGGTCCTCTTCCGCTTCCGTGAACTGCTCAACGAGCGCCGTCAGGAGCTGGCCGAGATCATCACCAGCGAGCACGGCAAGGTCCTCTCGGACGCCCTCGGCGAGGTCACCCGCGGCCAGGAGGTCGTGGAGTTCGCCTGCGGGATGCCGCACCTGCTCAAGGGCGGGTTCACCGAGAACGCCTCGACGGGCGTCGATGTCAACTCCGTACGCCAGCCGCTCGGCGTGGTCGGCGTCATCTCGCCGTTCAACTTCCCGGCGATGGTGCCGATGTGGTTCTTCCCGCTGGCCATCGCGGCGGGCAACACCGTCGTGCTCAAGCCCAGCGAGAAGGCGCCGTCCTCCGCGCTCTGGCTGGCCCGGCTGTGGGCCGAGGCGGGGCTGCCCGACGGGGTGTTCAACGTCCTCCAGGGCGACAAGACCGCCGTCGACGCGCTGCTGGAGCACCGGGACGTCAAGGCGATCAGCTTCGTCGGCTCCACCCCGATCGCCCGGTACGTGTACGCGCAGGGCACCGCGCACGGCAAGCGGGTGCAGGCGCTCGGCGGCGCCAAGAACCACGCGGTGGTGCTGCCGGACGCCGACCTCGATCTGGCCGCCGACGCCATGGTCAACGCCGGTTTCGGTTCGGCCGGTGAGCGCTGCATGGCCGTCTCCGCCGTCGTCGCCGTGGGCGGCGTCGGCGACGAGCTGGTGGCGAAGATCGCCGAGCGGGCACGCTCGCTGGTCACCGGCGACGGCACCCGCGGCAGCGACATGGGCCCGCTGGTCACCGCCGCCCACCGGGACAAGGTCGCCTCCTACGTGGACGCGGCCGAACGGGACGGCGCGAAGCTCGTCGTGGACGGCCGGACGGTGCGGGCCGACGGCGCCGCCGACGGCTTCTGGCTCGGCCCGACCCTGCTCGACGGCGTCCGCACGGACATGAGCTGCTATCAGGACGAAATCTTCGGCCCCGTGCTGTCCGTGCTGCGCGTCGACACCTACGAGGAGGCGCTCCAGCTCGTCAACGACAACCCGTACGGCAACGGCACCGCCGTGTTCACCAACGACGGCGGCGCGGCCCGCCGGTTCCGCAACGAGGTGGAGGTGGGCATGGTCGGCATCAACGTGCCCATCCCGGTGCCGATGGCGTACTACAGCTTCGGCGGCTGGAAGAGCTCCCTGTTCGGGGACACCCACGCGCACGGCACCGAGGGCGTGCACTTCTTCACCCGGGCCAAGGTCGTCACCACCCGCTGGCTCGACCCCAGTCACGGCGGCCTCAACCTCGGATTCCCGCAGAACGCCTGACCCGGCCGTACGCCGGGGCGCCGGACGCCCGGACTCCCCCGGGCGGTCCGGCCCCGGCGCACCCGGCCCCGGCACATCCGGCCACCCGCCGGGACAAAGGAGCAGCCACCATGTCCGCCCCGTCCACCCCTTCCGCCCCTGCCGCCCCCTCCGCCGCGCCGTCTCCCGTCTCCGCCGCGTCCGCCGCGGGCCCGGACGCCGCCCGGGGCTCCGCCGCCCGCACCTACGCGCTGGACCGCGCGCACGTCTTCCACTCCTGGTCGGCCCAGGCCGAGATCAGCCCCATGGTCGTCACGGCGGCCGAGGGCTCCCACGTCGTCGACGGCGAGGGCAACCGGCTGCTGGACTTCTCCTCCCAGCTGGTCAACACCAACATCGGCCACCAGCACCCGGACGTCGTCGCAGCCATCGCCGACCAGGCGCACCGGCTGGCCACCATCGCCCCGCAGTACGCCAACGACCAGCGCTCCGAGGCCGCGCGGCTGATCGCCGAACGCACCCCGGGCGCACTGGACCGGATCTTCTTCACCAACGGCGGGGCCGACGCCAACGAGCACGCCGTGCGCATGGCCCGGCTCACCACCGGCCGGCCCAAGGTCCTCACCCGCTACCGCTCGTACCACGGCGGCACCGACACCGCGATCAACCTCACGGGGGATCCGCGCCGTTGGGCCAACGACGGAGCCGCGGCCGGCGTCGTCCACTTCTTCGGCCCGTACCTCTACCGCAGCCGCTTCCACGCCACGACCGAGGCGGAGGAGTGCGAGCGGGCGCTCGAACACCTGGAGCAGGTCGTCCAGTTGGAGGGCCCGCAGACGATCGCCGCCGTCCTGCTGGAGGCCATCCCCGGCACCGCGGGGATCATGGTGCCGCCGCCCGGCTATCTGGCCGGGGTGCGGGAGCTGTGCGACCGCTACGGCATCCTGCTCGTCGTCGACGAGGTCATGACCGGCTTCGGCCGCACCGGCGCCTGGTTCGTCTCCGCCGACGAGGGCGTCGTACCCGATCTGCTGACCTTCGCCAAGGGCGTCAACTCCGGCTACGTCCCACTGGGCGGGGTGGCCGTCGGCCCCCGCGTCGACGAGCACTTCGCCCACCGCCCCTACCCCGGCGGGCTCACCTACTCCGGGCATCCGCTCGCCTGCGCCGCGGCCGTCGCCACCCTGGAGGTCATGGAACGCGACGACGTGAACGGCCACGCGCGCCGCCTGGGCGAGCAGGTCATCGGCCCGGAGCTGCGCGCGCTGGCCGAGCGGCACCCCACCGTCGGCGAGGTGCGCGGGCGCGGGGTGTTCTGGGCCGTCGAGCTGGTGACGGACAAGGGCTCGCGCACCCCGGTGGCGCCGACCGGCGGCAGCAGCTCCGTCATGGCGGGCGCCGTGCAGCAGGCCAAGGCACTGGGCCTGCTGCCGTTCACCAACTCCAACCGCATCCACGTCGTTCCGCCGTGCACGGTCAGCGAGGCCGAGGCGCGGGAGGGGCTGGCCGTCCTCGACAAGGTGCTCGACCGCGTGGACGAACTCGTCGCCGAGACGGCGTGAGGCTCGCCGCCGGGGCGACCCCGCTCGTCGTCTGAGCAGTGTGCGGCCCGTCGCCGGCGCGTCGTACGGACCGTCGGTGTGCGGACGCCTCGTGTGCCCGGGTGCCGACGGACGCGCGCGGGTGCGTGCCCGGGACGTGCCCGCCTGCGCCCGGGCGGGCGTACGGGTCCGCCCCGGCGCGGGCGTGCGGCGCCGACCCGGCGCAGGCAGGGCGGCCGACCGGGCGCGGAGGGGCGGTCAGATGCGTGCCGGGGCGGTGGTGCTCTCCTTGCCCGTGCGGCCGCGGCCCCAGCGGGCCAGCGCCCGCAGGGCCCGGCTCCGGCCGCCGTCGGGCACCGTGAACAGCGGCTCCCCGCGCACGCCCCACCGGTGCAGCAGGACGTTCGCCGCGGCGAAGCCCGAGGTCGCGGCCCGCTCCATGAGGGCCACCGGCAGGCCCGTCGCCACCAGGTCCCCGGCGACGACCAGGCCGGGGACGCCGGTGCGCACCGTCGGCCGGTCCGGGTGGCCGCCCACCGGGAACGCCGGGCAGTCGGCCCGCCACTCGTGCCGGGCGTCCAGCACCCGTGCGGCGCGGGTCTCCGGATACACCCGGTGCAACTGGCCCAGCAGCAGCTCCTGTTCGGCCGACGGCTCGGTGTCCTCCGGCAGCGCGTAGGCGTGCAGCTCGACGACGCTGCCGCCGCTGCGGGCCGCCCAGCGGGCCGCCTCGCCCTCCCAGCGGTCCAGAACGCTCACGTTGTCGAGGGAGCCGTACCCGCTCGTGCCGAGGAAGCCGGGGCGCTCCGGCCGCACCGGCCGGTCCAGCCACAGCCGGGACACCAAGAACGGAGGCGCCGTGCGCAGCCGTCCCACCCGCTCGCGCCAGGCCGTATCCCCCAGCCGCGGTGAGCGGGCGACGAGGCCGCGCAGCCCGTCGGTGTCGAGGGCCAGCACCACGGCGTCGAAGCGCCGGTCGGCACCGCCCGCCACGACGCCGAACCCCCCGTCCGGCAGCGGCTCGACCCGCTCGGCGGGCGTGCCCGTCTCCACCCGCGCCCCCAGGGCCTCCAGACGACCGGCGAGCGGATCCCACAGGGCGGCGGGGAAGGGCTCGTCCGGCACGTCGAACAGCAGCCCCTCGGACGAGCCGAGGAAGTAGATGTGGAACATCAACACCATCTCGGCGGCCGACAGTTCGCGCGGGTCGGCGAAGAAGCTGCGGGAGAAGACCTCGAACGCGAGATGCCGGGCCGCCCGGGGGAACCGGATGGAGCCGAGGAAGTCGTGCGCGCTCGTGTCGTCGAGCGCCCGATGGATGTGGGCGGCGCTGACGTCGAGCAGCGGAAGCGCGGCCACGGGGTCCATCCGCAGCAGGTCGCGGGCGCCGAAGCTGGGGCTGAGCGCGACGAACCCGGCGGCGCTCCACGGCGGGGTGCGCGGCACCCGGCGGAAGCTGTCGCACAGCCCGCTGCTGTGCCGCAGCGGGTAGTCCGGGAGCGGCCGGAGCATGCCGAGTCCGGGGTCGACGCGGCGGAGCAGTGCGCGCAGGTTGTAGTACTGCCGGAAGAAGGCGTGGAAACCGCGGCTCATCGTCGCCCGGCTGCCGTCCGCCAGCCGCACGGGCCGGCCCGCGAGCCGCCCGCCGAGCGACGTCTCGCGCTCCAACAGCGTCACCCGGGCACCGCGTTCGGCCAGCACGGTCGCCGCCGCGAACCCGGCGATGCCGCCGCCCGCCACGGCCACCGCCGGCGGATCGTCCGTGAGCCGGGCACGCCCCGGCGGGGGCGGCAGGAAACGGGCCCGGCGGTCCCGGGGGCCCACCGGAACGCGCCGGCTGCCGTACGGCGGAACCCTCACAACTCCTCCTGCGGGGCGGGTACTTCCGGGGTTTGACAATCTTCAGGGCCTTCGGGGCCTGTGGGGCCTGCGGGGACTCCAGAGCCTTCGGGGCCTTCCGGGCCTTCGGGGATCCCGTGCCGTGGCCTCGTCGGGATGCGGGGGCCGGGCGGGGTCCGGCGGGGCAGGAGGGGAAGCTCCGCGGCGCAGTGCAGCATCGGCAGCACCGGCACCCGGGCGCCGATGGCCAGTTCCTCGGCCAGCGTGCTGCGGCCGTCCAGGAACCGCAGCAGCCGGCCGGGCGGCACCCGCCGGAAGAGCCGGACGAAGAACTCCGGCCCGTCGATCCGGCCGGAGTCCAGCGCACGCAGCAGCACCGCGTCCATCGCGCGGGCGCGGGCCGGGTGCGGGCGCGGCGGCACGGGCGACCGGCCGGCGCGCACGGCCCGCGCGAGCGCGAGGGACTGCCGCTGGATCGTGGCGAAGGTGTAGCCGGTGGAGGGACGGGTGGCGCCGCCGGCCGTGCCGATACGGAAGACGGCGGGCCCGGCGCGGCGGACGAAGGGCGCGTCCGTCATGGGGATGACGCCCGTCTCGCGCGCCCGAACGGTGAACCCGCCGAGCCGCAGGACCTCGCGGCAGTAGTGCCCGAGGGCCTCCTCGTACGCGGCGTCGTCCAGCAACCGGCGGGAGAACTCGGTGTACTCGACCAGCGCGGTGCACGGCCCGGTCGGCAGGACGTAGCCGAAGGACAGGCCGTGTGCGGGCCGGCGGGTGCGGAAGTCCATCAGCTCCACGGTCCCGGTCTCGAAGCGGGGGCGGTCGGTGCGTACGAACCAGCCCCGGAAGTGCTGGAGGAGCCCCGTCCGGCCGGCCGGCAGGGGGTCGGGCGGGCGGGAGTCGTACACCCAGCGGGCGCGCACCGTGACGGGTGAGCCGTCGGCCGCCGTGGCCCGCACCTCGGCGCCGCCGCCCGGGAGTCCGGCCGCGGCGTCGACGTCGGCCGCCAGCCGGCGCACCCCGGGCCGGGCGGCGAGCCGGCGGGAGACCAGCGCCTCGAAGTCGTCGGAGCGGACCATCTTGTAGCGCAGCGGCGCGATGTCGCGCTCCACGGCGCGGCCGGCGGTGTCGTGCAGCCGCAGCCGCTGCCACGCGGCACCGACAGCGGCGTCGTACCGGCCCGCGCCCTCCTGCCAGAAGCACCAGGTGCGCGGCGGCGGACGCAGCGGCCCGGGCGTCGCCTCGATCAGGACCACCGGTGGCGCCGGGAGGCGGCCGGGCGCGGTGAGCGCGTCGACGAGCGTGAGGCCGGCCGCTCCGGCACCGATGACGGCGATCCCGGTCGCCGCCGGGCGGGGGCCGGTGCGGGCGGGCCGCGGGTGCCGCACCCCCACCGGATCGCCGCCCCCGGCCGGGGAGTCGGGCGCCTCGGCGGCGCTGCCGCGCGGGCCGCGGGCGGGCCGGCCGGCCAGCGGTCCGCGCCCGGCGGGGTGCTGCACGCTCATGCCACGGCTCCTTCCGCCGACGCCTCCGCCCGGGGCCACCGGCGGGTTCTCCGTCCGGCCGGGCGCAGGTTTCCGCATCGTAGGTTCGCCGCGCGCCGGGACCGGGCCGGAACACACGCCCGCACGGCCGGGGACGGCGACCCGCCCGAGAGGCCGCGGGCCGGAGCACGCTCCCCCGCCGCGCGGTCGCCACGGCGGGGCACGGACCGGAAGCGCAGGGGCCGGAGCGGTTCCCCGGCCGGGCGGGTCCGGTGGATCACGGCGGGGCGTCGCCGCGGGAACGCTCGTGCCGCGGTGCCTCGTCCGGGCCGGAGAGCCGGTCGAGGTTGTGCACCGCCCGCGCCGTCCTCGGGTGGTGGGCGAAGCGTTCGCGGTGGCGGTGCGGGCAGGCCCAGTACCCGCTGGTGCAGGGGCACGCGCGCGGTGCCGTGCGCTCCGTCGGCCGGTACGCGCAGGGGCCGCGCAGATCGCTCGTCCGGTCGATGTGGGCGCCGCCCGTGGTGTACGACGTCGTCGTCATGCGCCCGCCGTCCGCGTACCGGGACATGCCGAGGACGTCGGGCGGCATCACCCGGTCGCAGCCGTCGACGAAGTTGCGGCGGAACCACGCGGTGACGGCGCGGCCGGGCGCCCCGTCCCGGGGAGTGGTGAAGTGCGGCCCGAGCTGGTCGCCGAAGTGCCGGTGCGGGGTGCTCACGGCTGCCGTCCCCGGCCGGTGCCGCGGGCGTGCTCGAAGCGGGTCCTGGCGTCGGCGAGGTCGACGATCGGCCCGGGGTAACCGCGGGCGGCGCGTTCGTCCGCGGCGAGCCGCCACGGTTCGTGCACCGTGCGGCCCTCCAGCCCGGCCAGTTCGGGGATCCAGCGCCGCACATAGGTGCCCTGCGGGTCGTACCGGGCCGCCTGCGCGAGGGGGTTGAGGACGCGGTTCGGCCGGGTGTCGGTGCCCGTGCCGGCCGCCCACTGCCAGTTGAGCTGATTGTTGGCGATGTCCCCGTCGACGAGCAGTTCGAGGAAGTGCCGGGCTCCGACGCGCCAGTCCACATAGAGGGTTTTGGTGAGGAAGCTCGCGGTGAGCAGCCGGCCGCGGTTGTGCATCCAGCCCTCGTGCCGCAGCTGGCGCAGCGCGGCGTCGACGACGGGGTAGCCGGTGCGGCCCTCCCGCCAGGCGGCGGTCTCCTCCTCGGCGGCGCGGCCGTGCCGCCATCTGTCGTGGTGGGTGCGGTAGTCCTCGCGGGAGGCGGCGGGGCGGGCCGCGAGGACCTGGTGGTGGAAGTCCCGCCAGGCGAGCTGGCGGACGAACGCCTCGGCGCCCGGGCCGCCGCCGCGGCCGGCCCGCTGCACCACCTCCACCGGGGAGAGCGTCCCGAAGTGCAGGTGCGGCGAGAGGCGCGAGGTGGCGTCGTCGCCGAGGTCGTCCTGGCGTCCGGCGTAGGAGGCCAGGCCGTCGCGCAGCCAGGCGGCCAGCCGCCGGCGCCCCTCCTGTTCGCCGCCCGGCGCCAGGCCCGGGGAGACACCGGAGAGGCGGCGGCGTGCGGGCAGCCGTTCGGAGCGGACGTCCTCGGGGACGGGGACGCGGCGGGGCGCGGACCGCACGCCGCGGCCGTGCTGCGCCCGCCACTTGCGGAAGTACGGGGTGAACACGGCGAAGTGGTCCCGGGAGGCGGGCGTCACCTCGCCGGGTGCGAGCGCGGTGACCACCCCGTCGTGGACGCGCAGTGCGCGGCCGTCCGCCGCGAGCGCGCGCTCCAGCCGCTCCTCGCGCCGCTGTGCGTATCCGCTGACGTCTCCCGCCATGTGCACCTCGGTGGCTCCGGTCTCCGTGGCCACGCGGCACACCTGCTCGACGACGTCGCCGGAGCGCACGACCAGCCGGCCGCCCCGCTCGCGCAGCCCGGCGTCCAGCGCGGCGAGGCAGTCGGCGAGGAACGCCTGCCGGTTGGGCGCGGGGAACCCGGTGGCGGCGATGGCCTCGTCCCGGACGAAGAGCGGTACGACGCGGTCCGCGGCGGCGAGCGCGGCGCACAGCGGCGGATGGTCGTGCAGACGCAGATCGGAGGTGAACAGGACGACGGCTGTCTGCACGGCGGCTCCTCGGGGGAAGGGGGCTGGCGGGACGGTGGACGGGCGCGGGGTCAGGGGTGCCCGTCGTCGGAGGCGGGCTGCCGGTCGCGGGTGTGCCGGGGCGCGGTCCGCTCGGCGGTGCGCGCGATGTTGCGAGCCATGCCGCCGAACACGACGGCGTGGAACGGGGAGACGCTCCACCAGTAGGCGTGGCCCAGCAGCCCGTGCGGATGGAAGAGCGCGCGCTGGCTGTACCGGGCCCGGCCGTCCGGTTCGGCCCGGCAGTACATCTCCAGCCATGCCAGGCCGGGCAGCCGCATCTCGGCCCGGAGCCGCAGCAGCCGTCCGCGCTCGATCTCCTCGACGCGCCAGAAGTCGAGCGAGTCGCCGGCCCGCAGCCGGGTGGCGTCCCGGCGTCCGCGGCGCAGCCCGACGCCGCCCACGAGCCGGTCCAGCCGGCCGCGTACGGCCCAGGCGAGCGGGAAGGAGTACCAGCCGTTCTCGCCGCCGATGCCCTCGATCACCCGCCACAGCGCGTCCGCCGGCGCGTCCACGGTCAGCTCCCGCCGGTCGGTGTACAGGCTGCCGCCGGCCCAGTCCGGGTCGGTGGGCAGCGGATCGCTGGGGGCGCCGGGCACCGAGGCCGAGGACCAGCGGGTGGAGACCCGGGCCTCCCGGATGCGTTCGAGGGCGAGGGAGACGGACTCCTCGAACGTCAGCGGGTATCCGGGCGGGCTCGGCACATGGCGCTCGATGTCCTGCTCGCGGCGGACGACCTCGTGCCGCAGCGACTCGGTCAGCGGCTGGGCGATCTGCTGCGGGACGGGCGTCACCAGGCCCACCCAGTAGCTCGACAGGCGCGGGGTGAGCACCGGCACCGGCACGATCACCCGCCGGGGCAGCCCGGCCACGGCCGCGTACCGGCGCATCATCTGGCGGTAGGTCAGCACGTCCGGGCCGCCGAGGTCGAAGGTCCGGTTCACCTCGGCGGGCATCCGGGCGCTGCCCACCAGGGCCCGCAGGACGTCGCGGACGGCCACCGGCTGGATGCGGGTGTGCACCCACTTCGGCGTGATCATCGCCGGCAGCCGCTCGGTCAGATAGCGCAGCATCTCGAACGAGGCCGAGCCCGAGCCGATGATGACGGCGGCCCGCAGCACCGTCGTGGGCACGCCCGATCCGAGGAGGATCCGCCCCACCTCGGTCCGGGACCGCAGATGCGGTGACAGCTCCCGCTCGGGCACCCGCTCCGGGGTCAGCCCGCCGAGGTAGACGATCCGCCGTACGCCGGCGGCCCGGGCCCGCTCCCCGAAGATCCGGGCGGCGCGGCGGTCGGTCTCCTCGAAGTCCGGGCCGCTGCTCAGCGCGTGCACCAGGTAGTAGGCGACGTCGATGTCCCGCATGGCGGCGCCCACCGTCTCCGGCCGGGTCACATCGCCGCGGGCCACGTCGACCCGGTCGGCCCACGGCATGTCCCGGAGCTTCTCGGGGGTGCGGGCCAGACAGCGCACCCGGTGGCCGGCGCCGAGCAGTTCGGGCACCAGCCGGCCGCCGATGTAGCCGGTGGCGCCGGTCACCAGGCAGGCCAGGCCGCCCGCCGCTTCTCCGGCCGGTCCCTGCCCGTGCCCTGTCTCCTCGTCGTGCATCCCGCCTCCGTCGCTCGCTCGCCCACCGCACCACCGGTACGCGGGCTTCCGTCTCCGACGCGCAGCCTGCCGTGTTCCGCGCCGCGGCGTCGCTCCCGCGCCGCCGTCCGTCCCGGCGTCCGTCCGGCGCCCGTTCCGCCGCCGTCCCCCTGTCCGTCCCGCCGTTCCGCAGTACGCACTTCCCCGCGCCGGGGAATGCGGCCGCCGCGCCGCAGCGACCGGGTGAACGGTCCCGCGCCCGCTCCACCGGGCGGCCGGGCCAGGGAAGGGACAGGGGGCTCCCCGTCCCCGCCGACGAGAGGAATGCCGGATGAGCCCCGCCAGGAAGACGGACCGTTCCTCCCCCGGGCACCCCCCGCCCGCCGCACCCGGCGCGCCGGTGTCCTGCCGGCCCCGGCCTGGCCCGCGGGACGAGCGCGGCCCGGGGCCCCGGCAGGCGCCGGTGTCCGCCCCGGCCCTGGTGGACGCCGATGTGGCGGCGGCGGTCGACGGCGTCCTGGAGTCCGTCCTGCGCGACCGGGTCGCCCAGGCCACCCGCCTGGACCCGGTGTTCGGGTCCGGCGTCGCCGAACGGCTGGCCCGCTTCGCCCTGTGCGGCGGCAAACGCCTGCGCGCACGCTTCCTGTGGTGGGGGATGCGGGCCTGCGCCGGCTCCGGCGGCGCCCCGGAGGACGACGGCCGGACGGCGGCGGCCCTGCGCCTGGCGGCGGCGCTGGAGCTGATCCAGGTGTGCGCGCTCGTGCAGGACGACGTCATGGACGGGTCGCCGGTACGGCGCGGCCGCCCGGCCCTGCACACCGAGCTGGCCGCCCGGTGTCCCGAGCGGCCGCCGGCGGGGCTCGCGTTCGGTGCGGCCGCCGCGGTGCTGGCCGGTGATCTGGCCCTCGTGTGGGCCGACGACCTGGCCGCCTGCCCGGGGCCCTCGCCCGCGGCCGACGAGGCGGTGCGCGCCCTGTGGCGGGCGCTGCGCACCGAGATGATCGCCGGTCAGTATCTGGATCTGCGCGGCCAGTCCACCGCCGGGCGCTCCCCCGACGAGGCCGTGCGCACCGCCTGCCTCAAGAGCGCCCGCTACACGGTCGAACGCCCCCTGGGGCTCGGCGCGGCGCTCGCGGGCGCGGACCCCGTCGTCACGGGAGCCCTGTGCGCGGCGGGCCGCCTCGCGGGGACCGCCTTCCAGCTGCGGGACGATCTGCGCAACGCGTTCGGCGGCCCGGGCACGTCGGGCAAGCCGGCCGGCGACGATCTGCGCAACGGCAAACCCACCTACCTCCTCGCCGTCGCCTGCGCCCGTGCCCGGGCGCAGGGGCGGCGGGCGGACCTGGCCCTGCTGCGCCGCCGGCCGGGACCCGGCGGCTTCCCGGACGCCGAGGTGGCCCGGCTGCGGGCGGTCCTCGACGAGACCGGCGCGCGCCGCGCGGTCGAGCAGAAGATCGAGCAGTTGGTGGCGGACGGCGAACGGCAGCTGGCCGCGGCACGCGCGGAGCCGGCGGCCGGTGGGCAACTGCGGGCGCTGATGCGGTCGTCGGCCGGGCTCCCGGCCGACGGCGGGGAAGGGAGCGCCCGGTGAGCCGGCGGCTGCCGGGGCCCACCGACCGGGTCGTGGTCGTCGGCGCGGGCCTGTCCGGGCTCTCCGCCGCCCTGCATCTGCTCGGCGCGGGGCGCCGGGTCACGCTGGTCGAGCGGGCCCCGGTGCCCGGCGGCCGGGCCGGCGTCGACGAGCGGGGCGGCTACCGGATCGACACCGGGCCGAGCGTCCTGACCATGCCGGACCTCGCCGACGAGGCGTTCGCCGCCGTCGGCGACAGCCTGCGCGCCCGGGTCTCCCTGGTTCCGCTCCACCCCGCCTACCGCGCGCTGTTCGCGGACGGCAGCCGGCTCGACGTCCACTCGGAAGCGGCGGCCATGGAGAGCGAGGTCGCCCGCTTCGCCGGGCCCGCCGAGGCCGCCGGGTACCGGCGGCTGCGCGCGTGGCTGCGGGAGCTGTACACGGTGCAGATGCGGCGCTTCATCGACGCCGACTTCGACTCGCCGCTCTCCCTGCTCACACCGGATCTGGCGCGGCTCGCCGTACTGGGCGGCTTCGGCCGCTGGGACGCCCGCGTCGGACGCTTCCTGCGCGACGAGCGGCTGCGCCGGGTCTTCACCTTCCAGGCGCTGTACGCGGGGCTGCCGCCGTCCCGGGCGCTGGCCGCCTACGCCGTCATCGCCTGCATGGACACCGTCCACGGCGTCCACTTCCCGCGCGGCGGTGTGCACGCGCTGCCCCGGGCGATGGCCGACGCGGCACGCGACGCCGGTGCCGCGCTGCTGCTCGGGCGGACCGTCACCCGGCTGGAGCGGCACGGCGGCCGGGTCACCGCTGTCGTCACCGACCAGGGCCGCATCCCCTGCGACGCGGTGGTCCTCACCTGCGAACTGGCCACCGCCTACCGTCTGTTGGGGCGCCGCCCGGTGCGGCTGCTGCGGCTGCGGCACTCCCCGTCCGCCGTGCTGCTGCACCTCGGGACGGACCGCACCTGGCCGCAGCTCGCCCACCACACGCTCTCCTTCGGCCGGGCCTGGGGCCGCACGTTCGACGAACTCACCCGCGCGGGACGGCTGATGAGCGACCCCTCCCTGCTGATCACCCGGCCCACCGCGACGGACCCGGCCCTCGCACCGCCCGGCCGCCACCTCCACCAGGTGCTCGCACCCTGCCCGAACACCGACATCGGCCCGGGCCCGGTGGCCTGGCGCTCCCTGGGCCCCCGCTACCGGGACGCCCTGCTGCGGGAGCTGGAGCGGCGGGGCCTGGCGGGGCTCGGCTCGTCCGTCGAGGAGGAGTGCCTGGTCACCCCGGCCGACTGGACCGCGCACGGGTACACGGCGGGCACGCCGTTCTCGGTGGCGCACAGCTTCGCCCAGACCGGCCCGTTCCGGCCCCGCAACCTGGTCGACGGCGTCGACAACGCCGTCCTGGCGGGCTGCGGCACCACGCCCGGCGTGGGGGTGCCGACGGTGCTGCTGTCCGGCAAGCTGGCGGCGGCCCGCGTCACGGGAGGCCCGGCACCGGCCGCGCGCCACATCACCGGCGCGGCGCGGCACGCCACGGCGGGTGCCGCCCGATGACCGGCCGGGAGCTGGACGCCGCCGGCATCACCGATCCGGCGCTGCGGGACGCCTACCGCAGGTGCCGCGCCCTCAACGCCCGGCACGGGCGCACCTACTTCCTCGCCACCCGGCTGCTCCCGCCGGACCGCCGGCCCGCCGTGCACGCGCTGTACGGCTTCGCCCGGTACGCCGACGACATCGTCGACAGCGTCGGCGCCGTGGGCCCCTCGGACACCGTGGCCCCGCTGGGCACCGTCGGCGCGACCACCCCGGACCCCACCGCCGAAGACGCCGGCACCGCCCGGAGCACCCGGGCCGGCCGATCCGCCGGGCACGCCGGGCACGCGGGGAACGCCCCCGGTGCGCCGCTCGGGGACGGCGCACCGGACGGGGCGCGCGGCGCGGCGCTCGCCCGGCTGGCGGTCCAGCTCGACAGGGCGCTGCCCGGCGGGCCGGAAGCGGAGCCGACGGCGTCCCGGGCCCCGGAGGCAACGGGCCGGGTGGAGGCGGCGGATCCGGTGGGAGCCGATCCGGCGATGGCAGCGGAGCCCGGGGCGGCGGCCGGGCCGGTGGCAGCCGGGTCCGCGCCGACCGAGCCCGTGGTGACGGCGGTCGCGCACACGGCCGCCCGGTACGCCATCCCCCGGCGGCACTTCACCGACTTCCTGGACTCCATGCGCAGCGATCTGACCGTCACCGACTACGCCACCTACGCCGATCTCCTCGGCTACATGCACGGCTCGGCGGCCGTCATCGGCCTCCAGATGCTGCCGGTCCTGGGCACGACCGTCCCCCGGGAGGAGGCCGAGGCACCGGCCGCGGCGCTCGGTGTCGCCTTCCAGCTGACCAACTTCCTGCGGGACGTCGGCGAGGACCTCGACCGCGGGCGCGTCTATCTGCCCCAAGACCTGCTGCACGCGCACGGCGTCGACCGCGCCCTGCTGAGCTGGAGCCGGACGACGGGGCGCACCGACGCCCGGATCACCGCGGCGCTGCGCGCCGCCGAGCACCTCGTACGCGGCGTCTACCGCGAGGCGGCGCCCGGCCTGGCGATGCTCGATCCCGTCTCCCGGCCGTGCATCCGCGCCGCGTTCGTGCTGTACCGGGGCATCCTCGACGCCGTCGCGGCCGACGGCTATCCCGTGCTGCACCGCCGCTGCGCCGTGCCCCGGCACAGGCGCGCCGTCGTCGCGCTGGACGGGCTGGTGCGCTGCACGGCGGCCCGGTACCGGCCCGGAACGCCCGCGTGGCCGGCGCCCCGGACGACGCCGGCGCGGCGCCCGGCGGGCCCCGAGGAGGCCCGGTGACCCGACGTGACTTCGGCCTCGGAGGCCGTCTTCCGCTGCGGTGGCGCCCCGCGCGCGCCTGGGAACAGCAGCGGCCCACCTGGCGCGAGGCGCGCCCCGGCCTGATCGCTGCCGCGCTGCGGCGCGCGCGTGCCCGGCCGGCGGGCAACTGGTTCGTCGTCGGCGCCCACCGCGAGCTGGCCGCCGGCCGTCCGCTCGGCGCGCGCCCGGCGGGCCGTGAGGTCGTCGTGTGGCGGAACCCGGACGGCCGGCTCGTCGCGGGCCCGGGCGTCTGCCCGCACCTGGGCGCACCGCTGGCGGAGAGCCCGGTGTGCCGGGGACGGCTGGTGTGCCGGTGGCACGGACTCGCCCTGGACGGCCGGGCGTTCGCGGGCTGGCAGCCGCTCCCGGTGCACGACGACGGCGCCCTGGTGTGGGTGCGGCTGGACGACGTGGGCGGGGAGGAGCCGCTGGCCGCGCCGGTGGTGCCGGAGCGCCCCGACCCGTCGGCGTCCGTGTGCGCCGTGTACCGCGGCACGGGGGTGTGCGACCCCGAGGACGTGGTGGCCAACCGGCTCGACCCGTGGCACGGCGCCTGGTTCCACCCGTACTCGTTCGTCGATCTGACCGTCGTGGCGGCACCCCCGGAGCGCCTGCCGGGCGACGGCGCGGGGGCCGGCGGCGGAGACTCCCGGGGCGCCGACAGAGGCGGCGGCACAGGCGGGGCGGGGGCCGGTGACGAGGAGGGCGAGGACTGCTTCGTCGTGGACGTCTCGTTCCGGGCGGGCAAGCGCCTGGTGGTACCGGTCCGTGCCCGGTTCACGGCCCCCGGACCGCGGACGGTGGTCATGCGCGTCACGCACGGCGAGGGGCGCGGCTCGGTGGTGGAGACCCACGCCACGCCGCTGGGCGCGGGCGCCGACGGCCGCCCGCGCACCGCGGTGTTCGAGGCCGTCGTCGCGACCTCGGACCGGCCGGGCTTCGCCGTGGCACGCGGCGCCGCGCCCCTGCTGCGCCCGCTCATGCGGGCCACGGCGGCCCGGCTGTGGCGCGACGACCTCGCCTACGCCGAACGCCGCAGCCGGCTGCGCGCCACGGGCACGTTCCCCGGCTGAACCGGCCGCTCCGCGCGGCGGGTTCAGCCCCGCAGCCGCTCCAGCAGGCCGTCCCGGATCGCCGGGCGGGAGCTGAACACCAGCATCAACCCGGCCTCGCGCAGCAGCCGTTGCGGGGTGGCGTCGTCCAGGATGCCCCGTCCCGCGCCCTGGACGACGGCGGCCGTCGCGGCGCGCACGGCGAACTCGCCCGCGTGCGCACGGGCCGCGTCGATCCCCGACAGGTCGTCCAACTCGGCGCGGCAGGCGTCGAGTTCGGACCACCAGTGGTCCTCGTCGAGCAACTGGACGGCCCGCCGGGCCACTCCGAGGACGAGGGCGCCGTTGAGCCGCTTGGTGACCGGCTCGCCCGCGGTGTGCTCGGCCCTGGTGGTCGTGGTGACCAGCCGGTCGGCGGGCACCGGGTGACCGGTGAACTCGACGGTGACGGTGCGGGAGGCGTTGGCGGCGAGCATCCGCTGCGGGGTCGTCCGCAGCGTCGGCCCCTCCTCCGCGTCGACGAGCAGCCAGGCGATGTTGTCGTCCGCGTCCCTGGCCGCCGTGCCGAGCACCTGCACCATGCCCCAGCCGCTCACCCAGGGCGCCGTGCCGTCCAGCCGGTAGCCGCCGGGCGCCGGGCGGACGGTCAGCCGGGGCGGTCCGGGGATGGCGCCGGTGAAGGCGGCGCCGCTGCGGATCTCCCCCCGTGCCAGCCCGGGCAGCCACCGCGCCCGCAGCTCGGGATCCGCCTGACCGGCCACCGTCGCGGTGATCCCCTGGTGCTGGCCGAGCGTCAGCGTGGTGCTGAGGCAGCCGCTGGCGAGGATCTCCCCCAGCAGGGCGGCGGTGGGCAGATCGACACCGAGCCCGCCGGCCTCCGCGGGCAGCAGCCCCCCGTAGAGGCCGTGCCGGGCCAACTCGTCCAGATTGTCGGTGAGTCGGCGCTGCCCGGTGTCCACCTCGCCCGCCCGGGGGTACAGCACCTCTTCGGCCAGCCTGGTGGCCAGGGCCACGGCGTCGCCCCCGCCCCCGGCGTCCCCTGCACCGGCAGCGCCCGAGGGGTCTCCGGCTCCGTCTGTGTACGCGGCGTGTTCGCTCATACGCCCCAAGCGTAGGCAGCCGCGCCGACAACCGCCCGGCCCGGCCACCCGCCGCACGACGCCGGGCGGTTGTGCCTGCGGGTTTGTCGCCGGGAGCCGGTGGCTACCCCGGCGGGCGGACCGCGAGCCGGCCGGGCCGGTACACCGGACGGCCCGCTCGCACACCCGCACCACCGGAGGCCCGCGTTGCTCGCCCATCCAGAGACCCTCAAGCGCCTCGTCGACCGGTACGAGACGCTCCGGCAGCAGACCGGCGGCCGGAGTCCCGACACCGGGGAACGCCGCGAGCTGGAGGACGTCTCGTACACCCTGTGCGTCGCCACCGCCACGCGGGACATCAGCAGCGCCCTGGCCGTCGCACGGGCGCGTGTGTGTGCCACCCGGGACCGGTCCGAGCAGGCCCGGGAAGCCGGCGAGCGGCCGGGCGGGTAACCTGGGCGGCGCGACGCCCCGGGCGTCGCACGGCGGTGGGGCCCGCCGTACCCGAACCGCGGCGCCGACGCCGCCAACGGTCCCTGCTTGCGACGAGCGCGCCCGGACGGCCGGGCGCCCCTGCGAGTAGGAGACGTGCGTGCAGATGCGACCCCACCCCGAGCCCCGACCCGAGCCCCGCCCCCGCGTTCCCTCTCCGGCGGACGAGCCGCAGAGGGGGAGCGAGCCGCGCCCTGGGGTACAGCCGAGCGCGCGGGACGGGTCGGGCCCGGAGGAAGCCGGTTCGGGTCCGCAGGGCGCCGGGCCGGGCGGGGACGCCGGGCGGGACCCGGGCCCCGAGCGCGGCGCACCCGAAGCGCACCGGCCCCGCCCCTCCGACGGCGCTCCCGCCTCCCCTCCCCCGCGGCGGCCCGCACCGTGGCGCGCGCAGGTGCCCGTCGCCGGCGTGGTCGCGCTCGGCGGGGCACTGGGTGCGACGGCGCGCTACGGCGTGCAGTCGGCGTGGCCGACGGCGGCGGGCGGCATCCCGTGGGCGACGCTCACGGTGAACGCCGTCGGCTGCGCGGTGATCGGGGTCTTCATGGTCGTCGTCGGCTCGCTGCGGACCGTCCATCCGCTGCTGCGGCCCTTCTTCGGCACCGGCGTACTGGGCGGCTTCACCACGTTCTCCACCTACGCCGGCGACACCGACACGCTGCTGGCCGCCGGGCACACGAGGGAGGCGCTGGTGTATCTGACGGTGACGCTCGCGGCGGCGCTGGCCGCCGCGTGGAGCGCGGCATGGCTGACACGCCGGGTGATGGCCTGGAGGCGGAGATGACGGAACGGACCGGTGAACGGACCGGCAGGGCACTGCGGATGACCGTCTACATCGGTGAGAGCGACACCTGGCACCACAAGCCGCTGTACACCGAGATCGTGCACCGGGCGCACCGCGCGGGCCTCGCGGGGGCCTCGGTGTTCACCGGCGTCGAGGGGTTCGGTGCGTCCTCGCTCGTGCACACGCAGCGGCTGCTGTCGCTGAGCGAGGATCTGCCGGTGGCGGTGGTCGTCGTCGACGAGGAGGAGCGGGTGCGCGCCTTCCTGCCGGAGCTGGAGGAGCTGGTGTCCGGCGGGCTGGTGACGCTCGACGCGTGCGAGATCGTCCGCCGCGCGGGCGGGGACGGAGGGCGGGAGCGGTGAACTGGCTGCTGGTGGCCGTCGGTGGCGCGCTCGGAGCGCCGCTGCGTTATCTGACCGACCGTGCGGTGCAGCGGCGGCACGACACCGTCTTCCCCTGGGGGACGTTCACGGTGAACGTGCTCGGCTGTCTCCTGCTGGGGGTGCTGACCGGCGCGGTGACGCACGGGGCGGCCTCGCATCCGGTGCAGCTGCTGCTCGGCACCGGGCTGTGCGGCGCGCTCACCACGTATTCGACGTTCTCCTACGAGACGCTGCGGCTGGCCGAGTCCGGCGCGAGGCTGTTCGCGGTCCTCAACGTGGCGGCGGGGCTGGTGGCCGGGCTCGGTGCGGTCGGCGTCGGTGGTCTCCTCGCGGACGCCGTCCGGGGCTGAGGGCGTGCACGCTCCGGTACACGGAGTGTGCGCTTCCGGGGGCCGGGAGGCGTACCGGCAGGTATAAACGTGCGTCATGGTGCACGACGAACCCGCGGGTGAACTGGCCGACGAGGCCGAGGAGGTGGCGCTCGCCGTGATGGAGGCGTCACAGCTGATGATCGAGGTGTCGGCGCGTGCGCTGGGGGCGGAGGACGAGTCGCTGACCCTGGCCCAGTTACGCACCCTCGTCGTGCTGCACACGGGCGGCCCGGTCAAACTGGCCTCGCTGGCGGGGACGTTGGGCGTCAATCCGTCGACGGCGACCCGTATGACGGAGCGGCTGGAGCGGTCCGGCTTCGTGGACCGGCAGATCAACCCGGACTGCCGGCGTGAGGTGGTGCTGCGGCTGACCGGCGCCGGGGCGCGGCTGGTCGAGCGCACGCTGGCCCGCAGACGGGCGGAGATCGCCCGCTGGGTGGCGCTGATCCCCGGCCGGGAGCGTGCCGAACTCGTCGCCGGGTTGCGGGCGTTGAGCCGGGCGGCGGGCGGTCCGGGCACCGGGCCCGGCGAGGAGGTGCGGCGTACCCGCGGCATCATGAGCGGCGCGGGTCCGGGCTGAGCCCCACGCACGCAACACGGCCGGGCACACGTGCAGGGCGGGCGCGCACACGGCCTGGCGTACCCGCGGGCCCGCGCGCACACGACCGGGCGTACCCGCGGGGCCCGGGCGCGGAGGTGTCCGGGCGCCGCCCGTCCGGCCGGGGAAAACCGGTGAACGGGCGGGCGGCGGGCGGGTGTTCAGCGTGGCGGTCGCCGCTCCAGGGGAGCCGCCGGGTGGCGGTAGGGCGTGGTACGGGCCCGGGAGCGGTAGACGAGGTACGGGCGCGTGAGATAGCCCAGCGGTGCGGTGAGGGCGTGCACGAGCCGGCTGAACGGCCAGGCGGCGAACAGCGCCATGGCCGGCAGCGCGTGTACCCGGTAGACGAGCGGTGCGTGTGCCATGGCCGCGGTGTCCGGGTCAAGGGTGAACAGGCTGCGGAACCAGACGGAGACGCCGAGGCGGTAGTCGTAGGGGTGGTGCGCCGAGACCGACGAGGAGAAGGTGGCGGTCAGCCCGGCCAGCAGGACGAGCGCCAGCAGCGGGTGGACGAGCCGGTCGCTGCGTGAGGTGCCCCTGCGCACGGCGGGCACCCGTAGCCGCCGGTACAGGAGCACGGCCAGACCGGCGACGGCGGCGATCCCCGCGGTGCCGCCCACCGTCAACGCGACGGCGTGGTAGAGCGGTTCGTGGACGGACAGCCGCTCGGTGAGCCACTCCGGCACCAGCAGCCCCATGACGTGCCCGCCCGCGACGAGGAACAGCGCGTAGTGGAAGAGCGGGCCGCCGATGCGCAGCAGCCGCGACTCGTGCAGCTGGCTGGAGCGGGTGGTGAAGCCGAAGCGGTCGTAGCGGTAGCGCCAGGCGGTGCCGCCGGCGAGGACGGCGAGCACCAGATAGGGCAGGACGCCCCACAGGGCGATGTGCAGATGGTGGGTCATCGGCGGGCTCCTCGCGGGCTGCCGGGCGGCTGACCCGCGCCGGGGTGCTCCCGCCCCGCCGTGCGGTCCCGCGGCGGGAAGGCGGGGGGCGGCAGGGGCACGGGGCCCGGCGCCGTGGTGGCCGCGCCGCCGGGTGCGCCGTAGGGGGTGAGGCCGACGCTCTCGGTGGGCGGGCCCTGGCGCCGGGCGTGGGCCGCCGCACGGTCGGCGTTCCGGTCGCGCGGCAGCGTGCCGAGGACGACGCCGGACAGTGCGGCGTAGGGGCTGCCGTACGCGGTCAGCGCGTCGTCGAGGACGGTGAGCGCGGCGCGGTGTGCGCACAGCACGTCGAGGCCGGCGTCGGGGCAGCGGGCCGCGAACTCCAGGACGACGGGCAGGAAGTCGGGCAGTTCGCCGTCGGCCGGCTCCCAGCCGTGTGCGCGGTAGAGCTGGGCGAGCCGGACGAGGGAGGCGCCGCGGCGGCGGGTGTCGCCGTCGGTGCAGTAGGTCAGGTGGAGGGTGCGGTGCCGGCTGCGGTCGAAGGTCGCGACGTACTGTTCGGCGGCTTCCCGGTCGGGCACGGAGGCCATGGCGGTGCAGAACCGCCGTACGGCCGCGGGCCCTTCGCCGGGCAGGCCGTGCAGCGCGGCGGTGGCCTCGGCCAGGGTGCGCCGCCGGTCCTCGCCCGGGTACGAGAGCAGCAGTCCGGTGGCGGCGTGCAGGGCGCGGCGCACCCCGGGCCCCTTGGGGGACTTCGGGGCTCTGGCCGATTTCACGGCTTCGGGGAGTCCGGGGGCCTTCATGCGTCCTTCCCCCCGCTCTCCCGGCGGCGCGGGAAGAGCCCGTCGGGCCGGCCCTCGCCGTTCCAGTCGAGCAGATTGACCCGGCCGCGCAGGCTCCGCCCCGTGGGGTCGGTCGCGGGCGCGGGCTGCGGCGGCACGGCCCCGGGCGGCGGTCCGCCGAGCGGGGCTCCGAGCGGGGCGTGGAAGGCGTCGGCGTCCGGCGGCCCCTGCGGGTACATGCCGGGGCCGCCGTCGGCCTCCAGGCTGCATCCGGCCTCCGCCGCCGCGCCCGCCGGGCCGGAGTGGCTGTAGCCGGTGGGGACGACGTAGCGCTCCTCGTACTTGGCGAGCGCCAGCAGCCGGTACATCGCCTCGATGCCGTCCTCGTCCATGCCGACGCCGCGGGCGAGCGCGGGATCGCGCGGCTCGCGCAGATTGACGCGGCGCATATGGGCGCGCATCGCCGCCAGTCGGCACAGGGCGGCCTCGACGGGCCCGGTGTCCCCGGCGGTGAACAGCTCCGCCAGATACTCCAGCGGGATGCGCAGGGTGTCGATGGCGCCGAAGAGCGCGGCCGGTTCCTCCCCGTCGAAGCCGTCGGCGGTGAGCGCGTCGACCACGGGGGACAGCGGCGGGACGTACCAGACCATCGGCATGGTGCGGTACTCCGGATGCAGCGGCAGGGCGACGCGGTAGTCGCAGATGAGCTTGCGCACGGGCGAGTCGCGGGCCGCGGTGACCCAGTCGTGCGGGATGCCGGACTCCTCGGCCGCGCGTGCCACCGCGGGGTCGTGCGGGTCGAGGAAGCAGTCCAACTGGGCGGCGTAGAGGTCCCGTTCGTCGGGGACGGAGGCCGCCTCGCCGACCTTGTCCGGGTCGTAGAGCAGTACGCCGAGGTAGCGCAGCCGGCCCACACAGGTCTCGGAGCAGACGGTGGGCTCACCGGCCTCGATACGCGGATAGCACAGCGTGCACTTCTCGGCCTTGCCGGTGCGGTGGTTGAAGTACACCTTCTTGTACGGGCAGCCGCTCACACACATCCGCCAGCCGCGGCAGCGGTCCTGGTCGACGAGGACGATGCCGTCCTCGACCCGCTTGTAGAGCGCGCCGGAGGGGCACACGGCCACACAGGACGGGTTGAGGCAGTGCTCGCAGATGCGCGGCAGATGGAACATGAACGTCTGCTCGTAGCTGAGCCGCACCTGTGTGCCGATCCGGCTGAGCACGGGGTCGCCGGCCAGCGCGTCGGGGCCGCCGCCGAGGTCGTCGTCCCAGTTGGGGCCGCCGGTCACCGCCGTGGGGCGGCCGTCGACGAGGGAGCGGGGCGGCGCGGTGGGCACGTCCTCGCCGAGCGGTGCCGAGAGGAGGTTGTCGTAGTCGTAGGTCCACGGCTGGTAGTAGTCGTCCAGCGTGGGCAGTTCGGGGTTGGCGAACAGCCGGGCGAGCCGCCGGGCCCGGCCGCCGCCGCGCGGGACGAGCCGCCCGTGCTTGAGCTGCCAGCCGCCGCGCCAGGTGTCCTGGTCCTCGTAGCGGCGGGGGTAGCCCTGGCCGGGCCGGGTCTCGACGTTGTTGAACCACGCGTACTCGGTGCCCGCGCGGTTGGTCCAGGTCTGTTTGCAGGTGACGGAGCAGGTGTGGCAGCCGATGCACTTGTCGAGGTTCATCACCATGGCCACCTGGGCCATGACGCGGGGCGCGGCCGGGCGGCGGCTCCGCCGGGACCGCCGGGCGTTCCGCTTCTGCCCGCCCTGCTGGTCCTGTTGGTCCTGCCGGTTCTGTTCCTGCTGGTTCTGTCGGTCTCGCTGGTCTCGCTGGTCTCGCCGGGTGCGGCGGGTTCGGTCGGGCATCTCAGTACTCCACGTTCCGGGTGCGGCGCCGGATGGTGGTGACGGCGTCGCGCTGGTTTCCGGTGGGCCCGTAGTAGTTGGGCGCGAACGACAGCTGGGCGTAGCCGCCGACGAGGTGGCTGGGCTTGATGAGCAGCCGGGTGAGCGCGTTGTGGACGCCGCCGCGCCGGCCGGTCGTCTCGGAGCGCGGCACGTTCACCAGGCGCTCCTGGACGTGGTACATGAACACGGTGCCGGGCGGCATACGGTGCGAGACGACGGCGCGGGCGACGACGACGCCGTTGGCGTTGACGGCTTCGAGCCAGTCGTTGTCCGCCGCGCCGATGGCCTCGGCGTCCTGCGGGGAGAGCCAGATGACGGGCCCGCCCCGGGCGAGGGTCTGCATCAGCAGGTTCTCCTGGTACTCGGAGTGGATGGACCACTTCGAGTGCGGCGTCAGATAGCGCACCGTCACCTCCCGCGCGCCGCTCCCCCGGCCCGTTCCCGTGCCCACCACGGACGGGCCCAACGGCGGCCGGTAGACAGGCAGTTGCTCGCCCAGCTCGGCCACCCAGGCGTGGTCGAGGTAGAAGTGCTGGCGGCCGGTGAGGGTGTGCCAGGGCTTGCGGTGCTCGGTGTTCACGGTGAAGGGCGCATAGCGCCGGTCCGGCGCCTCCTTGCCGGACCATTCGAAGCTGGCCCCGACCTGCACGGGCCCGTGCTGGGTGTCGGAGAAGACCACCCGGCGCTCGGCGACGGACTCGGCCAGCGCCTCCAATCCGCTGCCGGGCCCGCACCGTTCGGCGAGCCGCCGGAAGCCCTCGGCGGCGATCCGTCCGTTGGTGGTGCCGGAGAGCGCGAGCACGGCCTCGCACAGCTTCACATCGGTGTCCAGCAACGGGCGTCCCCGGGCGGCCCCGTCGCCGGCACTGCCGCACCGGGCGCGCAGCCACTCGACCTCGGGCCCGGCGCCGACGGTGACGCCCTTGACGGTGATGCCGCGCTCCTCCACCAGCGGGCCGAGCGCCGCGAGCCGGTCGGCGACGGCGGTGTAGTCCCGTTCGACGAGGGTGCAGCGGGGCCGTTCCCGCTCGCCCGGGCCCGGCGCGGTGGGGCTGTGCGCGGTCTCGTCCGGGGTGTCGTGCTGGAGCGCGGTGGCGACCAGGTCGTAGGTCTTCTCCAGCCGTCCGCGGGCGAGCCGGCCGAGCGCGGCGGCGAGCCCGTGGAAGATCTCGAAGTCGGTGCGGGCCTGCCACGGGGGGCTGATCGCGGGCGAGAAGGCGTGCACGTAGGGGTGCATGTCCGTGCTGGAGAGATCGTGCTTCTCGTACCAGGTGGCGGCGGGCAGCACCAGGTCGGCCATGAGCGTCGTGGAGGTCATCCGGAAGTCGAGCGCGAGGAGCAGATCGAGCTTGCCGCGCGGGGCCTCGCGCCAGGTGACCTCGCGGGGCCTGTCCCGCGGGGCGGCCTCCTCGGCCGCGGCGTTGTCGCTCGCGCCGAGGAGGTGGCGCAGGAAGAACTCGTTGCCCTTGGCCGAGGAGCCGATGAGGTTGGCGCGCCACACGGTCAGCACCCTGGGCCAGTTGGCCGGGTCGTCCGGGTCCTGGCAGGCGAACCGCAGCCGCCCGGCGGCGAGTTCGTCGGCGGCCCACTCGTCCGGCGGGCGTCCGGCGGCGTGTGCGCGCGCACCGAGGTCGAGCGGGTTGCCGGTGAACGTGGGGTAGCTGGGCATCCAGCCGCGCCGGGCCGAACGGGCCACGAGGTCGGCGGTGTGCGCCCCGGTGAACAGCCCGCGCCCCAGCGGGGAGGCGAGCGTCTCCGCGCCGTGGCTCTCGTACCGCCACTGGTCGGTGTGCAGGTACCAGTACGGGGTGCCGGCCATCTGCCGGCTGGGACGGACCCAGTCGGCGGCGGACTGGAGGTGCTGCCACCCGGCGTACGGGCGGACCTTCTCCTGCCCGACGTAGTGCGCCCAGCCGCCCCCGTTGACGCCCTGGCAGCCCGTCAGCAGCAGGAGGGAGAGGAACGACCGGTAGACGGTGTCGGAGTGGAACCAGTGGTTGGTGCCGGCGCCCATGACGATCATGCAGCGCCCGCCGGTGGCCTCGGCCGTCCGTGCGAACTCCCGTGCGGCCCGCACGGCCGCGCCCGCTGGCACCGAGGTGAGGGCCTCCTGCCAGGCGGGCGTGCCGGGCTCCCCGGCGTCGCCGTAGCCCTCGGGCCACCGGCCGGGCAGCCCGGGGCGGCCCACGCCGTACCGGGCGAGCAGCAGATCGAGAACGGTGGTGACGGTGCGGCCGGCGATCCGCCGTACGGGGACGCCGCGGCGCAGCGTGCCCGGCTCGTCGAACCGCGGCAGCAGCAGCTCGACGCTCTCACCGCCCGCGCCGCCTCCCGCTCCGTCTCCGTCTCCGTCTCCGTCTTCGCCTCCGTAGAGGGTGAGCAGCGGGTCCACCCCGCCGAGGTCGAGGTTCCAGCGCCCCTTGCCCTGCTCCGACCAGCGGTCCCCCAGCGTCCCGTTCGGCACGACGACGCGCCCGCTCGCGGCGTCCAGCAGCACCGGCCGGAACCGGGCCTCCGCGTCACCGGCCCGCGGACCGCCGGGCTCGGGCTCACCGGACCGGGGCCCGCCGGACCGCGGGGCCTCCGGCTGTCCCGCGCGCTCGGCCGTCAGGAACGGGCCGGGCACGAAGCCGCCCTGCTCGTGCTCCTCCAGCTCGACGAGGAACGGCAGATCCGTGTACCGCTTGACGTAGTCGGTGAAGTACGGCACCTGCCGCTCGACGTGGAACTCCCGCAGCAGCACGTGCCCCATGGCCATGGCCAGCGCCGCGTCGGTGCCGGGGTGCGGGTGGAGCCACTCGTCGGCGAACTTCGTCGCGTCCGCGTAGTCCGGGGAGACCACCACGACCTTCTGGCCCCGGTAGCGGGCCTCCGTCATCCAGTGCGCGTCCGGGGTGCGGGTGACGGGCACATTGGAGCCCCACAGCATCAGATAGGCCGCGTCCCACCAGTCGCCCGACTCGGGCACGTCCGTCTGGTCGCCGAACACCTGCGGTGAGGCGATCGGCAGGTCGGCGTACCAGTCGTAGAACGAGAGCATCGGCGCGCCGATCAGCGCGTGGAAGCGGGCCCCGACGGCGTGCGAGGCCATCGACATCGCCGGGATCGGCGAGAAGCCGGCGATCCGGTCCGGCCCGTGTGCGACGAGGGTGTGCACATGGGCCGCGGCGGCGATCTCCAGCGCCTCGTCCCAGCCGATCCGGACGAGGCCGCCCCTGCCGCGGGCCGACTGGTAGCGGCGCCGCCGCTCCGGGTCGCCGGTGACCTCGGCCCAGGCGGCGACCGGGTCCCCGAGCCGCTCCCTGGCCTCGCGGTACATCTCCACCAGCACGCCGCGCACCATCGGGTACCGCACCCGGGTCGGCGAGTAGGTGTACCAGGAGAACGAGGCGCCCCGGGGGCAGCCCCGCGGCTCGTACTCGGGGCGGTCGGGGCCGACCGAGGGGTAGTCCGTCTCCTGCGTCTCCCAGGTGATCAGCCCGTCCTTGACATAGACCTTCCACGAGCAGGAGCCGGTGCAGTTGACGCCGTGCGTGGAGCGGACGACCTTGTCGTGCGCCCACCGGTCGCGGTACGGCTCGTCGTTGACGCGCTGGTCGGTGCGGTAGACGGCCCGCAGATCGCCTGTCGTGGGAACGCCGCGCAGCGCTCCGGCGACCGCGAGCAGCCGCTCCGACGCGGCAGCCGCGGCCCGTTCGGCACTCGCGGCCGACCGCGCTCTCCTCGTGCTCCGGCCGGCGCCCCCGCCGCCCCCGGTGTCCGCGGGTCCCCCGGCGTCCCCTGCCTTGCTGCGCCCTGTCCGTCGCGCCACGGCTCGCGCTCCTTCCCCGGATGCGCCCGTGCGCCGCCCATCCGTCGAGCGGGGCACGGGCTCCGCTTTCCGGACCAGATTCACTCGGCCCGAGCGGTGACACGCAGGAGATTCCGGGGAATTGGTGCCCGCTATAGGTAATTTTTCTTGCCTTTTGCAAGTGTTTCCGGATGCATATGTCCCCGGCCCGTGCGGGACGACACGCTCCCCGGACCGCCGGGCCACCGCCCCGTGCTGACCTACTGTCGGAAAGATGCTGGGGCTCCCCGAACATGTGCGCGCCTGTCTGTTCGACCTCGACGGCGTCCTCACCCGAACCGCCCGCGTCCACGCGGCCGCCTGGAAGCAGACGTTCGACGACTTCCTGCGCCGCCGCGCCGAACGCACCGGCGACACCTTCGCACCCTTCGACTCCGTCGCCGACTACGACGCCTACGTCGACGGCCTCCCCCGCGCCGACGGCATCCGCTCCTTCCTGACCGCCCGCGGCATCACCCTGCCCGAGGGCACCCCGGAGGACGGGCCCGGCGAGGAGACGGTGACCGGCCTCGGCCTCCGCAAGAACGACCTGGTGCTGCGCCTGCTCCGGGAGCAGGGCGTCGACCGCTACGACAGCTCCGTCGACTACGTACGGGCCGCCCGGGACGCGGGGCTGCGCCGCGCGGTCGTCTCCTCCAGCACCAACTGCCGCGCGGTACTGGCCGCCGCCGGCATCGAGGAGCTGTTCGAGGTGCGTATCGACGGCAACACCGCACGCGAGAAGGGCCTGCGCGGCAAGCCCGCACCCGACGGCTATCTGGCGGCGGCCCGCGCCCTGGACGTCCCGGCGGAGCAGGCCGCGGTCTTCGAGGACGCGCTGGCCGGGGTCGAGGCCGGCCGCGCGGGCGGCTTCGGCCATGTCGTGGGCGTCGACCGTACGGGCCAGGCGGCGGCGCTGCGGGCGCACGGCGCCGACCTGGTCGTGGCCGATCTCGCCGAACTCCTGGAGAACCGCCGGTGATCACCCACCACTGCTACACCACGGAACCCTGGCGCCTGTGCGAGAGCGAGCTGGATCTCGACGTGCTCGCGCAGAGCGAGTCGCTCTTCGCGCTGTCCAACGGGCACATCGGCTGGCGCGGCAACCTCGACGAGGGCGAGCCGCACGGGCTGCCCGGCTGCTATCTGGGCGGCTTCCACGAGGTGCATCCGCTGCCCTACGCGGAGGCCGGGTACGGCTATCCCGAGTCCGGGCAGACGGTCGTCAACGTCACCGACGGCAAGATCATCCGGCTGCTCGTCGAGGACGAACCCTTCGATCTGCGCTACGGCCATCTCGCCCGGCACGAGCGCGTGCTGGACTTCCGCACCGGCGTGCTGAGCCGCACCCTGGAGTGGACCTCACCGGCCGGCTGCACGGTCCGGATCGCCTCCCGCCGGCTGGTCTCCTTCGTACAGCGGGCCGTCGCCGCCATCGAGTACCGGGTGGAGCCCGTCGGCGGCCCGGTCACCGTGGCGCTCCAGTCCGAACTGGTCGCCAACGAGCCGCTCCCCTCCCCCGCCGACGACCCGCGGGTGGCCGCCGTCCTCGACACCCCGCTGTGCCCCGAGGAGGACTTCGCACGCGACACCCGGCTGCGGCTGGTGCACCGCACCGGCCACAGCGGGCTGCGGGTCGGCGTCGCCGCCGACCATCTCGTCGAGGGCCCCGAGGACACCGTCCGCGCCGCCGAGAGCGAAGCCGACGTCAGCCGGCTCGTCGTCACGGCGACGCTGCGGCCCGGCAGCCCGCTGCGCCTGGTGAAGTTCGTCGCCTACGGCTGGTCGGCGCAGCGCTCGCTGCCCGCGATCCGCGACCAGGTCGAAGGCGCGGTCGCCGCGGCGCGCAGCACCGGCTGGGACGGACTGCTGGCCCAACAGCGCGAGCACCTCGGCCACTTCTGGCAGTGCGCCGACGTCGAGGTGGACGGCGACGCCACCGTGCAGCAGGCCGTGCGCTTCGCCCTCTTCCATGTGCTCCAGGCCGCCGCGCGTGCCGAGCGGCGCGCCGTCCCCGCCAAGGGCCTGACCGGCACCGGCTACGACGGGCACTGCTTCTGGGACACCGAGTCGTACGTACTGCGTGTCCTCACCCACACCGCGCCGCAGACGGTCGCCCCCATCCTGGGCTGGCGGCACGACACCCTCCCCGCCGCGCTGGAGCGCGCCGCCCAACTCGGCCTGTCCGGCGCCGCCTTCCCGTGGCGCACCATCACCGGCGCCGAGTGCTCCGCCTACTGGCCGGCCGGCACCGCCGCCTTCCACATCAACGCGGACATCGCCGAGGCCGTCCTGCGGTACGCCGCCGCCACCGGCGACGACGGCTTCGAGCGGGGCCAGGGCCTCGAACTCCTCGTGCAGACTGCGCGGTTGTGGCACGGTCTCGGCCACCGTGACGCCGACGGCGTCTTCCACATCGACGGCGTCACCGGGCCCGACGAGTACAGCGCCGTCGCCCGCGACAACCTCTACACGAATCTGATGGCGCGCAAGAATCTGCGTGCCGCCGCACGGGCCGCGCTGCGCCATCCCGAGCGCGCCAGGGAACTGGGCGTCGGCCCCGAGGAGACGGGCGCCTGGCGGGACGCCGCCGAGCGGATCGCCGTGCACCGCGACGAGACCCTCGGTGTGCACGAGCAGTCGGCCGGCTTCACCCGCTTCGAACGCTGGGACTTCGAGGCCACCTCGCCCGAGCAGTACCCGCTGATGCTGCACTTCCCGTACTTCGACCTCTACCGCAAGCAGGTCGTCAAGCAGGCGGACCTCGTCTGGGCCATGCTCACCTGCCCGGAGGCGTTCACGGCCGAGGAGAAGGCCCGCAACTTCGCCTACTACGAGCCGATCACCGCACGCGACTCCTCCCTGTCCGCCTGCGGGCAGGCCGTGCTGGCGGCGGAGACCGGACATCTGCGCCTCGCCTGGGACTACACCTGGGAGGCGGCGCTGATGGACCTGGCGAACCTGGAGCACAACACCCGCGACGGGCTGCACATCGCCTCGCTCGCCGGCACCTGGATCGCGCTGGTGCTCGGCTTCGGCGGGATGCGCCAGTACGAGCCCGGCCCCTCCGACGACTCAGCCGACGACACCTCCGATGCCGAGGGGGCGTCCGATGCCGCCGGCACCGGCGGGCTCGGGTTCGCCCCGCGGCTGCCCGACGCGCTCTCCCGGCTCGCCTTCACCGTGCTGGTGCGCGGCCGCACCCTGCACGTCGAGGTCACCGAGGACACGGCGCGCTACAGCCTGCGCGTGGGGGAACAGCTCGAAGTGGTCCACCACGGGGAGAAGTTCACGCTGACCGCCGACGAACCCGTGGAGCGCCCCGTGCCCCCGCCGCCCCGGCCGGCCGACCCCGGCCGGCCGCCGGGCCGGGAGCCGGGCTCGTCCGTCCCGGGAAGCGACGGCTGACACCTGACCACCGCTTCCCACGACAATCCCACGATCGAGTGACGTCACCGCGACCGCCTTCGCACGGCGCGCGATCCGTTGATCATGCTGGGGTGACTCATCGATCCCGAATCGGCCGCCGCCGGATGCTGTACCCGGCCGGCGCCGCCGCACTCTGTCTGCTGACCGCGCTGTCCGCCCTGCCGGCCTCCGCCCAGCCCGACGGGCCCCGCCCGGACAGGGCCGGGCCCGCCGCCCGGCCGCCCGCCGGCTCCGCCGAGGCGCGCACCGCCGCCTATCTGGAGTCCGCCCGCAAGGACCCCGGCCGGCTGCGGGACTTCTTCCGGAAGCTGCCCAAGGGCGGCGACCTGCACAACCACCTCTCCGGTGCCGTCTCCACCGAATACCTCATCGAACTCGCCGCGCAGGACGGGCTGTGCATCGAGAAGAAGACGATGACGGCGGTGCAGCCACCGTGCAGGAACGGCGCACGCCCGGCCGCGGACGCGCGCACCGACAAGGCGTTCCACAAGGAGCTGGTGCGGGCCTGGTCCATGGAGGACTTCCCGCAGGGCGAGTCCGGGCACGACCACTTCTTCGCCGCCTTCGGCAAGTTCGGCGAGGTGACCTGGCGCCACCCCGGCAAGCTCCTCGCGCAGGTCGCCGAACACGCCGCCGAGCAGAACCAGTCCTACCTGGAGACGATGGCGACCCCCGCCTCCGACGGCGCGAAGAAGCTCGCCGAAGAGGTCGGCTGGGACCCGGACCCGGCACGGATGCACCGCAAGCTCCTCGCCGGGGGCAAGCTGGACCGGCTGGTGGCGCAGGCCCGGAAGGAGGCCGACCGCACCGACGCCGAGTTCCGCACCGCGGCACACTGCGACTCCGGACACCCCGGCCGTGCCTGCCGGATGCCCGTCCGGTGGATCTCCCAGGTATCCCGCGGCAGTTCGCCGGAGCGCGTCTTCACCCAGATCGCGCTCGGCCTGCGGCTGGCCGAACGCGACTCCCGGTTCGTCGCCGTCAACCTCGTCCAGCCCGAGGACGGGGAGAGCGCGCTGCGCAACTACCGGCTCCAGATGCGGATGCTGAACTACCTGGGCAAGCAGTACCCGAAGGCCCACATCACCCTGCACGCCGGGGAGTTGTGGCCCGGGCTGGTCAAGCCGGAGGACCTGTCCTTCCACATCGACGAGGCGGTGAACGTGGCGAAGGCCGAGCGCATCGGGCACGGCGTCGACCTCGTCCACGAGAAGAACTGGCGGCAGCTGGCCCGCACCATGGCACGCCGGGAGACGGCCGTCGAGGTGCCGCTGACCAGCAACGCGCAGATCCTCGGCGTGAAGGGTGACGACCACCCGTTCAACACCTACCGCGCCCACGGCGTCCCCGTCGTACTCGCCACCGACGACCCGGGCATCTCCCGCACCGACATCAGCCACGAGTACCAGTACGCGTCCACCACCTACCGGCTGCGCTACCCCGAGCTGAAGGACCTGGCGCGCGCCTCGCTGGAGTACGCCTTCCTGCCCGGCCGCAGCCTGTGGCGCGGGAACCCGACCCGCGACGGCTACCGGCCCACCACGGCCTGCGCGACCGAACGCCCCGGCGCCGGCAGGCCCGGCGGCGCCTGCGGCCGGCTTCTGGCCGACAGCCCGAAGGCCGCGGCCCAGTGGCGCCTGGAGTCCTCCTTCACCACCTTCGAGCGCGCCCACGCCCAGCGCTGACCCGGGCCCTCGCCCGCCTCGCCCCGGCCCCGACCAGCGGGAGCCGGGGCGAGGTGCGTGCGGCGGGCCGGCCGTGTCAGGGGCGCAGCACGATCTTTCCGAACACCGGCGTCGATTCGAGGCGCTCGTGCGCGCGGCGCGCTTCGGCGAGCGGGATCCGTTCCTCGACGACCGCCCGCAACGCGCCCCGGTCCGCTCGCCCGAAGAGTTCGGCCGCCGCCTGGCCGACCGTGGCGGCGTCGACGGAGTTGAGGCTGAAGGCGAAGAGGCTGGGCGAGTTGTGGTAGGTGGTCATGATGCCGGCGAAGGCGTCGGGGGCCGGTGCCCCTCCTGCCGCTCCGACCAGCAGATACCGGCCGTTGGGCCGCAACGCCTCGATATGGCGGCCGAGTTCCGCCCCCGCGACCGGGTCGACGACGACGTCGTAGGTTTCCGCACCGCCGTCCCGGCCCGCCGTGCGGTCCCGGACATGGGTGACGCCGAGGCCCCGGAGGCGCTCTCCCCGCTCGGGCGAGGACGTGATCGCGGTCACCACGCCCCCGGACGCGGCGGCCAGTTGGGCCGCCATCAGCCCGATGCCTCCGCCGGCGCCCCTGACCAGCACCCGCTCGCCTTCCTCGACGTGCGCCCTGCGCAGGGCCAAGTGCGCGACCAGCGCGTTCACCCCGAGCGCGACCGCGTCCACCGCGCCGACGCCGTCCGGCAGGCGCACGACGTCGCACAGGTCGGCGACGACCGCTTCGGCGTAGGCCCCGTTCCTGCCCAGCGCGAAGACCCGCCGGCCGACCCAGCGTTCGTCCACCGCCGCACCGACGGCGACGACGGTGCCTGCCGCCTCGACGCCGGGGACGAAGCCGGGCTCGGGGAGCGGCTGGTAGTCGCCGTTGCGCGCCGTGACGTCGACGTAGCCGACCCCCGCGGCTTCCACCTGGATCAGGACCTGGCCCGGTCCGGGCGCGGGTTCGGCGCGCTCCACGACCTGGAGCACGTCGGAGCCTCCGAACGACGACACGATGACGGCTTGCACAGCACACCCCTGACCACGAATTGCCACTGAGGGGCATAAGCGTATCAGTAGCCGTTCAGACGGAGGCCGTCCGGAGCATGGCGCCGGGTCGTCGAGCCGGTGGACGGACCCTCAACCGGTCGTGCGGCCGGCAGCGCCCCGTACGCGTCGCCCGGCCAGCGCGGCGTAGACCCCGCCGGAGACCACGATCGGCAGGATCCAGGACAGGTCCGCCCCGCCGAGCCGGGTGCTCAACCAGCTGTGCAGCAGCGGCGAGTCGATGGTGAGCAGCCCCGTGGCCATACCGCAGGCGAGCGCGGCGATCCCCCGGAGGTTGACCCCGCCGACGCCCCAGTAGCGGCTGTCACGGCCGACGGTGTGGACGGCGTGCGCGTCGTACCGCCACCGCCGCAGCACCCCGTCGGTGATCCAGACGGCGGCGAACGGCCCGGCCCAGACGTTGACCAGCGAGAGGAACTCGTTGAGCGCGGTCTCGAAGTCGTAGACGAACAGGATCAGCAGGACGGCGGCGAGGGCGAGCAGCGCGTCGAGCGCGGTGGCCAGCCAGCGGCGGAGGGGCACTCCGACGGCCTGCACGGCGAGTCCGGAGGAGTAGAAGACGGAGGCGTTGTTGGAGATGGAGCCGAGGAAGCAGGCGGCGATGTAGAGCGCGAACAGCCAGCCGGGCACCAGGGGTCGGACCCCGGCGACGGGGTCCGACAGATCGGTGCGGGTGGCCACGACGACACCGGTGACGCCGAGGTACACCGCCATGCCCGCTCCGCCGCCCAGCACCCGCCAGAACACCTTGCGCACGGGTGTGCCGGAGGGCAGATAGCGGGCGTAGTCGGGCGAGACGACGAGGTAGGACAGCGAGCCGGAGGCGACGAGCGCGGCGGCGGACAGCACGGCCGCCGGGCCGCCGTGCGCCCCGCCGGCGGGCTGCCGGGACCAGTCGACGTCCGGGAGGGTGCACACGAGCAGCACCGCGAAGACGGCGGCGACCGCCACGGCGAAGTACGGCTGCACCCTGATCAGGAGCCGGTGGCCGGTGACGGCGATGACGATGGCGGTGCCGAGCACGAGCAGCGTGGCGAGGATCTTCCCGGCCGCACCCGGCTCCCGCCAGCCCAGCTGCTGGAAGAGGGCGAGTACGGCGAAGACGCCGAGGAGCCCGTTGACCGTCTTGAAGCCGAGCGACATGGCCCAGGTGAACAGCGCGTTGACCCGGTTGCCCAGCACGCCGAACGGGGCGCGGCTGAGCGTCAGCGCGGGCAGCCCGGCGCGCGGCCCGGCGATCGAGCTGTAGGCGACGAGCGCGAACAGCACGTTGCCGAGCACCACGGCCACGACGGCCTGGACGAGGGAGAGCCCGACCCCGATCGCCTCGGACCCGAGGACGAAGAAGAACTGGTAGGAGTTGATCCCCGCCCAGAAGAGCCCGAGTTGGCGGGGGCTCATGTAGCGCTCGGACTCGGGGATGAAGTCGTAGCCGTGCTGTTCGAGCGTGCCGGTCGCCGGTGGTTCGCCGGAACGGGGTGGGGCGGTGGTGCTCATCGGTCGTACTCCTTCGCGGGCGCGCCGGGCATCCTCGTGCGGGCGGTGGCGGGGCCGGCGGGCCGGCCGGGTGCGGTGGGGGCGCTCAGGACGAGGCGGTCCAGGCCGGGGAGCCGCCGATCCAGGTCTCGTCGACCATCGGACCGGCCGGGCGGTCGGGGTCCTCGGCCGCGAAGGGGTTCCCGGGCACGACGACGAAGTCGGCGAGCGCGCCGGCGAACAGGGCGCCGACGGCGTGTTCGCGGTGCAGGGCGCGGGCCCCGCCGACGGTGTGCGCCCGCAGCCCGTCGGCCACGTCCAGCCGCATCTCCGGGGTGCCGAGCCGGGTGCCGAGGACGGTGCGCCGGTGTGCCGCGGCGGCCACGGCCTCGAAGGGGCGGGGCGGGGCGACGGGCGCGTCGGAGCTGAGGGCGAAGTCGACCCCGGCGCGCCGGAGGAGACCGCACGGGTTGTAGCGGTGGCCGAGGTCGCCGACCGCGGTGAGGGTGCCGTCGCCGGTGCGCAGATGGTGCTGGGGCTGGAGCACGGCGTGCACCCCGAGTGCGCGCATGCGGTCGATGTCGGCGTCGGTGGGCAGTCCGCAGTGCTCGATCCGGTGCCGCCGGCCGGCGGCCGGGGCGGCGGCGAGCGCCTTCTCGACGGTGTCGAGGACCATGCCGATCGCGTACGGGGACTGGGCGTGCGTCGCGGTCTGGAGCCCGGCCCGGTGCGCCCGGATCAGCAACTCGGCGTACTCCTCCGGGGAGTGGTAGAGCTGCCCGTGGTGGCAGCAGTCGGCCGCGTAGCCGTCGGGGAAGTAGGCGGTCCAGCCGCCGAGCGTGCCGTCCGCGTACAGCTTGACGCCCTGGATGCGCAGGGTGTCGTCGCCGAGGGTCCTGGTCAGCCCGAGGGCGAGCGCGTCCTCCAGCAGCGCCGAGGTGAGGTAGGCGGAGGTACGCATCCGCAGCGCGCCGGCGTCCCGGGCCCGCAGATAGGTCTCCAGCTCGCGGCGGGAGACCTGCGCGTCGCCGATCGTGGTGACGCCGGCGGCCAGGAACCTCTCCTGGGCGCGCAGCAGATGGCTGCGCATCACGTCCTCGGGGTCGTCCAGATGGAAGTTGGGGCCGTGGTTGGTGATCTTCACGCCGTCGGGGCCGGTGAGCAGGTCGCAGGCGCCGTCCCACAGTTCGCCGTTGGGCTCCCCGGACTCCGTGCGCCCGATGCGGCCGCCGGCCGGGTCGGGCGTGCCCGCCGTGATGCCGTACTTGTTGAGCGCGTAGGTGTTGACGACGCCGCCGTGCCCGGAGGCGTTCATGACGTACACCTCGCGGTCGGTCGCCACCCTGTCCAGGTCGTGCCGGGTGGGGTGGCGGCCCTCGGCCAGCCGCCGGTGCTCGTAGCCGAAGCCGCGTACGGGCGCCTCGGGGCGCAGGGCCCCGGCGTGCGTGCGCAGGGCGTCGACCAGCGCGTCGATGTCCGGCACGGTCTCCGGGCGCACATCCGCCCAGGCGAGGTTCTGGCCGTACATCACCGGGTGGCAGTGCGCGTCCACGAAGCCGGGCAGCATGTGCCGGCCCGCGAGGTCGAGCCGTGCGTCGACGCGTCCGTCCAGCGCGGCACGGCACTCGTCCCGCGTCCCGGCGTGCACGACGCGGTCGCCGCGCACGGCGAGCGCCTCGGTGGCTCCGGCGGCGGTGAGGGTGTGGACCGTGCCACCGGTGACGAGGAGGGTGCGGGCGCGGCCGGATTCCTTCGGGGGCGCGCCGTGCGTGCTGGCCGCAGTCATGGTGGTGCTCCTGGGGTGCGCGGGGAGAGGACGAGCGCGCCGACGCATCGATGGCCGTGCGTGGCATGCGCAACCGTTTCGTTCGCGGCGAGTCTAGGAATCGAGCGAATGAATTACCAGGGGCAGCCGTCGACAAATTTTCGGCAGGACGGACGGCCCTCGCACGAGCGGATCGTCAGCGGGAGGTGCCGGGCGGCAGCGGGAGGTGCCGGGCGACAGCGGGAGTTCGGTCCCGCGGAGGGGGGAGGGCCGTCAGCGGGGGACGGAGTCGTAGCGTTCCTGGACCAGTTCGAGGTGGAACCAGCTCTCCAGGGAGTGCACGCCCTCGGTGGCACGCAGCTCCTCCAGCGCGGAGAGGACCGCGTCGAGGGTGGCGCCGCCCACCGTGCCGATGACGTCGGCGCGGCCCACGCACTCGGCGGCGAACTGCACCGCGTCGGCGGCCACCAGCTCCCGCGCCCCGGGCCCGGTGCCGTCCCGGCGCAGCGCGAAGCCGGCGAGGTGGCCGAGCCCGACGACGCCGGGGCGGGTCAGCGCGGCGACCCGGAAGACGCCGGCTTCCAGCAGCCGCAGCGACCGGGCGCGTGCGGCGGCCGGCGACATGCCGACCCGCTCGGCGAGCACCGCGTACGACATCCGCCCGTCCGACTGGAGCGCACGCAGGATCGCGTGGTCCGTCTCGTCCAGGTCGACGGCGTCCGGGGGTTCGGTGGGCAGGTACGGGTCCTTCACGACGGCGGTGTACGGCGTGGTGTCGACGGCGCGGACGCCGGGGAGCCGGGAGAGGCGGGCGAGCAGCGCGCCGAGCGCGTCGAAGCTCTCGGTGCGCAGCTCCGCCATCACCGGCCGGCGGCCGGCGGCCAGCGTGACGAAGACCGCTTCGGGCAGCGCGGCCAGTGCGTGTGCCGTGGGCGCCGCCGGACCGTCGACGGCCACCGCGACGTGGGCGCACACGGTCCGGCCCAGGACGGCCGGGTGGACGATGCCGGTGATCCGTACGATCTCCTCCTCCACCAGCCGCAGCACACGGGTGCGGGTGGCGGCCCGGGAGAGGCCGATGCCCGCCGCCAACGCCTCGTAGCTGGCCCGTCCGTCCTGCTGGAGGAGGTGGACGAGCGCGAGGTCCTTGGAGTCGAGGGGCACCGGGTTCATCGGGGGATCAGTCTGCCACGGCGGGCGCGGGGCCCCGGCGGCCGGGCGGCGGCCGGGGCAGCGGGCGTCAGCCGAAGTACGCCGTGAAGTTCTTGGAGAACTCCCAGTCGTTGAAGCGGTCCCAGTTGACGGACCACGCCATCAGACCGCGCAGCGCGGGCCAGGTGCCGTGCGGCTGGTAGGAGCCGCAGTCGCTGCCCTTGGTGAGGCAGTCGAGCGCCGTGTTCACCTCGCCGGGCGGTACGTACCCGTTGCCGGCCTGGGAGGTCGCGGGCATGCCGATCGCCACCTTCTCGGGCGGGAGCGCCGGGAAGACATTGTCGGCGTCGCCGGCCACGGGGAAGCCGGCCAGCAGCATGTCCGTCATGGCGATGTGGAAGTCGGCGCTGCCCATCTGGTGGTACTGGCCGTCGAGGCCCATGATCGGGCCGGAGTTGTAGTCCTGCACGTGCAGCAGGGTCAGATCGTCGCGCAGCGCGTGGATGACGGGCAGATAGGCGCCCGCGCGGGCGTCCCCGCCGTTCGGTCCCGGCCCGTAGCGCTGGTGGCCGAGCTGGACGAAGAAGGTCTCGGGGGCCATGGTGAGGGTGAAGTCGTCGCCGTACTTCGCCTTGAGGGACTCGATGGCGGAGATCAGGTTCACGATCACCGGTGTGGTGGGGTTCCGGAAGTCGGTGTCGTCGGCGTCGAGGGAGAGGGAGTGGCCCTCGAAGTCGATGTCGAGGCCGTCCAGTCCGTACTTGTCGATGATCGACGAGACGGAGGAGACGAAGGTGTCGCGGGCCTGGGTGGTGGTGAGCCGCACCTGGCCGTTCTGGCCGCCGATGGACAGCAGGACCTTCTTGCCCTGTGCCTGTTTCTCCGCGACGGCCGCCTTGAACTCCTCCTCGGACTCCACGTCCGGGCATTCGGACTGCGGGCACAGGCCGAACCGGATGTCGCCGGAGGTCGCGGAGGTGGGCTCGCCGAAGGCCAGGTCGATGATGTCCCAGTCGTCGGGGACGTCGGCGAGGCGGGTGTAGCCGGAGCCGTTGGCGAAGCTCGTGTGGAGGTAGCCGACGAGGGCGTGCTCCGGCAGGGCCGCACTTCCCGATGCGCCCGCGACCGCACGCGGGGCGTCCGCTGCCCGGTGCGGTGCGGGGGCCGCGGCGGCCGGGACGGTGAGCGCGGCGGAGGCCGCGAGCGCGAACACCGCTGCGGCGGCGCGCAGTCGGGGTCCGCGCCCGCGTAGCCGCCGCGGGCGGGCGGGGCTCAGGGGCCGGAAGCGGCCGGAGGGGGGTGGTGCCACAACTGCCTCCCGGTGTGGGGGTGGAGGGCGACACACACAAACTGGTCCAGACCAAAGAGGGTGTCAATACCCGTGCCGGCGGCCGTGGTTCAGGCGTCCTCGGCCAGGACGACGACGTGGTCCTCCTCCCCCAGGCACAGCGGCGCCGTCCGCGGCGGATTGAGCCGGACACCGTAGGTGGGCGGCTCGTCCCGGTGGCGGCCCAGCCGGTAGCCGATGGCGGTCTCCCCCTGCCGGCGGGCGGCCTCGATCACCGTGGCGAAGTCGGCCTCGGCGCCCGGCAGGAGATAGCGGGCGGCGGGCTTGAGGTAGACCTCCGAGCCCGCGGGGTCGAAGAGGTCGATCAGCACCTCGTACAGATGCCGGTTCTCGGTCAGCTGGGTCAGCATCAGACTGATGAGCTTGGAGCTGACGATGAAGTCGTCCGCCTTGGTGACCTGGGCGACCTCGCGGTTGGAGTCGTCGTTCATCTCGGTGACGATCGAGTACGGGTCGCCGAGCCTCTCCTCGATGTCGCGCAGGTGCAGCAGCGTCACCAGGGTCCGGTTGTCGGCCTGTTCGGGGTCGGACTCCTCGTCCGAGAGCACCAGGATGTGCTGGTACTCCCCCGGCTCCAGCGCCTCCAGCGACCGCCGGTTCGTCGGGTCGCACCGCTTGTGGCCGACGACGAGGTGGGGGAACTCGCCCTCCAGCGTGCGGGGTTCGCCGTCCGGCGCCGGCGGTGCCGCGATGTCCAGCTCCGTGCCGGGCGCGGAGAAGCTGTCCAGCAGCGCGACGATGCGCGGGACCCGGGAGTTCCAGCCGATCAGCAGGGTGCGCTCGGCCGCGCGTGCCCGGTCGGACACGGAGGCGATGGCCTGCTCGGCGACCGGCGGCACGCTGCGCGCCCGCTCGATGAGCAGATCGTCCTCCGCGATGACGATGACACGGTCCCCGGTGCCGAGCACGGTGCTCATCTCCGGGTTGACGAGGATGCGCCCGTCGGCCGTGTGGATCCCGATGGGCACGCCCAGCGCGTAGCGGCCGAGCAGTTCGCCGTAGGTGCTGCCGGTCAGCTCCGGCTCGGGCCTGATGTAGATCTCGTTGCCGAAGAAGCTGAGCAGTTCGTTGCAGACGGTGGAGATACCGGCCTGCCGGTGCGACTGGACGATGAGCCGGACCGCGATGTCGTCGGCGTCGATCACCAGCCCGTGGCTGCCGGCGGCGAGGCGCGCGGCGGCGAGGTTGCCCGAGTCCTGGACGGCCGCGACCACGTGCGGCCGGTCGCCGCGCCAGGAGCGGTGGTTGAGCACCAGGAGGGTCTTGATGACCTGGGTGTCCGCGTCCGGTCCCGAGGGGGGCAGCACCATGATCGACTTGCTGGTGTCGGGGCTGACCAGCTCCAGGTCGGCCCGGTGCAGCGGATCGCCGGAGCGGCAGATGACGCGGGTGCGGCCGGTGTCGGGCACCCGGGCGCGGAGCTGGTCCTCCATGGCGACCTTGTCCTGGTCGGCGAGGACGACGACACAGGACCTGCGCTCGCTCTGATTGGCCTCGACCAGTTCCTCGACGACGGTGAAGATCTGCTCCGACCACCCCAGCACGATCGTGTGCCCGCTCTCCACCAGCCGTGAACGGCCCTTGCGCAGCCGCTCGATGCGGTGGTTGAGCCCGGTCGTCAGCACACCGATGAGGGCGCTGACGATGAAGATCCCGCCGAGCGTGACGGCGAGCATCAGGACGAGGAAGACGGGGCGGCCGGTGTCCCCGCCCATGGTGCCCGGGTCGAGGGTGCGCAGCAGGCTCATCCAGGCCACGCCGAGCCAGCCGCCGTTGGCCGCGGTGTCGTCCCCGTCCAGCAGCACCACGAGGGTGGCCACCAGGCCGATCAGCGCCAGGGAGGCCAGCCCGAGCCAGCCGATCAGCGCGGGTGTCCCGCGGTCCATCGTCCCGTCGAACCAGTACCGCAGCCGTTCCCGTAACCTCACCGCACACTTCCGTTCCGTCGCTCGTCCCCGATCCGGTCTGCTCCGCGCACCCCGCCGGGGGGTGCACCGCCGCCCGTTCACGGTGGCCGGCCGGCCGAGGTGAGGCTGCGCTCCAGCTCGTCCAGCGACCGCCGGGCCGCCTCGATCCGGCCGCGGATCTCCGCCTCCGTCCCGGCCTCCGCCCCCGCCTCCGGTGGCCGGCCGCCCGCCGCGTGGGCCCGCTCCTCCGCCCTGCGCGCCTCGTCCAGGGAGTTGAGCACCACCCCGATCAGCAGGTTGACCAGCACGAAGGAGCTGAGCAGCACATACGAGGCGAAGTAGAGGATGCTCCAGCGCGAGATCTCCAGGCCGGTGCGGACCGCGTCGCCCAGGCCGTCCAGCGTCATCAGCAGGAACAGCGTCAGCCCCGCGCGACCCAGGGAGCCGAAGTGCTCCGGGTCCTCCTCGGCGAAGAACACCCAGCCGGTCATCGCGTACAGGTACAGCACCAGCGCGCCCAGCAGCAGGAAACTCAGCGTCCCCGGCAGGCTCTTGACGGCGGCGGTCACCACGATGCGCAGCTGCGGCAGGAACCGGGCGGCCCGCAGGACGCGCGCGAGCCGCAGCAGGCGCAGCACGGTCGCGTTCTCCTGCGCGAAGGGCAGACAGGCGCTGAGCACCACCGCGAGATCGAAGACGTTCCACGGGTCGCGGAAGAAGGACCGGGGCCGGTCCGCGCAGGCGCCGGCGCGCAGCAGGATCTCCACCGTGAAGGCGGCGACGAAGAGGTGTTCGGCGGTCTTGAGCCGGCTGTGCCAGCGCTCCTGGATGCCCGGATAGGTCTCCACGCCGAGCAGCAGCGCGTTGCCCAGGATGAGCGCGAAGGCGAGCGTGCCGAACCAGCCCGCGCCGGTGATCCGCCGGCACCGGGCAGCCAGCGGACCCAGGCGGCCCACGGCGGGTGGCAGCTGCTCTGCTGGCATGGCTTTCTCGGGGACGGTGCCGTCGCGGAGGGTGGGGCGCACGGGGCTTCCGCCGCGGCACGGGCCCTCCCCGAGCGGTCGCGGACGGGGACGCCGAAAACCTACAGGACTGTAGAAGATGCCTGCTGACGGCCGGTCGTCCCGGTGGCTCGTTCTTCTCCCTCCGGCCCGCGCACGCCTCGGTCCGGCACGTGTGCCGCGCCGGGAACGGATGGCCGAATACCGCTCCACGCGGCACGTCCGGGGTGTCCGGCCGTGCGCGCAGGACGCCGGTCACTCGTGCAGGTGGTCCCGGTTCCGCCGGAACGGCGCCCGCCGCCGGGGGCCCGGAGACTGGGCCCATGATCGACTGGATGGGACAGACCCCGCTGGACCCGGAGGGAACCCGCCTCGGCACGGCCGACGAACACCCCGGATTCACCGACCCCGCATATCTGCGCCGCAGGAACGCCCTGGTCGCACCGGCCCGTGGGCACGAGCCCGGCACCCCCTCGCCCCGGGTCGACTACACCGAGGAGGAGCACCGCACCTGGCGCACGGTGCACACGGCCCTGCGCGAGACGCAGCCCGGCCGGGTGTGCGAAGCCGTACTGCGGGCCGCCGAGCGGGCGCCGGTGCCGTCCGACCATGTGCCCCAGCACGAGGAGGTCTCCGACCGCCTCCAGCCGCTGTCGGGCTTCCGGTTCACCCTGGCCGGCGGCATCGTGCCCAACAAGCGCTTCCTCGGGCGCATGGCCGACGGCCTGTTCCACGCCGTGCAGTACGTGCGCCACCCCGCCGTGCCGCTCTACGCACCCGAACCCGACGTCCTGCACGACGTGTTCGGCCACGGCACCCATCTCGCCGACCCGTGGTTCGCCGAGCTGTACCGGACGGTGGGACGGGCCGCCGCGCGGGTGGCGTCCGCCGATGCGCTGGACCTGATCAGCCGCGTCTACTGGTACACGCTGGAGTACGGGGTGGCGTGGGAGGAGGGCCGGCCGAAGGCGTACGGCGCGGCCCTGCTGTCCTCCTACGGTGAGCTGCACCGCTTCCGGGACGCGGACATCCGGCCGTGGGACATCCCCGACCTGGTGCGGCTGCCCTACCAGGTGGCCGGATACCAGCCGGTCCTGTTCGCCGTCCCGTCCCTGCCCCGGCTCGCCGATGTGCTGCACGACTTCCTCGACGACTTCGACGAGGACACCCGCGACCGCCTGGGCCTTCCTCCGCTGTCCGCACGCGGCTTCATGGCCCGTCCCCCCGCCGGCGGCTGACGGGCCCCGGGCCACCACGCTCCCCCGGGGGCGTGCCCGGGGAGCGGCAGGCGTCGCCGTCACGCCCGGTCGGCGCCATCCCCCCCCCGGTGGTGGGCGCGGTGCAGCGCGTGCAGGCGGTCGGCGAGCGCGGGTACCGGGCCCTCGACCGGCAGTCCGGGCACGACCTCCTGGACGGGCAGCGGGCGCACGGGCGACGGCGGGACGCCCAGCGCGTCGAGCCACCGGGTCAACTGCTCGGTGGAGTGGGCGTAGACGATGCGGCCGAGCCCGGCCCAGCCGTGTGCGGCGGCGCACATCGGGCAGTGCTCGCCGGAGGTGAAGACGGTGGCGGCGGCCCGCTCCTCCGGGCCGAGCCGGCCGGCCGCCCACCGGGCCAGCGCGAACTCCGGGTGCCGGGTGCGGTCCTGCTCGGTGCGCACCCGGTTGCGGTCCTCGGCCAGCACCCGGCCGTCGGCACCCACGAGGACCGACCCGAACGGTTCGTCTCCCGCGTCGAGCGCCTCGCGGGCCAGTTCCACCGCTCGCTCCAGGTGCCGCATCTCGTCGGGGGTGGGCTCGGCGTGCGTCACGGTCGTCCTCCTCGGTGCGTCGTCCGCCGCCCGCGGCAGCGCGGGGATCCGGCGGGCCGGCGGGCCGGCGCCTCCACGATGCCCGACGGGTGCGGCTCACGGACGGGAGGGGCCGCACCGCGCGGACCGGCTCACCCGGTGGAGGAGGCCGTCCCGTCCGGTGGCGGGAACCTCGTGTGCAGCACCGGGCCGCCGAGTGCCACGGCGAGGGCCAGCGCGAGGGCGGTGAGGGCGGCGGCCCAGTCGGTCCAGCGGGCCAGCAGCACATCGAGGCCGAGGGCGGCGGCGACCAGCAGCACCTTGGCCACGATCAGCAGACGCATCGGCGGATGGCTGACGGCGACCGCCCGGAACCGGCGCAGCAGCCGCATCAGCGCGGGCACCACCACCACGACGACGAGCAGCCGCAACGCGTGCTCCACCGGGGGCACATCGCGGCCGACCAGCCACGCGGCCCCGATCAGCAGCCCGATGCCGGTGTAGGCGAGACGGACCGTGCGGGGGGCGGCCGGCGTGGCACCGGGGGCCCGGCCCGCCGTCGGAGCGCCCGTCATCGGACCGCCTCCGCCGCGGGGGTGTCCGGCGCGGTGCGGCGGGCGGCGGATCGCTCGGAGACGGGGGCGGTCAGCAGCCCGGTCACCGCGTCGATCAGACCGAGGATGTCGGCCTCGGGGTCCGTCGTGTCGGATGCGCCGTCGCCGTCCGCGGGTTCGGCGGACCGCCGCTCCAGATCGGCGAGGCCCGCGATGATCAACTGCCCCGCCCAGCGGTGCCGTCGGTGCACCAGCGAGCCGGCCAGGTGCGGCAGCCGGTCGCCCAGCAACCGGCCGACGGCGACCGCCTCGTCGACGCCGCCGATCTCCCGCAGCGCGGCCACGTCGAGCCCGGTGTACTCGAAGACGCGCTGGAGAAAGCGGACATAGTGGCTGCCGGGCCGCAACGCCTGTTCCGCGAGGGGCCGTACGAGGATTTCCGTCAACTCCCACGGATCGGCGGTACGGCCCGCCTTCCGGGCGGATTCCAGCATTTCGTGCCGCCGGGCGTCGATGACGCCGAGCCGATGACGGAAGACGGCCTCGATCAGCTTCCGTTTGTCCCCGAAATGATATTGCGCGGCAGCGGTGTTGCGCTGCCCGGCCGCGGTGCTGATCTGACGCAGCGAGGTCGCGTCGATCCCCTGCTTCGCGAAGAGCCGTTCGCCCGCGTAGAGGATCTGCAATTCGGTGGACATCTTCTCCGGCTCCCGGTGTGCGAAGGCGCGCGAATACGCCCGGACACCGCGACTAAAACAGCTGCTTTAATGAGTGTCAAGGCGTGAACACCGCGCCCGTGCACAGCGGTTGGCACCGCCGCTTCGGCCCCACCGCACACGGCGGACCGCCGCACACGCAGAGAGGAGAGCCCATGCCGCACACACCCGGCCCGACCGCCCCGCGCACCGGCGGCGGGGACGACGCCGGCGCCGCGCATCTGCGGGACCCGCGCCCCGCGCCGGACGCCCCCGACGTCGTCGTCATCGTCCTCGACGATCTGGGCTTCGCACAGACCGGCGCGTTCGGCTCGGACATCGCCACCCCGCACATCGACCGGCTGGCGGCCGGAGGGCTGCGCTACAACCGCTTCCACGTCACCGCCATGTGCTCGCCCACCCGGGCCTGCCTGCTGACCGGACGCAACCACCACGCCGTCGGCATGGGCTTCCTGGTGGACCTGCCGATCAACCGCCCGGGATACACCGCCCGGATACCGCCCTCGGCCACGCCGCTCCCCCGCCTCCTGCGGGACGCCGGGTACTCGACACTGGCCGTCGGCAAGTGGCATCTCACGCCCCGGTGGGAGCGTTCGGCCTCCGGCCCGTTCGACCGCTGGCCGCTCGGCTACGGCTTCGAGCGCTTCTACGGCTTCCTCCAGGGCGACGCCAACCACTGGGCGCCCCAACTCGTCCGCGACAACCACTACACCGAACCTCCGGCCGGGCCGGAGGACGGCTACCACCTCAGCGAGGACCTGGTGGCGACGGCCCAGCGGATGATCCTCGACCAGAAGCAGGCCACACCCGACAAGCCGTACTTCCTCTATCTGCCGTTCGGCGCCATGCACTCCCCGCACCACGTCGCGCCCGAGTGGGTGCGCCCCTACCACGGCCGGTTCGACGGCGGCTGGGAACGCTGGCGCGAGGAGGTCTTCGCCCGGCAGCTCGCCCAGGGCACCGTCCCGGCGGGCACCGAACTGCCGCCCCGCCCGCCGTGGATCCCCGACTGGGAGACGCTCGGCGCCGACGAACGCCGCGTCTTCGCGCGGATGCAGGAGGTCTACGCCGGCTTCCTCACCCACACCGACGCACAGATCGGCCGGCTCCTCGCCTTCCTGGAACGCCTCGGCCGGCTGGACGACACCCTGATCCTGTTCCTCTCCGACAACGGCGCCAGCGCCGAGGGCGGGCAGCTCGGCACCGACAACGAGCACCGCTTCTCCTCCCGCATGGGCGACTCCACCGCACGCAACCTCGCCCGGCTGGACAACTGGGGCGGCCCGGACACCTATCCGCACTACGCCTGGGGCTGGGCCTGGGCCGGCAACACGCCCCTGCGGCTGTGGAAGCGCTACACCTGGCTCGGCGGCACCCGCGCACCGCTCATCGCGCACTGGCCGCGCGCCATCACCGACCGCGGCGGCATCCGCGGCCAGCTCACCCACGCCGTCGACCTCATGCCGACGATCCTCCAGGCGTGCGGCGTCGAACCCCCCGACACCGTGGACGGCGTACCCCAGCAGCCGGTCGACGGCCGCAGCCTCCTGCCCACGTTCGACGATCCGCGGGCGCCCGCCCCGCGCACGACGCAGTACTTCGAGATGCTGGGCTCGCGCTCGATCATCCACGGGGACTGGAAGGCCACCACCGACCATGTCTCGCGCGGTGTCCAGGACGAGGAGCGGCTGCTGCTCGGCAGCCGCGACTTCGCCACCGACCACTGGTCCCTCTTCCGCCTCTCCGACGACTTCGCCGAGGCACGCGACCTCTCCGGCGAACACCCCGAGGTCGTGGCCGAGTTGACGGAGCTGTGGCAGGCCGAGGCGGAGCGCAACAACGTCCTGCCCCTGGACGACACCCTCCAGGACCGGCTCACCGCCCTCATACCGCCGCGCCATCCGCAGCCCCGCCGCGCCGTCTACCGGCCGGGCGGCGGCCCGGTGCACGACGAGGCGCTGCCGCCGCTGGCCGGCGGGTTCACCCTGCTCGCCGACGCCGAGATCCCACAGGACGGGGCGGCGGGCGTGCTGTGCGCACTCGGGGACCGCACCGGAGGCTTCGTCCTGCACGCCCTGGCCGGACGGCTGACCCTGGCCTGCTCCCGCGCCGGCGACCTGGACCGGGTGACGGCGCCCGACCCGCTGCCGCCGGGCCGCCACCGGATCGGCTTCCGCTTCGACGCACGGGCCCGGGAGTTCGCCCTGCTCCAGGACGGCCGCACGGTCGCGGCCGTCCCGCTCGGCGGCGACTTCCCCCTCGTCTTCCAGCACGGCGGCACCGGGCTGTGCGTCGGCCACGACCGCGGGCTGCCCGTGGACGACACCTACCGCCCGCCGCACCCGTGGACGGGCGTGCTGCACGAGATCGTCCTCGACTCCGTGCCGGCCCCCGCGCCCGAGCTGTCCGAGGAGGTGCGGACGGCGCTCCACGGGGACTGAGCGCGGGAGCCGGACGGCGCACCGGGACGCCCCTCCGCCGCGCCCCGGCCGGCCCGGCATTGCAAAGCGGAACAACGCTCCGTACAGTTCTCACACAACCTACCGGAGCGCTGTTCCGCTTTGCTCGTCTCCGGCGGCGCCCCGGGCCACGTGTGCCCGGACGCCCCCGGGGCCGGGCCGACCGCGCCGCCGCACCGGCCCACGCCGACCCCCGCACGCCGCCGCCCCTCCCGAAGTGGAGACACCCCGGGGGGGGGACACGGCAGTCGGGAACGGCACCAGGTACCTGCGGAAGGACACGGCCGACGGACAGCGGAGGACGCAGCGCGCCCCACGAGACACCGCCACGAACGGAAGGCACCACCATGCCCGGCCCGAACACCCCCGGCACCCCGCACACCCCGCACACCGCGCCGGACGCCTCCCCTGCCGCGGGCGCACCCGCCACCGTGGTCTCCGCGAAGCCGGTCGTCCTGCCCGCGCCGGGCCGGGGCGAGGACCTCCAGGTGCGGGTGTCGGCGCCCGCGACCGGCGAGGGCCTGCCCGTGCTCGTCTTCTCGCACGGCTTCGGCTGGTCCCTGGACGGCTACGCCCCGCTGGCCGACCACTGGGCCGCGCACGGCTTCGTCGTCGTCCAGCCCACCCACCTCGACTCCCGGACGCTCGGCCTCCCCGCCGACGACCCCCGCACGCCCCGGATATGGCGCATCCGCGTCGACGACCTCGCCCGGGTGCTCGACGCCCTCGACGTGCTCGAAGCCGCCGTGCCCGGGCTCGCCGGGCGCACCGACCCGGGCCGAGCCGCCGTCGCCGGGCACTCCTGGGGCGCCCAGACGGCGAGCACACTGCTCGGCGCACGCGTCCTCGACGCCGACGGGGTGCCCGGCGAGGACCTGACCGACCCCCGGGTCACCGCGGGCGTCCTGCTCGCCGCGCCCGGCCTGGGCGACACCCTCACCCCCTTCGCGGCCGAGCACCTCCCCTTCATGCGGCCGTCGTTCGCCGCCATGACCGCCCCCGCGCTCGTCGTCGCCGGAGACCGGGACGACTCCGCCCTCTCCACCCGCGGCCCCGACTGGTTCACCGACCCCTACACCCACAGCCCCGGCAGCAAGAGCCTGCTCACGCTGTTCGGTGCCGAGCACTCTCTCGGCGGCGTCCCGGGCCACGAGGTCGCCGAGACGACGGACGAGAGCCCGGCACGGGTCGCCCTGCTCCAGCGGCTCACCACCGCCTATCTGCGCGGCGCGCTGCTCGGCGAGGAGACGGCGTGGAAGGCCGCGGTGACCGCGCTGGACGAGGACCCGGAGCCGCTGGGACGGGTGGACAGCAAGTGAGCAAGTCTCCGTCCCTGGCGGGGCGTTGAGCGTTTCGGCACGGAGACGGGTCCCTACAGGCCGAAGACGCGTTCGGCGGTGCGGTGGCTGATGTTCGCGCGCTGGGTGTCGCTGAGCGGCGCCGCCGCGAGGAAGCGGACGGCCTCCGCCGTCTCCTCGTAGGGGGCGTCGACGGCGAACATGATGCGGTCGTCGCCCACCGTGCGCAGCGCGAGTTCCAGGACGTGGGGATCGTCGATCCCGCTGGTGGTGAAGGTGAAGTTGCGCCGGAAGTACTCGCCGGGCGTCAGCTCCAGCCGCGCGGTGGGCGTGGCCGCGCCGGAGACGCGCCGGGCGAAGGCGTAGCGGTTGTCGATGCGCGACAAGTGGAACGGGATGCCTTCGCCGAGGTGCCCCAGAACGATGCTCAGGTCCGGGTAGCGGTCCAGCGTGCCGCTCATGACGAGGCGCATGGCGTGCAGCCCGGCCTCGGCCGCGTAGCCCCAGACGGCACCGGACAGGCCATGGGCAGCGTAGGGGGCGAGCATGCTCGGCACCCGCGGGTGCAGATAGAGCGGTACGCGGTGTGCCTGGGCGGCTTGCAGCAGCGGGGCGAACCGCGGCTCGTCGAGGTAGTGCCCGTCGGTATGCGAGTTGATCATGATGCCGTGCAGTCCGAGCGTGTGCTTCGCGCGCTCGATCTCCGCCGCGGCCTCGTCGGGGGCCTGCGGTGCGACGGTGGCGAGTCCGCCGAAGCGGCCGGGGTGGTCGCGGACGATCCGGGCCAGCGCGTCGTTGACGTCGCGGGCCAGCGGGACCGCGTCGGCCGGGCCGTAGGGCTGCACTCCCGGCGGATTGAGGCTGAGCAGGGCCATGTCCTGTCCGCATGCGTCCATGACGGCCAGGCGGGCGTCGAGGTCGAGGAGTTGGGACCGGGTGGGGTCCTCGCTCTCGACCGCGCGCGTGAGGCGCACCTCGGTACGGTCGCCGGGGTAGCAGTCCAGGGCGTGGGCCCGCTGGAGGAACGCGGGGGTGGTGAGGTGTTCTTCCACGGCGATGAGGCGCTGGTCGGTCATCTCCGGCTCCGGTCCGGTAGGCGTGCGTTCCTTGTGGCGGGCGTGCGGGCGGGGCGGGCATCGGCCGCGCCGCACCGTCCGGGCGCACCGGCGGCGCGCGGCCGGACCGACTCCCCGCGGTACCGGTCGAGTTGGTCCGCGGGAATCGGTGGGCCCCGTGCCGCGATCTCCGCATCGTGCGGCACACACCAGTGAACGGCCGTGTCCCTGCGCGCGTCCAAGATCCGTCCGTTCCTGTGCCATTCCTGCGGGGCATGCGCGGGCCCGGCCGGGTGATCGGGGCGGTGCGGCCGGACCGGAGGCCCGTGAGCCGGAGCCGGAGCCGGGGCCGGGGCCGGGGCTGAGGCCGGGGCCGGGGCCGTCCAGCGCCGTCGCACGGGAAAGGCACGGTCCCGCGTGAGTGCTACGGGGCTGCTACCGCCGCCCCCTAACGTCGAAGACGCAACCGCGACCCGGTCCGGCCGGGGGCACGGGGGCCCTCGGCACGGTGCTCGTCACGGCACCCGACGGGCAGTCGCGGTGGCAGGGCGCCGGGCAGGCGGCGGGCGAACGGGGGGCCTGCCGCACCCGGGGCCCGGCGGCGCCGGCAGGCCACGGAGCTCGGGGGACTCCACGGCCGCCGGCCCGCCCACGGGGGAACCGCGCCCGGGGCTGCGCCACCCGGCCCCGGGCCGAGGTCCGACGACGAGGGGACGAGGGGACGAGGGGACGAGGGGACGAGGCCGGGGCCCGGCGTCGAAGTCCAGCGCCGAGGCGCGGTGTCGGGGTCCCGGCGCCAAGGGCCCGGCGCCGAGGGCCCGATACTGCGGCGGGCCGACCGGCGCGGTCGCCCCCGGTGATCCGGGCCCGCCCGGCGGGCCTACGGCGCCGGGGCTCGTCAGCGCAGGGGCTTATCGGCGCAGGGGCTTATCAGCGCCGGGCTCGTCGGCGCCGGAGCCCGTCAGCGCGGCTTGTCAGCGCGGCTCGTCAACGCCGGAGCCCGTCGGCTCGGCTCACCGGCACCGGGGCTCATCGGCACCGGGACCTGTCGGCGCAGGCTCATCGGCGCCGGGCTCGTCAGCGCAGGGGCTCGTCGGCACAGGGGCTTATCGGCGCAGGGGCTCGTCGGCGCAGGGGCTCGTCAGCGCAGGGGCTTATCGGCGCCAGGCTCGTCGGCGCCGGAGCCCGTCGGCGCGGCTCGTGTCGACACCGGGGCTCATCGGCGCCGGGAGCTGTCGGCGCGGGCTCGTCGGCGTCGCCTGTGCCGTGGCCCGCTTCGCACCGTCATGTGTCCCGGCGGGGGCCTCGGTCGGCGCGCGCGGACGGCTCCGCACCGGCGTCGAGCGCGTCGAGCACCGCGTCACCGTGCTCCCTCGCCCACTCGGTCAGCATGTGGATCGGCTCGATCAGCGTCGCCCCGAGCGGGGTCAGCTCGTACTCGACGCGGGGCGGCACCTCGGCGTAGGCGTGGCGGCTGACGAGGCCGTGCGCCTCCAGCCGCCGGAGCGTCTGGGTGAGCATCTTGCGGGAGATGTCGCCGATCAGCTCGGCCAGCTCACCGTGGCGCACCGGGCCCCTGCTGAGGCCGTAGAGCACGACCACCGTCCACTTGTCGGCGATCAACTCGACCGCCAGACGCCCCGGGCAGTCGGCAAGGAAGGGATCACCGGGACCGAAACCGCTCATGGCGCCAAAGGTACCTGGCGGTTCCTGTCGGAAATCTAGCCTCGGTGTCTCCCCGGAGAAAGTCAGGAAGATCATGCGAACCATCACCCAGCAGACGCTCGGCGGCCCCGAGGTGCTCACCGTCGTGGAAGCACCCGAGCCCCGGGCCCTCCCCACCGAAGTTCTCGTCCGCGTCCGGGCGATCGGGCTGAACCCGCTGGAGGCGCGGCTGCGCGCCGGCGAGTTCCCGCTGCTCGGCCGGCCCCCGTTCGTCCTCGGCTGGGACATCAGCGGCGTGGTCGAACAGGCGCAGACGAGCCGGTTCAGGCCCGGCGACGAGGTGTTCGGCATGCCGCTGTTCCCGCGGGCGGCGAACGCGTACGCCGAGGTCGTGGCGGCGCCGGCGCTGCATCTGGCGCCCAAGCCGGCGTCGCTCTCGCACGTCGAGGCGTCGGCGCTGCCGGTCGTCGGGCTGACCGCGTGGCAGGGCCTCGTCGACATCGGCGGCGTGACCGAGGGCGATCGGGTCCTCGTGCACGGCGGTGGCGGCGGGGTCGGCCATGTCGCGATCCAGATCGCCAAGGCGCTCGGCGCACAGGTGCTCACGACGACCGGCGCGGGCAAGCGGGAGTTCGTCGAGGCGCTCGGCGCCGACGAGGTGATCGACTACCGCGCTGTCGACTTCACCGAGGCGGTCCGCGGCGTCGACGTCGTGCTCGACACGATCGGGGGCGACACCGCCGCGCGGTCACTCGACGTGCTCCGTCCCGGCGGCCACCTGGTGACGGCGACCTCCGAGGACGATAAGCGGCTCGCGGACCGGTGCGAGGCGGCCGGCATACGCTTCAGCGGTATCGCTGTGGACCCCGATCCGGTCGCCCTGCGCGGTCTCGTCGCCCTCGTCGAACAGGGGCGGCTCCGGGTCCATGTGCAGCGCACGTTCCCGTTCGAGCGCGTCGCCGACGCACACCGGCTGCTCGACGACGGTCACCTCCAGGGCAAACTCGTCCTCACCGTCTGAACCCGTCGCGGAGCCGCAACTTCCCTTCGCGCCCCCGTCCTCGGATCTCAGCGTCCGGCACCGTCGTGCGGCATCGCGACCGCCCGCTGCGGAGACGTGCCGTCGCGGGCGGGCAGCGGGCGGATCCCGCCTCCGGGAACCGTCCGTGCCGGCGCGGCGGCGAGCAACGGGTGCCCCGGCACGGCGTGTTCGGCCACCGTGCGCCGGACCGCCGTGTGTTCGGCCACCGTGCGTCCGGCCGCGGTGTGTTCGGCCACCGGGCCTCCCTCCGTGGCGGCGCCGGTCGGCGGGCGTCCGACCGCGGCACGGCGGGGTGGCGGTGTGCGGAGGCGGGAGCGGGCGGCGGTCAGGGCGTCGAGCTCGAAGGCGTCCGGCGCCCGCTGGAGCAGCAGATGCACCTCGGCCAGCCGGTCCAGGAGCCGCGCGGCCTCCGGGACCGGCAGGCCGGCGGCTGCCGCGGCGGCGCGGGCGTCGATCCCTCTGCCCGGGCGCGCGGCCAGCAGCCGGTGCAGCCGCCTCGCCTCGGCGGGCACCGCACGGTAGGACCGGGCCACGAGCGGCGGAACCCCCGCCGGAGCCGACTGCGACCGTGCCGCCCCCTGCACCGTGTCCGTCGGCATCCCGCCCGCCGGCGCCCTCGCGGGCCCGCTCGTCGCATGCGGCCCGCCGGTGGCGCTTCCGCCGCCGGTCGGATCCGGCCCCAACCCGCCGCCTCCGCCAGGTACTTGGCAACCGGTGTGCCCGTCCGCTCGGCGTCCGTGGCCCTCGTCCGGGTCGTCCTGTGCCGCGCTCGTGCCCTGGCCGTCGGCTCGCCGCGACATTGCGGGACGGCTGTCGCGACCGTCGTGGCCGTCGTGACCGTCGTGGCCCGCACAGCTCCCGTGGCTCTCGTCGGCACGGTGACCGTCGTCAGCATCATGAGCCTCGTGGCCGTCGTACGCGTCGTGGTTCCGGTAACCGTCGTAGGCGTCGTGGCCGTCCTGGCGCCCGTGGCCGTCGAGTGCCGTGCCGGACAGCTCGGCCAACAGGGCGCCGGGGTGACGGTTCACCCGTTCCGCCGCGCCGCGCAGCAGCAGCGGCAGGCGGGCGGCGCTGCTCACGAAGCCCGCGACGGCCTCCGGTTCCGCCGCACAGCGCCGGTGCCCGACCAGCGCGCCGAAGAGGGCCGCCGCCGCTCCGGCGGTCAGCCGGCCGACCTGCACACGGTGCGCGCCGTCCCGGGCCACCAGCGACCTGAGCTGGTTCCGGCTGGTGACGACTACGGTGTGGTCACCGCCGGGCAGCAGCGGGCGCACCTGCCCGGAGTCGTGGGCGTTATCCAGCACGACGAGCATCCGCCGGTCCGCCAGGACGCTGCGCCACAGGGCCGTGCGGGCGGCGGTCCCCTCCGGCAGGGAGCCCGGGTACACCCCGGCCAGCAGGATCGCGAGGGCGTCGCCCGGTGTCAGCGGGGCGTGCGGACCGTGGCCGCCGAGATCGATGTACAGCTGGCCGTCCGGGAACGAGCCGCGCATCCGGTGCGCCCAGTGCACGGCCAGCGCGGTCTTTCCCACTCCGGCCTCGCCCACCAGCGCCACGGCGGGTGCGGCGGGCCGTCCCCGCGCGGGCGCGAACCCCTCGTCGAGCGCGGCGAGAAGGCGGTCCTGGCCGGTGAAGTGGGGTACGTCGGGCGGGAGTTGACCGGGACGCACCAGCGTGTCCGCCGGGCGCGTCACCGGGCTCGCCGGAGGTCCTCCCGGCGGCTGTGCCGACGCGGTGGCGGCCCGCCGTACCGACGGCACCGACTGCGCCGACTGCGCCGAGCGGAGCGCGGGTGCCGGGTGGGCCGCACGTGCCGCCGGTACGGCGTGTACCGCACGTTGCCGGTGTTCGCCGTGCTCCTGACGTTCCCGGCGCCCCTGATGGACCGGCTGCACCTGTTGCGCCTGCCCGGCCTGCTGGTTCTGTCGGGGCTGCTGAATCGCCCGGGCCCGTTGGACCTGTGGGGGCTGTTGCAGCTGTCGGGGCTGCTGAGCCCGGTGATTCGATCGGGCCTGGCGGTCCGGTGCCGTGTGTGGCGGTGCCGTGTGTGGCGGTGCCGTATCTCGCGGTGCCGTGTCTCGCGGGGCCGTCGCGTACGGGGGCGCGGGCGTCCGGGTGTGCGCGGGCGGCGCACTCGTCCGGGCGGGCGGGTGCGGAGGCGCGGCCCCGTCGGCGAGCAGGCGGCGGTGCAGCTCGCGCAGTTCGGCGCTCGGGTCCACCCCGAGCGCGTCCGCGACGGCCCGGCGGCACTCCTCGTAGCAGGCGAGCGCCTCCGCCTGTCGGCCGGTGCGGTGCAGCGCCCGGATCAGCAGCGCCCAGAACCGCTCCCGCAGCGGGTCCTCGCCGACCAGCCGACGCAGTTCGGTGATCACTTCGGCGTGTGCGCCGCGCCGCATGTCGAGGCTGATCCGCCGGTGCTGCGCCTGTGCGTACTCCTCGGCCAGGGCGGGGACGACCTCGCGGTGCAGCGCGTCGCTCGTGACATCGGTCAGCGCCGGGCCGCGCCACAACGCGAGGGCCTCGCGCAGCAGTCGGGCCTCCTCGTCCGGGTCGGCCGTGGCCTCCGCCTGTGCGGTGCGTGCCCGGAAGCGGTGCAGGTCCAGCGCGTCGGCGTCGAGATCGAGCCGGTAGCCGCCGTTCTCGAAGTGGACGGCGGGGGCCCGGCCCGAGGGGTCCAACAGGCGCCGTAGACGCTTGACATGGTTACGCACCGTCACCTGCGCGCTGGCGGGCGGACGGTCGTCCCACAGCCGTTCGGCGAGCACACCGACCGGGACCGGCCGGCCGGGGCGCAGCGCCAGCGTCGCCAGCAGGGTGCGCTGGGCGCCCCTCGGCAGGGGCACGGACACCCCGTCGCGGTCCAGCTCCAGCGGTCCCAGCACCCGCACATGAAACCGTCGTTCTTCTGGCACCTGTGCCCCCCGATGCGTCGTGCCGTCCTTGCCCGGCGGCCGGCCCGTCCGTCCCGGTCGGGGTGCCGGCCCGGCCCGCTGTTCCAGCCTGGACCGCCCGCGCGGAAAGGGGAACGCGAAGCTCCCGATCCGGGGTACGACGGGAAACCCACACCTGTGACCTGCGCAGATGCATTCCGGAGTGACAGCGCTGCGGGACACCGGGGCGGACCGGGTGCCGCGGTACGGGACACTGGAGGCGCGCGGACCCGGGTGCACACCACCGGGCGCCGGGAGGGGAGGACGACTGATGGGACGCCGGCGTCCGCTGCCCGGACACGTGCGGCCGGAGGTGCGGCGGCTCGTGGAGCGGTTGCGGCAGCTGAAGGACCGCAGCGGTCTGAGCAACACCGCGCTCGCCGCCAAGACGCCCTACAGCGCGTCCACATGGCAGCGGTACCTGAGTGCGGTGACCTTCCCGCCGTGGGAGGCGGTGGAAGCCCTCGCCACGTTCGCGGGCACGGAGCGTGAGCTGTTGGTCCGGCTGCATGTGATGTGGGAATCGGCGCACGAGGCGTGGGGGCTGACGCACCGTGCGGCCACGACCACGGCCACGGAACCGCGCCCGGACGCCACCACGCCCGGACCCCGCTCGGCCGCCTCCTCCGCCTCCTCCGACTCCCCCGACTCCCCCGACTCCTCCGAGCCGGGCACCGATACCGGCCCCGGCACGGGCGCGGAGGCCGCCAACTGGTCCGGTTCCGGGGCCGGTTCCGAAGCCGGTTCCGGGGCCGGTGCCGGAAGCGACGCGGGCGCCGCCCCGGCCTCCGGCGCGGGCGCCGATTCCGGAGCCCCGGCCGAAGCGTCCGGCGGTACCGGCAGGGTGCGGGCGCTCCGCTGGGCGGTCGCGCTCGTGTCGCTCGTCCTGCTGGCGTGTGTACCGGACGCCTCGGGCAGGACGACCGGACGGCCGGTCTGGCCGTACGCGCTGCCGTCCCCCGCCACCGGCCCGGCCGCCGGTGACCACGCCCGGTGCCGGGGCACGGCGTGCGCGGGGCGCGATCCCGAGGACGCGGGCTGCCGGGCGGACCAGCGCGCCGTGGGCCGCTACGGCATCAAGGCGCACCGCATCACCGTCTTCCACAGCGCCGCGTGCTCCGCCGTGTGGGGCGCGGTGACACCCGCCGAGGATGTGCGCGGCATCTCGCTGAGCGCTCCCGGTGCCGGTCAGCTGTGGGAGGGCTCGGGTGCCGGGCGCACGGCGATGGCCCCCGCTCCGGACCACCTCGGCTCGAACGTGCAGGTGTGCGCGGTCATCGAGGGCCGGCACTCCTGCGTGGACGCCGGCAACCGCGCCTGGACGGACTGACCGGCTACGGGGCTGGGGTGTTCAACGGGCGGCCCGTGCACACACCGTGAGCGTGGTCGTGTCCCGCCGCAGCGGCTTGTACCGGCCCGCGTCCTCCACCAGATACCGCCCGTCCTCGGCCCGGCGGAGCGGCACATCGTGCCGCTTGCCCTCGAAGACGACCAGCCCGTCCCGCCGCACCAGCCGCCGCGCCGCCTTCCCGAACGACTGCTGTCCGACGATGCCGTCGGCGGGCAGCGCGTGGTTGCTCTGCCAGGCGCGCGTCGCCCGGCGGGTCGCCCGGGAGTAATGGCAGTCGATACGCGACTTGTCGAGGTACCCGTCCGCCCACAGGACCGTCTGCCACAGGGCCGCCAGATCGCTGCGGACGGGCAGGTTCTCGCCGAGCAGCCCCTCGTCGTCCCAGTCGTCCGCGAGGGCGCCGCCGCCGCGGACATGGAGGTGGCCCACATCCGCCGTCGGGCCCGGGGACGGGGTACCGGCCTTGCCGTCGGACGAGGCGTCACCGCCGTCGGAGGCGCAGCCGGTCGCCGCGAGCGCGGCCAGGAGGACGAGGACACGCACCGTGTGTCGAGGCATGGCTCCATCCTCCCCCGCCCCGGCCCGCGCGGTAACCGCTGTCCGTCGCCACGGGGACAGTTGGGCGGTGCGCGGGGACAATCGTCACGACGCCGCCGTGCGGAGCGGCCCGGTGCCCGCGCGGACCAGTGCGGGCCGAGCGAGCGCACCCGCCCGGCCCGGCCGAGGAGCAGAAGTGCCGAAGCGCAGAAGGGCCGAAGCGCAGAAGTGCTGAAGGACTGAAGGGCTGAGCGGCCGAAGTGGCGGAAGAGGCAAGGGCAGAAGGGGCCAGGGGAAGAAGCGGCCGGGCCGTCCGACCGGACGAGCTGACCGAGGAAGGGGATCAGGGGGGCGATGAGCGACTGGAAGGCACTACCCGAGGCACTCGAACTCGACGTACGGCGCCTGGTGGAGGAACTGCGCCGCGCCAAGGACGCGGCGGGCCTCACGCTCGCACAGCTGGCCACGGTCACCGCCTACAGCAAGTCGTCCTGGGAACGCTGTCTCAACGGCAGCCAACTCCCGCCCCGTCGGGCGGTGGAGACCCTCGCCGTGCGGGCCGGTACGGATCCGCTGCGGATGGTCGCCCTGTGGGAGCTGGCGGAGACCGCACGGAACTCCGGGACCGGCACCACAACCACCGGGCCCGGCGGAACCGACGGGCCCGGTGAGCCGGGCGGATCAGGTGAGCCCGACGGGGCCGGTGAGCCCAACGGGGCAGGCGGCTCGGTCGGGACAGGCAGATCCACGGAGCCAGGTGAGCCCGTCGCCTCCAGTGGCCCCGGTGAGCTCTCCGGACCCCGTGAACCCGGTGGACCCGGTGAACCCGATGCGTCGGTCGAGTCCGGCGCGTCCGGCGCGTCCGGCGCGTCCGGTGGGCCAGTGCAAGGCGACTGCGCTGTGGGCGCCAACGGGTCCGCGCGCGGCGGGAGTTCGGGCGGGCCCGCGGAACCGGGGCGCGGTACCGGTTCCGGGGCGGGCGGGCCGCGGCGTCGGCCGGGCAGGCGGAACGCCGTGCTCGTGGCGGGTGCGTTCCTCGTCGTCGTGGGCGCCACCGTCGCGTTCGCGGTGACCCGGGACGAGCCGTCCCCCGCGGGAGGCGGAAGCACCGGCGGAACCGCGGTGTCCAAGGCGCCGGTCGAGGACGTGGAGGCCCGGTGCCACGGTGACTCCTGCAACGGCAAGGACCCGGTGGACAAGGGCTGCGGCGGCGATGCCTGGACGTCGGCCGCCGAACGGGCCGAGGAGTCGTATGTGGAGGTGCGGTACAGCAGCGCGTGCCGCGCGGCGTGGGCGCGTATCAAGTCCGCGACGCCGGGCGACCGCGTCGAACTCGTCCGGGAGGACGGCCGCACCTACGACGAGGTCGTACCGGACGACGCCAATCGCGCGGCCTTCACGTTCATGCTGGGCGCGCCGATCCCCCGGCAGGTGAAGGCGTGCTGGGAGCTGGAGTCCGGCGACCGGGGCTGTACGAAGCCCGGCGGCGACAAGGAGCTGCCCGCGGCCTCGCCCGTACCGTCCTGATCCCGCCGGGCACGGCCCCGGCCGCCCCCTCGCCCGTCCCCGCCGCCCCCCGTCCGGGACCGGCGGATCAGCGTGCGTGGGGCGCGGCAGAGCCGAGTCCGCTGTCGTCCGCCAGGACACAGCGCGTGCCGGAGTAGATCGTCGGCATGCACTTGTTGCAGTGGACGCACAGCGAACGGGTGCCGGGGTCCTGCCGCATCCGGTCGACGAGGTCCGGCTCCCGCAGCAGCGCCCTGGCCATGGCGACGAACGGGAAGCCCTCGGCCAGGGCGCGCTCGGCGGTCTCCCGCTGGGATATCCCGCCGAGGAGGACCAGCGGCAGGTCCAGCGCCGCCCGGAACTGGCGGGCGCTCTCCAGGAGGTACGCCTCCTCGTACGGATAGCTGCGGATGAAGTGCTTGCCCACCGCCTGTACGCCGAGGCGCACCACGGGGTTGCGCATGGCCGCGCCGAACTCCCGTAGCGGCGCGTCGCCCCGGAAGAGGTACATCGGGTTCAACAGCGAGCTTCCGGCGGTGAGTTCGAGCGCGTCCACGCTGCCGTCCGCTTCCAGGCGGCGCGCCACCTGGAGGCTCTCGTCCAGCCACAGCCCGCCGGGCACCCCGTCGTCCATGTTGAGCTTGGCCAGGATGGCGATCCGGTCGCCGACCGCGTCCCGCACCGCCCGCGCCGTGCCCAGCGCCACCCGCGCGCGGCCCGCGAGCGAACCGCCGTAGGCGTCCTTGCGCTTGTTGACCTTCGGACTGAGGAAGGAGCTGGCGAAGTAGTTGTGCCCGAGGTGGATCTCCACCGCGTCGAATCCGGCCTCGATGGCCAGCAGCGCGGCATCGGCGTGCGCCCGGGTGACGCGGGCGATGTCCGCCTCGCTCGCCTGCCGCACCCGGCCCAGGGCCTGCGGTGTGAACATGGGCGAAGGGCCCAGCGCGGGGCGGCCGTTGGAGCGCCCGTCGGCGACCGGCCCGGCGTGCCCGATCTGCGCGGAGGCCGCCGCCCCCTCGGCGTGGACGGCGTCGGTGAGCCGGCGCAGTCCGGGCAGTGCGTCGGGGCGCATCCAGATCTGGTGGCGTTCCGTGCGGCCCTCGGGGGCGACGGCGCAGTAGGCGACGGTCGTCATGGCCACGCCGCCGGCGGCGTGCCGACGGTGGAACTCGATCAGCCCGTCACCGGCGACGGCGCCCTTGGTCATGCCTTCGAACGTCGCTGCCTTGATGATCCGGTTGCGCAGTGTGAGCGGGCCGAGACGGGCCGGCTCGAAGAGTGCGGGCGCTGTCATACCAACCTCCGTACGGGGTGCGGCACTTCGGTGTTTCGCATGCTTCGGGTACTGCTGACCTGCCGACCTGCTGACCTGCTGACCTGCTGACCTGCGCGTACTTCAGCTGAACTCGGGTGCTGTGAGGTTCACGAGGGGCTCACGAGGGCCACGGAGCCACGGGAGCTGCCGAGCAGGCGGGAACCGCGGGAATCAGCGGGCTGCCGAGGGGGCACGTCGGGGCCGGAGGCCGATGGGGTTCATGGCCGTCGGCTGGGCGTCGGGGCGCATCGCGGCGTCCGTGCCGCCGTCGACGCACAGCACCGCACCGGTGGTGAAGCGCGCCTCGGGGCGCAGGAACTGCTCGATCCAGAACGCGATGTCCGCGGGCCGCCCGAAGGTGCCGAGCGGCATGGGGGTGGGGAACGCGTCGGGGTCGAAGTCCTCGGCCGCGCCGGTGGCGCCGGTCATCAGCGGGGTCAGTACGGCGCCGGGCGCTATCGCGTTGAGCAGGATGCCCCGGCGGGCCCACTCCGGGGTGACGGCGGTGTGCCGTACCCAGCGGGCGAGCGCGAACTTCGAGGTGGCGTAGGCGGACAGGGAGGGGCTGCCCGGTACCGCCGCGGCCGGGGAGCGCTGCGCGGCGGCGGCCCGCGCACGGGCCGCGTCCTCGTCCCCGGCGATCAGCAGCTCCGCCAGGGTCTCGTCGACCGCGGGGACGGTCGTGGCCGAATTGGAGGTGATCACCACGGCGCGGCCGGCCCCGTGCCGCTCCAGTGCGGGCCGGAGTCCGTCCAACAGGGCGACGGCTCCGAAGTAGTTGACCGAGGCGACGGCGGCGGCGTCCGGCACGGACGGGCCGACACCGGCGACGGCGGCCACCCCGTCCAGGGTGCCCCCGCTGAGCGCGAGCGCCTCCGCGACGGCGTGCCGCCGCCCCTCGTCGGTGCCGAGGTCGGCGCTCACCTCGGCGGACCGCAGATCCACCCCGATGACCTCGTGCCCGGCGGCGCGGAGCCGCTCGGCGCCCGCTGCGCCCATGCCCGAGGCGGATCCGGTGACGACGAAGGTGCCCACTTCTGCTCTCCTTTGCGTTCAGCTGCCGCGCGGCGCCCTCCGGCCGACCGGCCGTACCGCTCCGGCGATCCGTACGACCGTCGGGCCACCGGCCCATCGGGTCGGTCCGTCGGGCCCCGGGCCGCCCGGCCGGCCGGCGACGGAGGACGACAGGGATGACGGGGACGACGAGGACGGCGGGGTCGACGGGAACGACGGGGATCCAGCCGTAGACGTCCCGGCGTCCGGCCGTGCGGCACCGGCCGTGCCTACGGACTCCGCACGGCGGTCATGCGGCCAACCGTAGACCAATCACTGATTGGAAGACGATAGGGGTGGCGGAATCCTGTGGTGCAATGTGTGCATGAGCCACCCGGACGCCCCCACGAGAGAACGCCTCCTCGCCGCCGCCAAGCGGCTGTTCCTGGAGAAGGGGGCCGACCAGGTCTCGGTCCGCGCGGTGAACGCCGCCGCCGGGCTCAACCCGGGCGCGGTGCACTACCACTTCGGATCCCGGGAGGGGCTGGTCACCGCGCTCCTCGAACAGGAGCTGCGGCCACTGTGGATGGACCGTATGCGGGAGCTGGCCCGGCCGTCCGGCCCGGCGCCGGCCGTGCACGATCTCGTGACCGCCATGGTCGAGCCGTTCGCCGAGCTGGCCGCCACCCGGGACGGCCGTATGCTCTGCCATCTGCTGGCCCGCGCGGCGCTGCCCACGGGGCAACTCCCGCACGTCTCCGCGCTGTTCGGGCCCGCGCCGTTCGAGGTGCTGGTCGGCCGTGCCCTGACGGAGCTGAGCCCGCAGGAGGTCACCGAGCGCTGCCGCCTGGCCTTCACCCTCGTCATGGAGACCTACGGCAGGCCCATGGCCAGGTCTCCGCTGGAGACGGCACCCTTCCCGGACACCCGGACCGTCATCGCCTTCATCACCGCCGGCCTCACCGCAGGCACCGTCTCCCCTGCCGCCCGGCCCTCCTGACGACAGCACCCGCGCACTCCCGCCGCACGGCCCGGCGTCGCAGGCGCGGCCCCGGGCCCGGCGCACACGTCGCGCGCACGGTCGCAGGCGGACAGGCAGGCAGGCGGACAGGCGGCCCCGGCGCGGGTGCGGCTGTGCGGGTCAGGGGCAACAGGCGTGCCCGGGGCGGCAGTCGCAGGTGGCGCGCTCCGTCCCCGGCGGCGGTGCGGCGGGGCCGGGGGCCGCGCAGCAGCCCTTGCCCTGCCAGGCGTCGCGGCCCTCCTTGACGGCGAAGGCGGCGATCACGAGGGCGGCGACCGGGTCGGCCCAGGACCAGCCGAGCAGCAGGTTGACGAGCAGCCCCGCCAGCAGCACGGCCGACAACCAGGTGCACAGCAGGGTCTGGCGGGAGTCGGCCACGGCGGAGGCCGAGCCCAGCTCCCGGCCCGCCCTGCGCTGGGCCGCGGAGAGGAACGGCATGACGGCGAGGGAGAGGGCGGCCAGCACGATGCCGGTCACGGAGTGGTCCGCCTCGCCGGTGCCGGCCAGCGTGCGCACGGCGTCGACGCCCACATAGAGCGCGAGGGCGAAGAAGGAGAAGGAGACGATCCGCAGGGCGAGCGCCTCGCGGGCCTGCCGGGTGGCGTGGTCGGCGGCGGAGAACTGCCAGGCGACGGCCGCGGCGGAGGACACCTCGATGACGGAGTCGAGGCCGAAGCCGATGAGCGCGCCGGACGAGGCGGCGGACCCGGCCGCGAGCGCGACCACGGCCTCGATCACGTTGTAGGTGATCGTCGCCGCCACGAACAGCCGTATCCGGCGGGCCAGTACGTCACGGCGGGCGGGCCCCGGGGGCAGCGCGGGCGTGCCGGACATTCAGCAGCAGCCCTTCTCCTCGGCGTCCGGGCAGGTGCGGCCCGACTCGACGGCCACCACGGCGGCCCGGAGATCGTCCAGCGCGTGCCCGAGGCGTGCGTCGGCCAGCTCGTAGCGGGTGCGGCGGCCGTCGGGGACGGTGACGACCAGACCGCAGTCGCGCAGACAGGCCAGATGGTTCGACAGCCGGGTCCGCGAGACACCGAGGGCCTCGGCGAGTTCGGCGGGGTAGGCGGGGGCCCGGCGCAGGGCGAGGAGGATCCGGCAGCGGAGGGGTTCGGCCAGCGCCCGGCCGAACCGGGCCAGGACGTCGATGTCGGCGGCGAGTTCCAGCATGCCCCGAGAGTACACATGATCCTGAATTCAGGAAACCCTGAACTCATGGGTGCCGGGCGGGCCGGGGACCGGGCGAGGGAGCGGCCCGGGCCCCGTGCCGCCCGTCGTCACCGGGAGGTGGTCTCCCTCGCCCCCGCCGCGACGAGGAGGGCCACCGTGCCGGGGTGCGGGCCGTGGTGCGCCCAGTCGAGGGGCGAGAGGCCGGCGCCGTGGTCCTCGCGGAGGTCCGGGTCGGCGCCGTACTCCAGCAGGACGCGCACCACCGCCGTGTGCCCCCAGCACGCCGCTGCGCACAGCGGCGTGCCCTCCGTTCCGTCGCCCGCGCTCTCCGTGTCGGGCCCGGCCCCGGCCGCCAGGAGCAGCCGGGCGATACCGGCCTCGCCGTGCACGGCGGCCGTGTAGAGCGGGGTGGCGCCCCGGCCGTGGCCGCGCGCCGGGTCGGCCCCCGCCCGCAGGAGCGCCGCCACCAGCGCCGCGTCGCCCGCGAGGACCGCCTCGGCCAGCCGGCGGGAGAGCCGTTTCCGGCGCTGGTTGTTCACCGTCGACCGTCCCATGGGGTTTGTTGCCGGCACCGCGCCGGGGGCGGGGTGCGAGTCCGTACGGCCTCAGTACAGCCCATGGCGGTACTCGTGCTCCAGGAGGCCGCCGAGGCCGTCGAGTTGGTCGCCGAGGGCCGCGTTCATCTTGCCGGCCTGTTCGGTCACCGCCAGGGTGCCGAACTCGCCGCCGAGCAGCACGGCGTCGGCCAGGCTCCGCTGGTCGCCCTCCCACAGCTTCGCCCGGATCACCGCCTTCCCGCACTGCGAGAACACCTCGCGCACCCGGACGACGGTGGCCAGCACCGCGGGTTTCCCCTCCGCCGCGAGCATGTCCAGCAGTTCGGGATCGTCCGTCACGAACGCCTCACCGTTGACGCGTACCGTCTCGCGTACGCCGGGCACGAAGAAGGCCATGCCCACGGCCGGGTTGCGCAGGATGTTCTCGAAGGTGTCGGCGAGCTTGTTGCCGGGGCGGTCCGGTACGGCCAGCGTCCACGGGTCCAGCACCCGGACCGAGCCGGGCGGGTCGCCCTTGGGGCTGTTGTCGATCTGTCCCGTGTCGTCGGCCGTGGCCATGAGGAAGAACGTGCTGTGCGCGATGAACCGCATGGCCAGCTCGCCGAGGTGGTCCGCCTTCTTGTCCACGATGAACTGCGGCGGCTCGCCGATGATCTGCCGGACGCGTTCCCTGTCCACGGGCCGGTAGGCGTCGGCCGCGGTCCGCCGCCGGCCGTCGGTGTGCACGGGGCGCGTATCGGTGAGGGTCATATCTGCTCGGCCTTCCGTCTCGGGTGGCTTGTCTCGGTCGTTCGGACGCCGGAGGCTCGGACCTCGCGGGGCCCGGACCTCGGGGGGCAGGTCTCGCGGGGCCCGGATCCCGTGGAGTGCGGGCCCCGCGGGGTCCGGGCCCGGCGGATCCTGGCCTCGCGGAGTTCGGACCCTGCGGGGCCCGGGGGCTCGCGGGGTTCAGACGTCGAGGACGAGGTGGGAACTGAGGGCGCGGGAGACGCAGACGAACATGCGGTCGCCCGCGGCGCGGTCCTCCTCGGAGAGGATGTCGTCCCGGTGGTCGGGCTCGCCGTCGAGCACGCGGGTCTCGCACGTGCCGCACACGCCCTCCCGGCAGGAGGCCGCCACCGGAACGTCCGCCTCCTGAAGCGCGCTGAGGATGCTGCGCCCCGCCGGTACCTCGACCGTCCGCCCCGACCTGGCGCACTCCACCTTCACCGGGCGCTCCTCCCGGGCGGGCTTCGGGCGCGGTTTGAACCGCTCCATGTGCAGCGCGCCGGGGCGCAGCCCGGAACCGGCGTCCGTCACACCGGCCAGCAGCGGCTCGGGGCCGCAGGCGTAGACATCGGTCGACGCGTCCAGGCTGTCGAGCCACCGCGCGAGCGGGATCCGGCCGTCCGTGTCCTCCGGGTACAGCCGCACCCGGTCGCCGTACGGGCGGAGTTCGTCGACGAAGGCCATCGAAGCGGCGGTGCGCCCGCCGTAGGCGAGCTGCCACGGCACGCCCCACGCGGCGGCCTGGTGCACCATCGGCAGGATCGGTGTGATCCCGACCCCGCCGGCGAGGAACAGATACGACGGCGCCTGCCCGAAGCCGAAGTTGTCCCGCGGGCCGCGCAACCGCAGCCGCTGGCCCGGGCGCAGGAACATGTGGACGTACTCCGACCCGCCGCGGCCGGCCCGCTCGCGCCGTACCGCGACGCGGTACCGCGAACGGTCGCCGGGGGTGCCGCACAGCGAGTACTGCCGGCTGATCCCGGTGGGCAGCGCCAGTTCGACGTGGGCACCCGGCCGCCATGGCGGCAGCTCCCGCCCGTCCGGGTCGCCCAGCTCGACCGAGACCACGCCCTCGGCCTCCCAGCGCAGTTGGCGCACCACGACCGTGAGCTCGTCCACGGCGGTTCCGGGCCGCGCGGGAGCCGTACTCGTCGTCACGCTCGCCCACCTCCAATTGAGTAACAGCGTTAACAGCGGGGAAATCGAAATTAGTGATAACGTCGTTACCATGTCAAGCGAGAGCGAGAAGCGGCCGGCGACCGGTACGAGAACCCCGCTGCGAGAGGAGACCGTGGCGCGCACGGCGCTCGCCCTGGTGGACAGCGGAGGGCTGGAGTCACTGACGATGCGCCGGCTCGCCACCGCGCTCGGCGTCCAACTCCCCGCTCTTTACCGGCTGTTCGGCAGCAAGCAGGAACTTCTCGACGAGATGGCCGAGACGATCCTGGCCGGCGTCTCCGCACGGAAGCGGCCGACCGACGGCGCAGGGTGGACGGAGCGGCTCGCGGCCATCGCCCACGCCATCCGCGCCTGTCTGCTCACCCAACGGGACGGCGCACGCATCGTCGGCGGCAGCTTCGCCGCCAAGCGGCACGCGCACACGCTGACGCTCGCCGACACCCTGGTCGAGACGATGCTGGAGGCGGGCTTCTCCGCGGAACGGGCCCTGTGGCCCTGCACCACGGTCTTCAGCTTCATCCTGGGCGAATCCCTCGAACAGCAGGGCTCGGCCCACGCCGGGGACGAGAGCGACATCGCCGCGAGGACCGTCGACCATCCCCATCTGTCCGCGGCCCACTTCCTGGACTTCGACGCCCGGTTCGACTTCGGGCTGCGCGTCCTGCTCGCCGGGCTGCGCGCGGAACTCACCGAGGAGCCGTGACGGCCGCCCGACTCCGCACCCTCCGGGGCCGCCCAGCGGCTCTTTTGCCACCACACGGCGGCACCATCAAGGCATCACCTTGACGCCACGCACGCCGCCGCGCCTCTCTCCGCGCAAGGCACCGCAGCGCGCGGCCGGTTGAGCAGGCGCCACCGACGCGGGCACGGGCGCGGTCCCCAACCGGGGTCGCCATAGCGCCACTTGTGTGCCACCATGGCGCCATCGGTGGTCGCTGTCGTGTCGGCCCCGGCGCTCACCCGTCGGCCTGCCCGGCGTACGCGCCTCGGCCCCGGCCGGGCACGACCGCCGAGGCGCCGGACGAACCCCCGCCGCACCGGGGCCCGTTCGCCGCCGCACCGTCGCACCCGCCGCACCGCACCGTCCGCACCGCCATGACCGCAGGAGGACGCCATGCCGCACGACCGGGCCACCCCGCAGACCACACCCGAGGCCGCGGCCGGGGTTCCCCCCGAGCCGTCAGCCGACGCCGTGCTGCCCGCCCTGCCCACCGAGCGGCGCGCCGGCTGCCCCTTCGACCCGCCGGCGGGACTCGCCGCGCCGGACGGCGCGCCACTGCGCCGTATGCGCTGCGCCGACGGGCACATCGGCTGGCTCGTCACCGGCCATGCCGCGGCCCGTGCCGTGCTGGCCGACCCCCGCATCAGCTCCCGGTACGAGCTGCTGCACCCGCCGATGCCGATACCGGGCATGCCGTCGGAGCTGCCGCCGGCCCCGGTCGGCGACATGACCGGTATCGATCCGCCGGCGCACACCCGCTTCCGACGGCTGCTCACCGGAAAGTTCACCGTCCGCCGGATGCGCCAACTGAGCGAGCGTGTCGAGCAGTTCACCACCGAGTGTCTGGACGCCATGGAGCAGGCCGGGCCGCCGGCCGACCTGGTGGAGGCGTTCGCGCACCCCGTGCCCGCGCTCATGATCTGCGAACTGCTCGGGGTGCCCTACACCGACCGGGAACGCTTCCGCAGCGAGGTGGCCACGCTCACCGACCAGACGGCCGACGCGGAGGCCAAAGGCGCGGCCTTCACGGCACTGCACCGGTATCTGCACGAACTGGTGCTCGCCAAGCGCGCCGAGCCCACCGACGATCTGCTCAGCGACCTGACCGGCTCCGACCTCACCGACGAGGAACTCAGCGGAATCGGCGGGCTGTTGCTCGCCGCCGGGCTGGACACGACGGCGAACATGCTCGCCCTCGGCACGTTCGCCCTGCTGAGCGACCCGGACCGGCTCCGGGAACTGCGGGCCGACCCCGCGCTCGCCGGGCAGGCCGTCGAGGAACTGCTGCGGTACCTCAGCGTCGCCGACCCGCTGCTGCGAGCGGCGCTCGAAGACATCGAGGTGGAGGGCCGCCTCATCAGGGCGGGCGAGACGGTGGCCGTCTCGGTGCAGGCCGCCAACCGTGACCCGCACCGCTTCCCCGACCCCGACCGGCTCGACCTCCACCGCCGGGCCACCGGACACCTGGCCTTCGGCCACGGCATCCACCAGTGCCTGGGCCAACAGCTCGCCCGCGTCGAGATGACCGTCGCCTTCCCGGCGCTCTTCGCCCGCTTCCCCACCCTGCGCCTGGCGGTCCCCGCACACGAGGTCCCCCTGCGCGACCGCAACAACATCTACGGCGTGACCCGCCTGCCCGTCACCTGGGACGAGGCGTGACCACGGGGCGGCACCGGCCGGGCATCTAGCGTTCCAGCTCCTCCTTCGCACGCTCGGGCAGCCGCAGATAGACCAGCGCGGAGAGGAGGCACAGGGCTGCGACGTACCAGGGGAAGGCGTCGGGGAGGCCCAACTCCTCGAAGAGCGTGCCGACATAGGGCGCCGTGCCGCCGAAGAGGGCGACCGCGAGGGAGTAGGGGAAGCCGATGCCGGCGGCGCGGACACGGGCGGGGAAGACCTCGGCGTTCACCGCGGCCGCGATCGCCGTGTAGCCGCTGAGCAGCACCATGCCGGCGCACTGCACCAGCAGCAGCGAGACGAAGGAGTCGCTGATGGCGTGCAGCAGCGGCACACACAGCACCGCGAAGCCGAACGCGAAGCCCAGCAGCAGCGGTTTGCGGCCGTACCGGTCGGACAGCATGCCGGCCAGCGGCTGGAGCAGCATGAAGAACACCAGCGAGATGGTGCCGACGACGAGCGCGTCGCCCTTGTCGAAGCCGGCGTTGACCTGCGCGTACGTCGGCAGATAGGACGTCCAGATGTAGTAGGCGATCGTGCCGCCCGCCGTGATGCCGACGATCAGTGCCGACTCGCGCGGATGGCTGCGCAGCGCGTCGAACAGCCGTGGGCGGGGCCCCGCCGTGTGCTTCTCGCTGCGCGTCTCCTGCGCGCCGCGCCGTACCCAGAAGCCGACCAGGCTCAGCAGCGCGCCCACCACGAACGGCGCCCGCCAGCCCCACTGGTGCATCTGCCCGTCGTCGAGCGTCCGGACGAACACGGCGGCGACGCCGGAGGCCACCAGCTGCCCGGCCGTCGTCGACACGTACTGGAAGCTGGAGAACAGGCCGCGGCGGCCGGGCCCGGCGGACTCCACCAGGAACGTCGTCGAGGCGGCGAACTCCCCGCCCACCGACAGGCCCTGGACGAGCCGGGCGACGACGAGGACGGCCGGGCCCAGCACCCCGGCGAGCGCGTACGTCGGTGTGACGGCCACCAGCAGGCTGCTGCCGCCCATGAGCAGGATCGTCAGCGTCAGCGCGGCCCGCCGCCCCGATCTGTCGGCGACGGCGCCCAGCAGCAGGCCGCCCACCGGCCGCATGAAGAAGCCGACGGCGAAGACGGCGAAGGTGGACAGCAGCGGCACGAGCGAATTGCCGGTGCCCTTGGGGAAGATCTCGTCCGCGATGTACGTCGCGAGGAACGAGTACGCGAACCAGTCGTACCACTCGACGGCGTTCCCGACGGAGGCCGCGATCAGCTGTCTCGCCGCCCGGCGGGGCGACCGCTCCCCCGGCCCGCCGGCCCGCTGCGGCTCCTGCCCCGCGGCGGCGCCCTGCGACTGTTCCGTCGGCTGCGTCATCGATGGTTCCCCTCCGGCCGCTGACGATGCACACGTTCCCCGCTGCACACCCCTCAACTCAGCGGCCCCGCCCGTCATTCCCGCCCCGGCGGCCTTCTTGCCGCGTCTTCGCCGGTGGGGCGCGCGGGGGTTCCCCGCCCACGCCTGCCCGGTCCGGGAGCCGCCGCAGGGCGCGTTCCGACGGTCCCCGCGGCGGCCCCGCCCCGGAGAACGTGACGGAAGAAGGAGTCAGCTCCCGCGCGACGGTTCGGGAATTTCTGCGTTCTGTGTTCCGGGGTCCGGGTTCCGGCCGGTGTGTGTCACACATCTCCACGGTTCGCCGGACGGCCGGGGAGGACATGCGCACCGCCGGTGGGGCTCCGCTCAATGCGCGTACCGCAATGCGGTGCCGTGCACGGCATTGCGGGGGCGGGATTCTCGCGGTGCTCGCCCCAAAGAATCGCGGTTGCCGGGCGACGGGGCGGGGCCGTGGGAACCGGGGTCAGAGGAGACGGCGGTGCCCGTGCAGACGCCGGCGACGGCGTCCCGGCCGCCGCGTAGGCACCGGGCGGCGTCGGGCGGTGTCGGGCGGTGTCCGACGGTGTTTCCGTGCCCGCTTCCCCGAATGAGGGCACGGTACGTCGATGACTTCGGTCACTCCGCCGACGGGCCCGAGCACATCGGGCAGGCCGAAGTCCGCGTCCGTCACCGGCGGGCGGAGCGCCGGCGGGCCCGGCAGAGCGGCTCGAACAGCGGGCGGGGGCGGGAGCCGCGCGGTCGCGGGGCCGGGGGTTTTCCGTCCGGCGACGCCGATGATTTCGGGCACCGGCGGGCACACAATTCTCCCGAACGGGCATCGTGAATAGCCGAAGTGCCCGAAGGCGCCCCACAATTGACAGCCATTCTCGACTCGACGTAGCTTCCGGGAATTGTCGAAACTCGTTCTGTCGCAATGAGGAAGGGGCCCGGGTGACCCCTTGCACACCGTCACCGCTCCACCGACGACGCGGCAGCCCGACCGCCCCTCGACCCGCCGGCCGGAGCCGGTCGGAGCCCGCCGGCTCCTGTGTGGCCCGACCGTCGACCACGGCATGCGGCTGCGCCCGGCGCCACCGGGCGAGTCGCCGCTCCTGGGCGACCGCCGAGCCCGTCCCCGCCGTCGTGACCGGCGCGGTGCCGGACGCCCTCCGTCCCGGCCCCTCGCCACGTCCACGCCAGGACAACGTTCGTCCCACAGCACGCAGAAAGAGGATGCGTCGCAGTGACCTCCGAAATACCCCGCGTCGTGAACGCCGCCGTCTGCGCGGCTTACCTGGACCAGGAGAAGCGCATCGTCGCCGCGACGCCGGGCCTTTCCCAGCAGCTCGGCCGCAGCTCCGCCGACATCTGCGGACGGCTCTTCCACGAGCTGCTGCGTCCCCACCGGCCCGACGCGCTGGACCGGTACTTCGCGGACATGCGGAAGGGACGGTGCAACCAGTTCACCGAGCGTGTGAGGGGACTGGGCGGCACCGGCCGGGCGTTCTCCGGGGAGCTGACCGCGATCGCGGTGCACGACACCGTGGGCCGCCTGGCCGGTGTCGTCGTCCAGCTGCACCCCGACATGAGGGGCCCCGCCCAGGACGAGCCGGAGACGGTACCGCGCCCGCGGCGTCAGCTCCTCGGCGCGGTCGACGCGAAGGTGCTGGAGGGCATCGCCCGGGGCGCGTCCACCGTGCAACTGGCCACGCGGCTGCATCTGAGCAAGCAGGCCGTCGAGTACCACATCGGGCTGATGCTCCGGAGGTTCCAGGCGCCCAGCAGGACCGCGCTCGTCTCCCGGGCCCACTCCATGGGGATGCTGACGGTGGGCCAGTGGCCGCCACGGGTGCCGCCGGAGTTCATCAAGTAGCGCGACGGGAGCCCACCGCGCCGGGGCCCGTCCGCACCGGGCGCGGCCCGGCGGGCGTCGGCGGCGGCGGCATCGGCGGCGGCGGCCGTTACGACGTCCGGGGCGGCTGCTGCGCCAGCTCTTCGAGGTGTTCGATGCTGTGGTTGAACTCGACCAGCAGCGTGAGGAATTGCTGGGTCCGCTCGCCCGACCAGCCCGCCGCCTCGATGAGCCGGGCCGCGCCCGCGCGGGAGATGGCGCGGTCCGCCTCCAGCCGCTCCAGGCCGTAGGGCGTGGGCCGGAACCTGCGCGCGGGGCCGCCGGCCGGGTCCGGGATGCGCTCGACGAGGCCGTTCTTGAGCATCGCGCTCATCTGCCGGTGGATGGTGGAGACATCGGCCTGGAAGGTGTGCGCCAGTTCCTTGAGGGTGAGCGGTTCGCCCGTCTCCAGCCGGGTCAGCAGGACGTAGGCGGAACGGTCCAGGCTCTGGCCGATGCGCGGGCCGCGTGCGGCGATGAAATGGCGGGACAGCAGGGTCAGTTCGCGCTCCAGGTCTCCCAGTCGGCGGTCCTGCTCGTTCGGCTCCTGCATGTGCTGCGTCGTCCTTCCCTGTCGGTGCGGTGTGCCGGCGCGCACGCCCGGCCCGGTGGGTGCCTGCCGGGTCGTTGTCCGCGATGCCGATGTGTATGTAACATGCACAACGCCTCCCGCGGTCCTCGTGCGCCCCAGGCACCTTACGGCGCGCCCCCGGGCACCCCCGGCACACGGCCCCCTTCGGTACGGGGCCACCGCGCCCCGCTGTCCGCGGCCGGCCCGGCGGTGCGGGCGCCGGCGGGCAGCGCACCGGCCCGCTCACCGCGGGTCCCGTCCTCGTCAAGGAGTGCTACTTGTCAGCCAGCGCCGTCCGCCCCGTGCGGGCGGGGGCCGTCACAGCCGTGATCACCCTGAGCTGTGTCGTGATCTCCCTCATGCAGACCCTGATCGTGCCGCTCGTCCCCCTGCTTCCCCGGCTGTTGCACACGGGGCCCTCCGACGCCTCCTGGGCCGTCACCGCGACCCTTCTGGCGGCGGCGGTGGTCACCCCCATCTCCGGGCGGCTCGGCGACATGTACGGCAAGCGCAGCGTCATCCTCGCGAGTCTGCTCCTGGTCGTCGTCGGGTCCGTGCTGTGCGCCGTCTCCGACGACCTGGTACCGGTCGTCGCCGGACGCACGCTCCAGGGTCTTGCCACCGGCGTCATCCCGGTCAGCATCGGCTTCCTCCGCGATGTGCTGCCCGCCGAGCGGGTCGGCGGAGCCGTCGCGCTGGTCAGCGCGGCCCTGGGCGTCGGCGGCGCCGTCGGCCTGCCCGCCTCGGCCGGCATCGTCCAACTCGCCGACTGGCACACGCTGTTCTGGCTCGCCGCCGCACTGGGCGCCGTCTGCCTCGCGCTCGTGGCGACGCTGCTGCGCGAATCGCCCAACCGGTCCCCGGGCCGGTTCGACCTCGTGGGCGCCCTCGGACTGGCCGCCGGACTGGTGTGTCTGCTCCTGCCCACCTCCAAGGGCGCCGACTGGGGCTGGACCAGCGGCCCCACCCTCGGGCTGTTCGCCGGCGGCCTGCTGACGCTGCTGCTGTGGGGGAGGTACGAACTGCGCGTCGCCCAGCCGCTCGTGGACCTCCGGATCGTCGCGCGCCGCCCGGTGCTGCTCACCAATCTGGCGTCGCTCCTGGTCGGATTCGCCATGTACGCCACCTCGCTGGTGCTGCCGCAGCTGCTCCAGTCGCCCGCCGCCACGGGGTACGGCCTGGGGCAGTCGACGCTCGCCGCCGGGCTGGTGCTGGCACCGAGCGGCCTGATCATGATGGCCTTCGCTCCCCTGTCCGCCCGTCTCACGGCCCGGCACGGCGCCCGTGTGACCCTGCTGACCGGGCTGTGCGTGATCGGCGCCGGCTACGGTGCCGGGCTGTTCCTCATGGCGGAGGTCTGGCAGATCGTCCTCATGTCGCTGATCGTCAGCGCCGGTGTGGGCATCGCCTATGCCGCCGGTCCGGCGCTGATCATGGACGCGGTCCCGGTGACCGGGACGGCGTCCGCGAACGGCGTCAACTCGCTGATGCGCTCGGTCGGTACGTCCTCGTCGAGCGCGGTGACGGCCGCGCTGCTGGCCAGCACGAGCACCCGTCTGGGCTCCGCCTCCGTACCGACCGAGCAGGGGTTCCGGACGAGCTTCGTGGTGGCGGCGCTCGCCGCCGTCCTCGGCATCGGCACAGCCCTCCTCATCCCCCGGGCCCGGCGCTCCCCCGCCGGGCCGGGCCCCGCGACGGCCCCGGCCGCCGGCGCCGCCCGCTGAACCACCGGCCCGCACGGCACACCGTGCGGGCACCCGGCACCACCGAAATCCAGCACACACCACCGGAAGCGCAGGAACAGCCATGGAACGTCTTCAGGACAAGGTCGCGGTCGTCACCGGGGCGGGCAGCGGGATCGGCCGGGCCGCCGCCCGGCTGATGGCCCGGGAGGGCGCACGGGTCGTGGTCGCCGACCACCGCGCCGAGACGGCCGAGGAGTCCGCCGCGCTCGTCGAGCAGGAGGGCGGGCGCGCCCTGCCCGTCGCCGTGGACGTCACCGACGAGGACTCCGTCGCGGCCATGATCGCCTCGGCCGTCGGCGAGTTCGGCGGTCTGCACGTGCTCTGCAACCACGTGGGCGGCACCGACCCGCGGCGCGATCTCGACGTGCTGCGCATGGACATGGACGAGCTGGACCGGGCCGTCGCACGCAACATGCGCAGCACGCTGCTGGGCACGCGGTACGCGCTCCCGCATCTGATCCGGGCGGGCGGCGGATCGATCGTCAACACCGCCTCCGTCGCCGCGCTCGCGGGCGATGTGCTCCAGACGTCCTACGGCGCCGTCAAGGCCGCCGTGGTCGCCATGACCCGGTCCATCGCCGTCCAGTACGGGCCCCGGAACGTGCGCTGCAACGCCGTCGCGCCGGGCACGGTGCTGACGCCCGCGCTGGAGAACAACGTGCCCGAGGACGTCGTCGCAAGCCTTCAGCGGACCACCGCGCTGCCGTACCTGGGCACGCCCGAGGACATCGGCCACACCATGGTCTTCCTCGCCTCCGACGAGTCCCGCTACATGACGGGCCAACTGCTCGTCGTCGACGGAGGAATGACCATGCAGTCCCCCGCCGCCGAGGGCCGCCGCGCCCAACTCCCGCTGTGAGCACAGCGGTTCCCCTCCGTACGAAGGACCTTCCATGCACACCCCCACGCACTCCCCCGCCGGGCCCCGCAGCCTGGAGGGCAGGTCCACGCTCGTCACCGGGGGCGCCTCGGGCATCGGCGCCGCCGTCACCGCGCTGTTCGTCGAGCGCGGCGCCCGCGTCGTGGTCGTCGATCTCCAGCAGGAGGCCGGGGAGGCGCTCGCCCGGGAGCACGGCGACGCCGTGGTCTTCGTGCACGGCGACGTCTCCGACCGGGCCGTCGCCGACGCGGCCGTGGCCACCGCCGTCGCACGCTTCGGCGCGCTCGACGTGCTGGTGAACAACGCGAGCGTCTCCCGGCAGAAGCCGTTCGAGGAGCAGACGGACGACGACTGGCGGCTCGCCATGGACACCGGCCTGTACGCCACCCGCAACTTCATGCTGGCCGCGTTCCCGGCACTCATCGAGTCCGGACACGCGTCCGTCGTCAACTTCGGCTCCGGCGCGGGGCTCAACGGCCAGCCCAACCAGGCGTCCTACGCGGCGGCGAAGGAGGCCATCCGCGGTCTGAGCCGCGTCACGGCCAACGAGTGGGCCCCGCACGGCATCCGCGTCAACGTGGTCTGCCCGATGGCGCTGACCGAGGGGGTGGCCCGGTGGGCGGAGGCGCGCCCCGAGCAGTACGCCCGCTCGGCCGCCGCGGTCCCCCTCGGCCGCTTCGGCGACCCGGCCCGGGACGTCGCCCCCGTCGTCGCCTTTCTCGCCGGCGACGACTCCCGGTACATGACGGGGCAGACCGTCATGGCCGACGGGGGCTCCGTCAAACTCCGCTGATCCCCGCGCGGTTCGGCCGGACACCGGCACACGCCGTCAGGCGCGCTCGGACGGGCGGGCCGCTTCGGACGCGGCGGACCGGGGTCCGGCCTCCGGCGCCAGGTGGTCGCGGACGCCGTGCGGGTCGGTCAGCCGGTTGAGCCGGGCCGGCACGTCGAAGCCGACCAGCAGGACCACCAGCAGCGTGCCCGCGAAGGTGAGGAGGGCCAGGCTGGTGCCCAGCGACATGCCCGAGGCCAGCGTGGTGCCCAGCACGGGGGCGACGGCACCGCCCAGCGCGCCCACGTTGTAGGTGAAGCCGAGGGCCGCGGCCCGGTTGTCCGTGGGGAAGTGCCCGCCGATGTAGCGCGGCAGCAGGCTGGAGACGCCGAAGCTGAGCGCCTGGAGGACGAACAGCAGCGCCCCGAGCGCCAGCAGGTTGTTGCCCACGGCGAACACCGGGAAGACGAAGACCAGCGAGGCGAGCAGGATGAACGCGTACGCCTTCTTCGTGCCGAGCCAGTCCCCCAGGAACCCGGCGAGACAGCAGCCGACGATGGTGCCGAAGCCCGCGAAGAACAGCGCGTCGCTGACCTCGCCCGGCGAGAAGTGCAGATCGGTCTTGAGGTAGGTGGGCAGCAGCGCCTGGAGCGGCCAGGTGTAGAGGAAGGCGAAGAAGACGGTCACCGTCATCGCCACGTACAGCAGCCAGCTGCGCCGCCCGCCGAACTGGGCGGCCAGCACCAGCAGACAGGCCCCGGCGAGCACCGACAGCACCGGCACGGCGCCGCCGCCGAGCGGGGTGAACACCCCGAACAGCGTGAGGGTGGCGACCGCCATCAGCACCGTGTTGAGGGTGGTGCGCCCCCGGGAGGTGAACAGCGCGCCGAACGGGTTCGGCTTCTCCTGCTTCTCCTCGACCGTCGCCGTCCACTCCTGGGCCTCCGGCAGGGCACGGCGCAGCCACAGGGCGACCGCGATGGGCACGATGCCTATGTAGAACATCCAGCGCCAGCCGAGGTGGGGCACGACGAACTGGTAGAGCTGGCCCGCGACGACGGAGCCGACCGAGTACCCGGAGATCAGAAAGCCGCTGGCCCGGTTGCGCAGATGCGCCGGCCAGCTCTCCATGGCGTAGGTGGCGCTGGCGCTGTACTCCCCGGCCATGCCCATGCCGATCGCCAGCCGGGCGACGAACATGCTCGTGTAGTCCCAGGCGAAGCCGCAGGCGACGGTGCCGAGCGAGTAGAGCAGGATGCTGACGACCATGGAGAGCTTGCGCCCGTACCGGTCGCCCAGCGCCCCGAGCGCGGCCCCGCCGATCCACCGGGTGATGAAGGCGGCCGAGACCAGGCTGGCGCCCTCCACCGCGCTGAGCCCGAAGTCCCGGCTGACCTCGGTGAGGACCAGTGTGATCAGGACGAAATCGAAGCCGTCGAGGGTGTAGCCGACCCAGGCGGCGAAGAACGACTTCCACTGGGTACGCGAGATCTGCCGGTACCAACGTGGAGCGGTGGTGGGCTGGTTGTGCACGGTGTCTCCTGTATGCCGAACGGACTCGTCGTCGAGCACGGGCGAAGGGGCGGCAGCGGGCGGCCTGTCACGCGCCGAGGTGGGCCGCGAACTGCCGGGTGAGCGCCGTGGGGGCGGTGATGGCGGTGCCGACGACGACGCTGTGGGCGCCGCCCGCCAGCGCCGCCGCGGCCTCCTGCGGGGTGCGGATACGGCCCTCCGCGATCACGGGGACGTCCAGCCGCGCGGCGAGCCGCGCGACCAGCTCCAGGTCGGGGCCCTCCCGCGGGACGGACTGCGGTGTGTAGCCGGAGAGCGTGGTGGACACCATGTCGGCGCCTTCCGCGGCTGCCGTGACGCCCTCGTCGACGGTGGCCACGTCCGCCATCACCAGCGCGCCGGCGGCGTGCACGGCCTCCACGAGCCGGGCGAAGGTGCTGCCGTCCGGCCGCGGCCGTGCGGTGGCGTCCGCCGCCACCACGTCGGCGCCGGCCTGTGCGACCGCGCGGGCGTGCCGGACGGTGGGCGTGATGTACACCCCCTCGGCGCCGTCCTTCCACAGGCCGATCAGCGGCAGGTCGACGGCCTGCCGTACGGCCGCCAGGACCTCGGGGCCGTTGGCGCGGATCCCGGCGGCGCCGCCGGCCGCGGCGGAGCGCGCCAGCCGGACGAGGGTGCCGGTCTCCCGCATCGGATCGCCCTCGGGCGCCTGGCAGGAGACGATCAGCCGTCCCTCCAGCGGGACGAGCAGGGCGGGGAGGGTCATGAGGAAGCTCCGGAAGAGTGGGCGAGAGGCGGAACGGGATGCCCGGCGGGCGGGTGCAGGGGGGCGGTGGCGGTGAGTGCCGCGGCGCCGAGGACGGCGGCGTCGGCGCCGAACAGCGGTGCGCGCGGGCGCACTCGGCGCAGCGGCGGCATGAGTGCGGCGCCGAAGGCGTCGGCGAGCGCGGTCCGGTACAGCGGTCCGATGCCGGGTACGCCGCCGCCGACGACGACCCGGTCGCAGCCGAGCGCGTTGGCGAGCCCGCCCAGGACGCCGCCGGCGGCCCGCGCGCCCGTCGTGATCGCCCGGACCGCGGCGGCCTCCCCGTCGGCGGCGCGGGCGGCGACGGTCTGCAACCGGTCGGCGGTCCGGCCGGAGAGGCGCCGGTACAGGGCGGTGATGCCGGGACCGGACGCGACGGCCTCCAGGTGCCCGGTGGCGCCGCAGGGGCAGTCCAGCCCGGCGGCCTCCGTGGCCGGGAGATGGCCGAGGTGCCCGGCGAGCCCGTCCGTGCCGTGCAGCAGCCGCCCGTCGACGGCGACCGCACCGCCCACGCCGGTGCCGACCGCGGCGTACAGCAGGTTCGCGCGCCCGCCCGGAGCGGCGGCCGACTCCGGCCCCGCCGCGGCCCGTACGTCGTTGTCGCAGGCGACGGGGAGGCCGGTGCGGCGCGCCAGCGCGGGGCCGAGCGGGGTGCCGGCCCAGCCGGGGAGGGAGTCCGTCGCGCTGGTGACCGTCCCGGTGCGGGGGTCGACGACGCCGGCCGCCGCGACACCCACGGCCCGGGCGTCCGGGCCCACCGCTGCCACGGCCGCGGCCAGCGCGTCCAGCACGGCCTCGGCGCCCTCGGCCGCCGGTGTGGGACGCACGTCCCGGGCCCGCACGGCGCCGTCCGGGCCGACCAGCGCGGCGGCGATCTTCGTGCCGCCGAGGTCGAGCCCGACGGCGGGCGCCGGCAGGGAGAGCGGTGCCGGTCTCATGGCGTGCGGAGGACTCCGGCCTCCCGCAGCAGCTGTCCGATGCGGTGGCGCGCCGGCTCGTCCAACAGCACCTGGGGGAAGGCCGTGTCGCCGCGGTCGACGACGCCGAGCTGCCGCAGCGCGTCCTTGAACGCGCCCAGGGCCGAGGAGCTGCGCCCCATGTCGGCCTCCGGGCCGACGTCGGTGATGTCGAACAGCCGCACAAGGCGCTCCTGTTCCTCGGCCGCTCGCGCCCAGTCACCGGCGCGTGCCGCGTCGAAGAGGCGCACATAGCCGGCCGGGTCGACGTTGCCGAGCCCGGGGACGACACCGTCGGCGCCCGCGAGGAGGGCGGCGTCCACGGTGAGTTCGGAACCGGTCAGCACGCTGAAGTCCGGCGCGGGGCCGCGCCCCCGGCCGTGCCGCCCGCCGAGGGCGACCAGGAGGCGGCGCAGCCCGCCCTCGTCGCCGCTGCTGTCCTTGAGCCCGGCGAGCGTGCCGTCCTCCGCCAGCTCCCGCACCAGGCCGGGCGCGAGCTTGGTGTGCACGGAGACCGGCAGGTCGTAGGCGAACAGCGGGAGTCGGACCTCGGAGCGGATGCGCCGGAAGTGCCGGGCGATCTCGACGGGGTGGGTGCGGGTGTAGAAGGGCGCGGTCGCCACGAGCCCGTCGGCACCGAGCGCGGCGGCGCTGCGGGCGTGGTCGAGGACCCGGGGCGTGGTCGTGTCGATCACCCCGGCGAGCACCGGCACCCGGCCGGCGGCGGTGCGCACCACGGTCTCCAGCGCGGTGGCGCGCTGTGCGTCCGTGAGGTAGGCGACCTCGCTGGTGGAGCCCAGCGCGAAGAGGCCGTGCACGCCTCCGGTGAGCAGATGCTCGACGAGCCGGGCGAGCGAGGCGGTGTCGACCTCACCGGAGCTGTCCAGCGGGGTGCAGACGGGCGGTACGACCCCGCTGAGGGGGGCGGCCAGGGCCATGGGGGTTCTCCAGTGGTGCCGGGAGCGGGAACACACATAAGACGTAAGATGTCTTCTGTCCCGCTCAAGATAGCCCTCACCTGACGCGGACGGTCAAGAGCGGCGTACATCACAGCGATCCCGGAAGGAGCACGAAGTGGCCCGCAGCTCGGTCTTCGAGGATGTCCAGGCCCGCATCCGGCAGTTGATCCTCGACCGCGGGCTGGCCCCCGGCAGCCCGCTGCCCACCGAGGGCGAACTGATGGAGCTCCTCGACGTCAGCCGGGTCTCCCTCCGCGAGGCGCTCAAGGGCCTCCAGTCCCTGCACGTCGTCGAGATCCGGCACGGCTCGGGCACCTTCGTCGGCTCGCTGAGCCTCCAGCCGCTGATCGAGGGGCTCGCCTTCCGCGCGGCCGTCCGCCACCGCAACGGCGAGGCCGGCCTCTACGAACTCATGCGGGTCCGCGAGGCACTCGAATCCGGCATCATCGACGGCGTCGCCGCCTCCCTCCCCGAGGAGGACCTCGCCGCCCTGCGGGACGTCCTCGCCACCATGGAGCAGGAGGCCGCGCAGGGCGAGATCGCCCGCGCCACCGACCGCGCCTTCCACGCCGCGCTCTACCGCGCCCTGGACAACCACCTGCTCAGCGAGGTCCTCGACGCCTTCTGGGCGGCCATGGAACAGGTGCGCGGCGATGCCGGCGACGGCCACCAGGACGCGGCCGAAACCCTCGCCCAGCACCGGGAGATCGTCGAGGCGCTCGCCGCCGGCGACGGCCCCCGCGCCACCGCCGCCATGCACACCCACTTCGACGGCATCCGCCACCGCCTCACCCCGGACGGCCCGGCCGCCCCGGACACCCCGGAGGCCCCGTCCGCCTCCGACGACGACTGAGACGACTGAGCCGCGGCCCCGCCGCCCCGGCCCCGCTCACTCCCCGCGCCGCGCCCCGCCCGCCGGGCCCCCGCCGGCGTCCCCGTCCCGCATGGCGGCCGTACCGCCCGCGCCCAGCAGGCCCGTCGCCGGGATACGGCCGTCCCGCTCCAGGTCGCGCAGCAGCCGCCGGGAGCGGGCCGTGACCAGCGGCGGCAGTGCGGCGCGGGCGAGTTGGACGCCGCGCAGCCACGGCTGGGCGTGCACCGAGGCGGAACGGTGCTCGACGCCGCGGACGAGGCGCTCGGCCACGAGCGGCACCGGGTAGGTCCGCGAGGCCGGCCAGGGCAGCGCGGAGCGCAGGGCACGCAGCGCACGCGAGGTGTCCCCCGCGCGCAGCATCTCCGTCCCCGCCCAGCTCAGATAGGCCACGCCCACCCCGACGCCGCGGTGCGCCACCTCTGCCCTGAGCACCCGCGCGAAGGCTTCGGCCCCGGCCTTCGAGGCGCAGTAGGCGCTCATGAACGGCGCGGGTCCCAGCGCCGCCAGGGACGCCACCTGGAGGAAGTAGCCGCGGGTGCGCAGGAGATCGGGCAGAAAGGTGTGCGCCGTCACGGCGCCGCCCGCCACATTGACCTCGACGACGCGGCGCCACACCCGCAGCTCGCACTCCAGGAACGGACCGGCCTCGGCGACCCCCGCATTGGCGATCACCACCGAGGGCGAGCCGAACCGGGAGCGCACCAGCGCCGCCGTCCGGGCCATCGCGGCCTCGTCGCACACGTCGACGGCCCACCAGTCGGCCGAGCCCGGGGGCAGCGCGGCGGCGGTCCGCGCCAGCTCCTCCGCCTCCAGCCCCAGCAGCGCCACCCGGGCCCCGCGCCCCACCAGCGCACGGGCCGTCACGGCGCCGATACCGCGGGCGGCGCCGGTCACGACCGCCGTCCGGCCCTCCAGCGGACTCGCAGCGGACATGCCACCTCCCTACGGCACACGGCCCGGCCCCCGGCGTCCGTCTCCAGGATGCCCCCGGCCCCGCCGGACGGCGCCCCGGGACGTCGGCGCCCGCGCGGGAACGGGCGCACGGACCTAGCGTGGAAGGGACGCGGGCACCGAGCGGTGGAGGAGCACATGGCCGTACGGCACCGGCTGATCAGAAAGCCCCCCGAGGACGTCTGGGCGGTCCTCGCCGATGTCGAGCGGTACGGGGACTGGGTCGTGGGCGCCTCACAGGCCGAGACGGGCGAGGGGACGTGGCCGGAACCGGGGGCGGCGCTCCGCTACCGGATCAAGCTCGGCCCGTTCGCCCTGCACAATCAGACCGTCGTACGCCGCAGCGAGCCCGACACCGTCCTCGAACTGGAGGTGTTCAGCGGGCCGTTGGGCACCGCCCGGATCGCCATGGAGCTGCGGCCCTGGGGCGAGGACACGCTCCTCATCTTCGACGAGCATCCGCTGCGCGGCGCCGGCGGCGTCCTGCACAACGGCCTGCTGGACGCCGCCCAGCAGGTGCGGCACCGCGCGATGCTGCGCCGGCTGGCCCGGGTGTGCGAGGACGGCGAGCCACCGGCCCACCACCTCCTCCCGCCCTGGCCGCGCCACCGCCGGGTATGAGCGGCAGCGGGCCGGGCACAGCCGTCGCGCCGGGCACAGTCGTCGCGCCGGGTACAGCCGTCCACCGAGCCGGGGAGAGCGCATGCCGGACGCGGTAGTGATCGGAGCCGGGCCGAACGGGCTGGTCGCGGCGAACCTCCTGGCGGACGCCGGCTGGAGCGTGGAGGTCCTGGAGGCGCAGGAGGGGCCCGGCGGCGCCGTCCGGCACGACCGGGGCGTCGACCCGGAGTTCACCAGCGACCTCTTCAGCGCCTTCTACCCGCTCGCCGCCGCCTCCCCCGTACTGGCCGGCCTGGCGCTGGAGCAGCACGGGCTGACCTGGAGCCACGCGCCGAAGGTCCTCGCCCACCCGCTGCCGGACGGGCGCTGTGCGGTGCTCAGCCGCGCCCCGGACGAGACGGCCGCGAGCCTGGAAGCCTTCGCCCCCGGTGACGGCGCCGCCTGGCGGGAACTGCTCGCCGTCTGGGACACGTTGCGGCCCGGCATCCTCGACGCCCTGTTCACGCCGTTCCCGCCGGTGCGTGCCGTGGCCGGGCTGGCGCGGCGGCTGCGGACGGCCGGCGGGCTGCGGCTGGCCCGGACGATGGTGCTGCCGGTGCGGCGCCTCGGCGAGGAGGAGTTCGCCGGTGAGGGCGGCCGGCTGCTGCTCGCCGGCAACGCCCTGCACGCGGACCTCGCGCCGGAGGCGGCGGGCAGCGGCGGGTTCGGCTGGCTGATGTCCATGCTCGGCCAGACCTACGGCTTCCCCGTCCCCGCCGGCGGATCCGGGGCGCTGACCGCGGCCCTCGTCCGGCGGCTGGAGCGGCGCGGGGTCGCCGTCCGCTGCGGGGAGCCCGTCACGGAGATCGTCGTCCGCGGCGGCCGGGCCGTCGGCGTCCGCACCGCCGGCCACGCGGACGTGCCGGCCCGCAGGGCCGTCCTGGCCGATGTGTCGGCGCCCGCGCTGTACGGCTCCCTCGTCGCCGAGCGGCACCTTCCCCCGCGGCTGCTCGCCGATCTGAAGCGCTTCCAGTGGGACTTCGCCACCTTCAAGGTCGACTGGGCGCTGGACGGCAAGGTGCCCTGGAACAGCCCCGAGGCGGCGGAGGCGGGAACCGTCCACCTCGCCGACGGGCTCGACGGCCTCACCCGCTTCGCCGCCGCGATCGCCACGGGCCGCGTCCCCGACGAACCCTTCGCGCTGTTCGGCCAGATGACCACCGCCGACCCGGGCCGCTCACCGGAAGGCACCGAGTCGGCCTGGGCCTACACGCACGTACCGCACCGGGTGCGGGGCGACGCCGGGGACGACGGGCTGACCGGCGCCTGGGACACCCGGGAGCGGGAGGCGATGGCGGACCGGATCGAGGCGCAGGTCGAGCGGTACGCGCCCGGCTTCCGCGGCCTCATCAGGGCCCGGCGCGTCCTCGCCCCGCCCACGCTGGAGAGCATGGACGCCAACCTCCACGGCGGCGCCCTCAACGGCGGCACCACGGCCATGCACCAGCAGCTCGTCTTCCGCCCCACCCCCGGCACGGGCCGCCCGGAGACCCCGGTACCCGGGCTCTATCTCGCCTCCGCCTCCGCGCACCCGGGCGGCGGGGTGCACGGTGCGCCCGGAGCCAACGCCGCCCGGGCCGCCCTGCGCGGCCACCGCACCCCGGTCCTGGCCCGCCTCCACCGCGGTCTGACCCGCCGCGACCGCGGGGGCCGCCGCTGGTAGCCGGACACCGGCCGCACGCGGGGCGCACGGCCGGTACGGCCCTCACCGGCTGGCGGCCGACGGTCCGCGAACCGCGTGCCCCTGGAGAACGAGGCCACGCTTCCCCGGCGGACGAGGCCACCGCCCCGCGGCCGAACCCGCGGCGCCCGGTCCCGCCCCGGCCGTCCGCCACCGCCCCCGGTCGCGGCTCCCCCTCGGCCGCGCCGCCGAGGGCCACGCGGCCGTGGACGAACGTCGCGCCATCCCGGCCCTGTCCCGGCCCTGAGCCCACCCGGGCCCCGGACGACGGGGCACCGGACCCCCAAAAAGCTAAGAGTTTGCGTTAAGCCCTCGCGCACCCTAGTCTCCCTTAAAGCGAACGCTTTGCGTTAACGAGAGGGAGTCCCATGCCCAGCGACCTGTCCGAGGTACCCGCGCACCGCCCCCTGCGGGGCCCGCGTGCCCGGGCGGCGACCTTCGTCCTGGACGCCTCCGTCCTCACCGCGCTGCTCGCGGCCTCCAGCGCGCCGACCCCGCTCTACCCCGGCTACCAGGACTCCTGGGGGCTGTCCCCGCTCACGGTCACCGTGGTCTTCGGCGCCTACGCGCTGGCGCTGCTGCTGGCGTCGCTCACCACCGGAGGGCTCTCCGACCACCTCGGACGACGGCCCGTCCTGATGGCCGCCCTGCTGCTGGCCGCCGCCGCCATGGTGCTGATGGCCTCGGCGGACGGCGCCGGCGCCCTGATCACCGCGCGGGCCGTCCAGGGGGCGGCCACCGGCGCGGCCACCAGCGCGGCGGGAGCCGGCCTCCTCGACCTCCAGGACCCCCGCCGCCCGGGCCGCTCGACGCTGACCAACAGCATCGCCCCGCCCGCGGGCATGGCCGTCGGCGTCCTGGCCTCCACCCTGCTCGTCCGCTTCGCGCCCGGGCCGACGGTCACGGTCTACGCCCTGCTCGCGGCCGTCTTCCTCGCCCAGGCGCTGGCGGTCGCGTGCACCCCGGAGACGGCCCGGCCGCACCCCGGCGCCCTGCGCTCCCTGCGCCCCCGGCTCGCCGTGCCCGCACCCGCCCGCCGGGCCCTGACGGTGGTCGGCGCCGCCGTCGTCGCCGTCTGGGCGCTGGGCGGCTTCTACTCCTCGCTCGGGCCGTCACTCGTCCACCTCGTCGCCCCCGGATCCCCGCGGATCGCGGGCGGGCTGGTCTTCTTCGCGCTCACCGCGGCGGCCACCGTCACCGTCTGGGCGCTGCGGCACACCGCGCCGCGCACGGCCGCGACCGCCGGCGCGCTGGCCGTCGTCCCCTCCGCCGCCCTCAGCCTGCTCGGGCTGCACGGCGCCGGACTGCCCGCCGTCCACACCGGTGCCGCCCTGGCCGGCGTGGCCTTCGGGGCCGTCACCCAGGGCGCGCTGCGGATGACGCTCACCGCGCTCGAAGCAGCCGACCGCGCCGGGGCACTGGCCGCCTACTACGTGCTCAGCTACCTGTCCATGAGCCTGCCCGCCGTCGTCGCGGGCGCCGCCACCCAGCACCACGGGCTGCGCACCACCGCCCACGCCTACGCGGTCGTCGCCACGCTGCTCGCCCTCGCGGCACTGGGAGCGCTCGCCGCGTCGAGAAACCCCCGAGGGCGCACCGCACCCGGCACCACCGCCTGACCCCACCGCCCCACTCGCCCCACCTCACCCGAAGGAGACAACGAGATGACCGCCACCCCCGCCTGGACCGTCGGCGACCTCACCGTCCACCGCGTCGACGAGATCCTGCTGCCGCCCGCCACCGGACCGTGGCTGCTGCCCGACGCCACCCCGGACGTCGTCACCGGCCAGGACTGGCTCCGCCCCGGCTTCGCCGACGAAGCGGGCGTCCTCCGCCTCGCCAGCCACAGCTTCGCGTTCACCGCCGGCGGGCTGCGCATCCTCGTGGACACCGGCATCGGCAACGGCAAGGAGCGGGCCAACCCCGCCTGGCACGACCTGGACACCGACTACCTCCGGCGCCTCACCGACGCCGGGTTCCCCCCGGACTCCGTCGACCTCGTCGTCCTGACCCATCTGCACGCCGACCACGTCGGCTGGAACACCCGCAAGGAGAACGGGACCTGGGTGCCCACCTTCCCCCACGCCCGCTACCTCACCTCCCGCACCGAGCGCGACTTCTGGGCCGGATACGCCATGGACGCGGCGCGCGCGCAGATGTTCCGCGACTCGGTGATCCCGGTCGAGGAGGCGGGGTTGCTCGACCTCGTCGACGTCCCCGCCGAAGGCGTCGAGGTCGCGCCCGGCGTGCGCCTCGTCCCCACCCCGGGGCACACCCCCGGCCATGTCGCCGTGGAGCTGACCAGCCGCGGCCGGACGGCACTGATCACCGGCGACTGCGTCCACCACCCCGTCCAGCTCGCCCACCCGGCCATCGGCGCCTGCGTCGACATCGACCCCGAGCAGTCCGAGGCCACCCGCCGCGCCCTCCTCGCCTCCCTCGCCACCACGGACACCCTCGTCCTGGGCACCCACTTCGCACCCCCCACAGCGGGCCACGTCGTCCCCCACGAGCACACCTACCGCCTCGCGCCCGTACCGACGGGGACGCACTGAGCCGGCGTCGGGCGCCGGCCGGCGAGGGCCGGTGCGGCCGTCCGCGCCGAACCCTCAGCACTCCTCGCGGGGCGCGGTCACCGGAGCGGTCAGCAGGCCGGTGACGGCGTCGGTCAGGGCGTCGGCGGTGTGGTGCCAGGAGCGGTACCGGGGGCCGGTGCCCTCGGCCAGGGCCCGTTCCCGCTCCGCACACGTGTGGTTGATCAAGTGGCGGGCCATGGCACCGCGTTCGGCGCGCACCTCGTCCGGCACCCCGGGCAGGCAGCGTCCGAGGCCGTCGAGGATCTGCCGCAGCGGCGGGCGGGCGCACGCCTCTTCGGAGACCAGCTCGCGCATCGTCGGATCGGTCATGACCTGGACCGTCATCCGGGCGTTCCAGGACGGGGTGCCGAGCGAGGCCAGATGTTCGGTGACGGGCCGGACCAGGGCGCCGACCCAGTCCCGGACGTCGCCGCTGCCGTCGACGGCCGCCACGTGCCGCCGCCGGATCACATCCGTCTGCTCCCCGCGCCGGGTCATGATGGCGCGCACCAGCGCCGTCTTGCTGCCGAAGTGGTAGCCGACGACCGTGTTGTTCCGCTGCCCCGCCGCCTCGGCGATCTGCCGGTTGGAGACGGCGGACAGGCCGTGTTCGGCGAAGAGCCGTTCCGCCGCGGCCATCAGCGCGTCCCGGGTCCCGGCCGTCCGCTCGTCGCGGACGGTCTGCACGGCGCTCACCAGGTCACCGGGAGTTCGCGCAGCGGCGCGGTCAACAGACCCTCGTGCGCCCGCAGTTCGGCGGCGTCCACGGCGAGGTCGAGGGTGGGCAGCCGGCGCAGCAGTACGGCGAGTGCGCCCTGCATCTCGGTGCGGGCCAGTGGCTGCCCGAGGCAGGAGTGCGGGCCGACCCCGAAGGCGAGGTGCGGATTGGGCCTGCGTCCCAGGTCCATGGCGTGCGCGTCGTCCCAGGCGTGTTCGTCGCGGTTGGCGGACGCCATGCTGCACACGACGGTGGTGCCGGCGGGCACCGTGCCGCCGGGGAGTTCGGTGTCCTCCTCGGCGTAGCGGAGCATGCCGAAGTTGGCGCCGTTGGGGTCGTAGCGCAGGCTCTCCTCGACGGTCGTGCGTATCAGTCCGGGGTCGGCCAGTACGCGCTCCCAGCGCCGCCGGTCGGCGAGCAGGTGCGCGACCATCAGCGCGATGAAGCCGGCCGTCGTCTCGTGGCCGGCGAGCAGCAGCGCCTGCCCGGTGGCCACCAGCGCGTCGTGCTCCATGGGTTCACCCGCGCCGTCCGCGCCGGTCATCAGCAGGGTGAGCAGGTCGTCCCCGGGTTCGGCGCGCTTGCCCTCGACGAGGTGGGTCATGTAGGCGGCGAACTCCCGCTGGGCGTCCCGTGTCTCCTCGGCGGTGTGGCGCGTGGTGGTGAGGAAGATGTCGGACCAGGACTTGAACCGGTCCCGGTCGCTCTCCGGCACGCCCAGCATCCGGCAGATGACGTAGACCGGCAGCGGGAACGCCAGCCCGGTGACGAGGTCGGCGGGGCGGCCCCGGGCCACCATGGCGTCGACGAGCTGCTCGGCCATGGCCTCGACATCGGGCCGGAGCGCCGTCATCCGTTTCGCTGTGAACCACTTGCCGACCATGCGCCGCCACCGGGTGTGCCCCTGCGCGTTGAGCGTCCTGGCCATCGGGCTGTCGAAGACGCTCTCCGCGTCCGCCGCCGAGACGCTCGCCGCGTCGGGCCGGGCCAGTCCCTCGCGGCTGAAGCGCGGATCGGACAGGGCGGTGCGCACGTCGTCGTACCGGGTCAGCAGCCGCGCCGTGTCCCCGCTCGGCAGCCGCACCTGCGCCACCGGGCAGGTCTCCCGCAGCTCGGCCCACCGCCGGGCCGGCTCCAGGGCCGAGGGCGCCGTGAGCGGATAGGACAGCGGCTCCACTTCCCGCGCTTCTGCCACCGGGATCCTCCTTCGCACTGACGGTCGAGCGATTGTCGCGGGACGAGTGAACACCGCCCGCCGAAGTTAAGTCAATTGCCTGACTTACAGCCGCCGCCCATCTGCGCCTGCCGCCACGGCCGTTGCCGCCACCGCCGCGGCGGGCCGCGCGGCTCTCCCCGCCGCCGGAGGGCTCGACGGACCCGGAGGGCTCGACGAACGGGGCACCGGAGCGCGGGCAGCCCGGGGAGCGACGACGCCCCCTCCCTCTTTCTCCCGGGCCCCGCTAGGGTGGGCGGCATGTTCCTCCTCGGTGCATAGGAGCCGGCGCCGACCGCGCCCGACCGCGGTCCCCGCTCCCCTGCTCCGTCAACGCCCGCCTCGCATACGGGCTTTCGAGGGACCATGCTCGCTTCTTCGTCTTCGCCGACGTCGTCGTACGCCGCCGTGCTGCGCACTCCGCACGCCTGTCGCACCTTCGGCGCCGCGCTGTCGGGCCGGCTGTCCTACGGCATGCTGTCGCTGTCCGGGGTGCTGGCCGTCGGACACGCCACCGGCTCCTACGCGACGGCCGGCACCGTGATGGGCGCCTTCTGGCTGACCGGCGTCGCGCTCTCACCGGCCCGTGCGGCGCTGCTCGACAGGTACGGGATACGGCGCGCGCTGCCCTGGCTGGCCGGCGCCTACGCCGTGCTGCTGACCGGGCTGGCCCTCACGTGCGCCCGCAGCGGCGCCCCGGGGGTCCTGCTGCTCGTGGTGGCCATGGCCGCCGGCGCCCTGACACCACCACTCGGCCCGGTGATGCGGACGCTGTGGAGCGAGCTGCTCCCCGACCGCCGGCTGCTCCGGCGCGCCTACAGCCTGGACGCCGTCGCCGAGGAACTCCTGCTGGTTTCCGGCCCGTTGCTGGTCGGCGCGCTGCTAAGGGTGACCGTGCCGGCGGTCGGACTGGTGACGAGCGCCACGCTCGCGCTGGCCGGCTCGCTCGCGCTGGTCTCCTCCCCGCCGGTGCGCCACCGGGGCCGTCCGATGGGGCCCGAGGTCCCGCCAGGGCCTCCGGCCCCGGCGAACAGCACGCTGCCGGGCACGGCGTCCTCCGCGCGGTGGCGTCCACGGCTGCGCGGCTGCCCCGGAACGGGCGCGGCGATCATCGTCGCGGCCGGTCTGGGCATGTGCCTGGGCTCCGTGGAACTCCTCGTGATCGCCTTCGCGGACGACCGGCACCGGCCGGAGACCGTGGCCTGGGTCCTGGCCGCGCTCTCCGCCGGAAGCGTCGTCGGCGGTCTCGCCCACGGTGCCGTCCCGTGGCGTGCCGCGACCGGGCCGCGGCTGTCTCTCCTCGCTGCGGCACTCGGCGTGACCCTGGCGACCGCGGGTCTCGCGCCGCACCTGGGTGCGCTCGCCGTCTGGACGGCCGCCGGGGGCCTGTTCGTCGCCCCGGCGCTGTCGACCGCCTACCTGCTCGCCGACGAGTCCGCGACCGCCGCCGCCCGCACCCGGGCCGGGGCCTGGGTCAACTCCGCGTTCAACGCGGGCTCGGCCGTGGCCACCGCCGCGACCGGGTGGCTGCTGGGTCGACTGCCCCTTCCCTGGTGCTTCCCGCTTGCTGCCGCCCCGGCGGTGCTGGCCGCCGTGGTGATCCTGTCCCGGTCCCGGTCCCGGTCCCGGTCCCGGCGTCCGGCCGCACCGGCCGCCCCCGCCCGCTAGGTTGGCAGGCATGGGAACTGATATGCGGAACGGGCATTGTGCGGTGTGTGAAGGCGACGAGGTCCATCAGGCCGAGGTGAGCGGGCAGATGGGGTTGCGGGGGCCGGGGGCGCTGCTGGTCAAGCACACGGTGTTCTCCGTGCTGGTCTGTGCCGGGTGCGGCTTCATGCAGTGGTACGTCCCGGTGGACGGCGACCGGCGGGACTGGCTGCGCAAGAAGGCCCACCGGGTGCAGCCGCAGCCGCAATCTCCGCGGTGAGGGCGGGAGATGAGTTTCCGGCTGGCGGCGTACGCCGTGTGCGTGGAGGACGGGCGGGTGCTGCTCGGGCGTCATGTCTCAGCGCGGCACGGGAGCAACTGGACGCTGCCGGGCGGCCGGGTCGAGCACGCGGAGGACCCGTTCGACACGGTGGTCCGGGAGGTCGCCGAGGAGACCGGCTGCGAGGCGGTGGTCGAGCGGCTGCTGGGCGCGGACTCCCGGGTGGTGCCGGCGGCCGAGCGCCCCGCGCCCGGTCTGCCGGAGCACCAGAACGTCGGCATCTTCTACGAGGTGCGGATCACCGGCGGTGAGCTCCGGCCCGAACCCGGCGGCGGGATCGTCGAGTCGGTGTGGACGCCGCCGGCCGAGGTGGCGCGGCTGCGCCGGTCGTCGCTGGTCGACGTCGGTCTCGCGCTGGCGCGGACGCGTCCGGCGACCGGCCGTGTCCCGCCCGTCCCGGTGGGCGGCCTGATCCGGCACTGAGGCCGGGGCCGGCCGGTCCCGGGACGGCGCACTGTTCAGGTGGGGTGGTCGGTGTCTAGGCTGGCGGTGCAACTGGTTCGCCCCGTCCGCCAGGCGGGACGCGTCGTAAGAGGGAACCCGGTGCGAATCCGGGACTGCCCCGCAGCGGTGAGCGGGAACGACCGCCGTCATCACGCACTGGGCCCGAGAGCGGGCCCGGGAAGCGACGGCCAGTAGGAGCCCGCCGGAGACCGGCATCCGGTGACCGGCAGGTGTGCCCGCGAGTCCGAAGACCTGCCCGTTGCCCGCGCACGCCCACGCGTGTGCGGCACATCCCGGTGACCTCGAGGGCGGGTCGGCGACACAGCACAGGCGGACGGGCGCACACCACGCGTCACCGGTCCGCCGGCGTTCTCGTTTCCTTCGCGTTCTCCTCCCGTCCCGGGATCCGACGAGACATCTCGCGAAGGAGATCTCCGTGACAGCGAAGTCCGCAGCCGCGGCAGCACGGGCGACCGTGTACGGCTATCCCCGGCAGGGACCGGACCGGGAACTGAAGAAGGCCGTCGAGGGCTACTGGAAGGGCCGCGTCAGCGCCGAGGCGCTCCGGCGGACCGCGGCCGGTCTGCGCGAGGCCAACTGGCGGCGGCTGGCCGACGCCGGCCTCCACGAGGTGCCGACCGGCGACTTCTCGTACTACGACCACGTGCTGGACACCAGCGTCATGGTCGGTGCGGTACCGGAACGCCACCGCGCGGCCGTCGAGGCCGACGCCCTCGACGGCTACTTCGCCATGGCCCGCGGCACCCGGGACGTGGCGCCGCTGGAGATGACCAAGTGGTTCGACACCAACTACCACTATCTCGTGCCCGAGTTGGGGCCGGAGACGGTCTTCTCCGCCGACTCCGCCAAGCAGCGCGCCGAGTTGACGGAAGCGCTGGCGCTCGGCCTGACGGCCCGGCCGGTCCTCGTCGGCCCGGTGACCTATCTGCTGCTGGCCAAGCCCGCGCCGGGCGTCGCGGACGGCTTCCGGCCGCTCAGCCTGCTGGAGAGGCTCCTCCCCGTCTACGCCGAGGTCCTCGCGGATCTGCGGGCCGCGGGCGCCGAGTGGGTGCAGCTGGACGAGCCCGCGCTCGTCCAGGACCGCACCCCGCGGGAGCTGGAGGCGGCGGCCCGCGCCTACGCCGAGCTGGGCGGGCTCACCGACCGGCCGAAGCTGCTGGTCGCCTCCTACTTCGACCGTCTCGGGGACGCCCTCCCGGTGCTGGCCAAGGCACCGGTGGACGGTCTGGCCGTCGACTTCACCGAGGCCGCGGCCGCCAATCTGGACGCGCTGGCCGCCGCGGGCGGGCTGCCGGGCAAGCGCCTGGTCGCGGGCGTCGTCAACGGCCGCAACATCTGGATCAACGACCTGGAGAAGTCGCTGTCCCGGCTCGGCACGCTCCTCGGCCTCGCCGACCGGGTCGATGTCGCCGCCTCCTGCTCGCTGCTGCACGTCCCGCTCGACGCACGGGCCGAACGCGACATCGATCCCGAGGTGCTGCGCTGGCTGGCCTTCGCACGGCAGAAGACCGACGAGGTCGTCACCCTCGCCAAGGGCCTGGCCCGGGGCACCGGCGCCATCGCGGGTGAACTGTCGGCCAACCGCGCCGATCTGGCGTCCCGCGCGTCCTCCTCGCTCACCCACGACCCGGCGGTGCGCTCCCGTGCCGCGGCGGTGACCGCGGCCGACACCCGCCGCGCCCAGCCGTACGCCGAGCGCGCCGCGGCGCAGCAGGAACACCTCGGGCTGCCGCTGCTGCCGACCACCACCATCGGCTCCTTCCCGCAGACGGCGGAGCTGCGCGGGGCCCGCGCCGCGCTGCGTGCCGGGCGGATCGACACGGCCGGGTACGAGGAGCGCATCCGCACGGAGATCCGGGACGTGCTGGCGTTCCAGGAGCAGGCGGGCATCGACGTCCTCGTGCACGGCGAGCCCGAACGCAACGACATGGTGCAGTACTTCGCCGAGCAGCTCACCGGCTACCTGGCCACGCAGCACGGCTGGGTCCAGTCGTACGGCACCCGCTGTGTGCGTCCGCCGATCCTCGCCGGCGACATCTCCCGCGCCGAGCCGATGACGGTCCGCTGGACGACGTACGCCCAGTCGCTGACCGAACGCCCCGTCAAGGGCATGCTCACCGGCCCGGTCACCATGCTCGCCTGGTCCTTCGTCCGCGACGACCAGCCGCTCGGCGACACCGCACGCCAGGTCGCGCTGGCGCTGCGGGACGAGGTGCGCGACCTGGAGGCGGCCGGCACCTCGGTGATCCAGGTGGACGAGCCGGCGCTGCGCGAGACGCTGCCGCTGCGCGCCGAGGGCCGCGACGCCTATCTGGCCTGGGCCACCGAGGCGTTCCGGCTGTCCACCGGAGGGGTGCGGGCGGCCACCCAGATCCATACGCACATGTGCTACGCGGAGTTCGGCGACATCGTCCAGGCCATCGACGACCTCGACGCCGACGTCATCAGCCTGGAGGCCGCCCGCTCCCATATGCAGGTGGCGCACGAACTGGCCGCGCACGGCTATCCGCGCGGGGCCGGGCCCGGCGTCTACGACATCCACTCGCCCCGGGTGCCCGGCGTCGAGGAGGCGACGGCCCTGCTGCGCAAGGGACTTGAGGCCATCCCCGCCGAGCGGCTGTGGGTGAATCCGGACTGCGGTCTGAAGACCCGCGGCTGGCCGGAGACCAGGGCTTCGCTGGAGAACCTGGTCGCGGCCGCGCGCACGGTCCGCCGGGAGCTGCCGGGCGATTCGGCCTGACCCGGTGACCGGTGGCCCGGGGGCGGCGGGCAGGTGGCCCTTCCGCCGCCCCCGGGCCACACCCCGCGCGGGCGCACCCGCGCGGGCGCACCGCCACGCCCGGGCGGCCGTCCGTCAGCCTCTGCTGTCCAGGCCGAACGCCTGCCGTGCGACGAGGCCGCGCATCACCTCCGAGGTGCCGCCGCCGATGGTCTCCAGGATCGCCTGCCGCCACATGAACTCGACGTCGCTGTCCTTGATCAGCGCCTCGCTGTTCCCGAACTCCATGGCGGCGCGGGCGATGTCCTGGGTGAGCAGCGTCCCGGCCAGCTTGTGGTGGGCCGCCGGGACCGCCGACGGCCGGCCGCTGATGATCTCACCGAGCAGCGCCAGGGCCAGCGCCTCGACCTCCGCGACCCGCACGGCGAGCCCGGACAGCCGCCGGCGGACGACCGGATCACCGTCCAGACCGGTCCTCCCGGTCCAGGCGACGAGGTCCCGCAGATCGCGCCGCAGCCGCTTCGGCGGGAACTGGACGTGCCGCTCGACGGCGAGCGCCGAGGCCACCACCCGCCAGCCGTCGTTCTCCGCACCGACGCGGTCGGCGGCCGGCACCCGTACGCCCTCGAAGCGGACCTCGTTGAGGCGTCCGCCGTCGTGCGTCGGGATCGGGGAGACGGTGACGCCGGGCCGGTCCAGCGGGACGATCAGCACGCTGAGCCCGCGCGATCTGCTGTCCGCGGCCCCGGTGCGGCACAGCAGCCAGATGTGGTCGGCCCAATGCGCGTTCGACGTCCAGCACTTGGCGCCGTCGACCTCGTACCAGCCGGGGCCGTCGGGGCCGTCGGCCAGCGGTGTCGCCCTGGTGCGGACGGCCGCGAGGTCCGATCCGGCGTCCGGCTCCGAGTAGCCGAGGCAGAAGTTTGTCCGCCCCAGCCGCAGGTCCGGCAGGAAGCGGGCGCACTGCTCCGGCGTCCCGTGGGCCATGAGCGCCTTGGCGACCAGGCCCGGGCCCATCGGCGGCCGGGCGACCCGCGCGTAGGCCATCTCGTCCCACAGGATGAACTCGTAGGCGGGTGACCGGCCCATGCCGCCGAACTCCCGCGGCCAGGACAGCGACAGCCAGCCCCGCTCCCCCAGCGCCCGGTACAGCTTCCGCACGCCCTCCGCGCTGCTCTCCCGGCGGTGGAAGTAGCCGTCCAGGCCCTGGTAGCCGGTCAGGAAGGAGAGCACCTCGCCGCGGAACGCCTCCTCCTCGGCGGTGAATCCGACGTCCGTGCCGACCGTGTCCGCCATGTCAGCCTTCCTCGCCCGCCGGGGTCGTCCACCGCGGTGGGCGGCCCTCGCTGAAGGCGCGCGGGCCTTCCTTCGCGTCGGGGTGCGCCCAGTGCATCCGCAGCAGCGCCCAGCCGTACTCGCACGCCTGCGCGTAGCTCATCTCCAGGGATCCCCAGACGGCCTGCTGGGAGAGCGAGACGGCGGCCGGCGAGTTGGCGGCGATGCACCGGGCCATCTCCTCGGCGGTGTCCATGAGGTCCTCGGGGGCGGTCAGTTCGTCCACGAGACCCAGTTGGTGGGCGCGGTCGGCGGGCATCCGGTAGCCCTTGCCCATCAGCGTCATCCGCAGCGCCGACCCCAGCGGCAGCCGTTTGGCGAGGCCGATGTTCTCCATCGCGCCGACCAGGCCGACGTTGACGTGGGTGTCCATGAAGGCCGCCCGCTCGGAGGCGACGACGATGTCCGCGTCGACGACGAAGTGCAGCCCGGCGCCCGCCGCCAGCCCGTTGACCGCGCAGATGACCGGCTTCCACACCCGGTTCTGCCGCGGCGACCAGAAGACCTCGTCGGTCAGCGGGCCCGTGCCGGTGCTCATTCCGCCCCGGTCGGCGACGGCGTGCACATCGGCGCCCGTGCACAGGTGCCGGTCGCCGGCGCCGGTGACGACGGCCGCACGGATCGCGGGGTCGTCCCGCACCTCGCTCCACACCGCCCTCATCTGCGGCATCATCGCGCCGGTCAGGGAGTTGCCCCTGTGCGGCCGGTTGAGCGTGATGCAGGCGATGTGGTCGCGCTTCTCGAAGAGCACCTCCGGCTCGTCGGTCCGCCCGCTCGTGCGCTGCTCGTGTGTCATGTCCGGCCGCTCCCCGCATACATCGTCAGTACCTGTTCGCCTGTTCCGTGCGCGTGCGCCGGCACCACGGACAGGTGCCGGATCCGCTGTGCGATGTGGCCGACCGGCCCTTCGACGGAGTAGCCCATCGCGCCGAGCGTCTGGTGTGCGACGAACGCCGCTTCCGTGGCGGCCCGCCCGGCCGACAGCCGCGCCGCCGCCGCGAGCCCGGACGCCTGGCAGTGCGCGCCGTCGAGCGCACGCGCCGCGAGGAGGACCAGCTTGTGCGCGGCCTCCAGCCCGAGACCGGCGTTCACGAGCGGATGAGCGACGGCCTGGAAGGAGCCGATGGGCCGGCCGAACTGCTCCCGCGTGCGGGCGTGTTCGGCCGCGGTGTCCAGTACCCGCCGCCCGGCGCCCCACAGATATCCGGCGAGCGCCACATGGGACAGATCGGTGGCTTCCCGGACGCGGTCCAGCGGGACGACGCGTTCCAGCGCCACCCGGCCCCAGGGCTCGTTGCCCAGGGTCTCCTCGGGTGTCACCTCGCCGGCCGGCCGGGCCAGCCACGCCTGTACGCCGTCGGTCTCGACGAAGACTCCGGCGAGCGGCGCCCAGGGCATCAGCGGCGGGGACCCGAACGACACCAGACGGCTGCCGGACGCGACGGCCGAGGCGACCGCGTCCGGCAGCGTCCGCGCCGCGAAGACCGTCCCCTCCCACGGCCCCGGCGCGCAGGCCCGGCCCAGCTCCATGGCGACGGCGCAGACCTCGCCGGCGCCGCCGCCCTCCGAGGGCGACGTCAGGCCCAGGACGCCGAGTTCGGCCAGTCCCCGCCAGAAGGGCAGCGGGAACGCGTCCGAGCCCGCCCGCTGCACCTCCTCGGTGCAGTGGTCGGCGCAGTAGCGCCCCACGGAGTCGGCCAGCGCTTCCTGCTCCGGGGTGAGAACCAGCGGATCGCTCATGCCGCCGCCGCTCCCCACCGCGCGGCCGAGGCGGCACGCCGATGTGCGCGCATCCCGCCCAGTTCGGCCCGGAGCGCCTGGAGGCGCAGCGTCCACAGGTGCAGATCGTGTTCCCGGGTCAGCCCGACGGCGCCCATGATCTGGTGGGTCTCGCGGGTCAGCCGGCGCAGCGCCGCCGTCGTGTGCGCCGCGGCGACGGCCGACGCCTCGGCGGGCGCGCCCAGGAAGGCCGCCTCGTAGACGAGCCAGCGGGCCCCTTCGAGGAGCACGCTCAGCTCCGCCAGCCGGTGTTGCAGCGCCTGGAACGAGCCGAGGGCGCGGCCGAAGACGGTGCGGTCCTTGGCGTACCGCACGGTGAGGTCGAACGCCTGCCGCATCATGCCGAGGGCCTCGGCACTGGCCCCGACGCGCCACCAGCCGCGTACGGTCGCGGCCGTGCCGGGCGGGAGTTCCGCGCCCTGCCCGGAGGCGACCGGGGCCACCCGGGCCAGCGGGAAGCCGTACGCCGAGGGCACGGGCTCGGCCTGCCCCGGGTCGAGCGGGGCGGCCACGCACCGGTCGGCCCCGGCGAGCAGGATCAGCCCGGCCTCGGCGCCGTACCGCACGGGCCCCGGCTCCTCCCCCGCGGGCGGGGCCGCGAGGGCGACGGGGCCGGTGTGCGCGGGCAGTCCGAGTGCGGGCAGCACGAGGAGGTGCGGTACCGGCGTGACGGCGCCGAGCGCCGCGCTGATCCGCTCGACGGCCAGGGTGGCCTCCAGCGGCCCGGCGCCGTCGTCGCCGAACAGGTCGAGGAACCCGGCCGTGCGCAGCTCGGACTCCAGTGCGTGGTCGTAGGCGCCGCGTGCGGCCGGCTCCCGGCTGCGCCCGGTGCCGGCGTACCGGCCGAGCAGGGTGTCCAGCGCGTCCAGCAGCGCGCGCTGGGTGTCGGATCGTTCGAAATCCACGGCTATTCCTTCGGCAGCTTCAGGATCAGGCGGGTGATCAGGTTGAGCTGGACCTCGTAGCTCCCCGCGGCGATGCCGGCGCCGAGCGAGTTGCGGAACTGCGCGTCGCCCCGCGAGCCCTCGGCCAGGGCCTCGCTCCCCATGACGTCGAGCGCGAGATCGCCGACGGCCCGCTCGGCCTGCACCATGGCGGCGCGGGCCTGATTGGCCCTGGGCGAGGGCTCCTTGTCCTTGGCCCGCTCGTCGATGACGCGGTAGACGAGGAGGCGCGCGGCCTCGCAGAGCGCCCGGGCCTCACCGAACTGCTCCTGGACTCCGGGGTCGTGGAGCAGGCCGCGGGTGCGGCTCCAGTCGGCGAGCCCGTCGAGCACGAGGGCGGCGCGCGCGTACCGGGGGGCGCCGACCCGCTCGTAGGCGAGGGTCCGGCGCACGATGTCCCAGCCCTTGTTCTCCTCCCCGAGCAGACGGCTGCGGGGCACCCACACGTCCTTCAGGAACACCTCGTTGAAGGAGTGGTCGCCGACGAAGCCGTCGATCGGGCGGACCTCGACGCCGGGTGTGTCCAGCGGCAGCAGGAAGACGGAGATCCCTCTCCGGCCGTCCGCGACCGTGCCGGTGCGGGCGAGGAGGAAGCAGTGGTCGGCGCCGTCGGCGTACGACGTCCAGATCTTCTGCCCGTTGAGGAGATAGCCGTCGCCGTCCCGTACGGCGCGGGTGCGCAGCGCTGCGAGGTCGGTTCCGGCCTCCGGTTCGGAGAAGCCCTGGCACCAGAAGACCTCGCCCCGGGCGATCGGCGGCAGCAGTGTCCTCTTCTGTTCCTCCGTGCCGTACTTGATGAGGGACGGGCCGACCCAGTTGACGTTCATGTACTGCGGTCCGCGCGGCTCGCCCCGCTTCCACATCTCCTCGCCGAGCACGAAGTGCTGCCACGCTCCCTGGCCGCCACCGCCGTAGCGCTCGGGCCAGTGCGGGGTGAGCCATCCGCGGCCGGCGAGCGTCCGCACGAACTTCCGGGAGAAGTCGGTGTGGACCGCGCTGCCGAGGCCGAACTCGGACCGCTCCCATCCGTCGGCCAGTTCGCGGTCCAGGAAGTCGACGAGGTCACGTCGGAACGCCGCGTCCGCTTCGTCGAAGGCGAACTCCATCCACCCTCCCCGTTCTCGGGTCGCTCCCGTGCAGGAGAGCGAGAGGTTCATTTTTGAAAAGAGTACACTTTATTCGATCGCCTACAAGGGCCTCCGCCTGCCCGGCGGCACCCCGGCTCCCCCACCCTGCGCCACCCGCCGCCCGCCGAACACCTCGTGTCCCACAGGCCGGAAGGGTCCGCACACCGACCGCGCCCGCCGACCGGTCACCCCGCGGCTCTCCGAAGAGAAGGGCGTCCACTCAATGAGCAGATGCTTGCACTCAATTCCCGTGCGAGCCGCTAATCTGCCGAGGGCTCCCCGCCCGGAGCGCACCGGCCGACGACCACCTGACGACCACCCGAGGACCGACTGACGACCGACCGACCGACGAGCAGTTGACGAGCAAGGGAGCACCCTCGTGGCCGACGCACTGACACTGCCGGACTGGCTGCGCACGACCGGCGCCCAACCGCACGGAGCACACCGCCGCGCCCTGCGCGACGACTCCGGCGAACTGACCTTCGCCGGGCTGGCGGACGCGATGGACACCGTCGCCACCGGGCTGCGGGACGCCGGACTGGAGCCCGGCGACCGCGTCGTGACCGCCATGGAACCATCGATACCGCACACCGTGGTGATCCTCGGCGCCCTCGCCGCCGGACTGGTGGCCGCACCGCTCAACGCCCGGCTGACCGGGACGGAGGCCCGCTCCTACCTCACCGCGCTGCGCCCGCGCCTCGTGGTCGCCGACCCCGCCCACGCGCCCCTCGCACACGAGACGGGCCACCGCGTCGTCGAACTCCCCGCCGCCGCCGAACCCGCGCCCGTCGCACACCGGACGGCGCCGCTCAGCGGCGACCGCCGCCCCCTGCCGCCCCTGGCGGAGGACGACCTCGCCGTCGTCTTCGCGACCGGCGGCACGACCGGGACCCCCAAGGGCGCCTACCACACCCACCGGAGCCTGTGGCTGTGGCTGAACACCTGCGCGCACGGCAACCCGCGCACCCCGGCCGACATCGAGCTGTTCTTCTCGCCCTTCTTCCACATCACGCTCGGCACGAACCTGCTGGCCCCGCTCCTCGCCGGCGGCGAGGTGTGGATCCAGCGGCGGTTCGACGCCGGTGCGGCCCTCGCCGCCATCGACGAGGGCGCCAGCCGGCTGATGGGCGCCCCGACGATGTTCACCGCGCTGCGCGCACACCCGTCCTTCGCCACCGCCCGCCGCGAGAACGTGACGGCCATCCGCTTCGGCTCCGCCCCGTCCACGGACGGCTTCGTACGCGGTCTGCTGCACGACTTCCCCCGGGCGAGGATCCGTGCCGGGTTCGGCGCCACCGAGTTCGGCTCCGTCCTGGGCTTCGACCACGAGGACCTGCTGGCGGGCCGGTTCACCGGGGTGGGCCGGCCGCTGCCCGGCGCCAGAGTCCGCATCCTCGGCGCGGACGGGAACGAGGTGCCCGCCGGGGCCGTCGGCGATCTGGTGATCGACTGCCCCTGGCGGACCCGCGGTTACTACGGGCTGCCGGAGGAGACCCGGGAGACGTTCCGCGCCGACGGTGTGCACATCGGTGACCGCGCCTCCCGCACGGAGGACGGCTGGGTGTTCATCGCCGGCCGGAAGAAGGAGATGATCACCAGCGGCGGCGAGAACGTCTACCCCAGGGAGGTGGAGGAGGTCGTCCTGAGCCATCCGCACGTCGCCGACGCCGTGGTCTACGGGCTGCCCGACGAGCGCTGGGGCGAACGGGTCGAGGTCGCCGTCGTGGCGGCCGGGGGCACGACGGTCGAGCTGGCCGAACTGCGCGCCTTCTGCCGGACGGACCTGGCCGGCTACAAGATCCCCAAAACGCTCCGGCTCCTCGACGCGATCCCGCTCACCGCCAACAACAAGCCCGACCGCCGCGCGGTACGCGCCGCGGCCCTGGCCGACCTGCCGCAGCGGACGGACCCGGCCGGTACCCGCGCGGCACCCGGCACGTCCACCGCTGCCCGTACGGCCGAAGGCCCCGGCGCGTGACGGCCCGACTCCCCTGCCCCTGACGCCCGTTCGACGTCACCGAGGCCCGCCCGCACCGGCCCGCGCCCCCGCGGGGACGGCGAACCGCAGCTCCGGGCGCTCCCAGGTGATCTTCGGCGGCGACGGGGCGACGGTGCCCACGCGCTCCGCGCCCATCCGCCGGTAGAACTCCTCCGCCGGCGGATGGGCCACCACACGCACGCTCGTCAGCCCGGCCTCCCCGGCCTGGCCGACCATGTGCTCGATCAGCTGCCGTCCGATGCCCAGCCCCTGCGCGTCGTCCGCGACGAACGCGAGGTCCAGCTCCGGCGGTTCCAGTACGAGGGAGTAGAAGCCCCGTATCCGCTCGCTCCCGTCGACGGCCGCGAACACCCGGTGCCGGGCGAGGTACTCCGCCGTGACCCGGTGGCCCGAGACGATCGAGGCGTACCGCCCCCGGTAGGCACCGGACTGCCGGATCAGCGAGGTGAGGCACTCGGCGTCCCGTGCGACGGCACGCCTGATCGTCGTGGACTGCATGGGTCCGAGTATAGGAGCACTCACCGGGTGCACCCATTACACCCCGGCTCGGCGGCCGTCAGCCGGCCGTCCGGCCGCTATGCCTCCGGCCCTGTGACCGGCTGGTCCAGTGCGAGGTGGGCGGCCGCCTCGCGCAGCCGGCTCTTCTGGATCTTCCCCGTCGAGGTCTTGGGCAGCTCGCCGAAGACGATGCGACGGGGCGCCTTGAAGCCCGCGAGGCGTTCCCGTACGAACGCGACCAGTTCGCGCTCGCCGGGCGGGACGGCCGTGCGCGGCACGACGTAGGCCACGGGCACCTCGCCCCACCGCGGATGCGGCGCGCCGACGACGGCGGCCTCCAGCACCGCCGGGTGTTCCGCGAGCGCGCTCTCCACCTCGACGCAGGTGATGTTCTCGCCGCCGGAGATGATGAGGTCCTTGGCCCGGTCCCGCAGCTCGACGTAGCCGTCCGGGTGCAGGACGCCCAGGTCGCCGGTCCTGAACCAGCCGTCGGCGGTGGTGGCCGCTGCGGTCGCCTCCTCGTCGCGGTAGTAGCCGAGCATCACGTCGTTGCCGCGCAGCAGGATCTCGCCGAGCGTCTCGCCGTCGGCCGGCACGTCGGCGCCGTCGGGCCCGGCCACACGCAGCGGTTCGGCGACGACGTTGGCGATGCCCTGGCGCGCCATCAGCGGTGCCCGCTGCTCGGCCGGCAGCTCGCGCCACTCGGGCTTCGGCTCGCACACGACGGCCGGCCCGAACGTCTCGGTGAGCCCGTAGAGATGGCTCACCTCGATACCGAGCGCGGCGGTACGCGCCAGCAGCGACGGCCACGGCGGCGCGCCCCCGGCGAACACCCGCACCGGCCGGGACAGCGGTACCCGGGCCGCGGGGTCCTCGGCCAGCATGGCCAGCACGGTGGGCGCGGCGCAGAAGTGGGTGACGCCGTCGCGGCGGAGGGCCCGCCAGATCTCCGGAGGGCTCACCCCGCGCAGACAGTGGTGCACGGCACCGGCCGCCGTCACCGCCCACGGGAAGCACCAGCCGTTGGTGTGGAACATCGGCAGCGTCCACAGATACCGGGACGAGGTGTCCAGCTTGGCGTGGTACGCCATCGCCAGCGCCTGGAGGTAGGCGCCGCGGTGGTGGTACATCACGCCCTTGGGCCGGCCGGTCGTCCCGCTGGTGTAGTTGATCGACAGCAGGGACCGCTCGTCGGCGACCTCCACCGCGTGCTCGTCGGCGCCGGCGAGCAACGACTCGTACGCGTCCTCGGGTTCTCCGCCCGCTTCGATCACCCGCGGCCGGGCCGCGCACCTGCCCAGCGTCTCGGTGAGCGCGCCGCCGCACGCGGCGTCCACGAGCACCAGCCGGGCGCCGGAGTGCTCCAGGATGTAGCCGATCTCCGCGGGGGCCAGCCGGGTGTTGAGCGCGACCAGTACCGCGCCGGCCAGCGGTACCCCGTAGTGCGCCTCCAGCAGCACATGGGTGTTGGGCGCGAGGACGGCCACCCGGTCGCCCGGCCGCACGCCGTGCCCGGCCAGCACACCGGCCAGTCTCCGGGCCCGCGACCAGAGTTCGGCGTACGAGTAGCGCAGCGCGCCGTCGACGACCGCGGGCCGGTCGGCGTACACCTTGGCGGCGCGCGCGGCGAACGCCACCGGTGTCAGTGCGGAGAAGGCCATCCCGTGGTGCATCGCGCCCCCGTCTCCCGTGTCCGTCCGCTGTCCGTCCGCTGTCCGTCGGCCGTCCGTTCGTGCCGGCCGGCTGTCCGCCGGTGCTGCTCCGCCCGGTCACGCCACGGCGATCGGGCGGATCGGGGAGCCCGTGCCGCCGCGGATCGTCAACGGGAGGGCCACGAAGAGGAATGCGGCGATCCCGTCGGCCGCGAGGCCCTCGCAGTCGACCCATTCCATGATGTGGATGCCCTGTTCGTGGAGCAGATACAGATGCACCGGGAGCTGGTTGCCGGGCACGGCCGACGGCCGGACCTCGAACGACATGGTGTCGGCGCCCACGTACCGCGCGCCCTGCGCGACGAGCCACCGCGCCCCGTCCAGCCCGACGCCGCTGCCGCCGCTGCGCTCCCGGATCCGCTCCATGTCGGGCCAGAACCGCATCTGGCCGGTGCGTACCAGCACGATGTCGCCGTCGTGGACGACGACGCCGGCGGCGTCCGCCGCCTGCCGCAGATGCTCCTCGCCCACGGCGAAGTGCGGTGGCAGGACGTCGGTTCCGAGGGCCGCGGGTATGTCGAGCAGTACGCCGCGGCCGACGACGGGTGCCAGCTGCGCGGCGTCGTCGCGTTCGGCGCCGTGGTCGCCCAGCGCGTCGCCGGCCCGGACGCCGCCGTGCCACTCGTCGTACGCGCCGCAGGTCACATGGCACAGTGCGTCGATATGGGTGCCGGTGTGCAGGCTGCCCGACATCAGCTCGGAGACATAGCCCATCTGGACCTGGTTCTCCTCGGGTTCGTCGAACGGGAAGCGTTCGGAGACCCGTTCGCCGTGCGGGGAGTTGTAGGTGACGACCTCGAAGCGCGGATAGCCGTCGAAGGTGGGCATGTGCCGCCACCAGCCGGAGGAGAGATCGTAGACGGCGCCCCTGGCGGGGAGACCGAGGTGGTGCAGAAGACCGTCCGGGGCGTACGGGCCGTGGGGCGGCCGGGTCTGCCGGGTCTGTGAGGTCATGAGGACGTCCCTTTCAGGAGTCGCGGTGAGCGCCCCGGCGTTCGCCGGTGTTGCCGTCGATCGGATGACGCCGGCTCAGCGGCAGCTCAACACCAATTCAGTGTACTCATTACCCGACCGCACGCCCAGGGCTGTGCAGCGCCGAAGCACCTCACACCAGCAGGGGAAGACTCACCGAACCGATCGGAGGAGCAACACCCGGCAAAGAGTGCCCTCTTGAGGTCCGCGGCTGCCGGGCCCGGCCCCTAGGGGGAGCTACTCGGACGCCTCGTCGGGCAACAGCTCCGCGATGGCCTGGAGATGGCGCCGCATCCGGTGCTGCGCCAGCGGGGCGTCACCGGCGACGATGGCCGCCACGATCGCCCGGTGCGCCTCATGGGACCGCTCGGCGGCCTCGCGGCCCCCCTCCTCCGGGGGCCCGCCCGCCTCCCACTCCTCCTGCACCATGTCCTGATCGAGCTGCGCGAGCACCTCGACGAAGAGCAACACGGCCGGATTCCCGGCCAGTTCGGCGATCACGCTGTGCAGGTTCCGCGCGTGCCCGAGCGTCACGCCCTGCTCCATGAGCCGCTGCTCGGTGTCGAGCGCCTCCGTCAGCCGGGCGATGCCGGACTCGGTCAGCCGCTCCGTCGCCGTGGCGACCCCCGCCAGCTCCAGGGCCGTCCGCGTCTCCAGCAACTGGCGGCGGCTGACGGCCGCGTGCCGGAGATAGACCCGGGCGGCGTCCCGGACGATGCCCGGGTCCGGTTCGGTGACGACGAGGCCGCCGCCCGGCCCGCGCCGCATACGCGCCATCTGGTGGCGCTCGACGAGCCGCACGGCCTCGCGGAAGACGGCACGGCTCACGCCGTAGCGCTCGATCAGCTCCCGCTCGGACCCGAGGACCGCCCCGGCAGGCAGCCCCTCCTTCACGATGTCCTTCTCGATCAGCCCCGCCACCGTCTCGGCGAGCCGCCGGCTCCCCTGCCCCGCGGGCGCGGAGGCGCTCTTCCGGTCGCTTGTCATGGGCGGGCTCTGTCCTGTCCGGGGAGGCGCGTTGCTCTCGGCAGTCCGGGGCCGCTCCCGGCCGCCCTCGGCAACTGTCCCGATAGAGAGCACTCTTTACCCGGCCCAGTATAGGCGGCCGGGGGTCCGCCGCGATCCGGCCCTCGGACCGGGCCGGATCAGTCCCCTCATCCCCCGGGGACGGCGTCGGGCGGCGGCCGTTCAGCCGTCGGCGCGGACGCCGTCGAGGACGTCCAGCGCGAGCGCCGGATCCGCGCCGTCCGCGAGCGACACCGACACCCGGTGGTAGACGCCGGTGCAGCGCTCCCGGACCCGGCGGCCCGCCTCGGCGGGGTCCTCCGCGACCACGGCGAAGGCGTTCAGCACCTCGTCGTCGATCAGCCGCCCCATCTCCGGCCAGCGCCCCTGCCGCGCGAGCGTGCCCAACTCGCCCTGGAGCGCGCCCCATCCGTGATGCTCCAGCACCGGCCGGTACGCCGGGGTCGAGCCGTAGAAGGCGAGGCGCGCACGGATGCCCGCGAGGCTGTGCCGGTACTCCTCCTCGGTGCGGCCGGTCACCGTGAACACGGTGCCGACGCGTTCGAAGGGCCGGGCGGACGGGCCCGTCCACGGCATCCCGTCGGCCTCCGCGGCGGCGCGGGCCGCCAGCACGCCGGGCGCGACCCGTTCGGTGACGTACGGGACGGTATTGAACGGATGGCAGATCACACCGTCGCCGACCGCCCCCGCCGTGGCCGCCATCCGCGCTCCGACGGCCGCGACGAGGACGCGGGGCGCGCCGTGCTCCAGCGGCCCCGGGTCGAACGCCGGGTTCATCAGCGTGTGGGTGTAGAACTCGCCCCGGAAGTCGAGCTCTTCACCGGTCTGCCAGCTGTGCCAGATGGTGCGGACGGCGGTGACGAACTCCCGCATCCGGGCGGCCCGGCTCGACCACGGCATGGAGAACCGCCGGGTGATGTGCGCCTTCACCTGCGAGCCCAGGCCGATCACGGCCCGGCCCCCGGAGAGCTGCTGGAGCGTCCAGGCGCTGGAGGCGAGGGTCATGGGCGTACGTGCGAAGGCGACGGCCACGCCGGTGGCCACCTCGACGGTCTCTGTGCGGGAGGCGGCGACGGCCAGCGGGGGAAAGGGGTCCTGGGCGGTCTCCGGCACGAGGATCCTGTCCACGCCGCGCCGTTCGGCGGCCACGGCCGTCTCGGCCACCCGCGGCGTCGTCCCCAGCCCGAGGTCCCGCCGGAGCGGCGGTACGGCGTGCGGAGCAGTGGTCATCCGGTTCCCTCCGGTTCCCGCACCCGGCGGGGTGCTCGACGGCTGCCGGCCTCCACACATACGGCGCCGGGCGGGGGCGGTGCCGCCCCGGATCCCGGTCGGTGGGAGGGACCGTCCGCCGGGCACGGCCTGCCGGGCGGCTCCGAACGGCCGGCCGCGCCGGCTCCCCGGGGAACGCGACCGGGGAGCCGGCGGCCGGTGCGGTCAGTGCGCCGGGGCGGACGCCGTGGTGGGCGCGGGGCGCCGGAAGAGGCAGGCCAGGGCGATACCGAGGGACGAGATGAGGGCGCCGAGGAGGAACGCGGCCCGGGCGCCCGCGGCTCCGGCCGCCGCCGGGCCCAGTCCGTCGCCGAGCCCGGCGGCGCGGGCCCGCGACATGACGCTGATGTACAGGGCGGTGGCGAGGGCGGCGACGAGGGGTTGCAGCGTGCTCAACGTCGCACTGCCGTACGGGTGGAGGGACGGGGGCAGGGATCCCATGGCGGCCGACATCGCCGCACCCGTGATGCAGATGACGCCGGTGTTGACCGCCAGATAGACGGCAGCGACGGTGGGCAGCGACACCTCGTGCCCGGCGAGCACTCCGAGACCGGCGAGCGAGGCGGTGAGCACCCCGCTGCCGCTCAGCAGCAGGGGGCGGGGGCCGAACCGGTCGCAGAGGCGGCCCACGGGCGGCGCGAGAAGGGCCAGGGCGAGGCCCCCCGGCAGCAGCAGGAGCCCGGCCGTGCGGGTGCTGACGCCGAGCGACTCCTGGAGATGGAGCGGCAGCAGCATCATCGAGCCGGCCTGCCCCAGCACGCTCAGGCTCAGCAGTGCCGTGGCGAGCGCGAACGGGCGGCGGGCGAAGGGGCGCAGGTTCAACAGCGGGCTGTGGCCGCGTCGTTCGCGGGCGACCTGCCGTGCGACGAACGCGGCCAGCGCGACCGCGCCGACCGCCACCAGGAGCCACGGCGGAGCGACGGCGTGGCCCTCGCCGAGCGCGGCCGCCCCGTGCACCAGACCGCCGAAGGCGAGGGCGCACAGGGGGATCGACCAGCCGTCGAGCCCGACCCGCTCCGGGGCGTCGTGGTCGCGGAGCTTCGCGGCGCCGAGCACGAGGGCCGCGAGCCCGACCGGCAGCAGCACCAGGAAGATGCCGCGCCAGCCGAGCGCGTCGACGATGAGCCCGGACAACGGCGGGCCCACGGCGGGGGCGAAGCTCACCGCGATCGTGGCGAGTCCCAGGTACTGGCCCAGCCGGGCGGCGGGCACGATCCGGGCGATGGTCGTCGTCAGCAGCGGCAGCATCACGGCCGTGCCGCACGCCTGTGTCACCCGTGCGGCCATCAGCACCTCGAACCCCGGGGCCAGCAGGGCCAGCAGGGTGCCGGCGGCGAACGCGCCGGTTCCGGCGAGGAAGACCGTACGGGAGCCGAGGCGTTGGAGCAGGAAGCCGGTCGTGGGCGCCACGATCGCCATGACGAGGGTGAACCCGGTCGTCAGCCACTGGGCGGTGGACGCGGTGAGATGGAGGTCGGCCATCAGCCGGGGCAGCGCCGTGCTCATGATCGTCTCGTTGAGGATCATGGTGAATGTGGCGGTCACCAGGACGGCCAGGAGCAGCGCCCGGTCCCTGGACAGCCGAGCGGGGGCGGACACCTCCGCCGTCGCGGGCTGCCCGGCAGGGGGTTTCGTCGACATGGTTCTCCTCGGGGCGGTTCACCAGGTGGCGGGAAGCGCCCGCGGACGGCGGAAGAAGAGCCCTTCGTGCCAGCGGATCTCCTCGGGGGCGACGGCGAGCCGCAGCCCGGGGTGGCACGCCACGGCGCGCACCGTCGCCTCGATGAGGCAGCGGGCCAGCCGGTTGCCGGGGCAGGTGTGACGGCCGCGGCCGAACCCGAAGTGCATCGGTCCCTCGCGTCCCGGCCGGAAGCGGTCCGGGTCCTCGAAGGCGTCCGGGTCGCGGTTGACGGCCTCGAAGGAGACCATCACCACCTCCCCGGCCCCGATCCGCACTCCGTCGAGCTCCAGGTCCTCGGTGGCCATCCGCTTGGCCGCGCCGGTGGCGAGGGGGGTGTGCCGCAGCAGTTCCTCCACGGCGGAGGGGACCCGGTCCGGGTGCGTGTGCAGTTCCTGGACGCTCTCGGGGTGCCGCAGCAGGGTGATCAGCGCGCCGCACAGGAATCCGGACGAGGTCGGGAAGCCGGCGACGACGAGGAGTTCGGCGGCCTCGGCCAGCGCCTCGTCGCTGAGGGGTCCCGCGGGGGTGGGTGCTTCGGCGATGTGCTTGAGCAGGTGCTCGCCCGGCCCGGCGGCCAGTCGTCGCGCATGCTCCAGGAAGAACCGGTGCATCTCGGTGAAGGCGCGCACCTGTTCCTCGTGTGTGGCTCCGCAGAACCGCAGTCCGGTGTCGGCCCAGCCCACGAGCCGGGCTCGTTCGTCGGATGTCAGCTCTCCCAGCAGGGTGCGGGAGACCACCGCCGAGGAGAGCGGCTCGGCGAACTCGCGCGCGAGGTCGAACGTCCCCTCGCGGTCGACCAGTTCACCGATCAGCGTCTCGGCGTACTCGTGGATCCACTTCTGGTGGCGGCGGACGGCGCGGGGGCCGAGCCCGTCGGCGAGTACGGACCGCAGCCCGGCCTCGCGGAGCATCGCGATGGCGTCGCCCCGGGTGCCGGGCGCCCGCAGCTCGACCGGTTCCTGGCGGGGCGCGCCGGACGCCTGTGCGGCCTCCGAGCTGAACCGCGAGTCCTCCAGGAGCTTGACGGCGGTGGCGTAACGGGTCACGAGCCAGAGCGGGTCGCCGGTGCCCTCCGAGACGACGGGGCAGACCGGGGCGTCACTCGCCCGCAACTGCGCGTAGCGCGGGGAGAGTTCCTGGCTCCAGTCGTGGAAGGGGTAGGTCAGCGTGGCGGTGGTGGTCACGGCGTGGGCTCCTTCGTGGGCGGCGGGGACGGCTCCGCGCCCGCCGGAGGCCGGGCGCGGAGCCGTGGTGCAGGGGCGTCGGCGTGCCGCGTCAGCGTTCGGCCGCCCGGTCCCGCAGCAGGATGAGGCCCTGGTGGGAGGGCGCGCGCAGCGGGCCGTCGCCGGTGTAGAGCAGTCCGGCGAACGGCACCGGCATGTGGTAGTTCACCAGCGAGGAGGGGACGCCGAGGATGCTCGGGGTGTCGATGAAGAAGGGCATCTCGTCGATCAGATAGTCCAGCGCGAGGTGGGGGCCCGGGGCCGGGACGGCCGCGGATCCCGTGCCCTCGCCGGTCTGCTCCGCGACGGGCACGGCCCGCGAGGTCGTCCGTTGGCAGACGTCGAAGACCTGCTCGTCGGAGGCGAGCGCTTCCCGCACCCGCCGGTGCAGCTTCTCGTAGGCGGGCAGCAGGGCCAGCTCGGACAGCAGATGGGTGCGCTGCTCGTGCTCGGGGATGCCGCTGCGCTCCCAGGCACGCCGGATCCGCCGCCGCACGCTGGAGATCTCGGTGCGTGCCTTCTTGTGCGCCACCTGTTCCGAGTAGCCCTGGGCGCGGTAGTTGGCCGCCAGGGAACGGTCGGGGACGATGACGTCGATCCGCCGGAACGTGGCGTGTGCCCAGGTCAGTATCCGGGTGAGGGTGGGAATCCCGAAGTAGCTGTTCCCCGGACTGACCCCGATCAGCAGGTGATCGGCCGCTTCGAGCAGCCGCTCGCAGTTGGGGCTGTACGGCTCGACGATGTGGTCGCCGGCCACCGCAGCGAGGGAAGTGTTCACGAAACTCCCTTGGAATCGCGGAGGGTTGTCCGCATCGGAGGAGAGGAGTGGGACAGCAAGGCGCCGCGGGCGTCAGCCCTGCCCGTACACATACGCAACGTGACCGGGAGGGGGTGCGCCGGGGCCGGTGCGCCGCGGGGTTCCGTGGCGGTTCCGCCGCGCCTCGGCACGCTGAGGCAGCATCAAATCGGCACCTCGGGAGGGAAATTGGAGAGCGGGGCCGGGCCCCGCGAACGCGTCCCACCTTGGCCCACGCGCAGCCGACTCTCCACAGTTGATCAGCATGATTCGCTACATTGGGTGGTCAACGCACAAGGAGGCGGGGCCGGTTCGGTCCGTGGCCGCCCGCCGGGCCCGCTCCACGGCTCTCAGGTGCTCGGGGACGCTCTCAGATGAGACCGCGCAGGGCTTCGTCGTCCGGGCTGCCGGGCCGGGCGAAGTACACATACAGGACGTGCCCCTCGGGGCCGGTGAGCGCGAAGGTCTCGAACCGGAGCCGGAGGACGCCGACGCCGTCGACGCGCAGCTGCTTCTCACCCGTCGTGCGCTCGTACACGTCGTGGGAGTCCCACAGGGACCGGAACGTCCCGCTGTGCTCACGCAGTTCCGCCACCAGAGCGTCGAGTTCGCCGGGGCGTGCGGCGGCGGTGGTGCGCAGACCGGCGACGGCCTGGAGGGCGATCGCGTCCCACTCCGGGTACACCGTGCGGGCACGCGGATCGAGGAAGGTGAAGCGGACGAGGTTGTGCCCCGGGCTCCACGCGGGGTTGACCCGGGCGGCGAGCGCGGTGCCGGCCAGCACGTCCCGGCCGGGGCCGACGACGAAGGCGGGCAGATCGGCCCACCTCTCCAGCAGGTGCAGCACCCCGGGCCGCACGGTGCGGACGGCCTCCGGGTCGTCCTCCGCAGGGGCCAGCGAGGGCATCGCCAGGGACCACAGATAGGCGCGCTCGGTGTCGTCCAGGCGCAGCACCTGGGCCAGCGCCTGGAGGATCTCGCGGGAGGGGCGCCGGTCGCGGCCCTGCTCGATCCGGGCGTAGTAGGAGGGGCTGAGCCCGGCGAGCAGGGCCAGTTCCTCGCGGCGCAGGCCCTTCACCCGCCGCCGGGTGTGGCCGACGACGCCGGCGGAGGCGGCGTCGACCTTCTCCCTGCGGCTGCGCAGGTAGGAACCGAGCTGATTGTCGTCGTGTGCCATCCGGTCACACGGTACTGCGCACCGCCGTGCCCTCCGCGGCGGTCCCCCGGCGAGGCAGGCCCTGCGAGGGCCACCCTCAGCAGGGTGTGGCACGTCCCCCGGACCGGAACTGTCATGGAGGCATGCACAACGACCGGCACAGCGACCAGCACAACGACATGCACAGCGACGCGCACGACGAGATGCAGCACGACGTGCGCCACGGCAGGAACGGGGCACGCACCTGGCTGATCACCGGCTGTTCCCAGGGGCTGGGCCGCGCCCTGGCCGCACACGCACTGGAGCGGGGCGACCGCGTCGCCGTCACCGCCCGGGACCGCGCGGCGGTGCGCGATCTCGCCGCCGCGCACGGTGACCGCGCACTGGCTCTGCGCCTGGACGTCACCGACCCGGCGTCGGTGACGGCCGCTGTCCACGCGTGCGAGCAGACCTTCGGGCACATCGACGTCCTGGTCAACAACGCCGGCTACGGCTATCTGGCCGCCGTCGAGGAGGGCGAGGACGCGGCGGTCCGCGCGCTGTACGACACCAACGTGCACGGCGTGGTGACGGTCCTGAAGGCCGCGCTGCCCGGTATGCGGGCGCGCCGCTCGGGACACGTCGTCAACATCTCCTCCTTCGGCGGCCTGGCCGCCTTCCCCGCGACCGGCCACTACCACGCCACGAAGTTCGCCCTGGAGGGGCTGTCGGAGTCGCTGGCCGCCGAACTCGCCCCGCTGGGCATCGCGGTGACGATCGCCGAGCCGGGCGGTCTGCGCACCCAGTGGGCGGGCACGTCCATGCGGCAGTCGCCGGTACGCCTGGACGACTACGAGCAGACCGCCGGCAAGCGCCGCGACGCCACACTCGCCGTCTCCGGCCGGCAGCCCGGCGATCCGGACCGCGCCGCCGCGGCCCTCGCCACGGCCGTGGACAGCGACGCGCCGCCGCTGCGGCTGCTGCTCGGCTCCGACGCGCTCGCCGGTGCCCGCGCCCGGCTGGAGCGGCTGCGCGAGGAGATCGACGCCCACGAGGCGCTGACGGTGAGCGTCGACGGGGCGGCGCGGTGAGCGGCGCGGGCGCGTTCGTCGTGGTCGGCGCCGGGCCCGGCCTGGGCGCCGCGGCGGCCCGGCGGTTCGGCCGCGCGGGACATCCGGTCGGGCTGATCGCACGCGACACCGACCGCCTGGCGGGCCTCGCCGCCGCGTCGGCCTCCGAGGGTCTCACCACGGCGGCCGAAGCCGCGGACGTCACCGACGAGGAGGCGCTCACCGGGGCGCTGGCCGCACTGCGCGAGCGGCTCGGCCCGATCGAGGCGGTGCTGTTCAGCCCCCGGCCGGACCTGGGCTGGATCAGGCCCGTCCTGGAGACCGCGCCGTCCGACGTGCGGAGCGCGCTGGCGCTGAGCGTGGTGGCCGCCGCCACGGTCGTCCGCGCGGTCGTGCCGGACATGCGCCGCCGGGGCCGCGGCACCCTGCTGTTCACCACGGGCGGCGCCGCCGTCGAACCGCACCGCGACCGTGCGGTGTCGGGCGTGGCCTACGCGGCCGAGTCGGCCTACACGCGCATGCTCCACGACGCGCTCGCCGACGGCGGCGTGCACGTCGCGCAGCTGACGATCGTCGGCCCCGTCGGCCCCGGCGCCCGGCACGAACCGGACGACGTGGCAGGGGAGTTGTGGCGGCTGCACACCGGACGCGAACAACCGCTCGTCGTCCTGCGGTGAGGGTCCGGCGCGGCGGGTCGGGTCCGTCTACGCGGCGTCCCGGGCGGGCCGGGGCCAGGCGGCCTCGCGCAGCAGGCGCAGGCCGTTGAGGACGACGAGGACGGTGGAGCCCTCGTGCCCGGCGACGCCCAGGGGCAGCGGCAGCGTGCCGATGAGGTCCCAGGCGGCCAGGACGGTCAGGAACGTCCCGGCGACGACCAGGTTCTGCACGACCAGGCGGCGGGCGGTGCGCGAGAGCTGCACGAGCGAGGGAATGGTGGCCAGTTCGTCGCGGACGACGACGGCGTCGGCGGTCTCCAGGGCGAGATCGGAGCCCGCCGTGCCCATCGCGATCCCCGCGTGCGCGGCGGCCAGCGCGGGTGCGTCGTTGACGCCGTCGCCGACGACCAGCATCCGCCGCCCTCGGGCCTGCGCCTCCTCGACGAAGGCGGCCTTGTCCTCGGGCAGCATCCCGGCGCGCACCTCGGTGACCCCGGCCTCGGCGGCCAACTGCCGTGCGGCGCGCTCGTTGTCGCCGGTCAGCAGCACCGGGGGGCGGCCGGTCAGCCGGCCGAGTGCGGCGACGGTGGCCGCGGCGTCCGGCCGCAGCCGGTCGGTCAGGCCGAGCACCCCGACGGGCGCCCCGTCCCGCAGCACGAGCACCGCGGTGCGCCCGGCGTCCTCCAACGCGGCCACCACCGCGTGCTGCGGCGCGCGGGCGGCGGGCGCGGGCAGCCGGCCGGGCGCACCGACCCGCACGGTGCGGCCGTCGACGGTGGCGGTGACGCCCTGCCCGGGGACGGCGGTGAAGTCGGCGGCGTCGGCGAGGGGCAGGCCGCGGTCGCGGGCGGCGGCCACCACGGCGCGGGCGAGCGGGTGTTCGCTGAGGTGCTCGGCGGACGCCGCCAGCGCCAGGAGCGCGTCGTCGTCCAGGCCGCTGCCGGGCAGCGGGCGCACATCGGTGACGTGCGGTGCGCCTTCGGTGAGGGTGCCCGTCTTGTCCAGGGCGACGGCGTCGACACGGCCGAGGCGTTCCATGACGACGGCGGACTTGGCGAGCACGCCGCGGCGCCCGGCGTTGGCGATGGCGGCCAGCAGCGGCGGCATGGTGGAGAGCACGACCGCGCACGGCGAGGCGACGATCATGAACGTCATGGCCCGCAGCAGCGCCGGTCGCAGCGCGTCGCCGAAGGCCAGCGGCACGGCGAAGACGGCGAGGGTCGCGACGACCATGCCGACCGAGTAGCGCTGTTCGACCTTCTCGATGAACAGCTGGGTGGGCGCCTTGGTCGCGCGGGCCTCCTCGACCCGCCGCACGATACGGGCGATCACCGAGTCCGCCGGGTCCCGCCCGACGCGTACGCGCAGCGCCCCGGCGCCGTTGACGGTGCCGGCGAACACCTCGTCGCCGGGCAGTTTGGCCACCGGCAGCGGCTCGCCGGTGATGGTGGCCTGGTCGACGTCGCTCGCCCCGTCGACCACCCGGCCGTCGGCACCGATCCGCTCGCCGGGCCGGACCAGCACGGTGTCCCCCACGGCGAGTCGGTCGGTGCCGACGCGTTCCTCGGTGCCGTCCGGCAGGATCCGGGCGGCGGTGGCCGGGGCGAGGTCGAGCAGGCCGCGCACGGAGTCCGCCGTGCGGGCGGTGGCGACGGCCTCCAGGGCGCCGGAGGTGGCGAAGATGACGATCAGCAGCGCGCCGTCGAGCACCTGGCCGATGGCGGCGGCCCCGAGCGCGGCGACGACCATCAGCAGATCCACGTCCAGCGTCTTCTCCCGCAGGGCCTTCAGCCCTTCGAGGCCCGGCTCCCAGCCGCCGGCGACGTAGACGGCGGCGAACAGCGGCCCGCTCAACCACACCGGCCCGTCCAGCAGTTGGACGGGCAGCGCGGCGAGGAACAGCAGCAGGGCCGCGAGCGCCCACCGGGCCTCGGGGAGGGCCAGGACGCGGGTGCGGCGCGGCGGCGGGGCGGCCGGGCGCGGCCCGTCGGCGGGCGGCGCCGCCCGTTGGTCGAGGACGGAAGAAGACATGGCAGGACACCCCTTCGCGGGTGGGACGAGGGCAACGGCCCCACTATAGAGGAATACCTGAACAGGTCTTCAGGTGTCGTCGGTATGATGGACGCATGGGCCACGGACGCGACACCACCAGCGGCGCCACCAGCCGCGAACGCCTCGACGCTGTCGGCACGGCGGATGTCGCCGCCACCCTCCAGGCCCTCGCCACCCCCTCCCGGCTGCACATCCTGGCCCGCCTCCAGGAAGGACCCTGCGCCGTCGGCGATCTCGCCGAGGCCGTCGGCATGGAAGCCTCCGCCTGCTCCCACCAACTGCGGCTGCTGCGCAACCTCGGCCTGGTCACCGGCGAACGCCACGGACGCTCGATCGTCTACGCCCTCTACGACAACCACGTCGCCGAACTCCTCGAACAGGCCCTCTACCACGTGGAACATCTGCGTCTCGGCCTGCGCGACACCCCCGCGCACGAAGCGGCCCCGGCCTCCGCCGGGCGCTGACGGCCCCGGGCCCCGGCCGCCCCGGCGCCCACCGGACGCCCGCATCCGGGCGCATCCCCACGAAGGGGACAATGAGCCGGTGACCACGACGGCTCATCTGACCGACCTGCTGCGCGCGCTCGATCTGACCGGCGTCTTCGCCAACGCGGTGCTGGGCGGCGTGATCGCCCGCGCCGAACGCTTCGACCTGGTCGGGTTCGTGGGCCTGGCGATCCTGCCCGGGCTCGGCGGCGGGCTGATCCGCGACACACTGCTCCAGCACGGGACGCCGATCGCGCTGACCGACTACACCTACCTGCTCACCGCCGTGGGCGGCGCGGCCCTCGTGTTCGTCCTGCGCGTCGAGGGAAAGCTGTGGGACCGGCTCTTCCCCCTCCTCGACGCCCTCGCCCTCGGCTGCTGGGCCGCGGCAGGCGCGCAGAAGACCCTCGCGCTGGGCCTCGGCTGGCTGCCCGCCGTCCTGCTGGGCGTCATCACCGCCGTCGGGGGCGGCTTCGTCCGCGACATCGTCATACGGCGCGCGCCGCGCATCTTCGGCGGCAACACCCTCTACGCGACCTGCGCGTTGGTGGCCGGCGGCGTGATGGCCGGGCTGGAGCGCGCGGGCCACCCCATGGCCGGCTCGATCAGCGCGACCTTCGTGGGGGCCGCGCTCGTCCTGCTCGCACGCCACCGGGGCTGGCAGCTCCCGACGAGCCCCGGCTGGCGCCCGGCCCTGCGGAGACGACCGCCGGACGAGCCGTAGACACGAGCGGAAACGGGAGCGGAGGCACCCGAGGACGTCCGGCCGAGCGGGCGCCTTGACGCGAGTGAATGTTTGTTTACCCTACTAAACATGCGTTCACTCCCCGACGACCGGACAGCGCGCGCGAAGATCCGTGACGAGGCGCTGCGGCTGTTCGCCGAGCGCGGCCCCGACGCCGTCACCGTCCGCGACATCGCGGCGGCCGCCGGCGTCTCCGCCGCGCTCGTCATCCGGCACTACAAGTCCAAGGACGGGTTGCGCGAGGCGGTCGACGCGCACGTGGCCGACGTCTTCGAAGCGATGCTGACGCGGGTCGTGCGGGAGGAGGGGGACAGCAGCGCGCTGGACCCGACACGCCTGCCCAGCCTGGCCGAGGCGATGGCGGAGTTCCTGCCGGCCGACTCCCCCGTCCCCGGCTATCTCGGCCGGCTCCTGCTGGCCCCCGGGTCGGTGGGCACCGCGCTGTTCCGCCGGCTGCACACGGCGAGCAAGGACGCGCTGGCCACGCTGGTGCAGGCCGGCGCCGCCGACGCCGGAGCCGACCCCGAGGTGCGTGCGGCGGTCCTGCTGGTCAACGACCTCGCCGTGCTGATGCTGCGCCACCAGCTGCGCGAGGTGCTCGGCGTCGACCCCCTCTCCGGCGACGGCCTGGAGCGCTGGGCCGGCGAGACGCTGTCGATCTACCGCACCGGGCTGAGCGGCGGCCCGGACCACACCTGACATCCGCACCAGGAGAGACCCATGTCCCAGCCCCCCGCACCCTCCGGCGCGATCGCCCGGCACGGCTCCCGCATCCTGCGCACCCGCTGGCTGATGCGCGCCCCCATCCACCTGTACCGGGCCAGGCTCGGCTTCCTGTTCGGGTCGCGGACGCTGATGCTGGAACACACCGGGCGGAAGACCGGCGCCCGGCGTCATGTCGTCCTGGAGGTCATCGACCATCCGACGCCGGACGTCTACGTGGTGACCTCCGGCTTCGGCGACCGGGCCCAGTGGTTCCGCAACATCCGGGCCGACCCCCGCGTCCGCGTCGCCGTCGGACGGCACGGCCCGGCGGCGGCCACCGCACGCCTGCTCCCGCAGGACGAGGCCGACGAGGCCCTCGCCCACTACGTCTCCCGGCACCCCCGCGCGTGGCAGCGGTTCAAGTCCATCCTGGAGACGACGCTCGGCGCCCCGGTCACCGAGCGGAACACCCCGTTGCCCATGGTCGGGCTCCACCTCGAACACTGAGCGGGTGCCTCCCGGCTCGCCGAAGGGCCGGGCGCTCCTCGGACGAGGCCGGGCGCTCCTCGAAGCGGGACAGGCGGGGGCGCGAGGTGCGTGCGTGTGCGGGTCCGCGTTGACCTTGACACGGTGACAAGGGCTTCACTGCGGGCCGAGGAGGTGGTCTCGATGGCAAGGCCGTGGCAGAACACACAGCAGCACACACAACAGCACGCACAGCAGCACACGCAGGACGCACCCGGCCCGCGGCACGCGGCGCCCCAGGAGCGGGGCACCCCGGACGCGGCGGAGCGGCGGGCGCTCGACGGGCTGGAGGACGGCCGGGTGTCCGTGCGGCTGAGCGCCGCGCTGACGCTCGGCACGACGCCGGAGCCGCACCACGTCGACACACTCATCGCACGGTGCGCGGTCGAACCCGAGTTCTTCGTCCGGGACATGCTGACCTGGGCGCTCACCCGCCACCCGGCATCCAGGACGCTCCCCGGGCTGCTCCGCGCAGTCCGCGAGGGGCACACCCGGGCACGCAGCCAGGCGCTGCACACCCTGTCCAAGATCGGGGACCGGCAGGCATGGCCGGCGATCACCCGCGCACTGCTGTGCGACGCCGACGACGAGGTGGCACGGAGCGCCTGGCGGGCCGCGGTCGTCCTCGTACCGGAAGGCGAGGAGCCCGCACTGGCCGCGACGTTGGCGACCCGGCTCGGGCGCGGGGGACGGAAGACGCAGTTGAGCCTCAGCCGGGCGCTGGTCGCGCTGGGTGCGGCGGCCCTGCCCGCGCTGCGGTCAGCGGCGGCGCTCCCCGACGCACGGGTACGGGCCCACGCCCTCGCCACCCAGTGGCTGCTGCGCGACCCGGACGCGGGCTTCGAGCCGGCGATCGAGGAGGCGAAACGGATCGTGGCCCTCGGCGGGCACGAGCATCAGGAGAAGTGAAGTCCAGCCGGTTCGGGGACGGCCGGGGGAGCCGAGAGGGAAGGTGAGGGCGTGTGTTGATCGGTGAGGTGGCGCGGCGGTCGGGGGTCAGCGCACGCATGCTCCGGCACTACGAGGCGCTCGGCCTGGTGCGCCCCTCGGGCCGTACGGGCTCCGGCTACCGGGAGTACTCCGGGGCGGACATCCGGCGGATCTTCCACGTCGAGAGCCTGCGCTCGCTGGGCCTGTCGCTACGGGAGATCCGCCGCGCGCTGGACGAGCCCGGCTGCACGCCCTCGGCGCTGGTCGGCGACCTCATCCGGCAGACCCGTGAACGCCTCGCGGCCGAGACCGAGTTGCTCACCCGGCTGCGCCGCATCGACGCCGTGGACCCGGCCGGCTGGGAGGACGTCCTCCGGATCGTCGCGCTCCTCCAGGCCCTCGGCTCCCCCAGCCCCGGCGCCCGCCAGCACGCGGCCCTGCTCTCGGCGTCCTCGGCGGGCCCGTCGTCCTCGGCGGCCCCTTCGGCGTCGGCGGCCCCTTCGTCGTCGGCGGCGTCGTCTGCGTCCTCGGCTTCCCCGGCTCCCCCGGCATCTCCGGCGTCCCCGGCCGACGAGGTTCCGGTGGAGGTTCCGGTGCCGGTGGACGCCCTGGTCGAGGCGGTGTTGAACGAGACGGAGCCGAATGTCGCCGGGGCGCTGCGGTGGGCGCTGGCGCGGTCGGGCGACGGTGCTCCTGCCCTGCTGGCCGAGGGCCTCGACTCCCCCGCTGCCGCCGTGCGGGAGCGCGCCGTCCGCGCCCTCGCCGAACTGCCCGGCCCCGAGGCCACCGCCCAATTGCGCCGGGCCCTGGCACACCCCGACGCCGTGGTCCGCGCGTGTGCGGCGCTGGAACTGGGAGCACGCGGAGCGCCCGAGGCCGTGCCGACGCTCATCGACATGATCGTGGAGGGAACGCAGGACACCGACGCGGCCGACGCGCTGAGCGTGCCGGCGAGCGACCCGGCGACGGCGGAACGGATCGTGGCCCGGCTCCTCGACCGTCTCGCCCACGGCGCCGCAGCTCCGCCCGTCCGCAGCCGGCTCGCCCAGGCACTGGCCGCCGTGCCCGGCCCGACGGCGACCCGGGCGCTGGTCGGGCTGACCCACGACGAGCACCGCACGGTCGCCCTGACCGCGACCTACCTCCTCCGGGAACGGACCCCGGACTGACCGAGGTCCGAGCACTCCCCGGCCCCCGCTCCGCCCGGGTCCGCGGGCGGCCGAGCCGGGACGGGTTCCTGCGCTGCCACACACCTTGAGCATGCGGGCGCTCACAGTCGGGCTGCCAGTCTTCGGAGCGGGGGCGGAACCGCGTGCGGCGGCTGCCCGCCCGATACGGCGTGGCCGGTTCCGGCCCCGGCTGGCAGGCTTCGGCCATGAGTTCCAAGGCCCCCGGTGCGCCCGGCACTTCCTGGCTGGGCGAGCCGATCGACGCGCGTCCGCTCTTCCGCCCGGAGCTGGAGGCCCTGCTCGGCACGCTGCGCGGTCTGCGGCCCGCGGACTGGCGTGCGCCGGCGCTTCCGCGCTGGTCCGTGCACGACGTCGCCGTCCACCTCCTCGGCGACTGCTACGGGCGGCTCGGGCAGGCACCGGACGGATACCGGCGGGTCTTCGCGCCCGGGGGGACGCTGGAGGCGTTCATCCACCGCACCAACCAGGAGTGGGTCGATCTCCACGCCGAGGACAGCCCCGCCTCGCTCGTCGACGCCCTGGAGGCGGCCGGGACACGGCTCGCCCGGCACTTCGCCGCCACCGATCCACAGGCGCCGGCGCTGGGGGTCTCGTGGGCGGGGGTCGACCCGGCGCCCGGTTGGCTGGACACCGCCCGGGAGTTCACCGAGCACTGGACGCACCGGCAGCAGATCCGCCACGCGCTCGGCCGGGGAACCGACCCGGAACCGCGCGCCCTGTCCACCGTCCTGGACACCTTCATGCGGGCGCTGCCGCACACCCTGCGGCACACGCCCGCGCCGGAGGGGACGCAGATCGAGGTGAGCGTGGAGGGGCCGGCCGGCGGCACGTGGACCGTCACCGCCGGCGCCGCTGTCACCGCGGGAACGGACGGCACGGACGGCTGGTCGCCGGCCGCACCGCCGGACGGGCGCCCGGCCGCGTCCGTGCGGCTGACGGCGGAGACCGCCTGGCGCCTGTGCACCCGCGGCATCGACCCGGCGACGGCCCTCGCCCGGGCCGGGATCCGAGGAGAGCGCCGACTCGCGGAGGCCGTCTGCGAGATCGTGTCCATCGTCCATTGACGAGGCCCGGACCGGGCACGGAAGCGGCCGGACTCCCCGCGAGAGATCCCGGACACGACGGCGGGCCCCCGGACAGCC
>NZ_BJMM01000008.1 GCF_006539165.1 Streptomyces cacaoi | reverse complement strand
GGGCCCCCGGACAGCCGGGGGCCCGCCGCTTTCCTCGCCGGACCGGATCCGTACGGTGCCGGCGGCCCGTGGGCCGTCGGCCGCCGCCCGGCGACCGGTCCGGCTGTCGCCTCAGTAGCCGACGGCGACGACCAGGTACTCCGGGTTGTCGGAGGTGACGAGCGTGTCCTGGCCCTCCGCGTCGTCGTACGGGAAGCCGTAGGAACGGTTGTCGATGGAGTGGTCGTGCCAGAACTTGGCGTAGTAGTTCGCCGGTGCCGACTTGTAGAAGTTGGCCGGGTCGGCCTGCTGGTCCTCCGGCAGCTCGGCGACGTGCCGGTTGAGCCCGGCGCAGCCGGCCGGGTCCTCGCTCAGCGGCCCGGAGCAGGCGAAGATCTCCTGCGTGGAGGCGCCGACGCCGACGGACTGCGCGTAGTCGTTGAAGTAGTTCTCGTACTTGCCGCCGGGCGCGAAGTCCGCACCGCTGCGCGGCGCTTCGATCTTCTTGTCGCCGTCGACCAGGCCCTGGAACTCCTCGGGCACCTCGCCGGAGAACTGCTTGAAGGTGTCCTCGCGCGACTGCTTGAACAGCTCGTAGTCCTCGCCGACCTCCTGGTTCTGGCCGTCCTCGGAGTGCAGCCGCATCGCCAGCGGCAGGACGTAGCCGTCGACGCGGGTGAGGTTGCCGTAGAAGACGCCGTCCTTGATCGTGAACTCGACGAAGTCGGTGTACTCGCTGTCGGGGGAGCCGACATGGATGTCGATCCGGCCCGCCTCGACGGCCGGCAGATCGATGTACGGCTGTTCGGCGATGGAGTGCGTCTCACCGTTGAAGGACCAGAAGACCTTGTCGTCGGGGAACTGCCCGTTGGTCTGGTTGGCGATCTTGACGGTGAGCTCGTTGTTGGCCGGCGGGATGTTGTCCACATCGCCCCAGAAGTCCTCCGGCGGCTTGTCACCGGCGGGCTGGACGGCCTTCGTGCCGGCGCTGCCGGAGTCCGCGGCCGGCGCGGCGTTCGAGGGGCCCGTGAACGCGCACATGGCGGTCACGACGAGGGCGAGGGACGAGAGCACATGGATCGGGGCGGCACCACGGCGCCGCCGCCGGGAGTGTGCGGAGGTCAATTCTCCTCCTCAACTGCGTGGGGGGTCGCACCCGCACGCGGGCGCACCCGGGGGCGCGGCAGCGTACGGGCGCGCTGGACAACCCTCGGAAACACCGGCAACTCGCCGCCGCACCGAGGAAGTTGAGAGCGCTCTCGGAAGGGTGGTTGCCGTTGCATGAACTTGTCAACGGTGGAAGCGGACCGCCGTGCGATACCTCCCGATTTGCGTTCGACTCCCGACAGAACACGCTTCACCCCGCACACGCCGGGAACCCGGAAGCCGGGATCGGGCCGACCGCTCGGGGAACGGACATCGCCCCGTGGCAGCGGCCCCGGTGTCCCCTCGTTTGCGTTACCCCGCGCGTGCAAGTATTGTCAAAGCAAGTAAGAAGCGTCTGCATAGAAAACAGGGCGCGCGTACCACCGGTGGGGCACCCCGTCCGCCCCGAGGCCGGCTCCCCGACGAGCCGCCGCACCGACGGGCCCCACCCCGACCCCGCAAAGGCGTCACCATGTCGCTCCAGACCATCCTCCCCGGCCGTCTCGGCTTCGGGACCGCCCCGCTCGGCAACATGTTCCGCGCGATCCCCGACGAAGACGCCCGCGCCACCGTCGAAGCGGCCTGGGACCAGGGCATCCGCTACTACGACACCGCGCCCTTCTACGGCGCCGGCCTCGCCGAGGAGCGCCTGGGCCAGGTGCTCTCCGGCAAGCCCCGCGACTCCTATGTGCTCTCCAGCAAGGTCGGCCGGGTCATCCTCGACGAGCACGAGACCGAGACCCCGGACTTCGGCGAGAAGGGCGGCCTGTTCGAGCACGGCAACCCGAACAAGGTCCTGCACGAGTGGACCGCCGACGCCACCGAGCGCTCCATCGAGGGCAGCCTGCGGCGCCTGGGCGTCGACCGGCTGGACATCGTCTGGGTGCACGACATCGCCCAGGACTTCCACGGCGACGCCTGGATCCAGAAGTTCGAGGAGGCCCGCACCGGCGCCTTCCGCGTCCTGTCCCGGCTGCGGGACGAGGGCGTCATCAAGGCGTGGGGCCTGGGCGTCAACAAGACCGAGCCCATCGAGCTGACCCTCGCGCTGGACGAACCGCAGCCCGACGGCTTCCTGCTGGCCGGCCGCTACACCCTGCTCGACCACGCGCACGCGCTCCAGCGCCTGCTGCCCCTGGCCCAGGAGCAGGGCGTGGACATGGTCGTCGGCGGCCCCTACAGCTCCGGCGTCCTGGCCGGCGGCACCAACTTCGAGTACCAGCAGGCCCCGCCGGAGATCGTCGAGCGGGTGCGGAAGCTGACGGAACTGACCGACAAGCACGGCATCAGCATCAAGGCCGCCGCCCTCCAGTTCTCCCTCGCCCACCCGGCGTCCGCCGCCGTCATCCCCGGCGCCACCCGGCCCAGCCGTATCGCCGAGGACACCGCCGCCCTCGCCGAGAACGTCCCGACCGCGTTCTGGTCCGACCTGCGCGCCGGCGGCCTGGTCAGCCCCGCAGCGCCCCTCCCCCAGGGCGCCTGACCCCACACCCCGCAGCACCAGGAGAAGCACACATGGCTTCCACCTCCGTCAGCCGCACCGTCCCCGCACCGCCCCGGAAGGTGTGGGACCTCATCGGCGGCTTCGACACCCTGCCCGACTGGCTCCCCTACATCCCTGAGAGCACCCCGCTCGAAGGCGGCCGCGTCCGCCGGCTGACCAACGCCGACGGCGAGACCATCGTCGAACGGCTCGTCGACTTCAACGAGGCCGAACGCCACTACAGTTACGTCATCGTCCAGGCCCCGTTCCCGGTCGACGGCTATGTCTCCACCCTCCGGGTCCACGCCGTGCCCGGCCGGGACGACCTCGCCGAGGTCCAGTGGTCCGGCCGCTTCCACCCCGTCGACGCCACCGAGGACGAGGTCGTCGAGCTGTTCACCGGCATCTACCGCGAGGGCCTCGACGCCCTCCACGCCACGCTGTCGGCCTGACGCCGCAGCCGGCCGGGGCCGCGCCGGACCGCGAAGTCCCGCGCGGCGCCCATCCGTTGGCCCGGTGCCCGCCCGTCGTGTCCCCGCGGCGGGCCGGGCACCGGGTATCAGCGTGCCGCGGGGACGGACTCCTGGCCGGCGGCCCGCTTCAGGCGGAACCCGGCGCCGGGAGAGGCAGGCAGCGGCCGGCGCATCGCTCTACTCGCTGAGCCACTTCGCCCTCCACTCCTCGTTCTCCGCGGAGATGACCCGTTCGCACCGGTCGACGAAGGCGTCGTCGGCGGGAGCGGCCTCCGCGGCACGACGGGCCGTCAGGCTCTCCAACTCCTCCGCGGTGCGGGAGAACTGGACCTCCTGGTAGGCATAGCGGGAGGCCGCCGCGTGCGCGGTGGCCGCGGCGGCCACGGTGGTGACGGTCGCGACCCACGCGGTGGCCCAGTCGGCCCCGAAGGTCCCGGACACGGCCCCCAGCACCGCGGCGACAGCTGCCAAGACCAGCTCCACACAGCGCACTTGGGCGCTCCGTCGACGCATGTACGCGGCCCGGGGCCGGTAGTAGCCCTCCACCTGGGGGGTGACCCGCAGCTCCAGGTAGGACCCGGCGTCGGTGACAGCGGGCAGCACGCGCCGGCGCGGGACGAGGGCAACGGTGTGGCCGGCGAGATCGGCTGCGTCCGCGAGGGCCCGCTCGGCACGGTCGAGAAGAACGTGGGAGGCGTCCGCGCCCCGATAGGGGCCGACGCGGGCGAGGTATCTGTAGACCTCGCTCTTGAGCTGTTCACTGAGCGCACGCAACCGGGTCCAGTCATCGACCTGTTGGGGGCCCGCCCCCCTGGTGGCCACCGGTACGAGCCCCGCCGCGACGGCCGCCAGGAACGCCAGGCTCTTCCCCGCCACGTCGCTCCAGGCCATGACCTGAGCTGCGGCAGTACCGGCACACGCTCCCGTCACCCCCAGCACGAGGGCGACCGTCCTGGCCCGTGTGATCGCGCGCTTGGCGTGACCGGCCGCCTGGGACCAGACGCTCTGACGGTCCCACACCCACTGCGCGGTCGAATTGCTGCAACCCCCCACAGGCGCATCCTCTCAGCACTACCGTGAGGAGAACAGCGGGCACGGACTCGATCCGAAGGGGCACGATGCCGGAACCCAGCGTCAGCGACGGCACAGCACGGCCCCGACCGAGCCGACCACCGCGCCGGGCCGCCGACATCCGGCAATCCCCCTGGCAGGGTCGCCGGTTGAGCACCTCGGGCTGGGTGGCGTTGACGCTGGGGAGCGGCTGCCTGGGATTCTCCGGCATGGCCGGCCCGGCCGGTACGTCCTGGGGCCTGCTGGCGGCCGGACTGGCCCTCGTGGTGGCCGGGGTGTGGGCGGTACTGCGTGGGCGACAGCATCTGACGCCCGTCCTGACCAGCCTTCACAACCTGCCGGCGGACGAGAGGGTCGTGTTGTTCCTCCGGGCGTTCCAGGACGACGACGGCTACTCCCGGGTGGCCGCGCTGCGCTGGTTCCGCCTGCTGTTCACCTCCATGCTGCCGACCCCCGCCCATCTGCGCACCGAGGAGGACCAGGTCTGCCGGGCCTTCGCACCCTTCGGGCGCATGGTCGCGCTCGGGCGTACGACCGACCGGCTGCCGCGGCTCGGCGCCGAGCGGCACTACGCCTCCGACGGGACCTGGAAGGGCGAGGTGCTCGCCGCCCTCGACCGCAGCACGCTCGTCGTACTGGCCACCGGGGCGGGAGGGGGCCTGGCCTGGGAGGTCGAGCAGCTGGTGGCACGCGACGACCCCACCCGCCTGGTCCTGCTCGTCAGCCGCGACCGGCAGCAGTACGCACGGTTCCGCGCGTCGTTGGGGCCCCACTTCCCCAAGGGGCTGCCGGATTACCCGCGCAGGCGGTTGCGGCACCGTCTCCTGCGGGGGCGTTACGTCCGCGCCGCGATCTGGTTCGACAGCAGGTGGACGCCCCACTGGGAGATGCTGGACGGCAGGTTCCCCCTGGCCGGACTCGCGCGGCGCACGCAGCGAGCGCTGCCGCGCGCCCTGCGGAAGGTCTACCGGCGGGCCGGAGTCCCGTCACGGGTCGCACCCACGACGCGACGCCCGGGGGCGGTGAAACTGAGCACGCTGCTGATCTCCGCTTTCTGGCTGTTGCCGCTCGCCGTGGTCCTCCTCGCCATGCAGGTCGTCGTCCTTCTCGTCAACTTCGTCATCGAGACCGTGTTCCGTCAGTCGCACGGCTCGCCGGGTCTCGACGACCAGTCGCGTGTCACGTCGAGCGATTTCGGGTTCGACGTCTGGGAGTTCCTGTGGGGCAGCTGGCCGCTGTGGTCGCTGTGGCTGGCCGTGGTGGCCTTGTGCGCGTACCGGATGTGGCGCGGTGGGCCGTTCGTCATCATGATGGCGCGCATCCAAGGCGTCTTCTTCCCCGTCTTCCTGCTGGCGTCCCTGCTGTCGTGGTCTCCCACCGTCGGCATGCTGGTGCTCGCCACCTCGGTTCTGCTGGGCCTGACCTTCCTGGGAATGCCCGCCGCCACCGTGTTGCTCCTCCGTCGCGACGTGCGGGAGTGGGTCGACTCGCGCCTGTAGGACGGGGCCACAGGGATACCCGTCCCCGCAGCGCCCCGCCGCCCGCGTCCGGCCATCCGTGCGGGCGCGGGCGGCGCACGCGGGGGCGCCGAGCCTCAACGGCGGGGCAGCGGCACGGAGTTGCACGGCCCGCAGCCGGGCGTGCGACGGGCCGGGGCCTCGGCGGCGGAGCCGTGCGGCCGGGCCGGGGCGGCCCGGTGTCCGGCCGGGTGCTCAGCGCAGCGGGTCGTACGGGGTCAGGTCGATGCCGGGGTCGGTGCCGCGGGCCAGTCGGGCGGCGACCGAGCCCGCGTACGGGCCCATCGTCAGCCCGGAGGCGCCCAGGCCGTTGGCCACGATCAGCCCGGCGACCGGGGGGACGGCGCCGAGCAGCGGGCGGATGTCCGGGCCCATCGGCCGGAAGCCGATCCGGGTCTCCGCATGGGTGGCACCGGACAGCCCCGGCGCCACCGACAGGGCCTCGTCGAGCACCTCGGCCAGTCCGGCGGCCGTGACCCGGTGGTCGAAGCCGGTGTCGTCCTCACGTGTCGCGCCGACGACGACGCGCGAGTCGTCGAAGGCCAGCAGGTAGTGCCGGGAACGCGGCAGCACGACCGGCCACGCGGCGGTCTCCACGCCCGGCAGCCGCAGATGGACGATCTGGCCGCGCTGCGGCACGACCCGCACCCGGACGCCGAGCGGTTCGAGCAGCCGCGGCGACCAGGCACCGGCCGCGACGATCACGGCGTCGGCGGCGTGGAACCCGCCGTCCACCCGCACGCCCCGCACCGCCGTCTCCGCGCCGCCGTCCGACCCGGCGGCGTCCGTGACGAGTTCGGCGCTGCCCTCGACGACTTCGGCTCCGCGCCGGGCTGCTGCGCGGAGCATGGCGTCGCGCAGCGAGCGGCCGTCCAGGCGTGCCGCGCCGGGGATGTGGATCGCCGGGCCGTCGTGCCGCAGGGGCGGGAAGAGTGCGCGGGCGCGGTCGGCGTCGACCAGCTCGACCTTCCCGGCCAGCGGGGAGTGCGCGGCGCGTTCGGTCACGCGCGCGAACGCCTCCTCGGCCTCGTCGTCGGAGACCAGCCGCAGCGATCCGACCCGCCGGTAGCCGAAGTCGGTCTCCCCGTCGGCGGCCAGGGCGTCCACCAGGCCCGGGTAGTGCTCGGCTCCGGCGACGGCGAACCGGTACCAGTCCGGGTCGTCCACCCGGGACGACCACGGGCAGATGATCCCCGCGCCGGCCGAGGTCGCGCGCCCCTCGGCCGACGAGTCCACCAGCAGCACCTCGGCTCCGGCCCGGACGAGTTCGTATCCGGCCGCCGCACCGACGATGCCGCCACCGATGACCGCTACGCGCATGCTCTGCTCCCTCTCTGTCGCTTCCGGCCGGTACGCACCGTGCTCCGCCCGGTCCTTGCAGTTCCTGTGGTGCTTGTGGCCCGTCCGACTCCTGCTGCTCTTCGGGCCCTCGGGCTTCTCCGGGTGCTTCGGGTCCTTCCGGACGGTGCGCACCGCGCACTCTTCGGGACGGCCCTCACCCCGCGTCCCTCCGACGGGCGTTCACCGCACGCCGCCCATGCGCCGCTGCACCCAGGGGGTGAGCAGGTGCATGACACCTCCGACCGCCATGACCGCGGCGCCGACCCCGGCGAAGTAGCCGATCTCCGTCTCCGCCCGGTAGAGCTGGACCAGTTGGGCGTTGATGCCTCCGGCCGCGGCCGAGGCCAGGAACCACAGGCTCATCATCTGGGCGAGGAAGGCCCGCGGTGCGAGCTTCGTGGTGGCCGAGAGGCCGACCGGCGACAGGCACATCGAGCCGCAGATCACCACGAAGTAGCTGGCGACGAGCCACCACGGGCTGGCGGGCACGTCCACGCCGTTCAGCAGCCCGGGCCCGGCCATCAGGACGAACGAGGCCCCGCCGAGCAGCAGCCCGGTGGCGAACTTGCGCGGTGTGGTGGGCTGCCGGTCCCCCATCCTGATCCACAGCCAGGCGAAGACCGGGGCCAGGACGAGCGTCGCGATCGGGTTCAGCGACTGGAACCATGAGGCGGGCACGGCGAATCCGAGGATGTCGAGATCGGTGCGGGTGTCGGCGAACTGCGCGAGCACGGAACTCGTCTGCTCGTTGACCACCCAGTAGCAGACCGCGCCGATGAACAGCGGTATGTAGGCGATCAGCCGGGACCGCTCGACGGCGTCGGTGCGCGGGCTGCGCAGCATGGTGACCAGATACACCGCGGGCAGCAGCACCGCGCACACCGTCACCGCGTTGATCAGCACGTCGACGGAGAGCGAACCGGTGGCCGCGCACACCACGACGGCCGCCGCCACCAGGGCCCCGCCGACGCACGCGCGCCGCACCACCTGGGGCCGCTCGCCGTCCCGGAGCGGGTTCGTCGGCTCCTCGCCCGCCCGGCCCAGCCGGGAGCGCCCGCGGGCGTAGCCGACGAGGCCGGCGGCCATGCCGACCGCCGCGAGCGCGAAGCCGAGGTGGTAGTCGACCTGTTGGCCGACCGTGCCCACCAGATAGGGGGCGAGGAAGGCGCCCAGGTTGATCCCCATGTAGAAGAGGGAGAAGCCGGCGTCGCGGCGGCGGTCGTCCGCCGAGTACAACTCCCCCACCAGGCTGGACACGTTGGGCTTCAGCAGCCCGGTGCCGCACACGATCAGCAGCATGGACACCAGCAGCGCGGGAAGCCCGCCGGGCACCGCGAGCGCCAGATGCCCGCACATGATCAGCAGGCCGCCGAGCATGACCGCGCGCCGCATACCGAGCAGCCGGTCGGCCAGCCAGCCGCCGAGGACGCCGGACATGAACACCAGCGACCCGTATATCGACACCAGCGCGGACGCGGTCGGTTTGCTCAGGCCGAGCCCGCCGGCGGAGGTGTGGTCGTAGAGGTAGTACAGCAGGATCGCGGACATCCCGTAGTAGGAGAACCGCTCCCACAGTTCCAGGGAGAACAGCGTGACCAGGCTGCGGGGTTGGCCGAAGAAACTCCGCTCGCTCCGGGGTGCCTTCGTCAGTTCACTCATGGCCGCCTCTCGGTGAGTGGCGTGCACCGGCAGGGGGGAAAGCGCGGTCAGTGGGCCGTCTCGTCGGGCCGCCGCAGCAGCGGGCGGTCGACCGTCCAGAGCACCTCCGCGATGTCGGTGCCGCGGTTGTGGATGGCGTGCGGGGTCCGGGACTTGAAGTGGATCGAGTCGCCCGCCGCGAGCACCACGGCCTCGTCCGGCAGCAGGAACGTCAGCTCGCCGCGCAGCACGTAGCAGAACTCCTCGCCGTCGTGCCGGGTGACCGGTGAGGGTTCGGGGGTCGGGCGCACCGTGGTGGCCAGCGTCTCGATGCGCTGGTCGGGAAGGTCGGCGGTGAGCACCCGGTGCTCGCGCTCGCCCATCACGACGCGTGTGGCGCGGGGATCGTCCCGCCGCGCGACCGCGTAGGCGTGCCGGCCCCGGCGGCCGGCCGCGCCCAGCAGTTCGGCCGCGTCCACGTCGAGCGCGGAGGCCAGCGCGAACAGCGAGGTCAGCGAGATCGCGTTGAGGCCGCGTTCCGCCAGGGACAGGAAGCCCGGGGAGAGTCCGCAGCGCTCGGCCAGGTCGCGCAGTGTCATCCCGCGCTCCGTGCGCAGCCGCTTGATCGCGGCGCCCACGAGTCGGGTCGGACCGTCCCCGGCCTCTTCGGCCGGCTGTGCGCTGTCAGCCACGGCTCCCGCCCCTTCCGTCGGAGGACGATTTAGCCAGGCTGAACAGAGGCCGTCAATACTTAACGCAGGATGGCCACTTACCCGGACCCGGCCGACGCCCGCTCCCCGGTGGAAGACCGCGGGCCGCACACAACGGCCTGTGGCCGGACCGCCGCGGGGGACGGTCCGGCCACAGGCTCGGAGGGGGCGGGCGCCGGGCGGCGCGTCAGGGCAGCAGCGAGTCGACGTAGCCGCCGTCCACCCGCAGGGCCCCGCCGGTCGTGGCGGAGGCGAGGGGCGAGGCGAGGTAGACGACCATGTTGGCGATCTCCTCGGGCTCGATGAGGCGCTGCAACAGCGACTGCGGGCGGTACTTGACCATGAACTCGTGCTGCGCCTCGTCCCAGGGCAGCTCGTCGCCGACGAGTTCGCGGACGAACCCCTCGACGCCGCCGGTGTGGGTCGGCCCGGCGATGACGGAGTTGACGGTGACGCCGGTGCCGGCGGCGTCCTTGGCGAAGCCGCGGCCGACGGCGAGCAGCGAGGTCTTGGTCATCCCGTAGTGGATCATCTCGGCCGGGATGACCACGGCGGAGTCGCTGGCCAGATCGATGACGCGGCCCCAGCCACGCTCCTTCATACCGGGCAGGTAGGCGCGGATGAGCCGGACGGCGGACAGGACGTTGACCTCGAAGTAGCGGCGCCACTCGGCGTCGTCGATCTCCAGCGGAGGGGCGGAGCCGAAGATGCCGAGATTGTTGACGAGGATGTCGGGCCCGGGCACGGCCTCCACCACGGCGGCGGCGCCCTCTTCGGTCGCCAGGTCGCCCACGGCACCGGTGACGTCGTCGCTGCCGGAGGCGGCACGCACGTCCCGCACGGCGGCCGCGACGCGCTCCTCCCCGCGGCCGTTGACGACGACGCGGGCGCCCGCGCGGGCGAGCCCGACGGCGATGGCGTGGCCGATCCCCTGGGTGGAGCCGGTGACCAGGGCGGTGCGGCCGGAGAGATCGATCTGCATGGGAAGTCCTCTCACGAGGTCGGGGACGGAGTGCGGACTGCGGTCACCGGTGCCGCCGGCGCCCGTTCGTCTCGCCGGGAACGGGCGCCGGGAACCCGTCAGTTGAAGGTGTCGGGGTCCGGGCCGGTGCGCAGCCCACGGTCGAGCCCGGCGACGGCGTCCATCTCGGCGTCGCTCAGCTCGAAGCCGAAGACGTCGAGGTTCTGCCGGATGCGCGCGGGGGTGACGGACTTCGGGATGACGATGTTGCCGAGCTGAAGGTGCCAGCGCAGCACGGCCTGGGCCGGCGTCACCCCGTGCGCCTCGGCGATCCGGACGACCGCCTCGTCCTCCAGGACCGCGCCCTGGGCCAGCGGGCTCCACGCCTCGGTGGCGATGCCGTGCTCGGCGTGGAAGGCGCGCAGCTCCTTCTGCTGGAGCCCGGGGTGCAGTTCGATCTGGTTGACCGCCGGGACGATGCCGGTCTCGTCGATGAGCCGCCGCAGGTGCGGCACCTGGAAGTTGGAGACGCCGATGGCGCGGGTGCGGCCGCCGGCCAGGATCTCCTCCAGCGCCCGGTAGGTCTCCACGTACAGGTCGCGGGCCGGGAGGGGCCAGTGGATGAGGTAGAGGTCGACGTGGTCGAGGCCGAGCTTGTCCAAGGAGGCGTCGAACGCGGCCACTGCCCGGTCGTGGCCGTGGTCGTCGTTCCACAGCTTGGTCGTGAGGAACAGTTCCTCGCGCGGGACGCCGGAGTCGGCGACGGCCCTGCCGACACCGCGCTCGTTGCCGTACGCCGCGGCGGTGTCGATGCTGCGGTAGCCGGCCTCCAGCGCGGCGGCGACCGCGGCGGTCGTCTCGTCGTCGGGAACCTGGAAGACGCCGAAGCCGAGCTGCGGCATGGCCGAGCCGTTGTTGAGCGTCACATTCGGCACGGAGGTCATGGGGGGCCTTTCTTCGGTGATGCCTTGAGGGGGAGCAGGGGCCCGGGTGGCCGGGGCCGGGGAGCCCGGTGCCGGACTCCCACGGTCGCGGACGGGCCCCTCCGTGCAGGGCCGGGCCACGCCGACCGGGCTCGCGGTGCGCGCGGTCGGCCGGGTCCTCGGGTGCCCTGTGATGCACGGAAGGGAAGGAGGCGCGAGCGTCCTACTTGCGAGGACAATAATTGCACACGCCGACTAATTGCAAACGCGGGTATGCTGGGTGCCGTGGTACGGAGGCGGATCCACCGCGACCGCCTCCGCGCACACCCGAGCAAAGGAGCTGTCCATGACCGCCACCGACCCGGCGATGACCGCCCTGGCCCACAGCTGGTCGGCGCTCTCGCTGCTGCACGGCCGTATCGAGAGCAGAGTCGAGCGCGCCCTCCAGAGCCGCCACCGGCTGAGCGCACGCGAGTACTCCCTGCTCGACGTGCTGAGCCGCCAGCACGACGGCGAAGGCGGACATCTCCAGATGCGGCAGGTCGCCGACTCGGTCGTGCTCAGCCAGAGCGCCACCACCCGGCTGGTGACCCGGCTGGAGGACCGCGGGCTGCTCTCGCGCTACCTGTGCCCCACCGACCGCCGCGGCATCTACACCGATGTCACGGACGACGGCCTGCGCCTCCTGGAGGAGGCCCGCCCCACCCACAACACCGCCCTGCGCGAGGCCCTCGACCAGGCAGCGGCCGAACCCGCGCTCGCCCCCCTCGTGCAGGCCGTGCAGCAGTTGCAGGACAGCACCCGGCCGGCCTGACCCGGGGCCCGTCACCCATGGGGCCGTCACCCACGCGCACCGGCCGCGGTGGCAACGACCGGGCGCCGCCTGCCCGTTCACCCCGCCCCGGGCGGCCGGTGCCGACCGGACGGCCCACCCCCGCATCCCGCCGGATCGGCAACGCCCCGGCACACCCCGTCACGCGCCGTAGTGGACCGTAGCGGGCCGTCGCGCCGGGGGCGGCACCGTTCGGCACCGCGGTGCCGTTCGGGCGCCGCGATCCCCCTTCAGTGTTCGGGCGCCGGTGTGGTGGCGGCGGAGCGGAGGAGTTGGGCGATGCCGAAGCGGAAGCGCTCCTCGAAGTCGACGGACAGGAAGTCCTCCAGGGTCGAGCCCAGTCCGGGGAAGCGCTCCGTGTCGAGGTCCTCGCGCAGGCTGTCGCGCTCACCGCTGGGCGGGGCCTGCTCCTCCTGGACGAGGCCGACGGTGAAGTAGAAGAGGTTCCAGGCCGTCCAGGCTGCCGTCCTGCGGGTGGGGCAGCCGCGCAGCAGCGCGGTCAGCAGGCGGTCGGTGAAGGCGAGGGTGCGCGGTTCGGCGGGGAAGGTTCCGGTGACGAGCAGGGCGCCGTCCCGGTGCGCCAGCATCACCCGGCGCAGCCGTGCGAGCAGTTCGGCCGCCTGCTCGTCCCACTGCTCCGGCAGGCCGTCCAGCTCGACCTTGCCGAGGAGGGCGTCCGACATCGCGTCCAGGAGCCGGTCCTTGGTGCGGATGTGCCACATGACGGTGTTCATGCTGACGCCGAGCTCGGTCGCGATGGCCCGGGTGGAGAGCTTGGCGACGCCTCCCCGGTCGAGCACGGCGAACGCCGCGTCCACCACCTGCTCCGGTGTGATCCCGACCTTGGCACGGCCGGCGGCTTGCTTCTTGGTCACTGAACAAGTATACCTGGGACAGCTTCTTGGTCACTGATAGAGAAGCGGGCCGTGGACAGCGGCCCCGTCACCGCGTGCGCACGCACGCTTCCACGGACCCGGACCGCGCAGGCGCCCCGTCGGCGCGCGCCGCACGCCGGGCCGGGACACCACCGAGCAGACCACCCGGTCCGGCCGAGGAAGGGAGCTTCCCCATGGGAGAGACAACGGAGACCCGCGCCACGACGGGCACCGGGACGGCCACGAGAACCGGCACGGAGACCGGAGCAGGCACGCAGGCCGGAGCGGCACCGGCGGCGGACGCGCAGCGAAGCGGTGGCCCGCCCGTCCGGCCCGTTCGGGCGCTGTTCGCCCTGACGCTGGCGGTGTCGGCGGTCCTGCTGGGCAGCACCATCCTCAATGTGGCGCTGCCGACGATGCAGGCCCGCCTCGGCGCGAGCAACGCCGAGCAGCAGTGGTTCCTCAACGCCTACACCCTCACCTTCGCCGGCTTCCTGCTCGTGGCGGGGAACGCGGGCGACCGATTCGGCCTCAAGCGTCTGCTGCTGTGGGGATCGGGGGCGTTCGCCGCGACGACCGCCGTGGCCGGGTTCCTCGACTCCCCCGCCGCGATCATCGCCCTGCGCGCCCTCATGGGCGTGGCCGCTGCCGCGATCATGCCGACCACCCTCGCGGTGATCCTTCGCATCTTCCCGGCCGGGAAGCGCGCGCGGGCCATCGCCTCCTGGGCGGCCGCCTCCGGCCTGTCGATCTCGCTCGGCCCGCTGCTCGGCGGCGCGCTGCTGAGCGCCGGCATGTGGTGGGGCTCCGTACTCGAACTCGTCGCCCTGCTCGCGCTGTTGGGGCTGGCCGCGACCTGGGCGTGGATCCCCGCCGTACCGGCGAGCGGCCACGGGGAGCTGCGTATGACGCCCGTGGCGGCCTCCCTGGCGGGCATCGGCCTGCTCGTGTTCGGCGTGGTGCACGCCACCGACGACGGCTGGGCCTACCTCGGCACCTGGCTGCCCGCCGTGGCCGGGATCGCCGTGCTGACCGGACTCGTCCTGACCGAGACCCGGCACCGCGAACCGCTCCTGGACGTGGGCCTGTTCCGGCACGCCTCGTTCACCGTCGCCGCGGTCGCGCTGACCCTCGGCTCGCTCGCCGTCTTCGGCTATCTGTACTTCACGACGTTCTATCTGCAAACCCTGCGCGGCTACTCGCCGTTGCAGACCGGGCTCGCGCTCATTCCCCTGTCGGCGGGGCTGGTGATCGGCGCACCGCTGTCGCAGCGGGCCACGGAACGGTTCGGCGCACGCGCGACGATCGCGGCCGGCACCGCCCTGATGACCGTCGCGTTCGCGGGCGCCACCGCGCTGGGCGCCCGTACCGGCATCGGCTGGTTCGTCGCGGACGCCTTCGCCCTGCAACTCGGCTTCGCGCTCGTCCTCGCGCCGGGCACCACGCTGGCCTCGTCGTCGGTGCCCGCCGAACGCGCCGGGGCCGGCTCGGCACTGCTGAACACGCTGCGCCAGCTCGGCAGCGCACTCGGGGTCGCGATCCTCGGCTCGGTGCTGTGGTCCCGGTACTCCGGCATCGTGCACGAGCGGCTCGCCGGCTCCCCGGCCGGACTGCGCGCGCGGGCGGCCGAGTCGCTCTCCTCCGCGCTGGCCACCGGCGACCCCGCCGCGGCCCGGGCCGCCACCCCGGCCTTCCTGGGCGCCCTGCACACCACCTCGCTCGTCGCCGCCGGGGTGTGTGCCCTCGCCCTGCTGGTGACCGTGTGCGCGCGGATCCCCCGCGGCACCGGAACCGTCGCCGCCGCGGGCGGCAGGCGGGCCCGGCACCGGGCCGGCGCGCAACGCGGTGCGTGACAACCGCGCGGCGTGCGGCGGGTGTACGACCGCGGCCGTACACCCGCTCGCTCAGCTCCCCGGCAGGCGGGGCCCGGGCCCCTCGTACGCCCCGGGCCCGTCCGGCCGTCCGCCGTGCCGGTTCACCGCCGAGAGCACCGCGTCGGCCAGCGCCCCGGCCGGGTCGGCCGCGATACCGACGCCCCAGCGCGCCACGCCCTCGACCTGGCACGCGGCGTAGACGCAGACCCGCTGACCGGCGCCCGTGCCGAGGAGCTGGCTCACCGTCTCCCGCACCGACACCCGCCGCAGGGGCGCCAGGGCGCGGGTGAGGGCCTCGGAGAGGTCGGTACCCGTACCGGTGAGCGCCGTGGGTGCGCCCTCGGGCCCGGCGGTCAGAGTGACGTGGCAGGTGCCGTCGTCGGCGGTCTCGATGCGGTGCTCCCTGACCGGTGTCCGGCCCGGCGAGGTGTCCTGCCCGGTGAGGTAGACGGCGGAGAACAGCTCCCAGATGCTCTCCGCCGTGACCTCGCCGCCGTGCGCCTCCGTGTGCTCCTGGACGATCCGGGAGAACTCGATCTGGAGCCGGCGGGGCAGGTCGAGCTGGTGGCAGGTCTTGAGCAGATAGGCCACACCGCCCTTCCCCGACTGGGAGTTGACGCGGACCACCGCTTCGTAGGAACGCCCGACGTCCTGGGGGTCGATCGGCAGATACGGGACGTTCCACGGGAGGTCGGAGACGGGCCGTCCCAGGGCGGCGGCCCGCTCGTCGAGCGCGGCGAACCCCTTGTTGATCGCGTCCTGGTGCGACCCGGAGAACGAGGTGTACACCAGGTCTCCCGCGTACGGGTGCCGGGCGGGGACCTCCATCCGTGTGCAGTGCTCCGCCGTGCGCCGGATGTCGTCGATCGAGGAGAAGTCGATCAGCGGGTCCACGCCCTGGCTGAAGAGGTTCATGCCGAGGGTGACGAGGTCGACGTTGCCGGTGCGTTCGCCCTGGCCGAAGAGGCAGCCCTCGATCCGGTCAGCGCCCGCCGGCACGGCGAGTTCGGCCGCCGCGACGGCGGTGCCGCGGTCGTTGTGCGGATGCGCGGAGAGGCACACGTGGGCTCGGCGCGACAGATGGCGGGACATCCACTCGAAGCGGTCCGCGTACGTGGACGGGGTCGAACGCTCGACGGTGGCCGGCAGATTGAGGATGATCTCCCGTCCCTCGTCCGGCTGCCAGATGTCCATCACCGCCTCGCAGACCTCCAGCGCGAAGTCCAGCTCGGTCTCGGTGAAGATCTCCGGGCTGTACTGGAAGCCGAACACCGTGTCGTCGCCGAGGAGTTTGTCGGCGTAGCGCATCACCAGGTCGGTGCCCTCGGTCGCGATCCGCCGTGTGGCCTCCCTGTCGTTGCGGAAGACGATCTCGCGGAAGAGCGGGGCGGTCGCGTTGTACAGGTGCACGGTGGCCCGGTCCGCGCCCACCAGGCTCTCCACGGTCCGCTCGATCAGCTCCTCGCGTGCCTGCGTCAGCACCGAGACCGTCACGTCGTCCGGGATCGCGTCCTGTTCGATGAGCGCGCGCACGAAGTCGAAGTCGGCCTGGCCGGAGGCGGGGAAGCCGATCTCGATCTCCTTGTAGCCCAGCCGGACGAGCAGGTCGAACATGGTCCGTTTGCGGTCGGGCGGCATGGGGTCGATCAGGGCCTGGTTGCCGTCGCGCAGATCGGTCGACAGCCAGCGCGGAGCCGCGGTGATGCGCTTCGACGGCCAGGTGCGGTCGGGCAGGTCCACGGCCTCGTACGGGCGGTACCGGTGCACGGGCATACCGGAGGGGCGCTGCCGGACGCAGGCCGCGGTGAGCGGTGTCGGGCGGCTCTCCCGCCGCACCACGGCCGGGTCGGCGGCGGGGGCCGTCACAGCCGCTCCATGGCGCTGTGGATCCGGTCGACGGCCTCGCGGAGGGTCTGCTCGTCCGTGGCGAACGCCAGCCGGATGTGACGCTCGCCGCCGGGCCCGAAGGCGGAGCCGGGGGTGACGGCCACCTTCGCCTCGCGCAGCAGCCAGGAGGTGAACGCGGTGGGGTCGGCGCAGCCGGTGCCGCCGATGTCGCAGAAGACGTAGAGGGCGGCGTCCGGGCTCGGGCAGACGAGGCCGGGGATGCCGGAGAGGCCCTTCACCAGGAGGTCGCGCCGGAACTCGTACGCCGCGCGCATCTCCTCGACGGGCTCCTGGGGGCCGCGCAGGGCGCCGAGCCCGCCGCGCTGCACGAAGGAGCCCGCACAACCCACCGTGTGCTGCTGGACCTTCAGCATCTGCGCCGAGACGTCCTCGGGCGCCGCCGCGTAGCCGAGGCGCCAGCCGGTCATGGCGTAGCCCTTGGAGAAGCCGTTGACGGTGACGGTGCGGTCTGCCATGCCGGGCAGCGCCGCGATGCTGAGGTGCTCGCCGCGGAAGCGGACCTTCTCGTAGATCTCGTCCGTGATGACGAAGAGGTCGTGGTCCCGGGCGACACCGGCGACCGCTTCGGCCTCGTCGGCGGTGAGGACGTTGCCCGTCGGGTTGTTCGGGTTGTTGATCAGCAGGGCGCGGGTGCGCGGGGTGAGGCGCTGCTCCAGCAGCTGCCGGGTGAGGCGGAAGCCGTTGTCCGCGCTCAGCGGCGCGAGGACGGGCTCGGCTCCGGCGAGCCGGGCCATGGCGGGGTAGCTCACCCAGCTCGGCGTGGGAACGAGCAGTTCGTCGCCCGGGCCGAGCAGCGTCATGACGGAGAGGAACAGGGCGTGCTTGGCGGACGGGGTGACGACGACCTGCCGGGCCGGGTCCACGGCCAGGCCGTTGTCGCGGAGCAGCTTGTCGCCGACGGCGGTCAGCAGCTCGGGCAGGCCGCGGCTGGGCGTGTAGTGGGTGAAGCCGCCGGACAGCGCCTCGATCCCCTCGGCGGTGATGTGGCCGGGGGTGTCGAAGTCGGGCTCACCGCCGTTGAGGTCGAGGATCGACTCGCCCTGGGCACGCAGTTCCGCAGCCAGATCGAGGATCGCGTAGGTGGGGGATTTCTCGATCCCTGCGAAGCGGGAGGCCACGCGAGAGACGGGCACAGTGGTTCTCCTGTCGGTAGCGCACGGGGTGAGGGGCGCGCCGCCCGCCGGGGGGTGAGGCGCGGACGGCGCAGGACCGGGAGCGCCGGCGGAGCCGGGCGGTCCGGTGTCAGTCGGCCACGCGGCCCCGTACGCCGTCGATCCACGCGTCCGCGTAGGAGTCGGCGGTGGCGGCGTCGCGGAAGGCGTAGGTCTTCAGCAGCCAGCGCGACTTGGCCTGCACCGGGTCGTGGATCTCGATCTTCTCCCGGCTGTGCATACCGTCCTGGTTGGCCAGCACGAACAGATCGCCGGTGAGGATGCGGTGGCGCTGCTTGTCGGCCTTGGCCAGCGCGTCCTTGACGGCGATGAGCGCGTCGCGGGCCTCGACGGGAGCGTCGGGGGCGAGCGTGGTCGCCGTGTCCATGTAGCGGAAGCTGTGGTCGTTGTAGAGGATCGCGTGCTTCTCGGACTCGGTCAGGTCAGCGTTGAACTCCCGGGAGAAGACGTCGAAGACCGTGACGAAGTGCGGCTGCCGCAGCGTCTTCTGCGTGTCCGCGTCGAGGTGTTCCAGCAGGGCCGTGCCGTCGACGTAGCCGGTGTAGATGACGTCGTCGGGGCAGCGCATACCGAGCAGCGCGATGTAGTCGGCGCGTACCGGGTGGGCGGTGCGGTCGTTGTGGAAGTACAGCTCGCTGTCGCTGTAGCCGGTGAACATCCCGTCGAAGCGGTTGTAGGCGACGACATCGGTGAAGAAGTCGCCCCGGTTGCGTGCGTAGGTGAGCAGCGGCGTCCCGACGAGCTGGTTGAACAGCTCCAGCAGGGCCTCAGCGACGAACGTCGTCTTCTTCCGGTGCTTGTCGCTGACCGGGTCGTCGTGGTCGAGGACCGGCACCTCGGCGTCGATGGGCACGTTCCGCAGGACGTGCGCCTGCGAGACGCCGGCGCGGCGCTCGTCCCTGACGCGGGCGCACATCTCGGTGAAGAAGCCGGGAACACGGCCCTGGTCGATCAGATCGGTGATCGCCCCGGAAAAGGCCGGGTAGTCCTCGTACGGATGCTTTCCGACGGAGTCGAGGAGGTCGTACAGCTCGTCGTGTTCCGACGTGTCCAGTGCGTGGATGGGTCGCATCGCTCGCTTCCTACTCCTGATCGACAGTCACCACGCGGATATACGGAACAGCGACCGCGTGGGAATTCGGGAAGGAATATCCGACGGGCGCTGCGACGGTGTCAACGGACCTCATCAAAAGGTGGAGGCGCCCATCAGAAAGGTGGAGGAATTCCGCGGGTCCTTCCTTCGTTCTGTGGGTTCCCCGAGAAGATTCCGGGCCGCCGTGATTACCCTGACCGGCGACTCATGAGCGTCCTGCATGATGAATTCCTCTTGAGGAGACCATGAAACTTTCACAGTGTTCCGCATTCGTCGCGGTGGCCGAGACGGAGAGCTTCACCCGGGCCGGACTGCGGCTCGGCATCAGTCAGTCGGCGGTGAGTCACGCGGTGGCGGCGTTGGAGAAGGAGCTGGGGGTGGCGCTGCTGCGCCGCGAACGCGGCGGTGTCGTGCTCACCCCCGAGGGCGGCAGGGCGCTCAAGCACGCCCGGGCCGTGACCCGGCACGCCGAACTGGTGGCCCTGCGGGCGCGCGACGCGCGGGCCGACGACGGTCCGCTGCGGGTGGCGACGGTGCCCACCTTCGCCGCGCAGCTGCTGCCCCGGCTGATGGCCGAACTCGCCGCCACCGGCCGGGGATCCGACCTCACCGTCCGGGAGGCCGACGACAAGCAGATATGCCGCTGGCTGCAAGCGGGCGTCGTGGACGTGGGCATCACCTACTCCGCACCGCCCGGAATGATCACCGCGCCCCTGGTGCGCGAGACGCTGTACGCCCTCGTCTCCCGGGACCATCCGCTGGCCGACGCCCGGGTCGTGCCGTACGAACAGGTCGCGCGGCTACCGCTGATCGTCCCCGCCTGGGATCCGGAGGCGGCGGTGCTGCGCGCCCTGCGCGAGGCCGAGGGCGGCCCGCTGTTCTCCCATCACATCCGGGACACGAACACCGTGCTGTGCATGGTCGGCGAGGGCCTCGGGGCGACGATCCTGCCGGACACCGTCCTGCCGGCGACGCTGCCCGGGCTGCGCGTCCTGCGGCTGGCGCCCGGCCGCTCGCGTCAGCTGTCCCTCAGCACCCGGGCGGCGGAGGGCGGCGAGGGCAGGGGGCGGGCGTTCGCGGCCGCCGCCCGGGAGATCGCCGGACGGCGTCTGCGCGAACTGCGTGATTCCGCCGCTTCTCAGACCGATGTCGTCGTGGGCATGGCCGACCGCCGGGTGCTCTCGTAGGCGGCGATGGCCTCCTCGTGCCGCAGGGTGTCGCCGATGAGGTCGAGGCCCGACAGCAGCCGTCGCCGGGCCCCCTCCTCGATCCGGAAGGAGGCGCCGACGTCCCCGCAGTCGAGGCGCGAGCGCGTCAGATCGACGGTGATCCGACGGGCCGGCTCGGCGGTGACCACATCCCACAGCCGTTCGACCGTCGCCTCGGGCAGCGTGACCGGGAGCAGCCCGTTCATCAGCGCGTTGCCGTGGAAGATGTCGCCGAAGCGCGGCGCCACCACCGCGCGGAATCCGTAGTTCAGCAGGGCCCACACCGCGTACTCGCGGGAGGAGCCGGTGCCGAAGTCCCGGCCGGCGATCAGCACGCTGGCGCCCCGGTACCGGGGCTGGTTGAGCACGAACCCGGGGTCGGTGCGCCAGTCGGCGAACAGCGCGTCGGCATGGCCGGTGCGCTCGGAGTGGTTGAGGAACCGCACCGGGATGATCTGGTCGGTGTCGACGTCGCTGCGCCGCAGCGGTACCGCGGTTCCGTGGTGGACGGTGAACTTCTCCAAGGCGGCTTCCTCACAGGTCGTCGGGGGCGGCCAGCCGCCCGGAGACGGCGGTGGCGGCGGCGACCGCCGGCGAGACGATGTGGGTGCGCGACCCGCGTCCCTGCCGCCCTTCGAAGTTGCGGTTGTTGGTGGAGGCGACCCGCTCCCCCGGGCGCAGCCGGTCCTCGTTGAGGGCCGCGCACATCGAACAGCCGGCGCCCGCCCGGAAGTCGGCGCCCGCGCGGTCGAACACCTCGGCCAGCCCCTCCGCCACCGCCTGCCTGCGCACGGCGGCCGACCCGGGCACGATCATCATCCGCACCCCCGCGGCCACCCTGCGGTCGTCCAGGACCTCGGCGACGGCGCGCAGATCCTCGATCCGGCCGTTGGTGCAGGACCCGACGAACACGGCGTCCACCGGCACGTCCCGCATCGCCGTGCCGGGAGCCAGCGCCATGTACTCCAGCGCGCGCCGGGCCGCCGCGCGCTCCGACGCGGTGGCGAACCCGTCCGGATCGGGGACGGCGCCGTCCAGCGGCACGCTCTGGGCGGGATTGGTGCCCCAGGAGGCGAACGGCCGGACGGCGGCGCCGTCGAGGACGACCTCCCTGTCGAACACCGCGTCCGGGTCGCCGGCCAGCGCCCGCCACCGCGCGGCCTCGGCTTCCCAGGCGGCGCCCCGCGGCATTCCGGGGCGTCCGGCGAGGTACTCCAGCGTCGTGGCGTCCGGGGCGATCATCCCGGCGCGCGAACCCGCCTCCACCGTCATGTTGCACAGCGTCATCCGGCCCTCCATCGACAGGGCGTCGACAGCGGTGCCGCGGTACTCCACGATGTGGCCCTGGCCGCCCGCCGTACCGATCTCCGCGATGAGGGCGAGGACCAGGTCCTTGGCCGTCACACCGGGCCGCAGGACGCCGTCGACGGTGACGGCCATGTCGCGGGGGCGCCTCATCGCCAGGGTCTGGGTGGCCAGTACGTGTTCGACCTGGCTGGTTCCGATGCCGAGGGCGAGCGCGCCGAAGGCGCCCTGCGTGGTGGTGTGCGAGTCGCAGCACACGACCGTCATACCGGGGCGGGTCAGACCGAGTTCGGGGCCGATGACGTGCACGATGCCCTGCTGCGCGTCCCCGATGCGCAGCAGCGGAATGCCGAACTCGGCGCAGTTGGCGCGCATCAGCTCGGACTGGCGGCGGGCCACCGGGTCCTGGATGGGCTTGTCGACGGCGACGGTCGGGATGTTGTGGTCCTCGGTGCCCAGCGTGAGGTCGGGCCGCCGCACCGCCCGCCCCGCGGCCCGCAGGCCGTCGAACGCCTGCGGGGTGTTGACCTCGTGCAGCAGGTGCAGATCGATGTAGAGCAGGTCCTCGCCGCCGTCTCCGCGGCGGACGACGTGTGCGTTCCATACCTTCTCGGCCAGGGTCGAGCCCATGGGCGCTCCTCGTGCGGTGGCGGTCAGCGGGACAGCGCCTGGTCGACGCTGGTCACGGTGGCGGTACGGGCCAGCAGGTCGACGGCGGCCCGGTGGAGCGCCGGGTCCGCGGCGGCGACCGCGTCCTCCAGTACCTCCACGCGGTAGTCGCGGTCGTGCGCCTCGCGGGCTGCCGACAGCACCACGAGGTCGGTGGACACCCCGCACAGCAGCAGCCGGTCCACCCCCTGGGCCCGCAGCAGCACGTCCAGCGCGGTGCCGTGGAAGGGGCTCAGCCGGTGCTTGGCGATCAGCACCTCGCCGGGGTGCGGGCGCACCGTCTCGTGCTGCTCCGTTCCCCAGGTGCCCAGTTGCAGACGCTTCTCGTCGCGGCAGGGCGCGAACACGGGCGAGTGCGCGGGCCATTCCGGATAGCCGGCGGAGAAACCGACGGTCACATGGACGAGCGGAATGTTCCGCTCCCGGGCGAGGCCGGCCGCGGCGGCGGCCCGTTCCAGTACGCCGCGTGCGGCGACCTGTTCCGCGTAGCCCTCCTTGGCATAGCTGCCGTCGGGATGGACGACGTCGTTGATGAGATCCATGAGGATGACTGCGGGGCGTCCCACGATGTGTCTCCACTGTCACTGGGGGCGATTCTCGGTATTCGCCGCTGCGGCGCAGCAATCGAGTGCGCCGCAACAATAGCCGTCCGACCACGGCCCCACCATTTCCATGAAGGCCGCTCATGCCGTCATGAAGGTATTTGTTTGGCCTGCCCGTCGGAATCCGGCTAGCCTGCATTCCGCGAAAGAAATTCGCCTCCCCCCTTCGAGGGCGTATCCAGAATCCCTCGGAGCCTGCCGGGGCCCTTGTATTCAAAAGACCCGGGGGCCCGGGCAGCATCTCGGACGAAAAGCCGAAAGGTCCCACGTGGTGGAAGACTCACATCGCATCGTCATCGTCGGAAGCGGCCCACGAGGGGTGGGGGTACTGGAGCGGCTGGCCGCCCGGCTGGCCGACGGCACATCCCGGAGGACGACCGTCTTCCTGGTGGATGCCGTGGAGGTCGGTTGCGGCCGGATCTGGCGTTCCGACCAGCCCGACTGGTTCCTGATGAACACCGTCTGCGGCGAGGTCACCATGTTCTCCGGCCCGCCCGACGACGGGCCCGACCGCCCCGGCGCCGGCCCCTCGCTGGCCCAGTGGTGGCAGCGCCGGGACCCCGACAACGCCGGGCCCAACGCCTACGCCCCACGCGCCCTGCACGGGCAGTACATGCGCCATGTCGTGGACACCGCGGAGGCGCACCTGCCGCCGTCGGCCACGCTGCACCGCATCACGGCCGCCGTCGAGGACCTCGTCCCCAGCCCCGTGGGATACACCCTGCGGCTGTCCGACGGCACCTGGCTGCGGGCGGACCGGGTCGTCCTCACCACGGGGCATCCGACGCCGGCGCTCACCGGCGTCCACGGCGAGCTGGCCGCATTCGCCGCCGAGCGCCCGCACTTGCGCTACATACGCGGCGACTCCCCCGCCGACATGCCGCTGGAGCGGATACCGGCCACCTCGACCGTCGGGATCGTGGGCATCGGCCTGTCCTTCTACGACATCATGTACGCGCTCACCGTCGGGCGCGGCGGCGAGTTCACCGAGGGCCCGGACGGTGAGGTCCGCTACCGGCCGAGCGGTGACGAGCCCCGGATGGCCGTCGGCTCCCGCAGCGGGGTGCCGCTGCCCGCCCGGGGCCGCAACCAGAAGACGGCGGCGTACAAGGCCGGCAGCACCCTGTTCACGCCCGCCACCGTCCGCGCGCACAGCCCCGCCGGCCCCCTGGACTTCACCCGCGACGTGCTGCCCTGGCTGCTGGCCGAGATCCAACTCACCTACTTCAGCGCGGTGTTGCGCGCCGAGGCCCCCGGGCGGGTGGACGCCTTCCGGGCCGAGGTGGTCGCCCGGTCGCGGCAGGGCGTACCGGACGTGCCCGCCCTCGCGAAGGAGCACGGCGTGCGCGACACCTCGGCGGCGCCGGACCTGTGGCAGCTCAGCCGCCCCTTCGCCCGGCGGACGTTCGCCGGGGTGGCGGACTTCGACCGGGCGCTGGTCGAGGCGATGCGGCGCGACCTCGAACACGCCGAACGCGGCAACGTGGACGACGCCCTGAAGACCTCGCTGGACGTGCTGCGCGACACCCGCTGGGTCATCCGCGAGCTGATGGACTTCGCCGGGTTCCACCCGCGGGCCCACCGCGCGTTCCTGGCCGACTTCGCGCCGCGCCACTCCTTCCTCGCGGCCGGGCCACCGCGGATCCGGGTGCGCTACGCCATGGCCCTCATCGAGGCCGGCCTGCTGCGCGTCGTCGGGCCCGGCACCCGCTTCACCGCGGACGCCGAGGCGGACACCTTCGTCCTCAGCTCCGACGCCGTCCCCGGGTCGGCCGTCCCCGCGGACGTCCTGATCGACGCGCGCATCCCCGACCCGGACGTGACGCGGGACCCCTCGCCGCTCACGGTCAATCTGCTGCGCCGGGGCGTGTGGACGGAGTTCGTCAACGGCGAGGGCGACGACGCCTTCCCGACGGGCGGGGTGGCCGTCACCCGCGCACCCTTCCACCCCCTGACGGCCGACGGCCGCCCGGAGACCGGGCTGACCGTGCTGGGCCTGCCGACCGAGCACACCCGCTGGTTCACGCTCGTCGGCAGCGGCCGGCCGGGCCCGTGGAACGAGTTCATCCGCGACGCCGACGCCGTCGCCGCGGCGGCCCTCGAAACGGCCCCGCGCACCGGCGCCGACACCACGCCAACAGCGCCCGCGGCAGCCACAGCGCCCGCGGCACCCCCTGTCGACCCCGCGCTCCCGGCCGCCGGGGAAGAGACCGCTCCCGCACCGGAACCGGAAGGAGTCCCGGTATGAGTGACACGCTCACCGCCCGGCCCGGAGTCCCCCAGCAGCGCGCCGTCACGGTGCTCCGGGGCCTGCTCACCGCCGAGGGACGCGAAGCCCTCGACTGGCACGGCTGGGACGAACCCGGCCGGGCCGGGGTGCAGATACGCCCGCTGTACACCACCCGGCCGCCGCACGCCGCGACCGCGTTCCTGGTGCGCTTCGGCCCGGGCGCGCACGGGGATCTGCACGAACACCTCGGCCACGAGCTGATGTTCGTCCTCGACGGCGAGCTGATCAACGACAACGGCGACCGCTACACCGCGGGCGACCTGATCGTCGAGGAACCGGGCAGCGTGCACCGGGTGCGCACCGAGACCGGCGTCACCGTGCTCGGCGTCCGCGAGGGGCCCACGGTGCCGCGGGAGGCCGGCTGACCGGCGCGGCCCGCCGCGGCCCCACCCCGGAGCCCGCCCGGCGCCCCATCGGACGGGCTCGGCCGGGCGGGCTCGGTCGGGCGGTCTCCCTGGTGGGCTCGGTCGGACGGCCTCCCGGGCGGGCTCAGTCGGCGGTCTCGATCGCGAACGCGTCCCGCACGCCGGCCTCCCCGGCGTCGGTGAGGTGGACCACGCGCGGTGAGATGCCGTACCGCAGCCAGTCCAGGTCGAAGAAGCGGGCGGCCACCGCGGCGCCCAGCGCGCCGGCGAGATGGTGGCTGCGCTCGCTCCAGTCGACGCAGTAGCGCACCACGGGCCGCCGCCCCCGGGCCAGTTCGTCCACGTCGATGCCGAATCCGGCGAACCGCTCGGTCCCCCGCTCCGTCAGGTGGTACGTCACCTCCCTGCCGTAGGACGCCGGCTGGTCCGCGCGGGCCGGCCGGGCGCCGGGCGGCGCGGTGTTCTCCTGCCGAGCCAGCAGACCCCGGTCGAGGAAGGACCCCATCAGGGCCACGCCCAGGGAGCCCGCGAGGTGGTCGTAACAGGTGCGCGACCGCCGCAGCGCGTTGTGCCTGCTGTGGGCGCGCAGCGTCGTCACCGGGGTGGGATCGGGCGGTGCGATGACGGCCAGGGCCTCCAGCGCGGCCGCGACATCGGGGCTCGCCAGCCGGAAGTAGCGGTGTCTGCCCGCGTGTTCGGCCCGCACCAGCCCCGCTTCGGCCAGCTGTGTGAGGTGCACGCTCGCCGTCGGCACGCTCACGCCGGCCTCGGCGGCCAGCACCGTGACCGACAGCGGGCGGCCGTCCGAGAGCGCCTTGAGCATCCGGGCCCGGGAGGCGCTGGCCAGCAGGCGAGCGGCAGCCGCCAGCTCCGGCTCCGTCCTGTCCACGGGCCGGCCCTCGCTCCGGTCTGAGGCTTCGTCCATGTCCGCCATACAAGCACAGTTTGACGTCCAGCTAACTGTTGAAGACCGAGGATTCCCGCATGAGTACAACGACCGGCACGGCAACAGCAGCCGAGGCGCCGAGCCCCGCGCCCGAGCGGCTCTCGTGGCCCCCGCTCATCGCCCTCAGCCTGGGCTATTTCCTGGTGATGCTGGATGTCACCGTCGTCACCGTCGCCGTGCCCGTCATCCGCGGCTCGGTGCACGCCGGTGCCTCCGAGATGGCCTGGGTCGTCGACGGCTACAGCGCCGTCTTCGGCGGTCTGCTGCTGATGGGCGGCGGCTTCGGCGACCGGCTCGGGCACCGCAAGGTGTTCCTCACCGGTCTCGGCTTCTTCGCCGTCGCCTCCGTCGGCTGCGCGCTGGCCACCACCCCCGCGGCCCTCATCGCCTCCCGCCTCGCCCAGGGCGCCGGCGGGGCCCTGCTGGTCCCCACGTCCCTGGCCCTGCTCACCGCTGCCTATCCGGCAACGGCCGTACGGGCCAAGGCACTCGGCGTCTGGGCCGGCATCTCCGGCATCGCGTTCGCCGCCGGGCCCCTCGTGGGCGGTCTGCTCGTGGCCGGGCTCGACTGGCGTGCCGCGTTCTGGCTGAACGTGCCCGTCGCCCTGCTCGGCGTCTGGCTCACCCTCCGGTACGTGCCCGCACCCGCCGGCCGGGCGGGCGCACGCGGCCTCGACCCGCTCGGCCAGGTGCTCGGCATCGTCGCCGTGCTCGCGCTGGCCGGCATGCTCAACGAGGCCGGCGCACAGGGCTGGACCTCACCGGTGGTGCTGGGCGCCGGAGCCCTCGGCGTGCTCGCGCTCGCCCTGTTCGTCCTGGCCGAGCGGCGGACGGAGACCCGGGGCGACGCGGAGAAGCCGCCGCTGCTGCCCATGTCGCTCTTCCGCTCGCCGGGCTTCTCCTCCACCGCCGCCGTGGGCATCCTGCTCAACCTCGGCTACTACGGCATGCTCTACCTCTCCACGCTCTACTTGCAGAACGAGCGCGGCTACGACGCGCTCGGCGCCGGCCTGGCCCTGCTGCCGACGGTGTGCATGGCCGTCGTCGCGGCCCCGCTGTCCGGCCGGCTCACCGCCCGCTACGGCCCGTACGTCCCGATGACCGCGGCGCTGCTGCTCGGCGCCGCCGGATTCGTCGGCTGGCTGCTCGCCGGTCCCGACACCTCCTACTGGCTGCTGCTGCCGGCCCTCATCGCGACCGGCCTCGCCACCCCCAGCACCGTCCCCGCGGCCACCGCCGCCATCGTGCAGGCCGCCCCCGCCCAGAACGCGGGCGTGGCCTCGGCGGTGTTCAACGTGGCACGCCAGATCGGCAATTCACTCGGCGTCGCCCTCTTCGCCTCCCTCACGGCGGGCCGGCAGCTCGTCTCCGGTCTGCACCTCTCGGCGCTCATCGCCTCGGCCGCCTTCCTGGCCGCGGCGCTGCTCGCCCTGTCCTCCTGGCGGAACGCAAAGGCGCGCGCCGCTGCCTGATCTTCTGGAACAAGGAGTACCGGCACCATGGCAACCCGCATCGCCATCAACGGATTCGGCCGCATCGGACGCACCGTCACCCGCGTCGCGCTCGACAGGCCGGACATCGACATCGTCGCCGTCAACGATCTGACGGACCCCGAACTCCTGGCGAACCTGCTGCGCTACGACTCCGTGCACGGGCGGCTGGCCGAGCCGGTCGCCGTCCGGGACGGCTCGCTCGTCATCGGTGGGCGCACCGTCCCCGTCCTGTCCGAGAAGAACCCCGCCGACCTGCCCTGGGCGGACCTCGGCGTGGACGTCGTCGTCGAGTCCACCGGCGCCTTCACCGACGGCAAGGCCGCCGCGGCCCACCTCGAAGCGGGCGCCGGCCGCGTCCTGATCTCCGCGCCGGCCACCAACACCGACTTCACCGTCGTGTACGGCATCAACGACGGCGCCCTGGACGCCTCGCACCGCATCGTCTCCAACGCGTCCTGCACCACCAACTGCGCCGCCCCGCTCGCCCAGGTCCTGCACCAGGAGTTCGGCGTCCGGCGCGGGCTGATGAACACCTCGCACGCCTACACCAGCGACCAGCGCCTGCACGACTCCCCGCACCGGGACTTCCGCCGGGCCCGGGCGGCCGCCGGCAACATCATCCCCACCACGACGGGCGCCGCGCGCGCCATCGGCGTGGTCCTGCCCGAACTCGCCGGGCTCATGGACGGGCTGTCCATGCGGGTGCCCGTCGTCGACGGCTCGATCGTCGATCTGACGGTCGAACTCCACCGGTCCGTCACGGTGGACGAGGTCAACGCCGCCTTCGCACAGGCCGCACAGGGCTCGCTGAAGGACGTGCTCGTCTACAGCGAGGACCCGCTGGTCTCCACGGACATCATCGGCACCGCGGCCTCCTGCACCTTCGACGCGCCTCTCACGATGGTCGTCGACGACGGCACGGCCGGCTCGCTGGTCAAGGTCGTCGGCTGGTACGACAACGAGGCCGGCTTCTCCCACCGCACCGTCGACGTGGTCCGCCTCCTGGGCGCCCTCGACTGACCCTCCCGGCCGAGCGCTCCCGGGGCCCCGCTCCGGAACCCTCCCCGGCCGCCGCCGTCACGGGCCCACGTTCCCGGCCTCCGGCACGGCCGGGCGAGGCCCCGCACCGGGACGAGGCCCACGTCCACGGTGGCCCCGGACCGGGTTCGGCGCCCTCGCGAGCGCTCGGCCGGCACCCTGCTCCTCGCCCGAGATTGTTTACTCGTACTTTGCCGCCTCCCCTGCGGTGGATGGGAAACTGTTGTGAAGCGCACTCGATGTGACATGCAGTCAGCCGGTCCCGTCCACCGGAAGTGGGGCAACGACGAGGTTGCTCTCTGCTGACTGCTCTTCAGTGCGGACACCACACGGGGGAATCACATGGCGGCGTACACCACGCCCCGCTGCTCTTGCACGGCTGCCCGGAGCCGGTGCGCGAAGACACCGGCCTGCGCGAAGAAACCGGCCGCGGCACCTGCCCGCCGGTCCCGCCGTGCGCGCCGACGCGCGCGCCGGCCACGCGCCAGGGCCCGGCCCGCGCGGCGCGGGGCGTACGACGGCGGCCCGCGTCTGAACCGCGGCCCCGGACCTCCGCCGCCCGGCCGCCGTTCCCCGCGCCGGGGCCCGCGCCCCGCCGCCGTCCTGGCGATCCACGGACTCCCCGGCTGCGACGAAGCAGCCCGGCCGGGGTGGTACGCCCCGGCACGTCCGCCTGTATGCGCAACCCCTCGTTCACGCCGACATGTTGGGGAAACAGACATGGCAGAGAAGTTGCTTCCAGGGATCACTGAGCACCTCCGTACCCTCCACGAGGACACGGCCGGACCCCGGCGTTCACCGGCCCCCAGCGTCCTGGTGGCCGACAGCGATCCGCTCTCCCGGTACATCATCGGCACCACGCTGCGGGACAGCGGCATGGTGCTGGCGGTGACCACCGTCGACGCGGGACGGCCGCTGCGTGAATGGCGGCTCGGCGGCGTGGAGGTGGTGCTGTGGTCGATCGGCCCCGGCACGGACGTGAGCCGTCAGGTACGCGCCCTCGCCTCCCGGAACATCCGGGTCCTGCTGCTGAGCACCCGCTGGACCGCCGGAGGGATACGTGCGGCGCTGGCCGCGGGCGCGGTGGGGCTGCTCAACAAGGACGCCGAACCCGACCGGCTGGTGGTCGCCGTCAGCGCCGCCGTCGCCGGCTACACCCTCGTCAACTCCGGCCTCGACGCCTTCGCTTCCCCGGCCGACCACACGGGACACGACGGAACGGACAGCGATGCGCACCCCTGCCGGCCCGACACCGCGCGCCCCGATCCGGCGCAGGAGTTGCTCAACCTCTCCGACCGCGAGTTCGAGGTGCTGTCCCAACTGGCCTCCGGACGCTCCACCGAAGAGGTGGCGCAGCTGCTGGCCATCAAGACAGCGACCGTCAAGAGCCATATCTCCCATCTGCTGGCCAAGTTGCAGGTGCGCAACCGCGTCGAGGCGGTCCTCCTGTACCAGCGGGTGATCGCCCAGCACACCTCCAGCATCGCCATGGACGCCCGCGCGTCGCCGCCACACCACCCGGGACAGCGGACGGACGACAGACCACGGACCCGCATCGCGTCCTGACCCCTCTCCCGGGGGCAGAACCGGCCGCACCCGGCACGCCGCAGCGGACAGCACCACGGACCGACGGGACAGCCACCGCACGGGCTCCCCGACTCCGAGGTGCTTCCGCCCCACCCCGAAACCGAACCCCTGGCGACCTCCCCCAGGTGCCCCGTGGGGAAGAGTGGAACCCATGCCTGCCTACGAGACGATGCCGGTCCACCTGGCGACCGAACGGCTCATACTGCGCCCGTGGTCGGAGACCGACGCCGCCGACTTCCGCGCCCTCCTCGCCGAACGCGGCAACGGCACCCCCACGCTCGAACGCGCCCGCACCGGCATCGCGGAACTGCTCCACACGGCATCGACCACGGGCATCGCCCTGCTGCCCGTCCAGCGCCGCACCGAGGGCGACTTCATCGGCTACTGCGGCCTGATCACCGGCCGCTGCACCCTGGACGAACCCGAGATCGCCTACGAGCTGTTCCGGCACGTACACGGACAGGGCTACGCCACGGAGGCAGCCGCCGCCGTACTCGACGCCGCCGCCGCGACGGGCCGCAAACGCCTCTGGTCGACCGTCGCCACCTGGAACACCCCCTCCCTCCGCGTCCTGGAAAAACTGGGCTTCACCCACGACCACCTCACCACCGAACCCAACGGCGAAGTGGCCTGGCTCACCCGGACGTTGGACTGAGGCCGAGGACCGGACGGGGCCGTAGCACGGTACGAGCCTCACCCCTCCCAGGCACACAGGTCGGGCCCGTGTGATGGTGCCCGGTACCGGATCGCCTCACAGCCGCGCGGCAACGAGCTCACGAAATCGGCCCGTCGAGGCCGAGGGGCGTGCACGCGGGCCCCTTGGCGTGCCAGGCCGGAAGATGGCGTCGGCCGCGCGGCCACGAATGTCGAACCCCGCCTTCCGTACAGCCGAAATCGTCGGATCCGCGCAGGACGAGCACGCCGGCTCAAGGAAGCGTCCGCGAAAGCGCGAGACTCCCTCGCGGGGATCACCCGGCAGCGCCTCCCGGGGCCGGACATGCCCACGCGGCGCGCCCCTGTCGCTCGGCCGACACCGCCCAGGCGAGAACCCGGCCCCGGCCGACCCCGCCCCACCGGGCCACTCCCCCTCGTGACACAGCACATCTCGGCCTCTCAGGAGTACCACCGTGTCCCACCCCGCCGCCCCGCACGGCCCCCACCACCCGACCAGCCCGTCCTTCCTGCTCGTCCCCGGCGCCTGGCACCGGGCCGCCTGCTGGGACCCGCTGCGCGACGCCCTCGACGCCCGAGGCCGGCGATCCCGCACCGTCGAACTGCCCAGCGCCGGCCCGCAGAGCACTCCCACCGCGGGCATGTACGACGACGCCGAGGCGATAGCCGCACAACTGCGCCGCATGGAAGGCCCCGTGATCGTCGTCGGCCATTCCTACGGCGGCATACCCGTCACGCAGGCAGCCGCCGACCACCCGCACGTCGTCCACCTCGTCTACCTCGCCGCCTATATGACACAGGAGGGCGAATCCCTCCTCAGCGTCCACGGCAAGCCCACCCCCGAGCCCGAGGACGAGGACCTCACCGGCACCTCCCCCACCGTCTTCACCGACCCCCGCACCTCGCTCTACAGCGACCTCACCGACGACCAGGCCGAGCACGCCATCGGCCGGCTCACCGAGCAGAGCCGCCGCTCGTTCCAGCAGCCGGTCACCCACGCGGCCTGGCGGACCGTGCCCTCCACCTACGTACTCTGCGAACGCGACCAGGCGCTCCCGCCGCAGCTCCAGAAGAAGATGTCCGCACACGCCACACACGTCGAACACCTACCCACCGGCCACTGCCCGTTCCTCTCCACACCACCCCGACTGGCCACCCTCCTCACCGACATCGCAACCGCCACCGCAACGGACTCCCCACACCGGGCCTCGGCAGACGAACAACACTGACCGCAGCCTGGACGAGCCGGGTTGTCCGATGCTCGCGCCAACCGGGTCGAGCCGTCACGGCAAGGTGCGCCGGTACCTGGTTTCGGGGAGTGGTGTGCCGCCGTAGGTGTCGCTCTGGATGGCTCCGTCGGTGGTGTAGCCGGTGTAGGCGGTTTGCCGGCCGCGCACCCGTATCGCGGAGACCGCGTCGATGCCGGCCTCGGTCATCTCCTGGACTCGCGCCATCCGGGCACCGTGGACCACGATCTCCTCGCGGTGCGGTGCGGTGCGGTGCGCTCACCAGCATGCCGAGCTGTGCGGGCCCGGTGCGCACACGGACTCGCACCCGGTCGTCACGGTGGCGGTCGGGGTCAACTCCCTTGTGTACGCGCACTGTTGGCTGAATCTCTCGCGGAGATAACACTCTTTCAGGTGGTTTCAGCTGTCGAAGTGGACGGCTCAACGCAGGTTGAGTTCGCATGGGAGAGCCCTCGGCGCTCACGGGGTACGCCACGGTTCGTACGTCACGGCACGCGCCCCGTCCTCGCCACCCTCCGTGCGCCGCTCCCGAAAAACTGGAGGCCCTCTTCTGTGTCGTTAACAAGCTTCGACCTCGCGATCGGGCTCGACGCGACCTCGCTCAACACCGGCATGGCCGAGCTGCACAGCAAGCACCACGACGCGGTGTTCACAGGCCGCGAAAGCACACAGTTCAACGGCGAGCAGGCCGTCCTCACATGGGACGTCAAGGGCGCGCCCACCGTCGTCCTCAGCGCGCCGAGCCAGGACGAATGGGACAAGGCCACGGACGCCGGAGGCAAGAGGCCACCGACGACGCCGCTCCCCAGCGAGAACGTTCTTCGGATCACGCTGACGAACACCGACGCGGCCCTCACCAACGCGGGGCAGACAACGAGCGTCACGGGCAAGGACATCGACGTCTACGGCGCGGTGTCGGCGAAGGACGGAAAGCTCTCCGTCACCGTTCTCGCCGTCCGGTTGGACACCGCGGGTATGGACAGCTGGAAGGCGTTCTTCGTCCAGCACCTGGTGATTCCCCACCTCGTCAAAGCCGGCGGAAACGCACTGTCCCAGCTCACGATCCCCACCCAGGAACTCTTCGGCGAGAAGCTCACCCTCGTCCCCGATCAGGCACTGATCACGGGAACCCACCTCGTACTGGCCACAGCCGCCGACATCGACGGCAACGCCACCCCCGACCCACTGGCCGCCGGATTCACCTGGCCCGACAAGCCACTGTGGGCACTGTTCAGCCGACGGTTGATCGAATGGGTCCTGGACAGGGCGATCCGCGAGAAGGCGCTCGGAAAGCAGCAGCACTTCTCCCAGTCTTCGAAACCCCTGACCATCTCGGCCGACTACCGGCTCCGGGGCTACACGGGTCTCCGGCTGGCGGCGGACTCCCTGACGAACGCCCAGGCCACCTTGGACATGGCGTACGGGGTGAACATCTCGCCCCTCGGTATCGACCCGGACAAGTGCGCGCTGTTCAACGCCACCAAGAGCATGTGACGGGAAGAGACGATGACGTCGTACGACCTCGAAGTGGCCCTGCACGAGGACGCCCTGAACTCCGTGGTGTCCTCCCTGTACGGCAGGGCGTCCCTGAAGGAAAAGCTGTTCCAGGGATCCCGGACTGCCTCCGGGCAAACGGCGACGTGGTCCGTGGAGGAGTGCCCGGTGGTCTCCCTGCGGGCGCCCGACAGCGGATTCTGGACACATGCCATCGCCCGCAAACCGCCCGTTCCGGAGCCGTACACCAATCCCTTCACCGTCACCTTCCCCAAGCTCAGGCTGACCTTCGACGGGGCGCCCTGGGAAAGGGAAGTCACGGCTCTGTGCACGCTCACCGTCTACAGCGGGAATCTCACCGTGGTGCCGGTGGCCGTGGCGATCGATCTGACCGGCGCCGACGCGTGGGCGACGTATTTCTACGAGCATGTGGTGGGCCCGAAGATGCTCGACCTGTCGTCCACCCTGCTCCGCGGTGTCACCGTGCCGCACATCACGTTCGCCGAGGTGGATTTCGGCCCGCCGGCCATCGCCGTGGGCGAAGGCGCCCTCGTGGCCGGCACCAACCTCGCCGACGGGGCAGCGCCTCCGGCTCCCGAACCGGCCGACGCCGCCGCGAAGTTCAGCGGCGGCACGCACTTCTATGTCCTGATCGGTCCGGAGACCGTGCGCCGTGTGGCGCAGGCCCAGATGGACGCGCAGACGGGAAAACGGAACCAGACGTCGGGCGAGGCCGGATTCGGCATCGGAAAAGCCACCTACGAGGCCGACATCACACTGACGTCCGCCACTGCCGCCGTCGACGACGCGGCGCCGGACACGGTCGGCATCTCGGCCGGTTTCACCGCGCACGCGGACGCCGAGCTGGAGCTGTACAGCATCGGCCACGACCTGGAGCAGGTCGGTGACGCCATCGGGCACTTCTTCAAGAGCTACTGACCGAGTGCACGAGCCATCTGCCCATCCGGAATCAACCTAGGACGTCTCTCGTGGAAAACGGCTCGGGCGCCGGCTCCGTCGGCGTCAACTACACCGCGACCCCCCTTCCTTCGCCCGTGCAAGGGCGTATTCGCCTCCAACTGTCCAGCGACTCAGGGCACTCCTGCGTCCAGGCCGTCGTCGAGCACATCGACCCCTTCGCCGTGAAGGTCGAACCGTCCGGCAGCGACGTCGGTCAGGAAGTCCTCTCCGGCCTCGTCTGGCCCCTGGCACAGGCCATCGGTGCCGTTCTGCCGCAGGCGGGCACCGCACTTCTGGCCGGTCACACCTTCAGCCTGTGCACGCTGCCGCCGGTGACCCAGAACGTCGCCGGGGAAACCGTGAAAGCCACCCTCTCCGACCCGTCGCTGGAGAACCACGACGGAGCGCTCATGGTGCGCGCGGCCCTCGAAATCGGCACCTGAAGGAGGACAGCATGCCGGCGCTCTTCCACTACGAGGTGGTGCAGGACCCTTCCGCGGTCACCGTCAAGGCAGGCATCACCGACATCTCCCCCACCGAGGTGAAGGCGGAGGTCACCTGGATCGAGCCCTTCTCCTGCACGCTCCACAGCAGGGACCAGGGCATCATCCAGACGGTCGGCACGGTGGTGGCGGCATTCGGCCTCCTGTTCCTGGAAAAGCCGTACACCTACCTGCGGGACCAGGTGGTCGGCGCGGAGCAGAAATTCTCGTTCGAGAAACCCATCGGATTCAGCTTCACGGCGAACGACGACACCGTCACGGTCAACGCCGCATCGCTGGCCGTCGAAACCCACCACGGCATGCTCATGGCCCACGGCAGCGTCGAGATCGGTTGACGAGCCCGTGCACACGCTCTGCCGCACGCCGCCGGCGTTCCCCTGCCGGACCGAAACACTGCGAGGAGTCTTTCCCTTATGACCGATCCCGGCCGCCCCGTACTGCGCCTCCCGGACACCCCCGGCTATCCGGTCGCCCGGCAGGTGCCGCTTCCGGAAGGGCATGAACACGGACCGACCGGTGCCCTCAGCCTGCGTCTGGGAGACCTGACCGTCGCCCTGGACGGTGAACTCGGAGAAGCCACCGCCGAGACGCTGGAGAACGGCCGCACTCAGTTCCATTACCCGCTTCCGCCACTGGTGCTCAGCGGCCGGTACTCCCTCGATGTGAAACCGGAACAACAGCAGCAGCTCGACACCGCGGGCGATCTCCGCCCCCTGTCCCGGGCGGAACCGTCCCCCGGCGAGCCCCGGCAGCCGGGGCTCCCCGACGAGGAGAGGGAGGGCTTTCTCGACACCGCGCGGGCCCAGCGCGAGCGTCTGGTCAAGGAGAGCGACAACGGCTATCAGCTCGTGAGCACCTTCTACGAGCACAACGAAGTCTTCAACGAGGTGTTCCAGCGTGGCGTCGAGGGCTGGGGCGGCCAGGGCACCCAGGAGATGGCCAGGGACACCGACGCCGCCGTACGGGAAGGCGGCCTGGTGAACGATCCGAACAAGCGGTACCAGCCGAAGTCCGGTAAGCCGGAACTCAGTTACAACGGGCTCGCGTTCACGCACAAGCTCGCCCTGGAGGCGACGCTCACCGTCATCGGCCAGGAGCCTGACCGCGACGCCCTCCAGCCGAAGTACCAGAAGGCCCTCGACGCCAGTGGGCGGTTCGCGAAGACCATCCGGGAGCAGACGCACAACGCCAAGGACGCGCTCCACCCGATGACCGCCGCCGAAGTCCATGCCGCGGTCCAGCAAACGCCCGCTCCCGCAGAGGAGTTCACCGTCGACCCGAGCCCCTATCTCGACCCCGACGCGCACCTGGAGCGCATCACCACCTACGGCGGCACGGCCCCCGGCGGTCTGGACGAGGACGACCTGCGGCACATCCGCTCCTGCCGAGCGAAGGGGCTCGCCAGGCTGGCGGCGGCGGAGGCGGCCGTGGGCTCCGTCCTCCACGAGGGGACCTGCGGCACCCGCATCACCGGCGGCACGATCACCGCGGAGACCGAGCAGGGCGACGACGGGCGCGGCACGGCGGTCGTCCATGTCGACCTCCCCGACCTCTCACTGGAACTCGACGACAGCGCCTGGGAGGCGGAGGCCGGCCGCACGGCGCGCGAGCGCGTCGCGCGTATGCACTTCGTGCGGACCCTGCTCCAGGACGCCCTCGCCGAACGGCTGCGGACGGCCGTACTGGACGGCCGACCGGAGCTGGCCCATCCCGACCTCACCGCATCGGAGTCCTGACCCCGTGCTGCTCTCCGCGCCCCCGCCGGGCCGGCAGCCTGCCGAGCCGGACCCCGTCAGCCGTCTGTCAACGGAACTCCTCGCCGAGGACTGGGACCGGTACGGGGAGGTTCTCGACACCACCCTCGCACCGCAGCGCGGCTATCTGACCGACAACGAACTCGCCCTGTACCGGGGCGGCAAACGGCTGCGGCCCCTCATGCTGCTCCTCAGCGCCCGGCTCGTCCACGGGCCGGGACCGCTGCCCGAGAAGGTGATCAACGGCGCCGTCTCCCTGGAGATGCTGCACGTGGCCACCCTCATCCACGACGACATCGTGGACAGTTCGCCGCTCCGCCGCACGCTGCCCTCGGTCAACGCCGCCCGCGGGACCGGGACCGCCGTGCTGGTCGGCGACATGCAGTTCGTCCAGGCCATCCGCGGCTTCGTGGACGCCATCGACGCACAGCGGGACATCGACCTGGTGAAGGCCGTCCTGGACACGGCGTTCCGCATCTGCTGCGGCGAGCTGGACGAACTGCGCGTCGACCCGGGCTGGGACACCGAGGCGCTGCTGAAGCACTACTGGGAGACCATCGAGCGCAAGACCGCCGTGCTCTTCGGCCTCGCCTGCGAGTCCGGCATCGCGCTCGCCGGCGGACGCTCGGCCGACTCCCGACGCATCGGTTTCCACGGGCGCCGGGTCGGCCGTGCCTTCCAGGTCATGGACGACCTGTTCGACCTGGCGCAGGAGGCGTCCGCCTCCGGCAAGCCCCGCGGGATCGACCTCAGCCGCGGGCGCTTCTCCCTCCCCCTCATCCACGCCATGGCCGAGCTGGGCCCGGACCATCCGGCCACCCGTATCGCCCGGGGCGCGCCCCACGACGCGGCGGAGCTCCACTCGGCCATGCGGGCCGTCCGCGCGACGACCGGATTCAGCCGGAGCTATGCGGACGCCCGGGCCCAGGCCCTGGACGCGCTGGAGTACCTGTCCCCTTTCCCGCCGAGCCCCTACCGGGACGCGCTGTCCGAGATCGCACTCCATGTGGTCGACCGCGCACCCTGACGACCGGATTCCTGGAGACTGCGAGTGAGCGACAACCTGGTCACGTTCCTGCACGCCACGATGCGCCGGCGGCTGAACGACCTGTCGAAACCGCACAATCTGCCGGAGCTGCTCCGGCAGGTGCGGCTGGACAACGGCACGCCGCTGCTGCCGGTGAAGGCCGAGACCTGGCGGCTCGGTGCCATCGGCGGGGACGGCGGCAACACCATCGCCGTGGCCGCGGCCGACAACTGGTACACCCTCGTGAAACTGAGGTACGCGCGGCACGCCCAACCCCCTTTCCACGCCGCGGACTTCTCGGCCATCCCCCTGCCCGAGGCCCCGCTGCCGGTCCTGACCCTCCCGACCGCCGAGCTGACCGGGCTGGACAACGTGCAGCTCGGCCCCCTGGAGAACGTCGAGACGCTGCCGGACGGCTACCGCGTGACGGCGCCGCTGTACTTCGGGAAGCACAGCGGCCTCCCGCAGACCATCACGGTGGACGGACGCTATCTGCTGCAACAGAGTGTGTGCGCGCGTGCGGGGGACGAGGTCCGGCCGACCTCCTTCGCGACCCGGATGCCCTGTGTGCACTGGCCGACGGACCAGATCAACGGGACGGGCGACTTCTCCCTCACCGTCTCCGGGCTGGTCCTCGTCGTCACCCTGCGCATCCAACTGGTCGGGGACGGCGCCGGGCGAAGCCTCGCCCTCGTCGTCGAGGCCGTGCAGCCCCGGGGTGACGGCACGGAGCAGCCCCGGTTCACCCTGGTCGAGGACAAGCTCACCATCGACGACCCCACGGACCCCGGCTGTGTGAAGAACACAGCGCTGAAGCAGGTCTGGCGGCAGAACGCGGTCGACGCCTTCAACTCCGAGTCGGCCCAGGCCGCCCTGCGGCAGCAGTTGCAGAACACGCTCAACCTCGACGACAGCCTCCGGCGGATCGGTACCACCTGCACCGAGCAGCTGGCCCACGTCCTCGATTCCGCGCTGACCGCGGTGCCGCCGGGGAAGCTGCCCGACGGCGGCTCGGAGGGCAACAATCCGGTGGACCAGTACCTCTTCGACCGGCTGCGGCTGGCGATCGCCGACGAGCAGAGCGCGCTGTACCCGCCGAAGATCCTTCAGTCGGTCACGGACCCCAGGATCGAGCCGTACACGCTCGGTGAGGTCAAGCTCGGCGACATCGACCTCGACGGCATGGGCAAGGCCGAGGACGTGACCTTCACGGACGTCACCGTGGTGGGCGCGTCCAACGCCGTCGTGCTGCCCGAGCAGGCGGCTCTCGACGCGGGAACGCTGCGGGCGAAGGTGTCCATGTCCTCCCTCATGGGCCGCCCCGGCATTCCCGGCCCGCCCCTGACGCTGAAGGGGACGTTCCGGTTCACCATGGACGGGGACCCGAGCCCGCTGGGCGGGCTCACCGTCGCGGTGCGCTCCTCGGCCCTCGTGAGCGCCCTCTCGTTCTCCGGCGCGGAGCTCGGCTCGCTGTCCCTCACCGTCGCCTCGCTCACCGTCGAGTTCACCGACCAGGACCTGGAACTCGCGGTCGACATGGGGCAGATGACGTCCTTCGTCAACGCGGCGCTACGGGCCGACTCGGTCAAGGAGGACGTCCGCACGAAGCTGAACGCGGCGCTCGCCAAGGATCTGCCACAGATCGGGGCGGGCCTCAGCGACGTCGTCCGCCGGGCGGTGGAGGAGCAGCTGGACCGCCCGGACGGCGGCCGGGCACCCGGCAGCGGGGAGGCCCGGGCGGGCGCGTCGCCCTCGGCGGAGTGACCCGCCCGGATGCCCACCCGCGCCTCACCCGGAGGTCAACCCCTGCCGGGCCAGGGAGACTTCCTGCCGCAGACCGGACAGCTCGGCGCGGCCGGCGGCGTCCTCGGCCTCGCGGAGCAGCACGGCGGCACGGTCCCTCAGCCGCGCCGCCGCTGCCCGCAGTTCCTGCTCCGGGACGGCGTCCGCGCGCCCCCGCGTCCACAGCTCACGGCTCCGCTCGCCGAGCGCGTACCAGACCCCGCTGCGTACCCGGTCGGCCGCGTCGTCGGGGAGGTCGGACACATCGTCGGTGAGCCGCCAGGCCACGGCCACGTTCCGGACGACGGCCACCAGCCCGCCGGGGGCGGTGCCCGTCTCCTCCAGGACCCGGGGAACCAGCGTCCACACCGCCGCCTGCCTCTCGAAGAGGGCGCAGTGGCCGGCCAGTCCCCCGGCCGGGTCGCCGGCGGCCGTGACGGCGTCCAGGTAGGTGTCGCCGTGTTCGCGCACCCGGTCCTCGGGGGCGCCCAGTCCGGCACAGAGGGCCCGCGCGGACGCCGTGAACGCGTTCCACACCGCACCGCGCAGATGGAGCCGCGCGAAGGTCAGCGGCAGCTGTCCGTCGACGAGGTGGTCGTCCCACAGGTGCAGCAGCAGGGCGAGGGCGTGCGCGCGCTCGGCGTGTGCACGCGGCGCCCCGTCCGGCAGCGCCCAGTGCAGGAAGGACCAGAGCGGAACGGGGAACAGACGGACGAAGTCCCGTGCCTCGCCTGCGAGATAGGGCCGCAGTGCGGCACGGACGTCCTCGGCGGCGGAGGCCGGGAGGCCGTCGGCGGCTCCGAGGACCACCTGATTCAGCCGGGCGCGCAGAGCCGCGACGTCCGGAGTCTGCAGAACGACACCGAAGCCGTGCGGGCCGGCCGTCCGCGTGGCCGTTCCGGAAAGGAGAGTTGAGCCACCATGGATGTCGCGGGACTCCAGCAACTGATCGCCTCCAGAATCACAGGGAAGGTCCTGACACTCCATACCCGGGACCTCGGCGGAGGGAAGGCCGCCGAACTCGTCGACACCTGGCTGAAAGGCACCTTCTCCCTGTGGAACGTGAGAGCGCGGAACGTCGATACGGGCGTTCTCCTCTCGGGGAAGACCACCGTTTTGGGCGTCGCGGACCGGCAGGTGACCGACGTCGCGCTGGCCGTCGACCCGAAGGACGGCACCCCCTCTCTCCACCTGCCGTTCCCGCTCGGGGACGGCTGGTCGTTCAGCGTCTCCTTCCCCGAGACGAAGGAATCCCCCCTCGCGTCCCTCGCGTTCCCACGGCAGCCCTGGCTCCATCTCAGCTCGGTGCCGCAGCCGGCGACGCCGGACCGGCCGGCGCTCGATGCCGGGCTCACGTTCCACGCGGCGCAGGCCGAGGTCCCCGAAGCGCTGGGCGCCCTGTCCGCGCTGCTGCCGGTCAGCGACGGCACACTCGCGCTGACCGGGCCGATCGGCAGGGCCGAGGGCAAGGCGGACATCCAGCTCTCGTCGGCCGCCCGGGACAGCGGGAGCAGCCTCGGGGCCGCCTTCTTCCTGTGGGCCGGCTCCCGCAAGGAGAACGCGGAGACCTCCTACGGGCTGCGGCTGGGCGCACAGCTCACCCTCGGGCAGGGGACGGGCGCGCAGCTCAGCGCCCCTGTCCGGAGCGGGACGATCGTGCTCGACGCGGACCGGCTGCCCGCGGGCGCCGGGGTCGGGGAGCTGGAGGCGTGGCCGGGGACGGGCGAGGCCGTCGCGCGGTTCGCCAGGCAGGGGTTCGCGCTGGGCGACACCGTGCAGCTCACCGAACTGAGCGTCACACTCGACCCGGCCGGGCTCCCGGACCTCGGGCAGGCCGTGACGAAGGTGACGGGCAAGGCCGTGGCGAAGCCGGAGGTCGCCTGGGAGATCGCCGGCGGCCGACTGAAGGTGACGGAGGTCGGCGGAGAGCTGGAGGTCGACAACCCGCTGACGTCCGGCCGTTCCGCGTCCGCTGTCGCCTACGGCGATTTCACCGTCGCGCAGAGCGTGCGGATGACGGCCAAGGGCCGGGTTCCGCCGGGAACGCTCACCCTCTCGCCGGCGGACGGAACCACCGCCGAACTGGCCGACGTCGTACGGAATTTCCTGCCCCGGGCCGACCTCACCGGGGTGCCGGAGATCACGCTGAAGAAGTTCGCCGGCGAAGCCACCCCCACCAAGGGCGAGTTCTCACTCGACGCCGAGGCCGAAGGCGAGGTGCCGCTGAATCTGGGCGCCGCCAGGATCACGCTCACCGACGCGGCGTTGGAGCTGTCCCGGAAGACCGAGGAAGACGGGAAGTCCGACACCGAGAGCGGGAAATCGGACGGGGCCCACGAGGCAGAAAAGGGCAAGGAGCTCAAGAAGGCCGAGGAGCCCCAGGGTGTCCGGGAGACCGAGGCGGGCACGGAGGGCCAGGAGACCGGCGAGAGCCGGAAATCCGGAAAATCCTCCCACGAGACGAGTGCCAAGCTTTCGGCGACCGCGCAGCTCGCCCCCGTCACCGATCTCAAGAACAGCATCAGCTTCGATGTGGTCTGGGAGATCCCCGGCAGGTTCAGCCTGACCGGGAAGCTCCCCGACGTCCGGCTCACCTCGCTTGTCCAGCAGTTGACGGCCGACGCCGGAGTCCCTCTGCCGGACGGGCTCCCCACCATCGTGCTCAAGCAGCCCAAGGCCACGGTGGGCGTGGGACACGGGTACGAACTCCTCCTCAGCACCGACGTCGATTTCGACGGCAAGGCGCTGGGCCTCCTCGGAAAGGCCGCCAAGAGCGGCGAGGACGAGGCGAAGACCGTTTTCGTGGCCGCCATCTGGCAGGACAACTGGTCCTGGTCGCCCGGTGACGTGCCGGGATGGGCGGACCACCTGGAGTTCCTGGCCCACCTCGGATTCCGCAACTCGGGGCTGGCCGTGTGCACGGCGGACGACCAGAAACTCGTCGACAAGGGACTTCCGTCCACGCTCCCGGAGAAGCTCGACAAGGGCCTGACCTTCTTCACCGAGATCACCTTCGGAAAGGAGCTGGCGTTCCTCACGCATCTCTTTCCCGACGCCCACTCCGTCAAGCTGTCCGCTCTCCTCGCCGCCGACGTGGCACGTTCGCGGTTCCGCGCGGTCATCGGTGAGGAGCAGTCCGCCGCGGGACTCGGCAGCCTGACGTTGACGGTCGTCCCCGCGGATTTCGAGATCGAGCTGGAGACGACGTTCGTCCTCGACCTCACCGAACTCGGCGTGCCGAAGCTCCGGTTCACCGGCGGCGGATCGGTACGCAAGGGCGACACCGGCTGGTCGGTCGCGTTGGCTCTCGTCCTCGCGCCGGCCGCCACGGCGGAAGCGGCTGCCGGGGCGCTGGAGCCGCACCAGACGGCGCTGGCCCTCGACGCTCCGGGCCGCACCCTGCTCACCGCCGACCCCTGGTACGGCCCGGACGGGCGGCTCGTCCACGACGCCACGGGCTCACCGGCGAGGTTCCTCACCGGCGACGGAGCCGTGGCCGGCGAGGCGGTTGCCACCGGTGCGAACCGACCCGCATGGAAGAACGCCTTCGGTATCGAGGGCTTCGACATCCATGCCTTCTACGTCGAGGTGATGCTGTCCGACGGCATCGTCTCCCTGGGCGGCGGCGGATCGGTCACCGTGGGTGAGGCGAATCTGGCGCTGGCGGTGTTCGGGAGTTTCGATCCGCCGTCCGTCTCGGCCTTCTACTTCGAACTCGACACCGGCTCCAAGAACAAGGGGGTCTCGCTGTACGACATCGTGCGGATCGTCGTGCCGGACCCGCCCTCGGTGCTGCACGTCCTCCAGCAGATCGTGCTGAAGGAGTTGCTGCTCTGTGCGGTCCCCGTACCCGGCGGCTGGGAGAACCCCGACACGCACGAGAAATGGGAACAGGGCTTCTACGCCAAGGGTGATGTCGGATTCTTCGGCAACGAATGGCGTTTCGAACTCCGCTTCAGCACCAAGGGGATCTACGCCAAGAGCGATATCGCCAAGCCGATCGAGTTCGGCAGCGTGCTCAAGCTGTCCGATGCCCAGGGCACCAAGGGCCCGCAGTTCCTGCTGGACCTCGCGGACATCAAGAACGGCACCGTTCCCGAGAAGATCCTTGCCCTCTCCGGCAGGGTGAAGTTTCTCGATCTGTCCCTCTCCCTGGACGCGGAACTCGGCCGCGAAGGCTTCCTCTTCGATTTCGACCTCGACCTCGGCTTCCTCAAGGCCACCTTGCAGTGCAGCGTGACCGGCGCCGGTCTTTCGGCGTCCGCCCATGCCTCCCTGTCGTTCAGGATCCCCGCCCCCGCGTGGTCGGCACACAGCGGGGACATGCTGGACGTCAGCGTCTCGGGCGGATTCTCCGTCGAAGCCGGCGCACGCGGCGTGCACGTCGGTATCGAGGCCAGCGGCACCGTCAAGGTCGGCGGCGTCACCCTGGGATCCGTGACGATCGACCCCGGCCCCTTCGGGATCGACACCTGGAACGGCACCACCGGGTACTTCGTCGAGCACCCCGACATCGTCCTGCGGGAGCTGGGCGAAGCCCTCTGGAACACCGCCAAGGACTGCGCCATGAAAACCGCCGCAGGCAAGATGTAGCCGCCTCAGCCCGGAGGCCGGCCCAGCACCGCGTGCGGGTCCAGTGCGGCCCGCACGCGTGCCAGGACCTGCCGGGTTCCCGTGTCCACGGCCTCCTCGGGCCATCCGCCGAGCACGGGCCGGTACGGGAACACCCCGATCCGGGCGCCCTCCTCGACGAGACGGGCATGGCAGCGTGCGCCGCGGGCGTCCGCCCCGGCCTCGTCACGGTCCCAGAACAGGCCGGTCACGCAGTACAGTTCACGCGGCCCGAGGCGCAGGGTGATGCCTGCCTCCTGCCCTTCCTCCGCGCAGATCCGGTCGACCGCCCCGACCACGCGCGCGACGTCCGCACCCCGCATCGGAAGGGCCGGCGCGTACCACAGCACACCGCAGCCGTCCCGGTCCGGGTCGGGCGCGGTGCCCGCTGAGCGTGCCGTGTGCCAGGCGTGGGGCCGGGGCCGGTACGCGCACGCCAGCCCGGCGTACGGGTCGGCGTCCCCGTCCTCGGGCGCGGGTGCGCCCGTCCGCGGGGGCGTCATGTGCCACCGGTCGCCGTGCGCGGCGGCCCAGGCCAGGGCCCTGCGGCGCAGCGACGAGAGGGCGTCCTCGTCCGGGGCCCACAGTTCGGCCCCGCCGGTCCACGCCCCGGTCAGCAGTTCGGGCAGCTCTTCGCCGGTGGCACCGGGCGGACGCTGCGAGGCGACCCGGGCGCGGTCGAGGACGTCCGCGGCCAGGCCCCCGCCGTGGCGCAGCATTTCCCGGGCCCCTTCGATCACCTCCGGCAGAGCCGCCGCATCGGGTACCCGGAACGTGACGCGCTGCCGCAGTGCCGGAGCCGCGCACAGCCGCAGCGTCAGGGAGGTCACCACGGCGGGCCCGCCCTGGAACAGAAGCCCGGCCGGGTCGGGCCCGGGCCGCCCGGTGGCCGCGCCGAACGCCGTCCCGTCCGGGCACAGCCCCGTCAACGCTTCGACGTGGGAGCCCAGTTCACGGTAGGGCCCCTGCCCCAGACCGCGCTGGAGGACGTTGCCGACGACCGACACATCGGGGCCGGCGCCCACCGAGGGCGGCCACCAGCGTCCGCCGTGCGCGCGGAGAAAGGCGGCCAGCCGGCCGAAGGTCACCCCGGGTTGCACCCGCACGAGCCCGCGCTCGTCGTCGAAATCGAGCACCGAGTCGAGCCGGGCGAGCCGCAGCACCACCGCTCCGGCCTCCGGCGGACACCCGGACCCGTAGCCCCAGTTGCGGCCCGTGCTCACGGGGTGGACCCGGATCCGCCGGGTGTGCGCCGCCCGGAGGCAGGCGGCGGCCTCCTCGTCCGTACCGGGCAGCAGGACGGCTTCCGGGGCCGGCGCCCCGGCGAACGTGCACCCACCGGCCGCCGCGGGTGCCGCCGGACCGGCCAGCACGTGCTCAGCGCCGATCAGCGCACGCCACACGTCGAGCGCCGCTTCCCTCATCGAACCCCCGCGGGCCGGTCCCTTACACGGCGGACGGCCGACGGCACCCTCCGCGGGAGGCCCCCGGCCCGGCCGCCGCCTCCCTCAACTCCACTGCCGGGAGGCGTCGTTGGCACCGCCGGACAGCGGCGAACGGTCATCGGGGAGTCTATCCCCGCCCGGCCCGCCGAGGTGCGCCGTTCGGCCATCGGCAAGGAGCGGCAGGAGTCCACGGGGCCACGCACCGGCCCCGGCGGGGCGGCGCGGATGCCGGAACGGAGGGGCCCGCGGACCGGCCCCGGGGGCCCGGCTGCGGGGAGGAACCGCCGCCCAGTCGGCCGGGCCGCGTGCGCTGTGTCGAGGGCGACCGCCCCGTCGGCCGGCACGGCGTCGGCGTGCGCCACGGGCTGGTTCCCCGGTGGCGCACGAAGGGGGTCCCTCGCAGGGGCGCGGGGCCCGCCCTTCGTGCGCCGGGTCGGTGTCAGCGCAGGGCGGCGATCATGTCCTCGGCCAGCCGGGTGCTGGAGGCCGGGTTCTGGCCGGTGAAGAGGTTGCCGTCGACGATGTTGTGCTGCTCGTAGGCCGCCCCCGCGACGTGGTCGGCGCCCAGCTCCCGCAGCCGGGAGGCGAGCAGCCACGGAGCGCCCTCGGCGGTGCCGAACAGCTGCTCCTCCTCGTCGGTGAACGCCGTCATCCTGCGGCCGGCGAAGAGCCAGTTGCCGTCCTCGTCCCTGGCGCTCAGCAGCCCGGCCGGACCGTGGCAGACCGCACCGATGAGCTTCCCTTCCCGGTCCGCCTCGACCAGCAGACGGCCCAGATCGGCGTCCTGGAAGAGGTCGACGACCGGGCCGTGGCCGCCGGGCAGCACCACCGCGGCGTAGTCGGCGCTCTCGACCTCGCCGAGCTTCAGCAGCGGGCCGAACTCCTCCAGCGCCTTCCGGGCGTGCGCCACGTAGCGACCGCACTCCTCCCCCGCGACCGCCGGGTCGGCGCTGTGCTCGTCCAGCGGCTGCAACACCCCGCCCGGAGAGGCGAAGTCGACCGTGTAACCGGCCTCCACGAACTTCTCGTGCGGAGCGGCCAGTTCCTCCGCCCAGTAACCCGTCGGATACTGCGATCCGTCGGTGCGCTCCCACACACGCGCGGCCGACATGACGATGAGAACCTTGCCCTTGATCATGAATCCATTCCTTTTCCATGGAGAGACATCCGGAGCAGACGGCACATCGCTCCGGGAAATCAGCGGCCGGGGCATGACGCAATGGGCACGGAAAACAACAGAGCGCCAACCGTCGGTCCGCTCATCGGCCGCCCGTCCGGAAAACGCCTCGGCCGCTCCTTCGTGCCGTGCGCATGCCGCGTTCCGTCCTCTGCCGCTCGCCCCGAGGACGTACCTCCAGCATGGCCCGCCACCGACCCCCGCGAGCGCCCCCGGCAGGCCCTGCACGACAGCGGACCCGGCAACCTAGGACGCACAGACCCACGCGGGAGAACGCCCCCGTTCGCGATACTGCGCGGCATGGCCGACAACAACCGTGAGCTGGGAAGCTTCCTGCGGAAGGCGCGCAGTCACAGGGATCCCGAGCGGGCCGGTCTGCCGCCGGACAGCCGTGCGCGGCGGGTTCCGGGCCTGCGCCGCGAAGAGGTCGCGCGCCTGGCCGGCGTGTCGACCGACTACTACGCCCGGCTCGAACAAGGACGCCCGATCACCCCGTCGCCCGGGGTCGTGGACGCGCTCTGCCGCGCCCTGGACCTCGACGAGGCGGGACGCGCCTACGTCCACACCCTCGTCGGGGTGACGGACGCGCCGTCACGGCGTCACAGCCGGAGCGTCCCGAGGCTCCGCCCAGGCCTCCACCAGCTCGTCGACGCGCTCGACGGCGAGCCCGTCCTGGTCCTCGGCCGCCGCAGCGACGTCCTGGCGGCCACTTGGATGGCGAAGGCCCTCTTCACCGATTTCGACCAACTGCCCGCCCGGCACCGCAACTACGCCCGCTGGATGTTCCTCGACGAAGAACCCCGGTCCCTGTTCGTCGACTGGGAGGAACAGGCACGCGCCGCCGTGGAAAACCTGCGCCTGGAAGCCGGACGGGCACCGGACGACCGGGCCACGAACGAACTCATCGCCGAACTCCGCGAAAAGAGCACCGCATTCCATTACTGGTGGGAACAACACCGGGTCCACCAGCGCACCCACGGCTCCAAACGCCTCCACCATCCCCTCGTCGGCGAACTGACCGTGGAATACGAGACGCTGACCCTGCCGGAAGACCCCGACAACACCCTTTTCTTCTACACCGCCGAACCGGGCTCCTCGTCCAGACAGGCACTCGACCTCCTGGCCATGTGGACCCTCACCGACACGGCCCGGGAGCCCGGCTGACACGGGGCGCTCGGCTCCCCCGTTCGCGAAGGCGTTCCCCCCAGGACGGCCTCCGGCTTCCGGCTTCCGGCTCCGCTGATGTTCCGTCCATGCCATCGGGCGGTGCGCCGCGTGCTCCGGGGCTGCGGACAGAGCTGATCGACACGGTCGCGTGCGGTGTCCGAGCCCCGGCGGGGGTTGGTCAGCAGTGCCCGCACCCCACCGGACAGAGGGCCGCGCCCCGCACGAAGCGACTGGAGCAGCCCGGGCCTCCTGCCGCCCCGACACGGCCCCGACCGGGTCCCGACCAGCCGGAACCTGCCGGAACCTTCGGAATACACCCCCACACACGCGGGTTGTCAGTGACGCCCATGCCACACCACCCCCGGGAGCACCCGCTCCGGGAAGCACAGCACGCCCCGGGCACGGCCCCTCACGGGCGGGCGAAGGACAGGTGAGAGATGAAATCCGTCATCCGGACAGCTCCCGGCGGCCCCGAAGTGCTCCGGTTCGTCGAGCGACCGCTCCCCGAGCCCGGCCCCGGCGAGGTACGCGTCCGGGTGCACGTCTCGGGCCTCAACCCCACCGACTGGCGCAGCCGCCGACGCGCACTGCCGCCCGGCGTCCACGAACAGGTGCCCCACCAGGACGGTGCCGGCGTGATCGACGCCGTCGGGCCGCAGGTCGATCCGGCGCGCGTCGGACAGCGGGTGTGGATCTGGGAAGCCGCGTGGCAGCGGCCCTGGGGAACGGCCCAGGAGTACACGCTCGTCCCCGACGCGCATGCCGTCGCCCTGCCCGACCACGCCCCGTTCGAACTCGGCGCCGCCCTCGGTATCCCCGCGCTGACGGCACACCGCGCGCTGACCGTCCACGAGTCCGGCCCGGGACGCCTCGCATCCGGCGCTCTGCACGGCACGACCGTGCTGGTGGCGGGCGGCGCGGGCGCGGTCGGCAACGCCGCGGTGCAGCTCGCCCGCTGGGCCGGTGCGCGCGTGATCACCACGGTCAGCAGCCCCGCGAAGGCCGCACTGGCACACGCGGCCGGCGCACATCGGGTGGTCGACTACCGCACGCAGGACGCGGCGACCGAGATCCTCTCGTTCGCGCCATCGGGAGTCGACATCGTCGTGGAGGTCGCACCCGGCGCCAACACCGCGCTCGACCTCGCGGTGGCCGCCCAAGGGGCCGTCATCGCCTACTACTCGGGCGGCGAGACCGAGGAACTGTCCGTCCCCGTCCTCTCCTCACTCTCGGCGAATCTGCGCTGGCAGAGCGTCTTCGTCTACACCGTGCCGCCCGCGGCGAAGCAACAGGCGCTCACCGACGTCACGGCAGCCGTGGACGCGGGCGCCCTGCGCGTGGGCGAGGACGCCGGACTGCCCTTGCACCGCTTCCCCCTGGAACGCACCGCCGACGCCCACACAACACTCGAACAGGGCGTCACAGGAAAGGTCCTGCTCGACATCGTCTGACGCCCGACCCTCCCCTGCACACGTCTCCCAAGCGCTACCGTCAACTCCCGCCCGGCCTCTGTCACTTGTCACCGCGCATCCCTGGAGGAAAATGGCCCAGCACCGCCTACGAGCCGGTCCGGCAGCGGTGGAACGAGGCGGCCACGACGGAAACCGGGAGGACAACGATGAGCCGCGCTGGGCGTGTTCGCCCGACATCACCGAAAAGCCCGAGCTTGGCAAAGTGGGTAAAATCCGTGCACCGCTGAGAAGAAACCCCTGGTCGGCTCCTGTGCTCCCCGCGCACGCGGGGTTGGTCCCTCCTGTAGATCGGCCCCGCTGACCAGCGCTGTGTGCTCCCCGCGCACGCGGGGTTGGTCCCCAGATGGCCTCCGAGCTGGGAGTCTCCCCCAAGTGCTCCCCGCGCACGCGGGGTTGGTCCCGTCACAAGGCTCCGGTTCACATCGCGGTTCACGTGCTCCCCGCGCACGCGGGGTTGGTCCCAGGCGCTTAGCCTCGTCGTCGGCGGTCAGCCGGTGGTCCCCGCGCATGCGGGGTTGGTCCCAGTTCTTCTGCGAGCGTGAAAGGCGCGGCCGAGTGGTCCCCGCACATGCAGGGGTGGTCCCGCGGGCAGGTCTTCTCGCCCTCGTGCGCAGGGGTGGTCCCCGCGTGTGCGGGGTTGGTCCCGTGCACACCTCCCCGCAGATGCACGACGTGGCGGTGGCCCCCGCACGTGCGAGTCAAGCCGGAACTCCCCCGGCCCCCAGAACCCTCCCGAGCCCCCGCCCCTCCCAGCCCCACATGTAAAACGAACGTTGTACACTGGGGAGCATGGCTGGTACGCGAGCAGAGATCGTCTCCTCCGCTGAGCGGGTCTTCGACCGTCACGGCTTCGCCGGGACGGGGATGGACCGGCTGTGCGAGGCGGCGAGTGTGTCGACCCGGACGCTGTACAAGCACGTCGGCAGCAAGACCGGGCTGATGGCAGCGGTGCTGGAGTCGCGGATGTCGAGGTTCTTCGAGCGGTTCGACGTGCACAGCATCGAGGAGCTGTTTGAGGCTCTGGAGACCTGGGTCGCCGCCGAGGGAGCCAGAGGCTGCCTGTTCCTGCGTGCTCAGGGCGAGACCGGCGGGCTGACCCCGGAAGTCTCGGCGGTCGTCGCCGAGTATCACCGGCGCCTGCTGGAGCTGGCTCGCCGCGTGATCGCCGAGGAGACCGGACGCCCCGACGAGGTACTCGCCGAGCAACTGCTGGTGCTGTTCGAGGGCGCCACCTCGGCGGCCCCCTACCTCGGCGCCGGAGCGATCTCTTCCGCTCGGAGCGCAGCCGTCAACCTGACACGGCAGGCGCGATGACCGCCGGCGCATCCCGGTTCCGACCACGCGCGTCGGCCGACACGAACCACACCCACCACCGGATGGAGCCGAAACGCATGCACTTGCTCACCGTCTTCTCCCACCCGCTCACCGACAGGTACCCGGCAGCCGTCATGGATGCCTTCCATGATCCGTTTCGTCAGGCCGGGCACTCCATCGACGTGCTCGACCTGCACCAGGAAGGGTTCGATCCCCGTTTCACCGAAGCCGACCACGCGCACTTCTGGGGCGGCCCGATCCCGCCGGGAATCGGCGAGATGCATCGTCGGGTCGAGGCGGCGGACCGGCTGGCCTTCGTCTTTCCCGTCTACTGGTGGAGCATGCCGGCGATGATGAAGGGCTGGATCGAGCGGGTCTTCACCGGCGGCTGGGCCTACCAGTACGGCAGCGGTGTCGACGATCGCGGGAAGCAGCCTCTCAACGCGCTGCTCCCCGGCATACCGACGGCGCTGATCGGCATCGGCGGGTCCAAGAAGCGCACGTACGACAAGTACGGGTACGACGAGGCGATGCGCACCCAGATCGACGTCGGCGTCTTCGCCTACTGCGGCATCAGCGACGTCGAAAGCCACCTGATCTTCGACGTCGAGGGTGACCACAACGCCCCGAACCGCACCGCAGGACTGAAGCAGGCCCGCGAGATCGGCGCAGCATTCCTGTCCCCTGACCGCCGGCCCCGGAACGCGAAGGAGGAGCACCTGCGCAAGCTGGCCGCATAGAGGTACCGACGGCCGGTGACCCGGCTCCGGGCGCGAGCCGACCTGGCGATCACCCCGGCGGGAGCCCACCCGGCGTGGCCCGCCACGAGGTCTCGGGGTGACCGGGACACAGCTCGGTCACGGTCACGGCCGACCCGTACGGCCGCCTGGCACAGGACGGGCGCGAGCGGTGCCGACAGGTGGTGGGCACCGCGCTCGCGCCGTACGGCCCGGCCCGGAGAGGCTCAGCGCGGACCGTGCTCACGGAGCAACACGCTGCTGGGCCGACGTCAGTCGGCGGGGCGCCGTGCGGTCACGCGCCGTCCGCCGCGTTCCCGGACGGCGCGTACGGACCCTCGGCCTGCGGTTCCTGGTCCAGCGGCGCCCAGGCGAAGGTGTCCCCGTCGCGCCGGACCCTGCCGAAGGGGACGTCGGCGAAGTGGATGCCGAACCCGACGATGTCCTCGTCGGCGAGCCGGGCGAGCACCTGACGCCGCAGCGCGGCCGAGGCGTCGGCCGCCGGTTCCCCGACGATCGCCCAGTCCGGGTGGGCCACTTGGACCGGGGAGTGCAGGACATCGGCGAACGCGAGCAGGCGGGCGTCGCCGGAGGTCACCTCGTACCCCATCTGCCCGGCCGTGTGGCCGGGCAACGCGACGGCGCGTACCCCCGGGAACACCTCGTCACCGTCCGCGACGACACGCACGCGCGGCGCGAGGGCGTCCGCGACCTGCTCGGTCACGCCGAACGTCGTACGGCGGTCCTCCCACTCCCTGGCCGAGACGAGGTACTGCGCGTGTCCGAAGGCGGGGTCGGCGCTGCCCGGTTCCGGGTGCGCGGCCCAGCCCAGGTGCTCGACGTGGAGGTGGGTGATCGCGACCGCCTCGATCTCGTGCGGACGGCGTCCGAGCGCGGCGAGGCTCTCCAGGAGCGAACCGCCGTACATCGACGCCATGCCGTGTTCCTCCATGGAGACCGGCTCGGGGAACGGGCCGTAGCCGGCGTCGACCAGCATGGCACGCTCGCCGTGCTCGATCAGCAGGCCGCCGGCGCTGATCGTCAACCAGCCGGACGCGTCGAGGTATTGACCGTTCCGCTCCCATGTCCCGTCCGACGTGGTCGGGAAGAGGCTGCGCGGAACCATCTTGACCGCCCCGTCCGGCACATAACTCACTCGCAGCTCGCCCACCCGCACGGAGCGGATGCGCGCCGGCCGACGCAGCCGGTCCTCGGAGCCCGTGTCCCGCATTTCTGCTGCCCTTCGTCGCGATTGACTACCCTGCATGAGACTACTAGTCCTACAGAGGGAGCGGGTGCCGTGCCTGTCGTTCGCACCCGCTCCCCCCGACTTCTGGGTCAACAAGGCGCAGAAACCCTGCGGTTCGCGGTATCGTCCACATCCAGGATTGAGGCATACCAGGTTGTGCGCTCATCCTCGGCGGGACTAATAGTCCAAGGAGATGGTGACTCCTCGTGCACGGAGGGCGCAACTGCCGCCTATGCTTCGCGCATGCAGGACCACAACGACACGCCCCGGACGGGAGCCGAAGGCGACGCGGCCACCGGGCACGAGTTGCACGAGGGGCACGACGTGCACGAGCCGCACGACACGCAAGACGCGCACGGCGCGCACGAACCGCCCCGGGCAGCCGAGGAGTTGACCGCCACCGCGTACGCCGTCCTCGGGATCCTGTCCGTCAACGGCGAGAAGCTCTCGGCGGGCGAGATCAAGCAACGGACGGCCTTCGCCCTGCGCTTCTTCTACTCGGCACCGGCCGTCAGCCACATCCGCCGCGAACTACGGCGGCTGCTGGCCCTGGGCCTGGTGCAGGACAGCGAGGTGTCGCTGGGCGGATCGCGCCGCGCCCAGGTGTTCCGCATCACGCCGGAGGGCGAGAGCGCGCTGCGGCAGTGGGTCGTCGAGGGGGGCGACGACACCGTGACGATCAAGGACCCTGTGCTGCTCCGGGTCTTCCTCGGCCGCGGGACGCCGCTGCCGAAGCTGCTCTCCCTCCTCGACGCCCGCCTGCGACGGGTGGACGAGGACATCCGCGACGTGGTCTGGGGGCACCGCCGCGCCGCGGAGATGGGGCTGATCCCGCACGAGGACCGCAGACACACCCTGGCCGTATCCGAGTACACCCTGCGCGCCCTCTACTTCGAGCAGGGCAATCTCCGCCAGCTTCGCGACACCCTCGCCGGCTTCGACGACGAAGCCTTCCAGCGGGACGACAGGTGGTCGCGCGACGAACTCACCTTCCGCCCCGCGGACTTCGCCCAGGAACCGGAGCAGGACCGGGACCCGGAGCAGGACCGGAACCCGGAGCAGGACCGGAACCCGGAGCAAGGGCACCGATAGAACGCGTACGCACCCGGCGCACGCTCCCGAGGAGAGCACGCGCACCGTATGACCAAGGAAGGAAATCAGCCATGCCCACTCTCTTCTCCCGCATCATCGCCGGCGAGCTCCCCGGACGCTTCGTCTGGCGGGACCCCGAGGTCACCGCGTTTCTCAGCATCGCGCCCCTGCGGCCCGGCCACACTCTCGTCGTGCCCCGGCGCGAGATCGACCGGTGGACGGATGCCGACGGCGCGCTTCTGGCGCGGTGCGTGGAGGTCGCCCAGGCCGTTGGGCAAGGGGTGCGGCGGGCCTGGGACGCGCCGCGAGCCGGCCTCGTCATCGCGGGTTTCGAGGTGCCGCACCTCCACATACACGTGGCCCCTGCCTGGGACATGTCCGACTTCGACTTCACCAAGGCCGAGCCGGAGGAGGACCAGTCGGCTCTGGACGACGCCGCGGCGCGACTGCGTGCCGCCTTGCTCGAACTCGGTTACGCACAGGCCCGGGACACCGACCGCGACTGACATCCCAGGGAGACGCCGAGCATGACGCACCGCCCCGAACAGGCCGGGACGACCACGACCAGGCGCTCGCACCGGCTCGCCCTCGCCGACCACATGGTCCAGGGCGCCACGTTCGACTACATCGTCTGCGGCGCCGGTGCGTCCGGTTCGGTGCTCGCGGGCCGGCTCGCGGCCGATCCCGCCGTCACGGTGCTGCTCGTCGAGAGCGGCGGCGACGACGAGGACGAGCGGGTCCGCGATCCCGACCTGTGGCCCGCCAACCTCGGCAGCGAGCGCACCTGGGACCACGTCACGGAGCCGAACCCGCATCTGAACGGGCGCCGGCTCGCCTGTGCCACCGGCCGCGGGCTGGGCGGGGGCAGCGCCGTCAACGCGGGAGTGTGGGCCCGTGGCCACCGCAGCGACTGGGACTCGTACGCCGAGGCAGCGGGCGATCCCGCGTGGGGCTACGCGCACGTCACGGAGCACTACCGCGCCATCGAGGACTGGCAGGGCGCGCCCGACCCCGGGCGCCGGGGCACCGGCGGGCCGATGCGGATACGGCCCTCGCAGGACGTGCACCCGCTCTTCACCGCCTTCCTCGACGGCGCCGAGGCCACCGGCATTCCCCGGTTCGACAGCGCCAACGGCGCCCTCATGCAGGCCGATTCGGCCTGTTCCGTGCGGGACGAGAACATCCACGACGGCGTGCGGCAGACCCCCTTCCGCCGCTACGTCGCCGACCGCGCGGGGCAGCCGAACCTCACGGTGCTGCCGCACACCACGGTCTCCCGCGTCCTGCTCGCCGCGGGCCGGGCCCGCGGCGTCGAGATCGTGCGCGACGGCAAGCCGCTGCGCGTGCACGCGTCGCAGGAGGTGGTGCTGTCGCTGGGTGCGCTCGGCACCCCGGCCGTCCTCATGCGGTCCGGGGTCGGTGACGCGGACGAACTGCGGGACCTGGGCATCCCGTTGGTCCAGCACCTGCCCGGCGTCGGCCGCAACCTCGACGACCACATGCGCCTGCCCTGCATGTGGGAGGCGAAGGACGTGCCGCTGCCGGTGCCCACCCGGAGCCAGGCCGTCTGCTTCTGGGAGGACGGGACACGCCCCGGCGCACCGGAGTTCGTCATGTACGTCTCGCCCGCGCCGTCCGTCTCCCCCGAGAGCGCGGCGCAGTACCCGCCGCCGGAGCGGTGCTTCACCCTGATGCCCGCCATGCGCCCGCGCGGCGGCAGCCGCGGCCGGGTCCGCCTGGCGGGTACGGACCCGACGGCGGGAGTGCGCGTCGAGACGAACTTCCTCGCCGACCCCGACGATGTGCGCTCGGCCCTGTCCGCCGTCGCCACGGCCCGGGAGACCGGCAACTCCGCCGCGCTCCGCCCGTTCGTCGAGCGGGAGGTGTCCCCGGCGTCCACCGCGCCGGACACGGTCGAGAGGTTCGTACGGAACGCCGTGGGAACCTACTGGCACCAGTGCGGTACGTCCCGGATGGGCCAGGACGAGGGAGCCGTGGTGGACGCGCGGCTCAAGGTGCACGGCGTCGAGGGCCTCCGCGTCGCCGACGCCTCGGTGCTGCCCCATGTGACGGTCGCCAACACCATGGCACCTTCGATGGTGGTCGGCGAGCGAGCGGCCGAGATCCTCACGGCCGACCGGGGCTGAGGCGGACCGGGCGCAGGGCCGCCCCCTCGACGACGACACGCGCACCGAGCTGGAAGCCCGGCTCGGCGCGGACTTCTCCCGGGTACAGGTGCACAGCGACGCCACCGCCCGACGCTCGGCGGCAGAGCTGGGAGCCCGTGCCTACACCTCGGGAGAGCACATCGTCATCGGCGCGCAAGGTGCCGACAAACGCACGCTGGCCCATGAGCTGACGCATGTCGTCCAGCAACGGCAGGGCCCGGTCGCGGGCAGGAACAACGGTGACGGACTCCGGGTGAGCGACCCCTCCGACCGCTTCGAGCGGGCGGCGGAGGCGAACGCGGCACGGGCGATGGCGGGACCGGTACCGAAGGACACCGGGCACCCGGACGGGGAGCACCACCACACACACGCGCCCGGACCCCATGGACCGGCCGGCGCCACGGCCGTACAGCGCGCCGTCGGCTTCGAGTTCGAGGCGTCCTGGGTGGGACCGGCTCCGCCGGGAGCCGGTACCGCGGTGGGACCGCCGGTGCGGGTGACGGCCGCGCATCCGGAAGGATCCGGGCGGACCCGGAGCTTCACAGTCGGCAGCATCTCCACGTCTCCACGGGGAGTACGTCCCGCGGAGCAGGCCCTGGTGGGCGGCGGCACGGTCACAGCCAGCCGTTGGCTTCCGCGAGCCGGGCCGCCTCGGCGCGGGTGCGGGCCTGCGTCTTGCCGATCGCCGACGACAGGTGGTTGCGCACGGTGCCCGGGGACAGCTGGAGCGCCCTGGCGATGTCGGCCACGGTGCCGCCCTCCGCGGTGGCGCGCAGCACGTCCGCCTCGCGCTCGGTCAGCGGACTCGCACCGCCGGCCAGCGCTTCCGCGGCGAGGGCCGGATCCACGAACCGCAGGCCGGCGTGGACGCGGCGGATCGCGTCGACCAGTTGTTCCGGCGGGGAGTCCTTCACGACGTACCCGGCCGCGCCCGCGGACATCGCCCGCACGAGGTAGCCGGGCCGGCTGAAGGTCGTGCAGATGATGGTGCGGCAGCCCGGCAGCGCCCGCTGTAGGTCGGCGGCGACGGCCAAGCCGTCCCGGCCGGGCATCTGCACGTCGAGCAGCGCGATGTCGGGCGCGGTCCGCTGCGCGGCGGCCGGCACCTCGGTGCCGGTGCCGACCTCGGCAACCACGTCGATGTCGGGTTCGAGCCGGAGCACGGCCGCGAGGGCGCCGCGTACGAGTGCCTGGTCGTCGGCCAGCAGGACGCGGATCATGCCGACCCGGCTTCCTGTGGCGGTGCGAGGTCGGTCGCCGGGGCCGGCCCGCGGGCGAGGACCCGGAACCCGCCGCCGGGGACAGACCTGTGTTCGAGGGTGCCCGACACGGCGGCCAGCCGTTCGGCGAGGCCGGTGAGTCCGTTCCCGGCGCTCGCCACGCCGGTGGAGCTGCCGTTGTCGGTGACCTCGACCCAGTCGGGCCCGAGGCGGACCGTGCACAGTTCGGCGTCGGAGTGCCGCAGCACGTTGGTGACCGCCTCCCGCACGACGTAGCCGAACACCTCGCGCAGGTCGGCGCGCACAGCGTCGGTCGCGGCGGGCAGATCGGCCCGGATGCCGCCGGCCCGCAGCGCCACCCGGGCGCCGGCGAGCTCGCTGTCCAGGGACAGAGTGCGGTAGTCCGAGATGGTGGCCCGCACATCGGACAGCGCCGTGCGCGCCATGTTCTCCAGCTCGGTGACCTGGCCGACGGCGAGGGCCACATCTCTCGAGGACTCCAGGATGCGCCGCGTCAGACCCAGTTTGACGGTCATGGTGGAGAGGCTGTGGCCGAGGACGTCGTGCATGTCCCGGGCGACCCGTTCCCGTTCCTGGTTCACGGCCAGCCTCTTGATCTGCTCGCGCGCGGCCCGCAGATGGCCGACCGTGAAGCTGAGCGCGAACACGGTGCCGAGTGCCGCGGTGACACCGACGAGGACGGCCACCTGCGCCCAGGCCACCTCGCCCCGCGCGAGACGCATCCAGACGATCTGTCCCAGCACCGTGGCGAGGCCGAGCAGCAGCGCGTGGCGCAGCGGCAGCAGCATGAGTCCGATCGAGAGGGCGAAGGTCAGATCCGTCAGGTAGGACGGCGACGCGAGAAGCACGGCCGGTGCCGCCCCGAGGAGGAACATCACGGCCACGACGGCGACGCGGCCCCGGTGCAGCGCCACCGGCCCGTACCAGGGCGCCAGCACGCAGCCGACGACGTAGCAGGCGAGGAGGCCGAGCGTGAGCGAGGTGAGCAGGGGAGGTGCGGTGCCGTGTGCGATGTCCCTGGCCCGCGCGATCAGGGTGAGGGAGGCCAGCGCCGTGGCCGTGGCGACGGCCACGCGGCCCCTGGGGCCGCCCGGCTGGTTCTTCCAGAAACTCCAGTCCGGCCACTGGTCGGCGGAGAACTCGTCCGGATCGCGTGCGCCCACGTCGCTCATGTTACGGCCCGGCTGCTGTAGGGGCGGACAGGGAGCGGTCGGGGAGACAGGGGGCATGCGGGCAAGCATGGCCCACCCGTGACCGGCGCCCCCGTCCGTTCTGTCGCCCGTCAGGCATGACAGATGGCATGGGTCCGGTCGGCGGGGCGATGCTGGGATGAAGCCATGTTGCACGCGAAGAGGGTCCATCTGCCGAGCCAGCAGTACGAGTTCACCGAGGACGGCCGGGCGCTGACGGCGTTCTCCTTGCGCCGAGGCGGCACCGGTGCGCGGTTCACCCTGCACGGGGTCGGCTACCGCGTCCGCGTGCACCGCTTCAGTGGTGTCCACGAACTGCTCGACGCCGACGGGACCGTCCTCGCGACCACGGACCGGGTGCGCCGAAGCTGGCACATCACGTGTTCCGGGCGGGTCATCCCGTTCCGGCGGACCGCGCCGGCAGACCGGGAGTACACCATGCTCGGCGGCGACGGCGAGCCCGCCGGCACGATCCGCCGCACCGGCCACGTCCGCTCGGAGGCGACCGCCGACCTGCCGGGCCTGGACCTCGTGCTCCAGGTCTTCGCACTCGTCGTCGTGCTGCTGCGCAGGCGGCGCAAGCGGGCAGCGGCGGCCGTCCGGTCGACCGCCGTGGGCGGCTGACGCCCGGCCACAGCGGCGCCGACTGGCCCATGAAGACCTGGCCGGCATGACCTGGCCGGCATGTTCGACGCCGAATCGACCGTCGCCTTCGCCCCGAACGCGCCGATGCTGTCCATCGACCTCTCCCGCCTGGGCGGCGCCGCCGACGACGCTCCACGACCTGGAGCCCGCCGTTGATCCCGCGGCGCAGGTCCGCGTCGGCGAGGTGGTCGCAGATGAACGCCGCACGGACCGCCCGCCCGAGTTCCTCGATCGCCCGGTACGTCGGGTGCCTGGGCCCCGCTGCGGGAGGAAGCCGCGCAGGACCTGCTCGGCCTCGGCGGCGCCCAGGCGCGGGGCGGGGGTGTGCTTCCCGAAGCGGTCGTGCTGCCGGCGGATCAGGTCCCCGTCGCTCGCTCGCCCGGCCTCACCCACATCGCCCGGCCCCCGCACAGCCGTCCCTCGCCCCTCGCCGAACTGGTCCGTAACGACCGCACGGCTGCCGACGGTCACCCTGACCGTGGTGGGGACGGGGCCAGAGGTGCTCAGGGCACGCTGACGACCGTCTTACCGACGAGTCGTCCGGCATCGGACTCCTCGTGCAGGGCGGGCAGGTCGGCCATGGGGCGGCGGGCGGCGACATGGAGCCGGAGCGTGCCCGCGTCCACCTTGGCGGCCAGTTCGGTCAGTTGGGCTCCGTCGCTGCGCACCCACAGGCCGGCGCTGCGTACTCCCCGGGCGGGGTCCTCGGGGACCGGCCCGGCGCTGCTGGCGACGGCTCCGCCGTCGGCGGCGTACTGCGTCAGACGCGCCAGCCCGTCCGGGGAGAGGCGTACATGGTTGACCACGACCTGGAACGGACCCCCCACGGCGGCCGGACCCGTGTCGAGGTCGAGGGGGCCGACGACCCGGTCAGCGCCGTACTCCCGGAGGCGGTCGGCGTGGCGTGGCACGTCCACCGCGGTGACGTGCGCGCCCGCGTCGACGGCGAGCTGCACCACGAGGCCGCCGACCGCGCCTCCCGCCCCGTTGACCAGGACGGTCTGGCCGGGCTTCAGCTCGGCCAGCTCGAACAGCGTCTGCCAGGCCGCGAGGCCGGTCAGCGGCAGCGCCGCCGCGTCGACGAGGTCGATCGTCCGGGGCGCCGGGGCCAGGGACCCGGCCGGAACGAGGACGTACTCGGCGGCGCCGCCGGCCGAGTCGAGGGGCAGCATGGCCACGACCGGCGCTCCGAGTTCCCACCCTGTGACGTCCGGGCCGCATCCGGCGACCGTGCCCGCCAGGTCGATGCCGGTCACGTAGGGGAAGGTGATCGGCAGCAGCTCGCCCAGGGCGCCGGCGCGGATATGGCTGTCGACCGGGTTGAACGACGTGGCCGCCACCCGCACCAGCACCTGCCCGGCGCCGGGGACCGGACGGTCGACGTCCTCGAAACGCAGGACCTCGCTGCCGCCGAACTCGTGGAAACGTATGGCTTTCATGGCACTCGTGACAGTCATGACAGTGTTCTCCAAGGTGTGTTGATGTCGTCGCCGGCATCGCGGAGGGATGCGGCGGTGCGGTGGGTGGATGGATGGATGGGTGAGCTGGGCGGAGGGCGTCCTACACCATCGCCGTCACCGTGCCCCGGATGCCGAAGAGCGACTTGCCGTAGATCTCGGCGGCCACCTCGGGGTTGAGGACGGCGTGGCGGCTCGCGGTCTCGATGTCGCGCCAGATGCGCTGTAGCGGGTTGGACTCGCTGAAGCTCGACGCCCCCTGGGCCGAGCACACGACGCGGACCGCTTCGCGCGCGTGGACCGCCGCCACTCCCCCGTCCATACGGATCCGTGCGCGGGCGTCGTAGCCGGGGGACACCCCGGTCCGTGCGGCCTCGTCGAGGTCGTCGGCCGCGCGGTAGGCGTGCAGCGTGGCGGAGTCGGCGAGCGATGCCGCCCGCGCTGCGGCGAGTTGGACGGTGGGCGCCTCGGCCTGCGTGGTGTAGCCGGTCATGGTCAGCGCTCGCTGTGGGGCCTTCTCCAGCAGGAGGTCGACGGCCGCCGCGGCCAGGCCGAGTGGGGGCCCGGTCAGTACCAGCGCGGCGACCGATACGAAGGGTGCCCGGTAGAGCGCCTCGTCGGTGAAGGGGGTGGCGTAGCGGCTCTCGACGGCGCGGGGGACGGAGTGGAAGCGGTGCGCGGGTACGAACAGGTCGTCGCCGACGAGGGTGTTGGACGCGGTTCCGCGCATACCCGCCACGAACCAGGTGTCCTCGACGGTCAGTTCCGACATCGGTACGAGGACGATGCCGACGGCGTCCGGTGTGTCCCCGGCGTCCGGCCGCTTCACCCCGAGGACCGCCCAGTCGGCGTGGGCGCACCCGGAGGCGGGAGCCCATCGCCCGCTCACCCGGTACCCGCCGTCGACCGGGCTCGCGGTGCCCGAGGGGGTCACGACGCCGGCGACCAGGGCGTCGGGGGTGGCCGCCCAGACGTCGTCCTGGGCCTGGGCCGGGAAGAGCCCGACGAACCACGCGTTGCCGTTGAGCAGCGAGGTCACCCAGGCGGTCGACCCGCAGGCGCGGCCGACCTCGCGGCCGACCTCCAGCAGGGTGCGCAGGTCGGTCTGGAGACCTCCGTAACGGGCGGGCCGCGTCAACGAGAGCAGCCCGGCCCCGGCCAGGGCGGTGATGTTCTCCGCGGGCACCTCGCGCTCGCGGTCGGCACGGTCGGCGTTGACGGCGAGCAGCGGCCGCAGTGCGGCAGCACGCGCGACGAGGTCGGACCGCACGAACCGCGGTGCGTGCGTCGTGTCGCCCGTACGCGGAGAGGGCGGGTCGTGGGGATCGTGCGGGGCGCCCATGATGGTTTTCGTCATTGTTCCGTTGTTTCCGTTGATTCCGTTTCTGCGGTTCGGGGGGGGTCAGCTCGCGACGGCGAGCGGGGAGGGCGTGGCGAAGGTCCGGCGCGCGTAGACCAGCGGGGCGGCGGTGGCCGGTTCGACCTCTTCGACGCTCACGATGAGCAGGATGTGGTCGCCGCCGTCCACATGGCGTTCGACCCGGCCGGCCGTCCAGCCGGCCGACCGGGGCAGGTGCGGCAGGCCGTTGCGGACGGTCCAGGTGACACCGTCGAACTTCGAGTCCCGGCCCGGGCGCCGACGGGCGAACGTGGACGCCAACCGCTGCTGATGAGCGCCGAGTATGTTCACTCCCACCCGGTCCCCCGGCCGCGCACGGGCCAGCAGTCCGGAGGTGCGGTGCAGGGCGAAGCTCGCCAGCGGTGGGTCGAGTGAGAGCGAGATGAAGCTGGACACGGTGCTGCCGTACGGCCGTCCGTCGACGGACATCGTCGTCACGACGGTGACCGGGGAGCACACCCCGCTCATCAGCTCGACAAAGGTATCGCGGTCGATCATCGTTCGCCTCCAGTTGCAGGTCAGGGCGTAGGAACCTGCGAACAACACGTTGAATGTTCACGTTGAAGGTAGACACGCCCAGCGTGAAGCGTCAACCTGTACAGCGTGAACGTTCAACCCGATGCGGGTGTTGCCCGCTGGGATGCGCACATAGAATCGGCGCATGGACGCAACCGAGCCGAAGTGGCTGAACGAAGAGGAAACCCGCACCTGGCTCGCGCTTGTCGCCCTGGCCACCCGTCTTCCCGCCGCCCTCGACACCCAGATGCAGCGCGACGCCGGCATGACCCACTTCGAGTACCACGTGATGGCCGCCCTGAGCATGGCGCCCGAGGGGGCCCTGCGCCCCAGGGACCTCGCCGCCACCGCCGGCAGCTCCCTCTCCCGCGTCTCCCACCTGCTGCGCCGTCTGGAGAACAAGGGCTGGATCGAGCGCACCCCCGATCCCGACGACAGCCGCTACAGCTACGCGTCACTGACCCCCGCGGGACAGGAGAAGATGGCCCGCACCGCACCGGACCATGTCGCCACCGCACGCCGCCTCGTCTTCGATGCGCTCACCCCCGCCCAGCAGCGGCAGTTGACGACCATCGGAGAGCGCATCTGCTCGGCGATCGAGCAGAGCGACGCGCGCGACCGTTGAGGGCTGCGGGGTTCTCCGACCGCCGCGGCCTCTCGCGGCCACGGCCGAGCCCGGTGACTCCGACACGGGCGCGAACGGTGCCGACGAGTGGGTGGGCACCGCGTACGCACCGCACCTTGCGCAAAGGCTCAACTCAGACCGTGCTCGCGGAGCACCCGCTGCTGGGCCGACGTCAGCTTCAGGCCGAAATGCACCTTCGCTGCCCGGGTCGAGGGCGGTTCGGAAGGAGCACTCCGTGTACAGCCTCAACCAGATCAGCAACGCCGCCGCCCAGCTCACCGGTGAACTGCTGGAAGGCGTCCGCCAGCGCCGGGCCGCCGTTTGAGAAGTCCGGCAAGGCGTGGCTGGTCGACCGCACCCCGGCGGCTACCTTGCAAAACACCGTCACCGACGCCGACGGCGACAAGTCCACGCTGACTTTCCAGGTGTGGACCACCAAGGCCGATGGCACACCGGACAAGCAGGTCATGCTCAAGGGCCCATCCGTTCCGAACGGCGGGACGGTCAACGAGGAACACGGCGTCGTCGTATCCGACTATGTGGCCTCCGGTAAGACAGCTCAGGTCACCGTCCCTTACGGCAACCTCAAGCCCGGCCAGACCTACACCTTCCGCACCTCTGCCTACGACGGCAGCCTGTAGGAGACCGACTGGTCATCCTGGGCGGCGTTCACGACCCGGAAAATGGCGGTGGACATCCAGCTGCCAGAGCCCGACAAAGGTGCTCCGGCAGTGGATCTGGACGCCTACCAAAAGCCGCAGGACGGACGGCGCAACGAACCGGTGAAGTCCAGCTCCGGGACCTCCGACGGCAAGCCGGAAAAGAGCTGCCCTGACCACGGCAACAAGACAGTCTGCCTCAAGGCCGGCAGCCCCAACGACCTGTCCGCCGAGCAGAAGGCCAAGCTCGACAAGCAGATCGAGGCCACTCCCGGAATCGTCGACTGGTGCGATGACGTCCCAGTCGGCAAGGACATGCTCAAGCGCACCGCTGCCGGTGCTCAACGAACAGAGAGCTGTGATCATGAGTGACGGAATCGAGTGGATACAGGACGCCTGGCAGCGCGGAGGGCCCGACTTCTACGTCACGTGTGCCCGTGGGCTGATTCCCCAGGCACTGGTCGAGCGCATGAGCGACCACGAACCGGTCCAGATGCTTCCGGAGGCTGCCTCCTGGACCCGGAGGTATCGAAGGATGCGGAGGTGCTGGTCTTCGACCCGCAGCCGGACCACCCCCTGCCCAGTTCCGCTACCACCGCAACGGACAGGTCGTCATCAACTCCTCGCTGTTGGGCGCCGAACGACTCGCCAGAGGGGAGGACGACCTCGTCGAAGCGATGGAACGAGTCGAGGAGGCCGAAGACGAGCCGCAGGACCAGGTGCGAGGTCTGCTGCGTGTGATCGGGAACCACTTCGGTCTCAGCCTGCCGAAGACGGACATCGTGGACGGCACACTGCCCGCCCTCGTCACGCGCACTTCGGCCTGACGCAGCTGGTGAGCGCGGTATCGCGAAGCTTCGATCAGATGGTGACCATGACGTCGGCGGCTCCGTCCGTGTCGTCGGTGCCGGTGGCACCGAGGCCGGTCAAGGCATCGAGACCAGCCCCACCCGCCGACGCCGGCGTTCTCGTTGTGGCGGCGGCGTGGCTGCGCTCTCACTGGCCGGTCCGACTTGGAAGCGATGGCAGGCGAAGGTGGGCAGAAGTCCCCGAGCCTCGACGCAGTCATCCGGGAGGCGGGCGACAACACCGTCTCTGCCTCCACCGGCTGCTGCTAGAACCAGATGATCGTCGGCGAATACTAGGTCCGCGGTCCGCTGTTCCTCTTATTCACCAATAAGAAGGGGTACTTGACTTGTGGGTCTCCTCACCCCCGACCCTCCCTGGCAGCTCCGGGACACTTCCGGTCCGTGCCATTCGGGGGCGCAGCGGCAGCGGAGGTAGATCTGGTTGCGGCGGTCGCAGATGACCGGCCAGTCGCGGCGGGCGCCGCACTTCGGGCACATCACGGTGATGCCGGTGATGGTGATCGGGTCGGCGTGGGGTGGTGGTCTGTGTCCGGACGGAGTCGTCCGGTTCGCCTTCTTCTTGGCCTGGCCAGTCCACCGTGGCCGCACCACCCGCGGTGTGAGTCTGAGCCTGATTCGCTGGCTCAGAACGTGCTTGACGGCATGGAATCGCTCGTCCTGCAGTGGGTAAGGTCGTGATACCCAAGGGAGGGGTGTGCTGGTGGGGGGCTTGAGCCGTGGGTTGCGGCTGACCGCATCGCAGATGATCAAGGGCTCGGTGGGGATGACGGGAGTGATGAAGGGCGCGCGGGACACCGCTATCGCCCTCTCCCACGAGTTGGGGCGCATCCAGGGTGGGATGGCTGGAGACGACGACGCCGGTGAGGCGTTCGCCAAGGTCTACAAGTCGGCGTCGACCACGACACTGGATCAAGTCGGGTTCAGTGCCTATCTCCTGGGGCACTGCGGCTCCGGACTCATGCGCACGGCCCGAGAATTCATGTCCAACGAGAGTGACGTTGTCGCGCAGATCACCGGCCAGCAGGTGGACTTGACCGCGGGAATGGCCGATCCCAGCGACGGTTGTGAGGAGGCGTTCCTCAACCTCGGCCAGGAGCTGCCTGAAGTGAAGGGCGACACCTCAGCACTGATCAAGTACTTTCCCCGCGGCGGTGACCGCTACCGCGGGGACGAGGACAAGGCCCGGGAAGCCGCTGGGGTGTGGCGCAAGGCGGGTCACCTCATGGAACGGGTGCTCGGCAGCGCCCAGGCATACGCCTCGACGGCGAAAAAGGCTCACGGGGGTGAGGCTGCCGACGCCTTCGACCGATACTTCAAGCGCTGCGTGGGCTTCGACGATCCGCCGCCCAAAGCCCAGTCGGACGAGACACTGGTGGCGAACCTTGTCGCGGCCTGCTTGCAGATAGCCAAGGCCTGTGATCGTTACGCTGACCACGTCGAGGACGCGAAACGTGCGATCGTACGCCACAAGGCAGACATCTTCGCTTCGGACAACCCCTTCAACGCTCCGATGTTCGGCGGCAATGGATACGACGGTGGCCTCAACGCGGCCGTCACCGGGGACCCCCATATCCATGCTTTGGGCTCTGTCGCGCACGCCCTGGACAGCTCACAGGCCCGCATCCGGCTGCCGGCCCCACCAACGGAAACGGACCGGCTGTGGAACCCGCCCGTGCTCCCCCCGCTGGCTCCCGCCCCCGCCCCGAGCGGGCCGCCCATGGTTCCCGCAAGCTTCAACGGCCCCGCCCCCGGGCTTGCACCCACCGGGGGTGGTGCCGACCCGAACATAGCCGCCAGGGACCCGATCCCGCCCGACCCGAACTCCGGACACACTTTACTGAGCATCGCCGAACAGAAGCAGTTCCGCTCTTGGCGTGACAGTCTCCCGGCGGGCGGTTTTGCAGGCGGAGGAGGAGTCTCGTCGCCGGACAACGCCTATCAGTTGAAGATAGCGGGATATCCCGAACGCGACCTCGCGTTGCCGCCCGAGGCCAAGGGCCGTAGTGGTAAGGGGCTGGCCGTCGACGGGATGCGGCCCTCGGACGGCTACCTTGTGGAGGCCAAGCATGTGCGGAACCCCAACTGCGAGAATCCAAAGACGTTCCGCTCCCTGGATGCGGTGAAGGAGACCCTGGCGACCGAACCCAAGTACGACAAGAGCGGGAAGATCAAGTTCAGCCCCAGGGTAGACGGTATGTACGGGGGCGATGAGAGGGAGCTGAGGCGTTACCAAGCCGCGATGGACTACCCGCCGAACAAGCAGGTCCAGGGGCTGGAGATCGTCACCAATGACAAGGGATCCGCGGCCTATTGGCAGAGCATGCTGGCCATGACCGGCGTCAAGGGCGACGCACGCTACGTACAGTGAGGGAGATCAGGCCGATGTACACCCCGCCGGCGCGTCGGGTGAACTTCATCTTTGTGCCGCCCGAAGATGACGCGGGAGCATGGAACTTCCGCATGGACGACTTCACCCAGCGGCTGCAGAACGGGTTTCCCGGGGCCTGGCTGCAGGACGAGGGCCGAACCGGTCCGCGCGGGGCGGAAACCTTCGCCTTCGAGATCGAGCTGGACCCCGGCGAGTGGATCGAGGGCCTGGTGACTTCCCCTTTCGAGAACATCGCATCGGTGACCGTGGAGAAAGCGACCACACGCGAGGGCGCATGTTTCGCCGCTTGGCTCCGCGACATCTACGTTCCGACTCCCGATCTGGTCCAGTTCACCACCGAATTCGCCCTCGGCAACGGCATCGACGGCCAGTGGCCGCTGCCGGCCGATGGCGACGCGGACGCACTCGCAGAAGTGCTGCAGGCCCACATCGACGAGGTCGAGGAGCTGCTGGGCGAGGAGGGCTGACGCAATGGCGGACGCCAAGTCCGGGCCCTGCCGGCGTGGAGGGCGCGGTACGCATCCGCCCCAACGGACGCCACGCACCGTGCTGGAAGAGTGGGCCTACCACCGGCCCTGCACCTCAGACGCACAACACCATGCCGCCTTCCCCGCCCGGCTGAACTCGTACAACTACCACCGCCCCCCACCGCAATCAGTGGCCACACCCCAGCAAGCCGCATCACCAACCCGTCCGGACAACACACCTGGACGGTTTCGTTTGGACCAGTCAGTCGTTGGTCCGGGCGTGCCGTTGACTGCTGCGCAGTGGGCGCGGAACGAGCCGTTGTTACCGGACCGGCCGCCCAAGCGGGGGGCCGCTGGCGCGACCACCGTGAGGTGATCGGCGCGGTCGCCTTCAAGTTCCAGAGCGGTACCCAGTGGGTGCACCTGCCGGAGAAGTACGGCAACTGGCGGGGCGCCTACAACCGGCTGGGGATGTGGACCGTCGACGGCACGTGGGAGCGGGTGTTCGCCGCCCTGGTGGCCCAGTTCGACGCGGATGAAGACCTCAACCGGGCTGTCTCGGTGGACTCCACGATTGTGCGGAGCTACCAGCGTGCTTAGCACACTGTGCGGCGCCCGGGAACTCGGCGTCCGCACGGGCGCGACCATGACGGTCACCGCACAGAACATTGATGAAGTGCGCCGCTGGCGCGTACCTTGCAGGACTGCGGAGCCGAGCAGCTGAAACTGCACCGGCTGAGGCCGGCCTGCAACGCCGCCTCCCATCCGGAGCTGCAGGTTGCCGAGGTGTCCGCATTTCGTGCTGGCTCTGGCGCTGTTCCAGCAGGACTCCTACGACGACGTCGCGGAGAACCTGGTCGGGAGCCTGGGCGGGATGGACCGGGCGGTCCCCAACAAGTCGTCGTTCACCCGGGCCCGGCAGCAGCTCGGGGCCGCGCCGTTGGAAGGGTGTCTTCCGGCGTGTGGCGGGAGCGATCGCCCCGCCCACCGTGAAGTCGGCCTTCTGGCGCGGGATGAGAGTCGCCGCGGTCGCCGGGTTCCGTCTGGATGTCCCCGACAACGAGACAACACGTTCCACCTTCGGCGGGGAGGCGGACAGCTCCCCTCGTCCCGAGAACCTGCAGAAGATGCTCGCCGCTATCCCCTGACCGACGACGAACGCGCTGCCGTCGACGACCGCCAGGCAGCCCTCGACCAGCTACTGGAGCGACTCACCGGCGTCCCCACGCCAGCAGGGCTCACTCCACGTCAGGTCGGCGTTCCCGCCACCGCGACCCTGCTGCCGATCGTCGACGTCAAACAGGGCAAACCAGCAGGAAGTTGACAGATCTGATTCCACAGAACGCCCTGGACGGCCGTCTACGCCTTCTTTCGCCGCTGACGCGACCAGGACCTGAGCGCCGAGCTGCACGACCGGCTGCGCGGCAAAGTCCGCGAAGCGGCCGGCCGAGCCGACCGCCGGCTCCATCGACGCCCAATCGGTACGCGCCGCGCCCACCATCCCAAGGGCCACCAGCGGATTCGACGGCGCGAAGAAGGTGCCGGGCCGCAAACGGCACACCGTGGTCGACACCCTCGGCCTGCTGCTGGCGGTCGCCATCACCGCCGCGAACGCGGTCGACCACCGCATCGGCCACACCCTGCTCGACCGCGCCATCGAGCGCCCCCGGCCTTGAAGCAATCTTCGCCGACGGCGCCTTTCCCGCCGACCTGGTCGACTACGCCGCGCAGGTCCTGCACGTGGGCCTCGTCGTGGTCTCCCGGCCGGCCGGGCAGCACGGCGCCTTCGTGCCGCTGCCGCGGCGGTGGGTGGTCGAGCGCACCTTCGCCTGGCTGATGCGCACCCGCCGCCTGGCCCGCGACTACGAACGGCTCACCGCATCCGTCGCGGCGATGATCCGCTGGTCGATGACCTTGCTGATGATCCGCCGGCTGGCCCGCCAGGATGAACGCGTCCGTGGCGGTGCGGGCCAGCCGGCCGCGCGCGGCCAGGCGCTCGGTCCGGGAGCGGACCACGCCTTCGATCTTGGCCGGGGTCAGCTCGATGCCCATGGCCTCGGCGATCTGTCGGCAGGTCAGCCCCTCGCCGCCGATTCGGTGGTGGTCGGCTAAGACGGCCATGATGCGCTGGTCGTCGAGGACGAGCCCGGTCGGATCGGCGCCCGGTCTCCAGAGCGGGACGATTGATCGGGGCGGAGCTGCGGCAACGGCGGGCGACCGCTCGGCCCCGGCCCCGGGTTCGGGTTCGGGTTCGGTGAGGATCTCGTGGACGGTCTGGCGGGTGATCTGTAGGTGCTGCCAGGCCCGTTCCGCCTCCGACAGCTGCTCGCGCGGGTCATCGAGTTGCTCGCGCAGCTTCTCCACCCCTTGCGGGCGGTCTGCTCGCGGTTTTCCAGCAGTGCGGTCAGCGACGGCATCGCATCCTCCCGGCTCGATGACGTGTTGTATCGTCCCTGCCGGCAGAACGGCCGGTTCATGCCTGACCAGGCCAGATACCGCTCACACGCTCGGTTCGACAACGACCTCTACAGCGAGGTGATGCCGGAACCCCATCCGGCGCGTGCGACTGTCGGGGCGGATCTGATCATGGGGCCCTGGTCGAGATCGAGGTCGTGGCAGCGCTCCGAATCCGAGGAGAACCTCCGGCGACCTGGCGCCGGAGGCCCTCGACCAGACCGGACGTGGCGGCGAAGGGTGAGTAGTGGGCGAAGGGTGAGTAGTGTCTGTCGTACTGAGCCAGCTCCTCGCACTGGGCCGTCTTGACCCGTACACCGTGGTGGCCGGTGCCAATGGGCTGGATGCGCAGGTGACCGGGGTACGGCCGGGCGAGTCGGTATCCGCTCTGGGATCGGCGCCGGCGGGCAGCTTGATCGTGTTCACGCGCGAGCAGCTGCCTCTCGACGGTCCCACAGCCGATCTTGCGGTCCGATTCGCTGTTGCCGCATCCGCTGCCGGCATCATCACGGAGACGCCTCTCCACGGTGTCGCGCTCTCGACGACGAGACTGGCGGATCGGCACGGGCTGGCCGTCATCACGGCCGAGAGGATCGACCAAAGCGCCGTTGTTCAAGCCATGGACGCGAACGTGCGCGCACCCGAGGTGGTCGGGTCCGATCTTGTCGCCCGTGTCCTCGACGAGCTCGAACGCAAGGGCGGCTCCGCGCCGGTCGTGCTCGGGGTGCTTCGTGACGTCCTGGCCGCGCACGTAGGACTCCTCGACAGCTCGGGACGTGTGGTCGAGGGTGATGACCTGTTCTTCGACCTCCGATCCGACGAGAATCCCGCTCCGGCTCTCCCAGACACCATCGTGAGCGGCCTCTCAGCGTCTCATCCAGCTGCCCGGACCATCGATCTCACGAACGGCTACCTCGCGCTCCATCCAGTGGTGGTGCCGCCACGAGCGCGCGCGGAGCTGTGGTTCGGTGTCTACGCCCCCACAAGTGCTGGTCTGCTGCGGAAATCGGTTCGCCAGGCGCTCTCCATCGGGGCGTGGGCGTTCACCGCTGACTTGACAGCTGGATCGCTGGCGAACGAGCTGGAGAGCCGAAACCGGGCCATGCTCCTCTCGGAGATCCTCGAACATCCGGAGTCGATCTCGCGTCGGGCTGCCGAGCGAGCGGTTCTTCTCGGTTGGCCACTCTTCGGTTGGCACACGGGTGTTCATGTTTCGCTCTCAGCCGGCGATCCGGCAGATCTGCCATCCGGTACCGGGCGCGACTTGGAAGCGGCCCTGGCGGACGCGGGTCTGGAGGTGTCGGTCGTCGACCGTCCCGACGGTTGGGTGTGCTGGCTGACCGACGAGGTCGCTCTGGACACTGCTGAAGTGAAGACTCTGGCGGGCAAGGTGCGAGCAGGGCTCCTTGCCGTCGAGAGTGACAACGACGGCATTCGCCTCTGCGCCGGGATCGGTACACCGGCGCAAGGCCCTGAAGGCCTGGCGAAGTCGCTCCGGGAGGCGCGGAGTTCTGGACTGTTGGCTGCGTCGAGGGAGACCATGGCAGCCGTTGAACGAACCGACCGGGTGGGCTTCAGCCGAGTGCTCTTTGCCTGGTACTCCTACCAGCCGGCCCGCGATATCACGATGTCGGTGCTTCAGCCTCTGTACGATGCCGACCCGTCCGGCCAACTCGTACGTACCCTCGCCTGTTACCTCGACTATGAATCGTCAGCGACCGGCACGGCCGCCGTGCTGGGCGTGCATCGCAACACGATCGTCCAGCGCGTCGGTCGGATCAAGTCGATCCTCGGCATCGACCTCACCGACCCGATCGACCGTCTGGCAGCTCATTTGGCCACCAGGGCCGAACAGCTGACGGACCTGGACGGGCCGGGCTGAGGACTTCGCAGGATCACCCCCTGGCTTGAGACGCCTCGGTCCGCGCGCTCTCGCGACCTGCTGAGTCCGGCTGTGTGCCTTTCGCACATTCAAGGGCAACCCCTGTGTGACATGCGTCGGCTGCGCCGTGTCGCGCCCGGTGGCCGTATCCGTCTACTGCATCGCGTCACCCACAGAAAGCCGCGACTACCGATGGGCCCTCATGCAGTTAGGCGCTACAGATTCCATTTCAGACATCGCCGTTGCAACAGCATCCAT
>NZ_BJMM01000007.1 GCF_006539165.1 Streptomyces cacaoi | reverse complement strand
CCCCCCCGCCGGTCCACGAGGCGGCCGTCACCGTCGTGGGAACGCCGGTGACGGCGGGTGCGCGCTGTCGGGCTGCGGTTGCGGGGCGGTGTGGAGCCGTTTTACTGGGATTACCGGGGTGGGGCGTCCGTCGGGGATACCGGTGTGCGGGTCCGCTGTGGCCTGGCCGGAGGAATTCCAGCGAAAGGATTTCCATGGGTACGTTCAGGAGAGTTTCGGTTCCGCTGGCCACCGCCGTCCTGTTGACCGGGTCCGCTGCCGCGCCGGTACTCGCTTCCGCAACTCCGCATTCCCCGCCGTCGGTCGAGGCCGACGCCGGGGTGTCCGCGAAAGCCGCGTCCGCGAAAGCCGTCTCCGCGAAGGCGGGGTCCATGAAAGCGGGGGAGACGGTGAAGCTGAAGAAGAGCAAGTACGGAAAGATCCTGGTGGACGGGAAGGGGCGGACGCTCTACCTCTTCGAGAAGGACAAGAGGAACAAGAGCGACTGCAAGGACGACTGCGCCACGGCGTGGCCTCCGATGACGGTGAAGAACAAGGCGCGGGCGGGCAAGGGCGTCATGAAGTCCGAGCTGAAGACGGTGAAGCGGGACAAGGGCGAGAAGCAGGTCACTTACCACGGTCATCCGCTGTACCGGTTCGAGGAGGACCGGAAGCCGGGGCAGACCAACGGGCAGGGCGTCGATCAGTTCGGTGCCAAGTGGTACGTCGTCGACGCGAAGGGCAAGGCGGTGCTGCACGAGCGGAAGGACGGGTCTCCCGACCCGGGGGAGGGTGACGGCGGGTACTGAGCGGCCCCCCGGGGACTGCCTGGCGGCCTGGTTTCCCGGCTGCCCGGCTGCCCGGCTGCCCGGCTGCGGCTCCCCGAGTGCGCGGGTGCGCGGGGCGCGCGAGTGCGCGACCGGGCTGGTGGAGGAGGCGCGTCCCGGCGGCTCGGCGTCTCGGCGCTGCTGAGGCTGCTGAGGCTGCCGGGGCGCCCGTCTGTCCGGGCCCGGGCCCGCCGGGGCGTCCGGGGCGTCCGGGGTGTCCGGGCCGTTCGAGGTGTCCGGGCTGTCAGGGCCGTCCCCGCCGGGGGAGCCGTGCGGCGGGGGCGCGAAACCGGCTGGTGAAGGGCGTGCGCAGGGGTGGTGCGCGACGGCGGGGAGGGCGAGTACCCTACGGGAGATTTTCTTGCCTTTCTCCCGGTAGGCGCGGGCTGTCGACGGAGAGTGCCCGACACGTCGCGACCGGGCCGATCCCGAGGACGCCCGTTGGATTCGCTGAACTCTTTCATCCTGGACGTCAACGACGTCTTCTGGGCCTACTACCTCATACCCCTGGTCGTGGGCGCAGCGTTGTTCTTCACCTTCCGGTCCCGGGCCGTGCAGATACGCCTGCTGCCCGAGATGTTCCGGGTACTGCGGGACAAGGCGCAGACCGGGCCCGACGGCAGCAAGCAGGTCTCCTCGTTCAAGGCGTTCACGATCTCCGCCGCCGCGCGGGTCGGCACCGGCAACATCGCCGGTGTCGCGACGGCCATCACGGCGGGCGGCGCCGGCGCGGTCTTCTGGATGTGGGTCATGGCCCTGCTGGGCGCGGCCTCGGCGTTCGTCGAGTCCTCGCTGGCGCAGCTGTACAAGGTGCGCAACAAGAAGGAGTCGGGGAACGCGGCCGGCACCTACCGCGGCGGCCCCGCGTACTACATGCAGCACGGCCTGGGGAAGCGCTGGGCCGGGCTGGTCTTCGCCGTCGTCATCACGCTGACCTTCGGCTTCGTCTTCAACGCCGTGCAGTCCAACACCATCGCCTCGGTGGCGCGCGGCTCGCTGGGCGACGGGATCCCCGAGGCGGGCATCGGGCTGGTGCTGGTGCTGCTGCTCGGTGCCGTGGTCTTCGGCGGGGTGCGCCGGGTCGCGGCCGTCTCCTCGGTGGTGGTGCCGGTGATGGCGGTGCTGTACCTGGTGCTGGGTGCGGCCGTCGTCGTCCTCAACATCGGTGATGTGCCGCGGGTGCTGGCCGACATCGTCGGTGGCGCGTTCGGTGTCCGCGAGGTCGCGGGCGGCGCCCTGGGCGCGGCGATCCAGCAGGGTGTGCGGCGCGGCATGTTCTCCAACGAGGCGGGGCTCGGCTCGGCGCCGAACGCGGCCGCGACGGCCGAGGTCACCCACCCGGTCAAGCAGGGGCTGGTGCAGACGCTCGGGGTGTTCTTCGACACCCTGCTGATCTGCTCGATGACCGCGTTCATCATCCTCACCTCCAACCCGTCGCTCTCCGAGCGGGCCGGTGCCGATCTGACGCAGTCGGCGCTCACCGGGACGCTCGGCGGCTGGGCCGGACATGTGCTGACGGTCGTCGTCTTCCTGCTCGCCTTCTCGACGCTGATCGGGAACTACTACTACGGCGAGTCGAACATCCAGTTCATGACGGGGAAGCGGTGGGCGCTGCCCAGCTACCGGGTGCTGGTGCTCGTCGCCGTCTTCGCGGGGGCGCTCGGCTCCGTCGACGTCGTGTGGAACCTCGCGGACGTGTTCATGGGCGGTATGGCACTGGTGAACCTGCTGGCGATCCTGCCGCTGTCCGCCATCGCCTGGAAGCTGCTGGACGACTATCTGGCCCAGCGGCGCGACGGCCTCGACCCGGTGTTCACCCGCGAGCGGGTGCCGGGGCTGCCCGGCCGGATCGAGTGCTGGGAGGGCGAGCGGGCGTCCTCGTCGGAGCCCGTCGCCGAACGCTGAGCCCGTCGCCGAACACTGAGCCCGTCCGCCCGGGCGCCGAGCTTGCCTCCGCAGGCGAGTCCGCCGACGGGTTGCCGGTTCGGCAACTTTCCTTTGCCGGGGCGGGGCCGTTGCCGCAGCCTGCGCTCAGGTCCGAGGGCGGCGCGGCCGCGCCGCCGGTGAGGCGAAGGAGGAGCCCGATGTCCGAGGCGACGGAGCGCGGCGCAGCCTGCGGGAACGGCCAGGAGCCGGAGTCCGAGCAGGAGCGCTGGGACGCGATGTACCGGGAGCGCGCGCAGGTGTGGAGCGGGAACGCCAACGTCGCGCTCGTGAAGGAGGTCGACGGGCTGGAGCCCGGCACGGCGCTGGATCTGGGGTGCGGTGAGGGCGCCGACACCATCTGGCTCGCCGCGCGGGGCTGGCGGGTGACGGGCGTCGACATCTCGGCGGTGGCGCTGGAGCGCGCTCGGCGGCACGGTGCCGACGCCGGTGTGGCCGACCGTGTCAGCTGGGAGCAGTGCGATCTGGCCGACCCGGACGCCTTCCCGGCCGGCCCGTTCGACCTGGTGTCCGCGCACTATCTGCACACCTGGGGCGAGATGCCGCGCGAGCGCATCCTGCGGGACGCTGCGGCGGCCGTCGCCCCCGGCGGCACCCTGCTCATCGTCGGCCACGAGGGGCCGCCGAGCTGGGACAACGGCGAGCACGCCGATGTCGTCCTGCCGACGGCCGACGAGGTGCTGGCCTCGCTCGAACTGCCCGCCGGGGAGTGGGAGGTGCTGCGGGCCGAGCCCTTCGAGCGGGTGCACAACGATCCCGAGGGACGGCCCGGTACCCGCACGGACAACGTCCTGAAGGCCCGCCGGACGTCCCGGACCGGCTGAGGACGAGGCCGGGCCCGAGGCCGGGTCCGAGGCCGGGCCCGGGCCCGAGCCCGAGGGCGCGCCTGACGCCGAGGCTCGCCGTGCCGGGGACCTTGCGGAGAACCCGGAGTGTCCGGGCTCTCCGCAAGGGTTCCCCTCGCAGGGCGAGCGGCCCGTCAGGACGAGCAGCTCGTCAGGACGAGCCGTCCGTCAGGACGAGTGGCTCGTCAGGGCGAGGCCGGGGCCGGTGCCGGTTCCGGGTCCGGCTTGGGGTGGGGGCCCGGTCCGGTGCCGGTGGAGGAGGTGGACGGGGAGGACTCCTGGGCCGGGGCGTTCAGTTCGGTCAGCATCTGCTTGCTGAAGCCGAAGAAGTAGGTGGCGATGAACCCGGCCACATAGCCCGCGAGCAGCCCCACGCCGTAGATGGCGGCGATCGCGCCGAGCCCGTGGTTGCCCTTCAGCAGCGGGAAGAGGGCCCAGCCGGAGGGGCCGATGGCGGTGGAGCCCACCGAGGTGCCCAGCTGGTAGAAGAGGCCGACGACGCCGCCGCCGAACGCGCCGCCCACGCACGCCGTGATGAACGGGCGGCCCAGCGGCAGCGAGACGCCGTAGATCAGCGGTTCGCCGACGCCGAGGAAGCCGGCCGGCAGCGCGGAGCGGATCGTCTTGCGGACGGAGAGGTTGCGGCGCAGCCGCAGGTAGATGGCGACCGCGGCGCCCACCTGCCCGGCACCGGCCATGGCCAGGATCGGCAGCAGCACGGTGTAGCCGTTCTGCTCGATCAGCGTGGTGTGGATGGGGATGAGGGCCTGGTGCAGGCCCAGCATGACCAGCGGCAGGAAGAGCCCGCCGAGGACGAACCCGGCGGCGGCACCGCCGTGCTGGAGCAGCCAGTCGGCGACGTGTCCGATGCCGGTGGCGATCTCGCCGCACACGTACATCAGCCCGAACAGGGTGACGAGCCCGGCGACGAGGACCGTGACCGTCGGGGTGACCAGCACATCCACGGCGGTGGGCACGATCCGGCGGCAGCCCTTCTCCACGTACACCGCCAGCAGCGCCGCGAACAGGGCGCCGAGCACGCCGCCCTGGCCGGGTGCCAGCTTCTCCCCGAACGCCGAGACGTCCGCGACCCCGGGGAAGACGATCACCGCTGCCGCGGCGCCGCCCAGCACCGGCGTCCCGCCGAACTCGCGCGCCGTGTTGATGCCGACGAACACCGCCAGCAGCGACATGAACCCGTTCGAGATCGCCGTCAGCGCCGGGGTGAGGGCGGGCAGCCAACCGGCGTTGGTGAACAGCCCGTTGAGGCCCGCGACGATGCCGCAGCCGATCAGCGCAGGGATGAGCGGCACGAAGATGTTCGCGATACGGCGCAGCATCAGCTTCACCGGCGTCGCGTTCTTCTGCTTGCGGGCGGCGCGGATGGCGGCGCCCTCGGCGGCGAGTTCCTCGGCCGTGCGGGGCCGGTGCTCGTCACCGTCCGGTGCGGGGGACGAGGCCGGGGCCGAGTCGTCCCGCGCCGCCGCGCCCGCCTCGACGAGGGAGGCGAACTCGGGGGCGATGCGGGCGACCTTTCCGGGGCCGAGCACGATCTGGTACGTGTCGTCCTCGACGACGCCCAGCACCTCGGGCAGCGCCTTGAGGGGCTCGTCCCGGACGAGGGAGCGGTCGGCGAGTCCGAGCCGCATACGCGTCATGCAGTTGTCGACGGAGGTGACGTTCGCCGCGCCTCCCACCAGGGGGAGGATCGCCTCCGCGATCCGGCGGTCGGGGCTGCCCGTGCCGCCGTTCTCGGGCCCCGTGCTGTCGGGGCTACCTGCGGGGTCTGTGTGGTCTCTGCTCATGGTGCGGTCGCTCTTCTTTGAGTCGGGCCATGGGGCGGGCGGTGGAAAGGGACCGGTTCGGTTTCACGTGGTGCCAGTCGGAAGGGGTCGGATGGGCACTGTTCCTGAGTCCGCTGCTTCTGCGGTTTCTGCGGTTCCTGCCGTTCTTGCGGTTCCTGCGGTTGCCTGTGGCTTGTGCTGCCGGCGCTCGCTGCACTGTCGCTGTCGCTGCCGTCGCCGGGGGATCTGCCGTGGCTGCTGCCTCAGCTGTTCGTGCCGGGGGAGGACCCGGGAGCGGGGGCGTGGCCGGAGGCCGGGGCCGCGGCCAGCGCGGCGCGCAGATGTCCGTGCGCCTCGTCGAGCAGACGCGCGGCGGTCGGTCCGTCGACGCCGCCGAGGACGACCAGGATCGCGTTCTTGACCTCGCCGTCCGTCGCGGTGAGCGCCGCCTCGATCTCGTCGTCCGGCGCCCCCGTGGCCAGCGCGACGATACGGCGGGAGCGGGCCCGCAGCTTCTCGTTCGAGGCGCGCACGTCCACCATCAGGTTTCCGTACGTCTTGCCCAGCCGGATCATCGTGATCGTCGAGAGCATGTTGAGGACGAGCTTCTGTGCCGTGCCCGCCTTCAGCCGGGTCGAGCCGGCCAGCAGTTCGGGGCCGACGACGACCTCGATGCCGTGCTCGGCGGCGTCGGCGAGCGCCGAGCCGGCGTTGCACGACAGCCCGATGGTGAGCGCTCCGTAGGTCTCCCGCGCGTGCCGGACGGCGCCGACGGCGTACGGGGTGCGGCCCGAGGCGGAGATGCCGACCACCGTGTCGTCGCTGGTCAGCCCCAGCGCGTCCAGGTCCTCCGCCGCGGCGCGGGGGCTGTCCTCCGCGCCCTCGACGGCGCTGACCATGGCCTCGGGCCCGCCGGCGATCAGCCCGGTCACCTGCCCGGGCGCGGTGTTGAACGTGGGCGGGCACTCGCTGGCGTCCAGCACGCCCATCCGCCCGGCCGTGCCGGCACCGGCGTACAGCAGCCGGCCGCCGCGCGCCATGCGGTCGGCGACGGCGTCGATCGCGGCGGCGATGGCGGGGACCTGCTCGGCGACGGCGGCCGGGACGGTGGCGTCCTCGCCGTTCATGATCCGGGCGATCTCCTCGGTGGACTGCCGGTCGATCTCGGCCAGTTCGCTGCGGACGGCCTCGGTCGTCATCGACTCCAGCTGGCTGCGCAGCAGGTCGGCGGCGGGCCGGCCGGAGCCGGTCGCGGGCGGCTGCGGGCCGTCGCCGGGCTCCTGGGGCGGGGTGAGGTGCGAGACATGCGGTGTCATGCGGTGCGGCTCTCCGGGGGGTGGGGCGGGTGGAACGGGGGAACGAACGGTCGGATCTTCGGGCCAAGCCGGGCCGGGCCCGGCGGCGGACGGCCGCCGGACGGCCGGCCGGTGGCCTGCCGGGGCCGGGGCCGTCGTGCGGTCCGGCGGAGGCCCGGCCGGACCTCCGGTGCGGATGCGGTCCGTCGGCGACGGGTCCGCGGGCGCCGGGGCCCGGGCGGACGGGGCGGGGAACGTCCGGGGACGTTCGGTGAACAGCGACGTTCAGGAAGAGCGACGTTCAGGAACAGTGAGGACGTTCCGGGGCGGTCCGGGAAGGGGGCGGGGGTGTCCGTGCGGGGGTCATCGGTGGCGGGGCCGGGGCGAGTGGCGGTGCACCAGCGCCTCGTAGGAGGCGGACAGCGCGGGCGCCGCCGTCTCGTAGGTGCGCTGGGCGACGCCTATGAACAGGCAGTCGACGACGAGGAGTTGACTCGTCCGGCTGGACATCGCCGCCGGCCGCAGCTCGCTCTCCCGGGCCGTCGAGGTGGTCAGCACATGGTCGGCGTAGGAGGTGACCTCGCCGTCCGGCCGTCCGGTGACCGCGATCGTCGTCGCGCCGTGCTCGAAGGCCACCCGCAGTGGCTCTATGACGTCCACGGTCCGGCCCGAGTGCGTGATGGCGAGGGCGACATCGCCGGGGCGCAGCTGGACGGCGTTGGTGACGGCGAGATGGGGGTCCGTGTGCGCGTGGGCGACCAGTCCGATGCGCAGCAGCTTCTGTGCGAGGTCCTGGCCGACCAGGCTGGAGGCGCCGATCCCGTACACGTCCACGCGCCGGGCCCCCGCGAGCGCGCCGACGGCCGCCTCCAGCTGTGCGGTGTCCAGCCCGGCCGCCGTGTCCGCGAGGGTCTGCTGCTCGTCGTGCGCGAGCTTGGTGACGACATCCGCCAGGGGGTCGTCCACCGCGATGTCGGCGGTGACGGCCGGTGCGGCACCGGACTCCTGCTGCGCCGCGAGGCCCGCGAGGGCCAGCCGCAGATCCCGGTACCCGGGGTAGCCGAGCAGTCGCGAGGTGCGCACCACGGTGGCCTCGCTGGTGCCGGTGCGCTCCGCGAGTCCGGTGACCGTCAGCTGTGCGCAGCCCGCCGGGTCGTTCGCGACGGCCTCGGCGACGCGCTGCATGGAGCGGGTCAGCGACGGTGCCATCGTGCGGACCTTCGCGGCCAGCGCGGCGGGACTCTGGCCGCCGCCGCGCACGGACGCGCCGCGCTGCGCCGGGCGTCCCACGGCGGGGCCGCGCGCCCCGGGGCCGCGTATGCCGGAGCTCTGTGCGCCGGGGCCCCGGGAGCCCGGGTCCCGGGCGCCCGAGGGGTCCCGCGGGCCTCTGGAGTCCCGCGGCCCCGGGGAGAAACTTTCCTTCACTTCGCTCGTCACAGGCGGAAAATATTTCCAAACGACTCGGTCGTCAATGGTCACGCAGTGGTGCAATGGAGATATGGAACCGATGGAGCCCGAACAGCAGGAGGCCCTGGAGAAGGCCCTGCACGCCGCTCGCGCGCTGGTCCTCGCCGATCTGGAGGCGGGGGACGTGGCCCGCGCCGACATCGTCTCCCTCGTCGAGGAGTCGGTCTCGCACCGCCGCTGGTGGGTGGGGCAGTGGCCGGAAGGGGTCGCCTACGTCGACGGCCTCGTGGCGCAGGACGTCCAGGACGCCCTCCTGGAGCGGTACGGGCGCTGGCCCGTCTGCCCCGTGTGCGTCGGCTCCGACCCGCACGCACTCGACGTCGAACCCGAGCTGGGCGAGGACCCGCACTGGGTGTGTGCGAAGACCTCGACCGTCGTCGCGCGCGTCGGCTCGCTCGGCACCCGGTTGTGACCGTCTACATCGACCCGCCCAACTGGCCGGGGCACGGGCGGATGTGGTCGCACCTCGTCAGCGATGTCTCCTTCGACGAGCTGCACGACTTCGCCGCCGCCGTCGGCTGTCCGCGCCGTGCGTTCGACGGGGACCACTACGACGTGCCCGCCGCGCGGTACGGGGAGGCCGTGCGGGCCGGTGCGGTCGAGGTCGGCTCCAAGGAGTTGGTGCGGAGGCTGGTCGAGGCGGGGCTTCGGCGGCGCAAGCGGGGGTGACGTCCGTCGGGACCCTCGCTGTCGTCTCTCCTTGACGTCTTTCTTCCTCGGTGGTGTCTCTCGTCCTCGCGACCTTTTTGCCCCTTGGCCTCTCGTGCCTTGGTGTCCGTGTCGTTCGGTGGTGTTCAGGCGTCGCGCCAGGGCGCTCGTCCTCAAACGCCGGACGGGCTTCATGTGTCTCCGTGCGCCGGACGGGCTTCAGTTGCCTCAAGCGCCGGGCGGGCTACTTCGTGGTGGGCCCGTGAGGGTGTGGGCGAGGGTGGTGACGGCTTCGGTGAGGCGGGTGGGGGGTGTGGCGGCGTAGCCGAGGACGAGGCCCGGGGTGCCGGGGCGGCACCGGTGCCAGCCGAGCGGATGCACCTTGACGCCCCGGGCCAGCGCCGCGGCGGCGAGCGCGACGTCGTCCCCGGCGGTGTCCGGGAACGTCACCGTCAGATGCAGCCCGGCGGCGGCCCCGTGCACCCGGGCGTCGGGCAGCCGTGCGCCCAGCGCGTCGACCATCGCGTCCCGCCGCCGGCGGTGCCGGCTTCGTAGCTGCCGCCAGTGCCGTTCCAGCGCGCCGGAGGTCATCAGCCGGGCCAGCACCAGCTGCGGCAGCACCGGGCTGCCGAGGTCGGCGTACCGCTTGGCCTCGATCAGGGGTTCGCGCAGCCGGCGGGGAGCGAGCAGCCAGCCGATGCGCAGCCCGGGCGCCAGCAGTTTCGAGGCGCTGCCCAGGTAGACGACGTGCTCGGGCAGCATCGCGCGCAGTGCGGGGGTCGGCGGCCGGTCGTAGCGGTGCTCGGCGTCGTAGTCGTCCTCGACGATCAGTCCGCCGTCGGACTCCGCCCACCGCCGCAGCTCCCGACGGCGCGCGCCGGCGAGCACCACCCCCATGGGGAACTGGTGCGCGGGGGTGAGCATGGCGGCGGGTGCGCCGCTCGCGCACAGCTCCCGCACCAGGATCCCGTCCTCGTCGACGGGCACCGGCAGCGTCTCCATCCCCCAGTGCCGGACGGCCTGCCGGGAGCCGAGCGAGCCGGGGTCCTCGACGGCGAGGGTGCGCAGGCCCGTGGGGAGCAGCGCCTGGGCGAGCAGGCCGAGCGCCTGGGCGGCGCCGGAGACGATCAGCACCTCGTCGGGCGCGGCCCGGATCCCGCGGGTACGGGCCAGCCACGCGGTGACGGCCTGCCGCAGCTCGGGCGCCCCGCGCGGATCGCCGTATCCCAGGGCGGCGGCCGGGTCGCCGTCGAGCGCGGCCCGCTCGGCCCGGAGCCAGGCGGCGCGGGGGAACGCGCCGAGGTCCGGGGTGCCGGGGGTCAGGTCCCAGGTGGCGGGTGCGGCGCGCAGGGCGTCGAAGACCTCCTGGTCGGGTGCCGGCAGCGGCGCGGGGAACCGGGGCGGGGCGGCGGGTACCGGGCCGGGCGCGGCGGCGCGGGGCGGGACCGCGACGACCACGGTTCCCCGCCGGCCGGCCCCGGCGACGTGCCCGTCCTCGGCGAGCCGGCGGTACGCCTCGGTCACCACGCCGCGGGAGACGCCGAGTTCGGCGGCGAGGGTGCGGGTCGCGGGCAGCGTGGCGCCGGGCCGGAGGCGGCCGTCGACGAGTGCGGACCGCAGCTGGTCGGTCAGCCAGTCGGCGAGCCCGTGCCGGGGGGCCTGCGCGGGATCGAGCTGGAGGAAGTCCGTTCCGCTGCCGGGCGGCGGTCCCGTCGGCGTTTCGGACCGGTTGCCGGCCCCGTCTATGGATCTTTCCACCGGGCCATTGTGCGACGAGGCTGATCCGTGCCGACCCCGGACCCGGGGTGATGCGGCAGGGAGAGAGCCGTTGCGGCGCGGCAGCGGCCGGGCGGTGCACAGAGAGCCGTTGCGGCGTGGGAGCGCCGAACGCGGCGTGGAGAAAGGAGCGTCGGCAGTGACGAGGGGACCGGAGGGGGCGGCGGCGCTGCCGTCGGCGGGCGGCACCGGGGCGTCGGGCCCGGGCGGGAGCGGTGGACGGCGGGAGGCGGCCGGCTATGTGCACGGCTACACCGCACACGAGGCGCGGCGGCTGGACGATCAGGCGCAGACGCTGGCCGGGCTGTTGCACGCGGGCACGGCGTATCCGGACGGCAGCCGGGTGCTGGAGATCGGCTGCGGTGTCGGGGCGCAGACCCGGCATCTGGTGGCGGCCGGCCCCGGGGCGCGGTACGTGTGCGTGGACCGCTCGCCGGAGTCACTGGAGACGGCCCGTCGGCGACTCGCGCCGAGCGGTGCCGACCTCACCTGGCAGTGCGCCGACGCCCGGCAACTCCCGTACGAGGAAGGCGAGTTCGACCATGCCTTCGTCTGCTTCCTGCTGGAGCACCTGCCCGATCCGGAGCGTGCGCTGGCCGAGGCGCGCCGGGTCCTGCGGCCCGGTGGCACGCTCACCGTGATCGAGGGCGATCACGGTTCGGCGTTCCACCATCCGCCGAGCCGGTACGCGCAGCGGGCCATCGACTGTCTGGTGCGGTTGCAGGCGGTCGACGGCGGTGACGGGCTCATCGGCCGCGCCCTGCGACCGCTGCTGGCCCGTGCGGGGTTCGCGGACATCGAGGTCGCACCGCGCACGGTGTATGTGGACGCGGGCCGTCCGCACCTGTTCGACAGCTTCACCCGGCAGACGTTCACCGCCATGATCGAGGGCGTGGGCGACCGGGCCGTCGCCGCCGGGCTGATGTCCCGCGCCGACTGGGAGCGGGCCGTCGCGGACCTGCTGCGCACCGCCGGGCCGGACGGGACCTTCCACTACACCTTCTTCAAGGCCGTGGCCCGTCGACCGTGAGCGTGAGGCTCTCCGGGAGCGCCGCGCAGGCCGCGCGGGTGCGGGCGGCCAACTCGTCGATGCCGGGGGCCTCCACGGCGCGGGGAGCGCCGGCGGTGCCGGAACCCCCGGGCGTGCCGGAGGCGTCGGGTGTGCCGGTGGGCTGGGAGGCGTCGGCCGGGCCGGGGGCGACGGCGAGGGCCACCCAGCTCTCCATCGCCCAGTGGAAGGCGGCGACGACCATGTCCACCGCGAGCCGCGGCCGTGGATCGTCCTCGGTCCGCAGGCCGAACCGTTCGTCCAGTACGGCCAGCGCCCGGTGGCTGGTCTCCTCGCAGAACCGCAGCCCGTGCGCGTTCATCGACGGTGTCCTGCCGGCCAGTTGACGGCTGAGCAGGACGCGGCCCGCCCAGGCGCCGTCCCGGCCGGTCCGGTCCGGCCCGGCGCCCGCCGTCCGCATCCGCTCCAGCGCGGCGAGCAGCGAGTCGCGGAGCACGTCCAGCAGCGTGCGGCCGTCGGGCGTACCGGCCCGCAGTTCCTCCAGCCAGGCCAGCCACAGGTCCTGTGTCGGGGCCATGGCGACATCTTCCTTGCTGGTGAAGTGCCGGAAGAAGGTGCGCTTGGAGGTCTCGACGGTGTCGCACAGCTCGTCGAGGGTCACCCCGCCGAAGCCGCGCGCGGTGAACAGCTCCAGCGCCGTGTCGATCAGGGTTTCCCGGGTGCGGAGCTTCTTGCGTTCCCGCAGCGGGAGGCGTGCGCCGCCTTCGCCCTGTCCGCCGGCCGGCTTGTCGTTCCCCATGGTGCGCAGCGTACCGGAGGGGTGAATACCTCCCGGATTCCAATGCCACTTGCTGGCTAGTGCCTCTCAGTGGCATAAAGGGGGCGACCACCCGCCGCACGGAAGGTGCACCCATGCGTGCTCTGCTCGTCGACCGCTCCGCCCCCGCCGGGCTCCGCCTCGCCGAGGCGCCCGACCCCGAACCCGCCCCGCACCAGGCCCTCGTGCGTGTGTCGGCGACCTCCCTCAACTACGGCGAGGTGCGCGGCGGCCTCCCGGCGGCGCCGGACGGGGCCGTGCTCGGCTGGGACGCGGCCGGAGTGGTCGAACGGCCGGCCGCCGACGGCACCGGACCGGCGGCCGGCACCCCCGTCGTCACCCTCGGCGCCGACGGAGGCTGGGCGGAGCTGCGCGCCGTCGACACCGGCCTCCTCGGCGTCGTCCCGTCCGGCGCCGACCCCGGCCTGATCAGCACCGTGCCGGTGGCCGGGGGCAGCGCCCTGCGCGGGCTGCACCGGCTCGGGCCGCTGCTCGGCCGCCGCGTCCTGATCACCGGTGCCACCGGCGGTGTCGGCCGGTACGCCGTCCAGCTCGCCCGGCGCGGCGGTGCGGAGGTGGTGGCCTCCACCGGCTCGCCCGACAAGCACGCGGAGGCGCTGCGCCGCCTCGGCGCCCACGAGGTGGTGCCGGGCCCGGACGCCGTCGAGGAACCCGTGGACGGTGTGCTCGACCTCGTCGGCGGGCAGCAACTCGTCGACGCCTTCGCCGGGTTGCGCAAGCACGGCACCCTCGTCGCCGTCGGCCACTCCGCCCACCAGGACGAGACCTTCCCCTACGGCGCCCTCTTCGGCGCGGGCGAGTCGCACGACCGCACCCTCACCACCTTCCACCTCCTCGGCTGCACCGGCCTCGCCCGCGATCTGACCTGGCTCGCCGCCCGCGTCGCCGCCGGGGATCTGGACGTGCCGACGCCCTGGCGCGGCCCCTGGGACCGCGCCGACGAGGCGATCGACGCCCTCCTCGGCCGCCGCCTGCACGGCAAGGCGGTCCTCGACATCGGCTGAGAGCGGGCCGTCCGCCGCGGGCCCCGGCGCCACCGGACGGTCCCCTGCTCTTCTCCGTGGGTTCCCGCGCCGAGGACGACGAGGTCAGCGAGGACGGCGGGGAGGGCGAAAACACCGAGGACGGCGAGGACAGCGGGGACGGCGAGGAGGGCGAAAACACCGAGGACGCCGAGGACAGCGGGGACGGCGAGGAGGGCGAAAACACCGAGGACGCCGAGGACGCCGAGAACGCCGAGGACGGCGAGAACGGCGAGGAGGGCGAAAACACCGAGGACGGCGAGAACGGCGAGGACGGCGAGGACGCCGAGAACGGCGAGAACAGGGCCCGCTCGATCTCAGGGGACGGGCGGGCCGCGTCCTACCGGGCGTCGAAGTCCGGCAGGGTGAGCGTGCCGTCCTCGGCGAGGGCGAAGCCCGGGTTGTGCGCGATCTCCCAGGCGTGGCCGTCCGGGTCGGTGAAGGTGCCGGAGCGGAAACCGATCGGGTTGACGGACGCGGGCTTCGTGACGGTGCCACCGGCCCGCTCCGCCGCGGCGAGCAGCGCGTCGACCTCCTCGTCCGCGCGGACGTTGTGCGCCAGCACGATCCCGCCGAATCCGCCCGTCGCCCGGCCAGGGTCCAGACCGCTGTCCGCCGCGAGCTTCGCACGGTCCCACAGGACCAGCGCCAGCCCGCCGGCCTGGAAGAAGACGGTCTCCTCGACCTCCTGGCCGCGCCAGCCGAGCGCCTCGTAGAAGCCCTTGGACCGCGCCAGATCGCCGACGCCCAGCGTGACCAGAGTGATGCGCTGTTCCATGCCGCCACCGTACGAGCCGAGCCCCCGCCCCGCCCGCCGTGCGCCAGGGGCGGGGGCAGGGCGGGTGTCAGCCGCGGGGGCCGGTGACGGAGCCGAGCAGACGGTGGAGGCGCGGGGGCCCCACCCGGACACCGGCCGCCGCCGCTCCGTCCGGAACCGGAAGCTCCCGGCCCGCGCCCGGTGCGGCGGGCGCCTGTACGAGGACGCTGCGCCCCTGCGTGCTCACCAGGATGTGTGCCGGGCCCGGTCCGCCGGTGGCGCGGAGCGCGTCCGCCATGGCGTCCGCCCAACCGCCCGCCGCCTCCGCGGTGTCGGCCTCCGCCCGGAGGACGACGACGGTGCCGGTGGGCTCCGGTACCGCCGGGCCGTCGACGGTGTGCCGACGCCGGAAGCGGACCAGCCCGGGGCGTTCGATGCCCGGCAGCGCCTCGTCGATCCGCGACACCATGGCCGCGCGGTGCTCCCGCACGAAGGCGAGATGCTCCTCGTCGCTCGTCCACAGCGCGGTGCTGAGCAGGACCCGGCCGTCGTCGCTCCCGAAGCAGGCCAGTTGGAGGAACGCCTCGGGGCGCAGGGTGGTCGCCAGCCCCTGCCACTCGTCGAACAGGGCGTCCGCCGCCGCCTGTTGGCGTTCGGGCGTGTCCACGATCCATTCGCTGAACAGCAGGGTGCCGGCGTCGGGCCGGGTCAGATCCGGCAGCGGGGTGGGGTGCGTCATCGGCCTGTACCTCCCGGGTGTCGAGGCCACAGGATTCGACTTCAACCGAGGTTCACGTCAAGGCCGTCGGCGCGGGGTGGGAGCCCGGCCCGGCCCCCACCGGCTGTCCACCGGCTGTCCACCGGCTGCTGTCCGGGTCAGACCTCCGTCCGCTGGGCGTCGTGGGCCGGCGCCGGGTCCGCCGGGCGCGGGGTGTGCGCGGAGGAGGCGACGATGCGGGAGCGCTGATGGACGCGGGAGGCTATGACCGTGGTCAGCACGCCGAGTGCGGCCATCGCCGCGCCGACCCAGGCCACCGCCTGATACCCCCAGTGCGCGCTGATCGCCAGGCCGCCCAGCCAGGGGCCGACGGTGTTGCCGATGTTGAAGGAGGCGGTCGTCGTGGCACCGGCCAGGGTCGGCGCGGCGCTCGCGACGTTGAACATACGGGCGTTGAGCGCGGGCGCCGTGGTGAACGCCGTGACGCCGAGCATCAGCGCGAGCGCGATGGCCGCCACCCGGTACTCGGCGAGGAAGGCGAGCAGGGTGAGGACGACGGTGGAGGCGGCGATGCCGCCGTACATCGTGCCGAACAGGTGCGCGTCGGCGACGCGTCCGCCGATCGCCGTGCCCACCAGCCCGCCGACGCCGAACAGGCCCAGCACCGTGGGCACCTGGCTCTCCGGCAGCCCGGCGACATCCGTCAGCAGCGGGGCGAGGTAGGAGAAGAGAGCGAAGACGGCGCCCGCGTTCAGCGCGATCGTCACCAGGGCGAGCCACACCTGCTTGTCGCGGTATATGCGCAGCTCGCGGCGGAGGTTGGGGGCATCGGCGCCGGTGGGCACCTCGGTGTGCGGCACGAGCGCCACCACGCCGATCAGGCCGATCGCGGCGAGCACGGCCACCGCCCAGAACGCCGAGCGCCAGCCCGCCTGCTGGCCGAGGAACGAACCGGCGGGTACCCCCGCGATGTTGGCGACGCTCAGCCCGCCCACCATGATCGCCATGGCGCGGGCCCGGGCGTTCTGCGGCACCAGCGAGACGGCGACCGCGGCGCCCACGGCCCAGAACCCGGCGCAGGCGAGCGCGCTGACCACACGGGAGACGAACAGCACCTCGTACGTCGAGGCCATCGCGCCCGCCACCTGGCCGAGCATGAAGGCCGCCAGCAGCGAGATGAGCGTCGTGCGGCGGGGGAGCTTCAGCGTCGCCGCGGCGAGCGCCGGTGCGCCGACGACCATGCCGACCGCGAAGGCGGAGACCAGCAGCCCGGCCTTCGGGATCGAGACGTGCAGATCACGCGCGAGCGGTTGGAGGATGCCGGACAGCATGAACTCGGACGTGCCCAGCGCGAAAACGGACAGGCCGAGGACGTAGACGGCGAGCGGGATACGGGTGGGACGTGGCTTGTCGGTCGACAGCGGATCGGCAGGCATGTCACCCACCAACCGCCCCGGACCGCGTCCGCATTCCTGTCCGACGAGGCGTTCAGGTGTGCGGCGGATCACGCCGGCGCGCGGTCGGCACGACGCGCCCCACCCGGCTCCGCCCGGCTCCACCCCACCCCGCTGCGCCCCGTATGCCGCTCCCCGCACGCACGGGTCCCCCGCGCGCACCCCGCGGGGGAGGTCGCTTCGGGAACGCACGCCGGGGTGCGCCCGTTCACGCGCCGAGCAGCTCCAGCTCCGTCCGCAGGTTGTGCCGGGCCCGGCTCTCCCACCGGTCCCGGGCGTACGGCGTGCGGAACAGCGAGGGCAGGGCGAGGAGTTGGCGCAGTACATCGGCGCGGCCCGCACGGAAGGCGTCGTCCGGGACGAAGGCGTACTCCTGCCTCACCTCGGCGGCGTAGTGGGCGTACGCCTCGGGTGAGCCGGCGAGCACGGCGAGATCGGCGTCGCACAGCACGGCGCCCGCCAGGTCGCCGGGCGCCGGGTCGTGGGTGACGGTGAGCCGCACCAGCCGGGCGACCTCGGCGGTGCGGGCCTGCCCGACGCCCGCCTCGGGCAGGGCCCGCTCGGCGAGGCGGGCGCTGCGCTCCTCGTTCTCGCTGCGGTCGGGCCGGTACACGGCGTCGTGGAACCAGGCGGCGAGCCGGACGGCGGACGCGTCGACCGCCCCGGCGACCGTTCGTGGGTGCTCCCCGGTGCCCGGTTCGCCGGGCTGGGCGAGGAGTTCGTCGGTGCGGTCGAGTACGGCACGCAGATGAGCGGTGGAGTGGTAGCGGCGGTGCGGTTCGGCCCAGCGGGCGAGCAGGTTCTCGCCGTACGGCGCGGGGTCGGGCCCGTCCGCGCCGTCCCGCGCCGCGGTCAGCAGTGCGTACCAGCGGTCCGCCAGGTCCTGGTGGTTCGGCTCCGAGGTGGGCATGGGCACAATTGTCGGCGCCCCGCGCGGTGGGCGTCTTCCTCAAGGTCACCGGGGTGTGGCAGTCTGTGCTATATGTCTAGACCAATTCTCGAGGTGATCGCGCTCAGCGCGCAGGACGCGGCCGCGGCACAGGCAGGAGGCGCCGACCGCCTTGAGGTGATCAGCGACATGGCCTCGGACGGGCTCAGCCCCGCGCGGGAGACCTTCGCCGACATCCGCGAGCGTGTCGACATCCCGCTCCGGGTCATGCTGCGGCTCCGCCGGGGCTTCCTGGCCGGCGGCGAGGCCGGGCTGGACACCCTGTGCGAGACGGCGCGTGAACTGCGCGCCGAGGGGGCCGACGAGTTCGTCCTCGGGTTCCTCGACTCCGGCGGCCAGGCCGACACCCACGCCGTGACGACGCTCGCCTCCGTCGTCGCCGGCTGCCGCTGGACCTTCCACCGCGCCCTCGACCACGCGGCCGACCGCGACGCGCTGCGCCGTCAACTGGCCGATGTGCCCGGCCTGGACACCTATCTGACGGCCGGCTCCGCCGACGGCGTTCCCGACGGCTACGACGTGCTGCTCACCGAGGCCGCCCGCACCCGCGACCGCGAACCCGGCTACGCGGCACAGCTGCTGGTCGGCGGCGGGCTCCGGCTGGAGCATCTGCCCGGGCTGCGCGCGGCCGGCGTCGACGCCTTCCACATCGGCGGCGCCGCCCGCCCGCACGGCTGGGACGCACCCGTCGACCCGGCCGCCGTACGCCGCTGGCGCGAGGCCCTGGACGGCACCCCCTCCGCCGAAGGGGCCGGAAGGGGCGCGTAGGCGCGTCGAGCAAGCCTCCGGAGTACGGGCCTACGGGCCTACGGGCGCACGCGCTCCGTCCCGTACCCGCGGTGGCAGCCCGTGCCCGTGGCGACGGCCGCCCACCCGGGACGCGGTCATGCGCCGGAGAGGAGGCCGGCGCGTTTGAGGGTGCGGGTGACGGGGGCGCTTTCGACGTGGGTGAGGCCGGGGAGGGCGGCGACGGGGCCGGTGAGATAGGTGTGCAGCGCGCGGTTGTCGTGGCAGGTGATGGCCGCGTAGAGGTTGGTGGGGCCGGTCGTGGAAGCCGCGAAGGACACCTCGTCGTGCTGGGCGAGCGCCCGCCCGGCCGCGTCGAGGTGGGCCGGTGCGACCGTGGCCCACAGCATGGCCAGGCGAGAGAGTTCGAGCACCCGAGGGTCGTAGTCGACGTCGAAGTAGAGCACACCGGAGTGCCGGAGCTCGGCGACGCGGCGCTGCGCGGTGGACTGCGAACAGCCCGCCGCGGCGGCGAGTTCCTGATTGCTCGCGCGCCCGTCGCCGTACAGGACGCGAAGGACGGCGCGGTCGGTGTCGGAGAGGGCGGTCGGCCGGGGCGGCAGGCTGGGCACGGTCAGCGCGGCGATCTGCTCGGGGGAGAGGGGCCGGAGCTTGTCGACGGGGTTCTGCGGGCCGCCGTAGTACTGGTGGAGCAGGCAGTGGGCCGTCATGGAGATGACGCGCGGGGTCTTCGGCAGATTCCGCAGCAGGAGGGGTTCGCTCCCCTCCGGGTTGCGGGTCGTGCAGACGATCTCGGTGCTGCCGGAGGTGGAGTGCACCCAGACCGTCTCCTCGTGGCGGGCCAGGGCGTGCGCGACCTGCTCCGTGGCGTCGGGCGCGCAGCGCACGCGCAGGAACCATTCCTCGTCGCCCAGCGCGTACGGCTGGGTGCGGCCGAGCACCCGCAGCGACGCCGTGGTGCGCAGGCGCGCGTAACGCCGCGCGACCGTCTGCGGTGAGGCCCCGACGACCTGGCCGATCGCGCGGAACGACGCCCGGCCGTCGATCTGCACGGCATGGATGATTTTTCTGTCCAGCTCGTCGGTCACGGTTCCTATCGTCTCTCAAGCGCTGGTGATGTCTCATCCTCCCTCCAGCCACGCCGTGGCTGGAGGGGCGCCCGTATGCGGCCGCACAGTGGATGCCGCCGGCGCCCGGCGATGGTGCGGCCGAAGCGTGCCGCCCGCACACCCCGGCCGTACGCACGAAGGCGACCGCGCACGCCCCGACCGCACAAACCCCCGCGCGAACCACCCCTGAGGAGCGAACGTGACTGCCCGCCTGTACCGCAATGCCCGCATCCTCACCATGGACCCGGCGCTGGGCGACTTCGACGACGGCGACCTGCTGATCGACGGCGACCGCATCGCCGGTGTCGGCACCGCGCTCCGGGCTCCGGACGGCGCCGAGACCATCGACGCGCGCGGCCGCATCCTCATCCCCGGCTTCGTGGACACCCACCGCCACATGTGGCAGGGCATCCTGCGCGGCATCGCCCCCGCCCACACCTTCCCGCAGTACATGGACGACATCCTCGGCGACCACGGGCCCGCCATGACGCCGCATCAGCTGTACGTCGGGAACCTGCTCAGCGCCCGTGCCGCGCTGGCGTCCGGTGTCACGACGATCCAGGACATCTCCAATATCCAGGACACGCCCGGCCACAGCGATGCCCTGGTCACCGCCCTCACGGAGTCCGGAATACGCGCCGTCTTCGCCTACGGCAAGAGCTTCCCCAAGATCAGCGCCGAGGGGACCGTCCTGCCCGAGGACGTGCGCCGCGTGCGCGGCGAACTGCTCGGCGATCCGCACGCGCTGGTGACCATGGCCCTGGTGGCGGAGGGCGGCAGCGACGAGGAGGAGCTGGCCAACGTCGCCCTCGCCCGCGAGCTCGACGTGCCGGTCTCCCGGCACTTCTCCTCCCGCCAGAGCGCCGCCCACCTGCGCGAACTCGGAGCCATCCGACCGGGAACCACCTTCATCCACGCCAACGGCCTCAGCGCCGAGGAACTGGCCGTCATCGCCGACAGCGGAAGCAGTGTCTCCGTCTCACCCGCCATCGAAATGATCATGGGGCACGGGTATCCGATGATCGCTCCCGCGCTGGCCAGGCGCGACCTGCTGGTCAGCCTCAGCGTGAACGTCGAAGTCACCGTCGCCGGCGACATGTTCACCCAGCTGCGCGCCGCCTACCAGGCCGGCCGCCACGCCCAACACCCCGCCATGCTCGCCCTCGACGACCCCATCAGCGACAACCCCACCGGTATCACCGTGCGCGACGTGCTACGGATGGCCACCCTCGACGGCGCCCGCTCCCTCGGCCTCGACGACCGCACCGGCTCGCTGACCCCCGGCAAACAGGCCGACCTGGTCGTCCTGCGCGCGGACCGGCCCGACGTCGCCCCCGTCCACGACCCGTACAGCACCGTCGTACTCCAGATGGACCGCGCCCACATCGACTCCGTCGTCGTCGCCGGCCGCGACCACGTCCGCGCGGGGAACCCCGTCGACGACAGTTCCCGCCTCCTGGCCGACGCCGACCTTCGCCCGCCGCCTCCGCACAAGCGGCTGACAAGGCCCTCGTCCCACGGACGTCGTGCGCGGTGGCGCGCGGGCCGCTACCGGTCTCCCACCCGGCGCCTCCCCTCCGCGAGTGCGCCCTCCGCGATCTCCGCGATCTCCGCGATCTCCGCGAACACCGCGGGCAGCAGCATCACATCGGGGCGGGTCCGCAGCGCCTGCCGGGAGTCGGCGCGTACGGGCCCGGGACACCGGCTCCCGGCGCAGGCCGTGCCGGTCGGAGTCAGCCGTTCAGCGGCCCGGGCGGGCGTGCGCTACATCCCCGCCGCCTCGTACGAGCACGGCCGCCCGCGCCCGGGAACCCGGCGGCAGGCCCGGACGTCACCACGGTGGGGCGGGCGGCGGCCGGGGCCGCTCCGTCCCTCCTGCCCACCCGACGCCACCCGCCGGGCGCCCCTCCCGCGCACGCCCCGGGCCCCGGCCGAGAACGGACCTCAGATGGCCACCTGGACCACTCGCCCCGAGACCGCCGAGGACATCCCCGTGCTCCGGGACATCGTTCTCGCCGCATTCCCCACCGCGGAGGAGGCCGGTCTCGTCGATGCGCTGCGCGCCGACCCCGGGGCCTGGATCGAGGGTCTGTCGATGGTGGCCGTCGGCGATGACGGGGTGCCGGCCGGGCACGCGCTCCTCACCCGCTGCCATGTGGGCGGGGCGCCCGCCCTCGCGCTGGCTCCGTGCGCGGTGCTGCCCTCGGCCCAGAGGACGGGCGCCGGTTCGGCCGCGATCCGTGCGGCTTTGGACGCGGCCCGGGGCCTCGGGGAAAATCTCGTCGTCGTCCTCGGGCACCCCGACTACTACCCCCGGTTCGGCTTCGTGCCCGCCTCCCGGTTCGGGATCCGCGCACCCTTCGAGGCGCCGGACGAGGCCCTGATGGCGCTGTCCCTCGACCCGTCGCGCCCCGTCCCTTCCGGCACCATCGCCTACCCCGCGGCCTTCGGCGTGTGACACACCGGAACACCTCGGCGCCTCCGTGAACCGCCCGTTCTTCCCCGCGCCGCGCACCGGGGACCGAGACCCCGCGGGAGACCGCCGCCCGGATCGTTCGGTTCACCCGGGGAGCGGCGCGGCCTGAGCGCGGGTGGCCCGGCCGTGGCGGGTCAGTCGTACGCCCGCAGCAGTTCGACCAACCGGCCGCTCTCCGGCGCGCCGCCGCGGCGCAGCACCGCGGCTGCGGCGTGCAACTCGCCCCACGCGTGCGGCCGTCCGACCTCGGCGGCGTCCGGCACCGTGGCCCGTGCGACGGACAGCGCCCGGTCGGCATCCCCGGCGCCCGCGTGCGCGTGCGCGAGGCACGCGGCATACCAGGCGCGGTCCCTGCGGTACGAGGTGTCCAGGGCGTCCAGCCCCGCCGTCAGCCGCTCGGCGGCCGACGACCAGTCCCGCAGGTGCAGGGCCGCCATCCCGCGTTGCAGGGTGAACCACGTCTCGTCGTAGAAGTACAGCCACGGCGGGTTGTCCTCGGGACGCTCGGCGGCACGGCCGACCAGCAGCTGCGCCTCGTCCAGCAGCCGGTGCGCGGCGTCGGACGTGCCGGCCAGCGCATGTCCCCGGCCGGCCATCTGCGCCGCCATGCCCCGCACCGCCGAGGAGGCTTCGGGCGCGGAAGAGCGTGCCGCCTCGGCGAGCCGCACACACCGCTCGGCACGCCCCTTCGACCAGGCCAGATGCGCCTTCATGCTCAGCGTCGTCGCCGCCATGTCCGCGTCCCCCGCCTCCAGCGCCCACTCGTGGGACCGGTCGTACCAGGCCAGGGCACGCGCCGTGGCGCCCTGGTCCTGCGCCATCCACGCGAGGAACTGCGCGTGCTCGGCCGCCAGGCGCACGACCCGTTCGGCCAGGCTGCCGCGTGTCCCTCCGTACAGCCCCACCACCGTGCGCAACTGTTCGCGCATCACTGCCACGAGCGGCCGGGCCCCGATGAAGTCCTCGGCCCGCCGGTGCTCGGCCAGCAGCTTCTCCAGCCAGTCCAGGGTGGGACCGTCCGCCCGGCGGGAACCGTCCACGACGCCGGTGATCCGCTCCAGGAGATCGCCGTCAGGAAAGCCGTCGTCGCTCTGCTCGCTGTCCGGCGCCAGGCCCGGCACCGGAAGGAGCGGCGGCGACGCCGCCCCCGGACGCACCCGCTCCGGAACCCCCAGCCCGCTGACGATCCGGTCCCGCACCTCCGCCGACGTCACCCGGCGGTGCCCCCGCTCCACCTCCGACACATCGGGCTGTGCCAGCCCGACCAGCGCCCCGAGCCGCGTCTGGCTCAGGCCCGTGAGCCCCCGGTACGCCCGGAAAACGGCTCCCCAGTCCTCGGTCGCCAGCGCCGCCACGAGCCGGGGGTGCGTCCACAGACCAGGGTGCGGGTCTCCCATGCACCCAATATAGGACGCTCCTATACCAACCGCCGATGGGAACAACCACCGCTTCCCACAAGGGTGTTGACGCACCGAGCGGACGACGCACTGTACGGAGGCACCGATGAACGACCAGGACCACGGCCCGGCAGACGAGAACCTCCGGCTGCTCCCGTGGCTGTCTGCGGGCGGAGCGGGTGCCGGGCGCGGGAAAGTCCACGGTCGCGCCGATGGTCGCCGCGCGCGGCGCACATCAGCGGTGACGGCCTCTCCTGCATGGTCGTCCACGGCCGGGTCGGCCTGCTCGGTGAGCCCGAGGAGTCCCGGCGGCAGACCGAACTGTGCCTGCGCAACATGTGCGCGCTCGCCGCCGGCTGTCAACTGACGGTGCTGCTGGGCAGGTTCGTGCGCGTTCGTGCTGCGCGCGTCCGTACCCTGGTGGCGGGTTGCCGGTGCCGCCGGGTGCCGGGCCGGAAGCTGCCGCGAGTGGCGGGAAGGGGCTTTCCATGGCGTCGGTGGAGCGGGGAGCGAAGCACGGGGCCGGGGGACCGGGTGGGGAGGCCATCGCCTTCGGTGAGCGGCTGAGGATCCTGCGGACCCGCCGGGGGATGACCCGTGAGGTGCTGGCCGGGCTGCTGGGGCGGTCCGACAGCTGGGTCAAGCAGGTGGAGCGCGGTCGGCTCCAGATGCCCAAGCTGCCGATGCTGCTGCGGATCGCCGAGGTGCTCCGGGTGGCGGATCTCGCCGAACTCACCGGTGATCCGGCCGCCGGTGCGGTGCTGTTCACCGGGCCCGGTCATCCGAAACTCCCGGCGGTGCGGGCCGCCATGGACGCGTTTCCCGAAGACGGCCCGGGGGCAGCGCCCGCTGTGGAGGAACTGCGTGACCGGCTGCGGCGCGCCTGGGCCGTGCGGCACGCGTCGCCGCATCACCGGGACGCCGTCGGCGCGCTGCTGCCGTCCCTGATCGAGGACGCGCGGCGCGCGGCGGGCCAGGCGGAGAGCCCGGCCGAACGCCGGGCGGCGCAGGCGGTGCTGGCGCAGGTGTACGGCCTCGCGCAGTTCTTCCTCGCCTACCAGCCGGATGCCGCGCTGTTGTGGAGAGCCGTGGAACGCTGCACGGTCGCCGCTCATGAATCGGGTGACCCGCATGCGGTCGCCGTCGCGGCGTGGCTGAGCGCGCAGGCGCATCGCGACAGCGGACACGCGCACTTCGATGCCGCGGACGCGGTGACCCGGGCGGCGCTCCGCTATCTGGAACCACATCTGCCGGACGGTGGTACCGAGGTGCTGGCCATGGCCGGGGCGCTCCGGTTCGAGGCCGCCTACACCGCTGCCCGTCGGGGCGACAAGGGGGACGCCTGGCGGCACTGGGACGCGGCCGGAGCCGTGGCCCGACGGCTGCCTGCCGATTCCTTCCACCCCGTGACCTCGTTCTCCCGTGCCGTCATGGGGGCGCACGCCGTGACGGTCGCCGTGGAGCTGCACGCGGGCGGGGAGAGCGCCCGGCAGGCCGCCGCAGCGGATGCCACCCGTATCCCGTCCCGTCCCCGGCGCGCACGGCACCGGATCGAGGCCGCGCGCGGCTTCCAGCTGGCCGGACGGCCCGACGAGGCACTGAGCGCGCTGCACGGCGCCTGGGAGGCGGCGCCGGAGACGATCCGCTACAACGGCTACGCACGCCGCATCCTGTTGGAGGAATCCGAGGTCAAGAGCGCCGGGCGACGCCGGCGTGCCTGCGAACTGGCCCAGCGGATCGGCATGTTGAGCGCCTGACACCTGGGCACGAACTGTGCCCCTGGCGCGCTCGTCGTCTTCGTACGGTCGGCGCATGGACGACCGTGCAGAGACCGGCGGCCGGCAGCGCCGCGCTCACACATACGACGAAGACGGGGTGGAACGGGCGGACGCAGCATGCCGTGCCGACGGCGGACTCCGGCTGCTCCCGTGGCTGAGTGAGTCAGGGAAGCCGTGTTATCTGCGGGCGGAGGAGGGCGAGCCGGGGGTTGTGGGGTTGTTCGCGGATCGGGTGGAGGCGCGGCAGGTGGTGGAGGCGGAGCGGGTGTTGGGGGAGGCGCGGGCCGTGCTGGGGGAGCCCGCTGCCGGGGCGTTGGCGTTGCGGTTGTCGTTGACGTCGGCGGCGGGGGCGCTGGAGAGGGTGTTGCGGATCGCGGAGAGCCGGGGGCGTCGGGTCGTGCGGTGAGAGGTGCCGCCTGGACCGGGCGCTGTGCTGCGCCGGGCCGCCCCGGTTCTTGGCGCTGCCCGGTACGGAGGGCATGGCCGCGTACCGGGACTGCGCCTTCCCCCTTCGTTGTGCCGGCTCTCCGCGTACGGCGGCCGTGGGCGGTGTTGTCGGACTGTTCGAACTGCTGTGGCGGCAGGGGGCGTTACGGAGTGAACGCCTCGGCGAGGGTGCGGGCGAGGCCGTCGGGGTTGTCGTTCGGCATGGGGTGTCCCGAGCGGGGGACGGTGAGGACGCGGGCGCCCGCGCCGACGGCGTCCTCCTCCTCGTCGTACGGGCGGCTCGCCTCGCCGACGAGGAACGCCTTGGGCCCCTCGAACCGGGAGAGCAGAACGGCCAGTTGGGGCGAGGTGCCGCGGACGAGGCCGACCGCCGTGCGGTGCAGGGCGCGCGGGGAGCTGAGCCGGAGCGTCGTGCGGTAGGCCGGGTCGGACTCGCCGTCCAGGAACTCCGCCATGCCGTGCCGGACGAACTCCTCCTCGCGCCACTCGGCGACCTTCGCGCTCCATGCGCCGCCGCCCGCACGGAGGTTGGCCTCGCCCAGGACGAGGCTGCCCACCAGATCCGGCCGGGTGTCGGCCAGCGTCAGCGCCACCGCGCCGCCCAGGGAGTGGCCGAACACCTCGGCGCCGCGCAGGCCCTCGGAGTCCAGGACGGCCGCGACGGCCGCCGCGTGCTCCTCCAGGCTGTAGCCGAACGCGTCGTCGGCTTCGCTGCCGCCCGGGGCCTCGGGCCGGTCGCTGTGGCCGAATCCGAGCAGGTCGACGAGGAGCGAGCGGCGGGCCAGGGCGGGCGTGGTGAGCGCCGGGTGTGTGGCGATCTCCGGGTAGTCGTGCGTCGAGCTGGCACCGAGGCCGTGCAGGAAGACCCGGACCGGGCGGCCCTCGGCGGTGGCCGGGGCGGCCAGGTCGGCCCAGCGGAGGTGTGCGGACGGGAGGTGCGGGTTCTGCTTGTCGAGCAGGAGCTGTTTCACACGGCCAGGCTAGGCCAGCGGTACGACAAGCGGGGTTGCCGGACGGCGGCCGGTGCGCGGGGCCGGGCCGCGCGGTACGTGTACCCCCGGCGGGGTGTGGCGTCCGCAGCCGGATCAACTGGCGTGTGCGGCGCCCGGGTTGCGGGGCTCAGCGGTGGGCCCGCCCGCGTGCGGGGGCGCGGGCGGGGTGGACGGGGGCGGTCAGGCGGCGAGGTCGCCCGGGTCGGTGTTGGCGCCGCACAGGACGACGGCGACGCGTTCCCCGTCGGACGGGGTGTACGGCGCGGTCTCGCCGAGGATGCCGGCCATGGCGGTGGCGGCGGCGTGCTCGACGGCGAGGCGGTGCTCGTTCCACAGGGTGTCGCGGGCCGCGACGACCGCGGAGTCCTGGACGAGGACCGAGCGCACGTTGCGGTGGGCAGCCGCCGCGTGCGCCATCGGTGTCGCCCGGCGGGCACCGAGGGAGTCGGCGGCGACCGAGTCGACGGGCACGTCGACGACGCGGCCCGCCTCCAGGGCGGCGTTCAGCGCCCGGCAGTTCTCCGGTTCGACGGCGACCACGCGGATGCCGTGGTGCTGCGCGGCGGCGGCCACGCCCGCGAACAGGCCGCCGCCGCCCACGGAGACGACGACGGTGTCCAGGTCGGGCACCTGGGCCCGGATCTCCTCCAGCAGGGTGCCGGCGCCGGCGGCGATCAGCGGGTGGTCGTAGGCGTGCGAGCGCAGCGCGCCCGTCGACTGTGCGAACTCCTCGCAGGCCGCGGCGGCTTCGGCGTACTCGGAGCCGGTCAGCCGCACCTCCGCGCCGTACGAGCGCAGCCGTGCGACCTTCACCCGCGGGGCGTTCTCCGGCAGGAACACCGTGGCCGGAACGCCCTGTTCGCGGGCCGCCCACGCACAGGCCAGCCCGGCGTTGCCGCCGGAGGCGATCGTCACGCCCGTCTCCGGCAGGGAGCCGTCCTCGCGGTGCGCCGCCAGGAAGTTGCGTGCGCCGCGCGCCTTGAAGCTGCCCGTGTGCTGGAGGAACTCCAGTGCCAGCCACAGGCGGTACGGGGACCGGGGAGCGCCGGTGCCGGGGCCCAGGACGGGCGCGACAGTGACGGGGCGGACCAGGCCGTCGATGCGTTCGGCGGCGGTTTTGACCTCTCCGTATGACAGATGGTGCACGGCACAACTCCTCGGACGCGTAGGGACAAACGGCTACGTTACGGGGTGCCGGGAGCCGCCGGGCACCGGGCTCCTCGCGGACGCCCACCCGGCGGCTGCTCCTCCGGCGTCCGCCCGGCGCCTGGCTGCGCGGCGGCCCGGTCCGGTGACGAGGTGGGGGCCGTCGCGGTCCGGGCCCGATCCGGAGCCGTGTCCTGTTCCTGGTCCGGTTCCTGTTCCTGTTCCTGGTCCTGTTCCTGGTCTGGGGCCTGGCCCTGTCCCTGTCCCTGGCCCTGGCCCGTCAGCGGCGCGGGGAGCGGTTCGGCGTGGACCACGGTGAGGCCCGAGACGGCGCGGGTCAGACACACGTACAGGCGGCGCAGGCCGGTGCGTTCGTCGGGTTCGGCGGCGACGAGTGCGGCCGGCTCGTCCAGCACGACGTGGTCGTACTCCAGACCCTTGGCGAGGTCGGCGGGCACGAGGGTGAGCCGGGCGTCCTGGCTCGTCTCCTCGCCGGGCGACAGGGCGCGCAGGCCCGCGGCGTCCAGCGCGGCCGTCAGCGCGGGCAGCCGGGGCCCGGCGGCGATCAGCCCGATGGAGCCCTCCTTGCCCAGGGCCTCGCGGCAGGCGTCGACCACGGCCGTGTCCCGCTCCGCCGGGTCGGTGCGCCGGACGGCGAAGTCGCCGGGGGACTCGCGGACGGACGTCGCCGGTGTCAGCGTCGGCGCGATGGCCGGCAGCAGCCGGGAGGCGTAGGCGATCACATCGCGCGGCACCCGGAAGCCCTCCGTCAGTTCCTCCACGACGGCCTCCGGCTTGCCCAGGTGGGACAGCGCGGTGCTCCAGCTCTCCGTCGCCCACGGGGTGGTGCCCTGCGCGAGGTCCCCCAGCACGGTCGCCGAGCCGGTCGAGCAGCGGCGGCCCACCGCGCGGTACTGCATGGGGGAGAGGTCCTGCGCCTCGTCGAGCACGACATGGCCGAGGGAGCCGGTGCGCTGCACGAGGTCGGCCGCCTCGTCGACGAGGACGGCGTCGGCCGGCGACCACTTCGCGCTCTTCACGCCCCGCGCCGGCTTCGCCCACAGGATCGCCCGCTGTTCCTCGGGCGTGAGGACGCCTTCGGCCTGCGCGGCGAGGAACTCCGGGTCGGACAGCAGCCGCAGCACCAGCTTCGCCGGGTCGACCGCCGGCCACACCTTCTTGACCAGGGCCTTCACCGGCGCGCTGCGTGCCACCGCGTCCTGCACCCGGTCGTCCGGTGCCTCACCGGCGCGCTCCATACGCACCAGCACCGCGTGCGCGATGCGCTGCGGCAGCGCCTCACGGGCCGCGCCGTACCGCATGTCCCGGCCGAGCAGTTCGCCGACCATCTCGTCCAGCTCGTACGCCGGGACGCGCCAGCGCCGCGAGCCGCGCACGACGACGAGCGGCTCGGCGTCCGGCACCTCGGACGGCAGCGTCACCCCGGCCCGCACCGCGCGGCGCAGCACCTCCGCCATGCGCGCATCGCCCTTCAGCCGCGCCGCCTCGGCGTCGTCCGTGCCGCGCACCTCGACGCCGTCCCGCGCCACCAGGCCCTCGACGGTCGTCTGGCGTGCGTCCAGCTCGCCCAGCGCGGGCAGCACCTGCTCGATGTAGCGCAGGAACGACGCGTTCGGGCCGACGACGAGGGTGCCGGTGCGGGTGAGGCGCTCGCGGTGCGCGTACAGCAGATAGGCGACACGGTGCAGGCCGACGGCCGTCTTGCCGGTGCCGGGCGCGCCCTGCACACAGACGGTGCCCTCCAGACCGGAGCGGACGATCTCGTCCTGTTCCGGCTGGATCGTGGCGACGATGTCCCGCATCGGGCCGACGCGGGGCCGCTCGATCTCCGCCTGGAGGAGGCTGCTGGTGCGCTCGGCCTCCGTCTCGTCGGTGAGGTGCTCGTCCTCGTACGCCGTCAGTTCGCCGCCGGTGTAGCCGAAGCGGCGGCGCAGGTCCACGCCCTGCGGGTCCTTCTTCGACGCGCGGTAGAAGGGCTGGGAGACGGGGGCGCGCCAGTCGACGACCATCGGGTCGCCGTCCGCGTCGTGGACGTGCCGGCGGCCGATGTAGAACCGGTGCCCGACGTCGTCCCCCTCCTTCCCGGTCTCCCCGCCCTCGGCGGACCCGGCGTCCGGGGCGGCCGCCGACCGGGTGCCGTAGTCGAGACGGCCGAAGAACAGCGGCGCGTGCGCCAGATCGGCCAGCGAGGCGATGCGTGCCTCGATGCCGGAGGCGAGCACCTCGGCGTTCACCCAGTTCGCCGCCACGTCGGTGATGTCCAGCGCCTCCGCCTCGGCGCGCATCGCACGCAACGCGGCCCGGGAGGCGGCGAGATGGGCGCGCTCGCGGGCCAGCGGGTCCTGTGCGCCGGACGGTGCGGGAGGGGCGTCCGCCCCGGGCCGCGCGTGCTCGGGTTCCTGCGGGGATCTGGCGGTCACCTGGCTGCCTCCGGGATGCCGTGCGGGCACGCCGACGCTCCCGCGCCAGGGCGGACCGGCACGCCGAAGAGACCCGGTCGGGCCGGGCCGGCAGGCGGCGGTCTCGGCACCCGCGCGGGGCGCGGCGGTGCGGAGCGCGGGACGCGGCGGTCGTGCGGCGCGTCGTACGGGTACGGAACGGAAGGCCCGGCCGGTTTCCGTGCGGCGGGCACCTCGCGGGCCGGGCGGGCGGGCCCACCGGCGGCGAGGGGGACAAGCGGGGGAGTCTAGCCTCCGCCCGGCACACCGTCGAACGGTTTTTGCCGCGGGGTCCGGCGGGGCCGTCCGCTGCGGGCCTGCGGCTGTCGGGCGCTGTCCTGAGCTGTCCGGAGCTGTTCGGCGTCGTCGGGTGCACAGCCGGGTGCACAGTTGGGTGCCGTCGGGTGCCGTCGAGGGCGGCGACGGGGGGGCGACGGGCTCGTCAACGGGGCCGCTCGGGGCGGTGGTTGAGCCGCGCGTCCGGACAGCGGTGAGGTGCGGTGACGTCCTGCCCGGCGGGTATCGGGGGATCCGGCGGCGGACGCGGTGCGGCCCGGCGGGTACCAGGGCGCCCGGGCGCCGGGTGTCGGGGTGTCCGGGTGCCCGGGGCCGAGCGGCACGGTGTCCGAGCGGCACGGTGTCCGAGCGGGAAGACGGGGGCGGTCCGGTCGGGGAGGGTGTACGGGCAGGCAGGAGGTTCATCCTTTCGGGGAAGCCCGGTGGGGTTCTCCCCCGGTCCTGCCGGAGGAACGGGGTGCGACCTGAGTCGTAGGGCGGGCGCGGGCTTTCGGACCGTCCGGCTGATGCCCGCGCGGGCGCCGTCCGGCGAGGCTTGTGCCATGAACAGCGCACCGATGCAGACCGCACACCACGGCCACGCGACCTGCGCGCCGGCCCGGCACCGCACCGGCCGCCGCCGTCCCACCTCCGTCCACACCGGGCCGGAGCACCCGCACCGGCTGCGCCGCACCGCGCACGACGCGGTGCGCGCCGTCCGCGCCTTCGGCTCGGCCGCGTTCAGCGTCGTCATCCTGGGCGGTGACGAGGCGACGCTCACCGAACGGCGCGGTGCCCGCTCGTAGCCCCGCCCGCAGCCCCGCCCGACCGCCCGCGGCAGCGGTGTGACGGGAGGGGAAGGCGGGGCGAGAGGGCGCCGGGACCGGCCGGTGCGGTGCCGCGCCGCGGTACTGAGCAGCGCCGGACGGGGTAGGTGACCCGCCGCCGGGGCCGCCCCGGTGCCATCCGGTCGGCCCCGGCACAGCGAGCCGCCTCGCGGAGCGCGCACGGCGCGTGCCGGACCGACGAGCGCGAACCAGGCCGAGGAGAGCGTGTGCGCAGCACGACCCAGGACACCCCGCTGACCCTGACCCGGCTTCTCGTCCACGGGATGCGCGCGCACGCCACCTCCACCGTGACGACCTGGCGCGGCACCGCGCGGGGCGCCGTGCCCGACCGCCGCGACTTCCGCACCGTCGGCACCCGCGCCACTCGGCTCGCGAACGCCCTGCGGGACGCGCTCGGCGTGCGCCCCGGCGACACCGTCGCCACGCTCATGGCCAACACGGCGGACCATCTGGAGGCCCAGCTCGCCGTGCCCGCCATGGGTGCCGTGCTGCACCCGCTGGGCGCCCCGGCCGGTGATCCGCTCGCCGCGCCGCGGGACCCGGCGCTGCTCGCCGCCGTGCTCGACGACGGCGCGGCGCGGGTGCTGCTCACCGACGCGACGGGGCTGCCCTCGCTGGCGTCGGCACTGCCGTGGCTGCGGCAGACCGCACACCTCGAACACGTCGTCGTCGCCGGGGACACGACGGCCCCCGGCACCCCCGTCGTCACGGGCGGCACCGAGTACGGCGTCACCGTCCACGACTACGAGACCCTCATCGACGACCGCCCCGACCACTGTCCGTGGCCCTCGACGGACGAGCGGGACGCGGCCGTGCTGTGCCACATCGGGCCCGCGACCGCGCCGGGCGCCCCGGCGGAACAGCGGGGCGCCGAGAAGCCGGAGGTCCGGGGGCGGCCGGGAGAGCGGGCGACGGCACGCGAGGCGGACCGGGCGCGGGAGCCGCGGGAACTGCGAGAGCCGCGGGAACTCCGGGGATTGCGGGAGCTCCGGGAACTCCGGGCACTCCGGGAACAGGGCCGATCGGGCGCGGGCGGTGGGGAGTTGCGGGCCGTCGCGTTCAGCCACCGCGCGCTGTATCTGCACGCCCTCTACGCCCAGGCCCCGCAGGCGTACGGCCTGACGGAGGAGGACGTCGTCCTGCCCGTCGTCCCGCTGTCGCACATGCTCGCGTGGGGCCTGCCGTACGCGGCCTTCGCCTCGGGCGCCTCGCTGCTGCTGCCCGGCGCGTTCGGCCGGCCCCCGGCGCTGGCGGTCGCGGCCGAACAGGAGCGCCCGACACTCCTCGTCGCCGAGCCGCCGGTGTGGCACGGGCTCGCCGACGAGCTGGCCGGACGGCCGCGCGACCTCAGCTCCCTGCGCGAGGCCGTGATCGCCGCGCACCCCGGCACGGCACCCCAACGGGCCGGGCTGGCCGGTGTGTTGACCCGGCTCCTGGGGGCGCGGGTGGCGTGCGCCTGGGGTGTGCCCGAGGTGCTCGCGCCGGCCTGTGTGGCCCGCGCGGAGGAGGGCGGCTACCGCTTCCCCGCCCCGGTGGAGTACGGCGTCACGGGGCCCGATCTCGCGCCCCTGCCCTGGGACGGCCGTTCCGCCGGCGAACTGCTGCTGCGCGGCCCCTGGGTCACCGCCCGCTGCACCGGCGGGCCCGCGCCCGCGCACGACGGCTGGCTGCGCACCGGCGAGACGGCCACCATCGCACCCGACGGCCGGGTCACCCTCCGCCCCGCCCACCAGGCCGCGGCCGAGGGCGCCTGACCACCGTCGGCACCCCGGGAAGACACCACCCGGGAAGACACCACCCCGGGAAGGGGCACGCCACCCCGGGGGAGGGGGACGGACGCCGCCCCGGGGAGGGAAACGCCACCCCGGCAGGGAAGACGCCGCCCCCTCCCGAAAGGAGCCGGTCGATCAGCCCTCGTCGCCCGACAGTTCGCCCGCGCCGGTGCCGTCCCCCGGCCGCCCCGCGCCGTCGTCGGCGCCCGGCGTCCCGCCCGGCAGCTCCTGCGGCGGCAGATCGCGGCCCGACAGCAGATCGACGGAGTCGACGATGCGGTAGGCGTACCCCTGCTCGGCGAGGAACCGCTGACGGTGCGCGGCGAAGTCCTGGTCGATGGTGTCGCGCGCCACGACCGAGTAGAACCGGGCCTCGTGCCCGTCGGCCTTGGGCCGCAGCACCCGGCCGAGCCGCTGCGCCTCCTCCTGCCGCGAACCGAACGTCCCGGAGACCTGTATGGCGACGGTCGCCTCCGGCAGGTCGACGGAGAAGTTGGCGACCTTCGAGACGACCAGGCAGCCGATCTCGCCCTGCCGGAACGCGTCGAACAGCTTCTCCCGCTGCGCGTTGCTGGTGTCGCCCTTGATGACGGGGGCGCCCAGATGCTCGCCCAACTCGTCGAGCTGGTCGATGTACTGGCCGATCACCAGCGTCTGCTCGCCCGCGTGCCGCCGCACCAGCGCCTCGGTGACCTTCCGCTTGCTGTCCGTCGTCGCGCAGAACCGGTACTTCTCCTCCGGCTCGGCCGTCGCGTACGCCAGCCGCTCGGAGTCGGTGAGGCTGACCCGGACCTCGACGCAGTCGGCCGGTGCGATCCAGCCCTGGTTCTCGATCTCCTTCCAGGGCGCGTCGAACCGCTTCGGCCCGATCAGCGAGAACACATCGGACTCGCGGCCGTCCTCGCGCACCAGCGTCGCCGTCAGCCCCAGCCGACGGCGGGCCTGGAGATCGGCGGTGAACTTGAACACCGGCGCGGGCAGCAGATGCACCTCGTCGTAGACGATCAGACCCCAGTCACGGGAGTCGAACAGCTCCAGATGCGGGTAGACGCCCTTCCGCTTGGTCGTGATCACCTGGTACGTGGCGATGGTGACGGGCCGGATCTCCTTCTTCGTCCCGCTGTACTCGCCGATCTCGTCCTCGGTCAGCGAGGTGCGCCGCACCAGCTCGTGCTTCCACTGCCGGGCCGAGACCGTGTTCGTGACCAGGATCAACGTCGTGGCCTGCGCCTTGGCCATCGCCCCGGCCCCGACCAGAGTCTTGCCCGCGCCGCACGGCAGCACCACGACACCGGACCCGCCGTGCCAGAAGCCCTCCACGGCCTGCTCCTGATACGGCCGCAGCGACCACGCGTTGCCCTCGGCGTCCCGCTCCTCCAGCCGGATCGGGTGCGCCTCGCCGTCCACGTACCCGGCGAGGTCCTCGGCCGGCCAGCCCAGTTTCAGCAGCACCTGCTTGATCTGGCCGCGCTCCGAGGGATGCACCACCACCGAACCGCCGTCGGCCGCGTCCGGCCCGGCGATCCGCTCCCCGACCAGCGGCTGCACCCGCTTCGAGCGCAGCACCTCCTCCAGCACCGCCCGGTCGCTGCTCTCCAGGACCAGCCCGTGCGCCGGGTGCTTGACCAGGGTGAGGCGGCCGTAGCGCGCCATGGTCTCCGCGATGTCGACGAGCAGCGCGTGCGGCACCGGATACCGCGCGTGACGCACCAGCGCGTCCACGACCTGCTCCGCGTCGTGCCCGGCCGCCCGCGCGTTCCACAGCCCCAGCGGTGTCACCCGGTAGGTGTGGATGTGCTCGGGAGCCCGCTCCAGCTCGGCGAAGGCGGCGATGTCCCGCCGGCACGCCTCGGCCTGCTCGTGATCGACCTCCAGCAGCAGCGTCTTGTCGCTCTGCACGATGAGGGGGCCACCGTTCACGCGCGTCTCCTTCCGGTCGCGGATGGGCCAAACGTCCAGTGTGCCGCACGGGGCCGGGGAGACGCGGGGCCCGCAGAGAGCCCCGGGCGTGACCGGGCCCGGCCCGGCCCAGACGAAGGCCCCGCCTCCGGGAAGAGGCGGGGCCGGGGCGGGGCGGTCACAGGCCCGCGGTCAGCTCCGTGAGGTCGAGCTGGACGGGGTACGGGTGGTCCGTGGCGAGCTTCTCCCGGTGGACGGGGTGCGGGGGTGCCGGGAAGTAGCTGCGGGTCTCGGCGTTGAGCCAGTACTCGTGGACGACGGCGCGGTCCTCCCGGGTGCGCTCCACCCGCCAGTAGTAGGGGACCTTGGCCTGGGCGAAGAGCGCCGGCTTGAGGATCCGGTCGTCGCTGCGGGAGCCGGGGGAGACGACTTCCACGGCGAGGGCGACGTTCTTCACCGGCACGCACTCGACGCGGCTGAGGTCCAGGCCCGTCGGGTCGTAGACGATGATGTCCGGTTTGCGCACGTTGCGCTCGTCCAGCATCACGCACTGTTCTGCCAGCACCCTGAAGGGCTTGGTGCGGGCCTGCCGAAGGGCATGCACGATCCCGTCCCGCATCTCGTTGTGCAGAACGACTGCTTGTCCACGAACCACGATCTTCCCGTCCACGAGTTCCCAGTCGAAGGGCAGATCAAGATCCTTCACCTGGTCGAACGTCCATCCGTCGGCGGGCGGGAACGCCCAGGTCTCCTCGGTGGCGTGTACCGGGGCTTCTGCGGCCATCACTGCTCCCATGCGCGTGAGTGTGGACGGGGATGCGGCCCGTAGTCCTGCGTACGACGGTACGTTCACCCAAAGGTGGACAGCCATCGAACACGGCGGTCCGTGCGGCTGTCTCAGTCCTCCGTGATCTCGGCGACGCCGGTGATGCGGTGCAGGGGATAGGTGCGGACCTCGTCGGCCGTGTGGTCGTACGCGGTGACGAAGCCGCCCTCGACCTTGACGGGGGCGATCACGCGCTGCGAGGCGGCACCGTCCGCGTTGACGTAGCCGATCCACAGGGGTGTGCCGGTCAGGGTGGCCGACTGCATCGTGGCGAGGGTGTCGGCCATGACGGTGCGCGGGAGACCGCCGTCGGGCGGCGTGGAGGCCGGAGCCTTGGGCTTGTGCGGGAGGGTCGCGGCGTGGTCGCCGGCGCGGATGGCGCGTACGGCGGCGGTCAGCAGCGCGGCGTCCGGGAGCGGCGGCCGGTCGGGCACCGGCTCCGGCGGACGGCGGGGCGGGGTGCGGCGCACATCGGGACGGCCGAGGAGGACGTCGCCCTCGGCGGATTCGGCCGCGGGCGCGTAGCCCATCTCGCGCAGCCGGGCGAGGAGTTGGTCGGGCGGTGCGGCCGAGGCGAGCACGGTCGGCGCGAGCATCCGCAGGCGGAGCGGGGCGGCGCGGCGGTCGGCGAGCAGCCCGGCGAGCAGGGCGTCGTCGTCGCACCGCAGATAGGAGGAGGCGGCGCCGACGCGCAGCCGGCCGTGGCGGCGGGCGACGTCGTCGATCAGGTACGTCAGCGGCTGCGGCACCGGCGTGCGGGAGTGGCCGGCGAGGAAGGAGTGCAGGTCGGCGGCGGAGCGGCCGGCGTCGAGCGCGCGGCGTACGGACTCGGGCGTGAAGCGGTAGACGGTGGCGCCGCCCTTGGACTCGACGTCCGCCATGAGGCCGAGGAACGCGGACAGTTCACGCTCCAGCGGGCCGGGCGCGACGGCGGTGAGATCGGCCTGGAGCAGTACCTCGGTGAGCGGTTCGGGGACGAGGGGTGCCAGCGCGCGGGCCGCCCGGTCGACGGCTTCGGCGGCCTCGGCTTCCTGTTCCTCCCGGGGCCGGCCGTTCCGCAGGGCCTCCGCGGCCCCGCCGTGTGTGCCGGCCGCTGCCGCCGGTGCGGTGCCGGGGGCCGCGGGAGCGCGCTCGCCGGGGACGGTCGGGCCGAGCAGGGGGCGGGCGAAGGAGGCGAGGGCGCCGCGGCCGGTGACGCCCAGGAGTTCCGCCTCCTCCAGCGTCCAGTGCGCCAGGCGGTCCCGCAGGGTGACGGGCGCTTCCTCGGCGGCGGGCGGCGTGTCCGGCGGGGCGGGCGCCGGGGCGGGGCCGCGGTCCGTGCCGTCGGCGGGGCGGCGGCCGGTCCTGTGCGGGTCGCGGTGGGCCTGCAACGGGCGTTCCCAGCGCAGGCGTTCGTGCAGGGAGGCCCGGTCGGGCCGGGTGCCCGGCGGGAGGCCGGCGAGCAGGGTGAGGGTGCGGTGGCGTACATCGGGCGCCGGGCCGCGGTCGAGGCCGGGGCCGAGCGCGGCGAGCGCCTTGCCCTTGGTGTCCCGCTCGCCGACGGGGCCGGCCACCCGCGTCGCGGCGAGCCAGGCGGTGGCCAGCAGCGCCCAGCGCTCCGGCGGGGCGGCCCGCAGCCAGTCGTCGTAGGCCGGGGTGGGCGCGTACGCCTCGTCGACCTCGCCGTCGGACGCCACCAGGCCGGCGGCGTACGCGAGTTCGGCCCAGAAGGCGGCCTGCTGCTCCGGCACGTCCAGCAGTCCGGCGGCACGCCGCAGATCGCGGACGCCGAGGCCGCCGGCGCGCAGTACCGGCGGCGGTTCGGTCTCCCAGTGGCCCAGCAGCTCCTCGACGGTGGCGAGTGCGGCGAGCGCCTGGCCGGCCGCCGCGGCGTCGACGGTCTCCGGCGGGTGGACGCGCTCCTCGGCGACGGCCGGCGGAACCGGCTGCGGCTCGCGGTGCGCCCGCCCGCCGCGCAGATGCAGCGCCACCTCGCGGGGGAGGACGACCGTCCCGGCGGCGGCCGTACCGCCGCCGCTGTCGCTCCTGTCGGCTCTCTCTCCTCTGCTCTCGCTCCGGTCGCCGTCGGGGCCCGCCGGTACGAGCAGGGCGCGGTCCAGCAGCCAGCCGACGGGCCGGGAGGGGTTGGCCACGTCCACCGTGCCGTGCGGCGGGCCCCACTCCAGCTTGCGCAGCAGCGGCACCGCGCCCTCCGGCGCGCCGTCCAGCAGCGCCGACATCCGGTCCGGGTCGGTGAACAGCGAGGTCAGCGCGGAGACGGCGCTCACCGGGTCGTGGGTGGCGGGCAGCCCGGCGGCGCCGAGGATCTCCTGGAGCCGGGCGGGCGAGAGCCGGGCGGTGCCGACGGCCTCGGCGAGCGGCGGACCCAGCCCGGTCGGCGAGGGCGAACCGAGCAGTTCGCGCGCGGTACGCACCAGCCGGGGGTTCTCGCCGCCGCCGTCCCCGTCGCCCCACACCAGGGCGCGGGCCCGCAGCTCGTCCAGCGCGCGGGGCAGCCGCTCGGCCGCCTCCTCGCCCGGCAGCAGCGTGGCGAGCGACTCGCGCACGGTGGGCCCGGCGGCGCCCGGGGGCGGTGCGACGGCGAGGGCCTCGGCCGTCTGGAGCGTGAAGCGGTCGAGGCCCTCCAGGGCGCGGACGACGGAGGCGCGGGTGCCGGCCCGGGTGGCGAGCTGGGTCAGATCGCCGGGGACGGGCGAGAGCAGATCGGGGCGGGCCCGCAGCAGTGCGGCGAGGGCGGCGTCGTCCCGTGCGCGCAGGTCCTCCGCGAGGGTGCGGGGCGCCGGCCGCGCCTCGGGTCCTGGCTCCTCGGGGGCTGGGCCGTCGCCGTTCTGCTCGCTGCTCACGCTCCCCACCGTAGCGGCCGGTCCCGTCGCCGGGGGCCGGGCTGCGGGGCCCGGGGACGGGACCGGCCGCCACGGGCTGCGGCGCCGTGCGGTTCCGCCGGGGTGGTCCCAGGAGGGTCCCGGGGGGCTGGTGGCCGGTCCGGTGACGTGGGCGGTCCGGGGGCCGGGAGGGCTCATGGCGGGGTCGGCCGGGTGCGGGAGTCGGGTTGCGCGCCCGGTCGGGGGCGTGGGTGCAGTGCGTCGGGGTGGGTTCCGGGTCCGGGTGCGGGCTCGGGCGGGCCCGCTGCCTGCGGGTATCGACGGTGTTTGTGGCGCCACGCGACATCTGTGTTGGCCCTGGGCGGATGTGCCGCCCAGACTCGACAGCGGACCGGCGACAAAGGCCGGAAGCGACCCGTAAGCGGATGAAAGCCCCGGAGTGTGTCGAAGCGGGCTGAAGCAGCAGTGTCCGGGAGTGCCCCGGGCCGTTCGGCGGCCGGTGGTGCTGTGCCGGGGCGCGCGGAAGTCGCGAGGCGGTCGCGAGGAACGAGAACGGCAAGGAGAGCGCGGTATGCCCGAGAAGAGCGAGAAGCCGGGGAAGACGATGCGGAACAAGGTGGCGCTCATCGGTGGTGGCGAGAAGAACCTGGGCGGTCTGCTCAGCCGGGCCTTCGCCGCGTCCGGCGCGAAGGTCGTCGTCCACTACCACGGCTCGCAGAGCGAGGCCGAGGAGACCGTGCGGGCGGTGGAGGAGGCCGGCGGGCAGGCGGTCGCGGTGCAGGGCGATCTCACGAAGGTCGCGGACGTGCGGCGGCTGTTCGACACGGCGGTGGACACCTTCGGCGGTGTGGACGTCGCGGTGAACACGACCGGGATGGTGCTGCGCAAGCCGATCCTGGAGACCACCGAGGACGAGTACGACCGCATGTTCGGCATCAACGCCAAGGCGGGCTTCTTCTTCATCCAGGAGGCCGGGCGGCGGCTGAACGACAACGGACGGATCGTCAGCATCGGTACCTCGCTGCTCGCGGCGTTCACCGACGGCTACGCGACCTACGCCGGCGGGAAGGCGCCGCTGGAGCACTTCACCCGGGCCGCGGCCAAGGAGTTCGCCGACCGCGGCATCTCCGTCAACGTGGTGGCGCCGGGGCCGATGGACACCCCGTTCTTCTACCCGCAGGAGACGCCGGAGCGGGTGGAGTTCCACAAGTCGCAGGCGCAGGGCAACCAGCTCACCCACATCGAGGACATCGTCCCGGTGATCGAGTTCCTGGTCACTGACGGCTGGTGGTTCACCGGCCAGACGCTGTTCCCCAACGGGGGGTACACCACCCGCTGAGCGCGGGAGGACCACGGGAGGAGCCCGGCCCCGGGTGGCGAGCGCCGCCCGGGGTCACCGGCGTACAGCGGGGAACACACACATCCATGGCCTTGGACCTGCACAAACTGGAACACCTGATCGCCGTGGCGGAGGAGGGCAGTCTGACCCGGGCCGCCGCCCGGCTGCACCTCAGCCAGCAGGCTCTCTCCACCTCGATCCGGGTGCTGGAGCGGGAGGTGGGCGTGCCGCTGCTGGAGCGCGGCGCCACCGGCGTGGCCCTGCTCCCCGCCGGGCGGGCCCTGGTGGAGGACGCCCGCACACTGCGCGGTCTGGCCCGTGCCGCGCTGCGGCGTGCGCGGGACGTCGGGCGGGGCGAGGCCGGGGCGCTGCGCATCGGGCACACCCCCGCCGTGACCGGGGAGGAGGTCACCGCGCTGCTGCGGCCGGTGAGCGCGGTGCGGCCGGAGCTGGACACCCGGGTCAGCCAGTGCTATCCGGCGGACCTCACCGCCCGGCTGCGGGACGGCGACCTCGACGTCGGGCTGTGCCGCGCGCTGTCTCCCGGGCCGGGGCTGCGCCGCACCACGCTGGGCCGTCAGCGGCTGCACCTCGCCGTGGCCGCCGGGCACCGGCTCGCCTCCGGCACGGCCGTCTCCCTGCCGGAGCTGGCGGACGAACGCTTCATCGTGTGGGGGCATCCGGGCCGCTCCGAGTACACCGACCTGCTCGTCGGGCACTGCCGCGCCGCCGGCTTCGAGCCCCGTACGACGCGCAATCCGCTCCAGGGCACCCCGCCGGTCACCGCCGTCATCGGCACGGACGGCGTCGCCTTCGTCACCGCGCCGCCGGGGGAGGCCGCGGGCGGCCGGGTGCGCGTCCTCGCCCTGGAGCCGCCCGTGTTCGCGCCGCTGCACGCGCTCCACTCCCCGCACACGGCACATCCGGGCCGGGACGCCTTCCTGGCGGAAGCCTCGATCTCCTGAGCGGGCGGGGCCGGGCGCTCCTGAACGGCGGGGCGGGCCCCGCTCTCCCTCCCGTTCGCACGGGCCACGGGCGCGGTGGGGCGCGGTACGGTCGGTCGGTAGCGTCCTGGGGTGTCCGGGAAGGCTTCGGGCGCCGGCGGACGTCCGGTCAGATGCGAGCAGCCGTTGGGGACTTGGTGGGGATCGAGAGCGACAAGCTCGTCTTCGACTATCTGAGCCGGGTCGGCGACCTGGCGCACAGCGCGCGCATGTCCGCGGCCGAGCGGGCGAAGCTCGTCGGCGGGCTGCGGGACCGTATCGACCGGGAGCGCGCCGCCGACGGCGGTGCGCAGAGCAAGGGCGCGGTGCAGAAGATCCTCGGCCGGATGGGCCGGCCCGAGGACGTGGTCGCGGCGGCGAACGGCGGGGTGGCTCCGTCGCCCGGCGACGCGGTGCCCTCGCAGCGCGCGGACGGCCCGGCCCCGGCGGCCGGTCCCGGCGCCGACGGCATCCCGACGAGCGGCAGCGGCGAGCGCATCCTCGGGATGGGCCGCGATCTGTGGACGGGGCTGACCGGGCGCGTCCGCGACACCGGCCAGGAGACGGCGAAGGGCACGGCACCGGGCGCGGGGACGGGCGCCACCGGTACCACGGGCCCCTCCGCCCCCTCCGCTCCGTCTCCTGCGTCCGGTTCCGGTTCCGGTCAGGCTCCGGGCCGCGGGGCCGCCGACGCGGGGGACGAGGAGGAGAAGCCGCGGCCGTCCGTCCCGATGCAGCGGCCGCCCGTGTGGGACAGCTCGTCGCCGCATCTGGCGGGCCTGGACGAGCTGGGCTCCGGCGAGTCGGAGGAGCCGGGGCCGCAGGCGTCCGGCAGCGCGGGCACCGACTGGTGGCGGGTCGAGCCGGGCCCGTACGGCGAGGAGACGCCGCGGCTCGGGGACGCGCGGGCGGGCGGTGGGCCCGTGCCGGGGTTCACCGGGGGGATCGAGCTGCCCGAGGTGCTCCGGCCGCCGTCGGCCGACGGGCCGGGCGGCGCCGGGGCGCGGGCGCCCGGGGCGGGCGAGGCGTCCGGACCGCCGGAGACGCCGGTCGAGGCCGCGCCCGGCAAGGAGTCCGCGCGACGGCGCGGCGCCGGTGCGCTGCTGGGCCGGGTGCTGGGCGGTGGGCGGGCCGCGCGCGGTTCCGGTGGGCCGCGGGCGGGCGGTTTCGTGGAGCTGGCGGCTGCCGCGCTGCTGGTCGCCGGGGCGGTCACCGGGTCGTTCGTGCCGCTGGCGCTGGGCTGGCTGGCGGCGTGGTGGTCGCCGAAGCTCAGCCGGGTCGAGGCGAAGTGGGCGGCGGCCGGGATGCCGGGTCTGGTGCTGGCCGGTACCGGGGTGTGGCTGTGGGGCCGGATGGACGGCCAGTGGGGCGAGCCGATCGCGCAGGGCGGGGAGGCGATGCGGGACGCGATGGGCGATGTCTTCCCGGTGCTGCTGCGGACGGCGGCGGTGGCCAGCGCGCTGTATCTCGTGTGGCGGGCCCGTCGGCCGGCGGGCGGCTGAGGCGCGCACGCGGCCGGCCACGGGGCATACGGATAACTGCATGATCATGCAGATGGGGAGCGTCTACCCGGGCCGGAAGACATCATTCCTGTGTTGTTGTTCATCGATGAACAACCCCCGAATTGCGCCGCATACCGGGCAATTCGGCCCCTGGTGCTCGTCTAGGGTGCCACCCCATGAGTACCGCCCGTCCCACCAGCAGTCAGCCCAACCAACCGCACACCGCTCATAACCATGCAGTGCGCGTGCTGCGGCACGTGTGGATCCCGCTGCGGGACGGGACCCGGCTCGCGGCGCGGATCTGGCTGCCGGAGGGCACCGACGGCCCCGTCCCGGCCGTCCTGGAGTACATCCCGTACCGCAAGAACGACGGCACGGCGCCGCGCGACGCCACCCTGCACGGCCGGTTCGCGCAGGCCGGCTACGCGGCGGTGCGCGTCGACTGCCGCGGCAGCGGCGACTCCGACGGCGTGATGCTCGACGAGTACCACCAGCAGGAGCTGGACGACGCGCTGGAGGTCCTCGCCTGGATCGAGCGCCAGGAGTGGTCCGACGGGCAGGTCGCGATCATCGGCAAGTCCTGGGGCGGGTTCAACGGCCTCCAGATCGCCGCGCTGCGGCCCCCGCAGCTGCGCTGCATCGTCACCGTCTGCTCCACCGACGACCGGTACGCCGACGACGTGCACTACGCCGGCGGCTGTCTGCTCGCCTCCGAGATGCTGCCCTGGGCGTCGACGATGCTCGCCTACAACGCCCGCCCCGGCGACCCCGCCGTCCTCGGCGACGCCTGGCGCGAGAAGTGGCTGGAGCGGCTGGAGGCGACCGTCCCCTACGCGGAGACGTGGCTCACCCACCAGCGCCGGGACGCCTACTGGCGGCACGGCTCGGTGTGCGAGGACCCCGCCGCGATCGAGGTGCCCGTGTACGCCGTCGGCGGCTGGCTCGACCCGTACCGGGGCGCCGTCCTCCGGCTGCTGGAGAGCCTCGACCAGGCCAAGGCGCCCACCAAGGCGCTCCTCGGCCCCTGGGCGCACACCTACCCGCACCAGGCCGAGCCCGGGCCCGGCCTGGACTTCCAGGGCGAGTGCGTGCGCTGGTTCGACCACTGGATGCGCGGCGCCGACAACGGGATCATGGACGAGCCGCGGCTGCGGGCCTGGATGCCCGAGCCGGCGCAGCCCGGCAGCGACCGCGAGGTCCGCCCCGGCCGCTGGATCGCCGAGCCCTCCTGGCCGGCGCCGGGTGTCGAGGACCGCCGCACCCCGCTCGCGTCCTGGGCGGACGCCGGACCGGTGCTGCTGCGCTCCACGCTCGCCCTCGGCGCCGCCACCGGCGACTTCCTCAAGTTCGGCGACATACCCGGCCAGTACGGCGACCAGGCCGCCGACGACGGGCGCTCGCGCACCTTCACCGGGCCCGTGCTGACCGAACCCGTCGAGATCCTCGGCGTCCCCTCCGTCGCGCTGCGGGTGACCGCCGACCGCCCGCAGGCGCAGCTCGCCGTGCGGCTGTGCGAGGTCTTCCCCGACGGCGCCTCGAAGCTGGTGACGACCGGGCTGCTCAACCTCACCCACCGCGACGGGCACGCCGAACCCGCGCCGCTGGAGCCCGGCCGCGCCTACGACGTGCGGGTGCCGCTGTTCGCCGTCGGGCACGCCTTCGGCGCCGGCAACCGGATCCGGGCGTCCGTCTCCGCCTCGCTGTGGCCGTGGATGTGGCCCTCGCCCGAGGCCGCCACCGTCGAACTGGACGCCGCGCACGGCGAGTTGGTCCTGCCCGTACGCGATCCCGACCCGGCGCGGGACGCCGCGCTGCCGCCCTTCGCACCACCCCGCGAGGGACCGCCGCACAGCATCGAGTCGGTCGGCATCCCCGGCGCGCGCACCGTCACCCTCGACCACGAGACCGGCGAGCAGACGCTCGTCTCGACGCCCGCCGACGGCACCGTGACCGACCACGCCGACGGCCTCACCCGCACCGGCCGCGACCTCAACCGCTTCCGGCTCACCGAGGGCGATCCGCACTCCGCCGTCGTCGAGTGCGAACGCGAGGAGACCATCGGCCGGGACGGCACCGCGGCGGACGGCAACGACGGCTGGGCCACGCGCGTGCACACCCGCTCCCGGATGACGGCCGACGGCGACGACTTCCTCGTCGTCAACACCCTGCGTGCCTACGAGGGGCGCGGCGCCGCCGAACGGCAGGTCTTCGCCCGCACCTGGTCCTTCTCCGTCGCCCGGGACCAGGTGTGAGCGCGCCCCGCGCGCGGCGGCGCGCCTGGGCGGGCGCCCTGGCCCTGGTCTGCCTCGCGGCCCTGACGGGCTGCGGCGGCGCGGCCTCGGCGACCGGCGGCAGGCCCACCGTCGTCATCGGCGCCAAGCAGTTCACCGAGCAGTGGATCATCGGCGAGATGTACCAGCAGGCCCTCACCGAGGCCGGCTACGACGTCGAGCTGAAGAACAACATCGGCAGCACGGAGATCATCGACGGAGCCCTCACCTCGGGCCAGATCGACCTCTACCCCGAGTACACCGGGGTGATCCTCCAGGTGCTGGCCAAGGACGCGCACATCCCGCACTCGGCCCGCGACACCTACGAGCGGGCCAAGGCGTTCCAGGAGAAGCGCGGCCTGACGATGCTGGAGCCCACCCCGTTCCAGAACAAGAACGCCGTCGCCGTGAAGCCCGCGTTCGCGAAGAAGCACGGGCTGAAGACCGTCGGCGACCTGAAGAAGGCCGGGCACGTCCGCTTCGCCGAGTACCCCGACAACATCTCCGGGGCCCTCGGCTACACCGAGCTGGTGAAGAAGTACGGGCTGACCGACACCAAGGTCCGCTCGCTCAACATCGGCCTCCAGTACAAGGCGCTCGACCACGGCGACGTGGAGGCCGCCGACGTCTTCACCACCGACCCCCAGCTCGCCCGCGGCGACTACACGCTGCTGAAGGACGACAAGGGCTTCTACGGCTTCCAGAACGTCGCACCCGTCGTGCACAAGGACGTCCTGGAGGAACAGGGCCCGAAGTTCGCCGCGACGTTGGACCGGATCGACGCGCTGCTGACCGAGAAGGCCGTGCAGCAGCTCAACCGGGCGGTCGACACCGTGCGGCTCACCCCCGCAGAGGTCGCCCGGAAGTTCCTCGAAGCCAACGGCCTGCTCTGACGCCGCTCGGCCCCCACCAGGAGAACCACCCATGACCCAGGCCGGTCCCGAAACCCCCGCAGGCGCCCAGGACATCGTCTTCGACCATGTGGTCAAGACGTATCCGAACGCCACCGTGCCCGCCGTCGACGATCTGTCGCTGACCGTCCCGGCCGGCGAGATCTGTGTGCTGCTCGGCCCGTCCGGCAGCGGCAAGACGACGGCCCTGATGATGGTCAACCGGCTCGCCGAGATCACCGGGGGCGACATCCGCATCGGCGGACGCTCCATCCTCGATCTCGACCCGATCCGGCTGCGCCGCTCCATCGGCTACGTCATCCAGCAGACCGGGCTCTTCCCGCATCTGACCATCGCCGAGAACGTCGCCACCGTGCCCAAGGTCCTCGGCTGGGACAAGAAGCGGCTGCGCGAGCGCGTCGGCGAACTGCTCGAACTCGTCGGGCTGCCCGCCGGCGAGTACGGCAGGCGCTACCCGGCACAGCTGTCCGGCGGGCAGCGCCAGCGCGTCGGCATCGCCCGCGCGCTCGCCGCCGACCCGCCGGTGATGCTGATGGACGAGCCGTTCGGCGCGCTCGACCCGATCACCCGGGAACACGTCCAGGACGAGTTCCTCGCGCTGCACGCCCGTATCCGCAAGACCGTCATCTTCGTCAGCCACGACATCGACGAGGCCGTGAAGATGGGCGACCGGATCGCGATCTTCCGGGAGGGCGGGAAGCTCGCCCAGTACGACACCCCGCGCACCCTCCTCAAGGAGCCCGCCGACGCGTTCGTGGCCCGCTTCGTCGGCGCCGACCGCGGCCTCAAGCGGCTCACCCTCACCCGCCTCGCCGACCTCGCCGACGCCGGAGCGCTCACCCCCGCGCGGGACGCCGACGCCGCGCTGCCGCAGCTCGCCGCCGACGCCAGCCTGCGCTCCGCGCTCTCGCTGATGGTCGCCGAGGGCACCGACGCCGTCCGCGTCACGGAACCCCGCGGCCCGGCCGACGGGAGTGACGGGACCGGCCCGGTGCTCGGCGTGGCCTCCCTGGACGCCGTGCGGAAGGCGGGTGCCGCATGAGCGCCCAGCCCGTCATACCGGACTACGGCGACCCCAGCGCCTGCGTCGCCCGGGACGCCACCTTCTGCACCGACTGGTTCGGCGACCACTGGTGGAACCTGTTCTGGCCCGCGCTCGTGCAGCACCTCGAACTGACGCTGATCGCCGTCGTGGCCGGCTTCGTGCTGGCCGTCGTCGCCGCCGTCCTGTGCCACCACAAGAGCTGGCTGGCCGCGCCCGTCTCCGGCGTCACCTCGTTCCTCTACACCGTGCCGCCGCTGGCGCTCTTCCAGCTCCTGGTGCCCGTCACCGGGTTCTCCGTGCTGACCGTCGAGACCGCCCTCGTCCTCTACAGCCTCTATCTGCTGTTCACCACGATCCTCACCGGGCTGCGCGAGGTCCCCGAGGACGCGGTGCGCGCGGCGCGCGGCATGGGCCTCACCCGGTGGCAGATCCTCACCAAGGTCGAACTGCGGCTCGCCGTACCGTCGTTGATCTCCGGACTGCGGGTGACGACCGTCATGACCATCGGCATCGTCGCCATCGCCGCCTACGTCGTCGACCAGGGCCTCGGCTCGCTGATCCTCAAGGCCCTCCAGTCGCCGTTCAACACCCAGTTCATCGGCGCCGGAGCGCTCGCCGTCGCCCTCGCCCTGGCCGCCGACGGCGTCCTCGTGCTCGCCGGGCGGCTGCTCACCCCGTGGGCGCGCACGAGGAGGGCCGCGTAACCATGGACACCTTCCTGGGTTCCTTTACCTTCATGGGCGACCAACTGCCCCTGCTGCTGGAGAAGACCGGCCAGCACATCTGGATGTGCGTGATCGTCGTCGCCGTCTCGCTCGCCGTCGCCGTGCCGCTCGGGCTGTGGCTCGGCCATCTGCACAAGGGCGAGTTCCTCACCACCAGCATCTCCAACATCGGCCGCGCCCTGCCCAATCTCGCCGTCATCGCCATCGGCCTGGGCATCTTCGGCCTCAACTTCACCAACATCGCCGTGGCCCTGCTCATCACGGCCATTCCGCCGATCCTCAGCCAGACCTACCTCGCCGTCGACCAGGTCGACCCCGACCTGGTGCGCTCGGCGCGCGGCATGGGGCTCACCCCGGCCCAGGTGCTCCTCAAGGTCGAACTCCCACTGGCGCTGCCGCTGTTGTTCTCCGGCGTACGGATCGCCGTCGTCTACGTCATCTCCAGCGCCACGCTCGCCACCGTCGCCGGCGGGGGCGGCCTCGGCGACATCGTCCTCGGCCAGGCCACCTACGGGCTGGAAGGCGTCATCGCCGCCGCCCTGTGGGTCGCCGTCCTCGCCCTCGCCGCCGACGGCGCGCTCGCCCTGCTCCAGCGCGTCCTCGTCCCCAAGGGCCTGCGGACCGCCGGCCGCTGAGGCACAGCGCGACGCGGAGGTGCTCCCGGACCCGGCGCGGCCGGGCACGGTGTGCGGCGGCGGGCCGTCCGGGGCAGGCATGCTCACCCCGGACGGCCCGCCGGCCCCGTGGCCCTGGGCCCGGGTCACTTCCCCCGGCCGCACAGGGCGTGGTCGACCAGCGTGCGGGTGGCCGCGTTCAGCTTCACCTGGTCCGGGGCCTGCCCGTCGCTCGTCACCGAGACGGCCACCGACCGGCGGCCGTCCGGGGTGACGCCGGTCCGGGTGTAGGTGCCGAAGCCGTCGCCCTCGTGGTGCCAGTAGCTGCCCCCGCACGACAACGGCGTCTCCCGGACGCCGAGCCCGTAGCCGCCCTCCGGCCAGGCCGCCACGTCGTCCGGGTCGTCGGTGCGCTCCACCGTCCGCTTCATCTCGGCCAATTGCCTCTCCGGCAGCAGCTTTCCGGACATCAGCGCACGGTAGAAGGCGTTCAGGTCCCGCGTCGTGCTGACGACGGCCGAGTCGGCGGTGTGCTGGAGGGTGTGCTCGGTGACATCCAGCGTGCCGCCGTCCGGGCCCGGCAGCAGAACCCGCGCGTGCGGCCCCCGCAGGAACGGGTCCGTGCCCGTGACGCTCGTCTCGTGCAGCCCCAGCGGAGCGATCACCCGCTGCTCCACCTGCTCGCGCCAGGTACGCCCGTCCGCCTTCTCGGCGATCATGCCCGCCAGCAGGTAGTTGGTGTTCGAGTACGCCCACCGGGGCGCGTCCGGGCGCGGTGTGAACACCGGCTCGTGCCGCATCGCCACCCGCACCCACTCCCGGGCCGGTGTCGCGTCGTAGCGGTTCTCGTCGAACTCCTCGGTGACCGCGCGGATCAGCTCCGGATCCTCCACGTAGTCGAACAGGCCGCTCGTCTGCCGCAGCAGATCCCGCACCGTGATCCGCGACCCGTCGTTGCCGTTGCCGGACACCACTCCCGGCAGCCACTTCTCCACCGAGTCGTCGAGCGACAACTTGCCCTCGTCCACGAGCTGGAGCACGACCGCCGCCGTGAACGTCTTCGTCGTGCTCGCCACCCGGAACCGCGCGTTCCAGGGCACCTTCGTGCCGGCGCCCGCCCGCGCCCGCACCGACTCCCCGCCGCGCCGCACCTGCGCCAGCACCTTCACCTTGCCGCCGGCCTTCCGCACCGCCGCGACATCCTGCTCCAGCACGGCCCGGCCGTACCCGGCGTCCCCTCGCGCGCCGGGTCCGGCCGCGACCGCGGCCCCCGCCCCCTGCAACGCCACGCCCGCGACAGCGGCCGCCGCCACCAGCGCCGCCACACCTCTCCGCGCCTTGTTCCCCCTCATGACCGTCCTCCCCTTCACCGGTTCGCCGGGTCGCCGGCTCGGCCGACTCCACCGGGCTCGCTGATCCGCCGATGCCGCCGCTCGGCATCCGCCGCCCGCCGGGGCCGTCCCCGCGGCGAGCGGAACCAGCTCACCACCGGCACCCGGCCCGGAACGAGGGGGCCAGACCCCGTCCTCCGGGTACCTGACCCCACCCGCGGGCGTGCACCCGTCGCCCCCCGGGGCGGGCGCGCGGTACCGAAGCCCGGTGACCCCCAACAGCGGGCGCCGCACGGCGCGTTGGGCCGAGCCCCCCCGGGGGGTGACCTACGGCTGCCGCCCCGTGACGGCCACGATCCGCTCCAGCAGCGGCGCCTCGGCCGGCACCTCCACCGCGGGCCCCCACAGCTCGGGGACGGGTGCGCGGGGAACGAACACGCGCACATGGTCGAAGCAGGCGCGCAGCGTCGGCTCCGGCAGGTCCACCTCCTGCCCCGTCGCCCGCGCGAGGTCCCACCCGTGCACCACCAGCTCGGTCAGCACGATCCGCCCCCACACCGCCCGCTCCAGCACCACCCCGGCGGTCCCCGCCCGCCCCTGCCAGGCCCCCGGCGCCCGCCAGGCCCGCGCCAACTCCCCCAACTCCCGCCCGGCTTCACCCGGCCACCGCGAGGTGGGCCCGCCGGACGCCTCCGCACCGGACCCGCCGGACGCCTCCCGCGCCATCTCCGCGAACCCCCGCGCCACCTCCCGCACATGCGCGACGAGCTCCCCCACGCTCCACCCCGCACACGGCGTCGCCGCACCCCACTGCTCCTCCCGGACACCTGCCACCAGCACCGCCATCCCCCGGCACGCGGGCTCCAGCTCGATCACGGCTCCTCCTCCACACCGGTACGCCACGGGGCCGCGACACGACCCCCACCCCTACCGACCACGCGACGGACCGCAACTCATCGGTGCGGCGGGCACATTCGGACCGTGCGCCACGGGAGTCACAGAGTCACGGGCGTCGTGGCGTGCGGGGCCGGGGGCCGGGGGCCGGGGGGCGTCACGGTGTGCGGGGCCGGGGCACAGCGCCCCCGGGCGTACCGAAGTCGGCCGCCGACCTCCTCCGGAGGAAAGATTTTGCGGCCGGGGGCGTTCGTGCGCAGTATCGCGGGATGGCCACCACGATGCCGGTCTCCGTCCGTCCGATGACGGTCGACGACTGCGACCTCTACCGCGAACTGCGCCTGAACGCCCTCGCGGACGCCCCGCGCGCCTTCGGTTCCACATACGCCCGCGAAGCGGCCTTCACCGCCGAGCAGTGGCGCGAGCGCCTCGCCGCGCGCAGCACGCTCCTCGCCGAGGCGGACGGGAAGCCCTGCGGGCTCGCCGCCGTCATCCCGGAGGGGCCCGGCCGCAGCGAGCTCGTCTCGATGTGGGTGGCGCCGGACGCGCGCGGGCGCGGGATCGGGGGCCATCTCGTGCGCGCCGCACTGGAGTTGGCCGACGCGCGGGGCGTGCCGGAGGTGCGGCTGTGGGTCGTCGAGGGCAACCCCGCCGCCGAGCGCCTCTACACCCGGCACGGGTTCGCCTTCACGGGGGAGGTCCAGCCCGTCCGGGAGGGCGAGCCCACCCGGGAGTACGCGATGCTCCGCCCCGCACCCGCCACGGGCACGGGCACGGAGGAACGCTGAGCGGGGGCGTGCGGCGCCTCACCCCGTGAGCTTCTGTTCCAGTTCGTCGAGGATCTTGTCGGCGGCGGTGTAGCCGATGCCCTGGATCCACAGTTCGTCGTCGACGCGGAACGCCCTGCCGTGCTTGACGGCGCGCATGTTCTTCCACAGGGCGCTGCGGACGGCCTCGGCCTCGCCGGACTTGGCGGGGGAGCCGTAGGAGCAGTAGAAGACGACGTCGGCGTCGCCCTTGTCGACCTGTTCGGGGCTGACCTCCATGGCCAGGCCGTCGAGATCCTTCGCGTGCGCGGCGACGGCGGGGCGGCCGAGCCCGACGTCGTCGAGCAGGGTGGCGATGTACGCCTTCTCGCCGTAGATCCGGGTGTCGGCGCCCTCGGTGAACCGGATGACGCTCGTCTCGGTGGCCGCGGCCTTGCGACGGCCGCCGAGCGCTTCGGTCACCCGCGCCGTGTGCGCCTCGTAACGGGCGACGGCCTTCTTCGCCTCGGCCTTCCTGCCGAGCGCGTCGGCGTGCACCAGGAAGTTCCGTTTCCAGGGGTGGCCGGTGGACTCGGTCATGACGGTCGGCGCGATCCGCGACAGTTCGTCGTAGCGGTTCGCGTCCCTGGCCTTGTTGGTGAGGATGACGTCCGGGTCGAGCGCGGCGATCTTCTCCAGGTCCGGCTGGGCGACGACCCCCACGTTCTGCACGCCCTTCAGCTCGCCCTTCGGCAGGTAGTCGAGGAACGGCTTGCCGGGCTGTGCGGTGGTCGCGCCGACGGGGGTCACACCGAGGGTGACGGCGGAGTCCAGCTCGGCGGTGTCGAGCACCACCACCTTCTCCGGGTGGTCCGGCACCCGCACCGGCCCGTTGGCGGTCCGCACGGTGTGCGTGCCCTTGCCGTCGGCTCCATCCGAGCCGGAGCCCGCACCGGAACCGGTGCCGCAGGCGGTGAGGGCGAGGGCGCCGGCGAGCAGGGCCGCTGTCACGGCGGCGGTACGGCCCACGGTGCGGCGGCGCGGCGGACGTACGGGGAACGACGTCGACGACGTCATGGACGCCATGGCTCTGCCTTTCGACGGGGGGACGAGGGACGTGTGCCGGGGACGACGAGTCGGTCAGGGGGCCGGGGGAGGTGTGCCGGGGACGACGAGCGGGGCGCCCGTCACGGGGCAGGGGACGACGGTGGACTCCAGGCCGAACACCTCGCGCACCAGCCGGGCGTCGACGATCCCGCCGGGCGGGCCCTGCGCGACGACTCGGCCGTCCTTCATGGCCACGAGATGGTCGGCGTAGCGCGCGGCCTGGTTGAGGTCGTGCAGCACCATGACCACGGTGCGGCCCCGCTCCTGGTTCAACTGCCTCACCAGGTCGAGGACTTCCACCTGGTGGGCGATGTCCAGATAGGTCGTCGGCTCGTCCAGGAGGAGCAGCTCGGTCTCCTGCGCGAGGGCCATCGCGATCCAGACGCGCTGCCGCTGCCCGCCGGAGAGCGCGTCGACGGGCCTCTCGCCGAGCCGGGCGACACCGGTGCGCTCCATCGCGTCGGCGACGGCCCGCTCGTCCTCCGCCGACCACTGCTGCCACCAGCGCTGGTGCGGCTGCCTGCCACGGGAGACGAGGTCGGAGACGGTGATCGCCTCGGGCGCGACGGGGGACTGGGGCAGCAGCCCGACGGCGCGGGCGATCCGCCGCGTGGGGATCCGCGCCAGCTCCCGGCCGTCGAGCAGGACGGTGCCGGCGCGTGGCCGCAGCAGCCGTCCCAGCGCACGCAGCGTCGTCGACTTGCCGCAGGCGTTGGGGCCGACGACGACGGTGACGGCGCCGTCCGGCACATCGAGGTCGAGGCCGTCGACGACGGCGCGGTCGTCGTACGCGAGCGTCAGCCCCCGGGCGGCCAGCCGCCCGGACGGCGGCGCGGCCCTCCGCCCCGGCCCGGCCGCGGCCTCGGCAGCACGGTCGTCGGCCCCGGGGGATCCGTGTCCGCCGCGGGTTCCGTCCGCCTCGTGGAGGGCGTGCGCCGTGCGGGAGTTGTCCGCACCGTGGGGGGCGTCTGCCGTGCCGGAGGCGTCGGCTCCGTGGGAGTCCTCCGCACCGCGGAGGTCGTCCGCCTCGCCGGAGCTGCCGGAGCTGCCGGAGCTGCCGGAGCTGCTGGAGCTGCTGGAGCTGCCGAAGTCGCCGGAGTTATCGGTGTTTCCGGGGGTTTCGGTGCTGTCGGGACCGGAGCCCGTGGAGGTGGCGGGCGTGGCGGCGGGCGCACTCCGCGGGCCGGGCGCACTCCGCGGGCCCGGTCGGCCCGTGCGGTGCGTCGGGGCCGTGGCGCCCGGGCCCGTGCGACTCGGGCCCAGCGGACTCTTCGGGCTCATGGGGCTCATAGGGCGGCTCCACTGCGGCGGGGGTGGTGAGGGTCGCGGGGGTGGCGGATGCGGAGGAGGCCGGGGGTGCGGCGGCGCCCTGCGCGGGTGCCGCCGTCCCCGGAGGAGGCGCGGCGGCCGCCCCCGGCGCGCACGATCAGCCGGATCAGGAACGGTGCGCCCACCGCGGCCGTCAGCACGCCGACCGGCAGCTCGGTGGGGGCGAACAGGGTCCGGGCCAGCAGGTCCCCGAGGACGACCATGCACGCGCCCACCAGGGCCGACGACAGCAGCGGGAGCTGCGCGGCGCGGGTCAGCCGGCGTGCGATCTGCGGGGCGAGGAGGGCGACGAAGTCGATGGGTCCGGCCGCGCCCGTGGCGACGGAGGCGAGCGCCACGCCGATACCGACGAGCCCCAGCCGGACCCGGCCCAGCCGGACGCCGAGCGCGGTGGCGGTGTCGTCGTCCAGCGTGACGTTCCGCTGCGCGCGTGCCGCCCACACGGCGCACGGCAGCAGTGCCAGCAGGGCCACCGCGAGCGGGCCCGCCTGGTCGAAGCCGCGGCCGTTGAGGGAGCCCGTCAGCCACACCTGGGCCTGCTGGGCGGCGAACTGGTCGCCCTTGGTGAGGAACAGCTGGGTGACGGAGCGCAGCGCGACGGAGAAGCCGATGCCGATCAGCACGAAGCGGCCCGCCTGGAGACCGCCGCGCCAGGCGAAGACGTGGACGAGGAACGCGGCCGCCAGCCCGCCCGTCACGGACAGCCAGGGCAGGACGTCGAACGAGGTGAGCCCGAACGTCATCGCGCCGACCGTCAGCGCCGCTGCGCCGTGCGTGACACCGATGATCTCGGGGCTGGCGAGCGGGTTGCGCGCCACCGTCTGGATCAGGGCGCCCGCGGCGCCGAGCGCCGCACCGGCCAGCAGCCCCACGGTCATCCGCGGCAACCGCAGTGTGCCGACGACCAGTTCGTCCGGCGACGGCCGCCCGAACAGCACCTTGACGACCTCGCCCGGCGCGACCGGCGACTCGCCCGCCGTCAGATGCGCGACGACCACCGCGAACAGCAGCACACCCAGCCCGGCGGCCACCACCGTGCTCCGCCGGTGCACCAGCCACGAGGTCCCACCGCACCGCACGACCCGGTACCCGGCGGGCCGCACCCCACCGCCCCCGCCGCCCGGTTCGGCTCCGTGTCCGACACCGGCCTCGACGTCCGCCGCGCCTCCGCGCGCCCGCGTGCGGGGTGCGCCGCGCCTCACGCCGGTACCGCCTTCCGCCGGACGAGGACGACCAGGAACGGCACGCCCACCAGCGCGGTCATCACCCCGGCCGGCACCTCGCCGGGCGGCAGGACGAGCCGGCCGGCCACGTCCGAGACGAGCAGGACGACGGGCCCCAGCAGGGCCGCCATGGGCAGCAGCCTGCGGTGGTCGCCGCCGACCAGGGAGCGGGCCAGATGCGGTACGGCCAGCCCGACGAAGGCGATCGGCCCGGTGGCGGCGACGGCGGCGCCGGTCAGCACCGTCGCGCCGAGCCCGCCGACGATCCGGACGGCGGCGATGTTCCGGCCGAGCCCCTTCGCCGCGTCCTCGCCCAGCGCCAGCGCGTCCAGCCCCCGGACGACCGCGCACACGAGCAGGGCGCCGACGGCCAGGAACGGCCAGATGCGTCCGGCGATGTCGGCGTCCCGCCCGGAGAGCGAACCGACCTGCCAGAAGCGGAACTCGTCGAGGGTGGCGGCGCGGGTGGTGAGGATGCCGGAGACGACGGCGGCGAGCAGCGCGTTGACGGCGGCCCCGGCGAGTGCCAGCTTCACCGGCGTCGCACCGCCCCGCCCCCGCACGGCGACCGCGTACACGGCGACGGCCGCGCACCCCGCGCCCGCGAAGCCGAACCACACATAGCCGGTGAGCGTGTGCACGTCCGCGAAGGCGATCGCCGAGACGACGCCGAGCGCCGCGCCCTGCCCGATGCCGAGGATGCCGGGCTCGGCGACGGGGTTGCGGGTCAGCCCCTGCATGACGGCCCCGGCCAGCCCGAGCGCGGCCCCGGCCAGCAGGCCGACGAGGGTGCGGGGCAGCCGCATCGTCCGGACGACCTCGGCGGCGTCCCCGTGTCCGCCGTGCAGCAGGGCCTGCCACACCTCGCCCGGTGCGATCGGCCGGCTGCCCAGTGCCAGGCTTCCCAGCGCTGCCAGCGCGAGCACCAGCACGGCGGCGAGCAGTGCGCCGAGCCGCCGCAGGGCCGCTGTGCGCGGGGCCGCCGCCCCGTCCGGCCCGTGCCGTCGGGCCTGCGCACCGCCGCCGTCGGGTGCCGTGCCGTCGTCGTCCGGGGCCGTGCCGCCGCCGTCGGCTGCCGCCTCGTGCGCCGGGTCGGACAGGGGCCTGGGTAAGGAAGCGGGCATCTCCACCTCGGTGTCCTCGGTAGTCCTCGGTGCCTCGGTGTGTTCGTGCGCTCGGCGTTCTCGATGTGCTCGGCGCCCCCGGCGCGTTCGGTGCGCCGGAGCGTGCTCGGTGCGCTCAACGTGCTCGGTGTGCTCGGTGCGCTCGGTGCGCTCGATGTGCTCGGTGTCGTCGGGAGCTTCGGGAGCTTCGGGGGCCTCGGTGTCCGGCGGATCACGATGCAGGTTAGGTGGCCCTAAGTCTACGGGCCCGCGCAAGACTCCCCGGGGTACGAAGGCGCCGGGGAACCCCCGCGGTCGGAGGGCGCGGGGGTCGTGGCCGCGGGGGTGGACGGCCGCCGGAACGTCCGCTGCCACCAGGCACAATGGCGCACATGGATTCGAACGGCCCGGCTCCCCGGCACCCCCTGCCCGCCCGCCCCACCATCGGCTTCGACCTCGACATGACGCTCATCGACTCGCGCCCGGGGATCCACGCCGCCTATGTCCGCCTCGCGGAGGAGACCGGGACGTTCATCGACGCCGACCTCGCCATCAGCCGCCTCGGCCCGCCGCTCGTCGAAGAGCTGGCGCACTGGTTCGAGCCGGAGCGGATCCCGGCCATGGCCGAGCGCTACCGCGCGCTCTACCCGCGCTACGCGGTGCCGCCGAGCCCGGCGCTGCCCGGTGCGCGCGAGGCCCTCGCCGCCGTGCGGGCCGCCGGTGGCCGCTCCCTCGTCGTCACGGCCAAGCACCGGCCCAGCGCCGAACTGCACCTGGACCACCTGGGCCTGGAGCCCGATGTGCTCGTCGGCGATCTGTGGGCCGAGGCGAAGGGCGAGGCGCTGCGCGCGCACGACGCGGTGGCCTACGTCGGCGACCACGTGGGCGATGTGCGCGGCGCCCGGCACGCGGGGGTGCTCTCCGTCGCCGTCGCCACCGGGCCCTGCGATACCGCCGCGCTCACCGAGGCCGGAGCCGACGTGGTCCTCCCGGACCTCACGGCCTTCCCGGCCTGGCTGTCCTCCGCGGTGGGCTGAGCGCCGCCGTGCGCCGGGGCGCTGTGCCGGTCGTCAGCCGGCGGAGCGGGCCGCCCGGCGCTGGGCGCGCGCGGCGCGGAAGACGCCGACGCCCGCGATGACGAAGCCCGCGCCCATCAGCATGCAGACGAAGTAGGCGGGTGCCGGGAACGGCTCGGTGCCGAGGAAGAGCGGTGCCATCGTCACCAGCGTGGCCACCGCGCCGATCAGAAAGACGATCCCGCCGATCCGTACCAGAAGATCACCGGCGGTGGGAGTTTCAGTGTTCACCCGCCCAGGGTAGGTCCCGGTGGCGTGTTCCCCGGCCCCGCCCGTCCCGAGCGGACGGGAGCCCGGCACCGTGCGGGAGGGCGCCCGGGAACACTCGGTGGCACCTTGCCACGGCGCGAGGGGCCATTAACCTTGGAGGTGGCGGGTCGATCGGCCCGCCCGACTGCTGTTCCGGGGGTTATGGGGGGCGCAACGGCACTCCCGCTTCCACAGCAGGGCCAGCACCACCCCAGCAGCCGCAGCCCGGTGAAGACCGGACGAGTACGAGGACGAGGACAGACGTGCCTACCGGCAAGGTCAAGTGGTTCAACAGCGAGAAGGGCTTCGGCTTTCTCTCCCGCGACGACGGCGGCGACGTCTTCGTGCACTCGTCGGTGCTTCCGGACGGCGTGGCGGCGCTGAAGCCGGGCCAGCGCGTGGAGTTCGGTGTCGTCGCGGGCCAGCGCGGCGATCAGGCGTTGTCCGTGACCCTGCTCGACCCGACGCCGTCCGTCGCCGCCGCGCAGCGCCGCAAGCCGGACGAACTGGCCTCCATCGTCCAGGACCTCACGACCCTGCTCGACGGCGTCTCGCAGTCGCTGGAGCGCGGGCGCTACCCCGACAAGCAGCAGGGCCGGAAGATCGCGGGCATGCTCCGCGCGGTCGCGGACCAGCTCGACGTCTGACCCGGCCGACGGGCGGGCGCCCCCGGGGCGGGGGCGCCGTCAGCGCCGGTCGGCAGCGGACGGGCGCCCGCGGATCCCCTCCAGGATGTAGGTGGTGCGGCGGTCGTAGTCGGCCCGCGCGGGCCGCTCGCCGTGCTTGAGGGCGAGGGCGGTGTCGACGACGAGCGCGTGCAGGTCGCCCGCCGTGAACTCGGGCCGCAGCGCACCGGAGTCCCGCGCCGCAGCGACGAGTTCTTCGTTGGCCTCGCTCCCGGCCCGGCAGATCTCCATGAGCTGCCGCGAGTGCGGATACGTCTGGAGCAGCACGTCGTTGACGGCGGGCTGGCGGTACTGGAGGTCGCGGAGCGCGGTGACGTAGTGGACGATCCGCTCGTCGATGTCGTCGATGGCCCGGGTGCGGTCGATGACGGCGAACAGCTCCGTCGCGACGACCTCTTCGACGACGGCCTCGATGAGGCCGATCCGGCCGCCGAACCGGTTGAAGATCGTGGCCTTGCTGACCCCTGCCGCCTCGGCGACCTCCTCCAGCGGGACCGTCAGGCCGCGGCCCTGGAAGGCGCCGATCGCGGCGGCGCGGATCTGCTCGGAGTTGCGCCGGGCGTCGGCACGCAGCCCGGACTTCGCAGGAACCGCTCCGGCCATGGATCCGCACCCTCTTCCGCTGTCGTCGCGACGTAACTTGACTCCCTTGGTCAGCTTACCTACGGTCGTCGGCGGAAGAGAAACTGACCTGCTTGGTCAATTTATGGTTCCGCCCACCTCCGCTCCGGACGCCGTGGGCGCACGGAAAGGGGCCAGGAAGATGATCGTCGTCACCGGTGCCACCGGTAATCTGGGCAGCGCCACCGTCGAGCACCTCCTGCGGCGCGTACCCGCCGACCGGATCGGCGTCAGCGTCCGCGACACCGCCAGGGCGCGGCACTTCGCCGACCGCGGCGTGCGCGTGCGGCAGGGCTCCTACGAGGATCCGGCAGCGCTGCGCGAGTCCTTCGCCGGCGCCGAACAGGTCCTCCTGGTGTCCGGCAACGACCCGGCCGCCGACATGGTCGCCCTGCACCGCAACGCCGTCGAAGCAGCCGTCGCGGCCGGCGTCCGGCGGATCGTCTACACGAGCCAGCACGGCGCCGTCCCCGGCAACCCGTACCGGCCCTCCGACTTCCATCTCGCCACCGAGGCGCTCCTGCGCGGCTCCGGCGTCGCCTGGACCGCGCTGCGCAACGGCGCCTACGGCCCGCTCGACCTGGTGCTCGGCCCGTGGCGGCGGACCGGCGGGATCGCCGGGCCGCAGGACGGCCCCGTCCCCTACACCGACCGCGCCGACGTGGCCGAGGCCACCGCGGTCCTCCTCGCCGGCGACCGCGCCGTCGACGGCCCCGTCGCCCTCACCGCACCGGCCGCCGTCACCCTCGACGATCTCGCCGAGACCGCCTCCCGCCTCACCGGCCGCACCGTCGCACGCGTCGTCCAGGACGACGAGGAGTGGGTCGCCGGACAGCTTGCGGCCGGCGTCCCGGAGCAGCCGGCCCGGCTGATGCTCGGCTGGTACCGGGCCGCCCGCGCCGGCTTCTTCGCCGAACCCGGCCCCCTGCTGACCGAACTTCTCGGCCGCGAGCCCCGCACCGTCGCCGACCGGCTCGCGGCCGGTGCCGACGGCTGAGGCGCGCCCGGCTCAGGGGAAGTCGAGGGCCCCGGCGGGCAGCTGCGGGACGAGGCCGACCTCGGCCGCGCGGTCCAGCAGTCCGCGGACGGCGGCGTAGCCGTCCTCGCCGAGGTTCTCGGTGAACTCGTTGACGTACAGCGCGATGTGCTGGTCGGCCACCGCCGGGTCCATCTCCTGCGCATGGGCCAGCACGTACGGGCGCGAGACGGACGGGTCCTGCCAGGCGGCGCGCACCGAGGCCCGCACGGTCGCCGCCAGGGCGCCCAGCGTCTCCGGGCCCAGCTCCCGCTTGGCGATGATCGCGCCGAGCGGGATCGGCAGCCCCGTCGTCCGCTCCCAGTGCTCGCCCATGTCGGCCAGGCAGTGCAGCCCGTAGTTCTGGTACGTGAAGCGGGCCTCGTGGATGACGAGCCCCGCGTCGACGGCGCCGTCCCGCACCGCGGGCATGATCTCGTGGAACGGCAGGACGACGATCTCGCCGACGCCGCCCGGCACCTCGTCCGCCGCCCACAGCCGGAACAGCAGATACGCCGTCGACCGCTCGCTGGGCACCGCGACCCGCTTGCCGCTCAGCCCGGCCGGCGAGGGCGTGCCCGCGGATCCGGGGCGGGTCAGCACCAGCGGGCCGCAGCCCCGGCCCAGTGCTCCGCCGCAGGGCAGCAGCGTGTACCGGTCGAGGACCCACGGGAGTTCGGCGTACGAGACCTTCAGCACGTCGAGCTCGCCCCGCTCGGCCATGCCGTTGGTGACGTCGATGTCGGCGAAGGTGACGCGCGGCGCCGCGGCCCCCGGCACCCGGTCGTGCGCCCAGGCGTCGAAGACGAAGGTGTCGTTGGGGCACGGCGAGTACGCGATGGACAGCGCGGGCAGCGGCACGGAGCCGGAGCCCGCGGCCTCGGCGGCGGCCGAGGGAGAGGAGGGGGCGGGGGTCGCGGGGTCGCTTACGTCCATGGTGGTGCTCCTGCTGATGACCGGATGAGCGGCCCCATGGCGGCCGTGAGGGCGTCCAGGGCCTCGGCGATGCGCCAGGCGGACCGGTCGCGGGGCCCGACCGGATTGGAGACGGCGCGGATCTCCAGCACGGGAACGCCGTGGCCGGCGGCGGCCTCGGCGACGCCGAAACCCTCCATGCCCTCGGCGACGGCCCCCGGGTGACGGGCGCTCAGCTCGTCGGCGCGCTCGGCGGTGCCGGTCGTCGTCGAGACGGTGAGCACCGGCCCGGTACGCGCGCCGACGGCCCCTGCCACGGCGCGCACCAGGGCGGGATCGGTGCGGTGCTCGGCGGTGCCGAAGCCGAGTTCGGCGACGGAGGTGAAGCCCGTCGCCGTCCCGGGGGTCTGCGAGCCCAGATCGGCGGCGACGATCCGGTCGGCGACGACGAGATCGCCCGGCCGGGCCCCGGCCGCCGCGAACCCGCCGCCGATGCCCGCCGAGACGACCAGGGTGAACGGCCGGCCCTCGCTCCCGGCCAGGGCCAGCGCGGTCGCCGTCCCCGCCGCTGCCGCCGCCGGGCCCACACCCGGGGCACGGACCTCGACCTCGGTGCCGGCCTCGGCGGCCAGTCCCGCGCGGACGGCGTCCCGCTCCGGAGCGACGGCCGTGACGACCAGCACCCGCTGCGGCCCCCGCGGGGCCGGGACGTCCTCCCGGCGCACGGCACCCGGCACGCCTCGCTCCTTCCCGGACCCGGACCGGCGCCCGGTCCCCCGGGACGCCGCGGTCGTACGGGCCCGCCCCGTCGTCCTAGCCGTCGCTGTTCTTCAGGTGGAAGTGCCAGATGCCCTTGAAGTCGCCACCCGAGGTCTCCACGACGCTGACCTGCACGCTCTTCTTGGCGCCAGCGGGCTGGCCGGTCGCGGACTGCTGCTGGAAGAAGGCCTCGCCCGGGAAGGAGTAGTACGTCTTCTTCACCGCGTCGGGCAGCGCCGGCTTGCCGTCGACGAGGACGAGCCAGCCCGAGTCGGCCGTCTCCGGCTCGACACCGATCCGCAGCTTGTCACCGGTACCGACGGAGACGGTCTCCTCGGCCTTCTTCTCCAGGCAGCTGCGCACCTCCTTCTCCGGGATGGCCTTGCCGTCGTCGTAGCAGGCGGCCTCGGTGGAGACCGAGTCGCCGTTGACCGCCGCCGTCACCATCGGGGTCGGCTTGTCGCACGCGGAGAGCGCGACGAGGCCGAGGGCCACGGTGCCGAGTGCGGTGGCGGTGCGCACGCTCCGCCGCGACTGTGACGACATGCGGCTGTGCCGCGTGAGCTTGCTCATGCGGGCAGGCTATCGGGCGGCCCGGGCCCCGCGACGCGGGGGTGCGGCGTGCCGCCGTGCCGCCCGGACACCACGACCACCCGGCCCCACGAGCCCCGACGCGCCCTCCGGCCACCGCCTTCCTCTCTTCCCTCTCTTCCCTCTCCTCCTCTGGGACGCGCCCCTCCTCCGTCCTTCGGCGCGCTCGGCCCGTCGGTCCGTTCCTCCTGTCGGCCCGTTCCGCCTGGAGGTGCGTGACGCTCGATCAGCCCGCTGAGGTGCGACACGCGCCCGCGCCCCGGGTGGCCGGGCCCGTCCGTGTGCCCGTCCGCGTGTCCGTCCGTGTGCCCGTCCGTGTCCGTCCGTGTGTGTCCGCGCCCGCGCGCGGGAGCCGTGCCGAAGAGAGCCGCACCGCCGGTCACGGCGCGGAGCACGGAGTGGGGACGTGGTGCGGGCGGCTGCGGATTCCCCGCGCCGGGCCGTGGGGTAGCGTGGGTGGCCGGTGCGCACCGCATGGCCCCCGAGCACGGGCGCGGACGTCGCAGCGGCCACCCGGTCCCGCTCCGTCCCCGATCCCGCCACCTTTCTCCGTGGCCGTACGGGAGGCGCACGCCGACAACGGCGCGACGGCGTAGGAGAGACGATTCTTGTGAGTGCTGCATGAGTGCCGCGACGCGGAGCGCGCCCCGTGGCGCGCGGAGCCGACGCGCCCCGGACCGGCTGTGTGCCGAGGCCGTCGACCTCGCGCGCGAGGCGGCGGAGGAGACGGCGGCGCCGAGCACGGTCGGCGAGTGGATCGAGGCCGTCGCCGACGGGGACCGCGTCGTCACTCACTACTTCGAGGCACATGAGCCCGGCTACCGCGGCTGGCGCTGGGGCGTGACCGTGGCGCGTGCTTCCCGCGCGAAGAAGGTCACCGTCGACGAGTCCGTGCTCCAGCCGGGGCCGGACGCACTGCTGGCCCCCGCCTGGCTGCCGTGGAACGAGCGGCTGCGCCCCGGCGACCTCGGCCCGGGCGACCTGCTGCCCACCGAGCCGGGAGACGTACGCCTGGAGCCGGGCTGGACGGGCGAGGACGAGCCGCCGCCCAATTCCGTCGTCGCGGGGGAGGAGCCGGCGGCGCCGGGCCGTGCCGCCCTCGGAGCCGTCGCCGAGGAGCCGGGCATGGGACGCGCCCGGGTGCTCTCGCGGCTCGGGCTCCAGGAGGCGGCCGACCGCTGGGAAGAGGCGTACGGCCCCCGCACGGCCATGGCCCAGTCCGCCCCGGCGAACTGTGTGAGCTGCGGATTCCTGATGCCGCTCGCGGGCTCGCTGCGGCAGGCGTTCGGCGTGTGCGCCAACGAGTTCAGCCCGGCGGACGGCCATGTGGTCTCGCTCGCCTACGGCTGCGGCGGCCACTCCGAGGCCGCGCTCATGCCGCGTACGCCGCAGCCCCCGCCTCCCGTGATCGACGAGACGCGGAACGACCCGTTCTCGCTGACGGCGGGCCCGGCCGTGGCGGAGCCGTCCGACGGCGAGGACACGGGCCGTGCAGCGGACGCCGACGGTGCGGGCGAGGCCCCGGGCGCGGGCGAGGCCGGTGACGCGGGTGGTGCCGCCGCGGCCGAGGGCGCCGACGCCGGAGCGTCCGCGGAGGCGGCCGGGGCTGAGAATTCGGTGAAGTCGGCGAAGTCGGCGAAGTCGGCGACGACCGCCAAGTCGGCGAAGCCGGTGAAGGCCGCGAAGTCCGGCAAGGCCGGGGCGGCCGAGAAGACCGGGACGACCCGGAAGTCCGGCAAACGGTCGGCGGATTCGGCGGAGCCGGGTGCGGCTGCCGAGGCGTCGGAGCCGGCGGAGCCCTCGACGCCGGAGGCGTCCGGGAAGACCGGAGCGACCCGCAGGTCCGGGGCCGCCAAGAAGGCCGGAGCGTCCCGCAAGTCGGCTGAGCAGTCGGCGGCGTCGGCGGAGTCCGCCGAGGCGCCGGAGCCGGAATCCTCGAAGTCCTCGAAATCTTCGAAGTCCTTGCCGTCCGCGAGTTCCTCGGCGTCCTCGGCGTCCTCGGAATCCGGGGCTTCCGGCAAGTCCGGGAAGACCGGGGCATCCCGTCGGGGCGGGGCAGCCAAGAAGACCGGAGCCGCGCGGAAGTCCGGTGCGCGGTCGGCCGATTCGGCGGGCCCGGAGGAACAGGCCGAGGCGGAGCCCTCGGCGCCGAAGACGTCCGGGAAGACCGGGGCGTCCGGCAGGTCCGGAGCCTCCAGGAGGTCCCGGGCGTCCGGGAAGTCCGGTGAGCGTTCGGCGGACCCGGACGGAACGACGGAGTAGTCCGGGACAGCGGGCCCGACGGAGGCACAGCCCTCGAAGCCCGCGGCACCCGGATCCCGGCGGAACCGAGTGCCCGGCGGAGTCCGGTGCCTGGCACGTCCCGGGTTTCGGGCGTGCCTGCGGCGTCCGGCAGTTCCCGCGTGTCCGGCAACTCCCAGGTGCCGGGCAGGGCCTGAGCGTCCGGCAGCTCCCCGGGGTTCGGCACGTCCCAGGCTTCGGGCAGGCAGCTCCAGGTGTCGGGCCGTCCCAGGCAGGGGCGATTCCGGGTGTGGGGCCGTCCCCGGTACGGGCTTCCGGGTTCCGGCACATCCCAAGTGCCGGGCGGGCCCGAGGCGTCCGGCAGCTCCAGGCGTCGGGCCGTCCCAGGCACGGGCAGCTCCAGGCGTCGGGCCGTCCCAGGCACGGGCAGCTCCGGGTGTCGGGCCGTCCCAGGCAGGGGCGATTCCAGGTGTGGGGCCGTCCGAAGCACGGGCGAATTCGGGTGTCGGGCCGTCCCAGGTGTGGGTGTGTTGCGGGGGCCGGTGGCTCGCGGGTGTCGGGGGGTGGGAGCGGGGGGCGGCGGGGGTGGGGGGTGTCGTGCCGTACTCTCTGGTGGCCCTGGAGACCGTCGTGGACGCGGCCGGTGCCGGGCCGGGGCGGCGGGGAGGGTTCCCGCCGGTTGTCGGACGCGCGGGCGGCCGCGTGGATGAGGAGCCGAGTGGTGACGGACACGTACGGGACCGAGCGGTTGCGGCGCGGTGTGCTGGACGCCTGGACGGCCTCCAGCGCCCGTTTCCGGGAGGATGCCAACGCCGAGCAGGACCTCGCGCTGGGCGGGTACCGCGACCGGCTCGTCGTCGAGCTGGCGCAGAACGCCTCGGACGCGGCGGCCCGCGCGGGCGTCACGGGCCGGCTGCGGCTCACCCTGGACGGTGACGCGCTGACGGCCGTCAACACGGGGGCGCCGCTGGACGCGGCCGGTGTGGAGTCGCTGTCGACGCTGCGTGCCTCCGCGAAGCGGGAGACGCCGGACGCGCGGGCCGTGGGCCGGTTCGGGGTGGGGTTCTCGGCCGTGCTGGCGGTCACCGACGCGCCGGCCGTGGTCTCCCGTGAGGGGGGTGGCGAGGGGGTGCGCTGGTCGCTGGAGGAGGCGCGGCGGCTCACCCGGGAGGCGGCGGCAGGCAATCCGGAGCTGGCGGCCGAGTTGGAGCGGCGCGAGGGCCATGTGCCGCTGCTGCGGCTGCCGTTGCCGTACGAGACCGGGCCGGGCGCGGTCCCGGAGGGCTACGACACGGTGGTCCGGCTGCCGTTGCGGGACGAGGCGGCGGTGGCGCTGGTGCGCCGGCTGCTGGATGCGGTGGACGACTCGCTGCTGCTGGCGCTGCCGGGCCTGGTGGAGGTCGTCGTCGACGACGGTGCGGGCACGGTGCGGACGCTGCGCCGGCACACCGACCCGGACGGCCCGTATGTGCGGATCGAGCGCTCGGGCGGCCCGTCCGGCGAGGAGCCGGGCACCACCCGGTGGCGACTGTGCTCGGACAGTGGGACGGCCGACCCGCAGCTGCTGGCGGACCGTCCCGTGGAGGAGCGGGCGCGGCCGTACTGGTCGGTGACGTGGGCGGTGCCGGTGGACGCCGAGGGCGCGCCGGTGCGTCCGTCGACGGCGGCGTGTGTGTACGCGCCGACGCCCACGGACGAACCGCTGGGCATGCCGGCGCTGTTGCTGGCCTCGTTCCCGCTGGAGCCGACGCGGCGGCATGTGGCGCCGGGTCCGCTGACCCGTTTTCTGCTGGAGCGCGCGGCCGAGGCGTATGCGCGGCTGCTGCGCGAGTGGCGGCCGGTGTCCGCCGGCACGGTCGGCCTGGTGCCGGGCCCGCTCGGACTGGGCGAGCTGGACGGGCAGTTGCGCGGCCTGGTGCTGGAGCGGCTGGCCGAGGTGCCGTTCCTGGCGAGCGCGGCCGTGGCGGACGAGGCGACGGGCGAGCCGTGGCCGCTGCGTCCGCGGGACGCCGAGCTGATCGAGGGGGCGGGGGCGGAGACCGTCGCCGTGCTCTCCGAGCTGTTCCCGCAGCTGTTGCCGGCCGGGCTGGAGCGCCGCAGCGAGCTGCGCGTCCTGGAGGTCGCGCGGGTGCCGCTGGGTGAGGCCGTGGACCGGCTGGCGGGTGTGGAGCGTCCGGCGGAGTGGTGGTGGCGGCTGTACGAGTCGCTGTCGGGCGTCGATCCGGACCGGCTGACGGGGCTGCCGGTGCCGCTGGCGGACGGCCGGACGACGGTGGGCCCGCGGCAGGTGCTGCTGCCGCTGCCGGACGGGACGGTGCCGGCGCGGCGGCTGGCCCGGCTGGGGCTGAAGGCCGCGCACGCGGACGCGGTGCATCCGCTGCTGGAGAAGCTGGGCGCGACGGCGGCGACGCCGCGTGCCGTGCTGACCACGCCGCAGGTGCGGGCCGCGGTGGCCGCCTCGCTGGAGGCGGACGACGACTGGGACATGGGACCCGCCGACGCCGACGACGCCGACGGCCTCGGTGGCGGCGGCCCCGTCGGCGCCGAGGAGCTGGCAGAGATCGTGCTGACGCTGGTGCGGGACGCGGCGCTGGCGCCGGGCGACGAGCCGTGGCTGGGCGCGCTGGCGCTGCCGGACGAGGACGGTGAGCCGGCGCCGGCCGCCGAACTGGTCTACCCGGGCAGCGCGTTCGCCCGCGTCGTCCGGGAGGGCGAGCTGGCGGCCTGCGACCAGGAGCTGGTCGACCGCTGGGGCGAGCAGCCGCTGACGGCGGTCGGTGTCCAGGCCGACTTCGCGCTGGTGCGCGCCACCGATGTGGTGCTCGACCCGGACGAGATGGAGCCGCGCGAGGGCGACTGGCCGGAGCCGGACGACGTCGGCCTGCTGGACGCGGTGGACGTGTGGTGCGAGGACGTGCTGGACCGGATCGCGGCCGAGGACGGCACCGGGGGCGGCGGCGCCCCCGCCGTGCCGCCGACGGCCGCCGAGCTGGTCGCCGTCCGCGATCTCGACCTGGTCGACGACGACGCCTGGCCGGAGGCGCTCGCGATGCTGGCCCGCCCGCCGCTGCGGGACGCGCTGACGGCGCCGGTGCGGGTACGCCTCGCCGACGGCACCTCGACCACCGTCCGCCCGTACACGGCCTGGTGGCTGCGCGGCCATCCGGTGCTCGACGGGCGGCGCCCGGCGGGCCTGCGCGCCACGGGCGGCGACCCGCTGCTGCGCGGCCTGTACGAGGAGGCCGACGCCGGGGACGTGCGGGACGCGGCCGTCCTGCGGGCGCTGGGTGTGCGTACCTCGGCGGCGGCGCTGCTGGACGAGCCCGGCGGCCCGGCGGAGCTGCTGGCCCGGCTGGCCGACCCGGACAGCGAGGTCGAACCGGACCAACTGCACGCCCTGTACACGCTGTTGACGGAGGCGGGGCTGGACGCCGAAGCGTTGACCCTGCCGGACGCGCTGCGCGCGGTGCGGGCCGCCCGGCCCGGTGAGACGTGTGTGGTGGACGCGGAGGAGACGCTGGTGGCGGACGCACCGGATCTGCTGCCGCTGGCCGGGGACCGTCCGCTGCTGCCGGTGCGGCCGGAGGGCGCGGGCGAGCTGGCGCATCTGCTGGAGGTGCGCCGGCTGAGCGAGGCCGTCCCCGGCGAGGTCGCGGGAGAGGGCACGGAGCACGAGGTGCCGGCGGCGGTGCGTGCGCTGCTGCCGCAGGCCCCCGCGCACTACCGGGAGCACGACGAACTGCGCGTCGACGGCGTCGAGCTGGACTGGCGTCTGGCCGCCGACGGGACGCTGCACGCCGCCACCCTGGAGGGTGTCGCGGCCGGGCTGGCCTGGGCGGCCGGGCACTGGGCGCGCCGCTTCGAGGTGGCGGCCCTGCTGGAGGACCCGACCCGCACCGGGGAACTGGCCCGCGACCGCTGGTTCGACTGAGCGGCCGGCCTCCCTCCGGGCGGCCCCGCGTCCCCGGCGAACCGCACGGGGGCGCAACTCCCCGGTGCCTACCGCCCGTTGGCACCGCCCGCTGTGTCGTCCCCCTGTGTCGTCCCGCTGTGTCGTGCCGCTGTGCCGGAGGGCCCGCCTCACCCCCGTGAGCGGGCCCTCCGGGGCCTCGGCGCCGGTCAGCCGGCGCGGCCGAAGACGGCGGCGAGCGGCGGTGCCTTCGACCCCGCGGAGGGCGAGGTGATCTCGTCGGCGCCCAGGTACAGCCGTCCCTCGGCGTACCGGTACCGGTTCTCGCCGATCTCCATGTCGGACTCGACCTTGTACGTCTCCGAGGCGTTCTGGAGCAGCTGCTTCTTCGTGCCGCCGGCCGGGTCGAGCCGCCAGACGCCGCCGCCCCGCTCGTCGAACATGTCGCTCTTCTGATAGGCGAGCACCTTGCCGGAGCCGTCGAGGCCCATCGGGATCAGCTCGCCGGCTTCGGTCCCCTCGACGGTGCCCTTGGCTTCGCCGGTCTTGAGATCGAAGCTGACGAGGGAGTTCTCGGCGTCCGAGCCGCTCCCCACGGGCTTCTCTGTGGCGAGGTGCAGCAGCCCGGCCTTCGGGTCGACGGCGAGCTGCTTGCAGCCGGTGATCTCGGAGGAGGGGCAGTCGGCGGTGTACTTCCCGTACTTCCCGCCCTTCGCGTCGATTCTGCCGCGGAGCCGGCCGCGCGGCCCGCTGTCGTCGACGCTGAGGAACTCCGAGACGCCGGAGCCCCCTTGGGCCTTGCCGTCGTCCACGGCGAGGACGAGCGGCCGGACGGAGACGACGTGCACGTACTCGGTGCCGGCGGGCAGCGGGAACGTCGACTTCGGGGTGCGGCTGCGCGGGTCCAGGGTCTGCACCTTCAGCCGCGGGTGGTCGGTGCTGCCGCAGTCGCGCACGGCGACGAGGCCGTCGCCCTCGCCGGCGTAGCCCCGGACGCCGCACGTGCGCTCGTACTCGGGTGCCCACAGCGGGCGCCCGCCGAGCGTCCAGCCCGCCGTGCCGCTGGTGCCGCCGGCGGCGACGGTGCCGGCCCCGATGGTGACCTCGTCGAACATCTGGGCGCTGCCGTCCTCCTTGCCTTCGCGCTGCCAGCGCAGCCGGCCCCGGTTCAGATCGACGAGGCCGACCCGGGTGCAGCCCTTCGCCGCGTCCTTCGGGTCCTTGAAGAGAACGGCCACCATGCCGTCCTCGGTGGCCTCCGGCGTGGACCAGCACAGCTCACCGCCGAGTCGCACCGTCCACGCGGCCTGGCCGCCGTCCAGCGGATATCCCACGATCTTTCCGAGGTCCGCTTTCACGAAGTGCTTGTCGGTCGTCCACATTCCCATCGTGCCGGCCGCGTTCCGCACTTTCGCGGCCGGCGAGGGGACCTTGTGCAGCAGCTCCGCCCGCGGTGCCCGCGCCGCCGCGTCGCCGTCCGCCCCGTCCGCTCCGCCGCCGTCCTCGCCGCAGCCGGCCGCGAGCAGGGTGACCGCGAGGGCCGCGCCCCCGAGGGCCGCCCTGCGGGGGTCGCGGGCGCGGGCGGGGCCCACCGGACGGCCGGTGGCCTCCCGGCGCCGCCGGACGGACAGGGGAGACGGATGGGACATGTCCTGCTCCTTCGCACATGCGCACCGCCGTGCGCGCGCACGCCAACCGCGGTGGGAATTCCTGGGATTGATTTCCGGGCCGCTGAACGACGGCAGCGGCCGCCCGGGAATTCTGCACGGCGGCTTGTTCCGGTTCAACGGAATTCGCCTGTCAATTGGTTCAGTTGAAATGTCCGGGAGTGCATTTCGGTATTCCGTCCGCCCGGGCCGGAATCCGCTCAGGCCGGAAAACTGCGTCCCACCCGCCGCCAGGCCACCTCCAGCAGCACGGCGGCGACGGCCGCGACACCGACGGCCGTCCACGGCAGCGTCGTCCCCACCAGCCGGAGCGCGAAGAAGTCCTGGAGCCAGGGCGTCACCAGCACCACGACGAACGCGAGCCCCATCGCCAGCACCAGTCCGATCCGCCACCAGGTGTACGGCCGGGCCACGATCGCCAGCACCCACATCGCCGTCAGGAAGAGCGTCAGCGTCGCGGCGCTGGTCTCGGCCGACAGCGCACCGGCGCCGCTGTAGTGGTGCCGCGCCAGCAGATACGTCACGAAGGTCGCCACCCCGGCGATGAGCCCGGAGGGAACGGCGTACCGCATCACCCGCCGGACGAAGTGCGGGCGTGCCCGCTCCTTGTTGGGCGCCAGCGCGAGGAAGAACGCGGGCACGCCGATGGTGAGCGAGGACAGCAGCGTCAGATGGCGGGGCAGGAACGGGTAGGGCACCTGCCAGCAGATCACCAGCAGCGCCAGCAGCACCGAGTAGACCGTCTTCGTCAGGAACAGCGTGGCGACGCGTTCGATGTTGCCGATGACGCGGCGCCCCTCGGCGACCACGGACGGCAGGGTGGCGAAGCTGTTGTCGAGCAGCACGATCTGCGCGACGGCCTTGGTCGCCTCCGAGCCGGAGCCCATGGAGACACCGATGTCGGCGTCCTTGAGAGCGAGCACGTCGTTGACGCCGTCCCCGGTCATCGCGACGGTGTGCCCCCGCTTCTGAAGCGCGCCGACCATCTCCCGCTTCTGCTGCGGCGTCACCCGGCCGAACACCGCGTGCGCCTCCAGCTCCTGAGCCATCTCCTCGGGCTGCTCCGGGAGCCGGCGCGCGTCCACCGGGGACTCGGCGCCCGCCACCCCGAGCTTGCCGGCCACGGCGCCGACGGAGACCGCGTTGTCGCCGGAGATCACCTTCGTCCGTACGTCCTGCTCGGCGAAGTACGCCAGGGTGTCCGGGGCGTCCGGCCGCAGCCGCTGTTCGAGGACGACGAGCGCGACCGGCTCGGCGGCCGAGGCCGCGTCCGGGGCGTCCAGCGCGCCGGACGCCCGGGCCAGCAGCAGCACCCGCAGCCCCTCCCGGTCCAGCCGGCCGGTCTCCTCCAGCGCCGGGTCGCCCTGCGGCAGCAGCACATCGGGCGCACCGAGCAGCCAGGCGCTGCGCTCGCCGCCCGGCTCGGTGAAGGCGGCGCCGCTGTACTTGCGGGCCGAGGAGAACGGCAGCGTGTCCGTGCAGCGCCAGCCGGCCCGCTGCTCCTCGCCCAGCGGATAGGCGTCGATGATCGCCTGGAGGCTGGCGTTCGGGTTCGGCTCGGCGGCGCCGAGCGCGGTGAGCACCTCGCCGACGCGGTCCGGCTCGGCCCCGCCCAGCGGACGCACCTCGCTCACGTCCATGCCGCCCTCGGTGAGCGTGCCCGTCTTGTCGAGGCAGACGACGTCCACCCGCGCGAGGCCCTCGATGGCCGGCAGCTCCTGCACGAGGCACTGCTTGCGGCCCAGCCGGATGACGCCGATCGCGAAGGCCACGGAGGTGAGCAGCACCAGCCCCTCCGGCACCATCGGCACGATGCCCGCGACCATCCGCCGGATCGCCTCGTCGGCGTGGTGCCGCTCGACGACGAGCTGGCTGAGCACCAGCCCGATCGCGGCCGGGACCATCATCCAGGTGATGTACTTGAGGATCTGGCTGATGCCGCCGCGCAGTTCGGAGTGGACGAGCGTGAACCGGCTGGCCTCCTCGGCGAGCCGCGCCGCGTACGCCTCGCTGCCCACCTTCGTCGCGGTGAAGGCCCCGCTCCCGGCGACGACGAAGCTGCCGGAGAGGATCGCGTCGCCCGGGCGCTTGACCACCGGGTCGGCCTCACCGGTCAGCAGCGACTCGTCGATCTCCAGGCTGTCGGCCTCGGCGACCTCGCCGTCCACGACGCACTTGTCGCCGGGGCGCAGCTCCACCAGGTCCCCGAGCACCAGCTCACCGGTCGGCACCTCGGTGCTCCTGCCGTCCCGCCGCACCCGTGGCCGGGACTCGCCGATGACGGCCAGATTGTCCAGGGTCTTCTTCGCCCGCAGCTCCTGGATGATCCCGATGCCGGTGTTGGCGACGATCACGAAGCCGAACAGCCCGTCCTGGAGCGGGCCCACGATGAGGATGATCAGGAAGAGGACGCCGATGATGGCGTTGAAGCGGGTGAAGACGTTGGCGCGGACGATGTCCGCCGCCGAGCGGCTGCTGCGCACGGGCACGTCGTTGACCTCGCCGCGCGAGACCCGCTCGGCGACCTCGGCCGCGGTGAGCCCGCCGGCCCGCGCCCCGGCCCGTCCCCGGCCGTCCTCACCGTGCTGACCGGATGCGCCGGGCTGCCCGGATCCGCGGTGCTCGCCGTGCTCGCCGCTGCCGGCGCGGTGCGTCGTCATGCAGCGACGGTACGGCGGGTTCGGGGGTTTTCGGGACGATCCGTACGCGGTTCGGCCGCCGCCTGTCGTGAAACCGCCGTACCGTGCCGCCCGGCCGGGCGGCGGGTGCTACTCGCGTTCGGCCGCGGCCCTGCGGATCGCCGCGTCCCGCTTGCGCACGTACCAGACACCGACGCAGCCGAGGCCGGCGCCCGCCGCACAGGTCCACAGCCACCAGGTGTGGCCGTGGTCGGCGAACCAGCCGTAGAAGGGCAGTTGGCCGAGGAAGAGAACGAGCCAGGCAATGGTGCCGGTGACGATGGTGGCGACGACGTTGCCCTCCAGCGGCTCCGGCGCCTCCCGCTTCCCGTCCGTCCACTTGCTCATGAGACCCATCGCGGCGCTTCCCTCCCCTGTGCACAGTGCCCTCGGCGGCCCGTGGCAGCCCGACGGCAGCCAGCCTACCGAGTGGCCCGACCGGGCCCCGCGGGGACCGACCGGGCCGCTCCCGGGAGGTCTACGCGCGGAGATGGCGATCACGCCATTTGTTTGTTCATACTGAAGCCAATTGGATCTGACTGGTTTCTTTCGTTCGATCAACCAAGCTGATCCATCCGCTGACCGCGGTGCCGCGCGGTCAACGCAGTCCCCAGCCTCTCCAGGCCAGCACGCAACCCGAGGTCACGCATGTCCGCTTCGGCCGAACCGGTCGATTCCGAGGCGTCCCCGACGCCTCCGTCCGCCCCCCGCTCCCCGCTGGACCGCTTCTTCCAGATCACCGCCCGGGGCTCGACCGTCGGCCGGGAGCTGCGGGGCGGGCTCGCCACCTTCTTTGCGATGGCGTACATCATCGTGCTGAACCCGATCATTCTCGGGGCCGGTCACGACAAGTACGGCCACTATCTCGACAACGGGCAGCTCGTGACCGCCACGGCGCTGATCGCCGGGCTCACCACCGTGCTGATGGGCGTCATCGGCAACGTGCCGATCGCGCTCGCCGCCGGGCTGGGCATCAACGCCGTCGTCTCGCTCCAGCTCGCGCCCAAGATGAGCTGGCCCGACGCGATGGGCATGGTCGTCCTCGCGGGCATCGTGCTGATGCTGCTGGTCGTCTCCGGGCTGCGGCAGCGGGTGATGGACGCGATCCCCGACGGGCTGCGCCGGGCCATCGCGATCGGCATCGGCATGTTCATCTCGCTGATCGGCCTCGTCGACTCCGGCTTCGTCTCCCGCAACCCCGACTCCGCCGACACGACCGTGCCGCTCGGTCTCGGCCAGGGCGGGCAGCTCCAGGGCTGGCCGGTGCTGGTGTTCGTGCTCGGGCTCGCCCTGATGTTCATCCTGACGGTGCGCAAGGTGAAGGGCGCGATCCTCATCGGGATCGCCTCCATGGCGGTGCTCGCGATCGTCATCAACGCCGTCGCCGAGATCCCGGACAAGGCGTGGGGGCTGTCCGTTCCGGACGTGCCCGACTCCATCGTCGGCTCGCCGGACTTCGGGCTCGTCGGCAACATCAGCCTGTTCGGCGGCTTCCACGAGGTCGGCTGGCTGACCGGCTGCCTGTTCGTCTTCACCGTGCTGCTGTCCGGCTTCTTCGACGCGATGGGCACGATCATCGGCGTCGGCCAGGAGTCCGGGCTGGCGGACAAGCACGGGCAGCTGCCCCGTATGGGCCGCATCCTGTTCATGGACGGGATCGGTGTCGCCGGCGGCGGGCTGGGCTCCTGCTCGGCCAACACCTGCTTCGTCGAGTCCACGGCGGGTGTCGGTGAGGGCGCGCGCACCGGCCTCGCCAACGTCGTCTCCGGCGGGCTCTTCCTGCTGGCGCTCGTCTTCACCCCGCTCGCGAAGGTCGTCCCCTCGCAGGCGGCGACGCCCGCGCTGCTCGTCGTCGGCTTCCTGATCATGTCCTCGAACGTCCGGGACATCGACTGGAGCGACGCCTCGGCCGGCATCCCGGCGTTCCTGACGATCGCCTGTATGCCGTTCACCTACAGCATCACCAACGGCATCGGCATCGGCGTCATCGCCTACATCGTGCTGCGTGCGGCCAAGGGCAGGCTGCGCGAGGTGCCGTGGCTGCTCAATGTGGTCGGGCTGTGCTTCCTCGTCTACTTCCTGCTCAACCCGATCGAGCAACTGGTCGGGGTGGTGTAGCCGGTGGCGGGCCGGCGGGGCCGTGCGGCCCCGCGGAAGCCTCAGGCCGAGCGGCCGTAGAAGCGTTCCGTCTCGTCGACGGCGGACTGGAACCGCTCGTCGAAATCCTCGCGAATGAGCGTCCGGACGACATAGTCCTGGACGCTCATTCCGCGTTTTGCGGCGTGCGCGCTGATGCGGTCGAAGAGCTCCGTCTCCACGCGCAGGCTCAGCACCTGGGAATCCGGGCGGCCGCCGTGCCGGCCGTGGCTCGTCGGGATGGTCATACGAACCACCGTCGCGGGGCGCCCCCGACCGCTGTCCGCGAAATGTGGCAGGTCTCACCCGAACGTGTGAGGTCCGACCCCGAATTCCGGTAGTAGTTAGGCGCAGTAATGAGTTAAGCTAACGACTATGTCGGAACAGCTCTCCCCTCCGCCTTCGGCGGGCGGGCCCCCGCAGGGTGCCGCAGACACCACCGGCGAGACCGGGACGCCCGGCGCGTCCGATCCCGCCGGTGCGCACGGGGCGCCCGGCGACCCCGCGGACGACAGCGGCATCGGCGCCGACGGCGGCGTGAGCGGAGCCGACCAGGCGGCCGTCAACGCGCTGCGGTCCTCCGTGATGCGGTTGTCGCGGCGGCTGAAGCACCAGCGGGTCGACGAATCGCTGAGCCCCACGGAGATGTCCGTGCTCGGCACCCTCGCCCGCTGCGGCAGCGCCACCCCCAGCGAACTGGCCCGCAAGGAACATGTGCAGCCGCCGTCGATGACCCGCATCGTCGCCATGCTGGAGGCCAAGGGGCTGGTGCGGCTGGATCCGCACCCGGAGGACCGCCGGCAGAAGGTGGTCAACCGCACCGAGCAGGCCGAATCGATGCTCGCCGCCGCGCGCACCAAGCGGAGCGCATGGCTGGCCGAGCTGTTCGCCTCGCTGGACGAGGACGAGCGGGCGACGCTGCGCGCCGCGGCGCCCGTGCTGGAGAAGCTGGCGCACTTGTAAGGAGCACGACCGAGCAGGCAGGAGGCGAACCCCCACGTGAGTACGGGCAACGGAGCAGACTCCGCACCCGCACCATCCCCGACCGATTCCACTTCCCGCATCCCCCACCAGACCCGCGGCCCGGCGCCCGGCGCCCCCGCCGCACCCACCCCGCCTCCTGCCGAGCCGGACGGCCCGGACACCGGTTCCGTCCGCGACGATAAGAACCCCCCGGAAACCCCGGACGAGAAGGACACCCCGGCCGGGAAGGACTCACCCGCCGGGAAGGACGCTCCGGCCGGGAAGGGCTCCCGGGGCGAAAAGGGCGCCAGGACCTCGATGTTCAGCTCGTTGCGGATACGCAACTACCGGCTGTTCGCGATGGGTCAGGTCGTCTCCAACACCGGCACCTGGATGCAGCGCATCGCCCAGGACTGGCTGGTGCACAGCCTCACCGGCTCCTCCACGGCCGTCGGCGTCACCACCGCACTCCAGTTCCTGCCGATGCTGCTGTTCGGGCTGTACGGCGGTGTCATCGCCGACCGCTGCTCCAAGCGCAAGCTGCTCCTCGTCACCCAGGGAGCCATGGGCGTCACCGGCCTGGTGCTGGCCGCGCTCACGCTCAGCGGCCAGGTGCAGGTCGCGCACGTGTACGCGCTCGCCTTCGTGCTGGGCCTCGTCACCGTCGTCGACAACCCGACGCGGCAGACCTTCGTCTCCGAGATGGTCGGCCCCGCGCAGATCCGCAACGCCGTCTCCCTCAACTCGGCGAACTTCCAGAGCGCCCGGCTCGTCGGCCCCGCCGTCGCCGGGGTGCTGATCTCGGCCGTCGGCGGCGGCTGGGCGTTCCTGCTCAACGGGCTGTCCTTCGCCGCGCCCATCGCCGGGCTGCTGCTGATGCGCTCCGCCGAGCTGTACCCGGCCAAGCGCGTCGAACGCGGCAAGGGGCAGCTGCGCGAGGGGCTGCGCTATGTGCGCGGACATCCCGAACTGCTGTGGCCCATCGTCCTCGTGGGCTTCATCGGGACCTTCGGCTTCAACTTCCCGATCTGGCTGACCGCCTTCACCAGCGACGTCTACGACGCCGGACCCGGCACCTACGGCACGCTCAACTTCCTGATGGCCGTCGGCTCCGTCGCCGGTGCGCTGCTGGCCGCGCGCCGCGGGCACTCGCGGATGCGGCTGATGGTGGGCGCCGCGCTGGTCTTCGGCGTGCTGGAGATCGCAGCCGCGCTGTCCCCCTCGTTCTGGCTGTTCGCCGCCCTCATGGCGCCGATCGGACTGGCCGGCCTGACGTTCAACGTCACCGCCAACTCCAGTGTCCAGATGGCCTCCGACCCGGAGATGCGCGGGCGGGTCATGAGCCTGTTCATGATGGTCTTCGTCGGCGGCACCCCGATCGGCGGGCCCGTCACCGGCTGGATCACCGACACCTGCGGCTCCCGGGCCGGCTTCCTGTCCGGCGGGTTGATCTCGGCGCTCGCCGCCGTCGCCGTCGCCGCCGTACTGGCCCGGCTGGCGGGCCTGCGCCCCGCCATCGACCTGCACCGGGGCCGGCCGCACGTCCGGTTCGTGCCGACCCGCGGCGCCGCCGAGGCCGACAAGCCCGTGCCCGAGCCCGCGTGAGCCGGGGCCCGGCGCCGGACGGCCGCGAAGGGCCGGACACGGCGCCGGGCGCCCCGCCGCGTGCCTTTGAGAAGGTGCCCCCATGAGACTGTTCGCGGCCGTGTTCCCGCCGTCGGACGCCGTGGGGGAACTCGCCCACGCGCTCGTCCCGCTCGGGCGCCTGCCCGGGGCCGAGGCCCTGCGCTGGACCGGCCGCGACACCTGGCACTTCACCCTCGCCTTCTACGGCGAGGCGGACGAGGAGGAGACGGCCGACCTCACCGCCCGGCTCGCCCGCGCCGCCCGCCGCTGCGCGCCCGTGCCCCTGCGCCTGGGCGGCGGCGGACGCTTCGGCGACCGCGCCCTGTGGGCCGGGCTCGCGCCGGACAGCGGGCGGACCGGGCTGATGCGGCTGGCCCGCTCGGCGACCGCCGCCGGCCGCCGGGCCGGGCTCGTCCCCGAGGAGGACCGCCCCCGCTTCCGGCCGCACCTGACGGTGGCGCGCTCCCGCGGCCTCGTCGATCTGCGGCCCTACGTGGACGAACTCCAGCGCTTCCAGGGCTCGTTGTGGACGGCCGGGGAGCTGGTGCTCGTGCACAGCGTGCCGCCTCCCGGCGGGGTGCCCGGAGCGCGGCCCCGCTACGAGGCGCTGGAGCGGTGGGCCCTGGAGGGCTGAACCTTGCCGCACCGGCTGCACCGGCTGCACCGGCTGCACCGGCTGCACAGGCCGAGCAGGCCGAGCAGGCTGTGCAGGCCGAGCAGGCTGTGAGGTCGTGCAGGTCGTGCCGGTCGCACAGGTTGAAGCAGGCCGGGCGCGCTGATGCGGCCGGAGCCGACGGGGCTGCCGGGGCCCTCGGAGCAGGGGGTGGGCGACGTGGCCCGGTGCGGCCGGTCTACCGTATTGGGCGTGAATGCGAAGACCAGGATCCGGATCGTCACCGGGGGGCTCGTGCTCCTCTTCGTCGTGGTCGTGGTGGCCTCGGCGCTGGGCGGGCACTGAGCGGACCGGCGACGCACGCCGGCCCGCCCGGGCGCCCGCCGTCTCACCAGGCGAAGGACTCCGGGGACGGACCCGTCCCGGGGAAGAGCCCGTCGAGCGCCGTGAGCAGCTCCGGGTCGAGGCGCAGCCCGACGGCGTGCAGTGCCGAGGTGAGCTGGTCCTCGGTGCGGGGGCCGACGATCGGGCCCGTCACCCCGGGCCGGGTGAGCAGCCAGGCCAGCGCGACCTCGCCGGGCTCCATGCCCCTCTCGGCCGCCAGCTTCTCGTAGGACTCGATGCGCTCGCGCACCGCGGGATCGGCGAGCGCGTCCGCCGCCCGGCCCGAGCCGGTGCGCCCGGCACCGCCCTCGCGTGCCTTGCGGACGGCCCCGCCCAGCAGGCCCCCGTGCAGCGGTGACCAGGGGATGACCCCGAGCCCGTACGCCTCGGCCGCCGGGATGACCTCCATCTCGGCGCGGCGCTCGGCCAGGTTGTACAGGCACTGCTCGCTGACGAGGCCGAGGGAGCCGCGGCGGGCGGCCGTCTCGTTGGCCCGGGCGATGTGCCAGCCGGCGTGGTTGCTGGAGCCGGCGTAGAGGACCTTGCCCTGCTGCACCAGGACGTCGATGGCCTGCCAGATCTCCTCCCACGGCGTCGCACGGTCGACGTGGTGGAACTGGTACAGGTCGATGTGGTCGGTCCGCAGCCGGCGCAGGCTGGCCTCGACGGACCGCCGGATGTTCAGCGCGGAGAGCTTGTCGTGATTGGGCCAGACGCTCTCACCGTCCGCGGCCATGTTCCCGTACACCTTGGTGGCGAGGACCACCTTGTCGCGCCGGCCGCCGCCCTGCGCGAACCAGCTGCCGAGGATCTCCTCGGTACGCCCCTTCTCGGCGCCCCAGCCGTAGACGTTGGCCGTGTCGAAGAAGTTGACGCCCGCTTCGAGGGCCGCGTCCATGATCGAGTGGCTGTCCGCCTCGCCCGTCTGCGGCCCGAAGTTCATCGTTCCGAGGACGAGCCTGCTGACCTTGAGTCCCGTACGTCCGAGCTGTGTGTACTCCATGCGGTCACGCTAGGCACTTGGAGTGCGCTCGAAGCAAGGGCGCGGGGAGGTCGTGCCCGCCGCTCCCGCCGCCTCGGTCGGCCCGGCCGCCCCGTGTTCCGCCCCGGCGGGCGGATCACGCGCGGGTGAAGACGCCGGCGACCGCCGCGTGGTAGGCCGCCTCGGCCGCGGTGTGGACGAGCTGGTCGTCGAGGGGACGGCGGACGATCAGGAGCCGGTAGTAGAGCGGTGCGCCCAGCGCGGCGATGACCTCCTCGCCGTCCGTCTCCGGGGGCAGCTCACCGCGCTCCACCGCGCGCTGCACGAGCGTCGAGACGTACCGCAGCCGCTCCCCGAACGCCTCGCGCAGCACGGTGTCGGCACGCGGGTCCCGGGCGGCCGCCGCGACGACGGAGGAGAGGAGGTGCTCGTTGCGCGGGACGCCGTGGAAGGCGGCGATGGACTCGGCGAGCGCACGCAGATCGGAACGGAACGCTCCGGTGTCCGGCACCGGGATGGTGGTCCGGCTGCGCTCGGCCAGCAGATCGCACAGGACGCCCTCGACGGTCTGCCAGCGCCGCCGGATCGTGGCCGCGTGCACCCCGGATCTGCGGGCGATTCTCTCGACCGTGAGCCGGGCGAACTCGTCGTGTTCCAGCTCCTCAAGAACTGCTGCCAGTACGGCGATTCGGGTGCGGGCCGTGCGTCCGCCGGGGCGTACGGAACCGTGCGGGCGTGGTTGTGTCATGGGCTCAGCGTTGCGTAGAGGCTTACGTTCCGGTTAGTGTCCCACTCAGTTAGTGCGCGTCAAAGTGCATTAGTCGGGGGGATCGCGAGCGCTCCGTTTCCCGGTTCGGAAGAGCCGGGCGGGGCGCTCGCGGCGTTTCCGGGGCGCTGCCCTCCCCGGCGCGCCGTGGGGGCACTGTCCTCCCCGGCTCGCGGCCGGCCGCCGTCGCGTGCGTACCGGCCGCCCACGCCCCAGCCCTGGTGCAGGGCCTGCGCGAAGGCCGCGGCGATCCGGTGCTCGCCCTCGGGGGAGGGGTGTGTGCCGTCGTAGGTGTCGCGGGTGAGCGTCCAGTCGGGCGGGGGCGAGGCGCACAGCAGCGGCGAGCGCGGCCCGGACCGCTCGGCGACGGTCTTCTCCAGCAGGGTGTTGAAGCGGGCGCACGCCTCGGCGAAGGCGGCGTCGTGCGCCGCGCGGACGTTGGGCACGACGGGCAGCAGCACGGCCGCCGTCCCGGGACGCGCCTCCACCACACCGTCGAGGAACCGCTCGACGTTCTCCAGGGTCTGCTCCGGATCCGTGTAGAACCCCAGATCTATGAGGCCGAGCGCGACGAGCAGCACATCCGGCGCATACCGGCCGACGGCCTCCCCGACGAGCGGCGCCATGTGCAGCCAGCCCTCGCCCCAGCCGGCCAGATGGGCACGGGCGTGCGGCGGAAAGTCCGGACCGGCGTAGACGTGCGACCCCTCGTGCAGAGCCGTACGGGGGCCGACGAACCGGGGGCCGGTGGACCGGGGGCTTGCCCGTTGCCCGTCGGTGGGCTCTGCGCCGGTGGGCTGCTGAACGGCCGTCGTCGGGGCCGGGGGTGTGAGTGTGCGGGTCAGGTGCTGCCAGAGGCGGTACCGCCAGGTGAAGTCGCCGGCGGCGCCGATCGTCATGGAGTCGCCGACGAGCAGGAAGCGCATCCGCACATCCTGCTCGATCATGGTGCGGCGGCACCGTGACCGGGGCCACCTTCGATGCTGGAGACTGGTGCGCATGTCTGTGCGTGCGCGTGCTGTCGGGGCGGGAGTCGGTGCGGTGCTGTTCGGCGGGGTGATCCTGGCCCAGGGCGCCGGGCCGGCCGTCGCGGCGGCCGGGGCGAAGAGCCCCGAGAAGTTCACCATCGAGGACCCACGGATCACCGAGTCGAGCGGCCTCGCCGCGAGCCGGGCCCACAAGAACATCTACTGGACGCACAACGACTCCGACGACGGCCCCTACGTCTACGCCGTCGACGGCCGCACGGGAAAGACGGTCGCCACCGTCACCCTGCGCGGCATCGACCCGCGCGACGTCGAGGCCGTCTCCGTCGGCCCGGACGGCGACGTCTACGTCGGCGACATCGGGGACAACCTCGACGGCACCTGGCCCGAGGTGTGGATCTACCGGTTCCCGGAACCGGAGAAGCTGCGGGACACGACCGTCACGCCCACCCGCTACACCGTCCGCTACGAGGGCGGGCCGCGGAACGCCGAGTCGCTGATGGTGCACCCGAAGACGGGACGCGTCTACATCGCCAGCAAGAGCAGCAAAGGCAAGGGCGGGCTGTACGCCGGCCCGCGGAAGCTGACCGCGTCCGGCGTCAACACCTTCCGGCGGATCGCCGGAGTCGACTTCGAGGCCACGGACGGCGCCTTCTCGCCGGACGGGACCCGGCTCGTGCTGCGCGCGTACTTCAGCGCGACCGCCTACCGCTGGAAGAGCGGAGGAGACGGCGGAATCGAACGCCTCGGCTCGGTGCCGGTGCCGTTGCAGCGCCAGGGCGAATCGGTGACGTTCGCACCGGACGGCCGGACCGTGCTGTTCGGCTCGGAAGGCCGGGCCAGCGAGGTCGAGCCCGTCGAACTGTCGGGCTCCGCGCTGCCGTCGTCCGCGCGGGAGGGCGGCGGAGGCGGCGGCGACGGGAGTGCCGGCAGCGACGGCAGCGACGATAAGGGGGGCCGCGGGGCGGGTGAGGGCGAGGACGGGCACAGCAACCTGCTGCTCGCCGGGGCGACGTTCGCCGGGGCGGTGGTGGTGTGGGCGGCGCTGCGGCGGGGGGTTCGGAGGGGGAGGGGGTGAGGGGGTGAGGGGGCATGGGGGTGCGCTTTGTGGGCCCACCCATCAAGGAGCCGCGCCCACCACCCGCCACCCCCTGACCTGCGAAAACCCTACCCCCAGCCGACCGCACTCCCAGCCGCTCGCCCCACCGCCCCCACCCTCACTCCCGCCAAACACCCGGATCGAGTGAACCCGGCCTACGCCTCACCCCCCAACTCCCGCAGCGCCTCCGGGAGTTCACCGGTGTGCAGGACGCCGAGCCGCTGGGTGGCGCGGGTCAGGGCGACGTACAGGTCGCTGGTGCCGAGGGCGGCGGGTTCGACGACGAGCACGGTGTCGAATTCCAGGCCCTTGGCCTGCCGGGGGCGCAGGAGCACGACGGGGCGGGTCAGGTCGGGTTCTTCGCCGGCGGAGGCGTGGGGGAGTGCGGTGAGCAGTTCCTCGTGCAGTTCCGCGGGGGCGATGACGGCGCAGCGGCCGTGGGTGTCCTGGGCGTCGTGGGCGCCGTCGTCCGGTCCGGGGGCGGCCGCGGCGACGGCGGCTGCCAGGTCCCGGGTGTTCTCGGCGCGCCGCGACCAGGGCCGGTTTCCGGTGGAGCGGATGGAGCGGGGCCCTTCGAAGGCGGGGTCCTCGGCGCGGCGGACGGCGGCGGCGATCTCCATGATTTCGGCGGGTGTGCGGTAGTTGACGCCGAGCCGGGTGTGTTCCCAGCGGTCGTCGACGTACGGCCGGAGCATGGTGTCCCAGTCGCCGCAGCTGCCGGGTTCGGCGGTCTGTGCCGGGTCGCCGACGAGGGTCATCGACCGGGTGGGGCAGCGGCGCATCAGGACCCGCCAGGCCATGGGGGAGAGTTCCTGTGCCTCGTCGACGATGACGTGTCCGAACGTCCAGGTGCGGTCGGCCGCGGCGCGTTCGGCGGCGCTGCGGTGGTCTGCTTCCTCGTACCGTTCGGCCAGCCGTTCGGCGTCGACGAGGTCGTGGGCGGCGAGCACCTCGGACTCCTCGTCGTCCTTGTCCTCGAATTCCTGGGTGCGGGAGCCGTAGGAGAGTTCGAGTACGCCTTCCGCGTATGCGATCAGTTCCTGCCGTTCGCCTTCCGCGGCGGCTTCGGCGGCGCTGTTGTCCTCGCCGAGCAGTTCGGCGGCCTCGTCGAGCAGCGGCACGTCGGCGGGGGTCCAGTCGCCGTCGTCGCGGCGGATGGCCGCCGCGTCGGCCTCGCTGAGGTGGGTGGGTTCGGCGAGGTAGCGGGCGAGCAGTTCCTGCGCGGTGAGGGTGGGCCACAGCTCTTCGATGGCTTCGTGCACGGCGGGGTCGGCGGCGACCTCCTTGCCGAGTTGGGCGGCGTCGTCGGCGCCGAGGAGGTTCGGGCCGCCGTACGGGTCGGCGCCGATCCGTTCGACGAGCTGCCGGGTGAGCCCGTCGATGACCTCGAAGGCGAAGTGCGGCCGGGCCAGGTTGTGCGGCAGGTCGGCTTCGCGGGCGCGGCGCCGGGCGCGTTCGGCGATCTCCCGGTCCAAGTACAGTTCGCCGTCGTCGTGTTCGATGACGAGGGTGGGTTCGGGCAGCCGCTGCTGGTCGGCGACGAACCGGGCGAGCACGTCGGCCATGTCGGCGCGGCCCTTGATCTCGGCGGCTTCGGGGGTGTCGGTGCCGGTGGCGGTGACGCCGGGGTACAGCTCGCCGGGGGTGAGGGCGAGGACGCCGGTTTCGCCGAGGGAGGGCAGGACGTCGCCGATGTAGCCGAGGAAGACCGGGCTGGGCCCGACGATCAGTACGGCCCGCCGGGCGAGCGCTTCGCGGTGTGCGTACAGCAGGTAGGCGGCGCGGTGCAGGGCGACGGCGGTCTTGCCGGTGCCGGGTCCGCCTTCGACGACGAGGATGCCGTGCCGGGGCGCGCGGATGATCTCGTCCTGTTCGGCCTGGATGGTGCGCACGATGTCGTGCATGCGCCCGGTGCGGGCCGCGTCGAGGGAGGCGAGCAGCACGGTGTCGGCGTCGGAGCCCTCGTGGCCGGTGCGTTCGGGGTCGGCGAGGTCCATCAGCTCGTCCTGGAGCGCGGTGACCCGGGTGCCCTCGGTGGTGATGTGGCGCCGGCGGCGCAGCCCCATGGGCTCGTGTCCGGTGGCGAGGTAGAAGGGCCGGGCGACGTCGGCGCGCCAGTCGATCAGCATCGGTGTGCGTTCCTCGTCGTCCTTGCGTACGCCGATCCGCCCGATGTGGTGGTCGCTGCCGTCCCGGAAGACGAGTCTGCCGAAGCACAGGCCCTGTTCGTCGGCGTCGAGCGCGGCGGCGAGGCCCTGTGCTTCCGCGCTGCGTACGTCGCGTTCCAGCATGGCCTGGTAGGTGGAGCCGCCGCGGCTCAGCGCTTCTTTCGCGGCCTGCCGGGCGTCCGCGCGCAGTTCGGCGACGCGCGCGTGCAGCCGGTCCAGGTACTCCTGTTCGCGGCGCAATTCCGTATCCCGCTCCGCTTTCTGCGCGTTTGACAATTCGACTCCCGCCCGCTTAGAATGAGTTCATCGACTTTCTGCTGACGTCCCTTCTGTGACGACGCAGAATTCCCCAAGATACACCTGGAATTCCCGCCCGGCAAAGCGTGCGGCAAAAGCGCACGGTAAACGTGGGGCAGGGTACAGGAGAGGCCGCCGGGCAGGCGGCCTTTTTGCTGTGCGGGGGCTTCCTCCCGCGCGGCGCGTCCGCGCGGGCGGGACCGGACCGGTTCGGGTCGGCCCGGTCCGGGCCGGCCGGTTCAGGCGCCGGTGCCGGGGCCGGAAGCGGTGCCGGAGGCGGAACCGGACGGGGAGCCGGGGCCGGGCGCTGAGCTGCGTGTGGTGATCAGCCGGTCGAGGCCGTCGAGCAGGGTGGACAGGCCGAACTGGAGCAGTGTGTGGTCGTCCGCGTCGAAGGTGTCCTCGGGCAGGGCGGCGATCCAGGGGTAGTCGCCGCTGACGACGGCACGTTCCAGGTAGGGGTACTGGGTGCGCCAGAACTCCTCGTCGCTGATGCCGGATTCGGTGGCTGCCTGGTGGGCGAGCACAAGGGTGCGTGCCGAGCCCTGGACGAGATTGTCGAGGGCGACGAGGGCGGCGGTCTTCTCCTGGCCGGAGAGCGGCACCCCGTCGAGTGCCTTGATCGCGATCTCGAATCCGGCCAGTGAATTGGGGCCGAGCAGCGGTCTGGCCTGATTGACCTGGAGCAGCCAGGGGTTGTCGGTGTACAGCTTCCAGGAATCGGCGGCGACGAGTTCCAGCGTGGAGCGCCAGTCCGATCCGGAGTGTGCGGCGAGCTCCTCCGACGGCAGCTGGACGTGGTCGACCATCAGGTCGAGCAGTTCGCCCTTGCCGGGGACGTAGCGGTAGAGCGACATCGTGCCGACGCCGAGCCGGGCGGCGACCTTGCGCATGGACAGCGCCGCCAGGCCCTCGCTGTTGGCCAGTTCGACGGCCGCCCGCACGATCTCCTGAAGGGTGAGCCCCGGTTTCGGCCCGCGGGCGGGGCGGGCCTTGCCGGTTCTGCCCCACAGCAGGTCGAGGCTGCGGACCAGGCGCGGGACGCCCCCGGTGCCGCCGCCGTCCGCCGCTTCGCCGGCTGCTCCGTTCGCCGCCCCGCCCGCCGCCCCGCCCGCTGTTCCGCCCGTTGTCCCGTCCGCGGTCGTGGCTGCGGGGGTGTGTTCGCTCGTGTGCTCGGTCGCCATGGTGCCGCCATCCTAGAAAACCGCTCGCATCCTTCTGCGTAGTCTGTACGCTGTTTATTACTGGGTACGGCGTACCCGGTTTTCCGGTGCCGCACCCCGCGAACGTGTGCGGCCGTCCCTCGGGGAGGACGATGTGACAGCGACAAGACCCTCGGAAGCGGACCCGGACGGCGAGTTCTCGGTACTCGCCCAGGGGCTGCGCAAGTGGTACGGGCCCGGAGGAAAACCGCCCGGAGCCGGTGGAGCCGGCGCGGACGGTACGAGCGGTGGGGGCGGCAGGGACAGCGAGGACGGCGGCAAGGGCGGCAAGGGCAGGAAGAGCGGCAGGACCGGCAGGTTCGCGTTGGACGGGCTCGATCTCGCGGTGCCGCGCGGCACGGTCTTCGGGCTGCTCGGGCCCAACGGCGCAGGTAAGACGACCGCCGTACGCATCCTGACCACCCTGGTGCGGCCGGACGGCGGCAGCGCCCGGGTCGGCGGCCACGACGTACGGCGTGAGCCGCGGGCGGTGCGCCGCCGGATCGGGCTGACGGGGCAGCACGCCGCGGTGGACGAGATCCTCTCCGCCCGGCAGAACCTGGAGATGTTCGGCCGGCTCTTCCACCTCGGGGCCGCCCGCGCCCGCCGGCGCGCGGACGAACTGCTGGAGCACTTCGCGCTGACGGAAGCCGCGGACAAGCAGCCGCAGGGCTTCAGCGGGGGTATGCGCCGGCGGCTGGATCTGGCCGCCAGCATGATCCTCGCGCCGGAGGTGCTGTTCCTGGACGAGCCGACGACGGGGCTCGATCCGCGGGGCCGCAGCGAGGTGTGGGAGTCGGTGCGGTCCCTGGCGGCGGCGGGCACCACCGTGCTGCTCACCACGCACTATCTGGACGAGGCCGACAAGCTCTCCGACCGTATCGCCGTCATCGACCGGGGCCGCACCATCCGGGAGGACACCCCGGAGGGCCTCAAGCGTGCGGTCGGCGGGGCGCGGATCGAGGTGCGCGCCGCCGCGCCGGAGGACGTCCCGGCGGTGGTGCGTGCCGTCGCGCGGGTGGCCGCCGACGGGGCGGAGCCGCGGACCGGTGCCGAGGTGCCGCTGGTGCACGCGCCGGTACGGGACGGTGTCGCGGCGCTGACGGAGGTGGCGGCACAGCTGCGTGCGGAGGGCGTCACCGTGGAGGACATCGGGGTGCGCCGGCCCACGCTGGACGAGGTCTTTCTGCGGCTGACGGGCGCACCCGCCGAGGAGCCGGGCGCCGCGCCGCCGCCCGATCCGGATGCCGACGGCTCCACCCGGAGCCCGGAAGGAGCCGCCGTATGACCGCCGCACCGGACCCGGCACCGTCCGCCGTGCCGTCCCCGGCTGTGTCCCCCTCGGCGTCCTCGTCGGCGTCCCCCTCGGCGTCCTCGTCGGTGTCCCCGGCGGCATCCTCGGCGTCCTCGGTGTCTCTCGCGCCGCGGGAGCCGGAGGGGCGGGAGCGGCGCGTCTACTGGGCGGTGGCCGACAGCTGGACGATCGTCCGGCGGGATCTGACGCATCTGGTGCGGCAACCTGCCAACATCGCCTGGCAGTTGGGCTTCCCGATCGTGTCCGTGCTGCTGTTCGTCTATGTCTTCGGCAGCGCCATGGACGTCGGCGAGGGCGTGGACTACAAGGCGTACGCGATGCCCGGCATGTTCGCGATGACCATGGCGTTCGGCTTCATGAACACCGCCATGGCGGTCGTCGTCGACAGGGAGCGCGGGGTCACCGACCGGTTCCGTTCGATGCCGATGGCGCCGTCCGCCGTGGTGACCGGCCGCGGCGTCTCCGATGTGGTGCACGCGGCGCTCGATCTGGTGGTGCTGGCCGTGATCGCGCTCGTCGTCGGATGGCGCTCGGACGGTGGCCCGGTGGCGACGCTGGCCGGGTTCGCGCTGCTGCTGTGGCTGCGGTTCGCGCTGATCTGGATCGGTGTGCTGCTCGGGCTGCTCGTCCCCAACCAGGAGGCGGCGGGGAACCTGTTCGCCGTGGCGTTCCCGTTCGGCATGGTCTCCAGCGTCTTCACGCCGCCGTCCGCGATGCCGGACTGGCTGGGCACCGTCGCCATGTGGAACCCGGTCTCCTCGACGGCGAACGCCGTCCGGGAACTGTTCGGCAACCCCCTGCCCGCCGGGGACAGTTGGATCGAGCAGCATCCGGTGCTGATGGCCTGGGTGTGGCCGGTGATCGTCACCGCCGTCTTCCTGCCGCTCGCCGTGCGGAGGTTCCAGCGGCTGGGCAGGTGAGAGCTCCGGCGGAGGCCGGGCGGAGGCCGGGCGGCCGTGGTGGCCGCCCGGCCGGTGCGGTCAGAGGCGGTCGATGACGTGGTCGACGCAGGCGGTCAGGGCCTCGACGTCGGCCGGGTCGACGGCCGGGAACATCGCGATGCGCAGCTGGTTGCGGCCCAGCTTGCGGTAGGGCTCGGTGTCGACGATGCCGTTGGCGCGCAGCACCTTTGCCACGGCGGCGGCGTCGACGCCTTCGTCGAAGTCGATGGTGCCGACGACCTGCGAGCGCTGTGCCGGGTCGGAGACGAACGGCGTCGCGTACGAGGACTTCTCGGCCCAGCTGTACAGGCGGCCGGAGGAGTCGGCGGTACGGGCGGTCGCCCACTCCAGGCCGCCGTTGCCGTTGAGCCACTCCAGCTGCTCGTTCAGCAGGAAGAGCGTGGCCAGCCCGGGGGTGTTGTACGTCTGGTTCTTGCGGGAGTTGTCGATCGCGGTCCGCAGATCGAAGAAGGCGGGGATGTGGCGGTCCGAGGCGGCGATGCGCTCGGCCCGTTCGACGGCCGCGGGGGAGAAGACGGCGAGCCACAGGCCGCCGTCGGAGGCGAAGGACTTCTGCGGCGCGAAGTAGTAGACGTCGGTCTCGGTGATGTCGACGGGGAGGCCGCCCGCGCCGGAGGTGGCGTCCACGAGGACGAGAGAGCCCTCGTCGGCGCCGGACGGCCGGCGGATCGGCATGGCCACACCGGTCGAGGTCTCGTTGTGGGTGAGCGCGTAGACGTCGATGCCTGCCTCGGCGCGGGGCTCCGGGTGGGTGCCGGGGTCGCTCTTGATCACGCTCGGCTCGCCGAGCCAGGGGGCCTGGGTGGCGGCCTTGGTGAACTTGGCGGAGAACTCGCCGAACGACAGATGCTGGGACCTGGCGGAGATGAGGCCGTGGGTCGCCACGTCCCAGAAGGCGGTGGAGCCGCCGTTGCCGAGCACCACCTCGTACCCCTCGGGCAGCGAGAAGAGGTTCCGCACCCCCTCGCGCACCGAGCCGACCAGGTTCTTCACGGGCGCCTGGCGGTGGGAGGTGCCGAGCAGTGAGGTACCGGTGGCGGCCAGGGCGTCGAGCGCCTCGGGGCGTACCTTGCTGGGGCCAGCGCCGAAGCGACCGTCGGCGGGCTTGATGTCAGCGGGAATCTGGAGATCAGCCACCCCACCAGCGTAGTGCCGGGGCACCGCCCCCGGACCAGGCCGTCCGGCGCCTGAGACGACACTCACGTCGCACGGGATGCCTCAAAAGCCCCGGCGTGCGCCTCCGGTTCCCCTCCCGCGCCCCTCCGGTTCCGCCCGCACGTGCCCTCTTCGGATCTTCCACGGGCCCCCTTCGGATCGTCCCCCGCGCTGACTCCTGGCGGCTTCTGTTGGGTTCCGGCAGCTTTCGGCAGTATGCGGCGGCTTCCGGCGGATCCCGGTGACTTCAGGCTGCATCGGGCGGGTTCGGGTGGCTTCGGGCGGCTTCCGGTGGCCTCTTGCGGCCCGGGGAGGCTGTCCGGGGTGCCGCCTAGGCTTGGCGCATGAGCGGACCGAGGCCAGGGCCCGAGGATGTGCGCCGTCTCTCTCTCGCGCTGCCGGAGACGAAGGAGGTGCTCGCCTGGGGCATGCCCACCTTCCGTGTCGCGGGGAAGATGTTCGTCACCATGCCGGACGACGAGTCGTCGTTCGCGGTGCGCTGCCCCAGGCTGGAGCGCGAGGAGTTGATCAAGGCGGAGCCGGAGAAGTTCTGGGTGCCGCCGCACGAGGCGGGCTCCGCCTGGGTGCGTGCCCGGCTGGCGGCGCTGGAGGACATGGTGGAGCTGCGCGACATCCTGGCCGACTCCTGGCAGCAGGCGGCGCCCGCACGGCTGTTGGAGCACTTCACGCCGCCCGCGCCGGGGGTGTGAGCCCGGGCGCCGGACGGCCGGAGCCGGGCGCGGGGCGGTCGGCCCCGGGCGGCTGACGATCTCTTTCCGGCGACTGCGCACGGAACGCAGACCGGCGGGCCCCGCAGGATGCACGCTGGGGCCATGGCCGACGCAGTGGACGGACAGCGACAGGAACCGGCACAGCAGCACGGGGCGGCGGGGCGTACGCCGGACGCCGAGGAGGCGCGGGAGGTCGAGCGCGCGCTGCGGGGCGCGGTGCGCGGGGAGGTGGCCTTCGGCGCGAAGGACCGCGCCCTGGTGACGATGGACGCCTCCAACTACCGGCGGGTTCCGCTGGGTGTGGTGGCGCCCCGGGACGCGGAGGACGTGGCGGCCGCGCTGGCGGTCTGCCGCGAGCGGGGTGTGCCGGTGGTGGCGCGCGGGGCCGGCACGTCGATCGCCGGGCAGGCGACCGGCACCGGCGTGGTGCTGGACTGCACGCGCCATCTGCGCGGCATCGAGGAGATCGACCCGGAGTCCCGTACGGCCGTCGTCGGGCCCGGCGTCGTCCTGGACGAGCTGCGTGCCGCGGCCGGTGCGCACGGGCTGACGTTCGGCCCCGATCCGTCCACGCACAGCCGGTGCACGCTCGGCGGCATGATCGGCAACAACTCCTGCGGCTCCCACTCGGTGGCCTGGGGCACCACCGCCGACAATGTGCGTGAAGTGGACGTCGTCACCTACCGGGGCGAGCGGGCGCGGCTGGCGCCCGGTGGCGAGGGCGTGCCGGAGCGGCTGCGCGACGGCGTACGCTCCCTCGTCCGGGGCGAGTTGGCGCGGCTGCGCACCGGTTTCCCCGAGCTGCCGCGCCGGATCTCCGGCTACGCGCTCGACGAGCTGCTGCCGGAGAAGGGCGAGGACTGGGCGCGGGCGTTCACCGGCAGCGAGGGCACGCTGGGGGTGCTGACCCGGGCGAGGGTCCGGCTGGTGCCGGTGCCCGGGGCGCGGGTGCTGGCGGTGCTCGGTTACCCGGACGAGAGCGCGGCTGCGGAGGCGGCGGCCGGGCTGCTGCGGCACGGTCCGCTCACGGTCGAGGGCATGGCGGAGGACCTCGTCGGCGAGGGCGCGCGGGCCGCCCTGCCACGGGGCGGCGCCTGGCTGTTCGTGGAGGTCGGCGGCGACACCCCGGCGCAGGCGCGGGCGCACGCCGAGGCGCTGTGCCGGGACGCGGCGGACGGCACCACGGGGCACACGCTGGTCACCGGCGCGGCGGAGCAGCGGGCGCTGTGGCGGGTGCGGGAGGACGCCTCCGGCACGGCCACCCGCCGGCCGGACGGCGGTGAGGCGTGGCCCGGCTGGGAGGACTGCGCGGTGCCGCCGGCCCGGCTCGGGGCGTATCTGCGGGACTTCCGCGCGCTGCTGCGCGAGTACGGGCTGCGCGGGCTGCCGTACGGGCACTTCGGGGACGGCTGCATCCATGTGCGGATCGACTTCGATCTGCTGGACCGCTCCGGCATCGCCCGCTTCCGGGAGTTCTCCGCCGCGCTGGCGGACACCGTCGTCGCGCACGGCGGCTCCCTGTCGGGCGAGCACGGCGACGGGCAGGCGCGCGCCGAGCTGCTGCCGCGGATGTACGGGGACGCGATGGTCGGCCTGTTCGGCCGGTTCAAGGACCTGTGGGACCCGGACGCGGGCCTCAACCCGGGCATGCTCGTGCGGCCCGAGCCGATCGACGCGAATCTGCGCTTCGCGCCGCTGCCGCGCCGCCCCGTCGACGTCGAGTTCGGCTACCCGCACGACGGCGGGGACTTCTCCGCCGCGGTGCGCCGCTGCGTCGGCGTCGCCAAGTGCCGCGACGAGTCCGTGTCCGGTGCCGGTGTGATGTGCCCGTCGTTCCGGGTGACGGGGCAGGAGCAGCACTCCACACGCGGCCGGGCGCGACTGCTGCACGAGATGCTCGCGGGGGAGGTCGTCACCGGCGGCTGGGGCGCCGAGGAGGTGCACGAGGCGCTGGATCTGTGCCTGTCGTGCAAGGGCTGCCGCAGCGACTGCCCCGTCGGGGTGGACATGGCCACCTACAAGGCCGAGTTCCTGCACCACTACCACGAGGGCGACGGCGAACACCCGGGCAGGCGCCGCCCGTTGGCGCACTACTCGATGGGCTGGCTGCCGCTGTGGCTGCGGCTGGTGTCGGCCACCCGTACGGCGCCGCTGCTGAACGCGGGCGCCCGGGTGCCGCCGCTGGCGGCGCTCGCCAAACGGCTGGGCGGGCTCGCGCCCGAGCGGGACGTGCCGCCGCTGCCGCGGGAGAGCTTCACCCGATGGTGGCGCAGGCAGCCGGGCCGGGCCCGGGAGCGCGGCCGCCCGGTGGTGCTGTGGCCGGACACCTTCACCGACCAGCTGTCCCCCGAGGCGGGTTCGGCCGCCGTGCGGGTCCTGCGGGACGCGGGGCTGCGCCCCGTGGTGCCGCCGGGGCGGGTGTGCTGCGGCCTGACGTACGTCTCCACCGGGCAGCTGGACCGGGCGCGCGCCGTGCTGCGCCGCACCCTGGACGCGGTCGAGCCGGCGCTGGACGCGGGGCTGCCCGTCACCGTGCTGGAACCGCCGTGCGCCGCGGCCCTGCGCTCCGACGTGCCGGAACTGCTCGGTGACGACCCGCGCGCCGCGCGCCTCGCCGGTGCGGTCCGCACGTTCGCGCAGACCCTGCGGGAGCAGGCGCCCGGCTGGACGCCGCCGCGCCTCGACCGGGCCGTCGCCGGGCAGACGCACTGCCATCAGCACGCCGTCATCGGGGACGACGCCGACCGGTGGCTGCGCGAACGGGCCGGGCTGCACGGCACGTTGAGCGGCGGCTGCTGCGGGCTGGCCGGGAACTTCGGCTTCGAGAAGGGCCACTACGACGTGTCGGTGGCCTGCGCCGAGGACCGGCTGCTGCCGGATCTGCGCGCGGCCGACCCCGGTACCGAGCTGCTGGCCGACGGCTATTCGTGCCGGACACAGATGGCACAGCTGGGCGGGTACCGGGCGCGGCACCTCGCGGAGGTCCTCGCGGAAGGGCTGGACCGGCGGACGGCGCGGGGCACGGCGGAGAGCCGGGGGTGAGCCGGCCCGCGCACGCAGGCGGCAGCTCGTGCAGCTGAGACCCTTCGTGCACAGCTGTGGTTGCTCGTGCAGCTGAGGCCCCTCGCGCACAGCTGTGGTTGCTCATCCGGACGAGTCCGCTCGCGCAGCTGTGTCCGCTCGCACACCTGCGGCCGCTCGGACAGCCGCCGTAGCCCGCGCACAGCTGTGGCCGCTCACGCAGCTGTGGCGGCTCGGACAGCTGTGGCCGCTCGCAGGCCGGTCCGCTCGCGCAGCTGTGGCGGCTCGGACAGCTGTGGCCGCTCGCAGGCCGGTCCGCTCGCGCAGCTGTGGCTACCCGCGCAGCCGTACCCCGTGGCGGGTGCGCAGCCGGTGGATCTCCCACCAGACGACGAGGCTCACCGAGAGCGGCCCGCCCACGGCTGAGCAGATCCCGAGGGCGGCCGGTCCGGGCGGCATGCCGGTGAGGACGAGGTCGGCCAGGGCGAGTTCCCACACGAGGAAGCCCGTCAGCAGGGCCGGGAGCGCGGGATGCACCCGGTGGGTGCCGAGCCCGGCGGGGATGAGCGTCGCGGTGGCGAAGCCGGCGAAGGCCAGCAGCCACACCAGCGCGACCAGCGCGCCCCCGGCGAACAGCAGGGTGAGCAGGGGGTTGGCGGGCAGCACGTCGAGGAGCAGGGACGATCCCGGCGCCGCCAGCGCGAAGGCGATGACGGCGAGGAAGTACCAGCAGGCGGTACGGACGACGGGACGCAGCCGGGCGCGCATGTCCGGGCGTTCGTGTGCCGGCCGGAGCAGGAACACGGTCACGATGACCAGGGGCGAGGTCACCAGCAGCAGCCACGGGGTGACGAGGACGCGCAGCAGGTACTGGTCCTGGAGCTCCGCGAAGTCGTCCGCCGTGCCGTAGGCGAGCAGGAGCACGGCGGAGGCCACCAGCGCCGCCCAGGCCCTGACCCGCTGCACGCGCAGTACGGCCGGGTCCAGGGGCCTGCGGAAGGCGTGCGGGGGGAACGCGCGGTGTGCGTACCTGCGGGCCGAGCGGACCAGCGGATAGGCGAGGACCGGCGCGACCAGCGGCAGGGTGGGGAAGAGCAGCGGGACCCATGCGCAGCCCCGGACGGGGGCCCGGCGCACGACGCTGTTCAGGGGCGGCCAGTCACCGGAGCGGAACTGCGCGACGAGGGACGAGAGAGGCGGCGGGGGCGGGCCGGGCGGCCGGCGGAGCGGGAACGGGATGCGGTTCAGCTGCGGCGGGAAGCCGGGCGGCCCAGGCGAGCCGTCCGGGCGCCGGGGCGGACCGTAGGGGTGGTGTCCACGGGTGGGCACGGCGGTGTCCTTCCTGTGGGAGCGGTGCTGCGGGCGGGCCCGTGCGGGCCCGGTGTCGTGCAGTCAACTGCTCCGTGCCCGGGGCGCGCAGGCGCCCACGCGCCGCCGACCGGTACTCGCCCGGACAACGACCCGGGGCCGCCCCGGCGGGCGGAGGAAGGCGAAGGAAGGTAAAGGAGGCAAAGGAGGCAAAGGAGGGCGCGGCAACGCGCAGGGCCGCGCGGGCTGTTGCGCCCGCGCGGCCCCCGGAAGGTGCCCAGCTGTCGGCAGTGGTACCGGGCCGGCGTCAGCTGTGCCCGGCTCTGTCAGCCGTGCCCGGTGGGTGTCGGCCGAGCCCAGCTGTCGCAGTTTTCCCAGCTGTCGTCAGACGTCGAGGACGAAGTCGAACGAGGCGACGAGCCCCCCGCCCTCCTGCTTGACGGTCATCAGCAGCCGCGGGTCGAAGATCGGGTCCGTCTCGTTGCGCGGCTCGCCGGGGAAGTACAGCTGGGTGGTGAGGATCGGCTGTCCCGGCGCCTGCACCTTGACGTGCAGATGGCGGGTGCGCCCGGGGTAGAGGCCGGGGTGCAGCGTGGTGAGGGTGAAACCGCCGTCGGCGCCGGTGAACTGGTGGCCGCGGAAGTTGAACCCGGTGTTGTCGTACTGGCCGTTGGGGTCGGCCTGCCACCAGTCCAGCAGCACGTCGGACAGGGGCTCGCAGCTGACGCCGAAGACGTACCCGCTGACGGAGAGCGCGGTGCCGGGCACGCCGGGGACGGTGAGGTCGTCGCGCTCGGGCGAGTTGGGCTTGAAGTAGGGCCCCTCGATCTGCGGCGGCGTGGGGTCGTCACCGTCGTCGCAGGACGGGGTGGCCTCCAGACGGCGCTGGGGGCCGCGCCGGTCCCGGGCGAGCGCGGGGCCGGCAGCGGCGGCGGAGGCGCCGAGCAGCACGGCCGCGGGCGCGGCGGCGACGGCCGCGCGCAGCACGCTCTTGCGGGTCAGCCCGCGGCGGGCCGGTGCCGGGCCGTCGCCCTCGGGCCGGTGCGCGGGGCTTGCGGGGGACGGGTCTCTGGCTTCGTCCATGACTGTGCCTCGCTCCTTCGAAGGTGGGGGAAGTGCGGGGACGGACACGTCGCGGCCCGGCGGCGGGGGTTGCGGCCGCCGCCGGGGGGACGCCGGTGCGGCGCGGTGTGAACGCCGGGAACGACGTTAGGAAGGGCTCCCGGCGGGGTCGATGGACAGACTTCCCGGACCGTGGTGAATTCCGTGCGCCCCCGTGCCCGCGCCGCGCCGGAACTCGCCGGGGCTGACGCCTGCTTCGCGGCGGAAGAACCGGCAGAAGTAGGCGGGGTCGGCGAAGCCCACCTCGCGTGCCACCCGGCGCACCGGCAGCTGGGTGCCGGCCAGCAGCCGTTTGGCCTCCAGCACCTGGGTGTGCCGGATCAGCTGTGCGGGGGTGCGGCCGGTGGCGGTGCGTACGGCGGCGGTCAGATAGCCCGCCGAGACGCCGAGTTCGGCGGCGCACTCCCGCACGGTGCGGGCGGCCTCCGGCCCGGAGCGCTCCAGGAGCCGGACGAACTCGCCGGACAGCGCGGCCGCCCTGCCCTCGGCCGTCGCCGGGTCGGGGCCGTCGTCGGCGGGCACGTGCGTGGCGTCCGGCGGCATCCGGCTGGCGTGCACGAGCAGGATGTGCAGGTACGCCTGGAGGACGGAGAGCATCTCGCGCTGCTCGGCGCGGTACTCGTGCCGCATCCCGCACAGCAGTTCCTCGACGCGGTCCGCGTGCGCCCCGGTGAGCGGCAGGGAGGGCCGCCGGCCGAGGGTGCGCAGCAGTGCCCGGTCGCCGGGGTGTGCGAGCAGAAACGCCGGGTCGAACAGCACGACGCAGCCCTGGATTTCGTCGGTCTGCTGCCAGTGGTGCACCTGGCCCGGTGTGATGACGCACAGATGCGGCGGTCGCAGCGGCCAGCGGTGCAGGTCGACGACGTGGGTGCCGCTGCCGCTGGTCACATACGCCAGCTCGTAGAAGGTGTGCCGGTGCGGATAGGCGGCGCGGGAGAGCGGGCCGATGGTGTCGAACGTCCCGATGGCGAACGGCAGGACGTGTGGTGCGGGCACGTCGAGCCGGTGCAGGGGCATGGTGCGGTGGCGGCGCCGCTGACTGCCCACCGCGACCACTCTCCCGTCCTCGGATCCGCCGGCCCGCGCAGATGTGCCCGGGCGCGGTTGTGCGTGCCGCGCCCAGCGAGAGCTACCCGGGGTGCGGCCGAAAAAGGCAATGCAAGCACGCTTGCTTGTTTTTCCGGAGGCTGCCACCCTCGTTGCCACGGCGGGCAGTTGGGCCGCTGAACCGCGTCCCGGCGCGGCGGACGAGTGCGGCGCACGGCGGAAGGGGAGGGCGGATGAACGGTCCCGACGGTGTCTTCGACGATCTGCGGGACGAGGGGGAGGCGCTGGACGCCCTCGTCGCGGAGCTGGACGAGGCCGGCTGGGCGGCCCCCACCCCGGCGCCGGGCTGGAGCGTGGCCCACCAGATCGCGCATCTGGCGTGGACGGACCGGCAGGCGCTGCGCGCGGCCACCGACCCGGAGGGCTTCCGGCGGGAGACCGAGCAGCTGATGGCCGGGGCGGATCCGATGTCCTTCGTCGACGAGGGCGCCGCCGAGGGCGCCCGGCGCGCTCCCGCCGCCCTGCTGGGCGAGTGGCGGGCGGCCCGCGCACAGCTGCGCGAGGCGCTGTGCGCGCTGCCGGAGGGCACCCGGATCCCGTGGTTCGGCCTGCCGATGAGCGCGGCCGGTCAGGCGACCGCGCGGATCATGGAGATGTGGGCGCACGGCGAGGACGTCGCCGACGCGCTCGGCACCGTCCGGGAGCCGACGGCCCGGCTGCGGCACGTCGTCCGTATCGGCGTACGCGCCCGCGACTTCGCCTACGCGGTGCACGGTCTGACGCCTCCCGCGGGGCCGTTCCGCGTCGAAGTGACCGGTCCGGAGGGCCAGTTGTGGGCGCACGGCCCGGAGGCCGCCCCCTTCGGCAGGGTCACCGGCGACGCCGTGGAGTTCTGCCGGCTCGCCACCCGGCGGGTGCACCGGGACGACACCCGGGTGCGTGCCGAGGGCGAGGAGGCGGAGCGCTGGCTGGGCATCGCGCAGGCGTTCGCCGGTCCGCCCGGACCGGGGCGGCCACGCGTCCGGGACACCGGCGCGGGCGGCACCGGCGGCGGCACCGACGACGGCCGGGGCCGGGCCGCGGAGGGCGGCGCGGCATGACGGGAACCGGCGGCAGCGGTGCCGGGACCGGTGCGGGCCCGGGCGTCCTGCGGATCGGCAACGCCTCCGGCTTCTACGGCGACCGGTTCGACGCGCTGAAGGAGATGCTCACCGGCGGCCCCCTGGACGTGCTGACCGGCGACTACCTCGCCGAGCTGACCATGCTCATCCTCGGCCGTGACCGGCTGAAGGACCCAGGCCGCGGCTACGCGCGCACTTTTCTGCGTCAGCTGGAGGAGGGACTGGGCCTCGCCAGGGAGCGCGGGGTCGCGCTGGTGACCAACGCCGGCGGCCTCAACCCCGCCGGACTGGCCGCGGCCATACGCGAGTTGAGCGCCCGGCTGGGCATACCGGCGCGGGTCGCGCACGTGGAGGGCGACGATCTGAGCGGGCGCTCCTTGTGGGGCGAGGGCGTGCTCACGGCCAACGCCTACCTCGGCGGTGCCGGGGTCACCGCCTGTCTGCGGGCCGGTGCCGATGTCGTCGTCACCGGCAGGGTCGCGGACGCGGCGCTGGTCAGCGGTGCCGCGGCGGCCCACTTCGGCTGGGCCGGTGACGACTGGGACCGGCTGGCGGGCGCGGTCGTCGCCGGGCACGTCCTGGAGTGCGGCACCCAGGCGACCGGCGGCAACTACGCGTTCTTCGACCGGGACGGCCTCGATGTGCGGCACCCCGGCTTCCCGCTCGCGGAGATCGCCGCCGACGGCTCCTGCGTCGTCACCAAGCACCCCGGCACCGGCGGCGCGGTGACCGTCGGCACGGTGACGGCACAGCTGTTGTACGAGACGGCGGGCCCCCGCTATCCGGGGCCCGATGTGACCGCCCGCCTGGACTCCGTGCGGCTCAGCCAGGCGGGCACCGACCGGGTGCGGATCGACGGCGTGCGGGGCGAGCCGCGCCCCGGCACGCTCAAGGTCGGCCTCACCCGACTCGGCGGCTTCCGCAACGAGGTGACGTTCGTGCTCACCGGGCTCGACATCGAGGCCAAGGCGGCCTTGGTGCGCGGGCAGATGGAGCGGGCGCTGGCCGGGCGCCGGCCCCGGGAGGTCTCCTGGAGCCTCGCACGCACCGACCGGCCGGACGCCGCCGTGCAGGAGGAGGCGAGCGCGCTGCTGCGGCTCGTCGTCCGCGACGACGACGCCGAGGTGGTGGGGCGGGCCGTGACGGGCCCGGCGGTGGAGCTGGCGCTGGCGAGCGTCCCGGGCTTCCACGTCACGGCGCCGCCGTCCCGGGGCGCCCCGTACGGGGTGTTCACCGCCCGGTACGTGGCCGCGACGGACGTCCCGCACGTGGCGGTGCTGCCCGACGGGGAACGGGTGGACGTGGCGTTCCGCTCGGCGCCCCCGCCGGACGGCGCGCGACAGCCCGACCCGCCGCGCCCGGTGCCCGAGCCGGACCCGTCGGGGCCCGTACCGGAGCCGTCCGGCGCCCCCGCGTGGCCGGCCCGCCGGGCGCCGCTGGGCCGCGTCGTCGGGGCGCGCAGCGGCGACAAGGGCGGCAGCGCCAACATCGGGGTGTGGGCGCGGGACGGCGACGAGGCCGTCTGGCGCTGGATGCGTGCGATGCTCACCGAGGAGCGGCTGCGCCAACTCCTGCCGGAGGCGGCCGGGTTGCCCGTGCGTCGGTACGAGCTGCCGAATCTGCGGGCGCTCAACTTCGTGATCGACGACATCCTCGGCGAGGGCGTCGCCGCGCAGCACCGCTTCGACCCGCAGGCCAAGGCGCTCGGCGAATGGCTGCGCGCGCGGCACGTGGAGATACCGGAGGCATTCCTCAAGTGACCAGCACCCCGAGCCGTTCCCCGGGCGCCCCGGCGGTCCCGGCCGCGCTGCCGACCGCCGTCGATCCCCGCGCGGAGGCGTACACGGCACGCCGCGAGGCCCTGCTGACCAAGCTCGGCGCACTCGCGGACGAGCACGCCAAGGCGCTCGCGGGCGGCGGCGAGAAGTACGTCGAGCGCCACCGCGGCCGCGGCAAGCTCCTGGCCCGGGAGCGCATCGAGCTGCTGCTGGACCCGGACACCCCGTTCCTGGAGCTGTCGCCGCTGGCGGGATGGGGCAGCGACTACACCGTCGGCGCCTCCCTGGTGACCGGGATCGGCGTCATCGAGGGCGTCGAGTGTCTGATCACCGCCAACGACCCGACGGTGCGCGGCGGTGCGAGCAACCCGTGGACGCTGAAGAAGGCGCTGCGGGCCAACGAGATCGCCCGCGCCAACCGGCTGCCGTGTGTGAGCCTCGTCGAGTCGGGCGGTGCCGATCTGCCCAGCCAGAAGGAGATCTTCATCCCGGGCGGCGCGCTCTTCCGTGACCTCACCCGGCTCTCCGAGGCCGGCATCCCCACCGTGGCCGTCGTCTTCGGCAACTCCACGGCGGGCGGGGCCTACATCCCGGGCATGTCCGACCACACGGTGATGGTCAAGGAGCGCGCCAAGGTGTTCCTCGGCGGCCCCCCGCTGGTGAAGATGGCCACCGGCGAGGACGCCGACGACGAGGAGCTGGGCGGCGCCGCCATGCACGCGCGCACCTCCGGCCTCGCCGACCACTTCGCCGCCGACGAGTACGACGCGCTGCGCCGCGCCCGCCGGATCGTCGCCCGCCTCAACTGGCGCAAGGCGCACCCGGATCCGCCGCCGGAGACGGTACGGGAGCCGCTGTACGACCCGGAGGAACTGCTCGGCATCGTCCCCGCCGACCTCAAGGAGCCGTTCGATCCGCGTGAGGTCGTCGCCCGGATCGTGGACGGCTCCGCCTTCGACGAGTTCAAGCCGCTGTACGGGGCGAGCCTGGTGACCGGCTGGGCGCGGCTGCACGGCTATCCGGTGGGGGTGCTCGCCAACGCGCAGGGAGTGCTGTTCAGCGAGGAGTCGCAGAAGGCGACGCAGTTCATCCAGCTGGCCAACCAGCGCGACATCCCCCTGCTGTTCCTGCACAACACCACCGGCTACATGGTGGGCACGGAGTACGAGCAGGGCGGCATCGTCAAGCACGGCTCGATGATGATCAACGCCGTCTCCAACTCGAAGGTGCCGCATCTGTCGGTGCTCATGGGGGCCAGCTACGGCGCGGGCCACTACGGCATGTGCGGCCGGGCCTACGAGCCGCGGTTCCTGTTCGCCTGGCCCAGCGCCAAGTCGGCCGTCATGGGGCCGCAGCAGCTGGCCGGGGTGCTGTCCCTGGTGATGCGCGAGTCGGCGGCGGCGAAGGGCAAGCCGTTCGACGAGGAGGCCGACGCGGGGCTGCGGGCGATGGTCGAGCAGCAGGTGGAGAGCGAGTCACTGCCGATGTTCCTCTCCGGCCGGCTCTACGACGACGGGGTGATCGATCCGCGGGACACCCGCACCGTGCTCGGCCTGTGCCTGTCCGCGATCCACACGGCACCGGTGCGGGGCGCCCGCGGCGGTTTCGGAATCTTCCGGATGTGATGCCCGATGAACGACTCCCGCATGGAGAGCGAGAACCGATCACAACCGGACACCGGGGAGCAGCCGTTGATCACATCCGTACTGGTCGCCAACCGCGGGGAGATCGCCCGGCGTGTCTTCGTCACCTGCCGCGCACTGGGCCTGGCCACCGTCGCCGTCCACTCCGACCCGGACACCGACGCCCCGCACACACGCGAGGCGGACGCCGCCGTCCGGCTGCCCGGCAGCGCACCCGCCGACACCTATCTGCGCGGCGACCTCGTCGTCCGGGCCGCGCTCGCCGCCGGGGCCGACGCCGTCCATCCCGGGTACGGCTTCCTGTCCGAGAACGCCGACTTCGCCCGCGCGGTGCGCGACGCCGGGCTGGTGTGGATCGGCCCGCCGCCGGAGGCCGTCGAGGCGATGGCGTCCAAGACCCGCGCCAAACGCCTCATGGCCGACGCCGGTGTCCCGCTGCTCGCGCCGCTGGACCCCGGAGCGGTGCCGCCGGACGCCTTCCCCGTGCTGGTCAAGGCGGCTTCCGGAGGCGGCGGCCGGGGCATGCGCGTCGTACGCGAACCGGCCGCGCTCGCCGGGCAGATCGAGGCCGCCCGCGCCGAGGCCGCCGCCGCCTTCGGGGACGGCGAGGTGTTCGTCGAGCCGTACGTCGAGCGCGGGCGCCATGTCGAGGTGCAGATCCTCGCCGACGCGCACGGCGAGGTGTGGGCGCTGGGCACCCGGGACTGCTCGCTCCAGCGGCGGCACCAGAAGGTCATCGAGGAGGCGCCCGCGCCCGGCCTGGACGCGGCGCTGCGCGGCACGCTCCGGGACGCCGCCGTCGCCGCGGCCCGCGCGGTCGGCTACACGGGCGCCGGCACCGTCGAATTCCTCGTCACCGGCGGCGGACCGGCCGAGCAGCGCCCGTACTTCCTGGAGATGAACACCCGCCTCCAGGTCGAGCACCCGGTGACCGAGTGCGTGCACGGCCTCGACCTCGTCGCCTGGCAGCTGCGGATCGCCGAGGGCGAGCCGCTGCCGCCCGGCGGCCCCCCGGCGGCCCGTGGCCACGCCGTGGAGGCCCGGCTGTACGCGGAGGACCCGGCGCACGACTGGCGCCCGCAGACGGGCGTCCTGCGGCTGCTGGAGGTGCCGGGCGCGGGAGGAGTGCCCGGCGCGGGCCCGGGGAGCGGCGTGCGCGTCGACGCGGGCGTGGAGAGCGGCAGCGAGATCGGTGCGCACTACGACCCGATGCTCGCCAAGGTCGTCGCCTGGGCACCCACCCGGGGCGCCGCCGTCCGGCTGCTCGCGCACACCCTGGAGCGCGCCCGGATCCACGGGCCCGCCACCAACCGCGAGCTGCTCGTGGCCTCCCTGCGGCACCCGGACTTCGTCTCCGCGCGCCTGGACACCGGCTTCTACGACCGGAACCTCGCACAGCTGACGAAGCCGCCCGCCGGAGCGGACACCTCGCGCGCACACGCGCTGCTGGCCGCCGCGCTCGCGGATGCCGTACGCCGTCAGCCGCCGCCCGGAGCGGCGGGCGGCGCGCCCCGGCCCGCTGTCGCGGCCCGCGTCGGCGGCTGGCGCAATCTCGCCTCCGGGCCGCAGCTGCGGCGGTACGCGGACCGCGGCACCGGCGACGGCTCCGCGTCAGGACCGGGGGAGGGCACGGTGCACGAGGTGCGCTACGTGTGGCGGCGCGGCCGGCCCGATGTGCTGCCCGGTGACCACCCCGGGGTGCGGGTGGCCGAGGTGCGCGAGGACGCGGTCGTCCTGGAGAGCGACGGGGTGCGGCGCACCTGGGAGGTCGCGGCCTACGGCGACGGCTCCGAGGTGTACGCGGGGCCCTACGCGTTCACCGCACTGCCCCGGCTGCCCGAGCCGGAGACGGCGCGGGAGCCCGGCTCGCTGCTGGCACAGATGCCGGGGACGGTGGTGCGGATCGCGGACGGTGTCGAGGCGGGCGCCGAGGTCCGCGCCGGACAGCCGCTGCTGTGGCTGGAGGCCATGAAGATGGAGCACCAGGTCACCGCCCCGGCGGACGGCCGCGTCACCGCTCTGCCCGTCGAGGTGGGCGGGCAGGTCGAGGTCGGCACGGTGCTCGCCGTCGTCAACTGACGCCCGGAACAGGGGCGTGCACCGCCGCCGGCCGCCGGCCGGCGCGCGGCACGGGGCCCGCGGCAGGCCGGGCCCCGGGAACCGACCGAGGGAGCAGCAGCATGACCGGACTCATCGAGAGCGACGAACAGCGCGCCCTGCGCGAGGCGGTGGCGGCGCTCGGCGCCCGCTACGGCCGGGACTACTTCGCCGAGGTCGTCCGCGAGGGGCGGCACACCCGTGAGCTGTGGACGGAGGCGGCCAAGCTCGGCTATCTGGGCGTGAACCTGCCCGAGGAGTACGGGGGCGGCGGCAGCGGCATCGAGGAACTCGGCATCGTGCTGGAGGAGTTGGGCGCCGCCGGCTGCCCTCTGCTGATGCTGATCGTCTCCCCGGCCATCTGCGGCAACGTCATCGCACGTTTCGGCACCGAGGAGCAGAAGCGCACCTGGCTGCCGGGCCTGGCGGACGGCGGGCGCATCCTGGCGTTCGGCATCACCGAGCCGGACGCGGGCTCCAACTCGCACCGCATCACCACGACCGCCCGGCGCGACGAGGCCACCGGTGACTGGCTGCTGAGCGGCAGCAAGGTGTTCGTCTCCGGTGTGGACATCGCCGAGGCGACACTGATCGTCGGCCGCACCGAGGACGCGCGCACCGGCAAGCTCAAGCCCTGTCTGTTCCTGGTGCCGCGGGATGCCACCGGGTTCTCCCGGCGGAGGATCGACATGGCGATCGACGCGCCGGAGAAGCAGTTCGAGCTGGTCCTCGACGAGGTACGGCTGCCGGCGGACGCGCTGGTCGGCGACGAGGACGCCGGACTCCTCCAGCTGTTCGCCGGGCTGAACCCGGAGCGCATCATGACGGCGGCCTTCGCGCTGGGCATGGCACGCCACGCGCTCGCGCGAGCCGTCGAGTACGCCAAGGTGCGCGAGGTGTGGAAGACCCCGATCGGTGCGCACCAGGCCATCGCACATCCGCTGGCACAGGCGCACATCGAGGTCGAATGCGCACGGCTGATGACGCAGAAGGCGGCACGGCTGTACGACGCGGGCGACGACGTCGGCGCCGGCGAGGCCGCCAACATGGCCAAGTACGCGGCGGGCGAGGCGTGTGTGAAGGCCGTCGACCAGGCGGTGCACACCCTCGGCGGCAACGGGCTCACCCGCGAGTTCGGGCTCGCCTCGATGATCACCGCGTCCCGGGTGGCGCGGATCGCACCGGTCAGCAGGGAGATGATCCTCAACTACGTCTCCCATCAGACCCTCGGCCTTCCCAAGTCGTACTGAGGAGGCGGCAGATGAGCGAGGAGAACACCCCGCGGGAGCCCGGCCCCGTCCGCACGGCGCGGGCCGACGGCATCACCACCGTGACCCTGGACGCACCGCACCGCCGCAACGCGCTCTCCGCCCGGCTGATGCGCGCCCTGTACACGGCGTTGGAGGAGGCGCGTGAGGACCCGGAAACCCGGGCGGTGCTGCTCACCCACACGGGCAACACCTTCTGCGCGGGCGCCGATCTGAGCGAGGCGGGCGCACAGCAGGCGCCCACGGAGGCGCCGCTCGCGCTCGCCCGGCTGCTGCGTACCGTCGTCGAGTTCCCCAAGCCGGTCGTCGCCCGCGTCACCGGGCACGTCCGTGCGGGCGGCACGGGCCTGCTGGCCGCCTGCGACATCTCCGTCGCCGGGCCCGGGGCGACGTTCGCGTTCACCGAGGCACGCATCGGGGTCGCGCCGGCGGTCATATCCATGCCGGTGCTGCCCCGTGTCGACCCGCGCGCGGCGGCCCGCTACTACCTCACGGGCGAGCGCTTCGGCCCGCGCGAGGCGGCCCGTATCGGCCTGGTCACCCTCGCCGCCGAGGACCCGCCGGGCACCGGTGACGTCGCCCCGCGGGACGCGGACGGCGGCGGCCCGCGCGGCCGGGAAGCCGTCGACGCCGCGCTCGCCCCGGTGCTGGACGGGCTGCGGCGCGGCTCCCCGCAGGGCCTGCGGGAGTCGAAGCGGCTGGCCGCCCGGGAGGTGCTGGCGGCCTTCGACCGGGACACCGGTACCCTCGCTGACCTGTCGGCGCGGCTGTTCGCGTCGGCGGAGGCCCGCGAGGGCATGACGGCCTTCCTCGAACGACGGGACCCCGAATGGGCAGTGCGGCAGGCGAGCGCGCGGTGAACGTGCGTGGCGCGGCGCCCAAGCAGGACCGCAGCCGCGCCACGCGGCAGCGGCTGCTGGAGTCCGCCGTGACCTGCCTCGCCGAGCACGGCTGGTCCGGCAGCACCGTGACGGTCGTCGCCGAGCACGCCGGTGTCTCGCGCGGCGCCGCGCAGCACCATTTCCCCACCCGTGAGGACCTGTTCACGGCCGCGGTCGAGTACGTCGCCGAGGAGCGCTCCCGTGCGCTGCGCGCCGCCATCGACCGCGGCCCCGCGGACGAGGCCGCGGCGTCGCCCGCCTACACGGCGGTCCGCACCCTGGTGGACCTCTACACCGGGACCCTCTTCCGCGCCGCCCTGCATCTGTGGGTGGCCGCGACGAACGAGCCGCAGCTGGGCCCCAGGGTCGCGGCCCTGGAGGCGCGCATCGGGCGCGAGACGCACCGCATGGCCGTCGAACTGCTCGGCGCCGACGAGCGGGAGCCCGGCGTCCGCGAGACGGTGCAGGGCCTTCTCGACATGGCGCGCGGCCTCGGCCTCGCCAATCTGCTGACCGACGACAGCGCCCGCCGTGAGCGCGTCGTCGCGCAGTGGGCCCGGCTCGTCGAACAGGGCCTCCAGGGCTGAGCGCCGGACGGCGGCCGTCCGCAGTCGACCGCAGTCGGCCGCCGCCGGTGCCGCCGACGGCCCGCCATTCACCGACATGGACGGCTCCGAAGCCGTCAACTCCCGTGCTGTGCACAGTCTTGACGCTCCCATGGGCCACTTCTAGTGTGAAGCGCTGTTCAGCGATCTGGCACGAGTTCATGTGTATGAACTAGGCAGGGAGCCGCCATGTCCGGTGTGGACTGGGTCGTCGTCGGCGCTTACTTCTTCGTGATGCTCGGGATCGGCCTGTTCGCCTCCCGGCGCATCGACAACGTGGCGGACTTCTTCACCGCCCGCGGCCGCATCCCCTGGTGGCTCTCCGGCATCTCGCACCACATGTCCGGCTACAGCGCCATCATGTTCGTCACCTTCGCCGCCGTCGCCTACGACTACGGCATCACCGTCTACTTCTGGTGGCCGCTGACCATCGGGCTCGCCGTCGGCATCGGCGCCTTCCTGTTCGCGCCGCGCTGGAACCGGCTGCGCGCCCGGCACGGCGTCAACTCGCCGCTGGAATACCTCGCCGTGCGCTACAACCTGCCCACCCAGCAGGTCCTCGCCTACAGCGGCGCCGCCCTCAAGGTCGTCGACATCGCCTCCAAGTGGGTCGCGATCGCCGTGCTGCTCCAGGGCTTCGCGGACATCCCGCTGGCCTGGGGCATCGTCCTGACCGGCGTGTGCACCATGATCTACATGGCCTTCGGCGGGCTGTGGGCCGATGTCCTCACCGACTTCGGCCAGTTCGTCATCCAGTTCGTCGCCGGCATCGCCATGCTCGTCGCCGTCATGGCCCACCTCAGCGGCTTCGCCACCCTGTGGACGATGTGGGACGAGTTGCCCGCCGACCACGGCGACCCGGTCAACGGCTCCGTCACCACCGGCCTGATCATGGCGTTCCTGCTGGTGAAGACGTTCGAGTACAACGGCGGCATGTGGAACCTCGCCCAGCGCTACATGGCGGCGCCCTCCGGTTCGCGCGCGAAGCGGTCGGCACTGCTCTCCAGCGCGCTGTGGCTGCTGTGGCCGCTGATCCTGTTCATCCCGATGATCGCGGCCCCGCTCATCGTGCCCGGCCTCCAGAACGGCGAGGAGTCCTACATCCGGCTCGCCCAGGAACTGCTGCCCACCGGACTGATCGGGCTGCTGCTGGCCGGTTTCTTCTCGCACACCATGGCGATGGTGGCCTCCGACTCCAACGTCATCACCGCCGTCATCACCCGCGATCTGGCACCCGTCCTCGTGCCGAAGGTCCGCCGGCTCGGCGAACGGCAGGACCTGCTGTTCGCCCGCCTCACGACCGTCGCGTTCGTGACGGCCAGCATGGGCTTCGCGCTCTTCGCCGACCCCGACGGCTTCATCATGACCGTCGTCGTCAGCATCGTCGCGGCCACCATGGGCCCGATCTCCATCCCCCTGATGCTCGGCCTGCTGCCCTGGTTCAAGCGGCACGGCCCGCTCGCCGCCATCGGCTCCTGGGCCGGCGGCCTGGCCGTCTGGTCGTATCTGTACTGGGGCGTCGACGGTGCGACGGAGGCCATGACGGTCGGGCTGCCCCTGCTGACGTCGCTGGTGCTCTACATCGTCCTCGGCCTCGTCAAACCCCAGGGCAGCGTGCGGGGTTCGGCCCTCGTCGACTCCCTCGGCATCCCGGACGGCCCGGACAGTCCCGATGCCCCGGACGACCCGGACGCCCCCGACGGCGGACTCCGGGGCGCCGCCGCCCCGTTCCCCGCACAGGGCGGCCCCACCGCACCGGACCCCCGTCCGGACGGCGGAGCCGCCACACCCTCACCGTGAACCGCGCCGCGCCGCCCGGCCGGTGTTCGCCGGGGCCCGGCTCAGCCGGTCACCTCGCGCGGATCGCGCGGACCCGGCCCCACATAGCGGGCGGAGGGGCGCACCAGCCGGCCCGTGCGCTTCTGCTCCAGGATGTGCGCCGACCAGCCGGCCGTCCGGGCGCAGGTGAACATCGACGTGAACATGTGCGCGGGCACCTCGGCGAAGTCCAGCACGATCGCCGCCCAGAACTCCACGTTCGTCTCCAGCACCCGGTCCGGCCGGCGCTCGCGCAGCTCCTTCAGCGCCGCCTGCTCCAGCGCGCGGGCCACCTCGTAGCGCGGGGCGCCCAGCTCCTTCGCCGTCCTGCGCAGCACCCGGGCGCGCGGGTCCTCGGCGCGGTAGACGCGGTGCCCGAAGCCCATCAGCCGCTCGCCGCGGTCGAGTTGACGGCGCACATAGGCGGCGGCGTCCCCGGTGCGCTCGATCTCCTCGATCATGCCGAGCACCCGCGAGGGCGCGCCCCCGTGCAGCGGCCCGGACATGGCGCCCACGGCGCCGGACAGCGCCGCCGCCACATCCGCACCCGTGGAGGCGATCACCCGCGCCGTGAACGTCGAGGCGTTCATGCCGTGTTCGGCCGCCGAGGTCCAGTACGCGTCCACGGCCGCGACGTGCTTCGGGTCCGGCTCACCGCGCCAGCGCCGCATGAACCGCTCGACGACGGTCTCCGCCTTGTCGATCTCCTTCTGCGGCACCATCGGCAGCCCCTGGCCGCGCGCCGACTGCGCCACGTACGACAGCGCCATGACGGCGGCCCGCGCCAGATCGTCGCGCGCCCTGGACGCGTCGATGTCCAGCAGCGGTTCGAGCCCCCACACCGGCGCGAGCATCGCCAGCGCCGACTGCACGTCCACGCGGATGTCCCCGGAGTGCACCGGGATCGGGAACGGCTCGGCCGGCGGCAGACCGGGATCGAAGCTGCCGTCCACCAGCAGCCCCCACACGTTGCCGAAGGACACGTGACCCACCAGGTCCTCGATGTCCACACCCCGGTAGCGCAGCGCGCCGCCTTCCTTGTCGGGTTCGGCGATCTCCGTCTCGAACGCGACGACCCCTTCGAGCCCGGGTACGAAATCGGACATCTGGCGGCTCCCTCGTGATGCGCCGCCGGACGTGCCGACGGCTGGCTGACCTGCTTGCGGACGGTGCGGCCCGTCCCGCGGGGCCACGGCAGCACGGACGGAAGGGCCGGTGGGCCCGCCACGACGCGTACCGCGCCCGCTGCCGCAAGGTGGACGGACCGGTTCCCTGCCGACCGGCTAGAGACCGCGCCGTCCTCAAGGGTGATGCCCGCGGTGGGGCGTACTCACCCGCCGTGGGGCCCGTGGCCCGGCCTCTCCCGCCCGGCCCCGGTCCTTTCCGGCCGCGGGCCGACGCGGATCCGGTCGCGACCGGATCCGACCGGTCCCGACCGGCCCCGGCCGGTCCTGCCCGGACGGCCGCCGGCGCGCGTGCCGTCCGCGGCACGGAACGGCCGCCACGGTGTCCCCGCGAGGATTCTGGAGGCTCGGCAGCCCGCCGGGCACCGTGCGGACCCGTGAGAAGAGGCACACCGGCCGATTCCTTGCGCTCGCGTGTGCAGCGGGTGTCCGGCGGGCAGACTGTCCGACCGCGGCTCGCCCGGATGCTGCAAGATAAGGCCCGTGCCACACGCCGACACCGACTCCGCCGCCGACACCCCTGTTCCCGGCCGTACGACCGCGAGTACGCACGCGGAGACGGCCACACTCGACCCGGCCGCCATGCGCGCCCACTACCGCGCCGAGGGCCTCGCCGAGCAGGACCTCGCCGCCGACCCGGTCACCCAGTTCGCGCGCTGGTTCGCCCAGGCCGAGGAGAGCGGGCTGCACGAGCCCAATGCCATGGTCGCCTCCACGGCCGACGAGCAGGGCCGGCCCAGCTCCCGGACCGTCCTGCTGAAGCGCTTCGACGAGCGCGGCTTCGTCTTCTTCACCAACTACGGCTCCCGCAAGGGCCGTGAGCTGGAGGTCAACCCCGCCTGTTCGCTGCTCTTCCCCTGGCACGGCATCGCCCGGCAGGTGATCATCTCCGGGACCGCCGAACGCACCGGGCGCGACGAGACGGCCCGCTACTTCCGCACCCGGCCGCACGGCTCCCAACTGGGCGCCTGGGCCAGCGAACAGTCCTCGGCCCTGGCCTCGCGCGAGGAGCTGGACCGGATGTACGCCCGCCTCGCCGAGCGCTACCCCGAGGGCGAGGACGTGCCCGCGCCGCCCCAGTGGGGCGGGGTGCGGGTGCGGCCCGAGACGGTCGAGTTCTGGCAGGGCCGGGAGAACCGGCTGCACGACAGGCTGCGTTACGTACGCGAGGAGAGCGCGGGGGAGGCGGACGCCTGGCGCGTGGAGCGCCTCTGCCCTTGAGCGCGCCTGCGCTTGAGCGCGCCTGCGCTTGAGCGCTGCTGCCCTTGAGTACGCGGGGCCTTGAGCGCTGCTGCCCTTGAGCACGCCGGGCCCTGAGCGCTGCTGCCCTGGAGCGTTCCTGCTCCTGAAGCGCCGGGCCCTGAGCGTGCCGGGCCCGGGCACGCAGACGGCCCGTGGGCGACTCCCTCCGCCGAGCGGCGGACGGCGTCGGTCGGACGAGTCCGACGAGCCCACGGGCCGGGTGACTGCTGTGGATTGGCCGGCGAACCGGCGTCACGGTGTGGCGCAGGCCCTCAGGCCGCAGCCACCTCACACGTCCGGTGATTGATCATCAGCCGGATCACCTCCTTTCCTGTGTGCCCCACACCGTAAATCGCACCGCGGGGGGCGGCAATCGAATTTCGGGGCCGCAACGATTTCCGGAAGTTCCGGGGAAACCGGTGTGCGCTGAGTCACGTTCGAGTTGAATGATCCGTGTACAGCCGGTGGCGTTCCGCGACGGAGCACACAGGGGGGTGCCCAAGTGGCGGCTCGATCCAGGACTCACTCCGCGTCGTCCCCGGACGGTGACGACGGCGGTCCCGACGACGAACTTCTGCTCGCCGCACTGCTGGACGGCATGGACGCCGCCCTGTGCGCGTTCGACGCCGACGGCGTCGTCACCCACTGGAACCGCGAGGCCGAGCGGATGCTCGGCTGGACGCAGGAGGAGGCCGTCGGGCGGCAGGGCCTGGCGGGCTGGGCGGTGCGCGCCGCCGACGCCGAGGAGGTCGAGTCGCGGCTGCTCGGCGCGATGAAGTCACCGGGCCGGCAGGTGCACGAGTTCGCCCTGCTGACGAAGGACGGCGGCCGGGTCCTGGTGCGCGTCCAGTCCTCCGGCGTGACCGGCGCCGACGGCAGCCCCATGGGTGTGTACTGCGCGTTCAGCGAGGTGCACGCGCAGATCGACCTGGAGCGCTCCATCGCGCTGAGCGAGGCACTGCTGGAGGACGCCTCCTGGGGCGTCGTCCTGGTGGACGCCGATCTGCGCCCCACGGTCGTCAACTCCTACGCCGCCCGCTCCTTCCGCGTGCCGGCCCGCGCCGCCCTGCTCGGCCGGCCGCTCGGCGAGCTGCTGGAGGAGGGCATGGAGGAGCTGGAGGGCGCGCTCCAGTACGTCCTCGGCGAGGGCCCGCCCACCGAGCCGGCGGAGCTGTGGGTGACGATCCGCGCACCGCAACAGGACGAGGAGCACGCGGAGTCCGGCGAACCCCACCGGGGTGAGAAGTCGGAGAAGTCCGGTACGTCCGGATGTGCCGGTGGTGTGGACGCGGACGGCGGGCGTGCGGGCTCCCGCAGGCGCTGCTGGCGCAGCGGCTTTCTGCGGCTGGCCTCGCCGCTGGCCGAGGAGCCGGTTCCGCTGGGCGTCGCCTGGCTGTTCCAGGACATCACCGGCAGCAAACAGGCCGAACGGGACGCCGCCAGGCTGCGCTTCCGGGACGGCCAGCTGCACCGCGCCACGCGCGCGGCGGGCGAGTGCGAGGACCCGCTGGAGGCGGCCCGGCTCCATCTGGACTTCGCCCTGGCCGGATTCGCCGATCACGCCCTCCTCGACGTGGCGCCCGAGCCGCTCGCGGCACAGCCGTCGGACGCGGTGCTCCCGCTGTCACCGCTGCCGCAGCCCCGGCTCGTCCGCGCGGCACAGACCCCCACCGGCGGCCCGGCGCGTGCCCCGGTGATCGAACCCGGCACCCGTACCGGTATCCCCGTCGCCTATCCCGAGGGGCACCCGGCGCTCCAGGCGTACCAGCGCTGCGGCTCCGTGCGCGCCGGGGCGGGCGCGGGGCGCGCACCGGAGAACTGGGCGCGGACCCGGAAGTGGCCGGAGGGGACGGTCTACGGGCTGTGCGCCGTGCTGCGCAGCCGGGGGCGCACGCTGGGCGTCGTCACTTTCCTCCGGGACACCGGACGCCGCCCCTTCGACCGGGCCGACGCCGACCACGCCGAACAGGTGGCCGCACACGTGGCCGCCGCCGTCGATCTCGCCGACCTGCCCCGCAGGGTGGCCCGGCCGGACGCCCCCGGCCTGCGGTAGCGCGGGCCCGGGCGACCGCGCACGGGCCCCGGCGGCCTCAGCGGTGGCCGGCCCCCGGTGCATCCGGTGTGTCCGGCGTATCCCGGCCGTACCGGCGGATCTCAGCGGTAGAAGATGCGGTCGGCGTAGGCGTCCATGACGCGGCCGTTCCAGTCGTGCCCGCCGTCCACGTTCCCCGAGCGCAGCAGCGGGGGTTCCACTCCGCGCCGCACCAGCTCCCCGGTCGCCGCGGCGATCACGGCCTGCATGACCGCGCTGGTGACGACCGTCGAGGCGGGCGCGAAGGGCGCGCCCACGCCTTCCGCCGTCAGTTCGGCGTCGCCGACCGGGATCCGGCTGTCGACGACGACGTCGCAGTGGTCCTTGAGGAAGGTGCCCGTGCTGTGCCGCGAGCGGGTGCGCTCGGCGTACGCGACGGAGGTCACGCCCACGACCTTCATCCCGAGGGCCCGCGCGTTCATGGCCAGCTCGACGGGGAGCGCGTTGCGCCCGGAGAGGGAGATGATGATCAGCACGTCACCGGAGCGGGCCGGGCTGGAGTCGAGCACGGCCCCCGCGAGCCCGTCGACGCGTTCGAGCGCGCTGCCGAGGGTGGCGGGGCGGACGTCGACGCCGACGACGCCGGGCACCGCCAGCAGGTTCATGACGGCGAGGCCGCCCGCACGGTAGACGGTGTCCTGCGCGGGGAGCGAGGAGTGCCCCGCGCCGAAGGCGAAGATCCGCCCGCCGTCGGCGATCACCTCGGCGAGCAGGCGCCCGGCCTCCTCGATGTGTCCGGCCTCACCCTCCTTGACCTGTCGCAGCAGGCCGATGGCGGCGTCGAAGAAGTCCCCCGCCAGCGTCTGGTCACTCATCCCCGGCCCCTCGCTTCCCGGACGACCGGCTGTCCCGGCCTCGCGGCGATCACGTTGAGGTCTGGACCTTTCTTTGTCAATACGGGTGACGTGTTGTGCCGATACGGGCGAGGTGCGCTCCTCGGGCCGCTTCCGCTCCGGGGCAGCCGGTTGTCGGTGCGATGCGTCAGAATTGATGCCAGGGCCACCGCACGAGCTGACTAGGGGCTACGCATGTCCGGACTCATCGACACCACGGAGATGTATCTCCGCACCATCCTGGAGCTTGAGGAGGAAGGTGTGGTCCCGATGCGTGCCCGCATCGCCGAGCGCCTCGATCAGAGCGGCCCGACGGTCAGCCAGACCGTGGCCAGGATGGAGCGCGACGGGCTGGTGACGGTCGCCGGCGACCGCCATCTGGAGCTGACCGACGAGGGCCGCAGGCTGGCCACGCGCGTGATGCGCAAGCACCGGCTCGCCGAGTGCCTCCTCGTCGATGTGATCGGCCTGGAGTGGGAGCAGGTGCACGCGGAGGCGTGCCGCTGGGAGCACGTGATGAGCGAGGCGGTCGAGCGCCGCGTCCTCGATCTGCTCCGGCACCCCACGGAGTCGCCGTACGGCAACCCGATCCCGGGCCTGGAGGAGCTGGGCGAGAAGGGCGCGGTGGATCCGTTCCTGGACGACGGCCTGGTGAGCCTGAGCGAGCTGAAGCCGGACGGCGGCAAGACGGTCGTGGTGCGCCGCATCGGCGAGCCGATCCAGAAGGACGCACAGCTGATGTACACCCTCCGGCGTGCGGGTGTGCAGCCCGGCGCCGTGGTGAGCGTGAACTCCGGCGTGGCCGGGGGCGTCCAGGTGGGCAGCAGCGGCGAGGCCGCCGAGCTGGGCTCGGACGTCGCCTCCCACGTCTTCGTCGCCAAGCGCTGATCTCTTCGCCGGGGCTCGTCCCCGGCCGGTGGTGCGGGCGCGGCCGGGGCTCGCCGTCCCCGCCCGCACCACCGGTCCGCGCCCCGGGCGCCCGTCTTCGCCCCGAGGCGCTGCCGTACGGTCCGGCCCTGCTCCTCGCGGCCGCGGCCGGTGGCCGGGCCTTCCCAATTGGCCGCCCACGTACCAGAGTTGCTGGAACACCGGCGCGCGACCGGGGTCGCGTGCCAGGCTGTTCCGAATGGCCGACGCACCGCGGGGGGTGCGGTCCGGGCGCACGGCCCCGGACGGCCGAGCCGCACGACGACCGGACGAACAGCACCGAAGCACGCCGACCGACGCCGACGACACCGACCGAACGCCGACGAGGCCGACGTGGACCGACCAGCGTTGGCGTACACCGACGAACGCTGACAGACGCCGACGCACGCTGACGAACAGAGCGGACCAGAAGATCGGACCGAGGACCGGGCCGAGGGCCGGAACGAGGGGCCGGGCCGAGGAGTCGGACCGAGGAGAGCGGATCACCGGGCAGACCGGGCCGGGCAGCGGGCCGGTGAGGTGCGGAAGCCGAACGGGAGCGCAGGCCGCCGAAGGCGGCGCCCGCCGCGGACCGGCGGCGGACGCGTACCGGGACGGGAGGGGAGCCGTCGATGCCGTGTCCCACGTATTCCCTGGGGCGTTCGCCGGGGTGCCGCGGTGTCCGGCGCCGCCCGGTCCGCGCGGCGGGCCCGCGAGGCGCGGCCGAGGGCGCCGCGCCCACTGAGGGAGCCGGGCACACAGCGGGGGCCCCGGCGCCGTCATTCGCCGGGGCCCCGCTTCCCCATGTCCCCCCGCGGCGACCCGGAGCCCCGAGCTCTCAGGGTCGGCCCCCCTCCCGGTTCCTGTCTCCCCGTGGGGGCGACGGGCAACCCCGGGGGCCCGTCACTCGAACGTGGGGTGTTCATCACGAACCCCCGCTGTTCGAATAGAGGTTCGATACGCTGACGCAGCGGCTGAGCGAGTGGGGGTGCACGACGTGGTGCAACGGATCGATCTGACCGGCGCGGACGGAATCCGGCTGGCTGCCTGGGAGTTCGGCGATCCGCTCAAGGACGGACCCACGGCCGGCGGGGACGGCGGAGGGCCGGCCGCCGGCGGACGCGAGGCGTCCGGCGCCGCCCCGGCCGGGCCGGAGGACGGCGGCCCCGCGCCGGGCGTCCTGTTGCTGCACGGACTGATGGGCCGGGCCTCGCACTGGGCCGCCACCGCCCGCGTCCTCTCCGGCCGCTACCGTGCCGTCGCCCTCGACCAGCGCGGCCACGGCCGCAGCGGCAAACCCGGCGACGGCGCCTACGACCGGGAGGCGTACGTCGCCGACGCCGAGGCGGCCCTGGAGCAGCTCGGCCTCGCGCCGGCCGCACTCGTCGGCCATGCCATGGGAGCGCTCACGGCCTGGCAGCTGGCCGCCCGGCGGCCGGATCTGGTGCAGGCGCTCGTCATCACGGACATGCGGGCCTCCGCGCTGGGCGAGCAGTCCCAGCACGAGTGGGACCTGTGGTTCCGCTCCTGGCCGGTCCCCTTCGCCACGCTCGCGGACGTCCGCAAGTGGTTCGGCGAGGACGACCCGGCGCTGGAGCGTCCGCAGCCCGCCCGTGGCGCGTTCTTCGCCGAGGTGATGGCCGAGGGCGAGGACGGCTGGCGGCCGGTCTTCACGCCCGAGCAGATGATGCGCGCCCGCGAGACGTGGGTGCACGACGCGCACTGGGACGAGCTGGCACAGGTGCAGTGCCCCACGCTCGTGGTGCGCGGCGTGGACGGCGAGTTGGGCCGCGCCGAGGCGCAGGAGATGGTGCGGGTGCTGCCGCGCGGCATCTACGCCGAGGTGCCCGACGCCGGTCATCTCGTCCACTACGACCGGCCGGACGACTGGCGCAAGGTCGTCGAGCCCTTCCTCCAGGCGGTGTTGCCCGCCGCCGGCTGAGCCCCGCGTCCCCGCCGGGCGCCGCCCCGCGAGCCGGTGCCTCCGTGCGGCGGCGCGCGCCGGGCGGGCGGCGCTGTGGTGCCGGGCGTGCGAACACCGGCTTCCCGCGCCGGGTGCGTCAGCCGGCCGGGGCGGTGGCGCCGGTGGCGTAGCAGGCGTAGACGAGCGCGGGCAGCAGCTCCGTGGCGTCCGGCAGCCAGCGGTTGGCGGCCGTCGGCTGCCGGGCCCACTGCACCGAGCCGCGGGTGCCCAGGCGGGTGGGCGGCGCGGCCACCCAGTCGCCCTCACCGCGCACGGTGAGGGGCAGCGCGCCCGGGGAGTGGCCCAACTTCCGGACGGCGTCGGCCAGTCGGGGCGCGGTGCCGGGCAGCACGAAGAAGACCATCCGGCCGTCCGGAGTGCAGGTGACGGGCCCCGGTGCCGCGGTGGCCGTGGCCGCGGAGCCCGCCGGAGCCGTCCGCGCCGTGCGCTCCAGACGGGCGAGGGCGAGGCAGCCGGCCATCTGCGGGACCTCCAGGGCGTCGAAGGCCCGTCCCGTCGGCAGCAGGACGGCGGCCCGTGGCCGCTCGGCCCACAGGCGGCGCGCGGTGGTCGCGCTTCCGGTGACCTCGCCGGACCAGTCACGGCGTGCGGGGTGGGCGCCGGGCGCGGTGCAGCCGGACGCGCCGCACGAGCAGCGCGGTACGCCGGCGTCCGCCTCCAGCCAGGTGCCGGGGAAGACGTCCCAGGCCCGCTCCTGTGCGTAGCGGACGGCATGGTCGAGCGGGGACGACTCCGTTCGCTGCCGGGGGATGAGGCGGGTCGCGCGAGCCCCTGCGGGCAGTGTGATGGTCTCTTCCACGACCATCACAACTTCCGCTGTCAGTACGGGTTACGGGGCGGCGAACGGTGTGCCCGGGGGTGCGGTGCGGCCGTGCGCCGACGGTGCGCCGCCCGGCGGCGCGGGCGCGTCCACGGGCCGAGGCGGGGCAGGACGTGCCCCGAAGGGCGCACGGGTGCACCCGCGGGGGCGCGTGCACGCCGGGACGGCTTGGGTGGGTAGTTCCTCCGAGGCGCCATGTGCTGTGAATGGTGTGGTTTGCCGGGAAAGCGGCTTGTGCAACGCCCGTGTGCCGCAGAGAAGTTCACGGTCCCGAAACACCGTCCGTATCTGCCGCATCCCCGCAATTCCCGGCAACCCACCGATCCACCGCATTCTTGGCATCCGTTGCATTCATGGCATATGCGCCGGGCAGTGATCGTGCGTACGCCGTCTTCCGGAGGGGGACCCCATGGCCGCCAGGCCGCTCGTCGCGAGGCAGCCCAACGAACGGTTGCAGGCACTCATCCAGGAGGCCGGCTGCTCCAACGCCGGCCTCGCCCGCCGCGTGAACATGTGCGGCGCCGAGCACGGACTGGATCTGCGCTACGACAAGACCTCGGTCGCCCGCTGGCTGCGAGGACAGCAGCCGCGCGGGCGCGCGCCCGGCATCATCGCGGAGGCGCTCGGCCGCAAGCTGGGCCGCACGGTGACGATCGACGAGATCGGCATGGCGAACGGCAAGAACCTCGCGTCCGGCGTGGGGCTCCAGTTCGCGCCCACCGTCGTCGGCGCCGTCGAGCAGGTGTGTGAGCTGTGGCGCAGCGACGTCGGGCGCAGGGACTTCCTCGCCGGCTCGTCCGTGGCGGCCTCCGCCCTCGTCGAACCCAGCAGGGACTGGCTGATCACGGCCCCCGACCAGCAGGTGGCGCGCTCGTCCGGCGCGCGCGTCGGCACCGCCGATGTGGAGGCCGTCCGCGCGATGACCGAATCGCTCTCCGAGCTGGACCACCGCTACGGCAGCGGGCACATCCGCCCCGTCGTCGTGCACTACCTCAACAGCGTCGTCTCGGGACTGCTGGGCGGCTCCTACCGGGAGTCCACCGGGCGTGCGCTGTTCGCCGCCGTCGCACGGCTGACGGAGCTGGCCGGGTACATGGCCGTCGACACCGGGCAGCCCGGACTGGCCCAGCGCTACTACATCCAGTCCCTGCGGCTGGCCCAGGCCGCGGGCGACCGCGCCTACGGCGGGTACGTGCTGGCGGCGAGCATGAGCCACCTGGCGGCCTCGCTCGGAAACCCGCGCGAGATCGCGCAGTTGGCGCGGGCGGCGCAGGAAGGGGCGCGCGGGCAGGTCACCCCGCGCGCCGAGGCCATGTTCCACGCCGCCGAGGCACGGGGGCATGCGCTGATGGGGGACGCGCGCGCTTTCCAGACCTCCGCCTCCCGCGCGCTGACCGCCATGGACGGCGCGGACGCCCGCCAGGCAACCGGCGACGACCCGGCCTGGATCGTGCACTTCGACCGCGCCTACCTCGCCGACGAACTCGCCCACGGACACCGGGACCTGGGGCAGGGCGCCGGTGCGGCGGCCCGCGCCGAGGAGGCCGTGGCCGGGCACCCGGAGGGCCGCGCCCGGCGGCGCGCCATCGGGCTGTTCCTGCTCGCGAGCGCGCAGGTGCAGCAGCGCGAGGTGGAACGCGCCTGCGACACGGCGGGTCAGGCCGCCGACCTGCTCGCCGGTCTGCGCTCGGACCGTGGCGCCGAGTACCTGGACGACTTCCGTCAGCGACTGGAGCCGTACGCACAGGAGCGGGTGGTCAAGGAGTTCTCCGCGCGACTGGAACCGGCGGCGGCCTGAGCGCTCCCACGGTCGTTCTGCGCGGTCGTTCTGCGCGGTCGCTCTGCGCGCTCGTTCTGTGCGCTCGCTCTTCCGTGTGCCGTGTGCCGTGTGCCGGTGGCCGGGGGCCGTCGTCGGTGCGCGGGCAGGCGGTGTGCGGGGCCCGCCTCGCCGGTGGGGACGCGCGGGTGTCCCGGGGCGGTCGAGCGGGTCGTGGTGTGCGGATGCTGCCCTGACCTGGGGCCGTGGTAGCTCTTCCGGGGGAACCGGTAGCGTGAGCCGACGTTCCTTCGGCGAGCGAACAGGAGTCTCGGTGACGACGCACAACGGACGCGGACAGGACGGGATTTCCGGCACGTCCGGCGACCCGCTGCCCGCGGCCACGACCCCGCGGGAAGCCCCCCGCGAAGGGGTCGTGCTGCCTGCGCACGGCGACCCGTGGACTCCGGACCAGCCGCACATCCCCTCCGCACCGGCTCAGGTGCAGCCGCCCGCGGGACAGCCGTGGGGCGATCCCTGGGGCCCCGGCTCCGAGGGCGCGGCCGGGGCCGGCACCGGGTCGTACCCCGGGCCGCCGCCGGGACCGCAGCCGGGGATGCCGTCGGGGATGCCGTCGGCTTCCGGGTCCGTGGCACCGGCCGCCGGTCCGTCGGTGCCGCCCGCCGCGCAGCCGCTGCCCCCGGAGGGCACACCGCTGCCGCCGGAGGGTGCCCCCGCGTCGTCGTACGGCGCCGGGGCGCACGGTGCGCCGGCGCATCCGCCGGTGCCCTTCGCGCCGTCCGAGTCCGGCATGTCCGGTATGCCGCTGCCGCCGCCCGGGGCCCCGTCCTCCGGTGCGCCGGGCGGTGCGCCCGGGCAGCTGCCGCCGGAGGGCGCCCCCTCCCGTGGGCGGCACGCGCTGCCGCCGGAGGGCCCGGGTGCGGCGCCCGGCGGTCCGCCGCCCGCCGCCTTCCCGCCGCCCGGTGCGACGCCTCCACCCATGCCCGCCGGTCCGCCGCCCGTTCCGCCGGTGCCTCCTGCGCCTCCCGGGACCCCGGCGACGGGAACGCAGGGCGCCGGCGTGCCCGACCTGGGCTCCGAGGCGACGCAGCTGATCCCGCCGCAGACGGGCGCCGACTCCGAAGCCACCCAGCTGATCCCGCCGTTCGCCGCCGCTCCGCAGCCGCAGGCCGGACCGGAGGACGGCACCCAGCTGCTCCCGCCCCAGCCCGGCGGCGCCCCGGCCGCCGAGGCGGCGACGCAGTACATCCCGCCGGTCACCGACGCAGGCCTCGGCGGCCCCGGCGTGCCCGCCCAGGATTCCGAGGCGACCCGCACGCTGCGGGCCCAGCGGTCCGCCGGCGCCGCCCGGCACGCCGCGCCCCCGGCGGCACCGCAGCAGCCCGCCGTCGAGCAGGACTCCGGCGGGCGGCCCGCCACGCTCCCCGAGTTCGAGGGGCTGTTCCGCGCCGAGCCGGGGTCCGGTCCGTCCGGCGTCCCGGCGGGGGACGAGCCCGGCTCCACCCAGAATCTGCCGGTCTTCGACGCGGCCGCGATGCGGCAGGGGCGTCCCGAGCCGGCCTCCGGCGCGTTCGACGACTACGAGCCCGAGGGGCGCGGAAGACGGCGCGGCGGGCGTGGCCGGGGCGGCGGGCCGTCCGGTCTGCTGATCGCCGGCGGGCTCGCGGGCGTGGCCGTCATCGGTCTGCTGGTCGCGCTGCTCACCAGCGGCGGCGGCGACGAGAGCAAGCCGGTGGCCAAGGAGCAGTCGAAGACGCAGTCCGCAGCCGAGGAGGAGTCCTCGCCGCCGCCGGACCCGGCCGAGGAGCAGTCGAAGAAGCTGGACGAGCTGCTCGCCGACAGCAACAACAGCCGTGCTTCGGTGGTGCGTTCGGTGGAGAACATCAAGAACTGCACGAAGCTCGGCAAGGCGGCGGCCGACCTGCGTGCCGCGGCCAAGCAGCGCAACGGTCTGGTCCGGCGGCTCGGTGAGCTGCCCACGGACAAGATCCCTCGTATCGGTGAGCTGAAGAGCGCGCTCACCAACGCCTGGAAGTCCTCGGCCAACGCCGACAACCAGTACGCGGCCTGGGCGGGTCAGGTCGGCAAGAAGGGCGGCTGCCACAAGGGCAAGGCCAAGGGCGGTGCGCACGCCGCGGCCGGGAACCGTGCGAGCGGCACGGCCACCGTCGCCAAGAAGAAGGCCGCCTCGATCTGGAACCCGACGGCCCGCAAGTACGGGCTCAAGGAGCGCCAGTTCGGCGAGCTGTGAGGCGCGGTCCGGGCCCGCTCTCTTCCGTCCTGTGCCGGTGCCGGTGCGGTGCCGTCGGTGTGCCGGTGCCCCGCCGGTGCCGGGCGGATGAGCGCTGCGGGCAGGGGCCGCACGGGTGTCCCGGAGCCGGAACGTATGGTCGATGACCATGCAGCAAGGTTCCGCGAAGTCTTCCCGGCGTGGGCGTCGTTCCACCACCATGGGCTCCATGCCTGTCAACGACGTGCCCTGGTGGCGCTGGCGCGCCAATGTGCGCTCGGCGCTGCACATGCTCTCCGACCCGGCGTTCCAGCAGGAGTGCTGGCTGGCGGGGCGGCCCGGCTACGGCGATGTCACTGATGCCGTCTACCGTCTGGTCGAGGACACCTGGCTGGACAACTGGTCGGCGGAGAAGTACGTCGGCACGATCTTCCGGGACGCACAGGAGGCCGCCCTCGTCGACGCGGCGGTGCTGCGGGTGCTGCGCATCCTGCACCAGGTCGGCGCCGACGCCCCGGCGGCCGCCTACCTGGAGCACCAGTCCTGGCCGGAGGCCGTGCAGGCGGCCCGCGAGGCGCATGTGACGCTGGCCACGAACGACGGCGAGGATCCGGACGAAGCCCCGCGCTCCCTCGAAGTGTTGGCGATCATGCTTCGCGCTGCCTGAGCGTCCGCCCTGCTCCGGTCCCGGGCTGTCCGAGCGTTCGCCTTGTTCCGGTTCCGCGCCGCCCGAGTGTCCGTCCCGTTCCGGTTCCGTACGGGGCCGATGGGGCGGACGGTGCGGACGGGGCACCGCCGCGGATGTGCCAGGCTTGAACCATGAGCCAGTCGCACATCCCCGCCACCACCGCCGGAACCGTTCACGAGGAGCGAACGGGTCATGGGGGACATGCAGGGCATGCAGGTCACGCGGAGGGTGCGGAGCAGTCTGGAGAAAAAGGGCAGAGCGGGCAGTTCGTGCTCACGCTGTCGTGCCCGGACACCAAGGGCATCGTCCACGCCGTGTCCAGCTATCTGTTCATGACCGGCTGCAACATCGAGGACAGCCAGCAGTTCGGCGACCCCGACACCGGGCTCTTCTTCATGCGTGTCCACTTCAGCGGCAATGTCACGGTGGAACAGCTGCGGGCGAGCTTCTCCGCCGTGGGCGAGTCCTTCCGGATGGACTGGCAGATCCACCGTGCCGAACGCAAGATGCGTGTGCTGCTGATGGTCAGCAAGTTCGGGCACTGCCTGAACGACCTCCTCTTCCGCTCGCGGATCGGGGCGCTGCCCGTGGAGATCGCCGCGGTGGTCTCCAACCACACGGACTTCGAGGAGCTCGCCGGCTCCTACGGCATCCCCTTCCACCACATTCCGGTGACGAAGGACACCAAGGAGGAGGCCGAGGAGCGACTGCTGCGGCTCGTCGAGGACGAGAACGTCGAACTGGTCGTCCTCGCGCGCTACATGCAGATCATCTCGGATAATCTGTGCAAGCGCCTCTCCGGGCGGATCATCAACATCCATCACTCCTTCCTGCCGAGCTTCAAGGGCGCCAAGCCGTACCACCAGGCGCACGCGCGCGGGGTCAAGCTGATCGGTGCGACGGCGCACTATGTGACGGCCGATCTGGACGAGGGCCCGATCATCGAGCAGGAGGTCGAGCGGGTGAGCCACCAGGTCACCCCCGAGCAGCTCGTCGCCGTCGGCCGGGACGTGGAGTGCCAGGCGCTGGCGCGCGCGGTGAAGTGGCACAGCGAGCACCGGGTGCTGCTCAACGGCCACCGCACCGTCGTCTTCGCCTGACGCCTGCCTCCCGGCTTTCCGGTGTCCGTGCCTGACGCCTGACGCCTGACTCCCGGCCTTCCGGCGCCCGCGCCTCCCGCCCGCCTCCCGGCCTTCCGGCGTCCGCGCCTCCCACCCGCCTCCCGCCTGCCGCACCGCCTTCTGACGGCCGCGCCTGCCGCCCGGCCCCCTGCCGGGCAGCCCGGTCGGAGTCTCGGCGCGCCGGGCTGCTCAGAGGCGGGAGAGCGACGCCACCGCGTACAGGACCTCGCGGATCGCCTCCCGGTCCCCGTCCTCCCCGACGGCCGCCTCCAGCGGTGGGACGTGCCCGGCGGCCAGCTGGCAGAACTCCAGTGTGTCCAGGGCCACATGGGCCACCTGGTGGTCCGGCGACGGCCGGGCCGCCGGCGAGTCGAGCGGGACGTACCAGTCGCCTCCGCCCTCGCCCTCCACTTCCAGGCGGAGGGTGCGACCGGGCGCCCCGGCCGGTGCCAGCGTGCCGGGCGGCCCGGCGAGACCCGCGCGGCGGCGTCCTGCCAGGGCGTCCGGCAGCCGCCGGGCGGCGAGATCGACCAGCAGGTTCAGATGGGCCGCCACCGGCGGGCCGTAGGGGTAGTCCACGGCGTCCGCGATGTCCTCGGCGTGCTTCCAGCATTCGAAGGCGCGGTCGAGCAGGGCGTCGTGCAGCGGCAGCGTGAACTCCCCGTAGCCGACGGGCAGCGCGGACCGGTCGCCCGCTCCCGTGCCGTTCCCCGCCTCGCCCACGGCCCCGCCGCCCCGGGCGCCGCCGGACGGGCCGGTGCGGCGCCGGCTCCCGGCGGCTCCGGGCCGCGCGCCGCCCGCGGCACCGCCCGTGGCATCGCTCTGCGCATAGCTGACGTGGCGGACGACGGCCCGGCTCTGCTCCCGCCACGGCGTGCGTGCCTCGGCGGAGTGGTGCGCCGCCGTGTCGAGCGCCCAGTACGCCTCGGTGCGCGCCACCGGGCCGTGGACGAGGTCGACCGGGCCGGCGTTCCGTTCCGGCGACGAGCGCGGTCCGCCCGGCCCGGCGAGCGGATCGGGCAGGCCCAGCGCCGCGGCGACCGCCCCGTCGACCGCGTACAGATGCCCCAGCAGCTGGGCGACGGTGGCCTCCCGCTCCGTCTCGCCCTCGCCGTCGAACCAGCGCAGCCGCACCGGCGCGCGCCACTCCTCGTCCGCCATGTCGCGCAGCAGTGCGTCCAACCGTGCCGTCTCCGCCTCGTACGGCGCGGCCCAGTGCGGGACCGGGATCCGGGCGGGACGCCGGTCCAGGCAGCCCTCCAGCACCTGGGAGCGCAGTCCCGGATCGAGATCGAGGCTGTCCTCGGCGTGCAGCAGGCCGACCGCGTCGCGCAGCCGCACCGCCTCGTCCGCGCACGGGGCGCAGTCGGTCAGATGTGCCTCGACGGCCGCCGTCTCCTCCGGTGAACAAGCGGCCAGCGCCCACGCCCCGAGGAGCGACTTGAGGACGGCGTGGCCGTACCCCGGGGCGTCCGGCCCGTCCCGCGAGGGCGCGCCAGGCACCGGGTGCGGACCACCGTCCGCCTCGCCGTGGCCGCTGTGCCCGATGTGCCCGCCGTGGTTCCCATGGTCCCTGTGGCCTCGATGGTCCCCGTGGTCTCCGCGATCCCCGTGGCCTCCGCGGTCTCCGTGCTGCCCGCGTCCTCCGTGCCGCCCGTGCCCGCTCATCGCCCGGCCCCGCGCCGACTCGCCGTGGGGGCGCTCCCGGCCACACCCTCGTTCCCCGCGGCACCGGCGCTTCCCGCGCTCCCTGTGCCGTCCGCACTCCGGGCGTCCCCGGCGTCCCCGGCCGTCCACCGGCTTCCCGGATCGCGGTGCGCCCCGTCGGGCGGGAGCCCTTCCGGTTCGGGGTGGGCCGTCGTCGGCGCTGCCCCTCCGGGCAGGGGCGGGCCCGCCGGGTGGGTCACGGCCGAGGACAGCAGTTGCAGGCCCAGCCGCAGCCGGCGCCGGGCCTCGTCCTCGGTGACGCCGAGCTGCTGTGCGGCCTCCCGGTAGTCGTGGCGCTCGAAGTAGGCCAGCTCCAGTGCGGCCCGCAGGGAGACCGGCATGGAGGTGACGATGTAGTCGGCGCGTGCCGCCGTCTGCGCCGCCCTGACCTTCTCCTCGATGCGCTCGGCCTGTTGCGGCGAGTACGGTCCTGCGCCGCGCTGCCGCTGCCGCAGCCGCCCGGTGGCGACGCGCTGGGTGAGCGCGGCGATCCAGGAACGCAGGGGCCCCTCGCGGGGGTCGAAGGAGTCCGGGTTCTCCCAGACGTGTGCGAACACCTCGCGTGTGGCGCGGGCCGCTGCCTCGTCGTCGTCCAGGACCCGGTGGGCGAGGCCGTGCACAAGGGAGGCGAAGCGGTCGTACAGCTCGCCCAGCGCCGCCTCTTCGCCGCGCGCGAGGCGCTGCTGCATCTTCCGGTCCCAGCGCGGTGCTGTGTCCTTCGCCATGGTGGCTCCCGCTCCCAGCCCTCGGTGCTGCCGCTGCCCGCCCCCGCGGATCAGCGGCCCGGTCGTCCGTTCCGCCTGCGCGCTCCTCAGCACCTCGAATGTAGTGCGACCGGCTGACAGCGCACGCCCCTTTGCGGCAATGTGCGCCGGGTAGTTGTGGCCGAGAGTGGTGGTTTGGTCACTCATCGCACCGTCGACTGCCGGTTGTCCCGGGGTGGACGGGGCGGACGGGGTGGACAGAGCGGACGGGGCGGAGGGGCATGGGAATTGGCCGAGAGTGTGGGGAGTTCCGAGAGTGCACGGGGTGCCGAGAGTGCACGGGGGTGCACGAGGGTGCCGAGAGTTATCGCGGTGTGACCGGGAGCCCCGCGCCTGCGACCTGCGGACGGCTTAGGGTCGTTCTCAGGGACCAGTTTTGCCGGGGGGCGGCCGGGCAGCCGAAGGCTGTGGGCCCGGACCGCGGGCAACGGCCTGCCGGGCCGGGCGCCGGCGACGGGTACCCGAGCGGAACCACAGGGCAGATGAAGGGGATGCGGGCGTGTCTTTGAAGGTGCTGGAGGAGGAGCGGGGCCAGTGGGCCGTGCTCCGGGTCTCCGGTGAGCTCGACCTGGTGACCTCGCCCGCTGTGCGGCAGCACGTGCACGATGCCGTGGCCGAGGGCCGGCACAGCCTCGTGCTGGACCTGTCCGAGGTCCTGTTCTGCGACTCCAGCGGGGTGGGTGTCCTGATCGCCTCGCGGCGGCTGATGCGCTCGTGCGCCGGCCGGCTGCGGCTGATCCTGCCGGCCCAGGGCGCGGTGGACGGCTCGCACGTCAACCGTGTGCTGGCCGCGCTGGGCGTACGCCGGCTCTTCGACTGCTATCCGGACCTCGACTCCGCCACCGCCGACCACGCCGCCACGGGTCCGCTCACGGCCTGAGCCCGGCGCGCCCGTGGCTCACCCGAAGCGCTCGCGCAGCCGGTACTTGAGCACCTTGCGCAAGGTCTCGTTGCGGGGCAGCGCCTCGACCACCTCCAGCTGCTCGGGCAGTTTGTACGGCGCCAGGCCCGCCTCGCGCAGATATGCCGTCACCTCGGCCAGGCCGAGCGGCTCAGCCGCTGCCGGCTGCTCCACCACGGCACAGACGCGCTCCCCCCGTTCCCGGTCCGGCAGACCCACCACAGCTGCGTCGGCCACCGCCGGGTGTTCGTAGAGGAGTTGCTCGATCTCCTTGGCCGAGATGTTCTCCCCCTTGCGGATGATGATGTCCTTGCTGCGGCCGGTGAGTACCAGATGTCCGCTCTCCAGCAGCTTGCCGAGGTCCCCTGTGCGCAGGAAGCCGTCCTCGTCGAAGGCGGCCCGGGTCTGTTCCTCGTCCAGATAGCCCTGGCAGACGGCTTCTCCGCGCAGCCGTACATCGCCTTCCGTGCCCGGTGGCAGCACGCTGCCGTCGGGGCCCGTGACGCGGATCTCCATGGCGTCCGGCGGGCGGCCCTCCGTCGTCGCCAACAGCTGTGGCGTGTCGTCGGGATCGCCCATCGTGATCATGGGGGCCTCGGTCATCCCGTAGCCGTGCACGAGGCCGCAGCCGAGTTCGGCCACGACCTCGTGGTACAGCTCCGGCGGAAGCGGGGCGCCGCCGCCCGCGAGGAGGCGCAGCGTGGGGATCAGCTTGCGGCCGGGCTGTTTGCGCTGCTCGGCGAGGAACATCGCGTAGAAGGCCGTGGAGCCGCCCGCCGTCGTCACCCCGTGCCGCCGGTAGCCGTCCAGCGCGTCCGGGAGCGCGAACCGCTCGAACAGGACGGCGGGAAAGCCGTACAGCAGCAGCATGACGAGGTAGTCGGGGCCGCCGATGTGCGCGTAGGGGAAGGCGATGGAGCCGACGTCGTGCGGGGTGGGCCGCAGCGCGTGTGCCAGGCAGGCGCCGCCGGCGATCAGCCCGCGGTCGGTGTGCAGGACGCCGCGCGGGCGCGAGGTCGTCCCGGACGTCCAGTGGATCCAGCGCACTTCTGTGCCGTCCCGCGGTTCCGGCGGCAGCTGTGCGGGGTCCTTCTGCGGCAGTGCGCCGTCGACGGGCAGGGCGCGGGGCCCGCCGGCCGCGTCGCGGACGCGTGCGTGCAGGGCGGCGTAGTCGAAACCGCGCCAGCTGCCGGGATGCGCGTACAGCTGTGCGCCGGTCGCCCGGAGGGCATCGCCGACCTCGCGGTCGCGCAGATGCGGTATGAGAGGCGTCTGCCGCACACCGAGCCGGGCGAGGGCGAGCGACAGCACGACCGTCTCGCTGCGGGTGGGCAGTTGCCAGGCGACGGTGTCCCCGGGGCGCACCCCGTCCGCGTACAGCGCCGCCGCGGTGCGTTCGGCGCGGGTGAGCAGGGCGCCGAAGGTGAGCGTGGTGTCGTCCGCCGGGTCGTCGGCGGCCTGGATGAGGGCCGGTGCGCCGGGGGTGAGCGCGGCGCGGCGGCGGAGCAGTTCCCACAGGGTGCGCGAGCGGGCGAGCGCGTGTGCCTCGGCGGACATTCCGGCCTCCTGAACTGACGAACCGTCAGGTAGCGCCGGAAGCGTAGAGCGGCATGCCTTGTCGGTCCAGAGGCGCGGAGCTAGCCTCATTTCTGACGGGGCATCAGAAAACCGAGGGGGCGAACCCGGTGACCGAACTGCCGCGCATCATCAGCGTCGACGACCACGTGATCGAACCCGCGCATCTCTTCGACAGCTGGCTGCCGAGAAAACACCGCGACAAGGGGCCCAAGCCCCTCACCGCCGGCATCGGCGAACTGGAGTACGTCGGCGGCAAGTACCGCATCTCCATGGACCCGGACGGACCGCCCACCGACTGGTGGATCTACGAGGACCTCCAGTTCCCGTACAAGCGCAACATCGCCGCCGTCGGTTTCGACCGCGACGAGATGACGCTGGAGGGCATCACCCGCGAACAGATGCGCCCCGGCTGCTGGAACCCGGCCGAGCGCCTCAAGGACATGGACCTCAACCACGTCGAGGGCTCGCTGTGCTTCCCGACCTTCCCCCGCTTCTGCGGGCAGACCTTCGCCGAGGCACACGACAAGGACGTCGCCCTGGCCTGTGTCCGCGCCTACAACGACTGGATGGTCGAGGAGTGGTGCGGCGACTCCGGCGGCCGGCTCATCCCCCTGTGCCTCATCCCGCTGTGGGACGTCGACCTGGCCGTGGCCGAGATCCGCCGCAACGCCGCCCGCGGCGTCCGCGCGGTCACCTTCAGCGAACTGCCCACACATCTGGGCCTGCCCAGCATCCACACCGGCTACTGGGACCCGTTCTTCGCCGTCTGCGAGGAAACCGGAACCGTCGTCAACATGCACATCGGTTCCTCCTCACAGATGCCGGCGGCCTCCCCCGACGCCCCGCCGGCCGTGCAGGCGTCGCTGTCGTTCAACAACGCCATGGCCTCGATGATGGACTTCCTCTTCAGCGGCGTCCTGGTGAAGTTCCCCCAGCTGAAGCTCGCCTACAGCGAGGGACAGATGGGCTGGGTCCCCTACGCCCTGGAACGCGCCGACGACGTGTGGGCCGAACACCGCGCCTGGGGCGGCGTCCGCGACCTGATCCCCGAACCGCCCTCCACCTACTACCGCCGCCAGATCTACTGCTGCTTCTTCCGCGACAAACACGGTGTGGCCTCGCTGGACGCCGTCGGCCGCGACAACGCCACCTTCGAGACCGACTACCCGCACGTCGACTCCACCTTCCCGCACACCCGCCAGGTCGCCCTCGACCACGTCCAGGGACTCGACGACGAGACCGTCTACAAACTGATGCGCGGCAACGCCATCCGCATGCTCGACCTCGACCTCGACCGCACGCCCGCCGAGTACCGGGCACGGACCGTGGCCGGGCACTGATGCGGCTCGATCGGACACCGCAACAGGAGGAGTTCCGGTGCACCCTGCGCGCCTGGCTCACCGAGGCCCTGCCCACGCTGCCGCCCAAGCCGGCCCCGTCGGACTGGCCCGCCCGCCGCGCCTACGACATGCACTGGCAACGCATGCTGTACGACGCCGGATACGCCGGGCTGCACTGGCCCGCCGACGCGGGCGGGCAGGGCGCGACCCCCACCCAGCACCTGATCTTCCTGGAGGAGACCGAACGCGCGGGCGCGCCCTACGTCGGCGCCGGCTTCGTCGGGCTGCTGCACGCCGGGCCCACCATCGCCGCCGAGGGCACACCGGAACAGCGGCGGCGCTGGCTGCCGCCCATCCTGCGCGGCGACGAGGTGTGGTGCCAGGGATTCAGCGAGCCCGACGCCGGCTCCGATCTGGCCTCCCTGCGCACCCGCGCGGTACGCGACGGTGACAGCTACGTCGTCACCGGTACCAAGGTGTGGACCTCGCACGCCGAGGTCGCCGACTGGTGCGAACTCCTCGTCCGCACCGACCCCGAGGCGCCCCGCCACGCCGGGCTGACCTGGCTGGCCCTGCCCATGGACGCGCCCGGCATCACCGTACGGCCGCTGCGCACGCTCGCCGGCACCGCCGAGTTCGCCGAGGTCTTCCTCGACGACGTCCGGGTGCCGGTGGCCAACCGGCTCGGCGCGGAGAACGACGGCTGGCGCGTCACCATGGTCACGCTCGCCTACGAGCGCGGCACGGCCTTCGCCGGTGAAGTCGTCGCCTGCCGCCGCGTCCTGCACGACCTGGCCCGCGCCGCACGCCGCAACGGCCGCTGGGACGACCCTGTGCTGCGCCGCCGACTGGGGCGTCTGAACGGCGAGTTCACCGCCCTGTGGCGGCTCGTCCAGTGGAACGTCAGCCACGCCGAGCACGCCGGGCGCACCGGAGGAAGCAGCGTCCCCGGCGCCGGTGCCTCGGTGTTCAAACTCGCCTACTCCGGCGCCCGTCAGGAGTTGTACGACACAGCTGCCGAAGTTCTCGGTCCGGAAGGTGCTCTCGACAGCTGTCACGAGTGGACCGCCGCCCGGCTGTCGTCCCTCTCGTACACCATCGCGGCCGGCACCTCGCAGATCCAGCGCAACATCCTCGCCGAGCGCGTCCTCGGCCTGCCGAAGGGACGGTGAACGCGTGGACTTCCGGATCACCGAGGACCAGGAGGCGCTCCGCCGCGGCATGCGGGATCTGCTGACGGCCCGGTTCGGCCCCGAAGACTTGCGCGAGGCCGCCGCACCGCCCGGCCCGCAGACGCCGCCGCACGGCCTCGACCGCGGTCTGTGGCGCGAGCTGGGCAAGGCCGGGCTGTTCGCGCTGCGGCTCCCGGAGGACGAGGGAGGCGCCGGTGCGGGGCTGCCCGAGGCGGTGCTCGTCTTCGAGGAGGCGGGCCGGGCGCTGCTTCCCGGCCCGCTCGTCGCCACCCACCTCGCCGCCGGGACGGTCCCGGACGCCGCCGACGGATCCCGCGTCGTGACGGCGCTGGACCTGCCGCAGGAGCCCGGCGCGGGGGAGGGGCCGCCGGCCGCCGCCGGGACGGCGCCGGGCGGCCTCGTCGAGCACCTGGACGGCGCCGACGACGTCCTCGTCCTCGGCCCCGCCCGGGTACGCGTCCTGCCGCCGGCGGCGCTCGACGCCGACCCCCTGTCTTCCGTCGACCCGCTCACGCCCCTGCACCGGCTGCGGGCCCGGCCCGGCACCGGCCTGGGCGAGGGTGGGCAGTGGCGGCCCGGAGCCCGGCGCCTGCGGCGCGAGGCGGCGCTGCTCACGGCGGCGCTCCAACTCGGCAGCGCGGGGCGGACGGTGGAGCTGGCGGTCGAGCACGCCCGCAGCCGCCGCCAGTTCGGCCGGCCCATCGGGTCCTTCCAGGCCGTGCAGCATCTGTGCGCCGGGATGCTGGTCCGTTCGGAAACAGCCAGAAGTGTGGTTTACGCCGCGGCTGTCTCAGAAGACGAGGCCGAGACCGCGGCCGCCGCTCTGCGCGCGGACGAGGCGGCCGTCCGCAACGCCCGGGACTGTCTCCAGGTCTTCGGCGGCATGGGATTCACCTGGGAGGCGGAGGTCCATCTCCATCTGAAACGGGCGTGGCTGCGTGCCGAGCAGTGGATGACGGCTGTGACAGCTGAGGAAGAATTGGCGCATGCGCTTCAGCGGGACACATGAGCTTCGTACGGCATGCCCGTATCTTCGGTAATTCCCGCAGAATTCCGAAGCGTTGATTACTCTCGGTCGCAAGCGCACCGTGTTCAGAGCGTCACGGCAACGGAGCGCTTTCGCGTTCCGGTTCGGTACGTTCCCGGCGCGCGTCCCCGGGCGGGTTCTCCGCGCGGAAGCGGACGCGGGCCGGACACGCGCCACGGTGCGCCACCCCCAAAGAGGACCAGGAGGCTCATGTGGCCGAGGAACAGCGGGTGTCCAGGGATTCCGTCCGGCGTCGTTCGACTTACGGCGCTCGATGTCGCACAGTATGCGGTACGTCTACTCCTTTGCGCCGGAATATGCCTGAAGCGCTTGTTGCCTTCACTGTGCGTCAACCATGCTGTTCTTCGATGAAGTCACAATCCGTGACTTCATGAGTCGCGAGGCGATGTGTCCGCCGGTTCGGATGGTGTGAGCGGTGCAGGTGCTTCTGGAACAGCTGGAGATCGGACCGGACCCGACGGAGGTCGGGCGCGCGCGCAGGTGGGCCAGGGCCCGGCTGCACGGTGCAGGAGTGGACGTGGACGAGCCGCTCGCGGAGACGCTGATTCTGCTGATCTCGGAGCTGGTGACCAACGCGGTTGTGCACACAGGTTGTCCGGCTGTGCTGTGCATGCTGCTGCCCCGGCGGAGCCCCGTGCCCCAGCCGTGGCCGGTGGTGCAGTCGGTCCGTGTGGAGGTCGCCGACGTCAGCAGCCGCGTCCCGTGCCGCCGCCAGGCGGAGGACGAGGAGACCAACGGGCGTGGCCTGGAACTGGTTTCGTGCCTCGCCGACCGGTGGGGCTGGGAGCAGGAGCCGGGCGGCAAGCGCGTGTGGTGCGAGCTGGACGCCGTACGTGGCGAGCCCGGCGCCGCGCGGGCGCCGGTGGCGGCGGGCAACGGCCGGAGCCGGAGCGGATGCGTTCGAGCACTGGAGGCGTCCCGCCCGGGAGTCGCCCGCGGCGTTCCGGAGTTGACGACGGCGCTGACCCTCAGCGCGTTCGGCTGACTGCGCGCCGGAACAATTCGGGCATAACTCCCAAAGTCCAGACCAGGTGTTGACGTGTCGTGTCGGGTTGATCACCCTTGGGTGGAGCGATTCGTCGTGAGGGGACGCCGAGGAATCATGTATTCCTCGGCGAGTGCGGGTCGTGGTCCGGCGCCGGCCTCCGTAGGAGGCAGGGCCCGAGCGCCGGAGCCGGGTGGCGGTCCGCCGTGCCGTGCTCGGGGTGCGCATCGGCGCACCGCCACCCGTCCAACGCCGTCGCCCGGCGCCGCCCCTCCCGCTTCCCCACGGCGGCGCCCACGCGCTCCCGTGCAAGCCGCCCGCCGACTGCCGTGCAGGCGCCTCGGGCTGCCGCGTCGGCGCCCGACGACTCCCTGCGAGCGTGCGCCCGCACGGTCGCCTCCAGAGCCGCCTCGCACGCGCCGCACGGCTGTCGCGGGCGCTTCCCGGACGGGGGTTCGTGCTCGTCCGTCACAGCACCGCGACCGGCGCTACGGGAGCGCCGGTCGCCCCCGTGAAGGGCTCCGGCTGTGCCGAGAGCAGAAACGCGTACCGGCCCTCCTCGGCGCAGGCCAGGGAGAGTTCCTCCAGGTTCCAGTTCTGGCCCTGGAGCATGCCCATCTCGACCAGATGCAGCGCGTGCACCGGAAGCCACAGATCCTCGATCTCCGGCGGGAAGATCTCGAACGTGAGGGTGTCGTTGGCCACGGCCGCGACATCCCGCGCGTGGAACCACTCCGGGGCGTACAGCGACAGCCCCGGTGAGGGGTGCGCGTAGCCGTCCCGGTCCCCGGCGAGGTAGTGCCGCATCTGCCCCGTGCGTACGAGGACGATGTCACCCTGCCCCACCCGGACCCCGCCCAACTCCTCCGCGGCGTCCAGGTCTTCGGGGCCCACCGCGTGCTCTGCGGCCAGGCTCTGCACGCCGTGGGCGCGCGCCACATCGAGGAGCACCCCGCGGGAGACCAGGGGGCCCGCCTTGTCGATCCCGCTGAACGCCGCCCGGCCGTGGGCGGTGACGGTGTCCGCCGGGCGGCCGTTGTAGAGCTTCCCGCCGTGTGAGACATGCGGGAGCGCGTCCCAGTGCGTGCCCGCCTGGAGGCCCATGGTGACGACATCGTCGCTGGTGGCTACGGTGCCGGGTCCGAACAGCTCCATGTTGACCGCCACCATCGTGTGCAGCGGATTGACCCGGCCCGGGATCATGCCCGACTGCACACCGTCCTGTTGCAGTGGCAGCGCCAGCGGTACCCGCCGTCCGCTGCGCACCGTGGCCGCCGCGGCGCGGACCACCTCGTCCGTTACCAGGTTCAGGGTGCCCCGCTCGTCCTCGGGCCCCCACCGGCCCCAGTTGTTGACGCGCTGGGCGATCGCGTGGAACTGCGCGCACTGCGCCGGCGCTGTCATCGGCCCTCCCGGCTGCTGCTGTCCGTCTAGGTCTTGTGTTCGTGCGGTGCCTGCCCAAGAATCTAACGGGCCGTCAGAAACTGTCGGAAGGGGCGCGTCGTGGGGAACTTCTTGGCCGGCAAGGCCGTAGCCGTCACCGGGGCGGGACGAGGCATCGGACGCGCGGTGGCACTGGCCTGCGCGGCCGAGGGCGCCAAGGTCGTCGTCGCCGACCAGGGCGTCGCCGTCGACGGCGGTACCCCGGAAAGCGGCGTCGCCGAGGCCGTCGTGAAGGAGATCACCGCAGTCGGCGGCGAGGCCGTGGCCGTCGGCGAGGACATCTCGACCATGGAGGGCGGCCGACGCGTCGTCGAGACCGCCGTCAGCCGCTACGGCCGTATCGACGGTGCCGTGTGCGCCGCCGGCATCCTGCGCGAACGCATGCTGTTCAACATGACCGAGGAGGAGTGGGACCCCGTCCTCGCCACCCATCTCAAGGGCACCTTCACCGTCTTCCGCGCCGCTGCCGCCGCCATGCGCCGGCAGCGCACCGGCGCCCTCGTCGGCTTCACCAGCGGCAACCACCAGGGCTCGGTGTCCCAGGCCAACTACTCCTCCGCCAAGGGCGGGGTGATCTCCCTGGTGCGCAGCGCGGCGCTCGGGCTGCACAAGTACGGCGTCATCGCGAACGCCGTCGCACCCGTCGCGCGCACCCGGATGTCCGCCAACGTGCCCATGGAGCTGACCGAGATCGGGGAGCCCGAGGACGTCGCCCCGCTCGTCGTCTATCTGCTCAGCGAGCGCGCACGGCAGGCGGAGATCACCGGGCAGGTCTACACCGCCGCCGGGCCGAAGATCGCCGTGTGGGCGCAGCCACGCGAGCTGCGTGCCGCCTACGCCGAGGACTCCTGGACACCGGAGCGCATCGCCGAACTGCTGCCTGGCACCGTCGGCACCGACCCGATGCCCCTGCTCGACCGCCTCAAGGAGATGGCCGACGCCGCCGCCCGCAAGGACCGGCCCAATGCCTGAACGGCGCCCGGCCACGGCCCCCGCGGGAGCCGACCGGGCCCACAGGCGCGGCTCCCGCACGGGCCGGGGCGCGGGCGGACCGGACCGTGAGCCGGCGCGCACTGCTCACAGCCGGTCAACGGGCTGAGGAGGTCGGTGGATCGCAGGGACCGCGAGGGCGGAGCCGTAGGGCGGTTGAGGTCCGACGGGGGCTGAGGAGAGGGGTACGCAGTGACGGACGGAGCGCGGACCGCGACGGAGCGAGCGCCGGGCGACTCCCGGCCCGGCGGGAACGGAACCGGGCCGGTGCGCGAGTACCGGCACTGGATCGACGGCACCTGGCGGGAGCCGCCGGCCGGCCACTACACGATCACCAACCCCGCGACGGAGGAGCCCGTCGGCCGCGCCCCGGAAGGCGGTGCCGAGGAGATCGATGCCGCGGTGCGCGCCGCCGGCCGCGCCCAGCGGGAGTGGGCCCGTACCTCCCCCCGGGAGCGGTCCGCGGTGCTGGAGCGGATCGCCGATCTGCTCGCCGAACGGGCCCCCGGACTCGTGCCGTTGGTGCAGGCGGAGACCGGTGCCACGCTGCGGGTCGCGCGCGGCATGCAGGTGCCGACGGCCGCCGAACGTTTCCGGCGGTATGCGCGCGGTGCCCTGGAGCCGGACACCGTGCCGCTCGCGCCGCAGCCCGTGAAGGCGAGTGCACTCGCCGAGGGCGGGCTCATCGGTGCCTGTGCGGTACGCCGGCCCGTGGGCGTCGTCGGCTGTATCACCTCCTACAACTTTCCTGTCGTCAATCTGGCGGGCAAGATCGCTCCGGCGCTCGCCACGGGGAACGCCGTGGTGTGCAAGCCGGCTCCGCAGGACCCCCTGAGCTGCCTGGAGTTGGGCCCTGTGCTCCAGGAAGCGGGGCTGCCGGACGGGCTCTACAACGTGATCACCGGCTCGGGCTCAGGGGCGGGCGAGGCGCTGGTCGCACACCCGGACGTCGACATGATCAGCTTCACGGGCTCCACCTCCGTGGGAAAGAGGATCGCGGAGTCGGCGGGACGGTCGATGAAGCGCACCCTCATGGAACTGGGCGGAAAGGGCGCTGCGTTGGTGCTGGACGATGCGGACGAGGAGATCCGCCGTGCGGCACTGAACTCGGTCGCCTCGACGTGGACCTTCCACAGCGGCCAGATCTGCACGGCGCCGACGCGCGTTCTGGTGCACCGCTCGCTCTACGCCGAGTTCGTGTCGTCCCTTGAACGGTACGCCGCCGCACTGACGATCGGCGATCCCACAAACGAGCGAACCGTGGTCGGCCCGCTGATCTCGGCGGCACAGCGCGACCGCGTCGAAGACCACCTCGACCGTGCCCGGGAGCAGGGCGCCCGGGTGGCCGTCGGCGGGGCACGCCCGGCGGAGCCCCGCACCGGCTACTACGTCGCGCCGACGCTGCTCACCGAGGTCACGCCCGACATGGACGTGTTCCGGGAGGAGTTGTTCGGCCCGGTCGTCGTCGCCCTGCCGTTCGAGGACGACGACGAGGCCGTCCGCCTGGCGAACGGCACGCCGTTCGGGCTCTACGACTACGTGTTCGGCAAGGACGCCGGACGCGCCTGGCGGCTGGCCTCCCGGCTGCGGAGCGGCAACGTCGGCATCAACACCGCGCAGCGGCACCCGGAGGCGCCCTTCGGGGGGTGCAAGGAGTCGGGCGTCGGCCGGGACGGCGGCTCCTTCGGGCTGCACGCCTACACCGAATTGCAGTCCGTCGTCTGGCCGTCGTGACCCCGCGGGGAGCCGGCCGGGCCCCGTCCCGTGAGGAGTGAGGGTATGCGAGGAGTCGTTCTGGAAGGCCCGCCCGAGGAGTCCGCCGGCAGCTCCGGCGCCGCTGCGGAAGGGGGCGGGGCGATGGTCGTGGACGACCTGGAGGTACGGGATCCGGGGCCGGGCGAGGTCGCGGTGGAGATCCGCGCCGCCGGACTGTGCCACAGCGATCTGTCCGTGATCGACGGCACCATTCCGTTTCCCCGCCCGGTGGTGCTCGGCCACGAGGGGGCAGGCGTCGTCGAGGCGGTCGGGGAGGGGGTGCGGCACGTGGCGCCCGGTGACCATGTGGCGCTGTCGACCGTGGCCAACTGTGGTGCCTGCGCCGCCTGTGCGAGCGGGCGCCCGACCATGTGCCGCCGCTCGATAGGGCGCCCCACGCGCCCCTTCGCGCGCGGTGGCCATCAGCTGTACAACTTCGCCTCCACGTCGGCGTTCGCCGGGCACACGGTCGTCGGCGCGGTACAGGCCGTGCGGATCCCGCGTGACGTTCCTTTTCCCTCCGCGGCGCTCCTGGGATGCAGCGTGCTCACCGGCGTCGGGGCCGTCCTCAACCGGGCCCGGGTGGGCCAGGGCGAGTCGGTCGTGGTGATCGGCGCCGGCGGGGTGGGGCTCAACGTGCTGCAAGGGGCGCGGATCGCGGGGGCCGGGCAGGTGATCGCCGTGGACGCGAACCCGGAGAAGGAGGCGCTCGCGGCCCGGTTCGGCGCCACCGCCTTCGTGGACGCCTCCTCCGCCGACGACCTCGTGGCAGCTGTGGGTGAGCTCCTCCCGGCGGGCGCCGACCACGTCTTCGAGTGCGTGGGGCGCACGGAACTCGTGAGCACAGCTGTCGACGTGCTCGGCCGGGGCGGGCAGGCCGTGCTCCTCGGCCTGCCCGCCGTGGACGCGCGGGCGTCCTTCGCACCGGCCTCGCTCTTCCTCGACAAGTCCGTCCTGGGCTGCCGGTACGGCTCGTCACGGCCGCAGCGTGATCTCGCGCTGTACGCGGACCTCTACGTGCAGGGCCGGCTGCTGCTGGACGAACTGGTCAGCACCGTGCGGCCGGTGGAGGAGTTCGCGAAGGCGGCGGAGGAGGCGCGGACGGGGCAGGTGGCCCGCGCGGTGCTCACCTTCTAGGGACAGCTGCGGTGTTCGCCTTCCGGCCGCTCCTGCCAGGCGCCGTCCAGGAGGCGGTCACACGGTCAGCGCTGACCCGTGCGGCGGGGAAGCGGCCGACTGCGGCTCCGCGCGGAAGGTACGGCGGTAGGCGCGGGGGGAGACGCCCAGCGCGGCGTGCAGGTGCTGCCGCAGGGACGCAGCTGTGCCGAACCCGCAGTCGGACGCGATCCGTTCGACCGGGAGGTCGGTGTCCTCCAGCAGCTGTCGGGCACGCTCGATGCGCTGCTGGGTCAGCCAGCGCAGCGGCGTGATGCCGGCCTCCTCACGGAACCGGCGGGTGAAGGTGCGCACACTCATCGACTCCTGGGCCGCCAGCTCGCGCAGGGTGAGCGGCCGGTCGAGGTGGTCGAGCGCCCACGCGCGCGCGGTGGCCGTGGACGAGGCGCCCGGTTCGGGCACCGGGCGCCGGATGAACTGCGCCTGCCCGCCGTCCCGATGGGGCGGGACGACGACCCGCCGGGCCACGTCGTTCGCCACAGCTGTGCCGAAGTCCCGGCGAATCAGGTGCAGGCACAGATCGATGCCGGCTGCTTCGCCCGCCGAGGTGAGCACGTTGCCCTCGTCCACGTACAGCACGTCCGGGGCGAGCCGCACCCGCGGGTAGAGCGTGCGGAAGCCGTCCGTGGACAGCCAGTGGGTGGTCGCGCGCCGGCCGTCCAGCAGGCCGGCGGCGGCGAGGAGGAAGGCGCCGGTGCAGATGGACGCGATCCGGGCGCCGGGGCGGATGTGTGCCAGCGCGGCCCGCAGCGGCTCGGGGAGGCGGCCCTCGGTCTCCGTCTCGTCCGGCTCGTGGGTCGCCGGGACGAGGACGGTGTCCGCCTCGGCGAGCGCGCCGGGCCCGTGGGCCACATGTATGGGGAAGTCCGCGTCCGTACGGACCGGGCCCGGCTCGACGGCGCAGGTGACGATCTCGTAGAGCCGCCCGCGCCCGGGCGTCTCGGCCCGGCGGAACACCTCGTGCACGACGCCGAGTTCCATCGGGATCACCCCGTGCCGCACCAGGACGGCCACCCGGTGCCGGCCCGGATGGACGAAGGCGCCCTCCGATGCGGGCCTCGCGGGGACGTGGGCGCAGCTGTGGGACATGTTTCCCCTCCCGGGCGTGGACGGCTCGTGGCCCGATCCTGGCACATGGTGGCGCTCTGGCCACTCGTTCCGCTGTTCCCTTCGGCAGATGCTCAACGCCATGTCCGAGACCGTTTCTTCCCCTCCTCCGCTCGGCGACGGAAGGCCCCCAGGCGCCGGCGCCCCGCCCGGCACGGAGTCGACGCCCGGGCAGCAGGGCGCACCGGCGCCCGTGGCGGGCCGTCCGCGGCGTCCGCGGGTCCACCGGGCCCGGTCGGTCGCGCTCGTCGCGTTCGTGGCGCTCGTGGGCGCTGCCGGGTTCCGGGCCACGCCCAGCGTGTTCATCGAGCCGCTGCACTCCGAGTTCGGCTGGTCGCGCGGGACCATCTCGTTCGCCGTCGGGCTCAACGTGCTGCTGTACGGGCTGACGGCGCCGTTCGCCTCGGCACTGATGGAGCGTTACGGCATGCGGCGGGTCGTCGCGTGCGCGCTGGCGCTCATCGCGGCCGGGAGCGGGCTGACCGTCTTCATGCGTGCCGAATGGCAGTTGGTGCTCTGCTGGGGTGTGCTCGTGGGACTGGGCAGCGGCTCCATGGCGCTGGCCTTCGCCGCGACCGTCACCCACCGCTGGTTCGTGGCACGGCGGGGCCTGGTGAGCGGCATCCTGACCGCGGGCGGCGCCACCGGACAGCTGGTCTTCCTTCCCCTGGTGGCGACGGTGGTCGAACGCGGGGGCTGGCGTACGGCCTCGCTGATCGTCTCCGGCGCCGCGCTCGCCGTCGTCCCGCTGGTGGTGTGGCTGCTGCGGGACAGGCCGCGCGATGTCGGGCTGCGGCCGTACGGCGCGACGGACGAGCAGCCCGGGGGCCTCGGGGGCGAGGACGCGCCGTCGCGGGGTGCGATGGGCCATGCCCTCTCGGTGCTGTGGAAGGCGGCGCGGACGCGGGTGTTCTGGCTGCTGTCGGTTTCCTTCGCCATCTGTGGTGCGTCGTCCAACGGGCTCATGCAGACGCACTTCGTGCCCGCTGCCCACGACCACGGCATGGCGGTGACGACGGCCGCGTCGCTGCTGGCGCTGATCGGGGTGCTCGACCTGGTCGGCACCGTCGCCTCGGGCTGGCTCACCGACCGCTTCGATCCTCGCAGACTGCTGGCGGTCTACTACGGGCTGCGCGGACTGTCCCTTCTGCTGCTGCCGTTGCTCTTCGCCGCCAGTGTCCAGCCGCCGATGATGTTCTTCATCGTCTTCTACGGGCTGGACTGGATCGCCACCGTTCCGCCGACGATGGCCCTGTGCCGGGAGCACTTCGGCGCCGACGGCGCGGTGGTCTTCGGCTGGGTGCTCGCCTGGCACCAGGCCGGTGCGGCCGTCGTGGCGTTCGTGGCCGGGCTGATCCGCGATGTGACCGGGACCTACGATCTCGCCTGGTCGGGGACAGGAGTGCTGTGTGCGGTGGCCGCGCTGATGGTGCTGGTCGTCCGCCGCCGTGCGGCCGCGCCGGCCGGGTGAGCCGGACGGCGCGGCGGACCGTCCGCGGCGCGGGTGCGCTCCGGGCGGCGGCGCCCGCGGCTCCGGCGCGACGGGGGGCCTGTGGCCAGATCCTTGTGGTTGTCGTCCGTGCGGCCACTCGTGTGTGAGGGGCGCCCGGCGCACGATCGGTGGCATGAAGACGCTGTGGATCTTTGCTCATCCGGAGGCCCGGTCCCTGAACGCGTCGCTCCGGGACACCGGAGTGCGGACCCTGCGCGAACTCGGGCACGAGGTACGCCAGTCCGATCTGTACGCCATGGGGTGGCAGCCCGTCGTCGGCGCCGCGGACTTCCCCGGGCGGAGGAGCGGACGGCTCCGGGTGGGAGCGGCGCAGCAGGAGGCGTACCGGACCGGTGACCTCGGCACGGACATCCGTGCGGAGCAGGCCAAGCTCAGCTGGGCGGACACCGTCGTCCTGCACTTCCCGCTGTGGTGGTTCGGCCCGCCCGCCATCCTCAAGGGCTGGTTCGACCGGGTCCTGGTGCAGGGGTTCGCCTTCGGGGTGCGGGACGCCCTCGGCCGCACCAGGCGGTACGGGGACGGCGGGCTCGCGGGCAGGCGGGCCATGGTGGTGACCTCCGTCGGTGCCCGCGCGTCGAGCTTCGGTCCGCGCGGCATCCACGGGGACATCGAGGACATCCTGTTCCCGGTGCACCACGGGGTGTTCTGGTACTCCGGCATGGCGGCGCTGCCACCGTTCGTCGTGTACGGCGCCGACCGGGCCACGCACGCCGACGCCGAGCGGTACCGGGCCCAGCTGTGCCGGCGGCTGCGGGAACTGCCGCAGCTGGAGCCGCTCTCCTTCCGGAGCGAGGCGGGCGGGGACTACGACGACGATCTGGTGCTGCGCCCCGAAATCGCCGCGGGGCGTACGGGCCTGGACGTCCACCGGGTCCGTCCCGGGGGCCGGCGGGCCGCCTGACGGCCGGCACGGCGCCCGGGACGCCGGATCAGTCCAGGGGGGCGAACGTGCCGAACCTGCCGCGGTGGAAGACGAGCGGCCGTCCCGGCTCGTCGGCGGCGTCCAGGGCGCGTACCCGGCCGACGACGATCAGATGGTCCCCGCCGGTGTGCACGGCGTGGATCGTGCAGTCGATCCACGCGGAGACCCCCGCCAGCAGCGGGGAGCCGGTGACGGGCGACGGCGTGTGCGCGACCCCGGCGAACTTGTCCGCGCCGCTCACGGCGAAACCCCGGCACAGCTGTGCTTGTTCCGCCGTCAGCACGTTCACGCAGAAGCCTTCCGCCCGTGCGATGCGCGGCCATGTCGTCGACGTACGGGACACCATGAAGGACACCAGCGGCGGCTCCATGGAGAGCGAGGCGAACGACTGGCACGCGAACCCGACGGGTCCGGTCGCGGCCGAGCCGGCCGCGGGGGCGCGGGCCGTGACGACGGTCACGCCGGACGCGAAGTCGCCCAGTACGCGGCGGAATTCCGCCGGATCGACGGCCTCGGCCGCGGGCACGGGCGCCCGCTCGTCGGGCCCGACCGCACGGAGGCGCGGCGCGGGCGCGGTGTCCGGGGACGCGGGGCTTGTCGTGGACGTCTGTGGCTGGGCAGTGGCGCCGACCGCGCGCAGATAGCGCACCGCGGTGGCCGCCATGCCGGCATGTCCCATCATGACGTCATTGAAGCCGGTAGCCGGACGGAGGGAAAGCGCTGCCGGACCTCCCGGCCACCGCAGCTGTGGCCGGTCCCGGCCGGCCCTCGGTACAGGGGCGTCATGCCCGTCACCTTCCCTCGAAGCCGGGAGTGCGCCGCTGGACGAACGCGGCGACGCCCTCCTGCGCGTCCCGGGTCGTCATGTTGACCTCCTGCGCCTGTGCCTCCGCCGTGAACGAGGCCGCGCGGGACGCCTCCAGCGAGTCGTTGAGGAGCCGCTTGGTGAGCGCCAGCGCACGGGTGGGTCCGGCCGCGAGGCGCTCGGCCCAGGAGCGCGCCGCGGCCGGCAACTCCTCGTCCGGTACGACCTTGTTGACGAGGCCCATCCGTGCGGCCTCCGCCGCGGGCACGCTGTCGCCGAAGAACATCAGTTCCTTGGCCTTCTGCGGACCGATCAGACGCGGGAGCAGATAGGCGCCGCCCGCGTCGGGCACCAGACCGCGGCGGACGAAAACTTCCACAAAGGCGGCGGTTTCCGCCGCGAGCACCAGGTCGCAGGCGAGCGCCAGATGACAGCCCAGACCGGCGGCCGTGCCGTTCACGGCCGCCAGAACGGGCTTCTCGCAGTCGAGCACCGCCGCGATCAGCCGCTGGGCGCCCTGCTCGACGGTCCGTGCCACATCTCCCGCCACCCGCTCTCCGGCGCCCTGCCCCGCCCCCTGGAGATCGGCGCCCGCGCAGAAGCCCCGACCCCGTCCCGTCAGCACGACGGCACGTACGCCGGGATCCCGTGAGGCGTCGCCCAGCAGCGCGATCAGTCGCTCACGCTGCGCCGGTGTGAGGGCGTTGAGGCGGTGCGGCCGGTCCAGGGTGATCCAGGAGACGCCGTCGCCGACGGAGTGTGCGACGACCTTCTCCAGAGGCTCGTCGCGGGGCTCGGACGGCGCCGGACGGGCCGTCGGGGTACCGGCGTTCATGGACGTTCCTTCCTTCGGTGAGCGGGCGGGTGGGTGCGCGGCTGTGCCCTGCCGGTTCACCGGCAGACGGCCAGTGCGTCCAGCGCCACGGCCCCCTGCCCGCGCGGCAGCACCACCAGGGGATTGATGTCCAGTTCGGCCAGGCCCTCGCCGCTCCCGCCGCCCAGTTCGAGGGCCATCCGCTGCACCCGCAGGACGACCTCCACGAGGGCGTCCACATCTGCGGGAGGCCGGCCGCGGACGCCCTCGAAGAGGGCGCTGCCGCGCAGTTCGGCGAGCATCGAGCGGGCCTGGTCCTCGCCGAACGGGGGTACGCGCACAGCTGTGTCCTGGAGCACCTCGACGAGCACCCCGCCGAGCCCCACGGTCACGGTGGGGCCGAACACCTCGTCCAGGCTCATGCCGACCACCGTCTCCACGCCCGGGTCGACCATCTGGCACACGAGGACGCCGTCCAGCGCGATGTCCTCCTGGCGTGCGATCTCGGTCAGTTCGCGGTAGGTGTCCCGCACCTGGCTGGCCGAGGTCAGGCCGATACGGACCAGCCCGTACTCGCTCTTGTGCGCCAGCTGCGGTGCCGATGCCTTCATCACCACGGGATAGCCGACCTGTGCGGCCGCCCGGACCGCGCCCGCCGCGCTCGTGCACAGCTGTTCCCGCGGTACCCGGATCCCGTAGGCGCGCAGCAGCTGCTTGCCGGCGTGCTCGCTCAGCCGCTGCCCCGGCCGCAGCAGCGACTGTGCCTTGCGCAGGGACGGTGACGGCGTCCGGGGCGCCGCCTCGAAGGGCGAGCGGTAGTCGCGGACGAACCGGTGGTGGTCCAGGTAGGCCCGTACGGCGCGGACGCAGTTGCCCGCCGTGCGGAAAGTGGCCACCCGGGACGAGCCGAGCAGCGTCTGCCGGTAGGCGTCCTCCGTGCCGACGGGCGAGCCCCAGATGACGCAGACGAGTTTGTCGGTCTCCTCGGCCGCGTCGACCAGGTCCTGTGCGAGCCGGTCGCTCATCGGGGGGAACGGCCCCGTGATGGGACAGATGAGCACGCCCACCTGCGGATCGGACAGCAGCGCGTCGATGATCTTCCGGCCGCGCCAGTCGCCCACCGGGTGGCCCCCGCTGTCGACGGGGTTGGAGACGTCGAGGTCCTCGGGGATCCACTGGTGCAGAGCGGCCTGTTCGGCGGGCCCGAAGGCGGGCAGTTCGAGTCCGGCGGAGGCCGCGAGATCGGCGACGTGTGCGCCCGTGCCGCCGGATATGGCGTACACGGCCACGCCCTCGGCCACGGGCGGGCGGGCACGGGCGAGGAGGGCCGCGGTGTCCTGGAGTTCGTCGAGGCCGTCCACGCGGACGACGCCGACCTGCCGCAGCGCGCCGTCGACCGTGGCGTCGGCCCCGGTGAGCTTGCCGGTGTGCGAGGCGGCCACACGGGCCCCCGCCCCGGTACGGCCCACCTTCACCGCGACGACGGGCACACCGTTGCGTGCCGCGCGGTCGGCCGCCAGGAGGAAGGAGCGACCGTCCTTGAAACCTTCCACATAGGTGGCGATGGCTCCGACCTCGGGACAGCCGGCGAAGTAGGAGAGGAAGTCGGCCGCTTCCAGGTCGGCCTCGTTGCCGGTCGGCGCCCAGTGGGAGAGCCGGATGCCCAGCTCCTGGAGGGCGAAGACGGGCCGGCCCTGGTGTCCCGACTGCGTGATGAGCGCGATGGACGGGCCGTCCAGGTCGTCGCGGAAGCGTTCGAAGGCGTTGAGGTTGGTGTTGGGGCCCAGCAGCCGCACCCCTGAGCGTGCCGCGGCGTCCGCGAGCCTGCGCTGCGCGTCGGCACCGTCCCGGCCGGTCTCGGCGAACCCGGAGGCGAACACGACGGCGAACCGGGCCTTGGCGTCGCCGAGTTGCTCGATGACCGGCAGCGGGTCGCCCACCAGCAGCACGGCGACGTCGACGGCTTCCGGCAGCTCGGCGACGGAGGGCACACAGGGCAGTCCGAAGACCGTGGCCCGCTTGGGGTGCACCGGGTGCAGGCGCGCGCCGACCCGCTCGGCCCAGTTCAGCAGCTGACGGGTGATTCCGGTGTTGGGGCGTCCCTCGGCGTCCGAGGCGCCGATCACGGCCACCGACTCCGGCCGGAAGAACCGCTCCAGGTCCGCGACGGGAGCGGACAGCGGACGGCCGCTGACGTCCACGTCGGCCGCGTCGGCTCTGCTGTGCACCGTGCCCGCGCCGCCGGCCGGCCGTGTCCCGCAGGCCAGGACACGGGCGGAGCGCTGGGTCGTGGTGAGGGTGCCGTGAGTCGATCCGAGCATCGTTCCCGCCCACTTCCGTGAGGTGGTGCCCTACAGAACTGACACCCCGTCAGGTTACTGAACTGACAACCCGTCAGGAAGTGGTCGTGCACGTCTCGCTTTCCGGCTCCGGGTGCCCACAGCTGTGCGCGGACGGGTGACCGTGCACAGCTGTGGTCAGTCGGAGGAGCGGGCGACGGCGCGGGCGATCCGCCGGGCGTCCAGCGCCAGTTCGCGCAGGGTCCCGCTGATGGGGTTCGAGTACCCGGTGAAGTGCAGCTGTGGGGCCGCCGGGTGGGTGCGCGGGCCGTGCACCACGGGCCGGCCCTGTGCGTCGAGCACGCCCAGATGGCCCACCAGCTGTTCCAGCCCCCGCCGGTACCCGGTGGCGGCGATCACCACCTCGGGGGCGGGCTCGCTGCCGTCCGCCAGCCGCACCTTGTCCCCCTCGAACGACGAGAGCGCGGCGACCGGTTCGACCCGGCCGCGGCGGACGGCGTCGATCAGCCCCACGTCCTGCACGGGGATCGCGCCCTCCAGCACCCGGGAGTACAGGCCGGTGTCCGGCCGGGGCAGCCCGTGGGGCGCCAGATCGGGGACCGACAGCTTCGCCATCCGGGCCGCCAGCGCGTCCACCAGCCGCACCGGCAGCCGGCGGCACAGGATCGCGCTGCGCTGTGCGGGCCACCCGAGAGTGGAGCGGCGCACGATGTGCGGCGGGGTGCGCACGGCGAGACGCACCCGTGGGCGCCCGATTCGGCCAGGTCCGCCGCGATCTCCGCCCCGGTGTTCCCGGCTCCGACGACGAGTACGTCCTTGCCCCGGAAGGGCGCCGCCGACCGGTAGTCGCCGGCGTGCAGCAGCTGTCCGGTGAAGTCCGCGCGGCCCGGCCAGTCGGGGAGGTGCGGGGTGTGGTTGAAGCCGGTGGCGACGACGACCGTGGTGGCCGTCGGGCGGCGGCCACCGTTGGCGTGCAGCACCCACCGCCCGTCCCGGCGCTCGATCCGGTCGACGTCCACGCCGGTCGCCACCTCGATCCCGTGGTGCGCCGCATAGGTCTCCAGGTAGCGCACCATGTCGTCCCGTGCGACCCAGCGGCCGAAGGCCCGCGGTATCGGCAGCCCGGGGAGCGAGGACTGGGCCCGCGTCGTGTGCAGATGCAGCCTGTCGTAGTGCCGGCGCCAGGAGGACCCGACCGTGTCCGAACGCTCCAGGACGACGGAGGCGATACCGCGCTCACCCAGCGCCGCGGCCACGGCGAGCCCGCCCGGACCCGCGCCCAGTATGTGGACGGGCGTACGACGGCCCGCCTCGGTGTGCGTCATGGGCATGACCGGCATGGTAGACCCGCGCCGACGGCTTCCGCGCCCCCGTCGTCCGTCACCGTGGGATGCAGCCCCCTTGCGCAACGTCGCCAATTCCACTGAACTGACGGGGCGTCAGGTCCGCGCTGGGGCCGAGTTTTCCTGCCTCAGCTGTGCGAGGGGAGACGGCATGGCCACGTTCTGGCTGGGCGGCGCCGAATGGCTGGCCGTGCTGCGGATCGGCCTCGGCCTGTGGTGGCTGGGAAGCTGGCGCCACAAGGACAAGAAGGGCTGGTTGCAGCGCGGCACGGGCATCGCGTGGGCGGCCGATGTCGCCGCGAAACACCGCTGGAAGGCGGTCACCAAGGGCTTCGACGCGGTCGTCGCGCCACGGCCCGTGCTCATGGCCCACGTCGTCGTGTACGCCGAACTGGCCCTCGGGCTGGGGCTGATCGCCGGGATCCTCACGCCGGTCGCGCTCATCGGCGGGCTCCTGCTCAACCTGCTGTACCTGGTGCTGATGATCCACGACTGGGCGGAGCAGGGCCAGAACAGCATGATGGCGCTCATCTCCCTCGTCGCCCTGGGCTGTGAAAGCTGGCAGAGCTGGTCGCTGGACGGCCTTCTGGGCCTCTTCCGATGACGACGGGGAACGCCGAGCACCGCGAGGACGAGGGGGAACACACCATGACGCGCACACCGGAACCGCCCTCGGACACCGGAACTCCGGCGGGTCCGCGTTACGACCGGCCCGCCGTCGACGCCTTCACCGCCCCGTACTGGCGGGCGGCTGCCGACGGCCGGCTGCTGCTGCGCCGCTGCCGAGCCGAGGGGTGCGGCGTCGCCCACCACTATCCGCGCGAATTCTGCCCCAGATGCTGGAGCGAGGACGTCGTGTGGGAGGAGGCGAGCGGACGGGCACAGCTGTACACCTGGTCCGTCGTGCACCGCAACGCACTCCCGCCGTTCCACGAACGCACTCCGTACGTCGCAGCTGTGGTCGAACTCGCCGAAGGGCCACGGATGATGACGGAAATCGTCGACTGCGCACGCGGGGCGTTGTCCGTCGGCATGGAGCTGCGGGTCGCCTTCCGCGCCGCACAGGCGGACGGAAGCGGAGGCGCGGACAGCGGGGAGATCGCCGTACCCGTCTTCCGGCCCGCGTGACCGGGAGCGCCGACGGCGGCAGGACGGGCGGCCTTCCGGGCGAGGGGCGGGCGCAGAACCCGCCGGGGACGGCTCGCGACGTGCGGTAACCCGTTGGCGGCCCCGCGGGCGCGTGGCGCATGCTGAGCGCATGCGCATACGAGAGGCCACAGCGGACGACTGGCCGGCCATCTGGCCCTTCTTCCGGACCATCGTCGCCGCGGGAGAGACGTACACCTACCCGCAGGACCTGGACGAGGCGGCCGGCCGCGGCCTGTGGATGCAGGAGCCGCCGGGGCGCACGCTCGTGGCCGTCGACGAGGACGGCACGGTCCTCGGCTCCGCCAAGATGGGCCCCAACCACATGGGGCGCGGCGCACACATCGCCAACGCCAGCTTCATGGTCGACCCGGACAGCGGACGCAAGGGCGTCGGCCGGGCGCTCGGGGAGCATGTCCTGCGGCTCGCCCGTCAGGACGGCTACCGCGCCATGCAGTTCAACGCCGTCGTGGAGACCAACACCCGCGCGGTCGCCCTGTGGAAGTCGCTCGGCTTCGACATCGTCGGCACGCTGCACGAGGGCTTCGAGCACCCCGAACACGGTTTCGTGGGGCTGCACATCATGTACCGGCTCCTGTGAGCCGGCCGGTGCCCCGCTGACGCGCACGGCGTCTCCCAGAGCCGTCCGACGGCCCTGAGAGACGCCCTGTGCCGTCCGGCGCCGCCGGAGCCGTCAGTCGCGGGCCAGTACGACGGTCCCGGAGGAGCAGAACCATCCCCCGGTGCCGGAGGCCACCGCCAGCTCGGGGAGCGACCCGTCGGCCCGCCGCACCTGCCGTCCCTCCCCGGCCTCGCCGCGCAACTGCCGTACCGCCTCGACGAGCAGGAACAGTCCGCGCATCCCCGGGTGGCAGGCGGACAGACCGCCACCGTCGGTGTTCACCGGCAGCTCCCCGTCCCGCAGCAGCCGGCCGCCCTCGACGAAGGCGCCGCCTTCTCCCTTGGCACAGAAGCCGAGGTCTTCCAGCGTCACCAGCGTCATGTACGTGAACGCGTCGTACAGCTGCGCGAGATCGATGTCTTCCGGCGCGACCCCCGCCTGCTGGAAGGCGGCCCGGCCCGACACGGCAGCGGGGGAGACCGTGAAGTCCTCCCACTCGGACATGGCCGCGTGCGAGAGAGCCGTTCCGGTGCCCAGCACCCGGACCGGCGGTACGGCCAGGTCGGGCACCAGGTCCTCGGCGGCGAGCAGTACCGCGCAGCCGCCGTCGGAGCGTATGCAGCAGTGCAGTTTGGTGAACGGATCGGCGATCACCGGCCCGGACAGCACCTCGTCCACGGTGATCGGGGAGCGGTACATGGCCTCCGGGTTGCTCGCGGCGTTCGCGCGGGCCTGCACCGCGATCTGCGCCAGCTGTTCCTGCGTGGTGCCGTACTCGTGCATATGGCGTCGGGCGGCCATCGCGTACTTGGCGATGAGCGTGTGCCCGTACGGCACCTCGAACTGGAGCGGCCCACGCGCGCCGAACGAGAGGTCCGAGGTGCGGCGGCCCGCCTTGATGTCCGCGCGGGCGGTCGAACCGTAGACCAGCAGCACGGCGTTCGCATGGCCGGCCGCGATCGCGTCGGCCGCGTGCGCGGCCATCACCTCCCAGGTGGAGCCGCCGACCGAGGTCGAGTCCACCCACTGCGGACGCAGCCCCAGATGGTCCGCGACCTCCACCGGGGCCAGCGTGCCCAGCCCCGTCGAGGCGAGGCCGTCGATGACGGAGCGGTCGAGGCCGGAGTCGGCGAGCGCCCTGCGGGCCGCCTGCGCGTGCAGGGTGTAGGGCGTCGCCTCGTCGACCCTGCCGACGTCGGAGAGTGCCACACCGGCGACGACGACGCCTCGTCCGCCCCTGCTGGGCCCACGGGTGCCGGACGGTGCAGCTGAGGTGGAAAGCGGTCCGGTGGCGACGGAATCCATGGAACTGACGGTACGTCAGTTATGCGGACGCGTACAGATGGCGAAGGAAACGGTGGTACGCCCGCCCGTGCGGCGGCTCACTGTGGCCGGGCTCTCCGGTCGCACCTCTGGGCATCTGTGCCCCCTCTCCTTAATATGACGCCCCGTCAGTTACGAGGGGGTCGAGCCCGTCATGGACACCGCGCTCTCCGAGGAACAGGACGCCATCCGCCGCACGGTGCGGGCACAGCTCGCACACCGGTGCGGCCCCGACGAGGTGAGGTCCGCGACGCGGACCGGACCGGGATACGACACGGCGCTATGGCAGGCGCTCGCGCAGCGCCCCGGGCTCCCCGGGCTCACGCTGCCCGAGCGGTACGGCGGTGCGGGCCGGGGTGCCACGGAGCTCGCCCTCGCCCTACAGGAGACCGGACGGGCGCTGCTCCCGTCACCGCTGCTGGCCACAGCTGTGCTGGCCGCACCGCTCATCGACGGGCTGGGCAGCGACACCCAGCGCGCGCGGCTGTTGCCGCGGCTCGCCTCGGGCGAGCTGACCGCGGCATTCGCCGTGCCGTCCGGGTCGCTGCCCGTCGCGCTCGGCCTGCTCGATCCGCCGCCCGCGCATCTTCCGCAGGCAGCGGGCGGTTCCGGCGACTGGGCCGGAGGCGGCCGGGCCGGCGGGGTCCAGGCCGTCCGCGACGGCGGGGAGTGGCGCCTGTACGGCGAGTGCGCCCAGGTGCTCGACGGGCACAGCGCGGGGCTGCTGCTGGTCGCCGCGCACGCGGGCGGTTTCGTCCGCAGCCGCACGCTGCTGTTCCTCGTCGACGGCGACGCCCCCGGCCTGGTCCGGCGGCGGCAGGAGGCGCTCGACGAGACGCGCCCGCTGGCCCGTCTCGAAATGCGGGACGTGGCAGGTGAGTTGCTCGGTGCGGACACCGTCGGGAACGGCGGGGACCCCGGAGACCCCGGAGACACTGTGGGAGGCGAGGACGTGCGCGGGGCCCTGGCGGGTGCCGGGCACCGGGTGGCGGCCGTGCTGGCGGCGGAGGCCGTGGGAGCGGCCGAGGGCGCCCTGAACCGTGCGGTGCGCCGGGTGGGCTCCGGGGAACGGGGAGACGGGCCCGCGGGGCCGTTCGCCGCCGTACGGCACCGGCTGGCCGAGGTCCACGTCCAGGTGCGGGCGGCCCGTTCGGCGGCGCACCACGCGGCGTGGGCGGTGGACGCGGGCACGGCCGAGGCGGGTGCGGCGAGCGGGACGGCGCTGGCGCACGGGCTGGAGGTGCTGCGTCTGGCGGCGGGGGAGGCGGTGCAGCTGCACGAGGAAGGGGGCGTCGGCGAAGAGGACGCGGCACAGCTGTACTTCGGGCGTGCGGCGGGGAGTGAGGCGCTCTTCGGCCCCGTGCACGGGCTGCGGTCCCGTGCGGCCGGAGTGGCCGGGCTGTTCACCGGCTCAGCTGGGGAAGAGAACGCCACAGCTGCGGAAGAAAACGGTGGCCGAGGTGTGGCAGCCGGCGGAGGAGGACCTCGTGCGCCGCGGGGAACACCCGCCGCGCGGTGAACCGGGGGCGCGCTCCCACGGAGGGCGGGCCCGGGTCTGATCAGGTGCGTCCGGCGGCAGTTCGGCCGGTGCGTCGCGGACCGGGGTGTGCTGGAACGTCGTGGTGGGGACCGCGCCGGCAGGGCGGACAGCGGTCGGGGAACGCCGTGTCTGCGGGTTACTTGGGGGGCTTCTTGCCCGTCACGCCCATGTGGACGAGGAGGGCGAGGCTCGGCTTGAGTTCGGCCTGTTTGACACCCCAGGACTGGAAGCCCTTCTGGTGCCCGGCGACGGAGGCCAGCATCGCGACGAGGGAGCCCGCCACGGCCATGGGGTTGATGTCCTTGTCGACCTTGCCCTTGGACTGGAGCTCCTTGATCGAGTCCGCAAGGGAGTTGTTCACCGAGTTGAGGATCTTCATGCGGATCTTGTAGAAGCGCTTGTCCCCTTCGGCGGCACCCAGGTCGACGACGCGCAAGATGGCGTCGTTCTTGCGCCAGAAGGACAGGAATCCCTCGACCAGGTCCTCGGCGGTCTGCCGCCCCGCCTTGCCCACCCAGGAGCGTCCTTCGACCAGTCCCGTCAGCTGTTCGCCTTCCTGCGCCATGGCGTTGGCGATCTCCAGGACGGCGCCTTCGACATCGGGGAAGTACTGGTAGAAGGTCGCCGGGGACGTGCCCGCCTTCCGTGCGACGTCGATGACCTTGACGTCGCGGTACGGCGACGAGCTGAGCATCTCGCTGAGGCAGTCGAGCAACTTCTGCCGCGTCGCCTGACCGCGGCGTCCGGCCACCCGGCCGTCGACGGTTCGAACTTGTCCTGTCATGCCGTCAGCTTACCGAGGGGTGAACTGCCCGCTATTCGTCGCGGGCAAATGGGGTGCACCCCTTCCGGGACGCCTCCACGGGCGCTCGTCGGCCCTCGCCGGAGGCCGGATCCGGCTGGCCGGAAATCGCCGTGGTGAGGCGGTGCGGCGGTAGTGCGCGAGGCCCCGCGGCGGCTCTCCCCGGCGGACGCCGGGAACGGGCGGGCCCGCGCGCGAAGGGCCTCGTGGCGCCCCGTCCGGGGAACGCGGGCGAAGCCTGACAGGGAAGGAATAGCGGTCTTCTGCCCGAATGTAGGCGTTCGCCGGGCGCCGGTGACACTTCCGGGCCGCCCCCGGGTTCGCAACCGGCGCCTTCGCCAGGAAGAATCGGCCTCTGGACCGCAGGTCCGGCACGGCAGTGAGAGGCTGCACGGGGCGGAACAACGTCGTACAGCCCCTACGGGGAGGTGGCAGGCAAGTGGTGGAGCAGCTGACGCAGCACGATCCGCGGCGGATCGGCCAGTTCGAGGTGCTCGGCCGCCTCGGCGCCGGCGGCATGGGGCTGGTCTACCTGGCGCGCTCGGCCTCCGGCCGGCGCGTGGCGATCAAGACGGTGCGGACCGAGCTCGCCGAGGACCAGCTGTTCCGGGTGCGGTTCACGCGCGAGGTCGAGGCGGCACGCGCGGTGAGCGGCTTCTACACAGCTGCGGTGGTCGACGCCGATCCGCGTGCCGCCATCCCGTGGCTCGCCACCGCATATGTGCCCTCTCCCTCCCTTGAGGAAATAGTGAACGAGTGCGGCCCGCTGCCCGTTCAGGCGGTGCGCTGGGTCGCGGCCGGGGTCGCGGAAGCGTTGCAGTCCATCCACGGCGCCGGCCTGGTGCACCGCGATCTGAAGCCGTCCAATGTGCTGGTCGTCGAGGACGGGCCGCGGGTCATCGACTTCGGTATCGCCTCCGGCGTCTCCAACACCCGGCTGACGATGACGAACGTCGCCGTGGGCACGCCCGCCTACATGTCGCCCGAGCAGGCCCGCGACTCACGCAGCGTGACGGGCGCGAGCGACATCTTCTCGCTGGCGTCCACGCTCGTGTTCGCCGCCACCGGCCATGCGCCCTTCCACGGGGCGAACCCCGTCGAGACGGTCTTCATGCTGCTGCGTGAAGGCCCCGACCTCGAAGGTCTGCCGGACGCGCTGCGCCCTCTGATCGAGTCCTGTATGCGGATGAACGCGGAGGAGCGCCCCACCCCGGCCGATCTCCAGGCACAGCTGGCCCCGCATCTGTTCGGGGCCGGCAGCGACGACAGCGGGACGGTGTCCGCCTGGCTTCCGAGCACAGCTGTCGCACTGATCGAACGCCGCAGGGGCAGCGGCCGGGGCGCCCCGCGGCTGCCCCGGACGGACGCCCCCGCCCAGGACGGGGCCGGCTCGGGCCCCGCCGGTCCCGCACCGGCGCCCGGCGACCAGCGCGCCGCGGGAACCGGCCCGGACGACCGGTTCGCGCGGGCCGACGGCTCCCACCCGGAAGCCGTGCCCTCCGGGGCGGCGCCGCCCGTCGGTACGCCCGCCCCGGAGTGGGAACACGGCTTCTCCGCGGGCCCCGGCGGCCCCGCCGCGCTCGGCAGCCCCGGGCGTCCCGCCTCGACGGGTCCGGGCGCCCAGGGCACCCCGGGCCCGGGGACCGGAGCCCCGCCCGTCGTCTCCCGCCCCGCCTCGCAGCCGGGCAGCCCCGACGGCGGCCCCGTCCGGCTGCCCGGATCGCAGGTCCAGATCGGCCCCGGGCCCCGCCGCCCCGACGAGACGGGCCGGGGCACCGGAGCGAACCCCACCTCGGGCTGGGTACGGCCCCCGGAGGGCACGCAGTCGGCCCCGGCCCCGTCGTCGGCCGCTCCGCCCCGGCCGCCCGAGCAGAGCCCCTCGTACGACGGTTCGGGCCCGTCCGGTGCGCCCCTGCCGCCGCCCGCGGCACCGCCGTCGGCGTCCGCGTCCCCCTCCGGGGCCCCGGCGCGCTCCGGCTCCGGGCCGCGGCACGCCGCGAGCCCCGGGCACGGCGGCGGACTCCCGGCACAGGGCGAGCCCCCGGCGCACGCCGCACCGGGCCCGCCCGCGGCCGGCGCGCCGCAGTCACCGCCGCACGGGATCTCCCTCACCGGCCCCGGCCCGGCCGCTGCCCGCGCCGACGGAGCGGCGCACGCGCCCGGCGCGCACGCGCTGCACCAACCGCCGTCGGCGCCCGCCACCGGGGCCGGCGGCCCGTTCCCGGCCGCGCCCCCGGCGCCGCCCGCACCGCACGCCCCGCCGCCGCAGGGCCCGCCCCGGACCGGCCCGGCGGTACCGGCCGCGCCTGCGCCGTCCCCCGCGTCCCCGCCGTCCGCGGGGGCCCCGGCGTCCTCGGCGCCGTCCCCGCAGTCCTCCGCCGCGCCTTCCCGGGCGTCCGGCGGCCCTTCGGGGGCGCACGCTGCGGGCGGTGGCGCCGGGCAGCGCTGGCGGCCCTGGCGCTTCCGGATGTCGAACGACGTGTGGGGCTCCCCGGTCGTCGCGGACGACCTCGTGTACGTGACCTCGTTCGAGGTGCACGCGCTGGATGTGACCAGCGGTCGCAGGCAGTTCAAGACCCGCGAGGTCGCCTGGTCGATGGCCGTCTCCGGTGGAAGGGTGCACGCCTCCGACGGCCCGAGCCTGTACGCGCTCGACGCCCGGGACGGCTCCGAGCGCTGGCGGCTCGCGACGGACGGCTGGGTGTACGCGCTCCAGGTCGACCGGGGCACGGTCGTCACCGGTACGCGTGGCGGCGGAGTCCAGGCGTGGGAGGCCGCCACCGGCGAGAAGCTGTGGGAACTGAGCGGCGCCCAGACCGACTTCGAGACGCCCGAGGGCGGCCCGGTCATCGCGGGCGGCGCCGTCCATCTGTGGGCGGACGGCCGGCTGTACGCGCTGGACGCCCGGACGGGCGCCGAGCGGTGGTCGTACCCGGTCGGGGACGTCTCCGCGACCGGCGGCGTGCCGGTCCGGGTGACCGTCGCGGAGGACGGCGTCGCCTATGTGTGCGCCGGTTCACGGGTGTTCGCGCTGGACGGTGCCACGGGCGCGGAACGGTGGCGCTTCGACGCCCCCGCCGCCTTCCTGTGCCCGCCGGCTTTCGTCCCCGGTCCCGGCGTCACCGGCGGCGGCATCTACCTCGCGGACTACCTCGGCACCGTCTACGCGCTCGACACCGGCAACGGCCACGACAGATGGCGCATCGCGACCGAGGCACGGCACTCCGGCGAACCCGTCGTCACCGCCGACGGGTTGGTGCACCTCGGCAGCGGAAGCGCCGTCTACACGCTCGACGCGGTGAGCGGAACCCCGCGCTGGCGGTTCGCCACCGGCGCTGATGTGGTCGGTGCGCCCGTCGTCGCGGACGGCCGGGTGCACTTCGGGTCGGCCGACCACTGTCTGTACACCGTGGACGCGGTCGGCGGACAGCTGCGCTGGAAGCTGGCCACGGGCGGCGAGGTGACCGGCTCGCCGGTGGTGGTCGGCGGCGTGGTGTACGCCTGTAGCAAGGACCGCTGCGTGTACGCGCTGGACGCCGCGAAGGGCACCGGCCAGTCGCGCCCGACGACGTGATGCCCGCGTCAGCCGGGTGAGTTCCGCGCGCAGCTCTGTCTGCGGCGGCGCGAGTTCTCCGCTCGGCTGTGTGTGCCGTTCCGGCTGCGAGCCTCTTCCTCTTCGTGCCGCCTCGGCTGCGTGTGCTCTTGTCGGTGACGTGTTTTCCGTTGCCAGCTGGGCGAGTTCAGTCTGTGGCGGGGCGAAGACCGACACCAGCTGCGCGAGTTTCCCCCTGGGGGTGGGACGAGCCTCGTTCCCAGCTACGTGAGTTCGGCCCATCGCGGCCACTGCCCGGCCGGATTGCGCGCACCTGCTCCGGTGGACTCGGGGCTGTGGCATGCGCGTTCGTGGCTGCCGCGTCGGCGTGCTTCCGCGTCTCTGCCGGACGCCCGGCGGGGCCGCTATGCCGCGTTCCTGCCCGCGCCTCCCCCGCCGCTCTGTCCGTCCTGTTCGCCCGTCCCGCTGTCGTCGTGGTGCCGGTGCCGGAGTCGTCGGAGCACGCCGGTCTCCTCGCCCTCCTGGCGGCCCGGACGTTCGCCTTCCGGCCGCTGCTGTGCCGCGCGGGCCTCTTCCGGGCTGTACGGGGGCGGCGGGGGAACCGGGGGCAGCTGTTGGGTGATCTCGGCCGGAGTCTCCGGCTCGGTGCCGGACGTCGCCCGGGGCCAGGCTGCCGGCCCGGTGACGGTGGGCCGGGGCTCCCTGCCGTAGGGCACGGCGGCGGACGGTGGGACGGGCCGGGGCGGCCGGTCCGCCGGTGCGGCCGGCTGCCCGGCCTCCCCCGCACCTCCCGGGCGTTCACCGGGGCCGGTCTCCGGGCCGTGGGGCGGGGCGGGCTCCGGCCGGCTGCCGTAGGGCCAGGAAAGGCTCTGACGGGTGCTGTAGGACGGGGCGGGCCCGGACGGAGCGCCGTAGGCCGGGGTGCCCTCGGGCGGTGTGCCGTAGGGCTCGCCGGGGCGGTGCTCGGTGTCGTAGGGGTCCCCCGGCCGCGGGGCGGAGCCGTGCGGTCCTGCGGCCGGGGACTCCGCAGGGCGGGCGCCCCAGGGCTCGGCCGACTGGGGCACGGGACGGTAGGGCGCGGTCTGCTGCGGCCCGGTCCCGTGGGGCGCGCCCGCCGTCGTGCCGTAGGGATCCTCCGGCGGGGGCGCGGGGCGGTAGGCGGCGTTCTGCTGCGTTCCGGTGCCGTAGGGCTCCCCAGGGCGGGGCTCGGCGCCGTACGGCTGCTCACCGGGGCGGGGGCCGCCGTACGGACCGGACGGAGGTGTGGCGGGAGCCGGGGGGTAGGGCTCTCCGGGCGGCGGCTGCGGGGTGTACGGCTCGCCGGGGTGCGGCACTTCGCCGTACGGCTCGTAGACGCGCTGTTCGCCGCGCTCGGTGTCGAGCCGCTGGGAGCGCCGTCGGGCGGCCGTCCGGTGGCCGCTCATGACGGCTGCGGCGAGCAGCAGGAGGAGGCTGCCGCCGAACGCGAGGGCGGTGCCGAGCCCGAGCCCGTTCCCGGCGCCGTCGACGGACAGATCGCCTGCTGCCTGGCCCTGCCGGACCATCCACAGAATGGTGAAGCCGAGCGCCAGGACACCGGCGACCGTCAGCAGATACCGCGAGCGGATCAGGACGCCCAGCACCGTCACCACGGCCGCGGCCAGCATCACCAGGAAGAGGCCGGTGAGGAGTCCGGCGGCGGAGCCCGTGATGCCGCCCGGCTCGAAGAGCTGGTCGAGGCGGAAATCACGCCCGAGGCGGCCGTCGTACCACGGACGGAAGGGGCTCCATACGACAGCCGCCGCTCCGATGAGGGCGAGCAGCGACCCGAGAAGGTTCCGGATCATTCCTGTCGCCTCGCTTTCCGGCGCCGGTCACCGCGCCGTACGGGTGCGTGATCCGTTTCCGACGCTACGCCGGGGCCCGGGCACCCGCCATCGGAAGCCGCCGGGCCCCGATCCGTTCGAGGAGGTGCCCCGGCAGGGGAACCTCTCGGCGTTCCGTGACGTCTCCGCCCGGTGATGTCGCTTGTGCTGAACGCGACAAGACACTGGCAGTCGACCACAGGGGGATGGCATGAACCGGAGTCGCCACATCAAGCTGCTCACCGCGGTCGCGGTGGTGCTGCTCGCGCTCAGCGGGTTCAGTCCCGCGCGCGGCTCCGGCGGCAAGGGCTCCTCGGGCGGCGGCAGGAGCCACTCGTCCGGCGGCGGGGGCGGGTGCAGCAGCAAGAGTTCCAGCAGCCACAGCAGCGGCTCCGGCAGCTCGGACAGCGACTTCGGCAGCGGCTCCTCCGGCAGCTACGACGACGGGTACCGGGACGGCTACCGCCGCGGCAACCGGTACCACTCCGGCACCGGTTCGTCCGGGTCCGCCAGCAGCTCACCCGGTTCGGGCAGCTCCGCCAAGGGCACCGTCACCCGGTGCGCGGGGAGCACGGGGGAGCCCCGCGCGACCGTGCAGGTGCGCAATCCCTCCGCCGGCAGCCGCACGTACACGGTGACGGTCGACTTCCGCGGCTCCTCCGGCACCACCGTCGACACCGGTGAGGCGACGGTCACGGTGAGCGGCAAGGCCACCAGGAGCGTGCGGGTGCCGATGAGCGACCCGGCCGAGGTGGACGAGGTCACCGACTGCGTCGTGCGTTCGGTCGTCTGACGCGAGGGAAGACGCGCCGGGGGAACGGCAGGGAAGCGGTGGGGAAGCGTGAAGCCTCGTCGGCTCACCGTCCGCAGATGTCGCCGCACGCGCGGCGTCCACAGATGACGGACACCGGCCGCCTCGGACCCGGTTGTCCGCTCAGCTGTGCCTCTTCCCGCCGTCCGTGTCCGGCTGGTCCGGTGGGTGCGCTCTGCTCTCCCGGACCGGTGGCCGGTCCTGCCGGGCCCGCCGTCCGAAGAGCGTGGCCTGGCTGTCGGGCGGCAGATTGCCGAGGGCGATCAGCTGCGGGGCGAGGGCCATGGCCCCGGCGCGGGCGGCCTCCTTGGTGGCCCACAGGGCGCGGACGGTGCCCTGCACGGCCTCGGGCGGATAGGAGGCCAGCACACGGGCGCACCGCAGCGCGTGCTCCAGCGCCTGCCCCGGCGGAGCCAGTTCGGACACCAGGCCCGTCTCGTAGGCGCGGCGTCCGGAGAGCCGCTCGGCTGTGCCCATCAAGGCCATCCGGGCCACCTCGCCGTGCGGCATCCGCTGTGCCATGGCCATGGCCTCGTAGGCGCTGACCATGCCGTACGTCGTGTGCGGGTCGAAGAACGTGGACTCCTCGGTGGCGACGAGGAATTCGGCCTCGCCGAGCAGATAGAAGGCTCCGCCGCAGGCCATGCCCTCGACGGCGGCGACGACGGGGATCCACAGGTCGTTGGCCTTGGGGCCGATGCGCAGCAGCGGGTCGTCGAGGGAGTAGGGCGAGTGCGGCTGGGCGGGGGCGTCGTCGCCGGTCATCGCGGAGCGGTCCATGCCGGTGGTGAACGCCTTGCCGCCGGCGCCGGTGACCACGGCGGCGCGCACGGCCGGGTCGGCCCGGAGCGCGCGCCAGGCGTCCGCCAGGGCGGCCGCGTCGTCGAGGTCGAGCGCGTTGTGCTTCTCGGGCCGGTCGAGGACCACGGTGGCGACGCCGTCCCGCGTCGAGGTGCGGATGGTCACGGCCGCTCCAGGAGCCAGCGCGGCACGGTCGTTCCGGGGGCCATCTCGTGGAAGACGGCTTTGACGGGCGCTCCGATGCGCAGCTTCGCCGGGTCGACGGAGTCCAGGGCGGCGTCCGGTGCGGCGACGACGTTGCCGGCCAGCCGGATCCCCGGGGCTTCGGACAGCTCCACCAGCACGGCGTTGTAGGGCGCCTGTTCGGCGTACGCGGGCAGCAGCGGGGGATGCGGCAGTACGTAGGACCAGATGCGGCCGCGGCCGCTCATCCGCTCCCAGCTGTCCGCGAACGACTGGCAGCGGGGGCAGCAGGGGCGCGGCGGGAAGCGCAGCTCTCCGCAGTCGGCGCAGGACTGCACGCGCAGTTCGCCGCGTGCCGCGTACTCCCAGAACGGCGCTCCGTCCTCGTCCGGTACGGGCAGCAGCAGGCCGTTGTCGGACTGGGTGCGCAGCTGTGGGCCGGAAGCCGTGGCGCCGGTGCGGCCGGAAGCGTCCGGGCCGGCCGCCGGTGCGCCGTCCTTCCGCGCGGTCTGCTGTGCGGGTACAGATGTCCGGGTGCTCTTCGGATGCGTCGCCATGGGTCAACTCCTCAGCAGCAGTGCGGAGGTGGGCACGCCTTCGCCGGCGGTGACGAGGCAGGTCGAGGCGTCGGGCACCTGGGCGGTGGAGGTGCCGCGCAGCTGGCGGACGCCTTCGTTGATCAGGTTGAAGCCGTGCACATACGCCTCGCTGAGGCCGCCGCCCCCGGTGTTGAGGGGCAGCCGTCCGCCGATCTCCAGCGCCCCGCCCTCGGTGAACGCCCCGCCCTCGCCGCGTCCGCAGAAGCCGTAGCCCTCCAGGGACAGCGGGACGAGAGCGGTGAACGCGTCGTAGATCTGGGCGACGTCCACATCCTGTGGACGCAGATCGGCGCCCTCCCAGAGCCGGCGTGCCGCCGTCCAGGCCGGGCCCTCCAGCGGGTCGTCGCACCAGTAGTTGACCATGCCGTGGTGCTGGGCCGGCATCCCCTGCGCCGCGGAGTGGACGAGCACGGGACGCCGGCGGCAGTCGCGGGCACGGTCGGCGGAGACGACGACGCAGGCGAGCGCACCGTCGGTCTCCAGGCAGTTGTCGTACAGGCACAGCGGTTCGCTGATCCACCGTGCCGTCATGTACATCTCGCGCGTCAGGGGGCGTTCGTACATCATCGCGGCCGGGTTCTGGTTGGCGCGGTTGCGGCAGGCCAGCGCGACGTTGAACAAGTGGTCGCGGCTGACGCCGAATTCGTGCATGTAGCGGCGGGTCAGCATGGCGATCTCGTCCACCGGGCGCAGCAGACCGAAGGGCCGGGTCCACTGCGCGGGCGTCGGCAGCTGTTGCTGTGTGTTGCGCCACGGGCGCGCTCCCGAGCCGCGCTTGCGGGAGCGCCAGGCGACGCCGACGGTCGCCTGGCCGGTGGCGATCGCGGCGGCGAGGTGCGCCACGGTGGCGCACGAACCGCCGCCCCCGTAACCGACCTTGGAGAAGAACGTCACATCGCCGGCGCCGATGGCCTTGGCGACCTCCACCTCCTCGGTCTCCTCCATCGTGTACGAGGCGAAGGCGTCCACCTCCGAGGGTGCTATGCCCGCGTCGTCGAGCGCGTCGAGCACGGCGCGGCAGGCCAGGGTCTTCTCGGCTTCGGGCAGGTGTTTGGCGAACGGCGTCTGGCCGATGCCGACGATCGCTGCGGCGTCCTTCATCGGATACCTCCGGTGTGGTCCGTCCGTCGGGCATCTCTCGCGCGTCCGGAGCCCGCGTCGCGGGTGCACGGCCGCTGACAGTGCGCGAGGCTACAGCTAATCTGACGGGTAGTCAGCTAGTGCGGGAGGAGCAGTTCGTCCCGGGACGGCACCGACGCGCCCCGGCGGCCCGCGCGCAGCAGCGGACGAAGGAGGCCGGGTGAACACCACGGACACACCACCGGAACCGCCGTCCGGCGCCGGGACGGGCACGGGGGCGGCACGGCACGGCACCTCGGCGGTGAGAGGCCCCGAGGGTGCGGCACGACCGGCGGCAGCCGCCGAACCACCGCCGGACGAGGGGACGTTGGCGGCGGACGGCGCACCGGCGGCGGCCCGTTCCGGAACCGGCGGCACCGGATCCGTGTCCGCACAGCTGTCGCCCCCCGCGGCGGATGCGGCAGGGGACGAGGTATCGCTTGCACAGCTGTGCACCGTCCCGCAGCTCGTGCGGTACGCCGCCGACCGGTACGGCGCCCGCGAGGCCGTCGTCGAGGGACGCACCCGTATCGACTGGAGGGAGCTGGCCGCACGTGTGGAACGGGCGGCGGCCGCCTGCATCGCCACGGGAGTCGAACCCGGCGACCGGGTGGCCGTGTGGGCGCCGAACACCCTCGACTGGATCGTCTCGGCCCTCGGCGCCGTCACGGCGGGGGCCGTCCTGGTGCCGCTCAACACCCGCTTCAAGGGCGCGGAAGCGGCCTATGTGCTGCGCCGCACCCGGGCCCGGCTGCTGTTCGTCACCGGGACCTTCCTCGGCACGTCCTACGTCGCCTCCCTGCGCCGCGCGACGGCCGAGGGCGACGGGGAGGGGCCGCTGCCGGGACTTCCGCATCTGCGGGACGTGGTGGTCCTCGCCCACGACGCACCCGCCGGCTTCCGCAGCTGGCCCGACTTCCTCGACGCCGGCGACGGGACACCCGCCGCACGCGTACGCCGCCGCGCGGGCGCCGTCACCGCCGACACGCCCTCCGACATCACCTTCACCTCGGGCACCACGGGCCACCCCAAGGGGGCCGTCGTCACCCACGGCCAGACCCTGCGCGTGTACCGCACCTGGAGCGCACTCGCCGGACTGGACGCGGACGACCGCTACCTCATCGTCAACCCGTTCTTCCACACCTTCGGGTACAAGGCCGGGATCATCGCCTGTCTGCTGCGCGGCGCGACGATGATCCCCCAGCCCGTCTTCAGCGCGGAGACCGCCCTCGCCCATCTGGCGACGGAACGGGTCAGCGTGCTGCCCGGGCCGCCCAACCTGCACCAGGCGCTCCTGGACCACCCCGCGCGCCGCACGTACGACCTCTCGGCGCTGCGCCTGGTGGTCACCGGTGCCGCCGTCGTCCCGCTCACGCTCGTCGAGCGGCTGCGCGGCGAACTCGGCGTGCGCGACGTGGTGACCGCGTACGGGCTCACGGAAGCCTGCGGGACCGTCACCATGTGCCGCCGAGGAGATCCGCCCGAGGTCGTCGCCGGAACATCCGGCCGGGCGATCCCCGGTACCGAGGTGCGGACCGTGGGCCCCGACGGCGCCCCGCTGCCGCCGGGGGAGCCCGGCGAGGTCCTGGTGCGCGGCTACCACGTCATGACCGGCTACTTCGAGGAACCGGAGGCCACAGCAGAGGCGTTCACCGCCGACGGATGGCTGCGTACCGGCGACGTGGGCGTGTTGGACGGCGAGGGCAATCTGCGCATCACCGACCGGCTCAAGGACATGTTCATCGTCGGCGGCTTCAACGCCTACCCCGCCGAGATCGAGCAACTGCTGGCCCGGCACCCGGACATCACCGAGGTGGCCGTCGTCGGCGTCCCGCACCCGCGGCTGGGCGAGGCCGGCAAGGCGTATGCCGTGCGCCGGGCCGGGGCGGGCGTCACAGCTGAGGAACTCATCGCCTGGGCACGGCGCGAGATGGCCAACTACAAGGTGCCCCAGGAGGTCGAGTTCGTCCGCGAACTGCCGCGCAACGCGAGCGGAAAGGTGGTCAAGACACAGCTGCGGGAGAAGGGCCACCGGCACGGGTGACAGTTGTGCGGCGCTCGTCCGCGCGGCCGCGGTCCGTCCGGTGGGATGCCTCTCCGGGGCCCGCGTAAGGAGATGCGCGGCGGAGGAGCGCACCCACCGGCGCGCCGGGGCCGACCGCGCGCCCGGGCCGGAACAGGGCGAGCGGGGCCGGTGTTGAGGCGGATGTCCCGTGCGCGCCGTGTCGGGGCGGGGGAGGTCGTCGGTCCGTGGAGGAGAGCGTCATGTCGAGACGTCATGTCGAGACGTCGTGCCGGGGCCGCTCAGGAAGCGGGGCCCGCCACCTCACGGGTGGTGGCGGGCCCCGGGTCGGTGCCGGCTTCAGCTGGAGCTGGAGTGGTTGTCGTCTCTGACGGAGACGGTGGTGCCCCCGGCGTCGGCCGTCACGGACGAACTGTGGTTGTCCGCGGGCGAGGAGGTGGCGCTGTCCTGGGCCAGCGCGGGCGCCGACGCGCCGGCGAGCACGGCCCCGGCGAGGAAGCAGGCCGCGAGAAGGGATTTCCGAGAGGTCACTGTGGCTCCTCCGAGTAGGGAACGGTCATTCTGTCGTCCGGCGCAGTACGGAACCGGGAATTCCAGCCCGGTGGAGCACAACGCCCCCTTGGGTGATGCCCACCCACTCCGTGTACGCACACGAGTGGGCCGCGGGCGACGGCACCCCCTCTTTGCCGTCGGCCGCGGCCCACATCTTTCTCCGGGCGGCTGGTTACTTCACCGGCTCGCTCGAACCGTGGTTCTCATCCAGCACGCTCGGAGGGGTCGAACCATGGTTCTCCTGCGTGCCGAGGTCGACACTCGAACCGTGGTTCTCGGTGGTGGTCAGGTCGTCGTTCTTGCGCTTGGCCTTCTTGGTCTTTTCCTCGGTGGCCATGGTGGCTTGCTCCTTGGTTCGGCCTGTTGGGCAAGTGCCCGCCCAGCGGCTCCCCCGTGGGCCGCCGGACGGGCGCGTCGGACCGCTCACCATAAGAGGCGACGGTTTCCCCCCTGACGTCGGCCCGCCTGCCCCCCGACGCGACGGGCCGATGAGAAGAGCATGGCCGAAGGCGATAAACGAACGATGAACAGGCGTTTGACCTGGTCCTCGACCGGCGGGAGCGCCCGCCGGCGGTTCAGTGCGTCAGCGTGGTGAGCAGCGCGCGCACTTCCTCCGCCTCCACGGAGCCGAGTTCCTCGAAGATGCTCAGCGCCTCGTTCCAGCACGCCTCGGAGCGGCCGGCCTGGCCGACCTCAGCGAGGGCCTTCCCGAGGGCGACGAGGACGGTGCCACGCCGCCACTCGCCCCCGATCGCGCGCAGGGCCAGGGCCTGTTCGGCGTGGGAAGCGGCCCGGCCCGCCTCGCCCCGCATGAGCAGGGCCTCCGCGATCCGGAAATGTGTCACGCCCTCCCAGCGCATCTGCCGGGTCTCGTGGAACAGGGCCCGGGCGCGCTCCAGTTCCGCCAGCCCCTCCTGGGTGCGCCCGGCGCGGGCCAGTGCGCAGCCGAAGGTGTAGCGCGCGTTGGCCATGCGGATGGTGCTGCCCATCTTCTGGTAGATGGCCAGACCTTGCTGCGCCAGCTCGATCGCCTCGGAGTGCTGCCCGAGCGCGGCGTGCACGCGCGAGAGGTTGCACAGCGCGCTGGCCTCGCTCGGCAGGTTGCCGTCCTCGCGGAAGGCCGCCACGGCGTGCCCCAGGTGCACCTCGGCCTCCTGGAAGCTGCCCTGGTAGGTCTTGATGATGCCGAGGTCGTTGGGTGCGTAGCTGCTCGCCAGCGGGTCCCCGGTCGCCCGGGCGAGGTCGAGGGCCTGCTGCGCCTCGGCCTCCGCCAGGGGGAAGCGGCCGGCGACGGTGTAGGTGTGCGTCAGCATGAGCCGTGCACGGGCCTCGGTGACCTTGTCCCCGGCGTCGATGGCGGCGTCCCGCACAGCTGTGGCCGACTGTTCGTAGCGCAGCGAGTGGATGCCGGAGTCGGCGAGGTCCTTGGCCGCGATGAGCAGGTCGGCGGCCTTGCGCCGGGATTCCGTGGCCGCGGACTGCTTGACGCAGGAGAGCAGGCAGTCGGCCTCGGCGAAGAGCCAGTCGACGGACGCGTTCCAGTCGGTGAATTCGAGGCCCTGGCCGGACACCCGGGCGAGATGGTCGACGGTGCGGTCGCCCGCGCGGTTGATGGCGAACATGCGGGCAGCTGTGGACAGATAGAAGTCCAGGAGCCGCTCCAGCGCCGCCGTCCGGACGGCCGGCGGCTGCTCGTCCCGCTCCGCGCACGCACGGGCGAACAGGCGGACGAGGTCATGGAACCGGTACCGGCCGGGCGCCGCGGACTCCAGCAGCGAGGTGTCGACGAGCGACTCCAGCAGGTCCTCGGCCTCGTCGTGCGTGATGCCGAGCACAGCTGCGGCGGCGGGGACGGAGACGTCCGGCCCGTCCGTCAGCCCGAGGAGCCGGAAGGCTCGGGCCTGTTCGCTGTCCAGCTGGCCGTAGCCGAGTTCGAAGGTGGCCTTCACGGCGAGGTCGCCGGCCTGGAGTTCGTCGAGGCGGCGGCGCTCGTCGGCGAGTTTGGACGAGAGCGTGGCGACCGTCCAGGTGCGGCGTGAGGCGAGCCGTGCGGCGGCGATCCTGATGGCGAGCGGCAGGAATCCGCAGGCGGCGACGGTGTCCATGGCGGCTTTGCGCTCGGCGGCGACGCGTTCGGCGCCGACGATGCGGCTGAAGAGGGCCATGGCCTCTTCGGGGCTCATGACGTCGAGGTCGACGAGGTGGGCTCCGGCCAGGTCGACCATGCGTGCGCGGCTGGTGATGAGGGCGGCGCAGCTGCCGGTGCCGGGAAGCAGCGGACGGACCTGTGCGGCGTCGTGCGCGTTGTCCAGCAGCGTGAGGATGCGCCGGCCGGCGAGGAGGGAGCGGAAGAGCGCGGAACGGTCCTCCAGCTTCTCCGGTATGTCGGAGTCCGGGGTGCCCAGGGCGCGCAGGAACGAGCCGAGCACGGCGCTGGGTTCAGCGGGTGAGGCTCCCGCTCCCTGGAGGTCGACGTAGAGCTGGCCGTCGGGGAAGCGGTCGGCGGCACCGTGCGCGACGTGGATGGCCAGGGTGGTCTTGCCGACGCCGCCGATGCCGGCGACGGCGGAGACGGCCATGACGGTCCCGTCGGCCTCGGCGAGTTGATCGCTGAGTTCCGCGACGAAGGAGGCGCGCCCGGTGAAGTCGGCCACGGTGGCCGGAAGCTGGGCGGGCCGGGTGAAGGTGGGCGCGGCGGCGGTGATGGGCGCGTCGGCCTGGTAGGCGAGCTCCTCGTCGGCTTCGAGGATGCGCTGTTGCAGTTCGGCGAGTTCGGGGCGCGGGTCGACGCCGAGTTCGTCGGCGAGGAGGCGCCGGGTGTCGGCGTAGACGGCGAGGGCCTCGGCCTGGCGGCCGCTGCGGTAGAGCGCGAGCATCAGCAGCTCGCGCAGGCGTTCGCGCAGCGGGTGTGCGGCGGTGAGCGCGGTGAGCTCGCTGACGGCTTCGGCGTGGCTGCCGGTCTGGAGGTCCAGATCCAGGCGGTGTTCGAGCAGACCGAGGCGCCATTCCTCCAGGCGGGCGCGGTGGGTCTCGGCGTAGGGGCCGGGGACGTGGGCGAGGGCTTCGCCGTCCCAGAGGTCGAGCGCGTGGTTGTAGAGGCGGCGGGCCTGGGCGCGGTCCCCGCAGGAGGCCGCTTTCTCGGCGCGTACGGCGAGATCGTGTGCGGTGTCCAGATCGAGTACGGCGTCGGGCCCGGTGCGGATGGCATAGCCGCCGGACTCGCTGACGAGGATGTCGGCGTCCGGCCCGAGGGCCTTGCGGATGCGTGAGGCGTAGGTGCGCAGGGCGGCCTTGGCCTGCTCCGGCGGGTCCTCGCCCCAGACGGCGTCGATCAGCTCCTCGGCCGTCGCCGTCCGCCCTCCGCGCAGCAGCAGGGCCGTGAGCAGGGCTTTCTGCTGGGGAGAGCCCATGGCGAGTGCGTGGTCACCGCGCCCTGCGCGCACAGGGCCGAGCACGGAGAAGTGAAGGTGGTGTTCCCGGTGCTCCGTTCCGTGTCGGGTGTGATCCTCGGCGCCCATGGTGCCCCCTGCGATCCGCTCCATTGCCGCAGGGGTCAGTCTGCCTTGTCCATGGCAATTACGTCAGCTCGGGTACCGGCCTCTCCAGCATCCCCGCGAAAACTTCGTAATCGATTTCAAGGGCCGGCCGGGCCGTGGGGCACCGGCGAAGGGCCCGGCCGACCCCGTCCTTCGTTCCGGAGCGGGCCCGACGGAGCACAACGAACGGCGGTGCACGGGGACCTGACGGGCCGTCAGTTCGGCGCTACCGTGGCCGTATGGAGACCTTCCCCAGGATCATTTCGGTGGACGACCACACGGTCGAGCCTCCCCACGTCTGGCGGGACCGGCTCCCGTCGAAGTACCGGGACACCGGGCCCCGCATCGTCCGCGCCCCTCTGAAGGAGATGACGTTCAAGGGCGGCCGTTTCGCCCCCACGATGGGGCAGCCGGGGGACGAGGGCCCACTGGCCGACTGGTGGGTGTACGAGGAACTGCGCCGCCCGCTGACCCGGCTGGACACCGCCGTGGGCTACGACCGTGACGAGGTACGGCTGGAGGCGATCACCTACGAACAGATGCGCCCCGGCTCCTACAGCGTGCCCGACCGGCTGGCCGACATGGACGTCAACCACGTCCAGTCGGCCCTGTGCTTCCCCACGTTCCCCCGCTTCTGCGGCCAGACGTTCACCGAGGCGTCGGACCGGGAGCTGGGGCTGCTCGGGGTCCGCGCCTACAACGACTGGATGGTCGAGGAGTGGTGCGGCCCGGAGGCGGGCGGACGGCTGATCCCGCTCACCCTGGTGCCGCTGTGGGACGCCGAACTGGCGGCGCAGGAGGTGCGGCGCAACGCCGAACGCGGCGTGCGGGCGGTGTGCTTCTCCGAAATACCGCCGCATCTGGGGCTGCCGTCGATCCACGGGGACGAGTGGGACCCGTTCCTGCGCGCCTGCGACGAGACCGGCACCGTCATCGCCATGCACATCGGCTCCTCCAGCCGGATGCCGTCCACCTCTGCGGACGCTCCGCCGGCGGTCGGCTCCACCATCACGTTCGCCAACTGCTGTTTCTCGATGGTCGACTGGCTCATGAGCGGCAAGTTCGACCGCTTCCCGAACCTGCGGATCATGTACGCCGAGGGCCAGATCGGCTGGATCCCGTACATCCTGGAACGCGCGGACGTGGTGTGGGAGGAGAACCGGGGCTGGGGCGGCGTCGCCGACAAGGTGCTGAACCCGCCGTCCGAGCTGTTCGCACAGCACGTCTTCGGCTGCTTCTTCGACGACGCGTTCGGGCTGAAGAACCTGGACGCCATCGGCGTCGGCAACGTCCTGTACGAGACGGACTACCCGCACTCGGACTCCACCTGGCCCCGCTCCAAGGAGGTCGGGGAGGAACAGATGGGGCATCTCGCACCGGACGTCGTCGAGCGCATCGTGCGCGGCAACGCCATCGACCTGCTGGGGCTCACCGCCGAAGGACTGTGGCCCGGCTCGGCTCCCACGACGGCGGGCGCGTAGTGGATTTCGGCATACAGCTGCCGGTGCAGTCGCTCAGCGTGATGTTCGCGGAGCCGTGGGAGGCCGACGCGGGGCCCGAGGAGCTGCTGGAGGTGGCGTGCGCCGCCGAGCGGCACGGCTTCGGGTACATCGCCTGCTGCGAGCACGTGGCGATACCGCGCCGGCTGGCCACCGCGATGAGCACCGTGTGGTACGACCCGGTGGCCACCTTGTCCTTCCTGGCGGCGCGCACGGAACGGATCCGGCTGCTGAGCCATGTCGCGGTCGTCGGACTGCGGCATCCGCTGGCGACGGCCAAGCAGTACGCCACGCTCGACACGCTGTCGGGCGGACGGCTGACCCTGGGCGTCGGCGCGGGCCATGTGCGCGAGGAGTTCGAGGCGCTCGGCGTCGACTTCGACGGGCGGGGCGCGCTGCTGGACGAGACGATCGAGGCGCTGAAGGCGGCGCTGGGCGAGGAGGAGTTCCCCTCGTTCACGGGGGAGCGCTTCTCCTTCACCGGCCTCGGCCAGCGCCCCCGCCCGGTGCAGCGGCCGCGACCGCCGCTGTGGGTGGGCGGCTCGTCCCCCGCGGCCGTGCGCAGGGCGGCGCTGCACGGTGACGGCTGGCTGCCGCAGGGCGACCCCCGCGAGGTGCTGCCGGAGCGCATCGCGCGGATACGACAGCTGCGCGAGAAAACGGGCCTGGCGGACGAGGAGTTCACCGTCGGGGCCATCGCGGAGCCGCTGTACGTGGGGACACCGTCGTGGCGCGTGGGCCGCCGCACGCTGACCGGGAGCCCGCAGGCCCTGGCCGCCTCGCTGCGGGAGTACGCGGACATGGGCGTCCATCAGGTGCAGGTCCGTTTCCGCAGCCGCTCCGTGGCCGAACTGACGGATCAGATGGCGGCGTTCGGACAGGAGGTCGCGCCGGCGGCCGGCTGACCGGCGGCCGTGCGCGAACCGTGCGGACGGGCCGGAGGGAGACCGGATGGGCAGGATGGACGGGCGGGTCGTGGTGGTGACCGGTGCGGCCCGGGGACAGGGAGAGCACGTGGCGCGGCTGCTCGCTGAGGAGGGTGCGCGGGTGGTGCTGGGGGACGTGCTCGACGAGCAGGGCGAGCGGGTGGCCCGGGAGATCGGTGCGGAGCGCGCGCTCTACGCGCATCTGGACGTGCGGGACGAGGACGGCTGGCGTGCGGTGGCGCACCGGGCCGCCGAGCGGTTCGGCAAGGTCGACGGACTCGTCAACAACGCCGGGATCCTGCGGATGAGCGCCCTCGTGGACACGCCGGCCGCGGAGTTCCGCGAGGTGGTCGACGTCAACCAGACGGGCAGTTTCCTGGGGATGCGCACCCTGGTGCCGTACCTGGAGGAGGCCGGCGGCGGCACCGTCGTCAACACGGCCTCCTACGCGGCGCTGTCCGGGATGGCGTTCCTGACGTCCTATGCGGCGTCGAAGGCAGCTGTGGTCGCGATGACACGGGTGGCCTCGATGGAGCTGGCGGGGAAGGGGATCCGGGTCAACGCGGTGTGCCCGGGCGCCGTGGACACCGCGATGACCGACCCGGCGAAGGCCACCGGGGACGCCCGGACGACACCGGAGCTGGACTCCTTCTACGCGCGGGTGATCCCGCAGGGGCGCATCGGCCGGCCGCAGGAGGTGGCCCGGATGGTGCTCTTCCTCAGCTGTGACGACTCCTCGTACGTGACGGGCCAGCCGTTCGTGATCGACGGCGGCTGGCTCGCCGGGGTGTCCGTGCTCTGAGGGCCGGAGTCCGCGCCTCCCGGAGCGGGCCGGGCGCGCGGAGTGTCCGCGGGCTTCCGCAGCAGATGCGGAAGCCCGCCGTCGCGTGCGCAGATGCCGCGGTTTTCCGGCCCGCGGCCCCGCCGCTGCCCGGCGGGCACGGGTATTGACGGCCCCCGGAGCCGGTGCGAGAGTCGTCGGGAAGCCAGAACTGACGCTCCGTCAGATACGCGTGAGAGGTGAACCGACGTGGAATTCGGGCTCTTTGTTCAGGGGTACGTACCGGCCTCACGCGCCTCGGCCGACCCGCAGGCCGAACACAAGGCGCTGCTCGAAGAGACCGAGTACGTCATCCAGGCGGACAGGTCCGGCTTCAAGTACGCCTGGGCCTCCGAGCACCACTTCCTGGAGGAGTACTCGCACCTCTCCGCCAACGACGTCTTCCTCGGCTACCTCGCGCACGCCACCGAGCGCATCCACCTCGGCTCCGGCATCTTCAACCCGCTGCCCACCGTCAACCACCCGGTGAAGGTCGCGGAGAAGGTCGCCATGCTCGACCATCTCTCCGGCGGACGCTTCGAGTTCGGCACCGGCCGGGGCGCCGGGAGCCACGAGATCCTCGGCTTCCTGCCGGGCATCACCGACATGAACCACACCAAGGAGATCTGGGAAGAGACCATCGCCGAGTTCCCCCGGATGTGGCTCCAGGACGAGTACCAGGGCTTCCAGGGCACGCACTGGTCCCTGCCGCCGCGCAAGGTGCTGCCCAAGCCGTACGGGGCCGCTCACCCCGCCATGTGGTACGCCGCCGGGTCGCCGCCGTCGTACGCCATGGCGGCACGCAAGGGCCTCGGGGTGCTCGGCTTCAGTGTGCAGAAGGTGTCCGACATGGAGTGGGTCCTCGACTCCTACAAGGGCGCCGTCAAGGACGCGGAGCCGGTCGGCGCGTTCGTCAACGACAACGTCATGGTGACGTCCACCGCCATCTGTGCGGAGACGACCGAGAAAGCCCGGCGGATCGCCGTGGGCGCCGGCCTCAACTATCTCCAGTCGCTGCTCTTCCGCTACCACGACACGTTCCCGCGCCCCGACGGCATCCCCGAGTGGCCCGAGCTGATCCCCGAATACACCGAGGAAGTCGTCGACCTGCTCATCTCCGAGGAACTGATGATCTGCGGCAACCCGGAAGAGGTCCTCCAGCAGTGCAAGCGCTGGGAGCAGGCCGGCGCCGACCAGCTGTGCTTCGGACTGCCCGTCGGCATTCCGCGCGAGGACACCCTCAACTCGATCAAGCTGATCGGCGAGCACGTCATCCCGCAGATCGACACCGACCCCGTGCACCGCACCACCCGCTTCCGGGACGCGGCCGCCGGCTGACGGCGACCGGCGGGGCCGTCCCCGGGACGGCCCGACGCCCCGCACACCCAGGGGAGGAGACCGCTCGATGCTCGACCACCTCATCACGGGCGCGACCGTGGCGGACGGCACCGGCGCACCGGCCTTCCGCGCCGACGTCGGCATCCGCGCCGGCCGGATCGCCGCCGTCGCCGCGCCCGGCACCCTGCGCGAGGAGGCCCACAGCAGCCAGGACGCCACCGGGCTCGTCCTCGCGCCCGGCTTCGTCGACCCGCACACCCACTACGACGCGCAGCTGTTCTGGGACCCGTACGCCACCCCGTCGCTGGAGCACGGAGTGACCACCGTGTCCGGGGGCAACTGCGGTTTCACGCTCGCACCGCTCCACCCGGACCGTCCGCAGGACGCCGACTACACGCGGCGCATGATGTCCAAGGTCGAAGGGATGTCCCTCGTCGCGCTGGAGGAGGGCGCGCCGTGGAACTGGCACTCCTTCGGGGAGTACCTGGACGCGCTGGAAGGCCGCACAGCTGTCAACGCCGGCTTCATGGTGGGGCACTGCGCGCTGCGCCGGCACGTGATGGGCCCCGACGCGGTGGGCGGCCGGCCCAGCCCGCAGCAGATGGACGAGATGGTGCGTCTGCTGCACGACGCGATGAGCGCCGGCGCCTGGGGGCTGTCCACCACACAGTCGTCCACGCACTCCGACGGCGACGGCGCCCCTGTCGCCTCGCGGCACGCGGAGCCGGAGGAACTGCTGGCCCTCTCCCGCGCCGTCGGCGAGCACGAGGGCACACAGCTGGAGGCCATCGTGGCCGGCTGCCTGGACCGGTTCTCCGACGACGAGGTCGAACTCCTCGTCCGGATGACGGCCGCCGCCGGCCGGCCGCTCAACTGGAACGTGCTGTCCATCGACGCGGCCGTACCGGAGCGCGTACCGCGACAGCTGGTGCCCAGCGAACGGGCCCGCGCGGCAGGCGGCCGGATCGTGGCCCTCACCATGCCCATCCTCACGCCCATGAACATGTCCCTGGGCACCTTCTGCGCGCTCAACCTCCTCCCCGGCTGGGGGGAGATCCTCGGCCTGCCCGTACCCGAACGCATCGCACGGCTGCGGGAGCCCGCCGTGCGCGAGGAGATGCTGCGCCGCGCCGACAGCGAGGAAGCGGGCGTCTTCCGCCGGTTGGTGAAGTTCGACCGCTACGTCATCGGCGACACGTACTCGGCGGCGAACGAGGGGCTGACCGGCCGGGTGGTGCGCGACATCGCCGCCGAACGCGGCCAGGACCCGTTCGCCTGCCTGGTGGAGATCTGCGCCAACGACGAACTGCGCACCGTCCTGTGGCCCATGCCGACGGACAACGACCCCGACTCCTGGGAACTGCGCCGCCGCACCTGGGAACACGAGGACGTGCTCCTCGGCGGGTCCGACGCCGGTGCGCACCTGGACCGGATGTGCGGAGCGCCCTACACCACCCGGTTCCTCGGCGACTGCCTGCGCGGCCGGAAACTCGTCGGCCTGGAACGCGCCGTGCAGATGCTCACCGACGAACCGGCGCGGCTGTTCGGACTGCGCGACCGCGGCCGGATCGCCGAGGGCGCCCACGCCGACCTCGTGCTGTTCGACCCGGAACGGATCGACGCCGGGCCCGCCACGCTGGTGCACGACCTGCCCGGCGACAGCCCGCGCCTGGACTCCCGCGCCACCGGCCTGGTCGGCGTCTGGGTCAACGGCACCGAGGCCGTGCGCGACGACCGGCTCACCGGCGCCGTGGCCGGCACCCTGCTGCGCTCCGGCCGGGACACCGAGACCGTCAGCACACGCTGAGCACGCCCCTCCCCGGCCGGCAGGGGCCGGCCGGGGGCCCGGGGCGGAGGCTGCGGGCCCGGTGGCTCAGCGCCTGCGCAGCGCCGGGTCCACGAGCGCCGGCGGCTGGTAGTAGCCGTCCTGGGGGTTCAGATCGGTGCCGGGCGGCACGATGGCGTCGATCCGGTCCAGCAGCGCGTCGTCCAGCGTGACCTCGGCGCCCGTCAGCAGCGACTCCAGGTGCTCCATGGTGCGCGGCCCCAGCAGCACCGAGGTGACGGCCGGGTGCGCACGCACGAAAGCCAGCGCCATGTGCCGGAGTTCCAGGCCCGCCTCGTCCGCCAGCTGTGCCAGCGCCAGCACCGCCTCCAGCTTGCGTGCGTTCGCGGGCAGCCGGACATCGAACTTCTGCCGCTCGATCGCGGTGCGGCCGGCGCTCAGATCGATGTCGTCGGCCGAACGGATCCGGCCCGAGAGCCAGCCCGCCGACAGCGGGCCCCACACCAGGACCCCCATGCCGTACCGCTGCGCCGTGGGCAGCAGTGCGGCCTCCGCCCCGCGTGCCAGCATCGAGTACGGCGGCTGCTCGGTGCGCGGCCGGACATGTCCGCGCCGCTCGGCCGTCCACTGCGCCTCGACCTGGAGTTCGGCCGGGAACGTGGAGGTGCCCACGGCGCGGACCTTGCCCGCGCGGACGAAGTCGGTGAGCGTCGCGAGAGTCTCGTCGATGTCGGTGTGCGGGTCGGGCCGGTGCAGCTGGTAGACGTCCACATGGTCGGTCCCGAGCCTGCGCAGGCTGTCGTCCAGCGCACGCGTCAGCCAACGCCTGCTGTTGCCCCGCTCGTTGGCGTGCTCGCTCATCGGCATGCCCGCCTTGGTGGTCAGCACCACCTCGTCCCTGCGCCCCTTCAGGGCCCGGCCGACGATCTCCTCGCTCACGCCCCTCTCGTAGATGTCGGCCGTGTCGATGAGGTCGATGCCCGCGTCCAGCGCACGGTGGACGATCCGCACGCAGTCGTCGGGATCGGTGTTGCCCGTGCCGAACATCATCGCGCCCAGCCCGTACTCGGGCACGGAGATGCCCGTACCGCCCAGGAACCTGCGTTGCACAGCTGTGCTCCTTCGCCGGCCGCACACCGCGGCCACGTCGTCATCTGCCGGTGCGCACCCGCCGTCCCGCCCCGGCCGCGCACGGATGCCGGCGCGGCCGCGGGTGCACAGCTGTGCGCCGGAACCGTCCGGCCCCGCACACCAGAGCCTCGGCGCCGCCGCGGGCGCGAACCAGAGCAGGCGCAACCTGGGTCCGCCGGTACCACCCCGCGGCGGATACTGGGCCCATGCAGCCGGACAGCATGAGCATCAGCGCGTTCCTCAAGGCCCGCCGGGCAGCGCTCGACCCCGCGGACGCCGGCCTCCCGCCGGTGCACAACCGCCGCAGGGTGCCCGGGCTGCGCAGAGAAGAAGTGGCACAGCTGGCGGGCATCAGCGTCGACTACTACATCCGCATCGAACAGGGCCGCGCCCAGGGCATCTCCCCACCGGTGCTCGACGGGCTGGCCCGCGCCCTGCGGCTGACCGGCGACGAGCACGCACATCTGCGCAACCTCGCCGAGCCGCCCGCCGGCCACGACCGGGGGCATCTGCCGGTGGTCCGCCCGCAGATACGGCGGCTGCTGGACGCCATGGACCCGCGGGTGCCCGCCCACGTCGTGGGCCCCGGCCTGGACTACCTGGCCTGGAACCGCCTGGGCGCCGACCTCTGCTTCGACCTGGAGACCCTGCCGCCGGACCGGCGCAACGCGCCGCTGCTGGTCTTCCTGCACCCCGAACGCCGCAGCCTGCACCCCGACTGGGACGACGTCGCCGCGGAGACCGTCGCCGCCCTGCGCTCGGAGACCGGACGCCACCCCTCCCACCCCCGCGTCAGGGACGTCGTCGCCGAACTCCTCGACAGCAGTGCCGAGTTCCGGGAGCTGTGGCAGCGCCAGCAGGTCCGCGAGAAGCTGACCGGCCGCAAACGCATCCGTCACCCGGAGGCGGGCGTCCTGGAGGTCACGTACGAGACCCTTCAGCTGCCCGTCGACGAGGGCCAGACGCTGTGCACGTACACCGTCGAGCCCGGCTCGCCCTCCGAGGCGGTGCTGCGCCGCATCGCCGCCCTCCGGCAGACGTCCCCGGCAGCGTAGCCGTCAGCGCCGACCGCCGCCGAGCCACACCGGGTTGGTCATGGCCGCCATCGCCCCCGGCAGCTGTGCCCCCTTCCCGGCCGGGTGCCGCAACTCGGCCCGCACATAGGTGGCCAGGCGCGGTGTGGTGTCCCAGCTGAGCGAGGGAGCGGGGCCCGTGCACATCTCGCCCTCGTCCGTGAGCAGCCGCAGCGTCGCGCCTTCCGGCGCCCCCTCCGCGCGGACGGTGACGGTCACCCGCCTCCCCGCGTCCGCGTGCAGGGTGCCGCCCGGCAGCGCGTGCCCGCCGTACTCGTCGACGGCCTCCAGCAGCAGAACCACCCGGGAGGACTCGGCCAGATAACTGCGCCCGGCCCGCAGCGCCTCCAGCAGCGGTCCGCGCGCCAGATCGTCCGCGTACACGACGGTCTGCGGCAGCCCGACGTCCTGGCCCTCGCGGTGCGCGTCGCTGTTGCCCATGGCGGGCAGCCAGTCGTCCCGGGCGACCAGCAGGTTGTCCCAGGCGGCCACGGCGTGTTCGTCGTCGGCGGTCCACGGCCCGTTCCACACCTCGACGGCGTCGGACCCCTCGTACCCGAACTTCCACCGGCAGCCCACGAACGGGCAGTGCGGGTGCGCCGGGACGACCAGGCCGCCCGCCCGGTGGACGGCGCGGGCGAAACGGGGCCACACCCCGTCCCGCGCGCGGTAGCGCCAGTCGACGAAGGTGCCCGGGTCGGTTCCCAGCGCCAGCCAGTGCCCGTTGCGGGTGGTGACCTCCTCGCCGCACAGCACCAGCAGATCGTCGCCCCACAGGCCCTCCCAGGCCGCGTGCCCGGAGGTCGTGTTGTGCTCCGTGGTGGCGAGGAAGTCCAGCCCGGCCCGGCGCGCCGCCGCGGCCACCTCGGCCGGGGTGCGGGCGCCGTCGGAGTGGACGGTGTGCAGATGGCAGTCGCCCCGGTACCAGGCCCGGCCCCGGCCGCGGGCACGCTCCGGCGGGTACACGGGCCGCGGCGTGGAGCCGGGGGAGCCGTACCGCAGCTCCACGGTGACCTCGTAGTCCATCCCCCGCGGCGCGACCGTGTACGGGCCGAGCACCACGTGCCACGTCCCCGGGCGCACCGGGCCCGGCAGGTACCCGGGCGTCGCCTTCTCGGCGGAGAGGGTGAACGCGTCGCGGAACCCGCCCGACCACCCGCGGAATCCGCGCCCGCCCAGCTGCGTTCCGCGCTCGTCGAAGACGCCGATGTCCAGCGCGTTGCCGGGCGTCCCGGCGGGCACCTCCAGCCGGTCGTAGCGGTAGCGGACGGTCAGCTCCCGCACCCCTTCCGGCACCCGTACCGGCAGATGCACGAAGTCCGGCGCTCCCGCCGCCAGATGACCGCGCACGGTGCGCCGCACCGGCCGCCCCTGGGCTGCCTCGGCCTCCGCGCCGTCGAAGCCCACAGCCGCGAGCGTCGACACCCCGGCCGCCGCCCCGTACGCGAGCACCGCACGTCTGCCGGGCTCTTCCCGCCCGCCCGTGCCGTCCGGGCCGGGCCCGTCCGCCGCGTCCGGCGAGCGGCCCCCGGCGCCGGGAGTCCGTCCACAGCTGTGCGCGGTCTCGTCCCCGGCAGCGCCCGCCTCTGCGTCCGCGAAGGGATCCATGCCCGGGTTGTACGCGCTCACGGTGTGCGCGGAAAGTACCGCGGGCGTCATGGAGTCCTCCGAAGGGTGAGGGCACAGTGACCCCATGCGGATTTCGACGACGGCGCTCCTCACGGACGAGACGATCCGGCCCGGCCGGCTGGCGGTCGAACTGCAACAGCGCGGCTTCGCCGGCCTCTTTCTGCCCGAGCACACCCACATCCCCGTCAGCCGGCGGACCCCGTACCCCTTCGGCGGGGACCTGCCGCGCGCCTACGGACGCACCCTCGACCCGTTCGTCGCCCTCACCGCGGCCGCGGCCGTCACCGACACCCTGGCGCTGGGCACCGGCATCGCACTCGTCGCCCAGCACGACCCGATCGCCCTGGCCAAGCAGATCGCCACGCTCGACCTCCTGTCCGGCGGGCGCTTCACCCTGGGCGTCGGCTTCGGCTGGAACATCGAGGAAGCCGCCGACCACGGGGTGAGCCGGGGCAGCCGCCGCGCCGTCGTCCGGGACCGCATCGCGCTGATGCGCGCACTGTGGGCGCCCGAACCGACCGCATATGAGGGCGATTTCGGGTCCGTGAGCGCCTCGTACGCCCACCCGAAGCCGACGCGGCCCGGCGGCCCGCGGCTGCTGCTGGGCGGCGCCGCGGGCCCGACCCTGTTCGCGCACATCGCCGCGTACGCGGACGGCTGGCTGCCCACCGGCGGCAGCGGGCTCACGGACGCCCTGCCGCAGCTGCGGGCCGCCTGGCGGGAGGCCGGCCGCGCGGGCGAGCCCGAGATCGTCCCCAGCTACGTCGTCCCGACGGCCGGGAAACTCGCGCACTACCGCGACCTCGGCGCCGAAGAGGTCGTCCTGATGCTGCCGTCGGGCGGCACCGACGAGGTTCTGCGGGCCCTGGACGACTACGCGCAGTACCTGTGAATCACCAGGTCATCCGGCACCGAGCAGCTGTGCCCAGGGCAGCGACGCGGCGCTACGCTCGACGGATGAGCTCACACGGACAGGCGCCCACGGCGAACGCGATGCGCCGCGCCCTCAAGCGCGCCCGCGACGGCGTCGCCCTGGACAGCACCGAGGCCGCCGTCCTGCTGCAGGCACGCGGCGACGACCTGACCGACCTGGCCGCCTCGGCGGCCCGCGTACGGGACGCCGGGCTGGAGGCGGCCGGCCGCCCCGGCGTCATCACGTACTCCAAGAGCGTCTTCATCCCGCTGACCCGGCTGTGCCGAGACCGCTGCCACTACTGCACCTTCGTCACCGTCCCCGGAAAGCTGCGCCGCGCCGGCCACGGGATGTACATGTCCATGGACGAGGTCCTGGACATCGCCCGCCGGGGCGCCGAACTCGGCTGCAAGGAAGCCCTGATCACCCTCGGCGACAAGCCCGAGGACCGCTGGCCCGAGGCCCGTGAGTGGCTGGAGGCCGAAGGCTACGACGACACCATCGCCTACGTCCGGGCCGTCGCCATCCGCATCCTGGAAGAGACCGGACTGCTGCCGCACCTGAACCCGGGCGTGCTCAGCTGGACGGACTTCCAGCGGCTCAAGCCGGTCGCGCCGTCCATGGGCATGATGCTGGAGACCACGGCCGAACGCCTGTGGAGCGAACCGGGCGGCCCGCACCACGGCTCACCCGACAAGGAGCCCGCAGTGCGGCTGCGCGTCCTGGAGGACGCGGGCCGCTCCAACGTGCCGTTCACCAGCGGCCTGTTGATCGGGATCGGCGAGACGTACGAGGAGCGCGCCGACTCGCTGTTCGCGCTGCGCCGGGTGCAGCGTGCCTACCACGGCCTCCAGGAAGTCATCGTCCAGAACTTCCGCGCCAAGCCCGACACGGCCATGCGCGGCATGCCCGACGCCGAACTGGACGACCTCGTGGCCACCGTGGCCGTCGCCCGGCACATCCTCGGCCCGACCGGCTGCCTCCAGGCCCCGCCCAACCTCGTCGAGGGCGAGTACCGGCGGCTGATCGACGCCGGCATCGACGACTGGGGCGGCGTCTCGCCGCTCACCCCCGACCACGTCAACCCCGAGCGGCCCTGGCCGCAGATCGACGAACTGGCCGCGCACAGCGCCGAGTCCGGGTTCGAGCTGCGCGAACGCCTCGCCGTCTACCCCGGGTACGTCCGGCGCGGCGAGCCGTGGCTGGACCCGCGCGTACTGCCGCACGTCGCCGCCCTCGCCGACCCCGAGACCGGCCTCGCCCGCGCTGACGCGCTCGCCACCGGGCTGCCCTGGCAGGAACCCGACGAGGGCTTCACGCCCATGGGCCGCACCGATCTGCACCGCACCATCGACACCGAGGGCCGCACCGGCGACCGGCGCGACGACTTCGACGAGGTGTACGGCGACTGGGACGAGCTGCGCGAGCGCGCGGCCTCCGGCATGGCCCCCGAACGCGTCGACACCGATGTGCGCGCCGCGCTCACGCAGGCGGCCGACGATCCCACGAAGCTCACCGACGACCAGGCGCTCGCCCTGCTGCACGCCGACGGCCCGGCGCTCGACGCGCTGTGCCGCACAGCTGACGACGTACGCCGCGACGCCGTCGGGGACGACGTGACCTACATCGTCACCCGCAACATCAACTTCACCAACGTCTGCTACACCGGCTGCCGCTTCTGTGCCTTCGCACAGCGCCGCACCGACGCCGACGCCTACACCCTCTCCCTCGACCAGGTCGCCGACCGCGCCCAGCAGGCGTGGGACGTCGGCGCCGTCGAGGTCTGCATGCAGGGCGGCATCCACCCCGATCTGCCGGGCAGCGCCTACTTCGACATCGCGCGGGCCGTGAAGGAACGCGTGCCGGGCATGCATGTGCACGCCTTCTCGCCCATGGAGGTCGTCAACGGCGCCACCCGCACCGGGATGTCGATCCGCGAGTGGCTCACCGAGGCGAAGGCGGCCGGGCTCGACTCGATTCCGGGCACAGCTGCGGAGATCCTCGACGACGAGGTCCGCTGGATCCTCACCAAGGGCAAGCTGCCCACCGCCACCTGGGTCGAGGTGATCAAGACGGCCCACCAGGTCGGCCTCGGCTCGACGGCCACCATGATGTACGGCCACGTCGACCAGCCCCGGCACTGGCTCGGTCATCTGCGGCTGCTCGCGCAGATCCAGCAGGAGACCGGCGGCTTCACGGAGTTCGTCACCCTGCCGTTCATCCACACCAATGCGCCCGTCTACCTCGCCGGCATCGCCCGGCCCGGGCCCAGCACCCGCGACAACCGTGCCGTGACCGCCATGGCGCGGCTGCTGCTGCACCCCTGGGTGCCCAACATCCAGACCAGCTGGGTCAAGCTCGGCACCGAGGGCGCGGCGGAGATGCTCCGCTCCGGCGCCAACGACCTCGGCGGCACGCTCATGGAGGAGACCATCTCCCGGATGGCCGGCTCCTCCTACGGCTCCTACCGCTCCATCAAGGACCTCGTCGCGATCGCCGACGCCGCCGGCCGCCCCGCACGCGCCCGGACGACGACCTACGGCGAGGTACCGGAGGAACGCCGCCGCGCGGCGCAGGACTCGGACGGGCATCTGCCGCAGCTGCTGCCGGTGGTCTGAGCCCCGGACGCCCGGCGGGCGCGTACACACCGCCCCAGCTGCGGTGGCGCACGCGCCCGCCGGGAAAACCCCTACAGCAGAGGGGAGTTTTCCCCGCGGCCCGGTGATTCTCTTCGCAGTGCGCCGCCACCGGTGTCCATTAGAGTGCGCCCCGGATCCTGGGGAGGGGGAGCGAGCATGACAGGAACGGACGGTGGCGCGGAGACCGGCCCGGCCGGGGTCACGGCGATCTGGGGCAGGGCCGAGCAGCAGGACTTCCGCAGCAGAGTGCGCGGGTGCCTGCTGGGCGGCGCGGTGGGCGACGCACTGGGCGCCGGCGTCGAGTTCGACTCCCTGGACGCGATACGCGCGGCCCACGGGCCCCAGGGGGTGACGGACTACGTCACGGCGTACGGCCGGCGCGGCGCGGTCACCGACGACACACAGATGACGCTGTTCACGGTCGACGGCCTCATCCGCGCCCATGTACGGCGGGACACCGGCGCCTGGCATCCGCCCACCGATGTGCACGCCGCCTACCGGCGCTGGGCCGCGACCCAGCGGGACTGGGGCCCCGACGAGCGGCGCGAGGAGGACGGCTGGCTGGCCCGCGAGGAGTGGCTCTACGCCCGGCGGGCACCCGGCAACGCCTGTCTGACGGGCCTGGCGGACGACCGCATGGGCACCCTGGAGAACCCGAAGAACCCGGGCTCCAAGGGCTGCGGCACGGTGATGCGGTCGGCGCCGTTCGGCCTGCTGGTGGGCTGGGAGCCGCAGTTGGTGTTCCAGCTGGCGGTGGAGTGCGCGGCCCAGACGCACGGACATCCGACGGGATGCCTCGCCGCGGGCGCCTTCGCCACGATCGTGCACGGGCTGGCGCGCGGCGAGAGCCTGGACGCCGCCGTCCAGCGCACCCTGGTGCAGCTCGCCACCCGCCCGGGACACGAGGAGACGACGGAGGCGCTCAAACACGCGCTGGGCGCCGTACGCCAGGGCATGCCGTCGCCGGAGCGGGTCGCGGCGCTGGGGGAGGGCTGGACGGCCGAGGAGGCGCTGGCGATGGGTGTCTACTGCGCGCTGGTCGCCGAGGACGTCCGGCACGGTCTGCTGCTCGCGGTCAACCACGGCGGGGACAGCGACTCGACGGGCTCCATCTGCGGCAACCTGCTCGGCGCCATCCACGGTGAGACGGCGCTTCCGCCCGCCTGGGTCGCGGAGTTGGAGGGCCGCTCGACGATCCTGGAGCTGGCCGACGACTTCGCCATGGAGATGACGCAGGGCCCCGCCCTGCACGGCCCCGCCGGAGCCTCGTCGGCCTGGCTGAGCCGCTATCCACGCGCCTGACGGCCCGCACACGATGTCCGGGACGCCGCCCCGCCCGGAGGACGGCAGACGGCACCGGAGGGCCCGCGGTGGGCTCACACAAAAGCCCCCTCGACCGGGCGGCGGGCCGGGCGAGGGGGCGGGGCTGTCGATGCCGGGGCGCGGACAGGCCGTGCGGTACGCGGGGAGGCGTGGAACGCGCACGGTCACGGAGCGGTCGCGGCCGACGGGCCCCGGCGCGGCTCAGGCGGTGGCGGAGCCGTCGTCGAGCCGTGCCACGAAGGTCCCCCACACCTCGGGCCGGAAGCTGAGCTCGGGGCCCCGCGGGTCCTTCGAGTCACGCACGGCCACGACGCGCACGGCGGGCGATTTGACCTCCACGCACGCACCGTTTCCGGTGGAGTAGCTCGACTTGGTCCACGTGTGGGTCGATCCCTGCTGAATTGGCATGTCTGCTCCGGTGTTCCGGTGGTTCCTGACGTGCGGGCGACGTTACGCGGCAAAACCAGCTGGGAAGAGCGCCGTTCACTCGACCGGATGGCATATTCCAGAGTGCTCTTCACACTGCACTTGTCACCGGTGTACTCTCTCCGATTTCCGTGCGGTCGTCTGTCCAGCAGCAGATGACGAAACCCCGAAAACCCCCGCAGGAACAGGCGGATCGGCCGCCATTGCCGCGGCACGGATGCGTGGCTGCATGACCGCATGACCGTACACAGATGTGCGGCACACTCCGCCGGGGAGCGTGCCGCACATCTGTGTACGGGAACGAGCCGGGATCTCCGCCGGGCGCCGGGCCGGGCGACGACCGCTCAGCGCCGCGCGTACTCCTTCGCCACGTCGTCGATGAACTCCCGCGTCTGGTCCGGGTTCAGCGCCTGCGCACGCAGATGCTCGTACATCACGCTGTAGCTCTGCACGTCGTTCGCCTTCTCCAGATACAGGTCGCTGGTGACGCCCTCCAGGTAGATGACCGTCGAATCCGAGGCGTCGGGGAATTCCAGAATGGCGTACTGCCCGTTGACCCCGGGATGCGCGCCCATCGAGAACGGCATGACCTGGATCGTCACATGCGGCTGCTGCGAGAGTTCGTTGAGATAGCCCAGCTGCTCCGCCATGGTGTGTCTGCCGCCGACCTCGCGACGCAGCACCGACTCGTCCAGAACCGCCCACAGCCGCAGCGGATTCCGCGTGCCCTGGATGCGTTCCTGACGGCGGATGCGTACCTGGACCCGGCGTTCGATGTCGGCGGCGGTCGCCTCGGGTAGCGCGCCGGCGACGACGGCTTCCGCGTAGGCGCGCGTCTGCAACAGTCCCGGAACCACCTGTGGCTCGTACACGCGCAGCGAAGCCGCGTCCGTCTCCAGCCCGATGTAGACGCTGTAGGGAATGTCGCCGAAAGCGTGCCACCAGCCCTGCTGCCGCGACTCCTTCGCCATCTGCATCAAGGAGTCCACTATGCGGTGGTCGTCGACCTCGTAGACCCCGCACAGGTCGCGTACGTCCCGCTGACTGATGCTGCGCCGGCCGTTCTCCAACCGGCTGATCTTCGACTGCGACACCAGGAGCCGGTCCGCGACCTCCTCGGCCGTCATGCCCCGGTTCTCACGCAGTTTGCGCAACTCCTGGCCCAGCCGGCGGCGCCGGACTGTGGGATTGACGTTCGACGCCACGTGACCGCACCTCCGCGTCAAATACGAATACCTTCCAGCAGATTGCCACCAACAGGCGTGGTGGCGCTGCCAAATGGCAACAGAGAGTGCGGGTTCGAGTACAGCGAATGCAGAAGAATCGCACGTCCGGGGTGACGATCCGGCCGACAGGTTCCTGTTCTGCCGTCCGGATCGTCACCCCGTGCGGTGGTGCGGCCGACCGCCCGGCCCCGTCGGCAGCAGCGGCTTCCCCGGTGACCTGGGGGTGACCAGCCGCCGCTCCACCGGCCGGCGCGAGCGTTCGGAACGGAGCGTTCGAGGGGGGTGGAACGTGGAAGGTCAGCGTGCTCCCGCGCGGACCATTCCGCCGGACACCTGCCGCGCCTGCCCCGGCATCCGCCGGGACGAGGCACCCGCGGGCGCCGCCGTGCGTGCCGCCGGACGCCCCGCGGGAGCCCCCGCGCCGCCGCCCTGGGAGCGCCGTGGCTGCCCCCCGACACCGTTCTGCACATCCATCACCGCGTGGGCGACGAGGCCGCCCATCGGGTCGTGCCTGATCAGATCCCGGAGCCTGGAACGGCACGAGCGTCCCTCGTTCCCGGGATACAGATGCTTGCCGAGCCCGACCGCGTGGGCGAGCGCGGCGAGCGCGGCCGTCCTCGGGTCCGGGGGTACGCCGGTACGGATCGCGGAATCGAGCCGGGCCCTGATCTCCCTGCTGATCTCCGTGTCCGTCGCCTGGTAGCGCGTTGTCGGCAGTACTCCGCACATCTGGCCGGAAACCGCATGCACCATGCCGCACCGTTCCAGATGTGTGAGATAGGTTTGACGAAGCCCCAGGCGGGGCCCGCCGATCCAGTGGACCGCGCGCACCGGACTGCCGCGCCTGCGCAGCAGTTCCAGAGCGGAGTCCAGGGTCGGATCTCCGGTCGGCCGTGGAAGAACCACGGCGATACGATCCCCATCAGGGGCTATCCGTCCTGCCAGAGCCAGCTCCACTAGCTGGGCCCCGGCCAAGCCGAGGTCAAGCGACTGCGGCTGCGCCGTGGTACCCGTGGCCGGGTCCAGGGCGAGCAGCAGAAGCTCCTCCGGAATTGTTCTGCGGCTCCTGCCCATCCATGCCTCCCCGCGTGGATGAATGACAGGGTGACCCCTCTCACAATGGTCTGTCGAGAGTGCGCGAGCGTTATGGACGGGAACCAGTAGGTATGTCGTTCTCGTCTGCCGAGTGGGGAGGCCGCGACAGCCCTCCCGAGCCCGAGTGCCCCACCGAGGGTGGCGGCTTCGGTGCACAGGACACGGTTAACTGGTATGGCGAGCGGCTAGCAGCAAACGGGAGGCACAGGTGGCGGGCGAGTCCCCCGACAGGTCGGAACGGGAGAGGTCGTCGGGGGAGACGACGGTGGGTGGCGGCGTGGTTGCGCGCCCTGAACAGACGGCCGAAAACGAACGGCAGCACGGCGAGACGACCACGGAGCAGGCACCACAGGCCGGTGGAAGCAGCGGCCCGGACGGCGCCGAGGAGGCCCCGAAGGGGTCCGCTGAGCGCGCGGACGGGGCGTCCCCCGGCGGTACCGCGGCGTCGGGCACGGCCGACACGACCAGCACTGACGGGTCCGGCGGAACGGACGAGGCCGCGGCCGGAGCCGGTACGGCCGAGGGCGCCGGAACCCGGACGGACGAGGGCGACGCACGGCTGAAGTCGGCGGTCGCGGCGTGGGTGGCGGGCGACCACGGCCCGGACGGCGACGGCCAGGAGAGCGACGGACGCGGGGACACGGGCGCCGCGAGCGTGCCCGCCTCGCGCAGCGGCGACAGCGGAACCTCCGCCGAGGACGCCAAGGAAGGCAAGGGCGCCAAGGATGCCGAGGACGCGGCGTCGGGCTCTGCCGACGGCTCCTCGGGCGGTACTTCGCGCACCTCGGACACCGAGGACGCAGCGGACAAGGGTGGCGGAAGTGCGCGACGCCCGGCAGCTGCCGACCTTCCCGTGCGGCCCAGGCCCGGCGAGGGCAGCGGTTCCGCGGGCACGGCGGGGGACGACGGAGGCGACAGCCGTTCCGGTGACGACGCCGGGTCCGCCGGAAGCGCCCGGGGCGGCCGCAAGGGCGCGAAGGGCGGGAAGAACTCCGGCGGCAAGGGTGCGGACGCGAAGGACACGGGGAAGCGCGATGCCGCCGTGTCCGGCGGAGACGCCCCCACGGCCATGTTCGGGATCGTCCGCCGGGGCGAGGCCAAGGACAGCGACGAGGCGGCGGCCGAGCGGGCCGAGCGGCTGACGGCCGCGTTCTTCGGCTCGTCGAAGGGCCGTGACGACGCGGAGGAGGCCGAGGCGGAGGCCGCGGACGGCTCGTCCACCAGCGGGGGCGCGACGGGTTCCGGGGGCGCCGCGGGCGCCGGCGAAGCCAAGGCCGCGAAGGCCGCGAAGAAGTCCCAGGGCGCGAAGAGCGCCACAGATGCGGGAAGCTCCGGCGGCGGTCAGGGAGGCCGGAGCGCCGAGGGGAGCGAGGACGCCGAGGAGCGCCGGGCTGCCGACGGCCGTGGTGAGGACGGCGCCGGGCGGGACGGCGGGAAGGACGCCGGCGGCGGTGCCCGGGGCGGGAAGGGCCGGGCGGCGGCGTCCGGTTCCGTCGATCAGGCGACCGCGGTCTTCCGGGTGCCCGAGGGCAAGGACGGCGAGTCCGGTCCGGCAGCGGGTGCCGAGGCGAAGGGCGGTACGTCCGGCAAGGGCGGAAGCGGGCCGGTGGTGGATCAGCCCACGGCTGTCTTCCGCTCCCCGGCGGCGTCCGGCACCGACGGCTCCGGGGCGTCCGGCACCTCCGCGAAGGGCACCGGCGGCCGGGACGGCGAGAAGGCCGGAACGGCTGCCTCCGGCAAGGCCGGTGCGGCGACGCGGGATCCGCGGCTGCCGGACGAGGAGTCGGAGTCGGAGCAGACCAGCACGTTCGTTCCGCTGCGCTCGGCCGACGAGCCGCGCACCCCTGCCGCCTCGCTGCCGCCCGAGTCCTCGTCGGCGACGGTGCCGCCGAAGCCGTCCGCCTCTCCGGCGGCCGGTGCGGGCACGGCCAAGAGCGGCAAGACCGCGGCCCCGTGGTCCTCGGCGCCGCCGATGCCGGCGGGAGAACCGGCCGAGGGCGCGGACCCGGAGCGCACGCGTCAGCAGCAGGCGCCCGGTGCGTCCCCCGAGCCGCTCGATCTGCTGGCACAGCTGACGAACACTCCGCCGCCCCCGGAGACGCCGCTGCGGGCGACCGTGCGCCGGGTGAAGATCTGGACGCCGCTGGTGCTGCTGCTCGCGGTGATCTTCGTCGTGGTGCAGGCCGTGCGCCCGCTGCCGGACCCGAAGCTGTCGATGACGGTGGCGGAGAGCTACACCTTCGAGGGATCCAAGCCGTCCGTGCCGTGGCCTTCCGAGGGGCAGGCCGTGCTGGACGTCGAGGGCCTCGGCTCGCTCGGTTCGTACGGTGCGCAGAAGCCGGTGCCGATCGCCAGTGTGGCCAAGGTGATGACCGCCTACGTCATCCTGCGCGACCACCCGGTCAAGAAGGGCTCGGCCGGTCCGCGCATCCCCGTCGACGAGAAGGCGGAGAAGGACGCCGGGCTGAGCGCGCAGAACGAGTCGACCGTCGACGTCAAGGCCGGTCAGAAGATGACCGAGCGCGAGGCGATCAACGCGATCATGATCGCATCTGCGAACAACGTGGCGCGGCTGCTGGCGCGTTGGGACGCGGGGTCCGAGAAGGCGTTCGTGAAGAAGATGAACGACGCCGCCAAGGACCTCGGCATGACCAACTCGACGTACACCGACCCCTCGGGCCTCAGGCCGGAGACGGTGAGCACTGCCGCCGACCAGGTCAAGCTGGCCAAGAAGGTCATGGACATCCCGCTGTTCCGGGAGATCGTGCGGCAGCCGCAGTACGAGGACATGAACGGCAAGACGCAGCAGAACTGGAACAAGCTCGTCCCGGTCGACGGCGTCGTCGGCATCAAGACCGGCACGACCACCAAGGCGGGCGGCAATCTGGTGTTCGCGGCCGAGAAGGAGATCGGCGGTACCAAGCAGCTGGTCGTCGGCGCTGTGCTCGGCCAGTACAAGCCCTCGATCCTCGACACCGTCCTCGGCGAGAGCAAGAAGCTGATCGACACGGCGCAGAACGCCCTGACGTCCCGCAAGGTCGTCAAGAAGGGCGACGTCGTCGGCTATGTGGACGACCGGCTCGGCGGGAAGACGCCCGTCGTCGCCACCCGTGACGTCTCCGCCGTCGGCTGGTCCGGGCTGAAGGTGAAGCTCGGCCTCACGGACAACGGCAAGGCCGTACCGCACGAGGCGAAGAGCGGTACCAAGGTCGGCACGCTGACGGTAGGGGACGGCCCCGGCCAGGTGAAGGTGCCGGTGGCCCTCCAGAAGCCGCTCGGTGAGCCCGGCTTCGGCTCCAAGCTCACCCGCGTGTCCTGAGCCGCGCACCGCGCGCCGCCTCTCCCGCCCTCCCTTCCGGCCGTCGCTCCCGCGGTGGCGCGGGGGGAGGGCGGGGTCGTTTCCGGCGGCACAGGTGGGGCAGGCGGTGGCGTGGCGAGGGCCGTCCGGTAGCGTCGGGCCGATCCGGCCGCCGCGAGGGGACGCGCGGCACGACAGAGCATCCGGGCTCGACGGGCCCGGGAAGCCGCACGTGTACGGGGAGTCAGCGCAGTGGCCACTGTGCATCCATCGCGGACGCCGGCCTCGACGGCGGACGCGGACAGCGGAGCAGGAGCAGCAGGAGAGGCGGGCAGGAGCGGAACGGTGGGCGCCGCCGCCGAGGGTGCCGAGCGTGAGGCCCTCGGCGCGGGCACGGCACCGTCCGGTGTGCTGCCCCCGCGGCAGACGCCGCGCCCCGGGCCCGGCCTTCCGGACGCCGGGGACATCGCCCCCGGCGGGCCATCGCCGTCCCGGCCCGACACGGGCACGAGCACGCCGGGCACAAAGAGCCCGGGCGGCCCGGCGGGCGGCACAGATGCGGAAGAACAACCGGCGGGCCGGGCCGCGAGGAAGACGGCTCCGGAGGCCCGGAAGGCACCGGGCGTGCCGGAGCGCGGCGCTGACCCCTCGGGCAGGCGGGCCACGGACGCGCAGGGGGACGAGAAGCCGGAACGCCGTCGGATGGCGCGGCGGCCGCTGTTCGTGACAGCTGCGGCACTGCTGGCGGGTGCCCTGCTGCATCTGATCTGGTTCCGGTTCTTCGCCAGCAGTGGCGGGGATCTGGCCGCGCAGGACGCCTGGGCGGAGTTCGTGGGCGAGCACCCGGGTTCCGCCTACAACCTGGCCTGGTACGGGGGGCTGCATCCCGTCTCGTACAGCGTCATCTCGCCGTATCTGATGGCGGTCATCGGGGTGCGGACGACACTGATCCTCTCCGGGGTGCTGTCGGCGGGTCTGCTGGCGCTGCTGTTGGCGCGGACCGTGCACAGGCCGCTGTGGCCGTCCCTGTGGGGCGCGTTCGCGTTCGCGTGCAATGCGGCTTCGGGACGCGTCACGTTCGCGCTCGGGGTGTGTTTCGGGCTCGGCGCCGTGGCGGTGGTGTGGACGTGGCCGGACCGGTGGCGAGGGGCGCGGGCGAGCCGTCTCGCGCGCTGGACGCGGGCCGTGCTCGCCATTCTGCTGGCGGTGCTGGCCACAGCTGCGAGTCCCGTCGCGGGGCTGTTCCTCGAAGTCGTGGCGGCCTCGCTGCTGCTGGCGCGCCGCTACGCGGCCATGCTGTCCGTGGCGCTGCCGCCGCCCCTGGTGGTGGCCTGTTCGGCGCTGCTGTTCCCGTTCACGGGTGTGCAGCCGATGCCGTTCGTGTCGCTGGTCTTCCCGGTGCTGGGCGCCGTCGCCGTGATGCTGCTCGTGCCGAAGAGCTGGGTGGCCGTCCGGGTGGGCGCCGCCGTCTACACGGTCGGGATAGTCCTGACGTGGGCGATCCCGTCCCAGGTCGGCTCCAACGTGGAGCGGCTCGGGCTGCTGTTCGGCACGGTGGCGCTGCTGGCCGCCGCTCCGACGGTCGTCGGCAGCGGAGCGCGGGCGTGGCGGAGCCGCAAGGGTGTCGCCATGCTGCTCGCGCTCGTCGTCACCATCGGCTGGCAGGTCGGGAAGCCGACCTGGGACGTGCTGCACACCACTCCGGAGAGGGCGTGGAACCGCGAACTGAAGCCGCTGGTGCAGCAGCTGCGGAAGGTGGACGCGGACCGGGCGCGGGTCGAGGTGGTTCCGGTCAGCAGCCACCGTGAGGCCTCGGCGCTGGCGCCGTACGTCAATCTGGCCCGCGGCTGGAACCGGCAGGCGGATCTGGAACGCAATCCGCTCTTCTACGACGAGCACCTCAGCCCCGAGCGCTACCGGGACTGGCTGCGCCGCTGGGCCGTGCAGTACGTGGTGCTGCCGGCCGACCCGCCCGACCTGGCCGGGGGCGTGGCGGAAGCCCGGCTGGTACGCGACGGGCTGCCGTATCTGAAGGAGATCTGGTCCGACGACAGCTGGCGGCTCTTCCGGGTGAAGGGCGCGGAGCCGATGGTCGGCAAGGGCGCCTCCGTCGTACGGGCCGACGCGGAGCGGGTGACGCTCCGCGTGAGCAGGAGCGGGCCGGTGCTGGTGCGGGTGCCGTGGTCGCCGTGGCTGGGCCTGGTGGACCGCGCCGGGGAGCGGGTGGAGCCGCCCTCCGAGCACGGCCCCAACCGGTACGGGTGCCTCCGGGAGGCCGAGCCGACGTTCGGCGGGCCGCCACCCGAGGGCGAGGACGAGCCGGTCGTCGACACCTGGACGGTGCTGGACGCCCCGCGCCCGGGCACCTACCGGCTCGCCGCCCCGTACAAGCTGCCGAGGGGCACCCCCTGCCCGGACGGCAGGTCCGGCAGCCCGGCCGACGGCACGCCGCTCCCGTCCGGCACGGCGGACGCCACGCCCTGAGCCCGACCGGCTGCCCGGGCGGGCTCAGGCGGCGGTGCCGACCTCCGCTGTGCGGGCGTCAGCCGGTGCGGCCGTCCGCGCCGTAGTGCTGCGTGATGATCTCCAGGACGTGGCCGTCGGGGTCGAGCCAGTAGACGCCGCGGCCGCCGTCGTGGTGGTTGATCTCGCCGGGCTGCTCGCGCCTCGGGTCGGCGTAGTAGGTGAGGCCGGCCGAGCGGACACGGCCGAAGATCTCGTCGAACTCGGGCTCGGAGACGAGGAACGCGTAGTGCTGCGGGGTGATGGGTTCCTCACCGGCGTCGGCGAAGTCGAGGGCGACGTCGTTGTCCGTGACGACGGGGAGGAACGGGCCGAACTGCGGCTGCACTTCGAGCCCCAGCAGCTGTGCGTAGAAGTCCGCCGAGCGCTTCTTGTCCGTGGCGCGCACGATGGTGTGGTTGAGCTGGACCGGCATGGATGCCTCCCTGTTGCTCGTGCGGCGGGCCCGGCTCCGGTGCCGCGCCCTTGCGAAGTGTCCAACTCCCCGCGGAGCGCCCGCATTTCGCCGATCGGCACGGACCTTCGTCCTACGCCCTGGGACGGAGCATGCGCACCGTTTTCCTGCGCCTGCGTGGATGTGCCTCTTTCTCCAACGCGCAGATGTGCGTGTTTCTTCAGCAGCAGTGGGCCCGGAGCCCTGGCCGAACGGCACCGAGCGCCCGGCGGCGGCTGCTACGGGCGGCCGTGCTCGGTCCGCCCGGGCACACACCGCGCGTGCCGGGCGCCGGCCGGGTCCGCCGCAGCTGTGTGCGGGGCGGCCCCGTCCCCGTCGGCCGTGTCGAGGGCGGCGGACGCGGCCTCCAGGGCGAGCGGCCAGGGGTAGGAATCCGGCCGCCCGCGGCCCGGCGGATTCGGCACGAAACCGCCCTCCCCGTACAGCACCCGCACCCCCGCGTCCCGGAGCGTGGCCAGCGAGCGCGGGAACTGCGGATGGCGTGCGTAGGCGGCGTTCACACACGGCATGGTGACGAGCGGGATGCCCTTGCCGATCGCTTCAGCGGCGAAGCCCACCACGAACTTGTCGGTGAGCCCGAGCGCCCACTGGTTGAGCGTGTTGAACGTCGCCGGGGCCACCAGGGCGACCGAGGCGGGCGGCCACACATCGGGCCGGCCGGGGCGTTTGTAGCGGGAGCGCACCGGGTGACCCGACGTCTGCTCCAGCTGCGGCAGTTGATCCTCCAGCCAGTCAGCAGCCGTCGGTGTGAGCCCCAGGCACACGTCCCAGCCGCGCCGCCGGGCCTCCTCGACCACCGTGCCCGCCTGGAGCACCGGAGGGGCGGCGGAACCGAGCAGATAGAGCACAGGGGGAGCCATGCGGGCATCCCACCACAGCTGCTGCCACGAACCGCGCTCGCGGCGCAAGTCCCCGGAACCCGTTCGAGTGGCACAGCTGACCGGAAAGCGCTCGTACGGCCCGCTCGTGCCTACGGTCCGAACGTCAACTGGGCGTGGGGGACGGGGACGACGGAGCGCAGCATGCACGCACCGCACGGAACGAACGGGCAGCACGCCGGGAAAGCCGCCCCGTCGGCGACGCGGAAGAGAAACGGAGTCCCGATGCGCGGGCCGCACGAAGAGCACGCGGGCGTTCGGATCGCCCACCAGCGCAAGCTGGCCGGCCTCACCCAGCGGGGCCTGGCCGCCCGCCTCCCGTACTCCTACAGCTTGTTGCGGCAGGTGGAGGAGGGACGCAAGAACGCTTCGCCGGATCTGGTCTCCGCCGTCGCCCGTGCCCTGCGGATCGATGTCACCGTACTGACGGGGCAGCCCTACGTCACCGAGCTGCAACAGGACCGCCTGGCCGCCCTCATCCGTCCCATCCGGGAGGCGCTGGACCTCTACGACCTGGAGGACGCCGCGCGCGAGGCCGCGACCGCGGGCGACCCGGCGTCCGACGGGACAGCTGAGCACAGCAGCGGCGGAACCCGCACAGCTGAGGAACTCGCCGCAGAAGCGGACGAGTTGTGCCGCATGGTGCGTGCCACGCATCTGAGCCGGGCGGCGCACGCGCTGCCCGCGCTGATCGCCGAGGTCACCGTGGCCGCGCACCGCGCCCCGAGCACCGCGCTGTGGCGGACCCTCGCCTCCGCCTACCGCACCGCGCACGACATCGCCACGAAGCTGGGCTTCTACGATCTGGCCACCATCGCGCTGGACCGGCTGGGCTGGGCCGCCGAACGGGGCTCGGACCCGCTGCTCGCCGCGGTGCGCCAGTACATGCGGGCCCTCGCGTACTTCCGCGAGGGCGAACACAGCATCGGTCTGCGGCTGATCGAGGCGGGACGTGCGGTGGCCGGACAGGCGCGGGACCAGGACGACCACATCTCTCTGGTGGTGCGCGGCCAGCTGCATCTGGGGGCGAGCGTCATCTCCGCCCGGGCACACGACGCCGACGCCGTCTCCGCCCATCTGCGCGAGGCGCTCGCCTACGCGACGCGTACGGGCGAGGCCGGCCGTGTGCACTGGCTGAGCTTCGGCCCGGCCAACGTCGCCGTCCACGAGGTGTCCGCGCACGTGGAGATGCGCCGCTACGGCAAGGCGCTGGAGAAGTCGCGCGCCGTGCGGCTGCCGCACGACTGGCCGCTCTCGCGCAGAGCGCACTTCTACATCGACCGGGCGCGCGCGGAGATGGAGACAGGCCGCAGCGACGCGGCGCTCACGTCCCTGATGGCGGCGCGCAAACTCGCACCGCAGCAGACCCGTTACCACCCGGGCGCCCGGGAGACGATCAACGGTCTCGTCGCCCAGCGGCGCCGTACCCCCGACTCCCTGGACAACATGGCGGCCTGGCTCGGTCTGTGAGCCCGTGGGCGTTGTGCTCCGCCGCGACGCGAGTCACCGGAGGGGCCCCGGAGAGGCATGCGATCTCTGTGACGAAGCAGATGCGGACTGTCACTTACCAGTGACACTTATCCGTGTCGCCGCCGCGCACCCTGACCGTGTGCCAGGAATCGCGATGACGCCAGGAGAGACCGTGACCGTGACGTGGCCCCTCCCCTCGGGCCCCGATGCCGTCCTGCTGCCCGCAGGCCAGTGGTGGGACGCCGTCCGTGTGCCCATCTACCTGGGCAAGGACGTCTTGAGGCGCCTCGGCTCCGGGTCCGGAGCGGTCATCCGGGACCCGTACGGCTGCCGGCTCTACTGGCTGATCAAACCGGGCAGCGCACGGGAATGGACCTTTCCGGAGTTCGCCGCCGTGCAGGTGCTGTCCACGGCGAGCTGGGTCACCGTCCCGCCCCGCACCCGCCTGCGCCCGCCGGGCCCGCACTGGGCGGTGCCCTGCTGCCCGGGCGCCACCTTGACCTCCACCGGGCAGCTGCACGAGGCGCTGCACGCCACCATCGGACGGATGCTCGGGCCGCGGGAGGGCAGCTCCCTGTGAACGTGCGGACCGGCGCGGGCACCTGCCGGGCTCAGATCTCCCCGCGGGCCATGGCGAGCAGCCGGTCGAAGACCGCCCCGTCGACGCGCACACCGTCGTGCGCATGGGTGTTGGTGATCCACGGCCGCAGTCCGCGCACAGCTGCGGCCGTTTCCAGCGACTGCTCACGGTCGACGAACATGTCGTCGTAGTAGACGGCGGCGGCGACGGGCACCTCGTTCCGCGCCAGCTGGTCGAGGTCGTACAAGGCGGGCCAGTCGGTGCGTTCCGCGAGCAGCTGTGCCGCGTCGCGCAGCGGCACCAGGGCCGGGTCCTCCTCGAACTGCCAGGGGTAGATCATCTCCCCGGTCAGCCGCAGCGGCCGGTCGGTGGCCGGTGCGAACGCCGGGAACTCCTCCCGTATCCGGTGCGCCGACCAGGCCGTCGCCCGCCCGCCCTGCGCGTAGATCGGCTCGTGCAGCACGGCGTACAGCGGACGTTCGGCGAACGACACCGCGGCGTCGACGCCGCGCAGGAAGCCGTCGGAGAGCGTGGGCCCGGCCGGGCCCGGCACGAAGGCGCTCTCCAGCAGATAGTGCAGGGCGTCGAACTTCGAGGCGTTGCCGAGGCCGATGCCGACCGTCTGGAAGCGGCGTACGGTCAGCCGCTCCCCGGTGGGCATCCGGACGTCGTGGGTGTCGAGGTGCGCGGCGATCGCGTCCACGAGGCGCTGGTCGTCCGGGTAGCGGGCGAAATAGCGCTCGTTGTGGGCGAGTACGCGCGCGTAGGCGGCGCGGTAGACGTCGTCGGCGTGGCCGGTGAGCGTGGGCAGCCCACCGGTGATCAGGACCCGCTCCAGTCCTTCCGGGGCCGTGCTCAGATAGCTGAGCGCACAGAAGCCGCCGAAGCTCTGGCCGAGCACCGTCCACGGGCGGTCCTGTTCCCGGTCGCCCCCCAGATGACGCCGGAGAAGCTCGGCGTCGCGCACGATCGCGTCGGCGCGGAAGTGGCCGAGGTAGGCGGCGGTGGCCGCGGCGTCCGGCTGTCCGGCGAGCGTGGTGCGGTCGGCCGGGGTGCTGCGCCCGGTGCCGCGCTGGTCCATCAGCACCACCCGGTACGCGCGCAGGGCGCGGCGCAGCCAGGCGCCGGGTGCCGAGGGGCGGTCCGCCCGGCCGCCGGGGCCGCCCTGGAGCCATAGCAGACGGGGCAGATCCTCGTGTTCCCGCCCGGCGGCGACGACTTCGCGGGCGAAGAGGGTGAGGGCGGGACCGTCGGGGCGGTCGTGGTCGAGGGGGACATCGAGCGTGTGATCGGTGCACACGAGGCCGTCGTGGCGGTAACGGATGGCGTCGGGCACGGTGGCTCCTCACGGGACGCGGACGGACGGGGCGGTGGCGGGCGGGAACGGGAGGGCGGGGGCAAACGGAGCGGCGGGAGGCCGCCGGGCCCCGGCAGCGACCGGGAGCGCGCGGCGGCGACGGAACCGCCGGGGCGTACGGAGCGGCACCGGCCGCCCGCGTACACCCCCGGCGCAGGGCCGTCAGTAGCCGGGCACCTCCAGTTCCTTGCATATCTGCACGAGTTCGGGGTGCACATAGCGGCCGTCGATCTCGATCGCCTCGCCGTCCAGGTAGATGGACGGGCCCAGGATGCTGCCGTCGGTGTGCGCGGCGGCCACCCACGGCTCACCCCCGATCCACGCGCCCTTGGTGCCGATGCCGAGTTCGACGCATCCGAAGACCCGCTCGTCCTCGACGATCCGGCCGGTCGGCGCGGGCACGCCCGGGTTGAAGCCGAGCGACCAGTGCGCCACCCGGAACATGTTCGGGTCGTCGAAGGACTCCATCCAGCTGCGGAAGATCTCCGCTTCCTGCCCACTGCTGTCCGCACCGTCGATGGCGGTGACGACGCCGTCCTCGATCGTGCAGCGCACGGGGGAGCGGAGCAGCCCCAGCTGGTCCGGCGGCCACAGCGCCCCGTCGAACACCAGGGTGCCCTGCTGCGTCTCCTCCAGCGGGTTCCAGGAGATCTGGCCGGAGAGCATCACCGTCTCGCCGGGCCGCTCGGCGGGCTTGCCGCGCAGATTGATGGGCCGGTCGCCGTTGCGTCCGGTGATGTCGGTGCCGTTGCGCGAGGTGATCCGGACCTCGTCGGCCTGCTCCAGCAGCCGTACCAGCGCGTTGCCGAGCCGCATGACCCCCGCGAAGTCGGGGCGTCCGACCGTCGCGACGAGCATGTGCACATCCATGGCGGTCAGGTTCGTGTAGCGGCAGCCGTTCGCCATGGCGGTGCGGAACGCCTCGGAGTGCATCACGTAGGAGACCGCGAACTCGATCCACACATCGGCGTCCGCGATGGCCCCGGCCACGGGCCGCGGCGGTTCCATCGAGGAGCCGGGAAGCGTCTCGTACCAGACGACCACGGGGTGCCCGCCGGCGGCGGCCACGGCCTGTGCGGTGGCGTCCACGACGCGCCGGTCGCTGCTGGTGTCGCCGGTCAGGACGACGTGTTCGCCCGGCTTGACGAGCATGACCTGCTCGACCAGCTTGCGTGCCGCGACGGCGAGTTCGAAACCGAGGTATTCGCCGCGGGGTTCGAGGCGGCTGTGCATCTCCATGGGGTCTTTCTCCTTGCTTCGGCGTCGGACGGTACGGGCGGCGGCGCGGGCGGCGGCCGGGCGCGGGCGGGCCCGCGGGCCGGGGCGGAGCAGGCCACGCCGGTCACCGGGCCCGGAAGATCTGCGAGGTGTCACCGAGCGAACTGCCGGCGATCAGGCCCGCGCCGACGAGGTTCAGCTCCTGGTCGGCGCCCGGGCCGCGGTAGTGGCGGTACAGCACCCGGCCGGCCAGCCCGGCCAGCACGAGCCATCCGGCGTGCGGTGTGAGCATGAGGAGGCCGGTGGCGAACATGACGCCCAACTGCCGCTTCGTTCCGCCCAGCAGCTGGAGCAGGGCGCCGGGAATCGCCCACAGCAGCATGGTGCGCAGCACGCCCGGGTCGTCCAGGCCGTGCTTGACGGTGTCGGCGTACACCTTCGCGATCGGCGGGAAGAGGCCCTGCCGGAAGTACGTCTGCCACAGCACGGCGACGACGGCGATCGCCACGGCGAAGCCGATGAGGGCGGCCCGGAACTGCTCGCGCCTGCCCGCGCGTTCGAACGGGTCCCACGGCCGGTGGTCCCGCCGCAGCAGCCAGCCCGCCTTGAGGTCGTAGCCCATGTCGGCGAAGGCCGGGCCGGTGGCGGACACATAGCCGACCAGGAGCGCCAGCGGTGTCGAGGGGATGCCCAGCAGCAGACCGGCGATGAGGAAGATCAAGGTGACGGCGAACGCGGGAAACCAGCCGGACTGCATGGCCGCCAGCCCCACGATCAGCTCGTGCACCAGCGCGGCGAAGGCGGCGAACAGGACCCAGCCCACGATGCCCGCCGGGCTCATGTCGCCCACGAGCCCGCCGACGAAGGCCAGGACGACCGCACCGGCGGCGAAGAGCAGATAGCCGCGGACGAGCGTGCGGCGCAGCGTCCGCTCGTCGACGGTCGGGGCCGCACCGGCGGCCGTCCCCGGCGCCGGAGCGTCCACAGCTGTGGCGGTGGCCCCCTCGCCCGGACCGGCGGGCACCGCCGTATCCGTGGCGGAGCCGGAAGCGGTCGCGTCGTCCGAGCCGTCGGACACTTCCGCATCTGTGGCGGATTTTCCGCCGACTTCCGCAGCTGTGGAGGCAGTTGCCTGTGCGTCCGGGGCTGCGGTCCCGGTTCGGGACCGGTTCCCTCCGGCGTCCTGCCCGGCCCGGCGGTCGCCCTGGCGGCGCACCAGCAGCACGACGGCCTGCCCGAGCGCGACCAGTCCGGCGCCCACCATGATCCCGTGCGGGACGTATCCCGCGCCGAAGTCGGTGCCGAACAGATGCCCGTACTCGCGCAGGCCCAGGCCGATGCCGAACATCAGCAGTGCCCACACGTTGCCGAGCAGCGCGACACCGGCCGCCATCAGCGGCAGGCCGGCGAAGGAACCGGCGACACCGGCGACCGTGCCGCCCGCCAGCACCACGGCCCGCTTGCCGCCCCGATCGCCCGCCCGGACCGTCTCGGCGGCGGCGGTACCGGGCGGCCAGGCGGCCTCCGCCGGCAGCAGTCGCGAGCCGAACGAGCGGTAGAGCACCCAGGCGTCGATGACGAGACCGGCCACCGAACCGGCCAGCATCGGCCACACGAGGTCGTGCCGGCCGAAGACGTACGGCACGGCGATGGACGTCAGCAGCACGTTCGAGGAGGCGAACGTGGCAGCGGAGATGGCACTCTGCGCCAGGTTCTGCCGGTGCACCGACCGCATGCTCCGCAGCATGGGCAGGGGTATTCGACCCACCAGCATGGCGATGAGCGCCCCCACCACCGAGGTGTTCGCCGAGATGCCCAGCTTGGCCACCAGATCGACGCCGATCAGCGCACCGGCCGCCGAGAGCGCGACCAGCAGGACGCACAGCAGCGGCTCACGGACGCGCGGATGCCGCTGCGGTCCTCCGTCCCGCGCCGTCCCCGCGTCCGCCGCGGTGGACGCGTCCCGCGACGGCGCGGCGGTGGGGTGCTGTGGTGCGGCTGCGGTGTTGTCCGGCACGGTGGTCCACCTTCGGTCGGGCTGCGGTGACGGGGCGGCCGGGCGTACGGGACGCTCGGGCCGGTCCGGCGCACGCGTGCGCGCGTACGCCGCCCCCGCCCGGAGCGCGGCTGCCCGCTCCGGGCGTGTTGTCGAGGGCGTGTGGTCGGGGCTGGTGCGGTGCGGAGGCGCTCGGGACGGCCCGGGCTAGCCCCCGAAGGCCGCTGACGCCTCGGCGGCTCCGTCGGCCACCAGGGCGGTGAGCCGGTCGGCCTCCCGCCCCACGCGGTGCGCGGGGCCGATGACGGTCAGCGAGGCGGCGACGGCGCCGGCCTGGAAGACCGGGGCCGACACGGCCGTCACGGCCTCGTCGTACTCGCCGTGGCTGACGCTCCAGCCGGCCGCGCGCACCTCGGCGTAGCGCGCCAGCAGAGCGTCGATGTCGGTCACGGTGTTGTCGTTGAACCGCTGGAGGGGCGCGGCTCCGAAGATCTGCCGGATCTCCGCCTCGGGGTAGTAGGCGAAGATCGCGTGGCCGGACGCCCCGGCGTGCCCCGGCATCAGTGCGCCGGTGATCGCCGTGTACCGGACGGGACCGGTGCCGTCCACAGCTGCGGCACAGCGGTAGCCGCCGCCGTTGGGCACGTTGAGGACGACGGACTCCCCCGTCTCGCGCAGCAGCCGGGCCAGCACCGGACGCACGAGGGACGGCAGGACACCGCTGTGCTCGCCCACCCGCGCCAGCCGGGAGACGGCCGGGCCGAGCCGGTAGCGCCGGGTGCCGGGATCGCACAGCAGGAAGCCACGCGCGGTGAGCGTGGTCAGCAGCCGCTGTGCGACGGCCTTGTCCCAGCTGTGGTGCCGGGCCAGCTCGCTGACTCCCCACTCGGGCCGCTGCTCGGTGAAGGACAGCAGCGCGACGAGCGCGCGATCGGCGGTCTGCAGGACGCCGCCGGTCTTCCGGGTGTCCGCGCTGCCCGTGGGCTCCGAGGCGTCACGCATGACCCACGCCCTCCTGCATAGCCGGGAGCCGGACCGCGAAGAGCCCGGCCTTGCTGGTGAGCCGCCGTCCCGAGCCGGGACGACGGTGCGCTCAGCGCAACGCCGTTGCGCTGAGGGGCCAGCACTATGAGCCTGCCGCAAAGGGGGTGTCAAGGGTTTGCCGCGCCCTGGGCAGGCCCCCGCACGCCCGCGCCCGCCCCACCGCCCAGCTGCGGCGGGTCCTGCCGCGGCCGGTGCCGTCGGTCCGTCCGGCGGGCCGACAGCACCGGCCCGGTGACGTCCCGGCGGTCACGGAGCGGTCGCGTCTTGGCCACGGGAGGGACGCCGCGTTCATCGACGGGGCAGTATCGGGGCATCCCCCTGGACGACCTCCGACGCGCGGGCGGAACGAGGGCCGACGGCACGCCCGAGTCCGCCACCGGAGGACGCACAGGGCGAAGCAGCGCACCCGCACCCTCGACGACGCACCGTCCGGACAGCGCCCACCACACGCCCGCAGCGGGCAGCACAACAGCTGCCGGACCGGCACCGGCCCACCGTCCGGCGTGGACGTTTCCACGACGGCTGCCGCAACGAAAGGGAGGGAACCGTGCCGGACGCCGGCCGATACGAGCGGAACGCGGCACAGCTGCGGAAGTCGCAGGAACACCCGGCACAGCTGCGGAAGTCGGGCGACCTCGCGGCACGGTTCGGTGCGCTCGCCGAACGTACCCACGGGCCATGGGAGTTGACGGCACAGCGGTGGAACGCCACTGCTCAGCTGGGTGGGTTATCGGTACAGCTGTCGCAGTTCTCCACACAGCTGGGGAAGCGCGCGGTACGGCGCCGAAAGCCTTCAGCCGACCCGGAAGCGGCACACAGTGTGCCGCCCGGTGCTCAACTCACCTACGCCGGTCACTCTTTGGCCTGCTGCTGCGTGATGCACAAGACCGCGTACGTGTCCCGTCCTTGCTTCTGCGCTTCCCGACGGGCCTCGGCCTCTTCGTCCTCGCAGCCCTCCGGAACGCCTCTGTCGACGAGCGACGGACCCGTGGACGTCCCGTTCCCGTGCGAGGGCCGGTCGGGCTCCTCTGCGGGGCCCGGATCGAGGACGAGCGTGCCCACGCCCCCGGCGGCCACCAGCACGATCCATGTGCCGCCGATCCAGCTCCACACACGCCGTGAACCCGCCATTCCCCGTCCTTCGTCGACTCCCGACCGGTCGCAGCAGAACAGTGTTTCAGGCAGCCCACCCAGATGTGAGGAGAGATCACGCCGATGCCGATACCCGTGTGCTCACTGATCCTGAACGAACGCCGGGAACTGGACCCCGGCGAATACCACGTCGTGCGCTTCCCGTTCGGCGGAGGCGAGTCCTACGACGCCGAAGGCATGCACCAGGTCGCCCAGCCCGACGGCTACGAGGTCGGCGACTGGCGTGCGGACGACCGCTCCGGGCTGATCTGGCCCTCGGCGGACGGCTGGGGCATCCTCACCGCGATGATCCAGTGGGAGGCCGGAAGCTACGGCGAACTGCGCGACCAGTTCGTCCGCGACCCGCTCGGTCTGACCGACAACCCCGACGACACGACCGCGACCGACCACAGACCGCCCTCGAAGGGCATGCAGTGCTTCACCAAGACCCACAGCCTGTTCGTCCACCCAGGCGTCCCGTTGGCTCTCCGCGTCAGCCACGACGCCGGCGGCCGGTGCGCCCTCGTCCACGCGCAGTTCAAGCTCTCCATCCACACCTGACCCCTGAAGGCCCGACCGCCCCGGCCGTCCCGTGTCAGGCGGGCGGCTGTGCGGGGCGGGCGTCGGGCAGGATGCGGAAGTCGCCGTGGCCCTCGGGCTCTTCGGGGGCCACGGTGCACCCGGTCACCTCGGCCGCGCCCGGACCGGCGGCCGCCCACCGTACGAGGCGCGCGACCTTGCTCGACGCGCCCTCGAAGACCGCTTCCACATCGCCGTTGTGCAGGTTGCGCACCCACCCCGTCACCCCCGATTCCTCGGCCAGCTGACGGCAGGTGTCGCGGTAGTACACGCCCTGCACGAGACCACGGACGTGAACGTGTCGCTGGATCGGCACGGAGCTCCTCTCGGAAGCAGGGACGGGGGCCGGGTGCCGCACGGCGGGTGCGGCGCGGTCGGTGGCCCGGGAGGCGGTCGGTCGCCGCGTCGGTCTGCTGCGCGGCACGGTCTGCTGCGCGGGATGCGACGCATCCGGCGGACGTGGTGGTGCGGACTGCCCCGCGTGCGGCGCGATGCGGTCTGCTGTGGACGATGGCCCGTGCCCGGGCGGTCGGGTCCGGGCCGTCGTCAGCTGTCAGAGCCGGCCGGCCAGCCGGTCGAGGGTGCGGGCCGCGGGCTCGGCCCTGGCCTCGCGGTAGCCGGTTCCCGCCCACAGATGGATGCGGTCCGTGTCACCGGCGGCGGTGGCCGCCTTGCGCAGCTGCCCGGTGAGGTGGTGCAGGGCCGGGTATCCGGCCGGTGCGTGGGCGGAGTACCGGTCGGTGAAGTGGTTGCGCAGCGCCCTGGCGGGGCGTCCGGTGAAGGCGCGGGTGAGGACGGTGGTGTCGAACGCCGGGTCCGCCAGGGCCGCCTGGTGGGCCGCGGAGGCTCCGCTCTCGTCCGTGCGCAGCAGTACGGTGCCCACCATGACGGCGTCCGCACCGGCCCGGCGGGCGGCGGCCACGTCCTCGGGTGTGGCGATTCCGCCGGTGGCGACGACCGGCAGCCGGACCGCCTGCCGTACCGCGCCGACCAGCTCGGGCAAGGAGACGGACGCGAGCGGTCGTTCGGGCGTGAGCGTGGCCGAGTGCCCGCCGGCGGCCGGCGCCTGCACGATCAGCGCGTCGACACCGGCCTCGGCAGCCAGATGTGCCTCGTCGCTGTTGGTGACGCATTGCAGGACGGTGGTTCCGGCGCGGCGCAGACGCGTGACCGTTCCGGCGTCGGGGATGCCGAAGGTGAACGACACCCACGGGACGGGGTGTGCGGTCAGCAGACCGATCTTGTCCGCCCAGTGGTCGTCGTCGTCCACCGGCTCCGTGTCGGTCAGCGTCAGTCCGTAGCGGTCGGCCTCTTCCTGCACCCTGCGCGCGTAGTCGCGGTACGCCTCGGGGGAGACGGGAACGGCGTTGCGCACGAAGAGGTTGACGCCGAACGGGACGCCTTGGGCCTCGACGGTGTGGATCTGCCCGGCGAGCGCCTGCGCGGTCTTGTAGCCCCCGGCCAGAAAGCCCAGCCCGCCCGCGCGCGCCGCCGCGGTGACCAGGGCGGGCGTGCTCGGCCCGCCGGCCATGGGCGCGGCGAGGACCGGACAGTCGATACCGAGGTCGGTCAGCAGGTTGCTCATCACGTCTCCTTGAGGTGCGGGGCAGGCCGCCGAGGCCGCGGGTGCGGGGGACCGGCCACCGGCCCGGGCGGCGGAACGGCCCGGCCGCCGACCGGGACCGTGGGCGCCGGCACCGCCCGGCCGCACAACTCGCGCAGCTGCGGCGGCCGGACCCCCGGGGGCGCGGCGGGCGCGGAGGGCGGCAACCACGGACGCCCCCGCCCGCGGAGGCGCCACGGGGGCCGGACCGGTGCTGCGGCGTACTCAGCTGCGGTGGTCACGGTTTCGGCGTGCACAGCTGTGGACCGCCTTCCTGCACGCTTGCGTATGCCGCCACCGACACTAGAGAGGCCGTTTTCCCCTGTGAAATGCCCGCTAGGCTGCCGCTATGCATGACGAGCATGGACGCCGGTGACAGCCATGGCCGGCACGGACATCGAACTGCGGCATCTGCGGGCCTTCGCGTCCGTGGCCCGTCACCGCTCCTTCTCCCGGGCCGCCGAGGAACTCCTGATCACTCAGCCCGCGCTCAGCCGCACGATCGCCCAGCTGGAGAACAGGCTGGACGTCCAGCTCCTCGACAGGTCGTCCCGGCACGTCGAACTGACCGACACCGGCGCACAGTTCCTGGAGCACACCGAGCGGGCCCTCGCCGACGTGGACACGGCCCTCGCCGTCGTCCGGCACCGTGCCACTCTCCGGCTCGGCTTCGGCTGGCTGCTCCCGGACCCCTGGGCGCAGCGGACCGTCAGCCGCTTCGAGGAGCACACGGGAGCCTCGGTCACACTGACCCGCACCGACGACCCCGTGCAGGCGCTGCGCCAGCACACCGTCGATGTCGCCCTGGTCAGGGGAGACGCCGAGGTGCCGACCGGGATGCGGGCCGTGCGGCTGTACGACGAGCCGCGCGTCGCCGTCTGCTCGGAACACAGTCAGCTGACGCGCTTTCCCCATCTGGACTGGGCCGACGTCCCGTACTGGCCGCTGGTCGTCAACACGGTCAGCGGCACCACCGGCCCCTGGTCGTGGCCCGCCGAGCGGCGTCCCGCCGAGATCATCGAAACGGCCAACTACGACGAGTGGCTGGAGACGGTCGCCGCCAACCGGGGCATCGGCATCGTCCCCGAGGTCGCACAGCGCCGAACCAAGCACCCCGCTCTCCGCTTCGTCCCCCTCGTCGATGCGCCTCCCAGCCCGGTCAGCCTCGTCCATCTGCCCGGCACCCAGCGCTCACTGATCCGCCGCTTCCTGGAAGCCGCCCTGCGGAGCACGCCCGAGTGACACCGGCTGCCTGACGCGAGTCCGCGTGGCGCTCGCACGCATGCCCGCGCGAGGCGGCGCTTCCCACCGGTCGGGCGCCTCCCCTGAGACATGGCGGTCGCGTGCGGCGTGCCCGCGCCGCAGCAGGCGTCCCGGCTCCCCGCACCGATCGAGCAGGCGGGCGCCCCCCTCCACCGCACCGACAGCCCGGTTGCCCGCGCCCGGCCGACGACGACCCCGAACAGAGACGAACCGGACCGGAACCAGGGCCGAACACGAGCCGTGCCCGAAACGGAACAGGCCGAGCCGGACCGGTCCGAGCCGAACCGGCCCGAGCCGGGCCCGCGTGACGGGCCGGCTCGGGCAACGCGCCGCCGAGTTGCCGCACTGCCGCCCCGCCGCCCACCGCCCCGGCTCACGCTGCCTGCCTCCCGCTATGCCCGCGAGACATGGACGCAGCGCAAGCGGCATTTCCGGGCGCTCGGTCGGCTGCCTAGCGTCGAAGAAGAGAAAGCCCCGGACGCAGACGCAACAGAAGGGCCGACGCCATGACCACCTTCCCCGGCTGGATCGCCCGGGAGACCCCCGACGGGCATCGCACGACCCTCGAAGAGCTCGACAGCGGGATCCTCGACGACGGCGACACCACCCTGCGGGTGCACTACTCCAGCCTCAACTACAAGGACGCGCTCGCCCTGCACGGCCGCCCCGGTGTGGTCCGCCGCCGTCCCCTCGTCGTCGGTATCGACGTCACCGGGGAGGTCGTCGCCTCGCGCCACCCGCGGTGGCGGAGCGGTGACCTGGTCACCCTGAACGGCGCGGGGCTCGGCGAGGAACGGCACGGCGGTCTCGCCGGCCTGGCCGCCGTCGACGGAGAGCACCTCGTCCCCGTGCCCGACCGCTTCACACCGGCCCGGACCGCGGCGATCGGTACCGCCGGGTTCACCGCCGCCCTCAGCCTCCTCGCTCTCGAACGGCAGGGCCTGACGCCGGCACACGGGCCGGTGCTGGTCACCGGAGCCGGCGGCGGCGTCGGCTCGGTCGCCGTGGCGCTCCTGGCCGACTCCGGCTACGAGGTGATCGCCGTGACCGGCCGTCCGGACTCCCTCCACGAGCGGCTCACCACCCTCGGCGCCGCCCACATCGTCGACCGGTCGGAGCTGGACACCGGGGGCAAGCCGCTCGCCAAGCAGCGCTGGGCCGGAGTGGTCGACGCCGTCGGCGGCCCCGTCCTGGCCGGTGCCCTCGCCGGACTGCGGCACTCCGGTACCGCCACCACCTGCGGACTCGCCGCGAGCGCCGCATTCCCCGGCAACGTCATGCCGTTCATCCTGCGCGGCGTATCGCTCCTCGGCATCGACTCCGTCCGCACACCTCACGACCGCCGCGAAGCCGCCTGGCAGCTCCTCGCACGCCACCTCGACCCCGACCTGCTCGACACCGTGACCCGCCACGTCCCCCTCACGGCCGCACAGGACGCCGCCGACGACGCCCTCGCCGGGCACGGGACGGGCCGCACCGTCGTCGACGTCCGCGCGCACTGAACGCCCGGACACGACCTCCACGATCCCCCGGCAGTCACCTCAACCGCCCGCCGCACAAGGAGAAACGGGGCGCAGGAGCGAACGGCGCGCACAGCGGAACGGTCGCGAGACCGCACGGCGCACGACGCCGAACCCGCGCACCGGCCCCGCAGCACGACGGACAGGGCCTCGCCGGGCCCGGACCAGGGGCAGCCGGAGCCGGAACCGGAAACCGGCTGCCCCTGGTGACCGACCGCACCAAGGAAGAACCTCATGAACGAGTCACCCGAGACAACCGAACAGATGAAGACCCCCGAGCCGCCCCGGTCCTCCACCACCCCGCGTGCCTTCGACGAACTGATGGCCCTGCGCGGCGGCGCGGCACCGACACCCGGCGAGGTGACGATCAGCGGCTCCGACCCGCTGTTCGCCTCCCCGTTCCGCATCGGCCGAACCCTCGCCGACGCCCTCGCGGCCCGCGCCGTTGCGGCGAACGACCTGTGGGAGCTGCGGACCGGACGCCGTCAGAAGATCGACGTCGACGTACGGGCGGCCGCCGCCACGGCGCTCGGCGGCGAGGACATGACGCTCGTCCGCGACGCGGCGGGGAAGTACCGGCCCGCGCCGGTCTCGCCCGACGTCGAGCACATGGTGTCCCTCACCCAGCCCTGGCGGACCGCCGACGACCGCTGGTTCGTGCCCCACTTCAACCTTCCGCACCTGGAACGCCGCGTCCTGGACGTGCTGAACTGCGAGGCCACCCCCGCCTCGGTCGAGGCCGCCGTCCGCAGGTGGAAGGCGGACGACCTCGAAGACGCGATCGCCGCAGCCGACGCCTGCGGCGGGATCGTCCGCACCCCGGAGGAGTGGCTGGCACATCCGCACGGCGCCCACCTCGCCGCGCGCCCCGTCGTGGAGATCACCAAGATCGGCGACAGCGCCCCCGAGCCACTGCCCGACGGCTCCGACCCGCTCGACGGCATCCGGGTGCTCGACCTCACCCGCATCCTCGCGGGGCCCACCGCCGCGCTGAGCATGGCCGAACACGGTGCCGACGTCCTCATGGTCACCGCCCCGCACCTGCCCCAGGTGCCGCCGTTCGTCCGCGACACCAGCCACGGCAAGCGCAGCACCTACCTGGACTTCACCGAGCCGGACCAGGCAGCCCGCCTGCGCCAACTCGCCTCAGAAGCGGACGTGTTCATCGAGGGCTACCGCCCGCACCGTCTGGAGGCCCACGGCTTCGGCCCCGACGATCTCGCGGCCATCCGCCCCGGCATGGTGTACGTGACCGTCAACTGCTTCGGCCCGGGCGGCCCGTTCGGGACCCGCGCCGGCTGGGACCAGGTCGCCCAGGCCGTCACCGGCGTCTGCGACCTCCAGGGCCGGGCGACGGGAGCGGACCGCCCTCAGCTGACCCCGGTCTACCTCTGCGACTTCCTCACCGGCTTCCTGGGCAGCTTCGGCGCCATGCTCGCCCTCGCCCGCCGGGCCCGCGAGGGCGGGACCTACCGCGTCCAGGTCTCCCTCAGCCAGTCCGCGATGCTCCTCCAACGCCAGGGCCTGCTCGACGACTTCGACGACGCACCCGGCCGACTCACCCCCACCGAATTCGAACGCTACGCCGTGACCGACGACGCCACCTCCTACGGCGACCTCAAGAGCCTCGGCCCCGTCATCCGCATGTCCGAAACACCCCCGCACTGGACCCGAACAACCCCCGCCCTCGGCACCTCGACCCCCACCTGGCTCCCCCGCTGACTCCGGGACACCTCCGGCCCGACGCCCCGGTCACCCCGAACCAGCCGGTCCCACGGCCGCCCACACCGCCGCGAAGGCACCCCGGCACCTCTCCTCGACCGTGGCCGAATCCCCACTGATGTCGGGCCTGGACACCAAAGGGCACCTACCCAATTCGGTAGGTGCCCTTTGCGCTGGTGCCCCCGGCAGGATTCGAACCTGCGACACCCGCTTTAGGAGAGCGGTGCTCTATCCCCTGAGCTACGGAGGCGGGCTCTTGTGGACGGGTCGGGCACTGCTGGGAGTGGGTGTCCCGTGTGGCAAGAGCTGGGGCGCCGTGGGACGGCGGTCCCAGCAGGATAGCGGATCGGTGGGGGCGTGCGGAGGCGGGGCCGTGGCGGAGTCAGGGGTGGGCCGGGCAGGGGATGTGGGCGGTGAGGACGGTCGGGCCCGCGGCGGGGCTGATGAGGTCGAGGCGGCCGTCGAGCGCGGTCACTCTGCTGCGCAGGCCCGTCAGTCCGCTGCCGTGCGGGTCGGCGCCGCCCGCACCGTCGTCCTCGACCCGGACGGTCAACGTGCCGTCGTGCAGGCGTAGATGAACGTGCACCGCGGAGGCGCCGGAGTGCTTGGTGGCGTTCGTGACGGCTTCGGAGACGACGAAGTAGGCGGCGGTCCGGACGGCCTGCGGCAGCTGTGCGGGGACGTCGTAGGCGATGTGCACGGGGAGGACGCAGCGCTGTGCCACCTCGTCGAGGGTGTCCCGCAGACCGAGGCTGTCCAGGGCGGACGGGTAGACGCGCCAGGCGACCTCACGCAGCTGTGTGAGCAGGCCGGTGGCCTCTGCGTGGGCCTGGGCCAGGAGATCGTCGTGCGCGGCAGCTGTGGGCTCGCCGCGTCTGCGGGCCCGTCCGAGAAGCATGGCGAGGGCGACGAGGCGCTGCTGGACGCCGTCGTGCAGATCGCGTTCGATGCGGCGCCGTTCGGTGTCGACGGCCTGGACGACGGCGGCGCGGCTGGTGGCGAGTTCTTCGATGCGCAGCTGTAGCAGTTCCCGGTCGGACGGGCCGAAGCATGCGCGGGCGAGGCGGGCGTCCAGGGAGTCGACCGCGTTCAGCCCCTGAATGTCGAGGAAGAGCAAAACGCCGCCCAGCAGTGCCTGGGTGAGCAGTTCCCCCGGACCGAGGCTGCCGCGGAGCACCCCGGCGATCAGCACGCCGGCGAGGACGCAGCCGACGGCGAGCAGGGCGACGACGATGCCGCACAGCAGTCCGGCGTAGGTGCGGTGGGCGAGGTAGCGGAGGACGCGGCGGTCGTCGGCGGCATGGTGCCGGGGGAAGGTGTCGCCGAAGAAGACGGAGCGGCGTACTCGCTCCAGCGCGGCCAGACGGCGTGCGCCGGCAGCCAGCGCGCCCCGCGCGCGGGGGCGGCTGCCCGGCCACAGCAGGAGCGGGGCGAGGAGGGTGCAGGCCCCGAGGAGGTAGGCCAGACCGAGCGGGGCGGTGAGGCAGCCGAGCAGGGTGCCGGGAACGCGCCGGGCCCACGGGGAGGCGGTTCCGGAAGGTTCCGCCGGCGGTCCCGCGGCGGAGGCCGGAGGCGTGGGCGTGGGGGCCGCGTCGTGGTGGTCTGCCTGCGCACTGCCGGACACGGTGGGAGCGTAGGGCGGTGGCGCGGACCCGGCAAGATCGTTCGGACGGGGTGACGGAGGCGCGGCCTGCGGTCGTTCGTTCACGGCTCCCGCCGGTGCTTGGCGTACCGGGCCCGCCTTCCCTCGCGGACGCGTACGGCGAGCCAGACGGCGACGGTCAGGACGACCAGCCCGGCGACGGCCTTGGAGAGGATGCCGACGTAGCCCTCCACGAGGTCCCACTGTTCTCCGAGCCAGTAACCGGCCAGCACGAGGGCGGAGTTCCACAGCAGGCTGCCCAGCGTCGTCAGGGCGAGGAAGACCGGCAGCCGCATCTGTTCCAGTCCGGCGGGGACGGAGATGAGGCTGCGGAAGATCGGCACCATCCGGCCGAGGAGGACCGCCTTGGTGCCGTGCGCGGCGAACCATGCCTCTGTCCGCTCCAGATCCGAGGTCTTCACCAACGGCAGTCTGCGCCAGAGCGCGTATATGCGGTCCCGTCCGATCAGTGCACCGATGCCGTACAGCGCCAGCGCTCCCACGACGGAGCCGAGCGTCGTCCACAGCAGTGCCGACAGCAGACCGATGGCTCCGCGGCCCGCGGCGAAGCCGGTCAGCGGAAGGATCACTTCGCTGGGCAGTGGAGGAAAGAGGTTCTCCAGCGCGATGGCCAGGCCCGCCCCGGGGCCACCCAACGTGTCGACGAGATCTGCTGCCCAGCCGGCCACGCCGTCGGCGGGGCCCTGGGGCGCGGCGAGGGGGATGTGCGTCATGCGGGGGCCTCCGGAGTCTGGCCGGTTCGGGCGGGCGCACAGCGGCGCCCGGAGCGGGCGCGCTGCTGCTGCGTCCCGCTTGTCGGTCAGGCTAGGAACGGGAGGTCGGTGCCGGTATGCGGTCCACCCTCGGCTTCACTGCGGAAAACCGCACCCTGCCCCTGCGGCTTCGGCAGGGGCAGGGTGCGGGGGCGTGGCGGTGGCCAGAGCCGGGCCGCGGCCGTCGTGCGAGGGCCGGTCGTCGGCACAGCTGCGGTCCGGCTCCGAACACGTCTCACGCAGCTGTTGCGGTCACAGGGGAGCGGTGGGGACAGCTGCGTGCCCAAGCAGACCGTGGCGCACAGCTGTTGGCGCTTTTCGTGAAAACACGCACAGCTGTGGAGACGGATTCCGGCGCAGGCTCGCTCAGTAGGACAGCCCGTGCCCGAACGGGTGGAGAGCGCGGTCGGGGTTGTCGCGCTCGGGGACGGTGACGGGCAGCCGTCCGGCGGGGTCGAGCCGGCCCGCGAGGGTGCGGGCGAGCGCCTGCATGGACAGGGCGGTGTACGAGTACGTCGCGAGCGTGGCGGGGACGTCCGGGAAGAGGTTCACGTCGTAGGGGTTGCGGACGGCGGCCACGACGAGCGGTGTGTCCGTGGCGTGCAGCGCCTTGATCAACTCCGCCTGCGCCGCTCCCTTTCCGGAGGTGTCGGCGGCGGCGTTGGACAGCACGACGACGGCGTCGTGCCTGCCCGCGGCCTCCACCGCGTCCGCGATCTTCCCGGCGCCGGGTGCGGTGCCCGTCTCCAGCACCGTGGTGGTCCGGCCGGGCTCTTCGCCGAGCGTGCGGGCGAGTTCGGCGAGCGGCTCGGCTCCCCAGCCGGTGACGAGGACCTTGCGCGTGCGCGAGGACCAGGGCAGGGCACCGCCCTCGTTGCGCAGCAGCGTGATCGTCCGCTCCGTGATCGAACGGGCCCTCGCCGTGTGGGTGCGGCTGCCGACGACGCGTGCTGCCTCGTTCTCGTCGACATAGGGGAGCGGGAACAGGCCCCGGCGCAGCTTGTGTTCGAGGATGCGCACCACCGAGGCGTCCAGCCGTCGTTGGCTGATCCGGCCACCGCGTACGGCCTTCAGGACGGCGGCGAACGCGGTGTCCAGCTCGGGCGCGAGCACCAGCTGGTCGCATCCGGCGCTCAGGGCCCGGACGGGGGCGACGTCGGGCGGGAAGCTGTCGCTGGCGCCCTGCATGTCGAGCGCGTCGGTGGCGATCACCCCTTCGAAGCCGAGTTTCTCGCGCAGCAGTCCGGTGACGATGTCGTGGGACATGGTGGCGGGCACCTCGGACGCGTCCAGCGCGGGGACGACGATGTGCGCCGTCATGATCGTGTCGACGCCCTGCCGGATGGCGGCCCGGAACGGCGGGAGATCGATGCGCTCCAGCTCCTCACGGCTGTGGCCGATCTGCGGGAGCCCGGTGTGGCTGTCGACATCTGTGTCCCCGTGTCCGGGGAAGTGCTTGGCCGCGCTGGCGATTCCGCTGTTGTGGTAGCCCCGCACGGTGGCCGGGACGAAGTCGGCGCACAGATCGGTGTCCGAGCCGAACGAGCGCACACCGATGACGGGGTTCGCGGGGTTGATGTTGACATCGGAGTCGGGCGCGTAGTTCTGGTTGATGCCCATCGCCGCGAGCTCGGTCCCGATGATCTCCGCGGACCCGGTCGCGTCGCGCAGCGAGCGCCCGGCGGCGAGCGCCATGTTGCCCGGCAGCTGTGTGGCCGGTTCCCGCATGCGCAGGACGACGCTGCCGCCCTCCTGGTCGATGGAGACGAGCAGCGGCACCCGCGCGCCTCCCGAGAGGGCCGTCCGCTGAAGCCCGTTGGAGAGGTGGGCGACCTGGCGCGGCTGCTGGACGTTGTCCGGCCCGCGGCGGGCGTCGAAGTAGATGACGCCGCCGGGCCGGTACTTGGCGATGACCTCGGCCGGTGTGCCGACGCCGTACAGCTCACGGTTCTTCGCGTGTTCGGTGTCCGCCGACTGCCCGTACACCTCCACGACGAAGAGCTGGCCGATCTTCTGCTCCAGCGTCATGCGGCGGGCGAGCGCCACGGCCCGGGCGCGGAGGGCGGGCCCGGGAGGGGCGCCGGCGGCCGCGGCCGGGCCGTAGGGGGACGACGGGGCGGCCGCGGGCCCGGACGCCGCCGAGGCGGTGGCCGGAACGCCGATCGCCGCCGCGGCTCCGGCCACGGCGGCGATCACGTGTCTGCGGGACGGCTGACGAGGGGACTGCTGCATCGGAACGCTCCTCACACGGATGGGCGGAGTGCACCGGGGCGCATGTGGTGCCTGTGGGGGACGGCCGGGGACGGCCGCCCTGCGAACCACCGGATGCAGCAGCACATCGTCGCAGCGCAGAACCGGCCGGAGAAGACGCCGCGCCAGATTCGCGGTCTGCGCCCGGGGGCCGCCTTCCTCACATCAGCTGTCCGCCTTCCCGCGCAGCAGTGCCCTGGTGGTCCTGACCACTCGTTCGGCCTGCACACGGGCGGCCTTCCGCGCGGTCTCGTCCACCGGGAGCTCGCCCTGCCCGTCCACGTGTGACGTTCCGTACGGGTTGCCGTCCGTGAACTTCGACGGGTCCGTGTAGCCGGGCGGGACGATGATGCCGCCGAAGTGGTAGGCGGCGTTGTAGAGCGCGAGCAAGGTGCTCTCCTGCCCGCCGTGCAGCGTCGCCGACGAGGTGAAACCGCTGTAGACCTTGTCCGCCAGCCGCCCCTGTGCCCACAGCGGTCCGAGTGTGTCGATGTACTGCTTCAGCTGTGAGGTGATGTTTCCGTAGCGCGTCGGGCTGCCGAAGAGAACGGCGTCCGCCCAGTCGCTGTCGTCCGGTGTCGCCACGGCGATGTGAGCGGTCTCCTGGGCGTTCCTGGCCCAGGCGGGATTGGAGTCGATGGCTTCCTGCGGTGCCAGCTCCTGGGCCCGCCGCAGCCGTACCTCGGCTCCTGCTTCCTCGGCGGCCTCGCTGATCTCCTTGGCCAGTGCGGCGATGGTGCCGGTGGCGGAGTAGTAGATGACGGAGACCTTGACGGGCGTAGTGCTGTCGTCGGCAGCTGTCATGTGTCTTCTCCAATCGTGGTGCCGGGGAGACGGCCGGCCCGGGGAACGCTCTGCTGGGGAGCGTTGTTGAAGGTTCACCTTCTTGCGCGGATGTGTGGGCCATGTCCTGTGATGTGTGTCATAAGAGGCCGCGAAATAACCGGGGACGGCCTCCCCGTTTACAACACCGTCTCCGCAAAACGGGGACGAGCTCTCCGGTTGGAGGGCGGTGCACGACCCCGGGGCGGTCAAGCCGTCCCGACGCGAGTGCCCGTCCCTGCCGCCGGCATCACACGACACGGCACGACGCCACCGACGAGACGGACTGAGCGAGGAGCGCAGCATGAGCCAGGCCACCGCATCCCGGGCCGCGACGGCGCGGCGCGGCGTCGGCGTGCCCAAAGCTCGCGCAGATGCGGCCCGGAACCGCGAACGCATCCTGCACGCGGCACGTGAAGCCTTTGTCGCCCACGGGGCAGAGGCGTCGCTCGACGAGATCGCGCGCAGCGCCGGCGTGGGGAACGCCACGCTCTACCGTCACTTCCCGGACCGCGACGTCCTCGTGCACGGAGTGATGCACTTCGTGACCGACCGCATCGTGGAGCTGGGCGAACAGGCCCTGCGGGAGAGTGCGGAGCCGTTCGAGGCCCTCGCGTGCTTCGTGCGCGGCGCGGCCGAGGAACGGATCGGCGCCCTCTGTCCGATGCTCTCCGACCGGTTCGACCCCGACGAGCCGGAGAACCTCGCGTCCCGCCGACGTGTCGAGCAGCTGACGCAGGAACTTCTCCGGCGGGGGCAGGAAGCGGCTCAGGTGCGCGCCGACATCGGAGTCGGCGACGTGATGGTGGCGCTCAGCCAGCTGACCCGGCCCCTGCCCGGCGTCCGGTGCGGTCAACTCGACCGCTTCACCGCACGCCATCTCCAGCTCTATCTCGACGGGCTGCGCGCTCCCGCCCCGTCCCGACTTCCTGGCCACGCCGCGACATTGGAGGAACTCCGCCCCGACGACTGAGCCGACTCCCGCCCATGTGACATACCTCGTACGGGAGTTCCCTTCCGCACCGCTGAATTCCGGGCGGTGTGCGGGTCCTCCTCTGTGAACGTGGCCCGGGAGCCGTACGGCCACAGCTGACGAGGAAGTGCCGCCCGAGACGGGAGCAGCCGGTCAGCTGCGGCCGTGACGCACCGTCTCCGCAACGGCGCCCCGAGGAGCCGACGCCGGCACCACCGGCGAGGCCCCCGGACCACCCACCACGGACACCGCCGTCCGCGCTCCGCCGCTGTCGCCCCACCGGCCCGCTCGGCCCGAAGGCGACCGGCCCGGCACCCGGCCGCCGCCCGGCGGCTCGCGAGCCGGACGCACCCGTCCACGCCACCTCTCCACCCCTCGGGACCCGTGCGCCCTCCGGGAGCACAAATCCCGATACACAACTTCATCGCACCTTTCGTCACACTCCGCACCGTTAGGCAGACCCAGACATGTCGAACGCTCCATCGGCCTCCGTCACGGCCGGTCCCGACCCCAGACGCTGGAAGGCGCTGGCTTTCATCGCCATCGCGCAGCTCATGGTGGTCCTGGACGCGACCATCGTGAACATCGCGCTTCCCTCCGCCCAGTCCGACCTGGGCATCTCCGACGCCAACCGGCAGTGGGTCATCACCGCCTACGCCCTGGCCTTCGGCGGACTGCTGCTCTTCGGCGGCCGCATATCCGACCTGTGGGGCCGCAAGCGGGCCTTCGTGACCGGACTCGCCGGCTTCGCCGCCGCCTCCGCGCTCGGCGGAGCAGCCACCAGCGAGACCATGCTGCTGGGCGCCCGTGCGCTGCAAGGCGCCTTCGGCGCGCTGCTCGCGCCGGCCGCGCTCTCCCTGCTCGCCGTCATGTTCACCGACGGCAAGGAGCGCGCCAAGGCATTCGGGATCTACGGCGCCATCGCCGGCGGCGGCGGCGCCATCGGCCTCATCCTCGGCGGCGTCCTGACCGAGTACATGGACTGGCGCTGGACCTTCTACGTCAACGTCCCGTTCGCCGTGATCGCCGCTCTCGGCGCCGTCCTCGTCGTCCGCGAGCCCTCCGTGACACGGAACCGCTCCGCGCTGGACATCCCCGGCGTCGTCCTCTCGACGCTCGGCCTGGTCTCCCTCGTCTACGGCTTCACCCGCGCCGAGACGGACGGCTGGAGCGAGGGCGGCACCATCGGGATGTTCGTCGCCGCCGCGGTGCTCCTGACCGCGTTCGCCCTCGTCGAATCCAAGGTGCGGGCGCCGCTGCTGCCGCTGCGAGTGGTCACCGACCGTAACCGTGGTGGTGTCTTCCTCTCGCTGGGTCTCGCCACGATCGCGATGTTCGGCCTGTTCCTGTTCCTCACCTACTACCTGCAGATCGTGCAGGGCTACTCGCCCGTCAAGACGGGTGTGGCCTTCCTGCCGATGGTGGCCGGGATGATCACCGGGTCCACGCAGATCGGTGCCCGTCTGATGACGCGGATACCGCCGCGGTTGCTGATGGCGCCCGGCTTCGTCCTCGCCGCGGGCGGCATGCTGCTGCTGACCCAGCTACAGGTCGACAGCTCCTACCCGGCGCTGATCCTCCCCGCCGAACTGATGCTCGGCCTGGGCCTCGGTACGGCCTTCATGCCCGCCATGTCCCTGGCCACGCTCGGCGTGCGGTCCAGCGACGCGGGTGTCGCCTCCGCGATGGCCAACACCTCGCAGCAGGTCGGCGGCGCCATCGGCACCGCGCTCCTCAACACCATCGCGGCCAGCGCCACCACCTCCTACGTGGCCTCCCACATGGCGGAGGCCACCAGTAAGCCCGCACAGCAGATGCTGAAGCTGGAGGCCATGGTGCAGGGCTACACCTCCGCGATCTGGTGGGCCGTCGGCATCCTGCTGGTGTCCGCCGCGCTCGTGACCGTCCTCGTCAACACCCGCGGCCCCGGCGGCTCCGCGGCGAAGACGGACGGCGCGGCCACGTCCGGTGACGCCGCCGGGGACGCGGAGCCCGTGCTGGTGGCGATGCACTGATCCGGCCCGTCGCACCCGACCCCGCGCCGCGTCGGCGCGGGCGGGCGGCGGCGCCACGGAACGCCGGAACGGGCGGGCCGCGCACACACCGTGCGGGCCCGCCCGTTCTCCATGACTGCAAACGACCACGCACAGTAGTCGTTGGGTTGCGGAGTCCCGTATCGGCGCCTCCGGGGGGCGCGGCGCAGAACGGCTCACGCCGGTCGGAGGGGCGCGGCACGCAAACCGGAGCGCGGGCGCGGCGGTGATCCGAGGGGCGGGGGCGGGCAGGGCCCCGGCCTCAGGGAGGACTCCGCGCCCCGCGACCGGGCACGTGCGGCTTCCGAGGGCCGGATCAGGCAACCAACGGGCCGCCCGCACCGTCTAGACAGGTGAAGGTCGTCGAAGAAGACGCCTCCCCGTCGAGCCGCCGATGCTCCGGGACGGTCCGCACACCGCTCCGACCAGCACTTCTGCGCGGGGACCGGGCAGTGACCCCGATGTGAAGCGTGCAGGGTACTGCATGATCCGAAAAATGTTGCGCGAGTTGGGAATTTAGTCCGGATTCCAGCCGTTGAGATCTACGCAAGGCGGGCACTCGGGGAGTGTCCATCAGCCACCAGGCCAGTTTCAGACCACTCGCAAGGGAGCACGCATGGCAACCCGTGCCGTCGCCCGTCGTCAGGAGAACACGACCGGTGTCTCCGACACGGCAAGCAGTGTTCGCGCCGCAGGCAGCGAAGTCGCGGACCGCGACCTGGTCGGCATGTATCTCGACGAGATCGCCCGGACTCCGCTGCTCGACGCGGCCAAGGAAGTAGACCTCTCGCTCGCCATCGAGGCGGGTGTGTACGCCCGCCGGATCCTGGACGGGTTGGAGGAGCCCCCCGCTGAGGACTCGCCCAGTGCCAAGGCCGACCGCGCGGAACTCGAAGCGCTCGTCGCCGAGGGGGAGCGCGCCAAGGACGTATTCATCAGGTCGAACCTCCGTCTCGTCGTGGCCGTCGCCCGCCGCTACCCGCGCAGCGGCCTTCCCCTGCTGGACCTCATCCAGGAAGGCAACGCGGGACTCGTACGCGCTGTGGAGAAGTTCGACTACACCAAGGGCTTCAAGTTCTCCACCTACGCGACGTGGTGGATCCGCCAGGCCATCACCCGCTCCATCGCCGACCAGTCGCGCACCATCCGGCTGCCCGTCCACCTCGTCGAGGAACTCGGCCGCATACGCAGGGTTCAGCGCGAGTTCAACCGTGAGCACGGCCGGGACCCGGAGCCCGCGGAGATCGCCCAGGAACTGAACTCCACCGCCGAGCGCGTCACCGACGTCCTCGACTGGGCACGCGACCCGGTCAGCCTCAACATGTCGGTGGACGACGAGGGCGAGACCCAGTTCGGCGACCTCCTGGAGGACACCTCCGCCGACTCCCCCGAGCAGTCCGTCCTCACCGTCCTGCGCAGGGAAGAGCTCGACGACCTCATCAGCCGCCTCGACGACCGTACGGCCTCCATCATCAAGGCCCGCTACGGCATGGTCGACGGCCGGGAGCGCACGCTCACCGAGGTGGGCAAGCAGCACGGCCTCACCCGCGAACGGATCCGCCAGATCGAGAAGCACGCCCTGCTCGAACTGAAGAAGATGGCTCATGACACGGGCTTCGACGAGGCGGCCTGACCCCGCCCTCTTTCCCGGTCCCCCCGCCCACCCCCGAGACCGAGCCCCGGCGCATTCCCCCCGAGCGCCGGGGCTCTTTGCATGCCCGAGTCCCAGGCCCGAACGGCGAGCAGGGCAGCCTGGCCCCCTCCTGAGCGGGTGAAAACCGCACTGGATCCCGCTCCGTACGGCGGCTCCGATCTTGCCCATCCGGAACATGAGCGTTCCTCCGGCTGGCTCGGCCTCTTGCCCGGAGTCGACTGAGCCGGGTCCGACGGCCGGCGGGTTGGAGTCTCCGCTTCGGTACCTGCCGATCTGCCGACGACCGCGAGCAGGGGAGACATCGGCGTTGGTGCCAGTCGGGCCCGGGCAGGGGCGGCAGCACCCGCCCCTTCAGCGGCTCCGGGCACCCTGCGCCGACATGGACTTCAGCTGAGCCGCATGACTCGATCACCTTCGAGCGCCGGACCAGGTCGGCTCTCGCTCCTCCTCGGCAACTCCGTCCGAACATGTTTACTTTCCACCTCTGGAGGCCTAGCCTCCCCCTGAAACCACACAGTCGGGCATGGAGCGGGCTCAAAACAACATGTACGCACCTGAGCGTCAGCAGGAGATCGTCCGGCTTGCCGAGCAGGACGGCAGAGTCGATGTGGTCTCTCTGGCGGCCGAGTTCGACGTCACAGCGGAAACGGTGCGTCGCGACCTCAAGGCGCTGGACAAGGCGGGCCTTGTCCGACGGGTACACGGTGGCGCCATCCCGGCCGGTCGGACCGGTTTCGAGCCCGACCTGGCAGCCCGGGAGTCGGCCGCCACCGACGAGAAGGAACGCATCGCCCGCGCGGCGCTGGACGAATTGCCCGTGGACGGCAGCGTCGTGCTCGACGCAGGCAGCACGACCGCCCGCCTCGCCATGGCCATCCCCATGGATGCGGAGCTGACGGTGGTCACGCATGCTCTCCCCACTGCCGCTCGGCTGGCCGACCACCCGGGCATCGATCTGCACATCGTCGGGGGACGTGTCCGCAACCGGACCCGTGCCGCCGTCGACGCCTGGGCCTTGCGTACCTACGGCGAGCTCAACGCCGATGTGCTGTTCCTCGCCACCAACGGCTTCTCCGCTGCCGGTGGGCTCAGCACTCCCGATCTGGCCGAAGCCGCGGTGAAGCGCACGATGATGGCCGCCGCCCGTCGGATCGTTCTCCTCGCGGACTCCTCGAAGGCCGGGCAGGAACACTTCGCCCGCTTCGGCGACCTCTCCCGTGTCGACCTCCTCATCACCGACACAGGTCTCGGGCCCGAGGCCGTACGCGAGATCGAGGGGCAGGGGCCCCAGGTCAAACGCGTCTGACCTGTCTTCCGACCCGCACCACCGCAACGACTGGATCCCGTTCATGACCGTCCTGACCGTCACCCCCAACCCCAGCCTCGACCGCACCTACGAGATCCCGGCCCTCGTGCCGGGCGGGGTGCTGAGGGCCGACGGTGACCGTGTCGACCCCGGCGGGAAGGGCGTCAACGTCTCGCGTGCGGTGGCCGCTGCCGGGCACGCCACCGTCGCCGTTCTTCCTGTGGGCGGGCCCGAGGGAGCGTTGCTCACCCAACTGCTGGCGGAACTGGGCGTCGAGGTGTCTGGCGTTCCCGTTGCCGGATCCACCCGCGTGAACATCTCGCTCACTGAGCCGGGTAGGGCGCTCACCAAGGTCAATGCGCCCGGGCCGGAACTCACTGCCGACGAGTCGCGGGCGCTGCTGGAGGCCGCCGCGGCTGAGGCGGTCAACTGCGGTGCCACCTGGCTGGTGTGCTGCGGCAGCCTTCCCCGCGGCGTCCCCTCCAGTTGGTACGCAGACCTCGTCGCGCGTAGCCGCACCGAAGGTGTGCGTGTCGCTGTCGACACTTCCGGCTCGGCCTTTGCGGCGTCGCTGGCTGCCCGGCCTGATGTGGTCAAGCCGAATGCCGAGGAACTGGCGGAGTTCGCCGGTCGCTCTCTGGCCACCGTGCAGGACGCGGTCAAGGCGGCCCACCAAGTGCGCGAGGCCGGTGCGGGGGCCGTGCTGGCGAGCCTCGGCGCCACGGGTCAACTCCTCGTCGACGACAGCGGGACGTGGTTCGCCAGCGCGCCTGTTGCCACCGTCCGCAGCGATGTCGGCGCCGGTGACGCTTCGCTGGCGGGTTTTCTCACAGCCGGCGGAGGGCGCGAGGAGGCGCTTGCGTCCGCCATCGCCCACGGGGCGGCAGCAGTCCAGCTTCCCGGGAGCCGGATGCCCACTCCGCGGGACATCCGTCCGGAAACGGTCACCGTGACCACCGACGTTCCCTTCGATCTCCCCTTGTCCCACAACGTCAACGGAGCCGTGTGATGAGCCAGTTGATCACCGAGGAGCTGGTCGAACTCGACCTGTCCGCGGACACCAAGGACAGCGCCACCCGCCAACTCGCGGAGCTTCTCGTGGCATCCGGGCGGGTCACGGACCTGGAGGGGTTCCTCTCCGACGTGGCCGCGCGCGAGGCCCAGATGCCGACGGGACTGGAGGGCGGCATCGGGATTCCGCACTGCCGGAGCGAACACGTCACCGAGCCGAGTCTGGCCTTCGGACGTGCCGCCGACCCCGTCGACTTCGGCGCGGACGACGGCCCCGCCGATCTGGTCTTCCTCATCGCTGCTCCTGCCGGGGCGGACAGCGACCACCTGAGCATTCTGTCGTCGCTCGCCCGCAGCCTCGCCGTTCCCGAGTTCACCGCTGCTCTCCGGCAGGTCAGCGATCCCCGCACCGCGGCGGCCCTCATACGTGGCGACGCCGACGACCTCGCGGAGCTCGTCGCGTCCGGCGGCGAGGCCGGGAGCAGTGCCTCAGAGACCGGCGCCTCCAGTCCGGCTGCCCCTCCGGAGCCGTCCGGTGAATCGGCGGAGTCGGCCGCTGCCCGGTCCGCACTGCCGGCGCAGCGCACGAGCCAGACGGCGGACCGCGCGGCGGAGGCATCCGGCGAGGGCAAGCACCCCTCCATGGAGGAAGGGGCACAGAAGAACGCCGGAGGACCGCTGTTCCGCGTCGTCGCCGTCACCTCCTGTCCGACAGGTATCGCGCACACCTACATGGCCGCCGAGTCCTTGGAACGGGCCGCTGAGGAGAGCGGCGGGAATGTCGAGATCACCGTCGAAACCCAAGGGTCCGCCGGGTTCGCGCGCATCGACCCGGCTCTCATCGCGGCGGCCGATGCCGTGATCTTCGCCCACGATGTGGAGGTCCGGGAGCGGGAAAGGTTCGCCGGTAAGCCCACGGTGGACGTGGGGGTGAAGGCGGCCATCAACCGGCCCGCCGAACTCGTCGCCGAAGCCCGTGCCAAGGCCGAGCGCGGGGAGGTCGCGGTCGGGCCGGGGGAGGGGGCAGGCGTCCCCATGAGCCAGGCAGGCGGGGAGGGTGACGGGTTCGGTACTCGGCTGCGCACATGGCTGATGACCGGGGTCAGCTACATGGTTCCCTTCGTCGCCGCGGGTGGGCTCCTCATCGCGCTCTCCTTCGCCCTGGGCGGCTACGAGATCACCGAGGCGAAGTCCGTCGCCGACCACTTCGTGTGGACGGAGGCCCACAGCTGGGCCGCGCTCCTCAACCAGACCGGGAATCTCGCGTTCGGCTTCCTCGTGCCGGTGCTCGCCGGGTACATCGCCTACGGCATGGCGGACCGGCCGGGTCTCGTGCCCGGTTTTGTGGGTGGCGCCCTCGCCGTGGAGATCGACGCGGGGTTTCTGGGCGGCCTCGTCGCCGGTCTGCTCGCCGGTGGCGTCGTCGCCGCGATCCAGCAGGTGCGTATCCCGGCTGTGCTGCGCGGCATCATGCCGGTGGTCGTGATCCCGCTGGTCTCCTCCGTGATCGTCGGCGTGCTGATGTTCCTGGTCGTCGGCAAGCCGATCGCCGCGGCGCAGAAGGCCATGACCGACTGGCTCGGCGGGCTGACCGGCACCAACGCGGTGCTGCTCGGGCTGCTGATCGGTCTGATGATGTGCTTCGACCTGGGCGGACCGGTCAACAAGGTCGCCTACGCCTTCGCCACCGGCGGTATCGCCAGCGCCGACCCCGGCAACGGCAGCCTGATGGTGATGGCCGCCGCGATGGGAGCGGGCATGGTGCCGCCACTGGGCATGGCGCTGGCCACCACGGTGCGGGGGAAGCTCTTCAACCACGCCGAACGGGAGAACGGCAAGGCTGCCTGGGTGCTCGGGGCCTCCTTCATCACCGAGGGCGCCATCCCGTTCGCCGCGGCTGACCCGCTGCGGGTCATCCCCGCCTCCATGGCGGGCGGAGCCGTCACCGGCGCACTCTCCATGACGTTCGAGAACACTCTGCGGGCGCCGCACGGTGGCGTGTTCGTCGTCCCGCTGATCGGCGCTCCGCTGCTGTACCTCGTTGCCGTCGCCGCCGGAACCCTCGTCGCCGCGGCGGTTGTGGTGTTCCTCAAGAGCCTGCGTAAGCAGCCGGACGACGTCCACACCACTGGGGACGAACGGAACGCAGGCGCCGGGAACGCCCTCCAGTCCGCACGGCCCTCGGCAGCCGGGGAAGCAGGGGACCGGGCGACCGCGGCCGCGGGGAGCTGAGCGCCGGGCCGCCGGGCGGCGCGGTGACGATGCGGGCGGTCGGAGGGGCAGGACCGGAACGCGCGGTCCCGTGGGAGGCGTCAGTCCTCCGGCAGACAGGGTTCCGCCGTGTCCGTGCCCGGTGAGCTGTACAGATCCCGGTACGCGGGGAAGACCCCTCCCGGGCCGTCCACGCCCTCCGCTGCCCGTACTGCCTTGACCACCGCTCGGGACACCGCGTCCGCCCCGGCCGCCAGGATTTCGTTGAACTCGCCCTCCGCCAGCGGACGTTGCGTCGTCGACAGCGCGAAGAACGCGTCCCCGTCGTGCATCAGGTGTATCGGCCGGACGGCGCGAGCCAGCCCGTCGTGTGCGCTGCCGGCCAGCCGTTGTGCCTGCGGCCGAGTGAGTATCGCGTCGGTCGCCAGGACGCCGAGTGTCGTGTTGAGCGGGGGCCGCAGGGTGCCGGCGGTCCGGCGTGCGGTCTCCTCGCGGGCCTCGGCGAGAAGCATCTGCGCCTCGGTGTGCTCGTCCTGTGTGGGCAGATGAGGACGTCCTCCGGTCAGCTCCCCGTACAGGGCGCCCGTGTCCGGGTCCGTCGCGGAACCGGCGGCGTTGAGGACGACCAGTGCGCCGACGACCGCGCCCGAGGCCAGCGTCACGGAGGCCGTGCCGATGCCGCCCTTCAGTCCGCCGACAACCGCACCCGTCCCCGCACCGACACAGCCCTCCGGCACGGCAGCACCGGAGCCGGAGTCGGCCGCTGCCTGTGCGGCTTCCTTGCCGAGCGCCGCGTCCGGTCGCGCCATCCACCGACCGCCCCGGCCCAGGTCGAAGACAACGGCCGCCGGCACCAACGGGACCACCTGGGAGGGCTCCGGGCCGACGGGCACACCGCGGCCCTGCTCCTCCAGCCAGCTCATCACGCCGGATGCGGCATCCAGCCCGAAGGCGCTGCCACCACTGAGGACCACGGCGTGGATGCGTTCGACGAAATTGCGCGGGTCCAGCGCGTCGGTCTCCCGGGTGCCCGGGGCGCCGCCCCGGGCGTCCACACCCGCTACCGCGCCGTCCGGCGGGGCCAGCACCACCGTCGTGCCCGTCAGCCAGCCGTCCTCCGTGCGCTGTGCATGACCCACACACAGGCCCGGGACATCCGTCAGAGCGTCCCGCAGCGGGCGTGCGGCCAAGGCGTCGTGAGTATCCATGGAGCATGGATACCAGTGGCCTCGCCACCCGGTCGTACGCTTGCAGCATGAACGCCGATCCGAAGACCGCCGACGACCGCGGCGACGAGGGAACCAGCGGCCCGGCGGACGGGCAGAGCGGGCGCCGTGGGGCGCCGGCCTCGTTGATCTTCGACGATCCGCTGAGCCGCCCCTCCGGGGACGACACCGACCGGGGCTGGGGCGAAGGTACGGACGGCCGGGCGGAGGGGGCCGACGCCGACCTGCGCCGATTCCTCGACGAGAAGCCCCCGCACCACATCTGAGCCGGACGACGGACAGCGGCCGCCAGCCCGCGCGGCCGGTGCCGGCCCTCCGCGGGGTCGGCAGGCTGAGGACCGCGGCTGTCGTGGTGACGCGCGGACCAGGGCCCTGCCCCGCTCCGTACGGCCGGACACGGCTGCCCGCAGACGGCCGCGGGCGCTGCTCGCCGGCACCGGCGGCCCACCACCCGGGCCGCTTCGGCCCATGTGGACAGCCGCCCGGACGCCGTCAGGCGTCGGTCTGCTTCTCCGTGCTCACGCCGCCTTCGCGCTGCGGCGCCACGGTGGCCTGAGCCTGGGAGCCGGGCTCGTCCTCCGCCGTGCGCTGGGTGATCAGCGCGTCGCGGATCTCGGTCAGCAGCTCGACCTCGGTCTTGGGCACCTCCACCGGCTCCGCCTTCGCGGCCTGCCGCTCCTTGTACTTGTTCATGGGCAGGATCATCAGGAAGTACACGACCGCTGCCGTGATCAGGAACGTCAGCGAGGCGCTGAGCACCGGGCCCCAGTTGAGCAGCACTCCGGTTGTCGTGCCGTCCGGGCCCACCTTGCACGAGCCCTTCAGGCAGGAGTGGTACTTGTCCAGGTCCTGCGTCCCGATGGCACCGACCAGCGGGTTGATGAAGCCCTGCACGACAGCATCGACGATCTTGCTGAAGGCGGCTCCGACGACGACGGCAACGGCCAGCTCGACCACGTTGCCGCGCATCAGGAATTCCTTGAACCCGGCCAGGATGCTCTTCTTCTCCGGGGGCGGAGTCGTAGTGCTCAACGGACAGCCTCTTCCAGAACCATGTGACGACGGTTTCGGCGAACGGGAGGCGGACGGAGCACGGACCGAGCGGCAGGCGTGAGCACCGAGGGGCGTTCGCGCGGCCGGGAGGGGTGGACCGGCGGGCACGGCGGGGCAGGCCACGGGACCCGTTGGGGATCAACACAGGGTCACCGCCAGCCGGGAGTCGGCTGCCGCCCCGGCGAGGACCGTCGCCGTCCGCCGTGGCACCGAGACCACGATCAGCGCTCCGTCGGCTCCGTCGCCCGGCCCAGTGTCGCCGGACTTCGGCACATGGGCCACTCGGACAGACGAGGCCACGACCCGGGCAGAAGTGTCCTCGGAACCGATCATGAGCACGTCGACGCAGTCGCCCGGGCTCAACAAGCGGACTGTGGCGGCGTCTGCGATCCGGATCGGTGCCGACACCGGAGATTCAGCGGAAGCCCGCGGTGTGACAGATCTCTCATCGCCCGGGTCGGTGCCGGTGCTCGCGTCGTGACCGACGGCCGAGCGGTCGCTCCAGCCGGGAGCCGTGGTGGCGAGCCCGGCAGTGCAGACGGCAAGGGCAGCAGCGAAGGCCCTGCGTCGCCCGGCGGTTCCGCGTCGCAGCAGGCGCCGTCGCCCTCCCGGCGGCCGGATCGGTGCGAAACCGGGGACAGGGGCGCGAGGAGCAGCACGGGCGGGAGAAGGGCCCGGGGAGTGGGGTCGAGGTCCGGTTCGGGGCACGGCGGTCACCACCAGCCATCGCGAGGAAGCCGCTTGGTTCAGGTCTCGTGCGCCAAGGTGCCCCGACCCGGCGATTCCTGCTGAACGCCGCCGAATTCTGTGGATGAGCGGGCGGCTGTGGAAAACCTCGTCACTCGCGAGCGTGAATCCCGGCCCTGGCCGCTCCTGCCCGGGCGAGAATCGGCTCACCGGCTCACCGGCTCACCGGGCCCGCGCTGCGGGCGATCGGGCCCAGGCGTGCCCCGCCGGCGTCGGTGGCAGGCAGGCGCCCCCGAAGTCGGAAGAGACGGTCCGGAGGCGAGGTGAGGCGAGGCGGAACGGCTCAGCTCGCAGTCTGCTCGCGGTCGGATCCCGGTGAAAGCGGGCGGAAACCGGAGGGCGTGCTCAGGGGAGTGCGAAGCCCGTGTCCTGCCCGCCGAGCGCCGCGTCGCAGTGGCAAGCGCGTGCGTCGGAGGCGGGCAGGTGGCGTACCGCGTCGAAGAGGACGTCCCGGAGCCGGGCGATGTTCTCCCCGAACACCCGCAGAACCTCCTCGTGGGACACGCCGTCTCCGGTTTCCGCGCCTGCGTCGAGGTCCGTCACCAGCGCCAACGAGGCGTAGCACAGGCCCAGTTCACGGGCGAGGACGGCTTCGGGGTGGCCGGTCATGCCGACGACGTCCCAGCCCTGGGCGGCGTGCCAGCGGGATTCGGCGCGGGTGGAGAAGCGGGGGCCCTCGATGACGCACATGGTTCCGCCGTCGACGGCTTCCCAGGCCCGTCCGCGGGCGGCACGCAGCGCTGCATCGCGTCCCGTTTCGCAGTACGGGTCGGCGAAGGTGGCGTGGATGACGGGCGGAACGGTGCCGTCCGGGAGCGGTTCGCCGTCGAAGTAGCTCTGGGTGCGGCCCTTCGTGCGGTCCACCAGCTGGTCGGGGACGACGAGTGTGCCGGGGCCGTACTTGGGGCGGAGCCCGCCGACGGCGCAGGGGCCGAGCACCTGGCGCACGCCTACGGAGCGGAGGGCCCAGAGGTTCGCGCGGTAGTTGATGCGGTGCGGGGGCAGGTGGTGGCCGCGGCCGTGCCGGGGGAGGAAGGCGACGCGGCGGCCGCCCGTCTCCCCGAGGAACAGGGAATCGCTCGGCGGTCCGTAGGGGGTCTCGACGGTGATCTCCGTCACGTCGTCGAGGAAGGAGTAGAACCCGGAACCGCCGATGACGCCGATCTCTGCCTGTTCACTCATGCGGCTCAGCCTAGGGCCCTCGTCCGTGCCCGGGCAGTGCGCGGGTACAGGTGTGCGGACGGGGGAGGGCCGGACCGCTCGCGCGCTCGGGCTCAGGGCCCCGCGCCCCGGTGAGCGGACAGCTTCCGCGGTGCCGGGGCGGTCGGGCCGCTGGGGCGCTCAGGCCGAGGCTGCTGCCTTGGTCGAGCTCTTGCTGTCGGACGAGCTCTTGGAGCTGCTGGAGGACGAGTCCGAGGAGGAGCTCGTCGACGAGGACGAGGACGAGGAGTCGCTCGAACCCGAGTCGCCTCCGCTCTTGGACGAGCTGTCCGAGGACGACGAGCCGGAGGAGCCGGAGCTGCTGCTGGACGACGAGCCGCGGCTGTCGTTGCGGTAGAAGCCCGAGCCCTTGAAGACGATGCCGACGGCCGAGAACACCTTCTTCAGGCGTCCCTCGCAGCTGGGGCACTCGGTGAGCGAGTCGTCCGAGAACTTCTGCACGACTTCGAGGCCCTCGCCGCAGTCGGTGCACTGGTACTGGTAGGTCGGCACGTTCTTCCTCCTGGCACTCTCACTTGTTGAGTGCTAACGACGCTCCATAGTGCAGCATTCCCCGTGTGTCAGTCCACCGTGACGGTCGTTCGGTGACCGACCCCACGCGCTGCCACGAGCCCGCTGTGCGGCGTGTGCAGCGCCTTCCGGAAGATGAGGACCACCACGAGGGCGAGCGCCGTTCCGGCGAACGGGGCGAGGAACCCGGCGCCGGCGCCGGAACGGTCGGCGAGCTGTCCCGCCACCGTCGAGCCCGTCGCCTGGCCCAGGGCGATCGCGCCGGTCAGCCAGGTGAACGCCTCCGTGCGGGCTCCGGCCGGCACGAGGGTCTCGATCAGGGTGAAGCTGGTGATCATGCACGGGGCGATGCACAGGCCGGTCAGCGTGCCCAGGGCCCCCAGGACGAGGACCCACGGGTCGAGCTGGGCTGTCCCGGCGACCAGTGCGGCGGCCACGACGAGGGCCGGGTAGCCGGCCAGGAGCCGGGTCTGCGGGCCGCGCTTCCACCGGATGGCGCCCACGGCCACGGCGGCCAGCATGTTGCCCGCCGCGAACGCCCCGTACATCAGTCCGTTGATGCCGGGACGGCCGATCGACTCGGTGAACGCCGTCAGCGAGACCTGCATCCCGCCGAAGACCATGCCGATCCCGAGCACCGCGACCACCAGGACCCGTGCCCCGGGCACCGCCAGCGCCGACTGCGGGCGGGCCTGGTCGGAACGGGCGCTCTCCGGTGCGTCGCCCGCCCGGGCGCTGGCCGGCTGTGTGCGGCGCTGTGCGGCGAAGATCAGTCCGCCGACGAGGGAGACGGCTGCTTCCGCGATCAGACCGGCTGCCGGGTGCACCCCGGTGCACAGGGCCGTCGCCAGGACGGGCCCCACCACGAAGGTGAACTCGTCCGTCACCGACTCGAAGGCCGCAGCTGTGGTCATCAGCGGGGAGCCCTGTAGCCGGGCCGCCCACCGGGCCCGCACCATCGGGCTGATCTGCGGTGCCGTGGCTCCCGCCGGGACGGCGGCGACGAAGAGGCTCCACAGCGGAGCGTCCGTCGATGCGACGGTGATGAGCGCAGCGATGGTCAGCGCGTGCAGGAACACCTGCGGCACCAGAACGGCGCCCTGGCCGAAGCGGTCGGCCAGTTTGCCGCTCTGGGGCGCCAGGAGCGCCATCGCGATACCGGCGGTCGCCGAGACGGCGCCGGCCAGGCCGAAGGAGCCTGTCGTGTGTTCGACCAGCAGGACGATGCTGATCGTCAGCATCGCGTAGGGCTGGCGTGCGAGGAATCCGGGGAGGAGGAAGGACCACGCGCCGTCGGTGCGCAGGAGCTGCCCGTATCCGGGGCGTCCTTCCGGCCGCTGCGTGCGGCTCGCGGTGTCTTTCGTGGTGGCCGGGGATTCCACGGCCGGGCCTTTCTGCCGCCTGGTAGCGCGTGTCACGGGTGACGCGCCGAGAGCTGTCCTCTCGCGCAGGACCGGGGTAGATACCACCTGCTCCGGGTGCGGGGTGTGCCTCCGGACCGTGGCCGCCGAGCGGTCGCGCCAGCTCTGCATCAGACAGAGTTGGGGTGCATCTTTCCGCAATGAGGATAACGGGCTTTTCGCCCTGTCGGAAAACGCGGCGGTGAGACCGGGGGCGTTCGGTTTCTGTGCGGAAGGGACAGCGGCGCCTCCCGAACGTCCGCAGCTGTGCCGGAAGATGCCCGGACGTGCCCAGCAGGCGGTTGGCGGTGCGCGGGCGCACAGCTGTCGGCCGACGAGGACTCCGTTGCCCCGGGGTTGCCCCGGGCCGGCGCCGGCCCGGGGCAACGGACGGCCGGCTACTGCCGTAGTGCGGTGCTGCCGGCGGCGCCGAGCCAGCCGGCGAGCTTGCCTCCGCGGCTGACCGAGAGCAGCCGCCGTTCGGCGGCGTCGCGTACCTGGTCGGTCGCCACGACGAGCAGTTCGTCGCCGTACTGAAGGACGGTCGACGGGGCGGGCACGAAGCTCGTGCCGTTCCGGACGACCAGGGTGACCGCGGAGCCCGTGGGGAGCCGCAGTTCGGTGACCTCCACGCCGTGCATGCGCGAGGAGCGCGGTACCGAGACGGACAGCAGATGCCCGCGGAGACGGTCCAGCGGGGCGGATTCGATGTCGACGTCCGCCGCCTCGTCCGACTCGTCGAGCCGGAGCTTGCGCGCGAGCCACGGCAGCGTCGGGCCCTGGAGGACGGTGAAGACCACGACCAGGACGAAGACGATGTTGAAGATGCGCTGGCTGCCCGCGACATCGGCGACCATCGGAATGGTCGCCAGCACGATCGGCACCGCGCCGCGCAGCCCCGCCCAGGACAGCAGCACTTGATCCTGCCAGGGCATGCGGAACGGCCCGATGCACGTCAGGACGGACAGCGGGCGGGCCAGCAGTGTGAGCGCCAGCCCCACGAGGACGGCGGGCCAGAAGTCCTTCCACAGATCGTGCGGCGTCACGAGCATGCCGAGCAGGACGAACAGCCCGATCTGCGCGATCCACGCCATGCCGTCCGCGAAGCCGCGAACGGCCGGGCGGTGCGGCAGTTTTCCGTTGCCGAGGATCAACGCCGCCACATAGACCGCCAGGAAGCCGGAACCGTGCACCAGCGAGCCTCCGGCGTAGGCGAGGACGCACAGTGCCAGGACGGCGATGGGGTAGAGGCCGGAGGCCGGCAGCGCGACCCGGCGCATGCCCAACTCGCCCAGCTTGCCGACGACGAGGCCGGCGATCAGGCCGATGGCGAGCTCCATGACGATCTCGCCGACGAGGAAGTACCACGGGTGGTGTTCCGTCCCCATCGAGGAGAAGGTCACGACGAGCAGGACGACGGGCGCGTCGTTGAAGCCGGATTCGGCTTCCAGGACGCCGGTCAGCCGCCTGGGCAGCGGTACCCGGCGCAGTACGGAGAAGACCGCTGCCGCATCTGTGGAGGAGACCACGGCGCCCATGAGGAGCGCGGCCTGCCAGTCGAGGCCCACCAGGTAGTGGGCTGCCACAGCTGTGACGGTCACGCTGACGGCGACTCCGCACGTGGAGAGCACCGCGGCAGCGGGGACGGAGGGACGGATGTCGCGCCACTTCGTGCTGAGCCCGCCCTCGGCGAGGATCACCACGAGTGCGGCGTAGCCGAGGACTTGGGTCAGTTCGGCGTTGCTGAAGCTGAAGCCGATGCCGTCCTGGCCTATCGCGACGCCTATGCCCAGGTAGATGAGCAGGCTGGGCAGCCCGCTGCGCGAGGAGAGGCGGACAGCTGTGACGGCGACGAGCAGAACGAGGGCGCTGAAGAGCAGTAGCTGGTTGAGGCTGTCGACGGTCAGGGCGCGGTCCTCTCTCCCGGGGGCTTCTCTCCTTGTGCACGAGGTGTGCCGGTCGGTGCGGGCGGTGCGGGCACGGGGCCGCCGCGGTACGCGAACGGACGGTGCCGGTGGGGGTGTGCGCAGCGCGGTGCCCGGCCGAGGGCAGTACCTGCTGTGCTGCGTCATCTGTGGGCACACGGCGCCGAGGGGCGTGCGGTCCGGTGTGCGTGGCGCCCGCTGTGCATGACGGGCACAGCGGGAGGTCGCGGACACGGCGCACGGCCGACGGGGCGCGTGGGTGCGCAACTGGCTCTCCCTGACGGCCTCCTGATGTCTTCCTAACGACTTCTTAACGCTGTGCCCATGATGCGCCCCAGGGGAGGAGTGCACAGGGGGAATCCCAAAATCGTTTGGGTGGCTAACAATTTACCATCACTTGAATATGCCCGGCCCTGGGTTGTGCAGTCGGTGACTCGCTGTCCGGGCAGTGGGGCGCTCGGCCTATGGTTGCTCCGTACGAATCGGCTCCCGCCGGTCGTCGAGACCAAGGTCCGCTGCCCCTCGAAGGACAGAGATGCCCGCCAAGAAGTCCTCGCGACGCGCCCGTCTGATCGTGATCGCAGTCGTGCTGCTACTTGTGGCAGGCATCGGGGGAGGCACCTACTGGAGTATCAGCACCGTGCGGGACTCGTTTCCGCAGACCACGGGTTCGCTCAAGATCAAGGGCCTCGCGTCGCCGGTCAGCGTGCAGCGCGACGGGAGCGGTATCCCGCAGATCTACGCCGAGAAGTCCGAGGACCTCTTCCTGGCCCAGGGCTACGTCCAGGCGCAGGACCGCTTCTGGGAGATGGACGTCCGGCGCCACATGACGGCCGGGCGGCTGTCGGAGATGTTCGGCGCCGACCAGGTCGAGACCGACGCCTTCCTGCGGACGCTGGGCTGGCGCGAGGTGGCGAAGAAGGAGTACGAGCAACTCCCCCGGAAGACCAAAGACTTCCTCAAGGCGTACTCCGCCGGCGTCAACGCCTATCTGAAGGACCACAAGGGCTCGGCGCTCTCCGTCGAGTACAAGGCCCTCGACATAGCCGGCAAGGGGTACGAGCCCGAGAAATGGTCGCCCGTCGACTCGGTCGCCTGGCTCAAGGCGATGGCCTGGGACCTGCGCGGCAACATGACCGACGAGGTCGACCGCGCGCTGATGACCAGCCGGCTGACCAAGAAGCAGATCGAGGACCTCTACCCGTCCTACCCGTACGACCGCAACAAGCCCATCGTCGACAAGGGCGCGGTGGACCCGGCCACCAAGGAGTTCGACCCGAAGTCCGAGGCGGACACGTCCGGCACCCAGGGCGCTCCGGGCACGGGCGGTTCGACGCAGCCCGGCAACGGCACCGGGACGGCCGGTACGGGTACCTCGGAAGGCGCGGGCGGCGCGGCGGGCACCCCGGCCGGCTCCGGTGGCGCGACGACGCCCGGAGGGGCCGCTCAGGGGGCGCACACACAGCTGGGGCAGGTCGCCGACAAGCTCGACAGGATCCCGGGGCTGCTCGGCCCGAACGGCAGCGGTATCGGTTCCAACTCCTGGGTGGTGTCCGGTAAGTACACGACGAGCGGCAAGCCGCTGCTCGCCAACGACCCGCATCTGGCGCCCCAACTGCCGTCCGTCTGGTATCAGATGGGGCTGCACTGCCGGACGGTGGACGCTTCGTGCCCGTTCGACGTGTCCGGGTTCACCTTCTCCGGCATGCCCGGCGTCGTCATCGGCCACAACCAGGACATCTCCTGGGGCCTGACGAACCTGGGCGCCGATGTGACCGACCTGTACCTGGAGAAGCTCAAGGACGGGCACTACCTGTACGACGGCAAGCAGGTGCCGTACCGCACCCGTGAGGAGACCATCAAGGTCGCCGGCGGCAAGAGCCGGAAGATCACCGTGCGGGAGACCAACAACGGGCCGATCATCTCCGACCGCGACACCGAGCTGCGCAAGGTCGGCGACGAGGCGCCGGTGGACACCCAGGCCCCGGACCGCGGCGACGGCTACGCCGTCTCCTTGCGCTGGACCGCCCTGGAGCCGTCGAAGACCATGGACGCGGTCTTCCAGATCGACAAGTCGCGCAACTTCAGGGAGTTCCGCAAGGCGGCCCAGGAGTTCGCCGTGCCGTCCCAGAACCTCATCTACGCGGACACCAAAGGCAACATCGGTTACCAGGCGCCCGGACGTATCCCCGTGCGCGGGGCGGGCGACGGACGCTACCCGGCGCCCGGCTGGGACCCCCGCTACCGGTGGAAGGGGTACGTCCCGCAGCGCGCGCTGCCGTGGGAGTACAACCCGCAGCGCGGCTACATCGTCACCGCCAACCAGGCCGTGGTGGACCGCGACAAGTACCCGTATCTGCTGACCGACGACTGGGGCTACGGCGCGCGCAGCCAGCGCATCAACGACCTCATCCAGTCGAAGATCAAGGACGGCGGGAAGATCTCCATGGGTGACATGGAGACCATGCAGATGGACAACAGCAGTGAGATCGCAAAGCTGCTGGTGCCGTATCTGCTGAAGATCGAGATCGACGACCCGTATGTGCGCGAGGCGCAGAAGCTGCTGGAGGGCTGGGACTACACCCAGGACTCCGACTCGGCTTCCGCGGCCTACTTCAACGCCGTCTGGCGCAATCTTTTGAAGCTCGCCTTCGGCGACAAGCTGCCGAAGGAGCTGCGGGTCAAGGGCGAGTGCCTCAGCGTGCCCCCGTCCGACGACTCCGGGCCGCTCGACGATCTGGACGGGAACGCCCGCCTGGTGCGCGAGTGCGGCCAGCGCTCCCCGGACACGGCACAGCCCGACGGCGGCGACCGGTGGTTCGAGGTCGTCCGCCGGCTCATCAAGAAGCAGGACAGCGAGTGGTGGAAGACCCAGGGTTCCGCGCGCCGGGCCGGCGACAAGAACCGTGACGACCTGCTCGCGCACGCCATGAAGGACGCGCGCTGGGAGCTGACCTCCAAGCTGGGCAAGGACATCGACACCTGGAGCTGGGGCCGGCTGCACCGTCTGATGCTGAAGAACCAGACACTCGGCACCGAAGGCCCGGGCGTCGTGCAGTGGCTGCTCAACCGCGGTCCCTGGGACCTCGGCGGCGGTGAGGCGGCGGTCAACGCGACCGGCTGGAACGCGGCAGGCGGGTACGACGTCACCTGGGTGCCGTCGATGCGGATGGTCGTCGACCTGAGCGACCTCGACAACTCCCGCTGGATCAACCTCACCGGGGCGTCCGGCCACGCCTACAACGAGCACTACACCGACCAGACCGACAAATGGGCCAAGGGCGAGCTGCTGAAGTGGCCGTCCAGTGAGAAGGCCGTCAAGAAGGCCGCTGAGGACGAGATGGCGCTCACCCCGTAGACGGCGGCGGACGGTCGCCCCGTCGGCCCCGGAGAACGCAGCTCCCCCGTACCACCCGGTGCGGGGGAGCTCTGCTGTCGGAGAACCGCCACAGAGGCGGACGTCGGAAAACTGCCGCAGATGCGGAAGTTTTCCCCGCGCGGCGGTTCAGCGCTCGTGGCGGAAGTAGCGCACTCCGGCCGGTGTCACCACGGCGTCGACGGAGCGGTCGTGGGCCTCGCCCGGTACGTGGTCGACGACTTCGCCCTCGTGCAGCAGCACAGCTGTGAAAGGCGGCCGGGGCGCGGCGGACGCGCGGCTGAGGGCGCGGTCGTAGCAGCCGGCTCCGCGGCCCAGCCGCAGCCCGCGTGCGTCCACGGCCAGGCCGGGCAGCAGCACCACGTCCACATCTGTCACCGCCCGCGGTCCCAGCCGCGGCCCGGAGGGCTCGCGCAGCCCGCGTCCGGCCGGTACCAGGGATTCGGTGCCCTCGTGGACGGCCCAGTCCAGGTCGTTGTCGTCCATCAGCACCGGCAGCAGGACGCGTACCCCGCGCGCGTGGAGGGCCTCCAGCAGTGGCCCGGTGCCCGGTTCGGTGCCCACGGACGCGTACGCGGCGACGCCGGCCGCCTCGCGTACCTCGGGCATCCGCAGGACGTGCCGCGTCAGCGCGTCGGCGGTTTCTGTGAGGTCATCTGCGGTCAACGTCGCCCTCGCCGCGAGGACATCGCGTCGCAACGTGCGCTTATTACCCTGGTCAGGCGCCTCTTGGCGGGTCATGTGGGGTCAAACCTTTCCCATGTCCGCATATCGCAACAAACTCACCGGACGTTTATCTTTCCCCGCAAGCCAGCGGTTATCGTTCCGGACATGACTACTACCCGTACTCGGATCAGCAAGGCCGTCGTGCCGGCCGCCGGCCTGGGCACCCGGTTCCTGCCCGCCACCAAGGCCACTCCCAAGGAGATGCTGCCGGTGGTCGACAAGCCCGCGATCCAGTATGTGGTCGAAGAAGCCGTCACCGCCGGTCTCTCCGATGTCCTGATGGTCACAGGCCGCAACAAGCGCCCGCTGGAGGACCATTTCGACCGCAACTACGAGCTGGAGCAGGTGCTGCGCGACAAGGGCGACGCGGCCAAGCTCGCCCGGGTCGAGGAGTCCAGCGATCTGGCCACCATGCACTATGTGCGCCAGGGCGATCCCAGGGGGCTCGGTCACGCCGTCCTGTGCGCCGCCCCGCACGTCGGCGATCAGCCGTTCGCCGTTCTGCTCGGTGACGACCTGATCGATCCGCGGGACCCGCTGCTGGCGCGCATGATCGAGGTCCAGGAGCAGTACGGCGGCAGCGTCATCGCTCTGCTGGAGGTCGACCCGGACCACATCCACCTCTACGGTGCCGCAGCGGCGCGGCCGACCGGGGACGACGACGTGGTGCACGTCTCCGACCTCGTGGAGAAGCCGTCGGCCGAGGAGGCCCCGAGCAACCTGGCGATCATCGGCCGGTACGTGCTCGACCCCGGCGTCTTCGAGGTGCTGCGCAAGACCCGGCCCGGACGCGGCGGGGAGATCCAGCTGACCGACGCGCTCCAGGCGCTCGCGTCCGACGAGTCGCTGGGCGGCCCGGTGCACGGCGTCGTCTTCAAGGGGCGCCGCTACGACACCGGTGACCGCGGGGACTATCTGCGTGCCATCGTCAGGCTTGCGTGCGAACGTGAGGACCTCGGGCCCGACTTCCGGGCCTGGCTGCGCAGTTACGTCACCGAGGAGATGTAGGCCATTGAGCAGGACCTGGTCGGTCGATGAGCACCTGGAGGACATCCTCCGCAGCATCCGCCCCCTCGAACCCATCGAGTTGAAGCTGCTGGACGCGCAGGGCTGCGTCCTGGTCGAGGACGTCATCGTGCCCACGGCCCTCCCGCCCTTCGACAACAGTTCGATGGACGGATACGCCGTCCGGCTCGCCGATGTGCAGGGCGCGAGCGAGGAGTTCCCCGCCGTGCTCACCGTGATCGGTGACGTGGCCGCCGGCAGCGGTGAACCGCCGACGGTCGCCGCCGGCCAGGCGGCCCGCATCATGACCGGTGCACCGATCCCGCCGGGCGCGGAGGGCGTCGTTCCGGTCGAGTGGACCGACGGCGGCCTGGGCGGCGGCGCCGTCGACGGCATGACGGCCCGGAGCCTGTCCGCCGGCGGCGCGAGCGGCGAGGTCCGCGTCCACCGCCCGGTCGTTCCCGGTCAGCACGTGCGGGCCCGCGGCAGCGATGTGCAGCCGGGAACGGTCGCGCTGACCGCCGGCACGGTCCTCGGCCCCCCGCAGATCGGGCTGCTGGCGGCCATCGGGCGCGGCGCGGTCAAGGTGCGCCCCCGCCCGCGTGTGGTCGTCCTGTCGACCGGCAGCGAACTCGTGCCACCCGGCGAGACGTTGGAGACCGGCCAGATCCACGACTCCAACAGCTTCGTGCTGACCGCGGCGGCACGCGACGCGGGCGCGATCCCCTACCGCGTCGGCTCCGTCGACGACGACGCGGAAACGCTCCGCTCGACGATCGAGGACCAGCTGATCCGCGCCGACATGATCGTCACCAGCGGGGGCGTCAGCGTCGGCGCCTACGACGTCGTCAAGGAAGCGCTCTCGCAGGTCGATTCGTTCGGAGCGGAGCAGGAGGGGCGGTCCGACGGCGCCACGGGCGGGGTCGAGTTCCGCCGGCTGGCCATGCAGCCCGGAAAGCCGCAGGGCTTCGGCCTCATCGGCCCCGACCGCACGCCGATCCTGACCCTGCCGGGCAACCCGGTGAGCGCCTACGTCTCCTTCGAGCTGTTCGTCAGCCCCGCCCTGCGCGCCATGATGGGCCACGACCCGGCCCGGCGCCGCGCCGTACCGGCACATCTGGAGGGCACCGAGCGGCTGGAATCACCGCTGGACAAGCGGCAGTTCCTGCGCGGCCTCTACACGCCGCCCGCGCAGCCCGGTGAGACGGGCACGGTGCGCGCGGTCGGCGGTTCGGGCTCCCATCTGATCGCCTCGCTGGCGCAGGCCAACGCGCTCATCGACATCCCGGAGAAGACGACGGAGGTCTCACCGGGCGAGAGCGTGACGGTCGTCCCGCTGGACTGACGTCAGCGGTACGGGCAGGGTCCCTCGGGCCGTCGTCGGGCGCCGGTCCGGCCGAGGGGCCCTGCCGGTACCGTGTCGGGGCACAGCACAGGACCGGGGAGAGCCATGACCAGCCCGCAGCAGCACCTCACGCATGTCGACGCGTCCGGCGCGGCCAGGATGGTCGACGTCTCGGCGAAGGACGTCACCGCGCGGACCGCGCGCGCCACCGGGCGTGTGCTGGTGACGCCCCGTGTGGTCGAACTGCTGCGCGGCGAGGGCGTTCCCAAGGGGGACGCGCTGGCCACGGCGCGGATCGCGGGCATCATGGGCGCCAAGAAGACGCCGGATCTGATTCCGCTGTGCCATCCCCTCGCGCTCTCCGGCGTCAAGGTCGATCTCGCGCTCGCCGACGACGCGGTCGAGATCACGGCCCGGGTGCGCACGACGGACCGCACAGGCGTCGAAATGGAGGCCCTCACCGCGGTTACGGTCGCCGCCCTGACGGTCATCGACATGGTGAAGGCCGTCGACAAGTCCGCCACCATCACGGACGTACGTGTCGAGGAGAAGACGGGCGGCAAGTCCGGAGACTGGAACCGGCGGCGTCCGACGAGCGAGGAGGACAGGTGAGCAGCCCCCAGCAGCAGACCCCCGACGAGCCGTACACCGGGTTCGCGACGGGCCCGCTGGAGTCCGGTACGGGCCGCTACCGGGCCCTGGCGGTCACGGCCTCGAACCGCGCGGCAGGCGGCGTCTACCCGGACCGCGGCGGGCCGTTGCTGGTCGAGGGCCTGAGCGCGATGGGTTTCGCGGCGGAGGGGCCCGTGGTGGTCCCGGACGGTCAGCCGGTCGGCAGGGCGCTGCGCGAGGCGGTGGAGTCCGGCTACGCAGTCGTCGTCACCACGGGCGGCACCGGTATCTCGCCCACCGACCAGACACCGGAGATGACCCGCGGGGTGCTGGACTACGAGATCCCCGGCATCGCCGAGGCGATCCGCGCCGAAGGGGTGCCGAAGGTGCCCACGGCGGCCCTCTCGCGTGGCACGGCAGGCGTCTCCGGGCGCACGCTGATCGTGAACCTGCCGGGCTCGACGGGCGGCGTGAAGGACGGGCTCGCGGTGCTGGCCCGCCTGCTGCCGCACGCCGTCGACCAGATCCACGGTGGTGACCACCCCGCGTCCGGTGCCTCTCCCGAGGACCCCGGCGAACCCAGAGGGGAAGACCTTCGCTGAACGCCGCTCCGTGGCCTGCCGAACTGGCGGACGGCCCCACGGCCCTCCGCCCCATACGGCTGCGTGACCAGCGGGCCTGGCGCGAGGTCAACCAGCGCAACCGGGACTGGCTGCGCCCCTGGGAGGCCACCATCCCGCCCGCTCCGCCGGGCCATCTGCCGCCCCGGCGCCCGACGTTCCGGCAGATGGTGCGTCATCTGCGTGCGGAGGCGCACGCGGGCCGGATGCTCCCGTTCGTGGTCGAGTACGAGGGCCGGCTGGTGGGGCAGCTCACCGTGGCGGGAATCACCTGGGGCTCGATGTGTTCCGGCCATATCGGGTACTGGATCGATCGCTCGGTCGCCGGACGTGGCGTGATGCCGACAGCTGTGGCGCTCGCCGTCGATCATTGTTTCGGCGCGGTGGGGCTGCACCGTATCGAGGTGTGCATCCGGCCCGAGAACGCGCCCAGCCGGCGGGTGGTGGAGAAACTCGGCTTCCGTTCGGAAGGCACGCGCCCGCGCTATCTGCACATCGACGGTGCGTGGCGTGACCATCTGGTCTTCGCACTGACGGTGGAGGAGGTGCCGGAAGGTCTGCTGAACCGCTGGCGGGAGGCCCGGCCGGGTCGCTCCACTGGAATAAAATAAATGTTCGATATTGCTCACCGAATGGCCCCCTCACAGTCATTCGACGAGCACATTCCGCGACGTTCCGTACGGGCAATCACAAAAAAAGTTCGAGAGATCAGCCAGATCGTGCGACACACCGCCCTGTTTGGCAGATGGGCTCATGCAATCCCCTCTACCGTGTGAGGGTGAGCAGCAGTGGCCTCATCTACGCAGTCATCGTCGGGGCCTGGGCCGCCTATCTGGTGCCGATGTGGCTCCGCAGGCAGGACGAGCTCAACGAGGCCCGTCCGACGGAACGCTTCAGTACCGCCATCCGGCTGTTGTCCGGCAAGGCGGGCATGGAGCGCCGTTACGCGAAGGACGCGGAGCGGCGTGCGGCGCGCGCCGCACGGGAGGCGGACGGTCTCTCCGCGCCGGACGCCCGCGCGGAACCCGGCGCCCCCGACGACGACGCGTACCGCAGCGAGCCGGACGAGCCCGACACCACGGTGGACGTCCGGGCCTTCGCCGACCCCAAGACGATGGTGAAACCGCCCGGTTCGGAAGCGCCGACGCAGGTGCACCGGCCCCGCTCGGACCGGGACCCCAGGGCGCCGGCCCGTTCCAGGACCGCGGAAGCGGCCGGTCCCGGCGGTCCGGCGCGGCCCGGCGCGCACACCCCGGAGACGGACGCCGAGCGGGCGGACGCCAAGCTCTCCCGGCAGGCGAAGCGTGCCAAGCTCCTCGCCCGCCGGCGCCGCACGACGATGGTGCTCTTCCTCGCCTTCACCGCCGGCGCCGTCGTCGCCGCCGTCGGCGGGGTCGCGCTGCTGTGGGCTCCCGCCGTGCCCGCCGCGCTGCTGAGCGCCTACATCGTCTATCTGCGGGCCCAGGAGCGCCGCCGGTTCGCCGCCCTCATGGACCGCCGCCGGGCCGAGGAACTGGCGCGGCGCCGCAGAGAGGGACGGCCGCCCGGCGGCGGAGCACCCGAGGGGGGCGCGCGGCGTGAGGCACCTCACCACGGCGACGCTCCTGCCCGCCCCGCCCAGCGGCACGCGCGCGGACGCTCCGAGCGCCCCGCGCGCGGCGACCGCGCCCCCCGAGCCGAGGCGGACCCCTACGCCGGTCCCGACACCGAGCCGCTCGCCGAGGCACCCGACGAACCGCGGGAGGCCGCGCGCCCTCGCGCCGAGGAGCAGGAGGCGGCCGAGCGGCGGGCCGTCGTCGAGCAGACCGACCACGCCGAGTGGGTCGACCAGCAGCGCGCCCCGCGCCGCGAACACCCCGAGGGCGAGGGCTGGGAGCCCGTCCCCGTGCCGCTGCCGACCTATGTGAGCGCCCCCGTCGCGCCCCGCTCCACGCGCGGTGTCGACCTGGAGGCCCCGGACACCTGGAGCTCGGCCCGCTCCAGCACCGTGCCGTCCGCCGCCCCGGAGCCCCGGCGTACGCCCCCAGCGGACCGCGCCGGCCGGCCCCGCCGCCCGCGCGACCGCAGCCGCACCCCGCTCTTCGACCAGTACGAGGACCCCGAGGCCCGCGGGGACGAGGACCGCCCGCGCGCCGCCAACGAATGACCCCACTGTGACCAGCACAGGAACGGATTTCCTCACGGCCGGGCGATGGTGCTAAGGTTTCACACGTCGCAAGGGCCTGTAGCGCAGTCCGGTAGCGCATCTCGTTCGCAACGAGAGGGTCAGGGGTTCAAATCCCCTCAGGTCCACAGCGGATCGGCTTGAGTCTGCTCAAGTGCGGTCGATGAGGTCCCGGTGATCAATACGATCACCGGGACCTTTGTTGTTTCCGGGGCCTGGCCGGGCCGTCAGGGATGCTGGTTCCCGTCGTCGGGGTCGGGGTCGGGGTGTTGTTCGGTGGCGTCGTGGGTTGTTGTGGTTTCGGTGCCGGTGAGTTTCGTGGCGAGTGTGTAGTCGATGCGGGCGTCGCGGTACTCGACGCCGGCGGCTACCCGTTCGGGTAGGTGGACCCGGGTGCTGCGGGAGACCGAGTGGCGGCCCGGGGTGCCGTGGAAGGTGACCTCAGTCTGCGGTTCGGCCGGGAAGCGGAGGCTGTTGGTCCGTACCGAGGCGGTGAACTCGATGTCGGGCGGGGCCGATTCCGGGGACTCGTCGGCCGTGGCCGGCTGATCCTCCGGTGCCGCGCCGGGAGTTCAGGGCGGCTCCTGCTTGCGCCGGGTGGCCTTGCGGACCGTCTTGCGGGCGGCCCTGCCCGCGCCGCCCGCCCCGGCTGATTCGCCCGCCTTGCCGACGGTGTCCTCGGCGGCCGAGGCCGCGGCGCCGCCCGTCTCGCGTACGGTGTCGCCGGCCGCGCCCGCTGCCTTGCCCGCGCCCTTTCCGGCCGCCTCGGTGGCGCTGCCCGCGCCCTCGCCCACGTCTCCCGCTGCCTTGCCGACGCCCTTGCCCGTGTCCTCGACCGCTTCGCCCGCTCCGGCGCCGATGCGGCCGGCGGCCTCGCCGGTGCCGCCGCCCACCTCCTCGACCGCCGTGCCGGCTCCGCTGCCCACCTCGTGGACCGCGCCGCCCGCGCCCTCGCCGACGTCCTCGACGGCCTCGCCCGCGCCCTTGCCGACCTCTTCGACGGCTCCGCCGGCTCCCCGTCCGACCTCTTCGACCGCGCCGCCCGCGCCCTTGCCGACCTCCTGGACGGCCTCGCCCGCGCCGCCGCCGATGTCCTCCACGGCCTCGCCCGCGCCCCGGCCCAGTTCGCCGACGGCGTGCCGGGCGCCGCTGCCGACCTCCTGGACGGCGGAGCCGACGCCGCTGGTGATCTGCTCCAGGATCTGCGGATTGTGGTCGATGGTGCGCAGGACGCGGTCGATGATCCGGGCGACGTTGTCCAGCCGCACCTTCAGCAGGGCCTGCGCGCGGACGCCCTTGATCTCCAGCTGGACCCGGCCCAGGCTCGCGTCGGCTCCGACGTTGAGCTTGAGCAGGTCGAGGACCTCGGCCTGGAGGGAGACCCGGGCGCGGAGGTCCTCCACCTCGAAGTTGATCTCGTCGACCTCCAGGAGGGGGACGTCGAGGAGCACGTCCGGGTCCCGTGCGGGCTGGTCCCCGGTGGGGAGGAGTTCGCCCTCGGCGGGCTCCTCGCGGGTGTCCTCGGCGGGCTCCCCGCGGGCGTCGGCCCTCTCCGGCCTGGAGCGGTTTCCGGCCCGCTGCACAGGGCCCCGGTCGTCGGCCGGGCGGGATGCCGCCGCGGTACCGGTCTCGTCGGGTTCGCCGGTCTCGCCGTAGTCCTGGTTCATGGCACGGCCTCGCTGTCGTGGATTCCGACCCTCGGTACGGATAGCTGCTCATCTGGCATTCCGTACTTTCCACCGTAGAGCGGGCACGGGCATCTGTCGCCGCGTGGGCGGTACGCGCGCGGAGAGCGGGGGGTTCCCCGGACAGGCGAGCAGGTCGCGCGGTATCCGCCGGGGCTCCGCAGACTGGTCGCAGGTCTCCAGGAGGGACGCGCACATGACGGACAAGTCGTCCAGCACGTCGACCGCGCTGGCCACCAGCCTCATCGGCGGATATCTGCTGGGCCGCGGCGGACGGACGAAGGCCGCGCTCGGTATGGCCGCCTACCTCGCGAGCAAGAAGCTGTACAGCAGGTCACGGCGGCACGAGCAGCAGGAGCAGCACGAAGACGACGGGCACGGCAGGCACGGCAAACACGGTGGCCCGTCGCGGGACGGGAAGTCCGGGTCCGCGCTGGGCCGGCTGAGCCGCCAGGTGCGGGGCGAGCTGCTGAGTGCGGGGAGGGCGGCGGTGTCGGCCTCCGTCAACCGCAAGGTGGACGCCTTCGCGGATTCGCTGATGGCCCGGACCCGGGAGCTGGAGCGTCCGGAGGAACAGGCCGACGAGGGCGAGGAGCCCGAGGCGGAGCCGGACCGGGGGAAGCGGGCCGGGCGGGGGCGCGACGATCGCGAGCGGGACGAGGAGCCCGAAGAGCGCCGGCGGAGTGAGGAGCCCGACGAGCAGGAGCCGGACGAGGACCGGGGCCGAGGACGGGGCGGGCGCTCGGACGCCGGGGAGGACGAGGAGCGGGGTGAGCGGGAGCGGAGGCCCGGCGGGGAACGGCAGCGGGTGCGGGAGGGGCGTTCGTCGGCGGCGGAGCGGCAGCAGCGGCGGCGTGCCGAGCCGCGGGCCCGCTCCGGGGCCGTCCGCACCGAACGGCCGTCGCGGGCGTCCTCGGCCGGGGAGCGGGACGGGGTTGCGGGGCGCGCGCCGCGCAGACCCGCCAGGCCGAAGCCTCCGGAGCGGCCGGGTGTGCGGGAGCGGCGGCCGGGGTCGGCGGACCGCGGTACCGGTCAGGGATCGGCGGGCGACGCCGGGCAGGAGGGTTAGGCCATGCCGGAGAAGAGCGACGGGAACGGCTCCCAGGGCGCGGCCGGATCGGGTGTGAGCAAGCTGGGGGAGGCGCTCAAGGGGTATGCGCGGGCGCGAGCCGGGCGGTATGTGAAGGCGGCGGAGGGCAAGGTCGCCGAGGTGACCGAGCGGCTCAGCGAGGCGGCGGGCGGTGGGGGCGCCGTGTCCCGGGCGGGCGCGCGGGTCCTCCAGGGGGAGTCTCCGGTGAAGGCCGTCACGGACGAGGGCGGCAGAAAGCTGGAGGGCGTCAAGGACAGCGTGAAGGCGAACGTCAAGGAGAACGTGGGGGGTACGGCGAAGGCCGCGATGGGGCTCGGCGGAGGCGGAGGCGGGGGAGGGGCGGGGAAAGCGGGCGACAAGAAGGTCACGAACATCGTCGAGACGCTCGACATCGGGCTGCCACTGCGCACCTGTTACAACCACTGGACCGAGTTCGAGAACTTCAGCGACTTCATGAAGGGCGTTGTGGACGCCCGCCGTTCGGACGACGGGGACGGCGGCGGTGACGGCGACGACGGCGGGGGCGGGGACGGGACGGAGTCGGACTGGAAGCTCAAGATCGCTTTCTCCAACAGGAGTTGGAAGGCGACCGTTCAGGAGCAGGTGCCGGACGACCGGATCGTATGGACGTCGGAAGGCGACAAGGGCACCACGCACGGCGTCGTCTCCTTCCACGAGCTGGCTCCCCGGCTCACCCGCATCGTGGTCGTCGTCGAGTACACACCGGCCGGGTTCTTCGAAAAGACCGGCAACCTGTGGCGCGCGCAGGGGCGCCGGCTGCGGCTGGACCTCAAGCACTTCCAGCGTTACGTCTCGCTGGGCGCCGAGGAGGAGCCGGAGGGCTGGCGCGGGGAGATCCGGGACGGCGAGGTCGTGCGCAGCCATGAACAGGCGCTGGAGGAGGAGAACGAGGGGGACGGGGAGAGCGGGGAGGGCGCGGGAAGCTCAGGCGAGGGGGACGACCGCGGGGACAGGGGCGGGGGCGGATTCGACGACGACGGGGACGAGTTCGACGAGGAAGGCGACGAAGGCGACGGAGGGGGTTACGAGGAGGGCGGCGGCTACGGAGAAGGCCGGGGAGAGGGGCGGGAGGGGAGTCGGCGGAGGGGGTGAGTGCGGCGTGGGGGGCGTGCGGGTGGGGCGAGGCGCGGTGTGGGGGGTGCGAGGTTCGGGTGTGCGCCGTTGAGTGCAGGCTCCGGGGCGTTGCTGGGGCGGTGGGGGCTGCGCCTGGGGCGGGGCTTCGGCGTCCAGGGCGAGGTCGGTCGGACGACGAAGTCCGTTGTGTGGAGCCGAGGTTGGGCTGGTCGAAGGTCGTGTGGTGCGGGGACTCCGGTGCCTGGAGAGGTGTTGGCGCGCGGTCGGGGGCCGGTCGGGTGGTGTGGTGTCCGGGAGGTGCCCGGAGGTGGGGGTTCCGGCCGGGGTTGGTGCGGTGAGGCGTGTTGTTTGTGGGGAGGTTGTGGTTCGGGCAGGGGGAGGCCGTCGGCCTGTGGTGGGGGCCGACGGACTCGGGGTGCCGGGGAAACGGTTCTCGCGGGGGCCGGGAGGGGGCCCGGAGAAACGGTTCTGGTGGGGGCGGCAGGTCAGCGGGGCGGTTTGTGGCGGTGGGAGCCCCGGGTGGGGCGGGCGTGCCGGGAGGTCGCCATCGGGCCCGGGATCAGGTCCAGTTGGCGCACCAGCTGGTGGAAGCAGAGCAGTGCGGTGATGGGCGGCAGCCCGGCGACGGCCATCCCGGCGGGGGTGGACGGTGCCTCGGCGACGCACAGGGCCGAGGCGAGCGCGGCGAAGAAGAGCACCACGAGCCAGGAGTGCACGGTGCGGCGGCGGTAGACGCGGGTCCGCAGGATGGAGAGCGTCGCGGCCAGCCAGGGCGCGTAGATCAGCATGGGCCAGGCGTGTGCGACGCCCGGCGGGGCGATGTCGTCCGCCAGGTCGTACAGCGGTGGGTAGGACGCCTGCGCGCCGAGGAAGCTGACGAGGACGACGATCAGCGCGGTGAGCGTGACCGTGAAGGAACTCAGGATGCTGCGCCAGGACAGGCCGGCCGGGTTGCTCTCGCGGAGGCGTTCGAGGGCGGTGTCCTTGCGGTGCCGGGGCCGGCCGAGGCCGTCGGCCGGTGCGTCCACGAGGGCGGGCTGCTCGACGGTGTCGAGGAAGTAGGCGAGTTCGGCGTCCAGGTCCGGTGGTTCCTCCGGAGAGGGGTGGGGCGGGGCGGCGAGACCGTCACGGAAGAGCGAGGGGTCCGGCGTGGCCCCGGCATCGGGCTCGCGCGGTGTCCTGGTACCGGGCATGCCGAAGGTGGCGCGGGGCACGTACGTGACGTAGGTGTGTGAGGTCTCGGTCACGGCGGAACTCTCTTCTCCTGGACGCGTTCACGCGGGGGCGTGCGGAGCCGGCGGTCGTCCGCCCGGGGAGGGTGGCCGCGCAACAGTCCGTGCGGGAGGGGCTTCAGGGGAGAAGCTGCGGTATGCGGCTGATGCCCGTGATGACCGTGTCGGATCCAAATCGTCAACGAATGCCCCAGGGAGCGGAAACCCCCGAGCCGAGTACTCAGACTTATGAGCATGGGGTTTTCGTGATGATTGGGCCGTGTGGGGGCCCGGTGTCGGTCAGGAGAACGAGCCCCGGCCGACCGGGTGTGCGGGTGGGAACGCGGCGCACATCCGGGCCAGCAGGGCGCGGGCAGCCGGGCCGGAGGGACCGCCGGTACGCCATGTCAGGGAGATACGGCCCCGCAGCCGGGGGCGTCGAGCGGGACGGTGCGCAGCCCCAGCGCGCCGGCGGTCTCCGCGGGCACGTCCGGTAGCACGGCGACGCCGAGTCCGCGTGCCGCGAGCCGGGCCAGCAGCGGCGGGGCGGCCGCCTCGAAGGCGACGCGGGGCCGGAACCCGGCCGCGGCGCAGGCACGTTCGAGCGCGCCGCGGATCCCGGTGCCGTGCGGCAGGCAGATCAGGGAGCGCTCGCGCAGCGCGTCGAGCGGGACGGGACGCGGGGCCACGGCGGCGAGGGGGTCGTCGGGGGACACGGCGGCCGCCAGGGGGTGGTCGAGGACGCAGACGGCCGCGGTGCCCGGCGGAGGCTTCTCGTCGGCCAGTCCCAGCAGCGCGAGATCCAGTTCGCCGTCGCGCAGGGCGGCGAGCATCCGCTCGGAGGTGTTCTCGGTGAGGTGGATGTCCACCCGCGGGTGCGCGTCGTGGAAGTCCGCCAGGACGCCCGCGACATCGAGTCCTTCGGCGGCCGTTCCGGAGACGGCGGCGACGCCGGACACCACGCCCACCCGGACCCGGCCGCGCAGCAGACCGGCGAATTCGCCCGCCGTCTGCCGGACCCCTTCGGCCGCCTCCAACGCGGCGCGTGCGTACGGCAGAACAGCTGCGCCCGCTTCGGTGACCCGTACTCCCCTGCCCGATCTCTCCAGCAGCTGTTGGCCCAGTTCCCGCTCCAGTCGGCGTATCTGTGCGCTGATGCCGGGCTGTGCGAGGTGCAACCGCTCTGCTGCGCGGGTGAAGTTGGCCTCTTCGACCACGGTGAGGAAGTAGCGCAGCTGACGCAGGTCCATGCCCGGCAGGCTATAACTCGCGCTTCTGAGACCGAGAACAGACCGCTCTTGGACTTATGGCCCCACAGCTGGGGACGCTGGTTGCGCGCACGCGAGCCGGTCCGGGGCCGGACAGCTGTGCTGCGGACGAGGCGCGAGAGCGGTCGGTGGCCGGGACGGTCGTCGGTCACGGGAGAGGGAGCGGCGATGGACATCACGAGTGCGACAGCTGCCGAACGCACCGAGCTGGCCGAGGTCTTGGACGGGCTGTCCGACGGCGACTGGGACGTTCCGTCGCTGTGCGCGGGGTGGCGGGTGCGTGAGGTCGCCGCGCACATGTCGTTCGGTTTCCGTACTCCGCTGCCGCGGATGCTGAGGGAGCTGGCAGCGGCCCGTGGCCGGCTGCACCGGATGACGGACAGCTGTGCGCGCAGAGATGCCGCGGCCCTCACGCCGGCCGCGCTCGCCGCGGCGCTGCGGGACAACGCGCACCATCCGTGGAAGCCGCCCGTCGGCGGTCTCGTCGCCGCACTGGGGCACGACGTCGTCCACGGCCTGGACATCACCGTCCCGCTCGGGCACCGGCGCAGGGTGCCGCCGGAGCGGGTGCGGCTGCTGCTGGAGAACGTCACACCCAGGAGCGCGAGGTTTTTCGGCGCTCAGCTGGAGGGGGTCACGCTCCGCGCCGACGATCTCGACTGGACGTTCGGCAGCGGTCCGCCGGTGCACGGGGCCGGCCAGGATCTTCTGCTGCTGGCGTTCGGCCGTACGTTGCCCGAGGGCCTGCTGCGGGGCGAGGGCGCGCGGCGGTTCGTGCGCGGGGCGCCGCGGGATGCCGCGGGGCGGGGCGGCCCGGGGGACGGCTGACCGTCCGGACGCCCGGCGGGGGAGGGGAACGGCGGCGGTAATCTGGCGGCGGGGCGTGCGCGGGGCGACCGGCCGTTCCGCACATCGACAGCTGTCCGAGGAAACGCACATGCCCGAGCCCGCCGCGGGGGTCCGCACACCGTGGATCCGTCTGCTGGACGTCGTCCGCTGTCCCCTGTGCGGGCAGCGGCTCGCGCCGGAGGGCAGGACGCTGCGCTGCCCGCAGCGGCACACCTTCGACACGGCGAAGCAGGGCTACATCGGTCTGCTCGGCGGCGGGAAGCGGGCAGCACCTGCGGACTCCGCCGACATGGTGCGGGCGCGGGCGGACTTCCTCGATGCGGGCCACTACGCGCCGCTGGCCACCGCGCTCGCCGACGCCGCCCGGGAACTGTGCCCGGCGCGGGGCACGGTGCTGGACGCCGGAGCGGGGACCGGGCACTACCTCGCGGCGGTCCTGGACGCCGTCCCGGAGGCGGTGGGGCTGGGGCTGGACGCCTCGGTGTACGCGCTGCGGCGCGCGGCCCGGGCGCACGACCGCGCGGGGGCGGCGAGCTGGGACGTGTGGCAGCCGTTCCCGCTGCGCGATGCCGCCGTCGATCTCGTGCTGAATGTGTTCGCACCGCGCAACGGTGCCGAGTTCCGCCGGGTGCTGCGGCCTTCCGGCGCGCTCCTCGTCGTCACGCCGACCGTGCGGCACCTCGCTGAACTGCGCGGGGAACTGGGGCTGCTGGAGATCGACCCCGCCAAGGAGGAGCGTCTCCAGCGCACCCTGGAGGACCGTTTCGTTCCCGAAAGCTCCACACAGCTGGAGTACGCGATGCGGCTGTCCGCGCAGGACATCGAGAACCTCGCGCTGATGGGCCCGGCCGCGCACCATCTGGACGCCGGCGAGCTGAGGGAGCGCGTCGCCGCTCTCGGTGAACCCCGGGCCGTGACCGCGTCGTTCACGCTCTCCGTGCACCGGCCCGCGGGCCGGACGGCGCGCGCGGGCGACAGCTGAGGCTCGTCGCCGCGCGCACGCCGCTCCTGCCGGTCAGGCCGGTCGGGCCGGTCGGGGTCCGGCTCGGGCGGCCGGGACGCCCCCCGTCGAGTGACCCGCGGCCGAGGGTCAGTGGATGAGCTTGAGGCCGACCACCCCGCCGACGATCAGCAGCAGACACAGGATCCGGGCCACGGACGCCGGATCACCCAGCGCGACCATGCCGTAGACCGCCGTTCCGACCGCGCCGATGCCCACCCACACCGCGTAGGCCGTGCCCAGCGGAATGTGCGTCACCCCGTACGAGAGCCCCGCCATGCTGCCCGCCAGGGACACCAGGAAGAGCAGGGACGGCCCCAGCCGGTGGAAGTTCTTCGACGCCTCCAGCGCTGTCGCCCACAGCGTCTCCAGACACCCCGACACGATCAGTACCGCCCACGCCAGGCCCATCCGTGATCCCTCCGGTCTCATATGTCGCTCGTGTTCGCTCGGTACCCCCACCTTCTGTCCAGGCGGGGCGTACGGCATCCGGGGGCGGCGTACCGGCGGACGCCACTGGCGCGCGACGGCGGGATCGGGCCAGGCTGATCCCATGAGCATCGCCTTTCTCTTCCCCGGCCTGGGTGCACAGCGAGCCGGAATGCTGCACAGGCTGCCCGACACCGCTGCCGCCGCGACCGTCCTGGCCGAGGCGGAGTGGGCACACCCGGGCGGCGTCGCCGAACTGGACACCGCGGCGGCCCTGGAGGAGTCCGAGGTGGCCCGTCATGTGGCGCTGCTGACGGCCGGGGTCGCCGGTGCCCGGGCGCTGACCGAGGACGAGGGCGTCACCCCGGACGTGGTCGCCGGCTACGGCCTGGGCGGCTTCGCCGCCGCCGTGACCGCCGGGCTGCTCACGCTGGAGGAGGCGCTGCGTGCGGTGCGGGTGCGGGCCGAACTGCTGGAGCGGGCCGAGGAATCGGTGCACGACATCGGCATCCGCATGGCGCAGCACCTCGCCACCGTGCGCCGTCGGACGCACTCCGTCGCGTATGTGACGACGACGGGCGGGCAGGTGCTGCGGGGCGACGCGAACGGGGTCTTCGACGATCTCGCGCGGTGTGTGGCGCTGCCGCCCGCGGGGGAGCGGATCGCCGCCGCGCTCGCCGCCGATGTGCCGTCCGTCGTCGTCGAACTGCCGCCCGGCCGGGAGCTGGGCGTGCGGCTCGGCCTGGCGGAGGCGGACGAGGAGCCGCCCGGGGAGGACGCCGGGGCGCCGGACGGGCTCCGGGTGATCGCCGTGGAGAAGGCGGGGATCGCCGAGGCGGCGCGGGCGGCCCGCGTGCACCGTGACCCGGCGGCCGGTGCGGGCATCTGGGAGGACGCCGAGGCCCCGGCCGACTGGTGACCGGGGCTTTCGCAGGAACGGCGGCCCGGGGCAGGAGACCGGCGGGGCGAGTGGGGCGGGCAGGGCGGCAGGGGCCGGGTCAGACGACCAGGACGCGGCGTCCGCGGGTGTGGCCGGCGCGGCTGTCGGCGTGCGCGGTGGCGGCGTCGGCGAGGGCGTAGGTCCGCGTGACCGGGATGTGGAGCTGTCCGTCGGCGAGAAGGCGGAGGGTCTCGGCGAGCGCGTCCGGCACGCTGCCGGCCTGGCCGGAGAAGCGGACGCCGTGGTCCGGTGCGCCGAGGTCGGCGATGGAGACGACCGCGCCGGGGTCCCCGGTGAGTTCCACGAGCTGGGGGATCACACCCGAGCCGGCCAGGTCGAGCGCGGCGTCGATGGGGCCGAACCGCCGCACCCGCTCGACCCAGCCTTCGTCGTAGGTCGTGGCGTGGGCGCCGAGGCCGCGCAGATAGTCCTGATTGGCGGCTCCCGCCGTGCCGATCACGGTGATGCCGCGTGCCCGGGCGATTTGCAGCACGGCGGAGCCGACCCCTCCGGAAGCGCCGCTGACCAGCAGCGTCCGGCCGGGCTGTACGCCGACCTCGCGGAGGATGCGCAGCGCGGTCTCCATCACGGAGGGGTAGCCGGCCGCCTCCTCGAAGGACAGGCCGTCGGGCAGGGGCGCCCAGGCGGTCAGGACGGCGAACTCGGCGTAGGTGCTGTGGCCTTCGCCGAAGACGCGGTCGCCGATGCCGACGCCTTCGACGCCCGCACCGATCGCGTCCACGACGCCGGCGGCGTCCAGTCCGAGGCCGGAGGGCAGCTCCACCGGGTGGGCGCCGAGCTTCTGGCCCTCGCGGATGCGCCAGTCCGCGGGGTTCACGCCCGCTGCCCGTACGGCGATACGTATCCGGCCGGGGCCGGGTTCGGGCTTCTCGGTCTCTGTGAGGCGGAGGACATCGGGGCCGCCGAACTCGGCGAAGGTCACCTTCTTCATGCCGGCGAGCGTAACACTAACCGTTAGGGTTTTGGAGTTGTTCGTCTTCCGTTGTTGTTAGTGCGGGCGGGGGGTGCGGCTGTGTGCGGGCGCGCGGGGGCGCGGGTGCGGGCCCGGGGTGGGCGGAGGACGGCTGCGGCGGCGCCGGGGCAGCACGAGGAGCCGCGGCGGCGGGCGGGGCGTTCGCGGTTGTGGAGCCGACGTGCGCGCGCCGGGTCGTGAAGGGAGGGGCCACCGGCCGTTCGCGGTGGGAGACGCCTTTGCTGAGGGCGGCGGCGTCGGGTGTGCGCGGGCGGGGTCGTACCGGGAGGGAGCGGGTGTTTACCGGTTGCCGGGGGTGAGCGGTTTGATGAAGCAGCGGCTCTCGTCCTCGAAGCGGTAGAGGCCGAACTTCTCGGGGGCCGGGGTGTAGCCGGACGAGGTGTACAGGGCGATCGCCTCCGGCTGTTCGATGCCGGTCTCCAGCACCATGCGGGTGCGGCCCGCCGCCCGGGCGTCCTCCTCCAGCAGCGCGAGAATCCGCCGCGCGAGGCCCTGGCCGCGCGCCTCACGCACGACGAACATGCGCTTCAGCTCGGCGTCGCCGTCCGCGTAGTTCTCCTCCCCGGCCTCCATCGACCGCCAGCCGCCCGTGGCGACGGGCCTGTGGTGCTCGTCGTAGGCGAGCAGGTACAGGCCCTGCGGCGGACGGAACATCTCCGGGGTGAGCACGGTGACGTCGCCCTCCGGGTCGCCGTACCGCTCCGCGTACTCCTGGAGCACGATCCCGTTGAGCTTCAGCGCGTCCGGGTGGTCGAAGGGGACGGGGAGGATCTGCATCCCTGCATGGTACGGCGGCTCGTACAGGTGACCGATCGGATTCCGGGCGGTGCGGGAGGACGGCGAGACGAACGCCACAGGCGCCCGGTCCGGTGCGGGGGCCGTCCGGACGGGTTCCGGCGGGCGCGGACGCCGTAGGGTGCACGGGGTTCGTTCACTGCTGGGAGCACGTCTTGCGCAAGGTGACAACGGTCAACGTCAACGGTCTGCGGGCCGCGGCCAAGAAGGGGTACGTGGAGTGGCTGACGGCCACGGACGCGGAGGTGGTCTGCCTCCAGGAGGTCCGTGCCGAGTCGCACCAGCTCGCCGACGCGGTACGGGAGCCCGAGGGCTGGCACGCCGTCTACGCACCCTCCTCGGCGAAGGGCCGGGCGGGTGTGGCGCTGCTCACCCGCAGGGAGCCGGACGCGGTGCGGGTGGGCTTCGGTACGGCCGAGTTCGAGGACTCCGGCCGCTACGTCGAGGCGGATCTGCCCGGGCTGACCGTCGCCAGCCTCTATCTGCCGTCCGGGGAGGTCGGCACGGAACGGCAGGACGAGAAGGAGCGCTTCATGGCCGCGTTCCTGCCGTATCTGCGGGAGCTGCGGGTGCGGGCGGCCGCTGCCGGGCGCGAGGTGCTGGTCTGCGGCGACTGGAACATCGCGCACCAGGAGGCGGATCTGAAGAACTGGCGCGCCAACCGCAAGAACTCCGGCTTCCTGCCCGAGGAGCGGGAGTGGCTCTCCGGCGTCCTCGACCCGGCGGACGGCGGCTACACGGACGTCGTGCGGGCGCTGCACCCGGAGGTCGCGGGGCCGTACTCGTGGTGGTCGTACCGGGGGCGCGCGTTCGACAACGACAGCGGCTGGCGCATCGACTACCACATGGCGACCCCGGGGCTCGCCGGCCGCGCGGTCAAGGCGTACGTGGAGCGGGCCGCCACGCATGACGAGCGGTGGAGCGATCACGCGCCGGTGACCGTCGTCTACGGGGACTGACCGCCGGGGCCCGGCCCGCCGTCGGCCTCCTGCCGCGACTGCTGTGCCCGCTCGCCGCTGTGTTCCGGCTGCTGTGCCCGCTCGCCTCCGTACTGCGACTGCTGTGCGTGCTCGGCTCCGTGTTCCGACTGCTGTGCGCACTCGCCTCCGTGTTCCGACTGCTGTGCCCAGTCGGCCAGTTCGGCGCGGACGCGGCGGTCCAGGGCCAGGCCCAGTTCGGCCTCGATGACCTGCTTGGCTATCGGGGCGACCCGGGCGAGCAGCTCGCCCACCGCCTCCTCGCCCGCGGCCTGCCGGTGCGGCAGCAGATGGGCGCGGAAGAGGCCGGCGAAGAGTGCGGCGATGTCGTCGGTCCTGCGGCGCAGTTCGCGGCCGGCGTCCAGGACGGCGGCCAGCGGGACGCCCTTGGCGACCAGTTCGGCCGAGCTTTCCAGGAGCCGGCGGCTGGTGTGCACGAACTGGTCGCCGTCGACCGCGACATAGCCGATGTCCAGGGAGGCCGCGAGGTTGTCGACGGTGACCTCGTCGCCGAAGTAGTCGGCCAGCTGCTCGGGGCTGAGCCGCACCGGGGTCTCCTCCGAGAACGGGGTGGACAGGGCGCCGCCCAGGCCCATGACCTCGGCGGCGTCCCGTGCGTCCCGGGCCTTCTCGAACGTGGCGAGCAGATCGGCGATGCCGCCGAGGGTGTGTCCGCGGGCGAGCAGCGCCGTGATGGTGCGCAGCCGCGCGAGATGGTGTTCGTCGTACCAGGCGATACGGCCCTCGCGGCGCGGTGGGGGCAGCAGTCTGCGTTCGCGGTAGAAGCGGAGGGTGCGGGTGGTGATGCCCGCGGCCTCGGCCAGTTCGGCCGCCCGCAACTCCCGTCCGCGGCCCCCGGCTGCACCGCCCGGGGACCCGTTCCGTCCGGCGGGCCGTCCCTTCTCCCGCGACGTCTGCTGCGTACGGCCGGGCGCCTTCTGCCTGGCGGCCGGCTCCGGCTTCGTCCCCGGTGGGGTGTCCTGGCCGGTCGGCCGGGTCCGATTCCGTCGTTCGTTCGAGCTCACCACGCCCTCAGCCTAGGCGCAGCCGGCACCGCCGCGTGCGGGTGCAACCGGCGGTAACTTTCCTGCGCCGCACCCCTACCCATGGGTATTCCGCTGCTTTACGCTCCCGACAGTGCCAGTGATTACTGGCACGGTTCGCGGCGCTGAGGCGCACGGGAACCAGCGACAGCAGTGCACGGAAAACGGCACAGCTGTGGCCGGAGAACGGCACAGCTGTGCGCGGAAAACGGCGCGCGGGAGCGCACACGGCAGTACGCGAGAACCCGGGAGGCGCGGCATGGCGGCCGAGCACGAGCAGGAGCACGTACGGGTGGCGGTGATCGGATCCGGATTCGGCGGCCTGGGGGCCGCGGTCCGGCTGCGCCGGGCGGGAGAGACGGACTTCGTCGTCCTGGAGCGCAGGGACTCCGTGGGCGGCACCTGGTACGACAACACCTATCCGGGGTGCGCGTGCGACATCCCGTCACATCTGTACTCGTTCTCCTTCGCGCCCAACGCCGAGTGGCCGCGCTCCTTTTCGCCCCAGCCGGACATCCGGGAGTACCTGGAGCGGGTCGCGGACACCTTCGGGCTGCGGCAGCACATCCGACTGGGCACCGAGGTGCAGCAGATGAGCTGGGACGCCGAGGAGCTGTGCTGGCGGGTGGAGACCTCGGCCGGACCGCTCACAGCTGATGTCGTCGTCTCGGCGACGGGGCCGCTGTCCGAGCCGAAGCTGCCGGACATACCGGGCCTGGACGGCTTCGGCGGCAAGGTCTTCCACTCGGCGACCTGGGACCACTCCTACGACCTGCGCGGCAAGCGCGTCGCGGTCATCGGCACGGGGGCCTCGGCGATCCAGATCATCCCGGCCGTCCAGCCCGTCGTCGGCGAGCTGACCGTCTTCCAGCGCACCCCCGCCTGGGTGCTGCCGCGCCGCGACCGCCGCATCACCGGCCTGGAGAAGAAGCTGCACGCGCGCTGGCCGCTGACGCAGAAGCTGCGCCGGCTGTCGCTGTGGGGCGTCCGCGAGCTGGAGACCTACGTCTTTGCGAACCGTCCGAATCTGCTCCCCCTGGTGGAGAAGGTTTCCACGCTGCACATGAGGCGGGCCGTCAAGGACCCGCAGCTGCGGCGGAAACTGACGCCGGACTACCGCGTCGGCTGCAAGCGCACCCTGCTGTCCGACGACTACTATCCGGCGCTCGCCCAGCCCAACACCCGGGTGATCGACTCCGGTCTGGCGGAGATCCGGGGCAACACCCTGGTGTCGGCGGACGGCCGGGAGGCGGAGGTCGACGCCATCGTCTTCTGCAGCGGTTTCCACGTCTCCGACATGCCGGTCGCCCAGCTGGTCAAGGGCGCGGACGGCCGGACGATGGCGCAGTCGTGGGCCGAGGACGGCATGAACGCGCTGCGCGGCACGACGACGACGGGGTTCCCCAACTTCCTGTTCGTCATCGGCCCGAACACCGGCCTGGGCACCAGCTCGATGATCCTGATCATCGAGGCACAGCTGAACTATCTGGTCGACTATCTGCACAAGCTGGACACCCTGGGCGGCGGCGCCGGCGGCCGGGTCGCGCTGGATGTCCGGCCCGTCGCACAGCACCGCTACAACGCCCGGCTGCGGGAGCGCATCGAAGGCAGCGTGTGGGAGACGGGCTGCACCAGCTGGTACCTGGACGCGCAGGGCCGCCCCGTGGCCGTCTGGCCGGGCACCACCGGCGAGTTCCGCAAGGTCACCCGGGAGGTGTGGCTGGAGGAGTACGAGGTGCTGCGGGCCGCCGCCGGGCCGGGCCGCGCGGCTCCCCGGTTGGCGGGCAGCGTCAGCAGGGGCGCGGCGACGGCGGCCTTCCACACGGCGGAGGACGCCCGGTGAGCCGCCCCGCACGCGCCCTGGACGCGGCCCCGATACCCCCGGCCGCCGACGACGTGCCGGCCGGTGCGCGGACGGCGACCACGCTCACGGCGGGGGCGGCCCCGGCGGTCGCCGCCCCGCGCGGGCTGACGGGCCGGTACACGCCGCCGGTCCCCGACCGGGAGCTGACCGCGCGCTCCGGCGACGGCGTCGCCTTCCCCGTCGAGGTGTACGGCCCCGGCGGTGGCTCCGCAGCGGGCGGTGCGCCCGCTCCGGCGGTCGTCCTCGTGCACGGCTGGACCTGCTCGACGCTGTTCTGGGCGCCGGTCATCCGCGAACTGACCGCCACCGGGCACCGGGTCATCGCCTACGACCAGCGCGGCCACGGCCGCAGCCCGGCCCCGGCGACGCCGGCGGCCTGCACCACCGCGATGCTCGCCGACGATCTGTGCGCCGTGCTGGAGACGGCGCTGGAGCCTGGCGAACGCGCGGTCGTCGGCGGGCACTCGCTGGGCGGCATGACGATCATGGCAGCGGCCGGACGGGCCCGACTGCGCGCCCACGCCGCCGCGTTGCTGCTGTGCAGCACGGGAGCGCAGCATCTTCCCGGGCAGGCGCGGGTGTTCCCGCTCCCCTCCGAGCGGGCGCGCGCGGTGGCGCACCGGTTGCTGCTGCACGCCCGTACCCCGCTCGGTCCCGTCACACCGCTCAGTCGTAAGGCCCTCGCCTACGGCACGCTGGGCCGCGCGCCGCGCCCGGACACCGTCGAGGCGACCGCGGCCCTCGTGCACGCCTGCCCCACGCCGGTGCGCGCCGCCTGGGGCGCCGTACTGGCCGGGCTGGACCTGGCGGCCCGGGTGCCGCGGCTGGAGGTGCCGACCGCCGTGGTGGCCGGCACCCACGACCGTCTGACCCCGCTGCCGCACGCCCGTCGCCTGGCGGCGCTGCTGCCGCACTGCGCGGGCGTGCACGAGCTGGCGGGCCGGGGCCACATGACGCCGCTGGAGGAGCCGGAGACGGTGAGCGCCGTCCTGGCCGGGCTGGTGCGCGACCACCTCCCGCGTCCGGCCGGCGGCGCGGCGGCGAGCGGGACGGACGGCGGGACGGGCGCGGCCGGGACGGCCGGGCCCGGTGCGGCAGCGGCGACGAGCAGCACGGAGGAGAGCGCATGAGCAGGGTGAGCCTTCAGGGGCAGGTCGCGGTCGTCACGGGCGCGGCCCGCGGGGTCGGCGAGCTGCTGGCACGGAAGCTGTCGGCGCGCGGTGCCCACGTCGCGCTGGTGGGTCTGGAGCCGGACGAGCTGGAGCAGGTGAGCGCCCGGCTGCACACGGAGTCCGCCTGGTGGCACGCCGATGTCACGGACCACGAGGCGATGGCGCGGGTCGCGGCGGAGGTGAAGGACCGCTTCGGGAAGGTCGACGTCGCGGTCGCCAACGCCGGGGTGGCCACCGGCGGCCCGTTCATGGACTCCGACCCCGTCTCCTGGCGGCGGGTCATCGAGGTCAACCTCGTCGGCGGCGCCGTCACCGGGCGGGCGTTCCTGCCGGCGCTGGTGGCCTCGCGCGGCTACTTCCTCCAGGTCGCCTCGCTGGCCGCGATCACTCCGGCGCCGATGATGACCGCCTACTGCGCCTCGAAGTCCGGCGTGGAAGCCTTCGCGCACAGCCTGCGTGCCGAGGTCGGCTACCGCGGGGTAGGGGTCGGGGTCGGTTATCTCAGCTGGACGGACACCGACATGGTGCGCGGCGCCGACCGGGACGAGGCCCTGCGCGAAGCACGGCAGCGGCTGCCGTGGCCGACCAACCGGACGTATCCGCTGGGGCCGGCCGTCGACCGGCTCGTCGACGGTATCGAGCGGCGTTCCGCGCATGTGTACGGGCAGTGGTGGCTGCGCGGGATGCAGGGCGTCCGCGGCTATCTGCCGTCGCTCATCGGCGGGGCGCTGGGACAGCGCGAGATGAAGGCCCTTGCCGCCCGCGTCACCGGGCGCGGCCTCGGCTCCGGCCTGGTGGGCGCGGGCGGCGCGGCCGACGAGAAGGAGCGCGCGGCACGGTGAACGGCGCCCCTGCCCGTGCGCCGTGGGGGCGCGGGCCGGGGCGTGAGCCGAGGAAGAACGCCGGGGCCCCGGGGAGCGGCCACGCCGGTCGTGGCGCGGACTCCCGGGGGCCCAGGGCGCGTTCAGTGCGGGAACGGCGGAGCTCGAAGGCTCCGGGCCCCGGGGTGCCAGGGCCCGGAGCCCCGGGGCTCAGCTCTCGTGCCCGCCCTTGCCGGTGTCCTTGTTGCCGGTGCGCTCCTTGGCCTGCTGCTGGGCCTTGTCCTTCATCTCCTCGGTCTTGCCGCCCTGCGAGCGCTGCTCGCCGGACTGCTCCTTGGAGTCGCCCATCTTTTCCTTGGCCTTGTTCTGGAGCTGTTCGGCCTTGTCCTTGAACTGGTCCGAGAGACCCATCGTCACTCCTTCGGGGACAGCGTTCAGGTGGCTTCTTCCAGCCTGGCACGGGGTCGCAAAGCTCGCATGTCCGGCATTTGCCGTAACGCTGCCACCCCTGATCCGGACCGCGGCACGGGACCGCGGTGCCGGTTCCGGTACAGGCCCCGCACGGCCTTCGGCCCGGGCTCGGGCCCGGACCCGGGCGCCGTGGCCCACCGCGGGGCTCCGGCGCCGGACGGGCACACCGGTCGCGCACGCGGGGAATCCGGGCCGGGTCCGGGACGGAGCCAGGCGTCATTCCCGGGGCGGCAGCGGCGGACGGGAGCGGTCCGGTACGTCGCTGTAGTCCGGCGGGGTGCGTGCCGGGTGGCGCTCCAGCAGGTCGAGCGCGGTGCGTACGGCCGTCTCCAGCACCGAGTGGCGGCCCTCGGCCCAGTCCAGCGGGGTGCGCAGCACCTCGATGTCGGGCGCGACCCCGTGGTTCTCGACGGACCAGCCGTAGCCGTCGAACCACGCGGCGTTCATCGGCACGGTGATGACGGTGCCGTCCACCAGCCGGTGCCGGCCGGTCATCCCGACGACTCCGCCCCAGGTCCGGGCGCCGATCACCGGGCCGAGCCCCAGCAGCCGGAAGGCGGCGATGATCATGTCGCCGTCGGAGGCGGTCGCCTCGTCGGCGACGGCGACGACGGGCCCGCGCGGTGCGTTGCTCGTGTAGGAGACCGGCTGCGCGTTGCGGGTCAGATCCCAGCCGAGGATGTGCCGGGTCAGTTTCTCCAGCACCAGCTCGCTGATGTGCCCGCCGGCGTTGCCCCGGACGTCGACGATCAGCGCCGGCCAGGACACCTCCAGCCGCACGTCCCGGTTGAACTGGGCCCAGCCGGAGCCGCCCATGTCGGGGATGTGCAGATAGCCGCACTTGCCGCCGCTCAGCTCGCGGACGACCTCGCGGCGGCGTGCGACCCAGTCCTGGTAGCGCAGCGGACGCTCGTCGATCAGCGGCATGGCGGCCACCCGCCGCGGCCCCTCCTGCCGCACCGACAGCTCGACGGTCGTCCCGCCGGCCGCGGCCAGCAGCGGCCCCGGCCCCGCCGCGTCGTCCACGGGGCGCGCGTCCACATGGGTGAGCACCGCGCCCTCCCGTACCGGCGTCCCGGCCAGCGGTGAACGGGCCCGGGAGTCCGAGGAGTTGCCGGGCAGGATGCGGGCGATCTTCCAGCCCTCGGGGGTGTGCACCAGGTCGGCGCCGAGGAAGCCGATGGGCCGCTGGTAGTGCGGGGGCCCCTCGTCGCGCCGGGCCGGGGTGACATAGGCGTGCGAGGTGCCCAGCTCGCCCAGTACCTCGCGCAGCAGATCGGCGAACTCGTCCGGGGAGGCCACGCGTTCGACGAGCGGGCGGTACTGGTCGAGGATGCCGCGCCAGTCGATGCCGCTCATGCCCGGGTCCCAGAAGTACGCCCGGATCAGCCGGCCCGCCTCCTCGTACGCCTGGCGCCACTCGGCGGCCGGGTCCACGTCGTGCAGGATGCGGCGCGGGTCGATGTGCGTGGTGGAGTTGGCGTCGGCGCTCTCGTCGGCGGGCACGGCGCGCAGGTCGCCCTCGTCGTGGACGACGAGCCGGGTCCCGTCGCCGCTGACCGCGAACCAGTCGATGTCGCTGGTCAGTTCGGTGCGTTTGGCCGTGGTGAGGTCGAAGTGCTCCAGGGTGGGCCGGCCCGAGGTGTCCGCCGGGTTCACGAAGGTCTCCCCGAGCGCACCGGAGATGGGGAAGCGCAGCCAGATCACCCCGCCCCCGGCGACGGGTTCCAGGGCCGAGTACTTCGACGCGGTCACCGGGAACGGCGTCACCCGGTTCGCCAGCCCCTCGGTCTCCACCAGCACCGTGGTCTCCGGCCCCTCGTCGCCCGTGCGGTCCTGCGGATCCATGCCGCCGGCGGCCGGCCGGCCCTCCGGGGTGAGCGCGAACGGTGACAGCGTCGCCGACGAGAGCGGCACCAGGTAGGGACGGCAGCCCAGCGGGAAGGACAGATCCCCGGTGTGCACGTCGTAGACCGGGTCGAAGCCGCGCCAGGACAGGAAGGCGAGATAGCGCCCGTCGCGGGTGAAGACGGGCTGCTCGTCCTCGAACCGGCCGTCGGTGACGTCGGTGATCCAGCCGTCCGGCACCTTCGCGATCTTGATCTGGGCGAGCGAGCGGCCGACGCCCGGGTGTGCCCAGGTCAGCCAGCGGGAGTCGGGCGCCCAGGCGAGGTCGCCGACGGGCCCGTTCAGGGAGCGGATCAGCTCGGTGATGCCGCCGGGCGGCTCCTCCGCGGCCTGCCCGGCGCCGTCCTCCGGGCGCCGCCCCGCGTCGTCGCCGCCGTCGTCCGGCGGTTCGAGCGGTGCGCCGACGCCGCTGCCGTCGTCCAGCGGTGTGCGCGGTGTGTCGGAGACGTCGACGAGCAGCAGCCGGCCGTCGTGCGTGGCGACGGCGACGGTGTTCCCGTCCGGGGAGGCGGCCGTCTCCAGCACCCGGCCCAGCGCCCCGGCCGCCACCCGGCGGGGCGGGCGCGGCGCCGTCGCCCGGGGCAGATCGGCGATCTCGATCGCGTCCGCGCCCTCCGCGTCCGTCACATAGGCGATCCGGCCGGTGCCGCCCAGCATCCGCGGCAGCCGGACCCGCACCCCGGGGGTGTCCGCCAGCGCACGCGCCGGCCCGTCGCGGTGGGTGAGCCAGTACAGGCTGCCGCGCACGCCCACCGCGCTGGCACGCCCGGTCGGGTCCACGGCCAGCGCCTCGACGTGCGCGGCGGCCGGGATCTGGTAGCCGCGCCGCCCGGTGCGCGGCCCGCCCAGCCGCAGCCGCAGCCGGCGGGGGCGCGCGGTGTGCGAGAAGTCGTCCACCAGCCACAGTTCGCCCGCGCACTGGTAGACCACCCGGCGCCCGTCGGTGGCGGCGCGCCGGGCGTAGAAGTCGGCGTGGTCGGTGTGCCGGCGCAGGTCGGAGCCGTCCGGCAGACAGGAGTAGAGGTTGCCGATGCCCTCGTGGTCGGAGAGGAAGGCGATCCGCTCCCCGACCAGCATCGGGGCCTCCAGATGGCCTTCGAGTCCGGGCAGCAGCCGCGCGCCCTGGAGCCAGAGCCGGCCCGTCGCCCCGCCCCGGTAGCGCTTCCAGGAGGCGGGCTCGTGCGGGGGCGTGCCGGTCAGCAGCAGGGTGCGGCGCTCGCCCGCCTGCTCGCCGACGGCGATGTCGGAGACCGGTCCCCAGGGCAGCCGGCTGCCCGGGCAGGAGGGCTCGTCCCGGCCGGGCGGCGGTGCGTCGGGCCCGTGCACCGGCACCCGGTACGACCAGGCGTGGTGGGCGAACGGCTGGCCGTGCGAGGCGACCGCCAGGACGTCGCCCTCCGGCGTCCAGCCGCGTACGCGGGTGTCGGTCGCGCCCCAGTGGGTCAGCCGCCGTGCCGGGCCGCCCTCGGCGGGCACCAGATGGATCTCCGGGTCGAGGCTGCGCCAGGTCGTGAAGGCGACGAGGGAGCCGTCCGGCGAGAAGCGGGGATGTGCCACCCGGGTGCGGTCGACCGTCAGCCGCCAGGCGCGCGGCGGGGGCTCGCCCGGCGCGGGCAGCGGGCAGATCCACAGGTCGTCCTCGGCGACGAAGCAGAGCCGGTCGCCGTGCAGATGCGGATAGCGGAGGTAGTCACCGGCCGCGGGCGCCGCCTCGGCCGCCCGGGCCTGCGGGGCCGGCCGAGCCGGGTCCGCCGTGTGGGATGCGCGGGCCGCGCCGTCCTCGGTCATCTCTCCCATGGTTCGACGCCCGCAGCGCACCGGCAAGTTGTGACCTGCGCCTCACTTCCTGGCCGGAACTCATCGTTCTCCTGCGAGTCCGCGTCGTTTGACATGAACTCTCATGTTCCGGGCGCCGGTCGGCCGGTGGGCCCCGCCCGCCGGTCCCGCGCCCCGCTCGGCCGGTCGGCTCCGCCGGTCCGTCCGCAGGTCCGCTCGCCGGTCCGCGGCCGGTGCTTCGCCGGCCCGCCCGCCCGTCCGCCCGCCCGTCCGTCTGCCCGATCCGCCCGTCCGTCCGTTCCGCCTGGAGACCCGGAGACCCTCACGTGGCCACCTTTCTCTACAAGCTCGGCAGGCTCGCCTTCCGGCGCCGCCGCATCGTCGCCCTCGTCTGGGTGGCGCTGCTGGTCGCGGCCGGTGTGGGCGCGTCCACCGCCTCGACACCGCCCGACGACGACTTCGCCCTGCCCGGCACCGAGGCGCAGCGGGCCTTCGACCTGCTGGAGGAACGCTTTCCCGACACCCACGCGGAGGGCGCGACGGCCCGGATGGTCTTCCGCGCGCCGACCGGCGAGAAGATCACGGCGACCCGCAACAAGGAGGCCGTGCGCGAGACCGTCCGCGAGCTGGGCGGCGGCCAGGCCGCGCAGGTCTCCGACCCGTTCGAGGGCGGCGGGGCCATCAGCAAGGACGGCAGCATCGCCTACACCTCGGTCACCTACAAGGCCCCGGCCCAGGACCTCACCGACGCCACACGCGAGGGCATCGAGGACGCGGCCCAGCAGGCGCGGGACGCCGGGCTGACCGTCGAGACCGGTGGGGACGCGCTGCTCACCGAGCCCGACATGGGCAATGCCGAGATCATCGGGATAGCCGTCGCCGCGATCGTGCTGATCCTGACCTTCGGATCGCTGATCGCGGCCGGACTGCCGCTGGTCACCGCGCTCATCGGGGTCATGATCGGCATCTCGGGGATCGCCGCGCTCGGCGCCACCCTCGGGCTGTCGGCCAACACCTCGACGCTGGCCATGATGATCGGCCTCGCCGTCGGTATCGACTACGCGCTGTTCATCGCCTCCCGGTACCGCGCCGAACTGAGCGAGGGCCGCGCACGCGAGGAGGCCGCGGGCCGCGCGGTCGGAACGGCCGGCTCCGCCGTGGTCTTCGCCGGGCTGACGGTCGTGATCGCGCTCGCCGGGCTCTCGGTCGTCAACATCCCGGTGCTGACCAAGATGGGCCTGGCCGCGGCCGGCACCGTGGTCATCGCCGTCCTCGTCGCGCTCACGCTGGTGCCGGCCGCGCTCGGCCTGGTCGGCAAGCGGATCTTCGGACGCCGGGTGCGCAAGGCCAACCCGCTCACCGGGGCGCCGCCCGCCGCCGGAGCTGCGGGGGAGCGCCCGAAGGCCGGGGCGCGCTGGGCCGGCTTCGTACTGCGCCGGCCGGTCCTGGTGCTGGTCACCACGGTGCTGGCGCTCGGCGCGCTGGCCGTGCCCGTCGGCTCGATGAAGCTCGGCCTGCCCGACGAGGGCAACCAGCCCGAGAGCACCACCCAGCGCAAGGCATACGACCTGCTCTCCGACGGCTTCGGCCCCGGCTTCAACGGCCCGCTGACGGGGGTCGCCGACACCCGCGGCGCGGAGGACGCACCGGCCGCGCTCGCCGAGATCACCAAGCGTCTGGAGCGGGTGGACGGCGTCGCGGCGGTGACGCCCGCGACCCCCAACAAGGCCGGGGACACCGCCACGTTCACCGCCGTCCCGGAGTACGGGCCCAGCGACGCGCGCACCGAGGACGTCGTACACGCGATCCGCGGTCAGGCCGGTGAGATCGAGTGGGAGACGGGGGTGAAGCTGCTGGTGTCCGGCTCGACGGCCGTCGCCATCGACTTCTCCCAGGTCATGAACGACGCGCTGATCCCGTATCTGGCGCTGGTCGTCGGGCTGGCGTTCCTGCTGCTGATGCTCGTCTTCCGCTCGGTGCTGGTGCCGCTGAAGGCCGCGCTCGGCTTCCTGCTCTCGGTGCTGGCGGCGCTCGGCTCCGTCGTCGCGGTCTTCCAGTGGGGCTGGGCCGCCTCGCTGCTCGGCGTGGAACAGACCGGGCCGATCATGAGCATGATGCCGATCTTCATGGTGGGCGTGATCTTCGGCCTCGCGATGGACTACGAGGTCTTCCTGGTGAGCCGGATGCGCGAGGCGTATGTGCACGGCGAGGGTCCGGGAGCGGCCGTGATCAGCGGCTTCCGGCTGGGCGCCCGGGTCGTCTCGGCGGCGGCCGTCATCATGATCAGTGTCTTCGCCGGCTTCGTCGGCGCCTCGGAACCGATGATCAAGATGATGGGCTTCGGCCTCGCCGTCGCGATCCTGTTCGACGCCTTCGTGGTGCGGATGGCGCTCGTGCCCGCCGTCCTCGGGCTGCTGGGCCGCCGGGCCTGGTGGCTGCCGCGCCGGCTGGACCGTCTCCTGCCGAACGTCGACGTCGAGGGCGAACGCCTCCGGCAGCGCCTCGGCGACGGACAGCCGGGCCCCGCACCGCACATCCCGGCCCAGCGCCGCCCGGAACACACCCGCGTCTGACGCCGAACCGACACAGGTGACGCGGTGACCCCGGGGGCCGACGGCTCCCGGGGCGCCGGTGCGTCCGGAGGCCGGACGCATTCGGTGTCGCCGGGTGACGCCGGTGCGCCCCGGGGTGCCGGGTGGCGTCGGTGAAGTCCGGGCGCCTGGTGCCGGGTGGCGTCGGTGAAGTCCGGGTGCCGGGGAGCGCGGCGACCGCCGGGCGGAGCGCCGTACGGTTCCGCCCGGCAGGGGTTCAGACCCCGCGCAGCAGGCTCGCGAGCCCCTCGTCCAGATCGAGCCGGGCGCTCTCCCCGCCGGCCGGGACCAGTTCGTAGGAGCACTGGAGAAAGCCCCACAGATCCGCCGCGCGGAACTCCAGCACGGCGACGCCCTCCCCGGTGTGCAGCTCGATCACCGTCTGCTCCAGCCCGCAGGGCCACACATGGACATCGCCCTCGCCGGCCGGGCCGCGCAGGCCCTCGGCGAGCAGCTCGCGGGCGAACACCCAGGAGACCTCGGCCCCGTCCAGGGAGATGTCCGGCGGGAAGACGATGCGCACGGCCAGCGGATCCAGCTCGTCGTAGCGGAGGGCAGGCGTGAGGGACCGGGTCGTGGGCGGGTTGGTGATGAGCTGGGCCTGCACGGTGTGGTCGATGACCTTGTACACATCTGCTCCTCTGGGTCGGGAACACCCGGGCTGTTCACCGCGGGACCGCGCGCACCGGGTTGCCCCTTCGTCTGGACAGACGCGCGGCGGGCCCGGACAGTCACCCGGGACGGCAGGTGAGGTGCACCACAGCCGGTCAGGAAGTGACCCGGCTCACTCACAAACCGGTCATTCGTGAATACTCTCCCGCCTCCCCGCGCTGTGATCTCGCACGGGCGTGCGCGGCACTCGGGGGTGCCTGCCCGCGTGCGACCCGGCGCGCGGCACCCTCGACACCCTCCCAGCGCCACCGGATCCGCCACCACGACCGACGCGCCCGCGCCCCGCCCGAACGCCTGCGCGACCGGCCGCGTGTCCGCCCGGGCGGGGCCGGGTGACGCCGTACCCCCGCGCCCTGTCCGCCGCGGCGCCGTAGGACGATGGGGACACGCACGAGACGGCTCGGGACGAGGACCGCGCGAGCGGAGGCCCCCGCACTCCCGGCGCTGTCCCGTCACACGGGGCGGGCCGGGCGGGGCGGGGTGCCGGAGTGCGCGGGGCGGGGTGCGGGGGCCGAGGGTGCGAAGGCGCGGGTGTCCGGCGGGCGTACGGCGCCGGTGGAGTCGACGGGAGCGAAGGAAGCGTGGCAGCAGTCGTTCACGGAACGGTGGCGGACGGGTACGAACCCGTCCGCGATGCCTTCGTACGGAACTTCGAGGAGCTCGGGGAGGCGGGCGCGGCCGTGGCCGTGCACCGGGACGGCCGGAAGGTCGTCGATCTGTGGGGCGGTACCACCGACCCGCGCGACGCGACGGCTCCGCCGTGGGAACGGGACACCGCGGTCGTCGTCCGCTCCGCAACCAAGGGTCTCGCGGCGGCCGTCCCGCATCTGCTGCACCAGCGCGGCCAGCTCGACCTGGACGCGCCCGTCGGCACCTACTGGCCGGAGTTCAAGGCCAACGGCAAGGAACGCGTGCTGGTCCGCCATCTGCTGGCACACCGCGCCGGACTGCCCGCGCTCGATACGTCCCTCACGCCTGAACAGCTGCTCGACGGGGCGCACACCGCCCGGGCGCTCGCCGCCCAGGCCCCCGAGTGGACACCCGGCACCGCACACGGCTACCACCCGCACACCTACGGCTGGCTGCTGTCCGCACTGATGCGCAGGGCGACCGGCGGGCGCGGGCTCGGCCGCTGGTTCGCCGACGAGATAGCCCGTCCCCTCGGCCTCGACGCCTGGATCGGGCTCCCCGACGCCGTCGCCGCCGCCGCTGCCGCACCCGGATCCGCCCGGATCGCCCGCGTTGCCGAGGGTGCCGCCCCGCCACCGGCCCGCGGCGCCGTACGGACCCGCCCCAAGCGGGCCGTCCTCGACGCCTGGGCCGACCCCGGTTCGCTGACCCGGCGCGCCTTCGACGTCGTGCTCCCGCACCCCGACGAGAACGACCCCGCCTACCGCGCCGCCGAACTCCCCGCCTCCTCCGGCGTCGCCACCGCCCGTGCCCTCTCCCGCTTCTACGCCGCGCTCATCGGCCCCGTGGGAGAGGAGCTGACCGGGCCGCCCGAGAGCGAGGGCCGGCGGCTGTTCACGCCCGCCACCCTCACCCAGGCCCGCTCCCAGGAGTCCGAGGGCCCCGACCGGGTCCTCCTCGTCTCCACCCGCTTCGGCCTCGGCTACATGCTCCACGGCCCGGCGGCGCCGATGTACGGCCCCGGCTCCTTCGGTCATCCGGGCCGCGGCGGCTCCCTCGGTATGGCCGACCCGGAGTCCGGCCTCGCCCTCGGCTACGTCACCAACACCCTCCACAAGTCCGTCACCAGCGACCCCCGGCCCCAGGCGATCCTCCGCGCCCTGCGGGCCGTGGTGGGCTGAGCCGAAGGGTGCCCGGGTCCGGCGCGGGGTCGGCCGGGGCCGCACGGGCGGCCGTTGACTTCAACTTGGCTTCAACTTCTAGGTTTCCCTCGTCAGCAGTCGGAACCGTGGACGAGGGAGTCGGCCGTGGAGTACTCGCACAGCGATGAGGAACTGATCCGGCAGCCCATCGGGTACTGGAGCTGGGCCGCGGCGAAGGCCGTGGTGTCGCGGACGCGCGGGGCGCTCGCCGGGCTCGGGCTGAGCCAGCCGCAGTGGTGGGTGCTGGCCCGGGTCGCGGCGTCGGCCGGTGAGGGGCGGACGCGGGGCGAGGTGACCGAGGTGCTGCGGGGGTATCTCGACGTGGGCGACCGGTCGTTGGGGGAGGAGATCGACGAGGCGGTCGTCCGGGGGTGGCTCGTCGAGGACGCCGCAGGGCGGCTGCGGCTCACGGCCGAGGGGGAGGAGCTGTACGCCGGGGCGGCGCGGCTCCAGGACGAGTTGTGGGCCGAGCGGCACGCGGGGATCTCCGACGAGGAGTACCTGGTCACCATGAAGGCGTTGCAGCGGTTCATCCACAACACCGGTGGGCGGGCCTGGCACCACTGACGGGCGGGCTCACCCGGGGGAGGAGCGGCCGGTGCGCCAGTAGCCGACGAAGGCGACGTCGGACTTGGCCCAGCCCCGTTCGCCGACCAGATGGCGGCGCACCCCGGTGGCCAGCCCGGCCTCCCCGGCCACCCAGGCGTAGCCGGGCGCCTCGGGCAGGTCGGCGCGGCGCACGGCGTCCAGCGCCAGGCGCCCCGGTATCGAGGGGGTGCGGGGATCGTCGTCCCGCGGGAGCCAGTGGATGCGCAGGCCCTCGCGGGCGTCGAGCCCGGTGCCGGTGCGGATGTCGTCGGTCCCGGGCACCTCCAGGAAGACCTCGGCGCGCAGGGACGGAGGAGCGTCGTCGAGGATCGACAGGACGGCGGGCAGCGCGCTCTCGTCCGCCACGAGCAGCTGCCGGTCGGCGTGCCGCGGCGGCAGGTAGGTGCGGCCCAGGTCGAAGATGCCGGCGGGGTCGCCGGGCCGGGCGCGGGTGGCCCAGGCGCTGGCGGGGCCCGTGCCGTGCACGGCGAACTCGATGTCCAGCTCGTGCTGTTCGGGCCGCAGCCGGCGCACGGTGTAGTTGCGCACCCAGGGCCTGCGGCTCTTCGGCAGCAGCATCAGCTCGACCATCCACGCGTTGCCGGCGAGGTTGGGCATCCGGAGGTCCTCCTGTCCCTCGCGGGGGAAGAACAGCCGGACGCCCTGGTCGTAGCCGGAGTGCTCCAGATGCTCCAGCTCCGGGCCGGCGAGGGTGATGCGCCGGAAGTGCGGGCTGATGCGGGTGTTCTCGTGCACCCGGAGGTTGATCATCCTGCGGGTCTCGGGCAGCTGGATTCGTGGCATGTCCGCACGCCTCTCGGGTGGATCGCGGCACCAGGAGGCCGGTGACATCGGCGTCCTCGCTGGTCAGGGCATAATTATGAGCAATTGCTCGCCTTGTGCGGTACTCGCTTTCCCGATGCGTCACAGGAGGTGCCATGGCAGCGGACGGGCGGCGGCTGCGGCCCCGCAAACAGCCGAAACAGGCCCGGGCCGAGATAACCCGGCAGCGGATCCTCCGAGCGGCTGCTCACGTTTTCACCGAGTACGGCTACGCCGCGGGCACCACCAACCGGATCGCGGAGGCCGCCGGGATCTCGATCGGCTCGCTGTACCAGTACTACCCGAACAAGGACGCGATCCTGGCCGAGTTGACGGCGCAGCACCTCGACGCGGGCATGGCCGCGGGCGCGCGGGTGCGCTCCGGCGAACTGCCCGAGTCGCTCGACGCCGTACTGCGGCTGTTCGTGCGCATCGTCCTGGGCAACCATGTCGAGCCGCCGGAGTACCTCCGCGTGCTCGCGGAGCGCTCGCCCCGGACGCCCCAGGTGATGGCGATGGTCCAGGAGCACGAGGACGCCAACATCGCCTATCTGCGGGAGGTGTTGGAGACCCACCCCGAGGTGCGGGTGGCCGACACCGCCACCGCGGCCGTGCTGATCGCGAGCACGCTGGAACTGGTCGTCCACCACGTCGCCTCCCGCACCGGACCCGCCGTCGACCGCGACCGCTTCGAGAACGAACTCGTCGCCATGATGAGCCGGTATCTGCGGGGAGAGGCGGAACCCCCGGGGCCGACGGCCTGACGGGCGGCGGCCCCGTCGGCCTCAGACGAGCGTCGCGCCCGCCGCCGGGCCCACCGCCGGGCGTGCGGTGCGGCAGGTGCCGGAGGCGAGCAGGGCCTGCGCGGCGCGGGCGGCCGAGGCGGCGTCCTGGACGAGGAACGCACAGGTGGGCCCCGAGCCGGACACCAGTCCGGCGAGGGCACCGGCGGCGAGCCCGGCGTCCAGGGTCTCGGCGAGCGAGGGGCGCAGCGAGACGGCGGCCGGCTGGAGGTCGTTGCGCAGGGAGGCGGCCAGCGCGGCGGCGTCCCCGGCGCGCAGCGCCGTCAGCAGCGCGGGATCCGGTTCGGGCTCCGGGACGGCGTCCGCGCCCCGCCCCTCGGCCTGCCGCAGCCGGTCGCACTCGCGGTAGACGTCCGGGGTGGACAGCCCGCCGTCGGCGACGGCGAACACCCAGTGGAACTCCCCGCCGGTCTCCAGCGGGGTGAGCAGTTCGCCGCGGCCACGGCCGAGCGCGGCGCCGCCGGTGAGGCTGAAGGGCACGTCGGAGCCCAACTCGGCGCACAGCGCGAGCAGTTCCTCGTGCGGGGTGCGGGTGCCCCACAGCCGGTCGCAGGCCAGCAGGGCACCGGCCGCGTCGGCGCTGCCGCCCGCCATACCGCCCGCGACGGGGATGTCCTTGGCGATGTGCAGATGCACGTCGGGCTCCCGGCCGTGCCGGTCGGCGAGCAGGCGTGCGGCGCGGACGGCGAGATTGCTCTCGTCCAGCGGGACGAGGGCGGCGTCCGGGCCCGAGACGGTCAGCCGGGGCGCGGGCGCCGGGGTCGCGCTGACGGAGTCGTACAGGCCGACGGCCAGGAAGACGTTGGCCAGGTCGTGGAATCCGTCCGGGCGCGGTCCGCCGACCGCGAGCTGGACGTTGACCTTGGCCGGTACGCGAACGGTGACGGTGGCGGCGGGCTCGGTCACGCGGGGGGCTCCTCCTCGTCCTGTCGTGCTGGGTGTGCGGTGACCGGCGGGGCCGTGCGGCCGGCCGGGCCGGGCGCCTCCTTCTCCGGGCGCGGGCCGGCACCGGCCCGGGGGCCGTGCTCGGCGACCGCCGCGAACTCCTCGACGGTGAGCGACTCGCCGCGCGCCCGCGGGGAGACGCCGGCGGCCAGCAGGGCCTGCTCGGCGGCGGCCCCCGAACCGGCCCAGCCGGCCAGCGCGGCCCGCAGGGTCTTGCGCCGCTGCGCGAACGCGGCGTCCACGACGGCGAAGACCTCGTCGCGGGAAGCGGTGGTGCGCGGCGGGTGCGGGCGGCGTACCAGCGAGACCAGCCCCGAATCGACGTTCGGCGCGGGCCAGAAGACGTTCCGGCCGATCGCGCCGGCCCGCTTCACCTCGCAGTACCAGGCGGCCTTGACCGACGGCACCCCGTACACCTTCGAACCGGGCGCTGCCGCCAGCCGGTCGGCGACCTCCGACTGCACCATCACCAGCGTCCGTTCGATGCCGGGGAACGTCGCCAGCATGTGCAGCAGGACCGGAACGGCCACGTTGTACGGGAGGTTGGCGACGAGCGCCGTCGGCGCCGGGCCCGGCAGCGCGGTGACGCGCAGCGCGTCGTCGTGCACGAGCGTGAACCGGCCGGCCCGCTCCGGCAGGCGCGCGGCGACCGTCGCGGGAAGCGCCCCCGCCAGCACGTCGTCGATCTCGACGGCCGTCACCTGGCGGGCCGTCTCCAGCAGCGCCAGCGTCAGCGAACCGAGGCCGGGGCCGATCTCCACGACGACGTCGTCCGGCCGCACCCCGGCCGCACGGACGATACGGCGCACCGTGTTCGGGTCGATGACGAAGTTCTGGCCGCGCTGCTTCGTGGGGCGCACCCCCAGCGCGGCGGCCAGCTCGCGGACCTCGGCGGGACCGAGCAGCGCGCCGCCGTCCCCGCCGCCGCTGTCCGCGCCGCTGTTGTCCGCACCGCCGGGGGCGGTGCCGGACCCGGCCTCTCCCGCCGGTGCGGGACGGGTGCCGGGGTGGCCGTCGGGGCCGTGCGGTGGGGAAGGGGCAGCGCTCACCGCGACAGTTTACGGCCGCACACCGGCCACGGGCTCGCCCCCCGTGCGACGTACAGCTTCTTCGCGCGGTACGTCTGCTCGGCGGCCGGGGCGTCCTGCGGGCGGCCGCTCCCGCCGAGCCCGCGCCAGGTGCGGGCGTCGAACTGGTAGAGGCCGCCGTAGGTGCCGGAGGAGTCGACGGCGTCGGGGCGGCCGCCCGACTCGCAGCGGGCCAGCGCGGACCAGTCGAGCCCCTCGGCGCCCGCGACCGGGGGCGGCCCGGTGCGGGTGCCGACCCGCACCACCTGGGTACGGGGCTCGCGCAGCACCTCGGCACCGGTGCGCCGCGGCTTCATCCGCACGCCGTTGACGGTCCGCAGCGCGTAGGTGATCCGCCGCAGCCCCGGCCTGCCGCGCTGCGCGATCACCTGGGTGCCCTTGCGCAGCCGCGGGTCCTCGCGGTGGACGGTGGTGAACGGGATGTGTTCCTCGCGGACCTGCTCGCCGCCGGTGATCCGCATGACGGTGACCGTCTGCCCCTCGCGCGGAAAGCTGTCCAGCGGCACGGACGCCGTGTCCTCGCCGCGCAGCCGCACCCCGGCCGCGCGCAGCAGCTCCCCGACCGTCTCCGCGGTGGTCCGCACCCGCCGCTCGCGCCCGTCGGCCAGGACGCCGACGGTGCGTTCCGTCCACACCTCCAGCTCGCGCCCTGAGCGCGGGACCCGCGCCGTGAGCGGGGCCGAGATCCGCGCGCCCGCGGCGCGCACCCCCAGCTCGCGCAGGGCGCCGCCCACCGTCCCCGCCGTCGTCCACACCCGGTGGACCCGGCCGTCCAGGGTGAGCCGGAGGGGCCGGCCGGAGCGGACGGTCACCGTGTCGCCGTGTGCCAGCCGCGCGTCGCGGCCCGGCTCGACGGCGTCGTGCCCGCCCGGCCGTACGCCCTCGTCCGCGAGCAGTTGGGAGACGCTGCCCGCGAACGTGTGCAGGCTGTGCCGCTGTCCGTCGACGTCCAGCTCGACGGCCTTGTCGTGCGCGACGAACGCGGACGTCCCGCCCGCCAGCACCGCCACCACCGCGGCCTGCGGGACCAGCCGCCGCCACGCCTCCCCTCCCTGGCTCTGCGTCCCGGCCCGGCGTGCGCCGCCCGCGCGACGGTGGGCCCGGCCGGCGGTCGGGTGGCCGGCAGGCGTGTGCGGCAGCACGTACGCCCCGCCCACCGCGTACGGCACGGGAACGGGCGCGGGCCCGCACGGGCCCTCGGGTGCGCCCGGGGACACGACGGGAGACGCGACGGGAGACGTGTCCAGGGACACGGTGGGAGGGCAGACGGGAGGGACGTCGAACCGGGGGAGCGGAATGGTGGGCTCCGGCGTCTCCGCGGGGCCGGGCCGCAGCCGGTGCCCGGCCGACTGCCCCGCGCCGTCCCCGGCTTCAGCAGCGGACGGCGACCACGGCGACCACAGCTGAGCGGGTTCCAGCTCCCCGGTCCGCGCCCAGGAATGCGCCGGAGACTGCGCCCACTGCTGTGTCCCCTGCTGTGTCCCCTGATGCGTCCCCTGCTGTGCCCAGTGCGCTGCCCCCTGAGGCGTCCCCTGCTGCGTCCACTGCTGTGTGAGTTGCCGAGTGGGCTGCTGGGCCGATTGCAGGGGCACGTGCTGCGTCGACTGCTGTGCCGACTGCTGGGCCGACTGCTGCGTCCAGGGTTCTTCCGGCGGCCGTACGTCCTCCCACGACCACGACTGCGTCGGCTGTCGCCCCCACTCCTGTGCCCACGCCTCCGGCCACTGCTGTACGGGCTCCCACTGCTGTACGGGCTCGTGCGCCGGTGCGTGGTCCCCCGGCCGCTGTGCCCAGGAGGCGTGCGGGGCGTACGGCAGGGTGGGGGTCTGGCTCACGGCGCGCTCCAAGGGTCCGGCCGGTGGGAGCCTGTCGGACAGGCCCGGCGGGCGCGGACTGTAGCGGAGCCGTCGTCACCATCCAAAGTCGGGCGGTCACCCTGTGTCGTGAACCGCGGCCGTGTGGCCGGGTGTTCGGGTGTTCGGGCCCGGGGCCGCGCGGCCCCGGGCCGGTGGAATCAGTACCCGAAGGCGCGGGCGGTGTTGGCCGCGACGTGCCGGGCGAGGGTCTCCTCCGTCATGCCCTTCGTCTCCGCCATGGCCCGCAGCGTGACCGGAACGAGGTAGGGCGCGTTGGGCCGCCCCCGGTACGGCGACGGTGTGAGGAACGGCGCGTCCGTCTCGACGAGGACCAGCTCCGGCGGGGCGACGGCCAGCGCGTCCCGCAGCGGCTGCGCGTTCTTGAACGTGACGTTCCCCGCGAAGGACATGAACCAGCCGCGCTCGGCGCAGTGCCGCGCCATCTCCGCGTCGCCCGAGTAGCAGTGGAAGACGGTGCGTTCGGGGGCGCCCTCCTCGTCCAGGATGCGCAGCACATCGGCGTGCGCGTCCCGGTCGTGGATGACGAGCGCCTTGTTCAGCCGCTTGGCGAGCGCGATGTGCGCCCGGAAGGAGCGCTGTTGGGCCGCCTTTCCCTCCTCGCCGGTGCGGAAGTGGTCGAGGCCCGTCTCGCCGACGGCGAGCACCTGGGGCAGCGCCGCCAGCTTCTCGATACCGGCGAGCGCCTCGTCCAGCGCCTCCTCACCCTCCTCGGCCGCCAGCCGGGGCGCCTCGTTGGGGTGCAGCGCGACGGCCGCCCACACGTTCTCCCAGTCGGCGGCCACATCCGCCGCCCACCGGGAGCGCTCCAGATCGCAGCCCACCTGGATCACCGTCGTCACACCGACCGAGGCCGCGTCGCGGAGGGCCTCGGCGACGGACGGCACCTGCATGTCCAGATGGGTGTGCGAGTCGGCGACGGGCACCGCGAGGGGCTCGGGCAGCGGGGGCGGCTCCTGCTCTGCTCGCGGCTTGGAGCGGGCTGCGGACGGGGAGTCGGCGGAGGGGGTGGACATGCCCGCGATGATAATGCGGCCCCGGCGGCCCGCTCCGGTCGGCCGTCCGGCGTCCGCACCCGTCCGGAAAACGCCGCCCGGATGCCCGGGGAAATACTCAGTGGTGCAACTGGGCCGCTTCCGCCGTGGAAACCCGGCCGGAACGCATGATGCGCACGAGATGCCCCTCGCAATTGCGGCAGGTGGGCCGGGTGAGCGGTGAAGGAACGCGCTCGCCGTCGGCGTAATAGGCGATCAGCGGCCGCCCGTCGGCATATTCGAGGTGGCGTATTTCGTATTCCTGCTCCCAACCGTGACCGCACTTCATGCAGGCAAAGGAGTACGCCTCGTGCGCGGTCCGGTCCGTGGTCCGGGCCGCGGTGGTGTGTGCGCCGCTGACGTCGTGCTTCATGGCAACTCCTCTCTCCGGGCGGTGACGCCCGCCTCCCAGTGGACTCCCGGTCGGAGAGAAATGCAGCAGCTCTGCCCCTCTATTGGCGCAGATTTTGTTCCGGCGTCAGAAAACCCGGTCGCCGCGAGGAGTTCTCTTTGCCCCGGCGCGCAAGGTTTTTACCCGCGGCCGGGAACAACCGGCCGTGCACCGGGCGGCCCCCCGGTCACGGCTTCGCGTGCTTCCGCGCCACGACCGCGTCGAAGACCTCACGTTTGGGAACGCCCGTCTCGCGCGCCACCGCGGCGATCGCCTCCTTGCGCCGCTCACCGGCCTCCTCGCGGGCCTCGACCCGGGCGACGAGATCCGCGGGACCCAGCGCGCCCGGATCCGGCGGCGCCGCGCCCCGCACCACGACCGTGATCTCCCCGCGCACCCCCTCGGCCGCCCACGCGGCCAACTCGTCGAGCGGGCCGCGCCGCACCTCCTCGTACGTCTTGGTCAACTCCCGGCAGACGGCGGCCTCCCGGCTGCCGCCGAACACCTCCGCCATCGCGGCCAGCGTGGCGTCCAGCCGGTGCGGCGCCTCGAAGTAGACGAGGGTGCGCCGCTCCTGCGCCGCCTCCCGCAGCCGCGCCAGCCGCTCGCCCTGCTTGCGCGGCAGGAAACCCTCGAAACAGAACCGGTCCACCGGCAGGCCCGAGACCGCCAGCGCCGTCAGCACCGCCGAGGGGCCCGGCACCGCCGTGATCCGCACCCCCCGCTCCACGGCCGCCGCCACCAGCCGGAACCCCGGGTCCGAGACGGACGGCATGCCCGCGTCCGTCACCAGCACCACCCGGGCGCCGCCCGCCAGCTCCTCGGCCAGCTCCGGTGTGCGCGCCGACTCGTTCCCCTCGAAGTACGAGACGATCCGGCCGCCCGGCTCGATCTCCAGCTGACGTGTCAGCCGGCGCAGCCGCCGGGTGTCCTCGGCGGCGATGACATCGGCCGCGGCCAGTTCGGCGGCCAGCCGGGGCGGGGCGTCCAAGGGGTCGCCGATCGGGGTCCCGGCGAGCACGAGCGTTCCAGTCACCCGCCCATCCTCGCAGCGCCCGCCACGCGCCCGAGCACAGCGCCCCGGCTATCCCTACGATGGCCCGCGTGACGAGCAGCGACACCGCGACGGACACGCGGCAGCGGCAGGACGGCAGCCGGCAGCCGACCACCTGGCAGGCCCGCCTGCGCCGCTTCGGGTACCTCCCCCGCCCGCGCCCCGGTGTCCGCGACCGGCTGCTGCCGCCGTTCCCCACGCCCGACCCGCGGCTGCCGGCCCTGTTCGGGCTGCGGCCCGAGACCGCGGCCCGGTTCGCCCGCTGGGCGGCCTGGGGCGGTCCCGTGCTGGTCGCGCTGGTGGCCGGGGTGCTGCGGTTCTGGCAGCTGGGCTCGCCGCACGCCGTCATATTCGACGAGACGTACTACGCCAAGGACGCCTGGTCGCTGCTGCACTACGGCTACGAGGGCACCTGGCCGGACGACGCCAACGCCCGGATCCTGGACGATCCGCAGCGCATCCCCCTCTCGCCGGAGGGCTCCTACGTCGTCCATCCCCCCATCGGGAAATGGATCATCGCGCTGGGCGAATGGGCCTTCGGGCTCGACCCGTTCGGCTGGCGGTTCATGACGGCCCTCCTCGGCACCCTCTCGGTGCTGATGCTCTGCCGCATCGGGCGCCGGCTGTTCCGCTCCACCCTGCTGGGCTGCCTCGCCGGCGCCCTGATGGCCGTCGACGGGCTGCACTTCGTGATGAGCCGCACCGCGCTGCTCGACCTCGTCGTCATGTTCTGGGTGCTGGCCGCCTTCGGCTGCCTCCTCGTCGACCGCGACAGAACCCGCGCCCTCCTGGCACGCAAACTGCCCCCGCTCGTCGCCGACGGCGACGGCACGGGCCCGCACGACGGCGAACTCGCGCCCGACGCGCACATCGGGGACAGCGCGAGCCTGGGCGTGCGGCCCTGGCGGCTGCTGGCCGGGCTCTGCCTCGGCCTCGCCTGCGCCACCAAGTGGAACGGCCTGTACGTGCTCGCCGCGTTCGGGATCCTCACCGTGCTGTGGGACATGGGCGCACGCCGCACCGCGGGCGCCTCCCGCCCCTTCCTCGCCATGCTGCGCAAGGACTCCTACTGGGCGTTCCTCTCGCTGCCGGTCGTCGCCCTCGTCACCTATGTCGCCTCCTGGACGGGCTGGTTCGCCACCTCCGGCGGCTACTTCCGCAACTGGGCCGCCGAGGAGGGCGCCGGCGGGCCCTGGGGCTGGCTGCCCGGGCCGCTGCGCAGCCTGTGGCACTACGAGGCCGAGGTCTACGACTTCCACGTCAACCTCACCTCGGGGCACACCTACCAGTCCAACCCCTTCAGCTGGCTCGTCCTGGGCAGGCCCGTCTCCTACTTCTACGAGTCGCCCGAGGCCGGGCAGGCCGGCTGCCGGGACCGCGAGGGGTGCGCGCGCGAAGTGCTGGCGCTCGGCACGCCCGTGCTGTGGTGGGTGGCCTGCGCGGCCCTCGTCTACGTGCTGTACCGGTGGTTCTTCCGGCGCGACTGGCGTGCCGGGGCCGTCCTGTGCGGGGTCGCCGCCGGGTACCTGCCCTGGTTCATGTACCAGGAGCGCACCATCTTCCTCTTCTACGCCGTCGTCTTCCTGCCGTTCCTGTGCCTGGCGGTGGCCATGGCGGCGGGGGCGGTGGCCGGGCCGCCCGGCACCGGGGACAGACGGCGGACCGTCGGTGTCGTCGGTACCGGGGTCGTCGTACTGCTCGTCATCTGGAACTTCATCTACTTCTGGCCCATTTACACCGGGCAGACGATTCCGATGGAGGCGTGGCGGCACCGGATGTGGTTCGACACGTGGATCTGAGGGGGCGCTGCGCCGGCTCTGCCTCGGTGTGGTTGCTCTTCCTTCGTGTGCTCGCCTTGCCGGGTGTTGCTTGCCTCACCGGGCGTGTTCTTGCCTTATCGCGTAGTGGGGCTCACGTTCGCTGTTCCTTGCTGACTGTTCATCGCTTCGCTCCTGTTATGGGGCTTCGCCCCTTTCCCCGTTGGCCTCGCCGGCCGGGCGTCGGGGGGGGCTTTCGCCCCCTCTAGGAGACCCCCGCTGCGTGGTGCCTGCTGGTTGTCGTCGCGCCTGTTGCGGTGGGTGGGAATAACGGGGGGCCGGGGGGTGGTTGCGGGGGGTGTGAGGTGTGGGGTGTCGGTGTGGAGCGGGGGGAATCGGGCAAGTCGGGGGCTGGGGTTCAGAGATGGTCAAAGATCTGGAACCAGACGGCCCGTGGTGCGCGTCTGCCCTCCGGGCAGGCGGAGCGGTTCCTTCCGACGGCCCGAACTCCCGGAACCGGTGAACCTGGGAAGCCTCACGACCGGTTTTCGGGTTCAAGCGGGCATACCGGCACACGATCTGTCATGAGCGTGCTCTAGGGTGCCTCGCAACAGGACCTCGGCGCGTGGGCCGAGGCTGGGTGGAGGGGCAGATTTCGGATGCGGGACTCTCAGAAGATGGCCGTCATCGGCGGGGTGGCCGCCGCCGTCGTCGGGCTCACCGGCGCCGGCGTGTGGGCCTTCGTCGGCAATGACGACGAGGGGGGTGACACCAAGGGCAGCGTCGCCGCCGACGGCAAGGCACCGCGCGAGGTGAAGACCGGCCCGCTGAGCGCCTCCGAAGTACGCAGCGGTGCCAAGGAGTTCCTCGGCGCCTGGAAGAGCGGCGATCTGAAGAAGGCCGCCGACCGCACCGACGACTCCGAGGCCGCTGCCAAGGCGCTCGCCGACTTCCGCAGCAAGGGCCACGCCGCCTCGGTGGATGCCACGCCCCAGGCGGCCAAGGGCGAGGACGTCCCGTTCGCGCTCACGGCCCGGATCAGCTACGGCAAGCAGAAGGCCGTGCTGAACTACGGCTCGTCCCTCCATGTCGTCCGGGACAAGAGCAGCGGCGAGCCCGTCGTCGAGTGGAAGCCGTCCGTGCTGCACCCGCAGTTGAAGAAGGGGCAGTCCATCCGGACGGACAAGGCGGGCACGCCGCCGGTGCGCGCGGTGGACCGCAACGGCTCCCCGCTGAGCAAGGACGAACACCCCACTCTCGGTGATGTCATCGACGACCTGGGGCGCCGCTACGGCGACAAGACCGAGGGCTCGGCCGGGCTTCAGACGCGCATCGTCGACGCCAAGGGCAAGACGCAGGGGCCGGTGCTCAAGCAGCTGTCGCGGCCGAAGCCGGGCGAGCTGAAGACGACGATCGACGCGAAGGCGCAGTCGGCGGCGGAGGACGCCGTCAAGGGCAAGGCCAAGGCGTCGGTCGTGGCGGTCAAGCCGTCCACGGGCGAGATCCTGGCCGTCGCCAACTCCCCGGCCACCGGCTTCAACAGCGCGCTGCGCGGTTCGCTGGCGCCGGGCTCCACCATGAAGATCGTCACCAGCGCCATGCTGCTCGACAAGGGGCTGGCCTCGCCGGGCCGGGCGCACCCGTGTCCCAAGTACGCCTCGTACGGCGGCTGGAAGTTCCAGAACCTCGACAAGTTCGACATCAAGGGCGGCACGTTCTCGCAGAGCTTCGCCCGCTCCTGCAACACCGCGTTCATCACGCAGGCGAAGAAGCTCAAGGACGACGACCTGACGAAGGAGGCCCGGGACGTCTTCGGTATCGGCCTCAACTGGAAGACGGGCACCGGCACGTTCGACGGCAGCGTGCCCGTCCAGTCCGATGCGCAGATGGCGTCCTCGCTGATCGGCCAGGGCGGTGTGCGGATGAACCCGCTCACCATGGCGTCCGTCTCCGCCACCGTGAAGGACGGCAGCTTCAAGCAGCCGTACATCGTGTCTCCTTCGCTGGACAAGCGGACCCTCGCGAAGGCGCCGCGCACGATGAAGCCGCAGGTGAACAAGGACCTCAAGGGCCTGATGCGGACGACGGCCACCAGCGGTACGGCCGCTGGCGCGCTGCGCGGCCTCAGCGGTGACGTGGGCGGCAAGACCGGCTCGGCCGAGGTCGACAACCAGAAGAAGCCCAACGCCTGGTTCACGGCCTACCGGAACGACGCGGCGGCCGCCGCCGTCGTCCCCGCCTCGGGGCACGGCGGTGACAACGCGGGCCCGATCGTCCGCAAGGTGCTGGAGGCCGCGGGCTGACGCGCCCTCCGGTGCGGACGACGCCGGGCGGTCCGTGCGCGGGCCGCCCGGCGTGCGTTTTCCGGGGCGGAGCGCACGGGAGATATGCCGCGGAGCGCGGGAGATATGCCGTCGCGGGGGCGCGGGGCGCGGCGGTAGCGTCCGGTGTATGACACAACCGGCTGCTGCTCACCCCCGTTTCGCACGCGCTCTCGACGCTCTCGGCCTCGGCGAGGTGGAGGTCCGCGCCTTTCCCGAGGCGACGCGGACGGCTGCCGAGGCCGCCGCGGCGATCGGCTGCGAGCTGGAACAGATCGTCAAATCCCTGGTGTTCGAGGCGGACGGCAGCCCGGTGCTGGTGCTCATGGACGGCGGTTCGCGGGTCGATGTGGCGCGGGTGAGCGAGGTGCTCGGCGGGGCCGAGGTGCGCCGGGCCACGGCGAAGACCGTGCGGGAGGCGACGGGTTACGCGATCGGCGGCGTCCCGCCGTTCGGTCATGCGACGACGATGCGGGTGCTGGCCGACCGCGGGCTCCTCGCGCACCACACGGTCTGGGCCGCCGCCGGCACCCCGCACGCCGTCTTCCCGCTCGACCCCCAGGCGTTGATCGCACACGCGGGCGGCACGCTCGCCGAGGTGCGCGAGGGCGCGGCGGACGAGGGGATCCGCCGGGCACCGGCCGCCGGAACGAGCGGTGCGGGTGAACGGTGACGCCGCTGGTCGTCGCGGCTGTTCTGCTCGCCGCGCTGGCCCACGCCACCTGGAGCGCGCTGGCGCACGGCATACGTGATCAGCTGCTGGCCTTCACGCTGGTCGGCGGGGGCGGCGCGGTGTGCGGCGCGCTCCTCGCGTGCTTCGCGCCGCTGCCGGCCGCGGAGGCGTGGCCGCCGCTGCTGATCTCGGCCGTGCTGCACGTCGTCTACATGACGCTGCTGATGCGCTCCTTCCAGCTGGGCGAGTTCGGACAGATGTACCCGATAGCGCGGGGCACGTCGCCGCTGGTGGTGACGGTGCTGTCGGCGGTCTTCCTGCACGAGCTGCCGGACGCGTGGCAGCTCACGGGCGTGCTGCTGGCCTCGGCCGGGCTGCTCGGGGTCTCGCTGTGGGGGCTGCGCGGCCGGCGGGCCGCGCCGGGGGCCGGTGCGCAGGGGCCCGCGCTGGTGGCGGCGTTGTGCACGGGGCTGGCGATCGCCACGTACACCACCGTCGACGGGGTCGGGGTGCGGGCCTCGGGCTCCGCGCTCGGCTACATCGCCTGGCTGATGATCTTCGAGGGGCTGGCCATCCCCGCCTACGCGTTCGCGACCCGGCGCCGCCGGCTGGTCGAGCAGCTCCGCCCCGTCGCGGCCCGTGGCCTGCTGGGCGGCGCGCTGTCGGTGGCCGCGTACGGGCTGGTGCTGTGGGCGCAGACGCGGGCGCCGCTCGCGCCGGTGGCGGCGCTGCGCGAGTCCTCGATCATCGCGGGTGCCGCGATCGGTGCGCTGTTCTTCAAGGAGCGCTTCGGATGGCCGCGGACGGCGGCGAGCGTGCTGATGGTGGGCGGTATCGCGCTGATGCTGCACGGCAGTTGATCTTCGTTCGGGGTACCGGGAACGCTTTCGCGCCACGGTGACTACCCTGGAGCGTTGGCGCCGGATCCGGGGCCTCGTAGGCAACAGGAGAGAGATGGCTGTCAACCTCGTCAACCTCGAAGCCGTCGACAAGGTGTACGGCACCCGAGCCCTGCTCGACGGCCTCTCGCTCGGCGTGAGCGAGGGCGACCGGATCGGTGTCGTCGGCCGGAACGGGGACGGGAAGACGACGCTGATCCACGTCCTGTCCAAGCTGGAGGAGCCCGACGGCGGCCGGGTCACCCATGCGAACGGCCTGCGCCTGGGCGTCCTCACCCAGCACGACGCGCTCGACCCGGCGGCCACCGTCCGGCACGAGGTCGTCGGCGACATGGCCGACCACGAGTGGGCCGGCGACGCCCGGATCCGCGATGTGCTCACCGGCCTGTTCGGCGGGCTGGACCTGCCGGGCTTCCCGCTGGGCCTGGACACCGTGATCGGCCCGCTCTCCGGTGGTGAGCGCCGCCGGATCGCCCTGGCCAAGCTGCTGATCGCCGAGCAGGATCTGATCGTGCTCGACGAGCCCACCAACCACCTCGACGTCGAAGGCATCTCCTGGCTCGCCGCCCATCTGCGCAACCGCCGCTCCGCGCTGGTGTGCGTCACCCACGACCGCTGGTTCCTCGACCAGGTCGCCACCCGCATGTGGGATGTGCAGCGCGGCACCGTGCACGAGTACGAGGGCGGCTACTCCGACTACGTGTTCGCGCGGGCCGAGCGGGAGCGCATCGCACAGCAGGAGGAGACCAAGCGGCAGAACCTCGTCCGCAAGGAGCTGGCGTGGCTGCGCCGCGGCGCCCCGGCCCGCACCAGCAAGCCGCGGTTCCGGATCGAGGCCGCGAACGCGCTGATCGAGGGGGAGCCGCCGCCGCGCGACAGCCAGGAGCTGATGCGCTTCGCCGGCTCCCGGCTCGGCAAGACCGTCCTGGACATGGAGGACGTGACCCTCCAGGCCGGTGACAAGCTGCTGCTCAAGCATCTGACCTGGCAGCTCGGGCCGGGCGACCGGATCGGCCTGGTCGGCGTCAACGGCGCCGGCAAGACCTCGCTGCTGCGGGCCCTCGCCGAGACCGCGCACACGGCGGGTGAGCACACCTCCCCGCTGGTCACCGGCGGCCGGATCAAGGTCGGCAAGACGGTGAAGCTGGCGTACCTCTCCCAGGAGGTCGCCGAGCTGGACCCCGCGTGGCGGGTGCTGGAGGCCGTGGAAGCGGTGCGCTCCCGGGTCGATCTCGGCAAGGGGCGCGAGATGACCGCCTCCCAGCTGTGCGAGAAGTTCGGCTTCACCAAGGACAAGCAGTGGACGCCGGTCGGTGATCTCTCCGGCGGTGAGCGGCGCCGGTTGCAGATCCTGCGGCTGCTGATGGGCGAGCCGAACGTCCTCTTCCTGGACGAGCCCACCAACGACCTCGACATCGAGACCCTCACACAGCTGGAGGACCTGCTCGACGGCTGGGCCGGCTCCCTCGTCGTCATCTCCCACGACCGCTACTTCGTCGAGCGCACCACCGACCGGGTCTTCGCGCTCCTCGGCGACGCCACGCTGCGGATGCTGCCGCGCGGTATCGACGAGTACCTGGAGCGCCGGGCACGTATCGCCGCGGCGACAGCGGGACCGGCCACCGCGTCCCCGGCCTCCGGTACCGCGGCGGGTTCCGCGCCGGCGGCGGCGTCCGCCCCGGCCAAGCCGGCCGGGCTCTCCCGGGCCGCGCAGAAGGAGATGCAGCGCATCGAGCGTCAGCTGGAGAAGGCCGAGGCACGCGAGACGGAGCTGCACTCCGCGATGGCCGAGCACGCCACGGACTTCGAGCGCGTCGCGAGCCTGGACGAGGAGCTGCGGGAGGTCCGGGGCCAGCGCGAGGAACTGGAGCTGCGCTGGCTGGAGTTGGCCGAGTCCGAAGGGGCGTGACATGTCCACGGTGGCCGGTGGTACAAAGGGTGCCGCTCCGTAGCCGACCGACGGCGGGCGGTGCCCTCGACCGCTGACACCACCGTGGAGCCGGGCCCGCCCCGTCGCCCCACCGACGCCGAGGTCCCCATGTCGCAGCAGCCCCCGCCCCCGCCGCCGTCGCAACCGCCGTCGCAGCCACCGGGCGGCGAGCCCGGTCGGCCCCCGGCCCCGCCCGGCTTCGGCCCGCCGCCGGACGTCGGCCCGCCCGCGGGAAACCCCGCGGAAACCCCGGCCACGGGCGGCGAAACCCCGGCCACGGGCGGCCCGCCTGCCGGACCTCCGCAGCCCGCCGCGCCCGCACCGCCTGCCGGGCCTCCGTCCCCTGCCGGACCGCCGTCTCCTGCCGGACCGCCGTCTCCTGCCGGACCGCCGTACCCGGCAGCTCCGGCAGCTCCGCCGGTCCCGCCCGCTTTCCCACCGCCCGGTCCGGGCGGCGCCCCACCCGGCGGTGGCGGAAACCGCAACCGCACGCTGCTGGGGATCGTGGCCGCCGTCGTGGCCGTCGCGCTCGTCGCGGGCGGCGTCCGGCTGTTCGGCGGGGACGGCGGTGACGGGGACGGCGGCGGTCCGGGCGGGGACGGGAAGGCGGCGGGCGACCATGTCGCCGGCGGGAAACCGGCCGAGCAGCTGTTCTCGCTCAAGCAGCCGGACACCCACGTCAAACGCGAGGACGCCCCGCTGGCCGCGGGCAGTTGGATCACCCGCAAGATCTATGCGAAGACCAGCCTGAACGCGGTGGAGGGCCACCGCGTCGACGGGGGCAGGCGTGCCTGGAACCTGCCGCTGGCCGGTCCTTCCTGCGCGGCGTCCCCGCACATGACCGACGAGCACGTCACCGCCATCGCCTTCGACAAGGGCAGCGACGGCTGTAGCGCGGTCGCGGCCTTCGACGTCGACACGGGCGAGAAGCTGTGGGAGAAGCCGCTGGCCGAGGACGAGTTCGGGTTCGGCGGTGGCGATGTCAATCTGACGGTCGCCGACGGGGTCGTCGCCGCCACCTGGATCGGCGGCCATGCCGCCTACGACGTCACCAGCGGCAAGAAGCTGTGGAAGGACAACGTGGAGGAGACGTGCAGCCACGCCCGCTACGGCGGCGGTGCGCGGCTGCTGGCGGTCCTGGAGTGCGGCCGCAAGGTGAGCATCCACGAACTCGATCCGCGGACGGGCAGAGGGACGTGGAGCTGCCGCAGGTGAGCGACGGGCGTTCGGTACGGCTCGTCGACACCGACCCGGTGGTCCTGCTGCTGGGCACCGACGGCGACCGGGACGAGGTCATGACGGTGACCGAGCAGGGCGAGGTGGCGGCGAGCATCAACCTCGGCAACCACTACGAACCGGGCTGTCTGCTGGGCAACATGGGCAGCGAGTCGTGCGCGAACATCGTCGCCGTGGGCGACACCGTCGTCGTCTCGCGTGGCGAGCACTCCGGCAAGGAGGGCTCCTCGGGCGACACCAACGAGGCGGTGGGCTTCGACTTCTCCAGCGGCAAGCCGAAGTGGAAGGTGGACGCGGGCGAGGGGCGCACGATCTTCCCGGTGGCCGTCGAGGACGGCAAGGTCATCGCCTACCGGCCGGCGCCGGTGGTCGGGGAGACCGCCGGCGACGTCGTCGGCATCGACCCGGCGAACGGCAAGGAACGCGGGCTGCTGCGGCTGCCGGACTCCGGCGTGGAGAAGGAGCAGGAGTTCTCGATGCCGTCGCGCTCGTGGACGCCGACGGCGACCTATGCCGAGGGCCGGTTCTTCCTCCAGGAGGATCTGCTGCGCGGGAAGGACGAGGACACGAAGAAGCCCCTCGCCCTGGCGTACGGGCCGCGCTGAGGCCGTGGCGAGCGCCGCGCCGGGCCCCTCGGCGCGGCGCTCGCGGCGGGGACGGACGTATCGATTCCGCCACGGAACCGTGGACTGGCCGGATCGTGTCCGATGGTAGAAAGAACTTCCGCTCAACTGTCTGCCACGGCAGGCCAAATGTCCGATTCGCTCGGCCCTACGGGGGTTTGAGGGGTGCCGGGCGTTCGGTCTGCCCTTTTACGAGGGATTGTTCATGTCGCAGCCGCCTCCTCCGCCTGATCAGCCGCCGTCCGGAGGCTTCGGCGCACCGCAGGAACCGCCGCAGGGACAGCCGTCCTACGGCTACCCCCAGCAGCCGGGCACACCGCCGCCGCCTCCCCCGCAGCCGCCGCAGGCCCCCGCGGCCCCGCCGGGCATGCCGCAGACACCACCGCCGTCCCCGCCCGCCTCGCAGTCCGGCTACGGCTACCCGCAGCAGCCGGGTCAGCAGCCCGGCTACGGCTATCCCCAACAGCCGGGTCAGCCGGGCGGTTTCGGCGCCCCGACGCCGCCTCCGCCGCAGGGCCCGTACGCGCAGCAGCCGGGGATGTACCCGTCGTACGACACCTCCGGCGGGATGCCGGGCGGCGGCGGGGGCGGCCGGAGCAACTCGAAGGTCATCGGCATCGTCGCCGCCGTCGTCGCCGTGCTGCTCGTGGCGGGCGGCGGCGTCTTCTTCCTGACGAAGGACGACGGCAAGAAGGACGAGGCCAAGGGCGACGACAAGGCCAACGAGCAGTCGGACGGCCCGCAGAAGCCCAAGAGCACCAAGGGCTCGCAGATCGTCGACTGGGATGCGCCCACGGTCAAGGACATCACCACCGTCAGCGGCAACTGGGCGACGGACAAGGTGTTCGCCAAGCCGTCGCTGCGCAAGCTGGTCGTCCAGGACCTGGACAGCGGCAAGAAGACGGACGTGCCGCTGCGCGGCAACGTGTGCGCCGCGTCCAACAACATGACCAAGGACCACAAGATCGCGCTGGTGGTGCAGGAGACGATCTCCAACAGCGCGGACTGCACCCGGATGGTCATCGTCGATCTGGACGCGAAGAAGATCGCGTGGGACAAGACGATGCCGAACGCGGACACCCGCAGCAACGAGAACGTGGCGATCAGCGGGGACACGGTGGCCTCGGCGTGGATCGGCGGTTCGGCCGGCTACAAGATCTCCTCGGGCAAGAAGCTGTGGGAGGCCAAGCCGAGCGACTGCCGTGACAAGGGCTACCAGGGCGGCAAGTCGCTGGTGGCCGTCGTCGAGTGCGGCTCGGACTACGACAAGCCGCAGGTGTCGGTGCAGAAGCTCGACCCGGACACGGGCAAGGCGACGTGGAAGTACGAGCCGCCGAAGGGCGTGAAGAACGTCCGGGTGGCCTCGACCGATCCGCTGGTGCTGGTCGTCGGCGCCGGTGACGAGCTGACCAGCGATGTGATGGCCATCAGCGACGACAAGAAGCTCCAGAGCAAGATCTCGCTGGGCGAGCGCTACAACAAGCCCTGCGAGCTGGAGGTCAACGCCTGCTACGCGATGGCCGTCGGGCCGGACACGATCTATCTGACGACCACGCAGCACACGGAGCCCAGCGCCGACGGCTCGGCGCGGACGAACGACGTGATGGCCTTCGACATCTCCACCGGCAAGCCCAAGTGGAAGTCGGCGGCGGGCAAGAACCGGGAGATCATCCCGTTCCGGATGGAGGGCGGCCACATCCTGGCGTACAAGCTGCCGCCGTACGACGCGGGCGGCCAGATCGTCTCCCTCGACCCGAAGGACGGGAAGCAGACGAAGCTGCTCCAGATGCCGCGGTCCGAGGTGGGCCAGGGCGAGCAGGCGTTCTCGGTCAGCCCGGACTCGGTCGACCAGCCGCTGCTGTTCGAGAACGGCCGGTTCTTCCTGAGCGACAACCTCGTCTCCGACCGGGAGCCGTCCGACGGGGAGGTCCCCAAGCTCGCGGCCGGTTTCGGCCCGAAGTGAGCCGCCGGGACCGCACCGTCTGACCCGACAGCCCGTTTCGTACCGCGAGTTCGGCCCGCCACGCACGCCGTGGCGGGCCGACGCGCGTCAGGGACCGGTTTCCGCCCGGTGTGCGGCGCCGTCCGGTCTCCCGCGGGGATTTCGTTTCGTAGGGGGCGCGGAACGCGCGGTGAGCGTGTAGCTTCCCCCGGACAGGAAGGGCGGCTGGGGGAGCCGGCCCTTCGACGTGGAGTCTGTGGGGGGACGTGATGAGCGTGCGGCTCATGGTGGTCGACGATCACCGCCTGCTCGCCGAAGCCCTGGCCTCGGCGCTGAAGCTCCGCGGCCACCGCGTGCTGGCGGCCGCGGCACCGAGCGCGGGCGCCGCCGACCTGGTGATCAGCCGGGCGCCCGAGGTGTGCCTGCTGGGCACGGCGTCCCCGGCGGAGCCCGGGGTGTTCGACCCGGTGGTGCGGATCAAACGGGAGAAGCCGCAGATCGCGGTGGTGGTGCTGGGCCCGGTGCCCAACCCCCGCGGGATCGCGGCGGCGTTCGCGGCGGGTGCGTCCGGCTATGTGCGCCACGACGAGCGGATAGAGGGCGTCGAGCGGGCGATGGTCAAGGCGCGGGCGGGGGAGGCCGCGGTGGCGCCGCAGCTGCTCCAGCAGTCGTTCACCGAGCTGTTGAACCCGGTCGGCGAGCCGGACGACGAGGGCGCCCGGCTGTTGCAGATGCTGACGCCGCGCGAGGTGGAGGTCCTGGTGCGGGTGGCCGAGGGCGAGGACACCCGGCTGATCGCCGCGGGGATGAGCATCGCCCCGAGCACGGCCCGCACGCATGTGCAGCGGGTCCTGATGAAGCTGGGCGTCGGCTCCCGGCTGGAGGCGGCGGCGCTCGCGGCCCGCACGGGCCTGCTGGAGCGCGCGGGCCCCGCCCCGTCGGGACCGGGGGACGAGCCGGGCCCCGCCCCTTCCTGACACCGGCGTGCGCCGGGGGCGGGAGGGGACGGGGCCCGGATGCGCCGGGCCGCCCGACTCACGGGCGGGAGGCGGCTGTTACCCGGTGCCGTTCTCCTTCGGCTGCTCCTCGTCGGTCGCCGAGGGCGGCGGGATGGTCGGGCTGAGCCGCAGCCAGACGAGGAAGACGATGCCGAGGACGAGCATGGCCAGCCCCGTCCACAGGTTGATGTTGATGTCCTGGGCCTTCTTGAGGTCCGCGTCGGAGGCGAAGACCCCGGCGAGGGTCACGATCACGCCGTAGACCACGAACAGGCCGCCGATGATGCGGCGTACGTCGAAGAGGCGGGCGGCGGTCTCGGAGCGCCGCTCCAGCTCCTCGACCTCCTTGGCCATCCGTTCGGCCGCGGTCGCTTCCGTGGTGCCGTGCTGGGGAGTGCTGTTGTCGCTCATGGGGCTCGGTGTCCTTCGCTGCTCAGAAGGAGAAGGGGATGTAGCAGACGGCGGCGAGGATGATCGCACCCCAGCCCAGCAGGGCGGGCTTGCGGTACCACGCGTCGTCGCCCTTGGCCGGCGGTTCCTCCAGGCCCGGCGAGACGGTCCCGTAGACGAGTCCGGCGAGCTGGTCGGCGGGCTTCGGCCGGGTGACGAGGGTGACGACGAGCATCACGACGGCGCCGACGACGAAGGCGACGATCGAGGAGACGAAGTTGGCGCCCTGGTCGCTGGGGATGTCGATGACGCCCTGCTTGTAGAACCAGAAGTAGTTGATCATCGCCGCGACGGTGCCGGACAGCAGGCCCCAGAACCCGGCGGCCGGGGTGGTCCGCTTCCAGAACATGCCGATGATGAACACCACGAACAGCGGGACGTTGAAGAAGGAGAACAGCGTCTGGAGGTAGTTCATGATGTTGCTGAACGAGGACGCGATGAACGCGGTCCCCATGCCGATCAGCACACCGACGACCGTGACGACGCGGGCCGTGCGCACGTAGTACGCGTCGGGCTTGTCCTTCTTGAGATAGGCGGCCCAGATGTCGTTGGTGAACACGGTGTTGAACGAGGAGATGTTCGCCGCCATGCCCGCCATGAACGCGGCCAGCAGGCCGGTCACGGCGATGCCGAGCACACCGTTGGGCAGCAGATCGCGCATCAGCACCGGGATGGCGTGGTTGTAGTCGAGCCCGCTGCCCGGCTTGCCCAGCGCGGGCTCCATGACGAGCGCGATCAGCCCGGGGACGACCACCACGGCCGGGATGAGGATCTTGGGGAAGGCGGCGATGAGCGGGGTGCGCCGGGCGGCGGAGAGGTTCTTCGCCGACAGGGCGCGCTGCACCTCGGCGAAGTTGGTCGTCCAGTAGCCGAAGCTCATCACGAAGCCCAGACCGAGCACGATGGTCAGCCAGTTGGCGCCCAGTGGATTGTCCGAGCCGATCCCGGTGCCCTCCCAGGCGGTCATGAAGGCGTTGCCGTGGTCCCCGGTGAGTTTGTCGCTCATGCCGTCCCAGCCGCCGACGCGCTTGAGGCCGACGATGGTCAGCGGGATGAGCGCGGCCAGGATGACGAAGAACTGGAGCACCTCGGTGTAGATGGCCGAGGAGAGGCCGCCGAGGGTGATGTAGGCGAGGACGAAGAAGCCCGCGACGACGATGGCGACCCACTCCGGCCAGCCCAGCAGCGCCTCCAGCACGATCGCGAGCGCGTAGAGGTTGACGCCGGCGATCAGTACGGCGGAGACGGCGAAGATGATCGAGCTGAGCAGATGGGAGGAGGGGCCGAACCGGTGCAGCAGGAACTCCGGCACCGAGCGGACCTTCGAGCCGTAGTAGAACGGCATCATCACCAGGCCCAGGAAGACCATCGCCGGGACGGCGCCGATCCAGTACCAGTGCACGGTGTAGGCGCCGTACTGCGCGCCGTTGGCGGCCATGCCCAGGATCTCGGTGGCGCCGAGGTTGGCCGCGACGAAGGCCAGGCCGGTGATCCACGCGGGGAGCGACCGTCCGGACAGGAAGAAGTCGAGGCTCGTCTTGACGCTGGTCCGGGCGGCGAAGCCGATCCCGAGCACGACGGCGAAGTAGATGCCGAGAAGTGTGTAGTCAAGGGCGTTGGTCGGAAGCCGTAGCCCTTCGGCCAGGTGCAACATGGATCACTCGCTTCGTTGCGCGATCGGAACGGACGTGAAGGTACCTGGAACCGTTCACCTTCTGAAAGGAGTCTTGCTGAGGTTTGTTTGATTGTGATGAAAACGGATGGGGGACGGTGAGTGAGCCGGACGCCTTGGGTGGTATGCGGCTTTTGTAGCGTGGGACGCCGGGAACTCGGCCCGTTGATCTTGCTGTTGGCTCATGGTTCCTTGTGTGTGATTATGTTCAGGTCAAGGAACGAGGAGCTCGCCCGGTGAAGAAGACCTCACACCGTCTCGCCGATGGCCGCGAGATCATCTACTACGACCTGCGTGACGACGTGACCCGCGAGGCCGTCGATCACCGCCCGCTGCCCCCGGCCCAGGCACACTCCGAGATCCGCCACGATCCGCTGCTGGACGACTGGGTCGGCGTCACCGCGCACCGCAACGTGCGCACCTACCACCCGCCGGCCGACGAGTGCCCGCTGTGCCCCTCCCGTGAGGGGCGGATGAGCGAGATCCCCGAACCCGGTTACGACGTCGCGGTGTTCGAGAACCGCTTCCCCTCCTTCGCCGGCGAGCCGGGCCTGGAGAACGCCGCCGACGCCGCCCCCGGCGAGCCGGGACTGTTCCGCAACCGGCCCGGCGCCGGGCGCTGCGAGGTGGTCGCCTTCACCGCCGACCACAACGCCTCCTTCGCCGACCTGAGCGAGGAACAGGCCCGTCTCGTCCTGGACGTGTGGACGGACCGCACCGCCGAACTCGCCCGCCACCCCGGCGTCGAGCAGGTCTACGTCTTCGAGAACCGGGGCGAGGAGATCGGCGTGACCCTCCCGCACCCGCACGGCCAGATCTACGGCTATCCGTTCACCACGCCGCGCACCGCACGGATGCTGCGCTCCGTGGCCGACCACGCCGGGATCTCGGGGCAGCCCGGCGGCGACAACCTCTTCGACGACCTCGTCGCCCGGGAACTCGCCGACGGCGAACGGGTGGTCATCGACGGCGAGCACTGGACGGCCTTCGTGCCCTACGCCGCGCACTGGCCCTACGAGGTGCACCTCTACCCCAAGCCCCGGGTCCCGGACCTGCTCGCGCTCGACGAGCCGGCCCGCGCCGAATTCCCCGGCATCTACCTGGAGTTGCTGCGCCGCTTCGACCGGCTCTTCGGCACGGAAGAACCGCGCACCCCCTACATCGCCGCCTGGCACCAGGCGCCCTTCCCCAAGGGGCGGGGCCGCGCCGGCCGGACCGCGCTGCGCGAGGAGTTCGCGCTGCATCTGGAGCTCTTCACCATCCGACGGGCTCCCGGCAAGCTGAAGTTCCTCGCGGGTTCCGAGTCCGGCATGAATGTGTTCATCAACGACGTGCCGCCGGAGCAGGCGGCCCGCAGACTGCGGGAGGTCGCCTCGTGACACGGGGACGGCCGGGCAAGCGAGCGCAAAGGGACACGCAATGAGCAAGTACCTGGTGACCGGCGGGGCCGGTTACGTCGGAAGCGTCGTCGCGGCACATCTGCTGGCGGCCGGGCACACGGTCACCGTGCTCGACGACCTCGACACCGGCTTCGAGCGGGGCGTGCCCGCGGGCGCCGCGTTCGTCCGGGGCCGCATCCAGGAAGCGGCGGACGTGCTGGACCCGTCCTACGACGGCGTGCTCCACTTCGCCGCGCACTCCCGCGTCGGCGAGTCCGTCGAGGACCCGGAGAAGTACTGGCGCAACAACGTCGCCGGCACCCTCGATCTGCTGGCCGCGATGCGCGCCGCCCAGGTGCGCACCCTGGTGTTCTCCTCCACGGCGGCCGTCTACGGCGAGCCGGAGCGCACCCCCATCACGGAGACCGACCCCACGGCGCCCACCAGCCCCTACGGCTCCTCGAAGCTCGCCGTCGACCACATGATCGGCGGCGAGTGCGCGGCGCACGGGCTGGCCGCCGCCTCGCTGCGCTACTTCAACGTGGCCGGCGCGCACTTCACCGACGACGGCGCGGCCTACGGGGAGCGGCACGACCCCGAGACCCATCTGATCCCGCTCGTCCTCCAGGTCGCACAGGGCCGCCGGGAGTCGGTGTCCGTCTTCGGCGACGACTACCCGACCCCGGACGGCACCTGCGTGCGCGACTACATCCACGTCGCGGACCTCGCCCGCGCCCATCTGCTCGCGCTGGAGCAGGCGATGCCGGGGGAGCACCTGATCTGCAACCTGGGCAACGGCAACGGCTTCTCGGTGCGCGAGGTCATCGAGACCGTCCGCGAGGTCACCGGGCACCCGGTGCCCGAGACCGTCGCCCCGCGCCGCAGCGGCGACCCGGCCGTGCTGGTCGCCTCGGCCGACCGGGCACGCGGCGAACTGGGCTGGCGCCCCGAGCGCGCCGATCTGGCCGCCATCGTCGAGGACGCCTGGCGCTTCGCGCAGCGCGTCGCCGAGGAGTCCGCATGAGCCAGGACGCACGGCGGGGCTTCCGCGAGGTGTACGGCGCCGAGCCGGAAGGGGTGTGGGCGGCGCCGGGCCGGGTGAACCTCATCGGCGAACACACCGACTACAACGACGGCTTCGTGATGCCGCTCGCCCTGCCGCACACCGTGCACGCGGCGGCGGCCCGCCGGGACGACGGGGTGCTGCGGCTGCACTCCGGCGATGTGCCGGGCGGCGCCTTCCAGTTGGCGCTGGACGCCGTCGAGCCCGGCGCGGGCGGCGGCTGGGCCGCCTACCCGTCCGGTGTGATGTGGGCGCTGCGCGAGGCCGGACTCCCGGTGGGCGGTGCCGATGTGCACATCACCAGCACGGTGCCGACCGGCGCCGGCCTGTCCTCCTCGGCCGCGCTGGAGGTGGCCACGGGCCTGGCGCTGTCCTCGCTGTACGGGCTGGAGCTCGCACCGGAGCGGCTCGCCCGGCTGTGCCAGCGCGCCGAGAACGAGTTCGTGGGCATGCCCAGCGGAATCATGGACCAGATGGCCTCCGCCTGTTGCACCGAGGGCCATGTACTGCACCTGGACACCCGCGATCTGACGCAGCGCCAGGTGCCGTTCGACCTGCGGTCGGAGGGCCTGCTGCTGCTCGTCGTCGACACCCGCGTCAAGCACACGCTGGCCGACGGCGCCTACGCGGGGCGGCGCCGCGCCTGCGAGGCCGGCGCCCGCGCGCTGGGCATCCCGGCGCTGCGCGACGTGCCCTACGAGGAGCTGCCGGCGGCGCTCGGCCGGCTGGCGGGCGAACCGGAGGACGTGCGCCGCTGTGTGCGCCACGTCGTGACCGAGAACCGCCGGGTCGAGCGGACCATCGCGCTGCTGGACGCCGGCGACACCCGGGCCGTCGGCGAGATCCTCACCGCGGGCCACGCCTCGCTGCGCGACGACTTCCGCGTCTCGTGCGAGGAGCTGGATCTGGTCGTCGACACGGCGCTCGCCGCCGGCGCGCTCGGGGCGCGGATGACCGGCGGCGGCTTCGGCGGCTCGGCGGTCGTGCTGCTGGAGGAGACGCTGGCGCAGAAGGTGTCCGAGGCCGTGACCTCGGCGTTCGCGGACGCCGGACGGCTGGAGCCGCATGTGTTCGAGGCTGTTCCCAGCGCGGGCGCGCGGGCGCTGTGAGCCGACTGCCCCCGGGCGTGCCCGGGGGTGCACCGCACTCGTGCGTGCGCCCGGGCGTCTTTTTCTCCTCCTCCCTCCGTTGACACACCCCGTCCCTACGCTGACCCTGAAGCAACAGCACCGGTGGGGGCCGGTGTTGGTCAGGGGGCGAGACAGCCGGGTACGACGCCCGGGGGCGGGGTAGGCAGCGTGCACGGCGGCGGCCGTGCGACTGCACCCCGCTCGTACCGGGCGCCGTGCCCGCACTGCCAGGGGGTGCCATGCAACGAATCCGCGTGCTGGTGGTCGACGACCACCGCATCTTCGCCGAGTCGCTCGCCGCGGCACTGGCGGCCGAACAGGACGTCGACGTGGCCGCGGCCGGCAGCGCGACGGCCGCACTGCGCCATCTGGAGCGCGGCGCCGCCGACGGACGGCGCTTCGACGTCCTCCTCGTCGACGCCGACCTGGGCGCACCGCTGCCCCCGCCACCGGGTGCGGCACAGGCCCTCTCCGCCGCCCTTCCCGCGCCCCGCGGCAACGGCAACGGCGACGGCCCGGCGGCCGTCCCCGGCCCGGGCTTCGTCGACGGCCCGCCCGCCGCGCTGGATCCCGCGCGCGGCGTTCCCCTCGTGGCGCGGGTGCGCTCCGAACACCCCAATGTGCGCTCCGTCGTGCTGGCCGAGCGGGACGACGCCCGGCACGCGGCCGCGGCCCTCCAGGCCGGGGCGGGCGGCTGGGTCGCCAAGGACAGCTCGCTCTCCCGGCTCCTCCAGGTGATCCGCGGGGTGCTGCGCAACGAGACGCATCTGTCCCCGGCGCTGCTCACCGGCGTCCTCAAGGAGTTGACGGCCACACGGAAGCACCGCACCGAGAGCGAGCGGCTGGTGGAATCGCTCACGCCGCGCGAGCGGGAGGTGCTGCGCTGCATGGTCGCCGGGCTGGGCCGCAAGGCCGTCGCCGAGCGGCTGTACCTCTCGCCGCACACGGTCCGCACCCATATGCAGAACGTCCTCGGCAAGCTGGGTGTGCACTCGACGCTCGCCGCGGTCGCCCTGGCCCGCAAGGCGGGGGTCGGCCCCGCCGAACTGGAGCCGGCCGCGGCCCGCTGAGGCCCGCGCCGCCGGGGCCGGTGGCGTCGTTGGCGCCGGTGGGACCGCCGGGACCGTCCCGGATCGTCCCGGATCACGCCCCGGGCGGGGCCGCGGAGAGCACGGCCACACCGCCGGGCGGCAGCGTCACCTGGTAGACGGGCGCGTCGGCGTCCCGGCCGGGGGTCAGCACATCCCGCATGGGCTGCGGCAGCCGGCAACGTGCCTGCCGCGCCCCGTGGTTGAGCAGCAGCACGAACCGGGCCCCGTCGGCCGCCCGGCGCTCCGCTGCCTGCACCTCGCGGGGCAGCCCGGGCAGCACCGGCTCGGCGCCGGCCCGTGCGCAGGCGGCGCCGAGCAGCCGCTCCAGCGCCCCGGCGTCCAGCCGGGTGGCGACGTACCAGGCCACCCCGTCGCCGTAGGAGTGCCGGGTCACGGCGGGGCCGCCGGCCGCGGGGCCGCCGGTGAACCGGGCGACGGCCTCCGCGCCGTCCAGGGTGAGCACCTCCGCCCAGGCGCTGCCGTGCCCGGAGCCCGCCGGGCCGCCCTCCACGGGCACGGTGACGCCCTCGGCCAGCGGCCACGGCTCCTCCACCGTCACCCCGAGCAGTTCCCGCAGCGGCGCGGCCCAGCCGTTGCCGTGCAGCCGGGCGCTCTCGTCGACGATCCCGGAGCAGCAGCCCACCAGCAGATGCCCGCCCCCGCGCACGTATCCCGCCAGCCGGCGCGCGTCCAGGACGCTGAGCAGATGCAGATGGGGGACGACGACCAGCCGGTAGCCGGGCCCGGTCAGATCGCGGCCGGGCGGGACGACGTCGCAGGCGACATGGGAGCGCAGCAGCGGCGCGTGGTAGCGCAGCAGGAGTCCGGGGGCGTCCAGACCGGCGGCGGGCGACTGTTCGAGCGCCCACCGGCTCGGCCAGTCCAGCACCAGCGCGGCCCGTACCGCGCTCACCCGGGACCCCTCCAACTCCGCCGGTGCGGCGGCCAGTTCGTGCCCGAGCGCACGCGCCTCGGTGAACATCCGGGACGCCGTGCCCGCGTGCGGGACGAGCGCCGCCCGGAACCGTCCGGCACCGCCCCGCGGCTGCCGCCACGGCGCCGGCAGCACCGCGTCCGCGCCCTGCGCCACGGCCTGCCACGCCCGCAGCCGCAGCGCGCCCGGCGGCCACGGGCCCTCCGCCGGGCCGTGGTCCAGCAGCATCCACGGCTGGCCGCCGCCCGCGCCGCGCGCCGCGTCGAACGCCGCCGCGGCGGCGAGCGGGCCGCCCGTACCCGCCGCCTCCCCGCTCCCGGCGGCCGGCCCGAGCGCGACGACGTCCTGGTGCCGGGCCCAGCCGAACTGGTCGACGGACCCGTCCAGCGGCAGGAAGCCCGTGGTCACCGGCACTTCGGGGGTCAGCGCGCGCAGCACCTCCCGCTCGGCCAGGAAGCAGCCCAGCAGCGCGTCGTGGGTGAAGCGGCGCCGGTCCAGCAGCCGGGCCGGGTCCGGGGCGCACTCCCCGGCGGACCCGGCGTGCCCGGGGAGCCGCACCTCCTCCCACGCCCCGTACGTCTGCGACCTGACGGCCGTCGTCCAGGCCGAGTTGAGCGCGTCCAGACTGCCGTACCGGGCCCGCAGCCACTCCCGGAACGCCTCCTCGCACGCCTCGCAGCCGCACGGGCGCGCACACCCGTGCCCGCTGCCGTACACGTCGCCGATGTGCCACAGGGCCACCGCCGGATGGTCGCCGTACCGGCGGGCCAGCTGCTCCACGAGCCGGGTGGCGTAGGTGTGCCGCACCGGCCCCGACGGGCAGGCCGTACCGTCCGGCGCCGCCTCGGGATGCCGGCGCAGCAGCCAGGGCGGCGGCCCGCCCGTCATGGTGCTCAGCACGACGTCGACGCCCGCGTCGGCCAGCAGGTCCAGCGCCCGGTCCAGCCAGCCGAAGTCCCAGGCGCCCGGCGCGGGTTCGGTCCGTGCCCAGCCGTGCGTCCCGGTCCGCACCAGTGTGATCCCGGCCTCCGTCATCAGCCGGACGTCCTCGCCCCAGGTCTTCTCGGGCCACTGCTCGGGGTTCCAGTCCCCGCCGTAGTGCATCACCAGCCGCCTCCCGGTCAGCCGCACCGCACATTGCCGAGGCGCACCGGGGCACCGGTGCGCCCGTCCGCCGGCTTCCTCGCCGGCGAGGTCAGGACGAGAGCGTGCGTACGCTCCAGCCACCGTCGACGACAAGGTCCGAACCGGTCATGTACGAGGCGTCGTCGGAGAGCAGGAACGCGATGGCGGCGGCGACCTCGTCCGGCCTGCCGTGCCGCCCCGCGACCGTCTGCCCGGCGGCGCGTCTGCGCTCCTCGTCGGGGACGCCGTCCCACGCACGGGTCATCACCGGGCCCGGCAGCACGCAGTTGACCCGCACCTGCGGCCCGTACTCGACCGCGAGCTGACGCCCGAGGCCGGTCAGCCCGGCCTTGCTCGCCGCGTAGCCGGGCCGGCCCGGCAGCCCCGAGTACGCCTGCACCGAGGACGTCAGCACGATCGCGCCGTGCCGCTCGCGCAGATCGTCGAGGCAGGCGCGCACCCCGAGGAAGGCGCCGGTGAGGTTGACGCCGAGCTGCGCCTCCCAGTCGGCCAGCGCGACCGTGCCGGCCGCGCCGGGGCGCACCGTGGCGGCGTTGCTGACCAGGCCGTCCACCGGCCCGAACCCGGCCCTGGCGGTCTCCACGGCGCGCCGCCAGGCCGGTTCGTCCGTCACATCGCCCCGGACGAAGGCGGCCCGGCCACCGGCCGCGGTGATCTCCCGTGCCGTCCGGTGCCCGGCCGCCTCGTCGCAGTCGAGCAGGACGACGGCCGCGCCCTCGTCGGTGAGCCGGTGCGCGGTCGCGGCGCCGATACCCGAGCCGCCGCCGGTGATGACGACCGTGCGACCTGCGAACCGCGTCCCCATGGCCATGCGCGCGATGCTACGGCGCCCCGCCGGGCCCTGCCAGACCGCCTCGGGGGCGCACGACAGCAGCTCGACGAGGGTACGGCCGCACGGGCCCGGTCCCCGATTCCCGTCTGTGACGGGGTTGTTGGGGATGCGTCTTCACGTCCCCGCGCCCCCCCGGAGCCTCGATGCCTTCCCCGTCTCGGCGTCGCCCGCGTTTCCGTGTCTCCGCGTTTCCGCGTTTCCGTGTCTCCGCGTCCCCCGTCTCTCGGTGTCTCCCGCCGCTCGGCGTCCTTGCGCCCCCGCGCCCCCGCGTCTCCGCGTCCCGGCGTCTCCGCGCCCCGGCCTCTCCCGCGTTTCCGCGGCCTCGCTTCCCCCGGGGGCACCCGATCCCTCCTCGGGTGAACGGCTGTTGGAACCGCGTCTCCCACGTCTCCCGTGTCTCCCGTGTCTCCCGCGTCTTCCGTGTCTCCCGCGTCTCCGCGTTCCTCGTGTCTCGGCCCGCGCCCTTGCGCCCCCCGCGTCTCCATGTCCCGGTGCCCCGGCGTCTCCGCTCCTCGCGTCCCCCGCGTCCGGATTCCCTGCGGACACAGGGCCGTTGGGGCCGAGTCTTCGCGCCCCGGCACCCCGGCGCCCCGGCGCCCCGACGTCCTCACCTCTCCGCGCCCCGGTGTCCTCGGTTCCACCCCGCCGCTCCGCCGCCCCGCCCGTCCGGGACGGCGATCCCGCGACCCGCAGCATCGATTCCCCGCGTACACAGGGCCGTTGGGGCCGGGCCTTCGTGTCTCCGCGCCGCGGCGTCTTCGCCTCTCCGCGTCCCCGCGTTCTCGGTCCCGTCCCGGCGACCCCGCCGCCCCGCCCGTCCCCGGACGGCGACCCCGCAGCCCACCACCACTCGCGCCGCCCGCGCTGCCCGCGTGCCCCTGCTCGCCCCCGCGGGGCCCCGGCCCCGCACTAACGCACCACGAGCACGATCTTGCCCCGGACATGACCGCGCTCGCTCTCCTCGTGGGCGTGCCGGGTCTCCGCCAGCGGGCGGATGCGGTGCACGGGCAGCCGCAGGGTGCCGGCCGCGTGCAGGGCGAGCGCCTCGGCGAAGGCGGGGCGCAGGTCCGTGACGTCGGTGCCGCCGGAGAAGGCGACGCCGTGCCGGGCCGCGTCGGCGGCGTCGGCGATGGCGACGACCCGCTCGGTGCCGCCCGTCAGTGCGCGGGACGCCACCGTCGAGCCCTGCTGCTGTGCGCCGTCCAGCGCCGCGTCCACCCCGTCGGATGCGAGGGCACGTACCCGTTCGACGAGCCCGTCCCCGTACGCGACGGGCTCGGCCCCCAACTCCCGCAGAAACGCGTGGTTGTGCTCGCTCGCCGTGCCGATGACGCGCACGCCGCGGGCGACGGCGAGCTGGACGGCGGCCGTGCCGACACCGCCCGCCGCCGCGTGCAGCAGCAGCGTCTCGCCCTCCCGCAGCCCCAGGTGGTCCAGGCAGCGCACCGCGGTCTCCGCCGCGACCGGCAGGGCGGCGGCCTCCGCCCAGCCGAGGGTCACCGGGCGGCGCACCACACAGCCGGGCCGGGCCAGCGCGTACTCGGCGCAGCTGCCCGTCTCGGTGCGGCCCAGCACCTCGTCACCCACGGACAGTTCCGTGACACCGGGCCCGACCGCGTCCACCACACCGGCCGCCTCGTTACCGGGCACGTGCGGCAGCGTCACCGGGAAGAACTCGGCGAGCCCGCCCCGCCGGAGCTTGTGGTCGAGCGGGTTGACGCCCGTCGTCCGTACGGCGATCCGTACCTGGCCGGGCCCCGGCTCGGGCAGCGGGAGCGTCGTCGGGGCCAGGACCTCGGCCGGGCCGTGGCGGTCGTACGCGATGGCGTGCATGGCGGGTGGTTCCTTCCCGTGGTGCGGTCTTCGTGCACTCACCCTCGCCCCGCGGGCGCCGGTGCCGCCCCGCCCTTCCGGACGGTCGCACCCGCCCGTCCGGCCGGGTGGCGGGGCCGGTACCCGGTGCACGCGCCGGCCGTACGGTGTGGCCATGAACCACAGCGGCCGGACCACCCCCGAGCAGGCGCTGGACGCCGCGGCCCAGCTGGTGGCGGCGCCTCCGGCGCATCTGCTGGAGCACACCTCCCGGGTGCTGCGCCGCCTCGTACCGCACACCGTCGCGGCCCAGTTGAGCGAGGCCAGCCCGCACGCACCGGCCCGGGCGGCCGGCGCGGAGCCGCTCGCCTCCCGGGTGACCGGCGCCGAGCTGGGCCGGATCTCCGTCGACGTCCGGGTGGGCACGCCCTGGCAGGGCACGGCCGTGCTCGGCGGTGAGCGGCACCGTGTCCTCGGGGTCGCCTCGGCGCCGCGCGGCACCGGGACGGCGGCGCTGCTGGTGCTGGGCGGGGTGCCGGTCGAGCCGGTGGCCGAGCCCGTGCTGGGGACGGTGCAGCGGCTGTGGGATCTGGCGACCGTGCACTCCGCCGGCGTCGTCGCCGCGGCGTACCCGGAGCACACCGCGCTGTCCGGGGCGGCGGCCGCGGCCCGCGACCGTGCCCTGACCGAGCTGGCCGACGTGTGCACCGTCTCCCTCAACGGTGTGCTGAGCGCGCTGCGTTCGCCGTCGCTGGACGACGCCCGGGCCCGCGCTGCCGCCACCGAGGCGGCCGTCGACGCGCTGTCCCGGCTGCGGGGCAAGCTGGACTGGCACGCGCGGTACACCGAGGAGCGGGCCACCGACGCGTTCCGGCAGCTCGTCCGGGAGCTGCGCCCGGTCTTCCGGCACGCCGCCACCCGTCTGGTGCTGCGCCCGCCGGCGGAGGAGCGCACGCTGCCGGCCGAGGTCGCGCACACGGCGCGGGCCGTGGCGCGCGCCGCCGTCCTGGCCCTGCTGGAGCAGGAGACGCCCGCCGGCCGGACGCATGTCGGCTGGTGGACGGAGCAGATGGCGGGCGGGGCGGGCGCGGCGAGGCTGCGTGCCGCCGTCCGCGACGACGGCGCCGGGCGCATCGACCCGGCCGGCCTGCTGTCGGGGCCGCTCGCCGAGCGTGTGGCCGCGCTGGGCGGCTCCCTCGCGGTGGACGCCGTCCCCGACTGGGGCACGACCGTGACGGCCACGCTGCCCCTGACCCGTGCCGGCGCGGCGACGGCCGCCGGCCCGCACCCGCTGGAGGGGCTGCATCCGCGCGAGCTGGAGGTCCTCGAACAGCTCACCCTCGGCCGCCGCAACCGGGAGATCGCCGAGCGGCTGCACATCAGCCCGTCGACGGTGAAGTTCCACGTCGCCAACATCCTGAACAAGCTGGGGGTCTCGACCCGGGGCGAGGCGGCGGCCCTGGCCCTGCGCCCCGGAACGGCCGGGGGCCGGACGACGGCGTGAGCGCCCCGCTCCCGGCGTCAGGGACGCGTCGCCACCAGCAGATCGACGACGTAGGTCTCCTCCACCGTTCCGTCGGGGAAGGCCGCGCGCAGCCGCTCGCGTTCGGCGTCGAGGAACGCGCGGTTCGCGGCCGGGTCCAGGACGAGGAACGCCGAGCGGCTGCCGAGGTTGGCGAGGTGGGTGTCGAGGGCGACGGTGCGCCGCCAGCGGATCCGGCGGCGGGCGACGCGCAGCCCGGCCAGCCCCGCGAGCCGGACGGCCTCGCCGTCGTCCGGCCGCACCGCGGGGCGCGGGGAGGTGCCGCAGTGGCGGGCGATGCGCTCGTGCTGGGCGCGGATCCACGGCACGTCGAAGGCGGTGGTGTTCCACCAGACGGCGAGCGCGCCGTCCGGACGCAGCACACGGAGCGCTTCCGGGACGGAACGCGTCGGATCGGTCCACTGCCAGGACTGCGCGTAGGTGAGCAGATCATGCGAACCCCCGGCGAGCGGAAGCGCGTTGCCGTCTCCCCTCACGAGCGGTACGCGCGGGAGCGCGCGGCGCAGCTCCGCCGCCATCCCGTCACCGGGCTCGACGGCGGTCACCCGGGCGCCCCGCTCGCCCAGCAGCAAGGTGGCGATCCCGGTGCCGGCCCCGACGTCGGCCACCCGGGCGCCCGCCAGCGGACGGCCCAGGAGTTCCTCGACGGAGTCGAGGAGCGCGGCCGGATAGGAGGGGCGGCTCGCCGCGTACCGGGCCGCGGCGGAGTCGAACGCGCGGGCACGGGGCCCGGCCGGGCCGTTCGCCGGCCGTCCGGTGGGCATCAGGTGGGGATGTTGTCGAACGGCGCCGTCAACTGCCGCAGCAGCGAGGCGAGTTCGCCGCGCTGGAGCGGGGAGAGTTCGGCTAGGATGGCGCGTTCCTGGGCGAGGAGCCCGGCCAGGGCGCTGTCGCCGCGGTCGCGGCCCTCGGCGGTGAGGCGGACGAGGACGCCGCGCCGGTCGCTGGGGTCGGGCAGCCGCTCGACGAGGCCCTTCTTGGCGAGCCGGTCGATGCGGTTGGTCATCGTCCCGGAGGTGACCAGCGTCTGGGTCAGCAGCTGGCCGGGGGAGAGCTGGTAGGGGGTGCCGGCCCGGCGCAGGGCCGTGAGGACATCGAACTCCCAGGGCTCCAGCTCGTGCTCGGAGAACGCGATGCGGCGTGCGCGGTCCAGGTGGCGTGCGAGCCTGCTGACCCGGCTGAGCACCTCCAGGGGCTCCACGTCGAGGTCAGGGCGCTCCCGGCGCCACGCTGCCACCAGTCGGTCGACCTCGTCCTCCATACGTCCCAGTGTAGAGGTTGTGTCGACATGAAGTCTCTTGACGTCGAGATATAGCGGGGGCAGGCTGTGGACCATGTGGGACCCCCAGCAGTATCTCCGCCATGCCGGGCCGCGTCTGCGCCCCCTCCACGATCTCCTCGCCCACGTACCCGAAGCCCTCCCGCCGGGAAGGGACGGACCGCCCCGCATCGCCGACCTCGGCTGCGGACCGGGCGGCCCCACCACCCACCTCGCCGACCGCTGGCCCACCGCACACCTCACCGGCTACGACAGCGACCCGGCCATGCTCGACGCCGCCCGCGCACACGCCCGCGACGGCGCCCCCGACACCGCCGGCCGCCTCGACTTCGCCCACGCCGACCTCGCCGACTGGCGCCCCGGCCGGGACGAGCGCTTCGGCCTGCTCTTCTCCAACGCCGCCCTCCAGTGGGTGCCCGGCCACCAGCACGCCTTCCCCGACTGGATCGCCGACCTGCCCTCCGGCGGCGTCCTCGCCTTCCAGGTCCCCGGCAACTTCACCGCACCCAGCCACACCCTGCTCGCCGCACTGCGCAACTCCCCACGCTGGCGCGACCGCCTCGGCGCACCCTCCCGCGCCGACGACGTCCTCGACCCCGCCGGCTACGCCGCCGTCCTCACCCCGCTCGGCTGCACCGTCGACACCTGGGAGACGACGTACCTGCACCGGCTCACCGGACCCGACCCCGTCCTGGAGTGGACCAAGGGCACGGCCCTGCGCCCCGTCCTCACCCTCCTCGCCGACGACCCACAGTCCCGCACCGCCTTCCTCGACGAGTACGCCACAGCCCTGCGTACGGCCTACCCCCCGACAACAGAGGGCACGGACACCGTCACGTACTTCCCGTTCCGGCGCGTATTCGTGATCGCCGTCAAACACTGAGACCGCTGGGGCCCGGCGGCCTGTGCACCCCGCATGCGTCCGCCTCGGACCTGTTCGTCCGGCTACGGCGCGGTCCGCGTGTCCTCCGTGCCGTCCGCCGGGCGCCGCCCCCGGCTCTCCGCCGCCCGCGGCGCGTCCCCCAGCGCGGTGCACAGCTGCCCCGCGAGTGCGCGCACCTGCGGTGCCGGTGTTCCCTGTTCGTACAGCGCTGCCCGCGCCGACTCCAACAGCAGTGCCCCCTGCGCCAGTCGGCGCTCCCGGGCCGCCCGCGCCTCCGGGGTCACGGCCACACGGCGCGGCCTGCCCTCCGGGCCCACCCACGGCAGCAGCCGCATCCCCGTGCCCGAACCGTTCTTCATGCCGTGCTCCCTCCCCCTCGGCGAGGAGCGCCCCCGCGCCCCCCGACGTTGATCCTCTGCCCAGCCGGAACGCCCGACACGCGTCCCGCGGCGCGGGGTTCGTCACCTGTCGGATTCCTCGCCGATCCGCCGGCGGTGTCGAGCGCCCGGCCCGAGCGGTGCGACGGCGCTGTTCGTGGCGGGAAGCGGGCGGTCCCCGGCGTTCGGTCCCGCGTCTCGGCGTGCGGACGGGCGGTCGGCGGGGGGTAGCGTTCTTCCTCACTCGGGGTCCTGGTGCCGGACGGTGCCAGGGCCCCTCGACGCGTCTCCCGAGAGGTGCCAGTGGCCGCGGACGACCCCACTCCGTCGAGCAATCTCGACGACGACGACTACCCCGCCTACACCATGGGGCGGGCCGCCGAGATGCTCGGCACCACCCCCGCTTTCCTGCGCGCCCTCGGAGAGGCTCGTCTGATCGTGCCGCTGCGTTCCGAGGGCGGGCACCGCCGGTACTCCCGCTATCAACTGCGGCTCGCCGGCCGGGCCCGTGAACTGGTCGACCAGGGCACCTCGGTGGAGTCGGCCTGCCGCATCATCATCCTGGAAGACCAGCTCGAAGAGGCCCGGCGCATCAACGAGGAGCTGCGCAACCGGGAGACCTCCTCGAACCCGGACGCCTGACGTTCCCGGCGCCCCCTGCCGCACCGGACCGAGCCGTCCGGAGGCGAAACTTCATTCCGCCGTTGCAGAAAAACTGGTGCTGCGCGATGAGAAGTTCCCTCGCGGCGGGTTCGCAGCAGGAAGCCATCGCGCCCGGCGAATTTCCCGTGTTACGGTTGCGGCAGTTGCAGTTGTGGTTCCCTAAAACTTCAAGTCCTTCTCCAGGTTTCCTGGGAAATTTCTTGTGCAGTTCGGTATTTTCCGGAGGGCGATCATCGCGGCAACTCCGGTTCCGCACAGTGCGGGTACCGGGTACCGCCCCCGAAGGAGATGTATTTTGGCTACTGGCACCGTCAAGTGGTTCAACGCGGAAAAGGGCTTCGGCTTCATCGAGCAGGACGGCGGCGGCGCTGACGTGTTCGCCCACTACTCGAACATCAACGCCACCGGCTTCCGTGAGCTGCTCGAAGGCCAGAAGGTGAGCTTCGACGTCACACAGGGTCAGAAGGGCCCGCAGGCGGAGAACATCGTTCCCGCCTGACACCGACGCGCACGACGAGCTGGGGCACGCACCTGCGTGCGGGTCCCGGCTCGTCGCGTTGTTGCCTGCTCGTCCCACGGCGACGGACCCTCCTCGCCGGCGAGTGCGCGCGCGGCGGCCCGGCCGTCGCCCCCACGAAGTCCCCGGGGAAGTGCGGAAAAAGACCCGCTCCCGGGAATCCCCGCACCGTGTGATCGGCCGCGTATTCCACGGCGGCTCCGGTGCAATTCTCATGACGACCCGGCAGCCACAAGCGGCTTCCGTTGTTTCGTCTTTCTTCGGCCCGGTCTTGCGAATCCGCCCGCTGCTCGTGGCGCCGCGGTGTATTCCTCGATACGTGCCGCATCGAGGAAGGTTCCGCATGAACCCCCCTTCTCGCACCACCGCCCACTCCTCCTCGTCGTCGTCACACAGTGGCGCGGGCCCCGGCCGTGACAGCCGCCGCCCGCACCGGTCGGGCCGCCGCGGCGGACCGCAGCGTGCGTCCCGGACCGGACGAGCCGGCGGACGGAATCGTCCCGCGGGCGCCCCGGAGGAGTTCGCTCTGCCGGCAGGCCGCACCGCACCGCTGCCGCCCGTCGAGACGTTCGCCGGTCTGGAGATGCCCGACCGTCTGAAGACCACGCTCCGTACCCAGGGCATGAGCGTCCCCTTCCCGATCCAGGCCGCGACGCTGCCCAACGCGCTGGCCGGCCGGGACGTACTGGGCCGCGGCCGTACCGGGTCCGGCAAGACCCTCGCTTTCGGTCTCCCGCTGCTGGCCCGCACCGCGGGCCGGAGCGCCGAGCCCGGAAGCCCGCTCGCGCTCGTCCTGGTTCCCACCCGGGAGCTGGCGCAGCAGGTGACGGCCGCGCTCACGCCGTACGCCCGCGCGCTGCGGCTGCGGCCGGCCACCGTGGTCGGCGGCCTGTCGATCGGTCGCCAGGCACGCGAACTACAGGCCGGGCGCGAGGTGGTGGTCGCCACGCCGGGTCGGCTCAAGGACCTTGTCCAGCGCGGTGACTGCCGCCTGGACCAGGTGGCCGTCACGGTCCTGGACGAAGCCGACCAGATGGCCGACATGGGCTTTCTGCCCCAGGTGACCCACCTGCTGGACCAGGTGCGGCCCGACGGACAGCGGCTGCTGTTCTCCGCCACCCTGGACCGCAACGTCGACCTTCTGGTCCGCCGCTATCTCACCGACCCGGTGGTCCACTCCGTCGACCCCTCGGCGGGCGCGGTCACCGCCATGGAGCACCACCTGCTGCACGTGCACGGGGCCGACAAGCACGCGGCGACCACCCGGATCGCCGCACGCGACGGGCGGGTGATCATGTTCCTGGACACCAAGCACGCCGTGGACCGTCTGACCAGGGACCTGCTGGCCGTCGGGGTGCGCGCCGCGGCCCTGCACGGTGGGAAGTCGCAGTCCCAGCGGAACCGCACGCTCGCCGCCTTCAAGTCGGGTCACACGAACGTCCTGGTCGCCACCGACATCGCGGCGCGCGGCATCCACGTCGACAGTCTCGATCTCGTCGTCAACGTCGACCCGCCGACGGACCCCAAGGACTATCTGCACCGCGGCGGCCGCACCGCCCGCGCCGGCGAGTCCGGCACCGTCGTCACCCTCGTCCTGCCCGGCCAGCGCCGCGGCATGAGCCGTCTGATGTCGGAGGCCGGCGTCACCGCGCGGGAGACCCGGGTGCGCTCCGACGGGGCGGACCTGAGCCGTATCACCGGCGCCAGGACGCCGTCGGGCGTCCCCCTCACCGCGGCGGACACCGAACCCCCCGAACGCACCGGCGCCCCGCGGCAGGCGCGCCGCGGCCGCCCGCCCCGGCGACGCCGCTCCTCCTTCCACAGGGCTGCCTAGGGAGTGTTTCGAAGTTCCGCCCCTCTGCCGGGCGGACGCCGCTCCTTCGAGCCGCTCCCGGGCCGGAGGCGTCGAAGGACGGCGGCAGCGGGCCCCACGGGCTCACGGGCCCACGGCCGTGTGCCCGGCGTTCAGCTCTTGCGGTGGCCTATCAGCCGCGGCTTGGCCTCCAGCCCGTCGAGCCCGTGCCAGGCGAGGTTGACGAGGTGCGCGGCCACCTCGGCCTTCTTCGGTTTGCGGACGTCGAGCCACCACTGCCCCGTGAGGGCGACCATCCCGACGAGCGCCTGGGCGTACAGCGGGGACAGCTTGGCGTCGAACCCGCGGTTCTTGAACTCGCGGCCGAGGATGTCCTCGACCTGGGTGGCGATGTCGGAGATCAGCGAGGCGAAGGTGCCGGTGGACTGGGCGACGGGCGAGTCCCGTACGAGGATGCGGAACCCGTCGGTGAAGTGGTCGATGTAGTCGAGGAGCGCGAACGCGGCCTGTTCGAGGAGTTCGCGGGGGTGGCCGCCGGTGAGCGCGCCCGTGACCATGTCGAGCAGCCGCCGCATCTCCCGGTCGACGACGACCGCGTACAGCCCCTCCTTGCCGCCGAAGTGCTCGTAGACGACGGGCTTGGACACCCCGGCCTTGTGCGCGATCTCCTCCACCGAGGTGCCCTCGAAGCCGCGCTCGGCGAACAGGGTGCGCCCGATGTCCAGCAGCTGTTCGCGGCGTTCCTTGCCGGTCATCCGGCGGCGTGCGCGTTTCTTGGGGCCGGGCTTCTCACCGCTGAACACGGCCTTCTCACCGCCGAAACCGGCCTTCCCGCCACCGGGGGCGGCCTTCTCGGCGTCGAAGGGGGTGGAGCTGTCGTCGGTCGGCACGGGATGTGGGGCCTTCCCTGTCGTGGAGCTGTCCTGCCGGCCGCCCCGCCCGGACGCGGCGGGCCGTGGCCGGCCGAGGCCCGGGGCGTCCTGCCCCGGGCTGGACAGCATCATGCCGCGCCGGTCGTCTGCTCCTCGCGGCGGGATTCCCCCGCGGCGACGGCCGCCTCGGCCTCCTGACGTGCGGCCCGCTCCCGGCGTACCTCGTCACGCCGCGACACCTCTTCGGTGGTGCGGCGCCCGTCCAGCCGCTCCTGCTTGGGCCAGCGCACGTCGTACGCCCAGCCCGCCTGCTCGAACCAGCGGATGATGCGCGCGCTGGAGTCGAGCTGGCCGCGGCCGACGCCGTGCCGGGCGCAGGTGGGGTCGGCGTGGTGCAGGTTGTGCCAGGACTCGCCGCAGGACAGGATCGCCAGCCACCACACGTTGCCGGACTTGTCGCGGGACTTGAACGGCCGCTTGCCGGTCGCGTGGCAGATGGAGTTGATGGACCAGGTGACGTGGTGGAGCAGCGCCACACGGACGAGCGAACCCCAGAAGAAGGCGGTCAGCGCGCCCTGCCAGGACCAGGTGACCAGTCCGCCGACGAGCGGGGGGATCACGAGGGAGACGACCGTCCACAGGATGAACTGGCGCGAGATGCGGCGCAGCACCGGGTCCTTGATCAGGTCGGGCGCGTACTTGTGCTGCGGCGTCTGCTCCTCGTCGAACATCCACGCCATGTGCGCCCACCACAGGCCCTTCAGCAGGGCGGGGATCGTCTCGCCGTAGCGCCAGGGCGAGTGCGGGTCGCCCTCGGCGTCGGAGAACTTGTGGTGCTTGCGGTGGTCGGCGACCCAGCGCACCAGGGGACCCTCGACGGCCATCGAGCCCATGATCGCGAGTGCGACGCGCAGGGGCCGCTTGGCCTTGAACGAGCTGTGGGTGAAGTGCCGGTGGAAGCCGATGGTGATGCCGTGGCACCCCAGGAAGTACATGAAGACCAGCAGGCCCAGATCCAGCCAGCTCACCCCCCAGCCCCAGGCGAGCGGCACCGCGGCGGCGAGCGCCACGAAGGGCACGACGATGAACAGCAGCAGTGTGATCTGCTCCAGCGAACGCCGCTGTTCACCGCCCAGCGTCGCGGACGGGAGGGGCGTCGGGGAGCCGGCGGCGGGACGCGGCGAGCGCGCCCGGGAGGCTTCGGGCGCTGAGGACGCTGAGGGCGCGGTGGGCGCGGTGGGCGCGGTGGGCGCTGTGGGAGCGGTGGGGTCTGCGGGATCTGCCTGCGGCGAACTGTCGAGCACGTCGGGGCCTGTCGTCATGGATGTCCCTCACGGACGGCGGTGGCTACGGTTCCGTAACCTACGGTTTCGTAAGTATGGCAGTCATCGGCCGGGGAAGACGAGGGGTGGCCACGCCCCCGGAGCGAGTGCCCTACCCGCGGGATGTACCGCGTGGCCCCGTCGCGGAACCCCGTGCTCAGCCTGTGGACGGACGGTGGTACCCGCAGACGGGCGACCTATCCTTGAGGCGTCGGACAGCGCGGTCCGCCACCTGCCAGAAGCGAAGCTGCAAGGAGCCGCACCTGTGAGCAGTGCCGACAGCAACCGCCCCCAGCCGGAGACCGACCGGGCAGCCGGGCCAGGATCCGCAGCCACCGTCACCGAGCCGGCGGACACCACCGACGCCACCTCCGCGCTCCGCGCCGACATCCGCCGCCTCGGCGATCTGCTCGGCGAGACGCTGGTCCGCCAGGAAGGCCCCGAACTCCTCGAACTGGTCGAGCGCGTCCGGGCGCTGACCCGCAGCGACGGCGAAGCGGCCGCCGCCCTCCTCGGCCGCACCGACCTGGAGACCGCCACCAAGCTCGTGCGGGCCTTCTCCACCTACTTCCACCTCGCGAACGTCACCGAACAGGTGCACCGCGGCCGCGAGCTGCGTGCCCGCCGCACCGCCGACGGCGGCGGCAGCCTCGCCCGCACCGCCGACATGCTCAAGGACGCCGACCCCGAGCACCTCGCCGAGACCGCGCGCCACCTGTCCGTCCGCCCCGTCTTCACCGCGCACCCCACCGAGGCCGCGCGCCGCTCCGTGCTCACCAAGCTGCGCCGCATCGCCGAACTCCTGGAGGAGACCGACCCCGGCGAGCGCCGCCGCACCGATCTGCGGCTCGCCGAGAACATCGACCTCGTCTGGCAGACCGACGAGCTGCGCGTCGCCCGCCCCGAACCCGCCGACGAGGCCCGCAACGCCATCTACTACCTCGACGAGCTGCACCGCGGCGCCGTCGGAGACGTCCTGGAGGACCTCGCGGCCGAGCTGGAGCGCGCCGGCGCCCCGCTGCCCGCCGGCACCCGCCCCGTCACCTTCGGCACCTGGATCGGCGGCGACCGGGACGGCAACCCCAACGTCACACCCGAGGTCACCTGGGACGTGCTGCTGCTCCAGCACGAGCACGGCATCGACGACGCGCTCGCCCACATCGACGAGCTGCGCGGCGCCCTGTCCAACTCCATCCGCAACTGCGGCGCCACCGAGGCCCTGCTCACCTCGCTGGAGGAGGACCTCGCCCGGCTCCCCGAGATCAGCCCCCGCTACAAGCGGCTGAACAAGGAGGAGCCCTACCGGCTCAAGGCCACCTGCATCCGGCAGAAGCTGCTCAACACCCGCACCCGGCTCGCCGAGAAGCTCCCGCACGCCGACGGCCGGGACTACCTGGGCACCGGCGAACTCCTCGCCGATCTCGCCCTCATCCAGGACTCGCTGCGCGAGCACCGCGGCGGCCTCGTCGCCGACGGCCGGCTGGAGCGGGTGCTGCGCACCATGGCCGCCTTCGGCCTCCAGCTCGCCACCATGGACGTCCGCGAGCACGCCGAGGCCCACCACCACGCCCTCGGGCAGCTCTTCGACCGGCTGGGCGAGGAGTCCTGGCGCTACGCCGACATGCCCCGCGACTACCGCCAGCGCCTCCTCGCCAAGGAACTGCGCTCCCGCCGCCCCCTCGCGCCCCGCCCGGCGCCGCTCGACGAGGCCGGAGCCCGCACCCTCGGCGTCTTCGAAACCGTCCGCAAGGCCCTGGAGACCTTCGGCCCGGAAGTCGTCGAGTCCTACATCCTGTCCATGTGCCAGGGCGCCGACGACGTCTTCGCCGCGGCCGTCCTCGCCCGCGAGGCCGGACTCGTCGATCTGCACGCCGGCTGGGCGAAGATCGGCATCGTCCCGCTCCTGGAGACCACCGACGAACTGCGCATCGCCGACGACCTCCTCGACGCGATGCTCTCCGACCCCTCCTACCGCCGCCTCGTCGCCCTCCGCGGCGACCTCCAGGAGGTCATGCTCGGCTACAGCGACTCCTCCAAGTTCGGCGGCATCACCACCAGCCAGTGGGAGATCCACCGCGCCCAGCGCCGGCTGCGCGACGTCGCCCACCGGCACGGCGTCCGGCTGCGCCTCTTCCACGGCCGCGGCGGCACCGTCGGGCGCGGCGGCGGCCCCACCCACGACGCGATCCTCGCCCAGCCCTGGGGCACCCTCGAAGGCGAGATCAAGGTCACCGAACAGGGCGAGGTCATCTCCGACAAGTACCTGGTGCCCTCGCTCGCCCGGGAGAACCTGGAACTCACCGTCTCCGCGACCCTCCAGGCATCCGCCCTGCACACCGCGCCCCGCCAGTCCGACGAGGCGCTCGCCCGCTGGGACGCCGCCATGGACACCGTCTCCGACGCGGCCCACAGCGCCTACCGCGCACTCGTCGAGGACGAGGACCTGCCCGCCTACTTCTTCGCCTCCACCCCCGTCGACCAGCTCGCCGAACTCCACCTCGGCTCCCGCCCCTCCCGCCGGCCCGACACCGGCGCCGGGCTCGACGGACTCCGCGCCATCCCCTGGGTGTTCGGCTGGACACAGTCCCGCCAGATCGTCCCCGGCTGGTACGGCGTCGGCACCGGCCTCAAGGCCGCCCGCGAGGCAGGGCTCGACAGCGTCCTCGAAGAGGCCCACACCCACTGGCACTTCTTCCGCAACTTCCTCTCCAACGTCGAGATGACGCTGGCCAAGACCGACCTGCGGATCGCCCGCCACTACGTCGACACCCTCGTCCCCGACGAGCTGAAGCACGTCTTCGCCCGCATCGAGGCCGAACACGCCCTCACCGTCGATGAGGTCCTCCGCATCACCGGCGAGCGCGAACTCCTGGAGGCCAACCCCGTCCTCAAGCAGACCCTCAAGATCCGCGACGCCTACCTGGACCCCATCTCCTACCTCCAGGTCTCCCTGCTGCACCGCCAGCGCCAGACCGTCGCCGAGGGCCGCCAGCCGGACGAGAACCTCGGCCGCGCCCTGCTCCTCACCGTCAACGGAGTGGCCGCCGGCCTCCGCAACACCGGCTGACCCCTCCACCGGCTCCCCACCGCGCCCGGCGGAACACCCGTTGTCCCGCCGGGCGCGGCATGTGCGCACACCCCGGACGGGCCGGCCACGGCCGCGACACCGACCCCGGCGACCGGCCACCATGGCGGGATGACCGACCCACCGTGGGACGAGGCGCACCACCTCCTCGACCCGGACCGGATGGGAGCGCTGCCGGACCTGCGGATCCCCGGCACCTGCGTGGCGGACTGGCAGCCCCAGCCCGGATGACCAGAACCGGCGGCGAGGCCAAGGCGTCCGGGCAGGGGCCGAGTCCAGCCCCGAGCCCGGCTGATCAGAAGCTCAACAGCGCCCAGGCCCCGCCCATGATCAAGGCTCCGCCCAGGCCCATCGCCCACGCCGTCCGCCGCATCCGCAGCCCGCCCGCCACCACCAGCGAGGCCAGCAGCAGCGCACCGCCCACCGGCACCCAGGCGTACAACACCCCCGCAGGACCCGTCCGCACCGCATGCCGCGACCCCGGCTTCACCGCCACATCCAGCGTCTCGCCCCGCTCCCCGGCGACGAACTCGGCGACGGACACCTTCGCCGGCTGCTTCCCCCCACCGCCGTCGCCCGCACCGGAGAACGGCCCCGAACACTCGCCGTCCCCGCACTCCGCGATCCGCACGGTGCCGCGCACATCCCCCGCCATCGCCGTCGAGACATTGCCCCACGAGGCCCACACCCCCGCGACGACCAGCACCACAGCCACCAACGCCATCAGCCCGGCCCGCGCGACGAGCAGCACCCCGAAGGCGCTCTCCCCCAGCCTGCGTATACCGCTGCGCCGGGTACGGGTACGGGTCGCTCTGCCTGACATGGCCGCGATACTTGAGGACACACCACCAACCGGTCAACCTCCGCGGTCCGCTTTGACCGCGCTTGTCACCGGCTGCGCCCCTCACCTCCCCGAAGGCCCGGACGGCCTGCCCTGTGTGTGACCAACCGACTACAGTCCTGGGGGTCAAGGGCGGAGAGCCGTTGACACCTCCAAGACTTCCAAGCTGCTGCACTGACCCGTCAGTTCGACCTGTGGGGGACGCAACTGAGCACACCGGGGGGAGAGATGAAGGAATCCAAGGTCGCTTGTACCGATCCGATGTCCGTCGATTTCGCGAGTGGAAAAATTCAGGAAGACGGTTCCGGACAGGGGGCCGGAATGGATGACGTGAGGAAGGGGTCCGGGATCCGGCCGGGAAAGTACATCATCTTGGCTGTCGCGGTTGTCGTTGTGATCGTCACGTCGGTCACCTGGTGGCTGTGGCCGACCTCTGAAGAGGAAGAGTTCACCCTACCCGCCAAGGTATGCCGCGGAGCATTTTCCGGCAGGGCTCTCGATTCGCTTTTCGAGAAGGAGACGGGGAAACTCCGTACCCACATCTACCGCGACTTCCCCGACTCTCCTGGCGAGCACCCGGTCTGCGAGTTGAGTGCAGACGTCAACAAAGTGGCTTTTCGTGTCGAGAAGCGCAGCGAGGGCGGAGAGTCACGAGAAGAGCTGAAGGCCGAGTACAAGCACGTGGGCGAGCTGGGTCCCGCTCACGGTGCTTACTCGCGGAGTTCCGGCACGATCAGCCTCTACATCCCCTGCCCGGCGGAAGAGAAGCCGCATCTCGAAATCTTTGTGAATGTCGGGTTCAACGCGGCCCAGATCGACGATGTGCATGCGAAGGGCGCCAAGAAGGCCGTCCGGAAGCTCGCCCACCTCACCGGCTACACCGCCCGGACCCTCGCTCACAAGTACCAGTGCGAGGGCGCAGACGAACTCCCCGACGGGCCCGTGCAGTTGCGAGCGGGAGACGGGAAGCTGTGAGCGGAGTCGGCGGGGATGCGGGGGCCGGGGGCGCGGGTGATATCTCAGGCCGCAGAGGGGCGAGCGGATGGTATCGAGGCGGCCGAGGACAAGGTGGGGGCTGCTGAGCGATACAACGAAGCACTCGAAAAGAAAAGAGAATTTGTCGGCGAAATTGTTGACATGGGAGTAGGGCGTCTTCCTTACGGTAGTGAAGCCGCTGGGAAGGTCGCGGATATGGTGCAGGAGAAGGTGTTCGACGGTTACGAAAAGAATCCCGAAGAGGTTGCACGGCAGGTGTTGGATGAGAGGGATAAATTCATTGCCGAAGTGAAAAGGAAGGAAAGTGATGTGATGGGTGGGGCTGCCGCGTCTGTGGGGCGGGATGCCGGGTTGAGTGGGGTTCCGCTGTCGCAGGTCGAGAACAGGGTGTGGAACCTGGTCAGTGGAGAAGTGGACCAAAATGCCCCGCATCGAGGTGGTAATTAGATGGGGGCTGTGCGGGGAAAGTTCGGTCGTCGGCCGGGGAAGTACGTCGTCCTGCCCATCGCGGTAGTTGTGCTGATTGCCGCATCGGTTGTCTGGTGGCAGTGGCCAGTTGATGAGGAAGAGAAGCTGGCTCTCCCCTCACGGGTCTGTAGGGGTACGTTCTCCGGTAGCGTTTTCAAACCGTTTTTCGAAGAGGATGAGGGGAAGCTTCGGACGAAGGTTGATCGAGAATTACCCGAGTATCCGGCCGAGTTTCCCGTCTGCGAGTTGTCCGGAGACACCAGTAGAGTTTCTTTCCGGATCGAGGAACTTCTCGCTGCACGTGAGTCGCGGAAAGAAATGAAGGCGTCGCACAGGCAGGTTGCGGAGTTGGGTCCTGCCTACGGCGCCACCTGGCAGTACGGCGGCACGATCGGTCTGTACATTCCCTGCCCCAGCTCAGAGAACTCCAGGGCTCACATCTACATGAATGTCGGATCCAGCGCGGCCAAGATGCGCGAGACCAATGTGAAGGCCGCCAACAAGGGGATGCGGAAGCTCGCCGATCTCACCGGCTACACCGCCCGGACCCTCGCTCACAGGTATAAGTGCGAGGGCGCAGACGAACTCCCCGACGGGCCCGTGCAGTTGAGAGCGGGAGACGGGAAGCTGTGAGCGGAGTCGGTGGGGAATGAGGGGGCCGGGGGCATGAGGGGGTGCCCGGGTGCCTAGCTGTTGAACGTGCCCTGTGCGCGCTCCAGGCCCTCCGTGGCGAGGGATTCCACCGCGTCGGCGGCGCGGTCCACGAAGTAGTCGAGTTCCTTGCGTTCCGGGCCGGAGAAGTCTTTGAGGACGTAGTCGGCCACCTGCATACGGCCCGGGGGGCGGCCCACGCCGAAGCGGACGCGGTAGTAGTCCGAACCGAGCACCTTCGTCAGGGACTTCAGACCGTTGTGGCCGTTGTCGCCGCCGCCCCGCTTCAGCCGCAGGGTGCCGTAGTCGATGTCCAACTCGTCGTGGACGACGATCAGCCGCTCCGCCGTCAGCCCGTAGAAGTCGAGCAGCCCCTTGACCGGGCCGCCCGAAAGGTTCATGAAGGCCATCGGCTTGGCCAGCACCACCCGGTGGCTGGAGACTCCCGGCACACCCAGCCGGCCCTCCAGCGCCTGCGCACGCCCCGCCTTGTGCGCGCGGAACGAGCCACCCAGCCGGGAGGCCAGCAGATCGGCCACCATGAAGCCCACGTTGTGCCGGTTCCCGGCGTACTCGCGTCCCGGGTTGCCCAGTCCGGCGATCAGCCAGGGCGCGTTGTCGGCCGCCGTCATCTGTGTGCCTTCCGTGCCGTCGGTGTCTCAGGGGCCCCGGCGCGCGGCCGGGGAGGGCGTCCGGGCCGGGCCGGACCGTGCAAGCCGCCCCCGCGCGGACGGGCCCGCAGCGCGGACCACGACCCGGGCGGGGGCGGACGGACGCCGGGCACCACGGCCCGGCAGGAGAAGAAGCCGAGGAACGTTACTCGGCGGCGGCCTCCTCGCCGCCCTCTTCCTCGCCGGGCTCCTCGGCCTGCGCGGCCAGGACCTGGATGACGGTCTCGTCGCCCTCGATCGCCAGCGACGTGCCCTTCGGCAGCTTGATGTCCTTGGCGGCCACCGAGTCACCCGCGACGAGGCCCTCGACCGACACCGTCACCGTCTCCGGGATGTGCGTGGCCTCGGCCTCGACCGGCAGCGAGTTGTAGACGTGCTCCAGCAGGTGCTGGCCCGGGCCCAGGTCGCCCTCGATGTGGATCGGCACGTCCACGCTGACCTTCTCGCCGCGCTTGACGATCAGCAGGTCCACGTGGATCAGGAACTGGCGGATCGCCTCACGCTGCACCGCCTTGGGGATGACCAGCTCCTGCTTGCCGTCGATGTCCAGGTTGATCAGGACGTTCGACGTCTTCAGGGCCATCATCATGTCGTAGCTCGGCAGGGCGATGTGCACCGGCTCGGCACCGTGCCCGTAGACCACGGCCGGGATCTTGCCCTCCTGGCGGAGCCGGCGGGAGGCACCCTTGCCGAACTCGTTGCGGACCGTGGCGGAAAGCTTGACGTCAGCCATCTGCGCTCCTCGTAGAAGTCGGAAACGAACAACACGTGCATGCCACTCGGTCCCGACGGACCTGCTACTCAGAGCGCGCGTCGATTACGGAGCCGCCGACCGCACACACGCGACCGGCCTCCCTCGCCGAGCGACCCGATGAGTCTACTCGGCGAAAGAGGCCGGCCGGAAATCGATCACAAACCGCCCGTACAGCCCCGGGCGCGGGGCCTCACGCCTGCTCGTCGAAGAGGCTCGTCACCGAACCGTCCTCGAACACCTCTCGCACGGCGCGCGCGATCGTCGGCGCCATCGACAGCACCGTGATCTTCTCCAGCTCCAGCTCACCCGGCGTCGGCAGCGTGTTCGTGAACACGAACTCGCTCACCTTCGAATTCTTCAGCCGGTCCGCCGCCGGACCCGACAGCACACCGTGCGTCGCCGTCACGATGACGTCCGCCGCACCGTTCGCGAACAGCGCGTCCGCCGCCGCACAGATCGTGCCACCCGTGTCGATCATGTCGTCGACCAGGACGCACACCCGGTCCTTCACCTCGCCGACGACCTCGTGCACCGTCACCTGGTTCGCCACGTCCGGATCCCGGCGCTTGTGGACGATCGCCAGCGGCGCACCCAGCCGGTCCGCCCACCGGTCCGCCACCCGCACCCGGCCGGCGTCCGGCGAGACGACCGTCAGCTTGTCGCGGTCCACCTTGGCGCCCACATAGTCCGCCAGCAGCGGCAGCGCGAACAGGTGGTCGACCGGGCCGTCGAAGAAGCCCTGAATCTGATCGGTGTGCAGATCCACCGTCAGGATCCGGTCCGCACCCGCCGTGCGGAACATGTCCGCCATCAGCCGCGCGGAGATCGGCTCCCGGCCCCGGTGCTTCTTGTCCTGCCGCGCATAGCCGTAGAACGGCACAATCACGGTGATGCTCCGCGCCGAGGCACGCTTGAGCGCATCGATCATGATCAGCTGCTCGACGATCCACTTGTTGATCGGAGCCGTGTGGCTCTGCATCAAGAAGCAGTCGGCGCCGCGCGCGGACTCCTGGAAACGGACGTAGATCTCACCGTTCGCGAAGTCGAAAGCCTTGGTCGGGACCACGCCGATTCCGAGCTGCTTCGCGACTTCTTCGGCCAGTTCGGGGTGAGCGCGGCCGGAGAAGAGCATCAGTTTCTTCTCGCCGGTCGTCTTGATCCCGGTCACTGCTGTTGTCTCCCTGTGTGTGCGCCGCACAGCGGCTGGTTCATCGGCGGCTGATCGGCGACGGGTCGGCGGCACGTCGGTTCCGGATCGGCGGCGCGTCGGTTTCCGGCCGCATGGCTCATCCGGCCCCTCTCAACCGTACGCGTTCGCCTTCACGCCCGGGATACCCGGTCAGCTGTTCCTCTCCGCCTCCGCGCCGCCACTCCGCGCAGCTTCCGAGCCCTCCGCGGCTTCGCCCTCCGCCTGCGCTGACTGCGCTGCCTGCGCCGACTCCGCGGCCTGCGCCGCCGCGCTCCCCGGACGCTTCCGCGCCACCCAGCCCGCGATATTGCGCTGCTGACCACGCGCCACCGCCAGCGAACCGGGCGGCACATCCTTCGTGATCACCGAACCCGCAGCGGTGTACGCACCGTCCCCCACCGTGACCGGCGCCACGAACATGTTGTCCGCGCCCGTCCGGCAGTGCGCGCCCACCGTCGTCCGGTGCTTGTTCACCCCGTCGTAGTTCACGAACACACTCGCCGCACCGATGTTGCTGTGCTCACCGATCTCCGCATCGCCCACATACGACAGATGCGGCACCTTCGTCGCCTCGCCGATCTCCGCGTTCTTCATCTCGACGAAACTGCCCGCCTTCACCTTCCGCTCCAGCCGCGTACCCGGCCGCAGATAGGTGTACGGACCGACCGACGCCTCCGGGCCGATCTCCGCGCCCTGCGCCACCGTGTTGCTCACCGAGGCGCCCGCACCGACCCGGGTGTCCGTCAGCCGCGAATTCGGCCCCACCTCGCAGTCCGCGCCCAGATGAGTGGCGCCCAGCAGCTGGCAGTTCGGGTGCACCGTCGCATCCGGCTCGTACGTCACCGCCGCGTCCAGCCACGTCGTCGCCGGATCGACCACCGTCACACCGGCCAGCATCGCGTCCTCGACCAGCCGCGCGTTCAGCATCCGCCGGGCCTCGGCCAGCTGCACCCGGTTGTTGATCCCCGCGATCTCCCGGTGATCGTCCGCCAGCGCCGCCCCCACCCGGTGACCGGCCTCGCGCAGGATCCCCAGCACATCCGTGAGGTACTCCTCACCCTGGCTGTTGTCCGTACGGACCTTGCCCAGCGCCTCCGACAGCAGCCGGCCGTCGAACGCGAACACCCCGGAGTTGATCTCCCGGATGGCCCGCTGCGCCACCGTCGCGTCCTTGTGCTCGACGATCGCCGTCACGGCGCCGCCCGCCGGATCGCGGACGATACGGCCGTAGCCCGTCGCGTCCGGCACCTCGGCCGTCAGCACGGTGACGGCGTTGCCGTCCGCGGTGTGGGTGTCGGCCAGCCGCTGGAGCGTCGCCCCCGTCAGCAGCGGGGTGTCACCGCACGTCACCAGCACGGTGCCGTCGAGCACCGCGCCCTGACGGCCCAGCTCCTCCAGGCCCGTACGCACCGCGTGCCCCGTGCCGTTCTGCTCGTGCTGGACGGCGGTGGAGACATCAGCGCCGGTCTCCGCCAGATGCGCGGTGACCTTCTCGCGGCCGTGTCCGACGATCACCACGAGCTGCTCGGGATCGAGCGTCCGTGCGGCGTTCACCACATGGCCGACGAGGGACCTGCCGCAGATCTCGTGCAGAACCTTGGGGGTCGCGGACTTCATGCGGGTGCCCTCACCCGCTGCGAGTACGACGACGGCTGCCGGGCGATTGGCGCTCACGGGTGTGCCCTTCGGCTTCGGGGGTGGGGTGCTGTTCGGCAGGATACCGGGGGGTTTGCGCACCTGAAGCGGGGGCGGGGCATGGCGGTGAGGGAACGGCGGAGCCGGAAAGGCTGTCGTGCGGGCTCCCCTGCCAGGACTCGAACCTGGAATGATCCGTCCAAAGCGGACTGTGTTGCCGATTACACCACAGGGGATGGCAAGTTGGTCAATTCGGACAACCTGCCTCGGCTGCCGAATCGATCCCCAACACTATGCCGTACCACCAGCCTTCGATGCGACGGTACAGCTCGGCGCCCTGCCGGACGCGCACGACCAGGCACCCTCGGTAATTCTCTCCGGTGTTCTTACGGACCGTTCTGGGATTGTGCCGCTTCAACGTCGTCTTGTTGAACGACTCGGGACCGGCCGCCGCGAGGTCGGCCCAGTACCGCTCGGCGGCTCGGACATCGGCCGATTCGTGGATCATGACGGTGAAGCGGAGACGGTCCCTTTCCACGCCCAGCAGGTCCAGCCACGCCAGGTACAGACGGATCATGTCCGGGTCGCTGTTGACGAATACGACGTTCTCCTCCCGGCGGTAGGGCTTGCTCTTGCTGCCCTCCGCCCAGTACAGCCCCACCCCGACCAGGAACAGCTCCCGGTCGGTGAGGGGGCCGATCTCCTCGCGGGCCCGCTGCCGGGTCTCCTCGCGCAGCCGGTCGCGCGCTCTGCGCTGCTCCGCGAGCCCCTCCCGCATCAGGGCCCGCTGCTCCTCCGGGGTGTAGCGGGGCTTCGGTCTCGGGAGGTCCCGTACCCACAGGGAGACCGAGCTGCGGGAGACGCCCAGCTCCAGCTCGATGCGGTCGTAGGTCCAGCCCAGCAGGCGCAGTTCGCGGGCGCGGGCGCGCAGGTCGTCCTTGGCGTTGGGGCGGCGGGTCCAGGCGGGTGGGGGCTCGCCGCGCAGCAGCCGGCCGAGGAGGTCGTTGTTGCCGATCTTGAGGCGGTCGCGGATCCGGCGACGGCTGAGCCCGGCGCGGCGGAGGGCGAGGGCCTGCTCGCGGAGGCGTGCGTACTCGGGGTCGTCCGGCGCGGTCGGCGCGTCCGGCGCGGCGGGTTCAGCGGGTTCGGCGGGTTCGGTGGGTTCGGCGGACGTGCCGGGTGAGTCGGGCCCGCCGGGTGAACCGGGTGGTGCGGGCCCGCCGGGTGGTGCGGGTGGTGCGGGTCCGCCGGGTGGTGCGGGTGCGCCGGGTTCGGGGTGTGCGGTGGAGGTGCCGGAGGCGGCCGGTGTGCTCGGGGTGCCTGGTGTCGATGGGGGCCGGTGCGGTTCGGGGGTCTCGGTCATGGATTCAGATTCCGGGAGCGAGGCCCTGTGCTCTGCCGAAAACGGTCACAATTCAGCGGTTCGAGTGCAGGTTCTCTGTTCGATTGCGAAAGAGGCAGGTCACGGCTAGAAGCACGGAACTGGGGGTTCCGGGGCTCGCACGGAAAGGGCGTGGAGCCCGGTCGTACGCTGGGCGGTATGACCGAGACGGGGGAAAACCGCGCCAGGGGCGCACCGTGGTGGTGGGGCCGTCCGCGCAGCGTGGTTCTCGATGTGTTCCTGGGGGTGGCCTCGGCCGCCGAATGCGGTCTTCAGGGGGAGAGCTTCGCCCGGGAGACGGGCCTTCCGACGGCGCTCACGGTGCTGCTGGGGCTGCTGGTGGGCGGTCTGCTGGTGCTGCGCCGCCGGTGGCCGATCGCCGTCGTGCTGGTGGCCATCGCGGTGATACCGGCCGAGATGGGCACGCTGATGAGCATCGTCGGGCTCTACACCCTGGCCGCGACGGAGGTGCCGCGCCGGATCACGGGGCTGCTCGCCTCGATGGCGGCCCTGGGCACGCTGGTGATGGTGATGGTCCGGCTGGGCCAGGGCATCGGCCAGGATCCCGACTTCAACCCGTCGGCGTGGTTCGTGCCGCTGATGTCGGTGCTGTGGTCCGTGGGGATGACGGCGCCGCCGGTGCTGCTGGGCCTGTACGTGGGGGCGCGGCGCCGGCTGGTGGAGTCGCTGCGCGAACGCGCTGACGGTCTGGAGCGGGAGCTGTCGCTGCTGGCCGACCGTGCGGAGGAGCGCGCCGAGTGGGCGCGGAACGAGGAGCGCACCCGGATCGCCCGGGAGATGCACGACGTCGTGGCACACCGGGTGAGCCTGATGGTGGTGCACGCGGCGGCGTTGCAGGCGGTCGCGCTGAAGGACCCGGAGAAGGCGTCGAAGAACGCGGCCCTGGTGGGGGACATGGGGCGGCAGGCGCTGGAGGAGCTGCGCACGATGCTCGGTGTGCTGCGGGCCGGGGATGCCGGGAAGTCCGCGGCGGGCGAGAGGTCCGGGGCGGCGGCCGGGGCGCTCCCGGTCGCGGCCGGGGCCGGAGCCGGTGCCGAGGCCGGGCAGCGCGGTGCCGGGTCCGGTGCGGCCGGGCAGCGGGTGTCCGGGGCGCGCCGGGGGACGTCGGCGGGGGCTCACGGTGCTGACGGCGCTGACGGTGCAGACGGCGGGGCCGGTGGGACCGGTGGGACCGGTGGGACCAGCGGAACCGGTGGGGGTGCGGTGCCCGGTGAGGACGTTGCGCCCGGTGGGACCCCTGCGGTCGGCGCGGTCCGTCCGGACGGTGTGGACGTGGACGTGGACGTGGAAGCGGTCGCGGCGGATGGTGTGAACGGTGCGGACGGCGCCGGCCGCGGGGAGGGCGCAGCCGTCGGTGCGGGCGTCGCGGAGCCGGGACGGGACGGTGTGGTCGGGCCGCGGGGCGCGCCGGCGGGGTCCGGCGGCGGGACGGTGTCTGCTTCCGGGGGCGCGGGTGTGGGCTCGGCGTCCGGTGCCGCGGGGGCCGGGCGGTCGCCCTCGGCGGCGGTCGGCGGTGCCGGTTCCGGTGTGGCCGAGGCCGTCGCGGGCGTGGGGGCGCCACGGCTGGCGGAGCTGGACGTGCTGGTCGGCCAGTCGCGCGCGGCGGGCATGACGGTGGAGTTGAGCGTGGAGGGCGAGCCGGTGCGCGAGTGCCCCGAGCCGGTGGAGCAGACCGCGTACCGGGTGGTGCAGGAGGCGTTGACGAACGTCCACAAGCATGCGGCGGGCGCGGCGACGCGGGTGCGGGTGGCGCACCGTGCGGCGGAGGTGGCGCTCCAGGTGGAGAACGAACCGGCGGTCGACGGTGCGGTGGAGGCCGGATTGCCCAGTGGGGGCAATGGCCTGGTGGGGATGCGGGAGCGGGTGACCGCGCTCGGCGGGGGGTTCGTCTCGGGCCCGACGGACGCCGGGGGCTTCCGGGTCTCGGCGATCATCCCGTACGCCCGCTCCTGACCCGACCCGCCGCCCGGCCCGTCTCCCTGCACCCGTACACGCCTCGTACCGGGGGTGCCTGGTGTCCGTGTGCCTCGCGTTCGGTGCCTTCTGCGCCTGACCTGCCTCGCGCCGTTGCCCTTTGCGCCTGAGCGCCTTGCACCGGTGCCCCTGTGCCTGACGTGCCTCGTGTCCGACGTGTCTCGCGCCGGACGTATGTGTGTCCGACATGCCGTATGCCAGGTCCGCCGCGAAATGCCCGGTGTGCCTTGCGCCTCGCGTGCGTCCGGCCCGGAAACCCTTGTCCTGGACGCGTCTTGTGCCGGACGCGTGTCATTCCTCCGCGACGGGAGCGGTGGACTGGGCCGACGAGGCGGTCGGATCGGGCGGAGAGGCCGGAGCGGGCGAGGCTGCCGGGGTCGGGTTCGGGTTCGTCGGGGCGGTGAGTTTGGTGGGGGTGAGGCCCATGAGGAGGGCGGAGAGGGCGGTGTCGAAGTCGGGGCCGAGGTACCAGTCGCCGGTGGGGTCGAGGCTGTAGACGCGGCGCTGGGCGTCGATGGCGAGGAGGGCCTCGCCTTCGCCGTCGGTGCCGAGCGGGCAGATCTCGGTGGCGAGCGCCCGGCCGAGGTCGCCGAAGGTGCGGGCGGCGTGCAGCCCGGTGAGGGGGTCGATGCGCACGGTGGAGGGCGCGAGGTGCCGGCCGGGCCCGGTGGGGACGATGTCGAGTCCGCCGAACTCGGCCCAGACCTCGACGGCTGCGGGGAAGACGGCGTGCCGGTGGCCGGCGGGGGAGACGTGGGCGCGGAGGGTGTCGGCCCACAGTTCGGCCTGGCGGATGTCCCAGCGGCCGGGCTCCCAGCCTGCGGTGCGCAGCGGGTCGTCGACGGCGACGGGGAAGCGCGTGGTGGTGCTCACGAGGCGCTCTCCTGGGCCGGGTCGACGGGCCGGACGCCGAAGTGGGCGAGGAGGGCGGTGCAGGAGCGGCAGGGGGGCGCGTAGGTGCCGTGCAGGGGGTCGCCGTCCTCGCGGATGCGGCGCGCGGTGAGCTTGGCGTGCTTGAGGGCGCGCTTGGCCTCGCTGAGGGTGAGCGGCTTGGGGGGTTTGGGGGCGCGGGTGTTCTTGCCGGCTTTGCCGGAGCCGCCGTTGCGGGTGGGGCGGCGGGCGGCGCGTTTGTCGGCGCGGGCGGCTTCGGTGGCCGTCAGATAGCGGGACAGGAGGGCGGCTTCGGGGCAGCGGCCGGTGTGGCGGGCGCGGTGGTCGGTGGTGAGGGTGTCGAGGAAGTCCTGGACGAGGGGGTGGTGTGCGGGGGGCTGGTCGCCGCGGCTGCCGGTGCAGGTGAGGGTTTCGCCGCGGATGGACAGGGCGGCGGCGACGGCGGGGAGGATGCCGTCGCGGCGCTGCCGCAGCACGGGGGCGGTGGCGGCGAGGGTGTCGGCGCCGGAGGTCCAGCTGACGCGGGGGTCGTGCTGGTGTGCCGGGCGGGCGGCGGGTGTGCCGTGTGCGGTGCCGGTGGCCGGGTCCTGGGCGGGGTGCTGTCCTGGCCGGCTGTGCGGTTGTTGAGCGGTGTGCATGTTGGAGCTTCCTCCCCGTGCGTCCCCCTCTGTGCCGGGGATCAGCGCCAAGTATGCAGTGTGGGGCATGAGTCGATCATTCCGCCGTTCCTGTCGGGGATGTGTGGCGGCGGTGTGTGTGCGGTGTGTGCAGCATTTCCGCCGCGGGGGTTGTGCCCACGGGGAGGGGCGTGTTCGACGGCGCTCAAGTGGGTTCACGGGAAAGGGGGTTTGGGCGGCCGGCGGGGTTTCAACGCGTCGTGTGCGGGGGTGGGCGCGGGTGGCGCGCGGAGGGGGTGGCGGTGCGCTGGAGGCGGTGTGGTGCGTCCGCCTCCGGTGGCGGGTGGGGGGCGCGGAGCCCGGGGCTCCGGGGGTTCGGGAGGCGGAGTTCTCCGTGTTCTCCGTATCGGCGCCGGCCGCCGGTGGTTTTCCTTCGATCCGGCGGGTTTCGGGACGAACCGGTCGGTGAAGAGGCGGTGTTCACGGTCGTCCCGCGGGGCCGGGGACGGCCGTGGCGGACCGGTCGGGGCGGGCCGGGCGTCGGCCGAGGGGCGGTGACCGGCTGTCGCCGTACCGCATAGGCTGTTCGGTACCAGCCAGAAGCAGCAGGGGGCTACCGCCATGACGACAGGTCCGCTCGGGCTGGGGGCACCTCCCGGCCCCCAGGGCCCGGGAGACGGCCAGGGAGGCGCCGGGAGCGAAGCGGCGCCTCCGAACCGGGCGTACGCCGGCCAGGTCGTGAACTTCCCGGATCCGGTCAGGGCGGCCCGGTATCCCCAGGGGGTCCGGGTCGATCCGTACGGGTATCCGGACTTCTCCGCGTACGCGCGTGCCGCGGCGGAGATCGCCGAGCCGCCGGAGGGGTTCGGCGGCGACGAACTGCGGCTGACGGACTTCGTCTCGGCGAACGCGGCGCTGCACGCGTCGGGGCACGAGTTGTGGGCTGAGCTGCCGGCTGTCGCGACGCCGCACGGCTGGACGTGGCACCACGTGGTGCGCAGCCGCCGGATGGAGCTGATCCCGGTCGAGGTGAAGGCGCTGCTGCGGCACCACGGCGGGCTGGCGACGGCGGCTGTCGACCATGCGAAGACGGGCACCCGGCCGTTGCAGGAGACGCGTCCCGCGCATTTCAAGGTGCCGCACGGCGGGGGTCCGGCCGTCCCGGAGCAGCAGGTGGTGGATGCCGAGGAGCGGCTGGGGTACCGGCTGCCGGGCGCGTACCGCACCTTCCTGAAGGCGGCGGGCGGCTGCGCGCCGCACGGTGTGGCGCTGGACGCCGAGCTGGGTCTGCTGGTGGACCAGCCGTTCTTCACGGTGCGGGACGAGGCGGCGGTGAACGACCTCGTCTACGTCAACAAGTGCCTGCGCGACCACCTCACCAAGGACTTCCTGGGCGTCGGTTTCGTCCAGGGCGGGCTGATCGCGGTGAAGGTGAAGGGCGAGTCCCTCGGTTCGGTGTGGTTCTGCGCGTTCGACGACGCGCGGGACGCGGACGGGATGGTCGTCCAGGAGCGGGTGGAGCGGCTGCTGCGGCCGTGCGGCGCGGACTTCGACGAGTTCCTGCTGCGGCTGGCCGGGTCCCCGCCGGAGTTGGAGACCGTGGCGAACCTGATGGTGGACGGCGGCTTCGCGCGTGCCGTCCCTGTGGAGAGGTGAGAGCGCGATGGTGACCTTGGCGCAGGCCCAGGAGCGCGCCGAGCGCTGGGTGAACGGGGACGTGCCGGGCTATCAGCACCGCCAGGTGCAGGTACGCGAGTTCGCCCTGGGGTTCGTCGCGTGGGCGGAGGACCGCGCGGGCGGCCCGGTGTCCGACGGCGGGAGCGTCCGGCTGGTCATCGCGCGGGACAGCGGGGAGTCGACGCTGTGGCCGGGGCTGCCGGTGGGCGAGGTCATCCGCCGGTACGAGGAGGAGTACGGCGGCCGTCCGGAGCAGCCGGTGCCGGCGCAGGCGCCCGCGCAGCGGCTGGATCTGGAGGCGACGTCGTTCCTGCTGACGCCCCCGGAGTGGCTCCAGCAGGCGGCCGATCAGATGGGCATCCCCGACCGCCGCGCGGAGGGCGCCCCGGACGCCGGCGCACCGGCCGCACCCGCACCGCCCACGCCGCCTCCGCCCCCGGCACCCTCCCCGCCCGCCGCTCCTTCTCCTGCCGCGGCCGGGGCGGAGGCGGGGCCCGGTACGCCCGGGCCGCCGTCCGGTGCCGGGCCCTGGGCGGGCGCGGACACGAGCAGCGCGGACGGCGAGGCCCAGGCTCCTCCGGCGACGGTGTTCGCGCCGCCGATCACCGGCAGCGACGAGGACGAGCCGCCGCCGAGCGCGTCCTCGGAGGCGCCGACCGCGCTGATGCCGGAGGGCAGTGCGCTGCCCAGGACGACGGTGGCGCCCCAGGTGGACGAGCCGTCCGACGGCGAACGGCCCGCCGCGCAGCCGTCTCAGCCGTCTCAGCCGTCCTCTTCTTCTCCGTCCGGCGGCCCGGACGCTCCGACAGCTCCGCGGGCCGGTGACGGCGAGTCGCCGGGCGGCCCCGGGGCGCCGGACTCCGGTGCGGGCACCGGCGGCGGGGTGCACCACGCCGCCACGATGCTGGCCGAGCCCTCGCAGGGCGGCGGCTCGCCGGCTCCGCCGCCTCCCGCGGCGCCGCGCCCGCCCGGCGCCGGTGACATCGCGGACGCCGCCACGAGCCGGGCGCCGCGCGGTGCGGCCCCCTCGCGCTCGTCGCGCGGTTCGGGCCCGTCCGTGCCGCCGCCTCCGGGCGCGCCGGGGACGCCGGGCGCCCGCCCGGGCGCGGGCACGCAGGGCGGCGGTTCGTCTGCGTCTTCGTCCGCCGCGTCTTCTGCGGCCCCTTCGTCGTCGACGCCGCCGCCTCCGCCGGCCCCGGGTGCCCCCGGCGGTCCGGGCGCGCCCGGTGGCGGCTATGTGCCGACGCAGATGGTCTCGGCGGACGACATCAAGGAGAGCGGCCGACACGGCACGGTGTCGCCGCCCGGCTCCGGCAGCGCGGGCGGCCCGCCCGGTGACGCCTCCGGTGGTTCCGCCGGCGGCGCGGGCGGTGTGCACCAGGCCGCGACGATGCTGGCGGGTCCCGGCGGCTCCACTCCGCCCCCGGCTCCCGGCCCGCCGCCGGCCGCTCCGGGCGCTCCAGGCGCTCCGCCGTCGGGTGCTCCCGGTACGCCGCCGCCCGCGGCGCCGGGCACCCCGCCGCCGGGCGGCGCCTACGGCTTTCCGCAGCCGCAGCAGCCCGCCGCTCCGGCGTACGGGTATCCGCAGCCGTCCGGCCAGCCGACGGTCGGGCCCGGCTACATGGCCGTGCTGCGCTACCGCGCGCACGACGGCTCGGAGCAGCAGCTCATCCGCCGCTCGGCGCCGGGTCTGCCGCACCCGGAGTGGCAGATCCTGCACGAGCTGCGCGGTATGAACGTGCCTCCGCAGCAGGTGCTGGAGCTGCACACGGAGCTGGAGTCCTGCGATCTGCCGGGCGGGTACTGCACCCGGATGATCCGGGAGACCTGGCCGCAGGTGCGGGTGAGCCACACCGCCTCGTACGGCACGGACCACGCCTCGCGGCAGCAGGGCATGCGTCATCTGATCGAGCACCAGGGCGAGTTGCACCAGGTCGCGGACGGTCCGGCGCGTCCGGCGCCGAACCGGGTGCCGCTGCCGCCGCCGCACCAGATCCCGCCGGCGCCGCCCGTCCCGCCGGACGCGATCGGCCAGGAACTGATGCAGGCGTTCGGTCCGCAGGGGGTCTTCCGGTTCGATCAGCGTGCGGTCTCCCGGCAGGGTGTGCCGGACATCGTGGCGCAGACGCTGGTGTGGGCCGGGGTGCCGGTCGACATGGGCCCGTTCTTCTGGGGGCAGGCGCAGCCGGGCCGTCCGGTGCCGACGCTGGCGGAGCTGGCGCAGGAGCGGGGCGTCCAGCCGGCGTCGGATGCGGCCTCGTATCTGGTGATGGGCTCGGACTTCGGCAAGCAGCTGTGTGTCCAGTACGGCACGGCGCACATCGTGGCGGTCCCGCTGGAGCCCGGCCCGGGTGGCCAGTCGCAGCCGCCGCAGTTCGTGAACACCGGGCTGCCGGAGTTCGTGCGCTGCATGGCGATGCTGGGCCGGATGTGGCGGCTGCGGTACGGGCTGACGCAGGAGCAGGCCGGGCGCTGGACGGTGGACTTCCAGGCCCAGTTGGCGGCGCTGGACGCGGCGGCGCTCTCCTCGCCGGACAACTGGTGGGCGGTGCTGCTCGAACAGATGTGGGACGGCCTGTTCTGACGGTCTGCCTGGCTCCGACGGCCTGCTCTGCCTGATGGCCTGCTCTGCCTGACGGTCCGCCCGGCTCCGATGGCCCGCTCGGCCCTGACGGTCTGCCTGGCCCCGGCGATCTGTTCCGCCTGATGGCCTGCACGGCCTGACGGTCCGCCCGGCTCGGACGGTCTGTTCGGGCTGACGGTCTGTTCGGCCTGACGGTCTGTTCGGCCTGACCGTGTGCCTGGCCCGCGGTCCGCCCGCCGCGACGGCCCGTCCCGCCGCTGCCGGGACGCCGGGTCCGCCCGGTGCCGGCGTGCTGCGGCCGTACGGACCAGTCCCGCGCGCGGGCGCGGCCGTGGTGCGCGACCGTCGGGGCATGCACGGCGGGGAGTACACGAGCACGGTCTACCGGTCCCGGCGCCGGGGGCCGGGCGGCGGCCGGTGGCGCACCTGGCTGCGGTGGACGCTGCTCGTGCTGCTCGTCCTGGTCGTGGTGGCGGTGTGCGGGCTCGCCGGCACCTATCTGTGGGCGGACGACCGGCTGCGGCAGACCCCGGCGCTGGCCGATCACCCGGGCCGCCCGGCCCCGGGGAAGGGCAGCAACTGGCTGATCATCGGCTCCGACACCCGCTCCGACCTGACCCGGAAGGAGCGGCAGGAGCTGCATGTGGGCGGCGGCGGCCGGCGCAACACGGACACGGTGATGGTGCTGCACCACGGCGCCTCGGGCCCGTATCTGGTCAGCATTCCGCGGGACAGCTATGTGCCGATCCCCGGCCACGGCCGCGGGAAGATCAACTCGGCCTATGCGCGGGGCGGTCCGAAGCTGCTGACGCGGACGGTCGAGGACGCCACCGGGCTGCGGCTGGACCACTACGCGGAGATCGACTTCCTCGGTTTCACCCGGGTCGTGGACGCGCTGGACGGGGTGCGCCTGTGTCTGCGCAGGCCGCTGCGGGACGAGAAGTCGGGCGCCGATCTGCGGGCCGGCTGCCAGACACTGCACGGCCGGGACGCGCTGGCCTTCGTCCGCGCCCGCTACAGCGATCCGCGGGGCGATCTGGGCCGGGTCGAGCGGCAGCGCATGCTGCTGCGGGCGCTGGTGCACGAGGGGACGGGCGCGAGCGTGGTGTCCGACCCGTGGCGGTTCTATCCGTTCCTCGGCGCGGCCCTGGACGCCGTCACCGTCGACGAGGGGACCGATGTCCTGTCACTCGCACGGATGGCCTGGAAGGTCAGGGGGCTGACGGGCGGGGACGGCGGGACGGCGACGGTCCCGGTGGCGAATCCGGGGCTCAGCGTGCCGGGGGCGGGCGAGGTCGTGGCCTGGGACCGGGCCAGGGCACGCGAGCTTTTTGATCAGTTGCGCCGGGATGTGCCGATTACAGCCGTGCGGGTGACGTGACGCATCCTGGAGTCGGGCGGAGTGTGGCGTTATGGCCCTCTCATGTCTCTCGCTCGAAATCATTCGAGTTCGCTGAAATGCCGAGCATGCCAAGCATGCCAAGCATGTCGAGCATGCCGAGAAAGCTGAGATTCTGCCCGGAAGTGTCGTCGCTGAGGTAAGGGGCTCGATATGGGTGCGTCGTCGCCGCACGGCTTCGTCGTCGTCAGGGGCCGCGGGTACCGGCCCGAGCAGGTCGACGGCCGCGTCACCGATCTGAACGAGGAGCGCGAGGCGGCCTGGGAACGGGTCGCGCAGCTGACGGCGCTCGCCGAGGAGCAGGCGCAGGAGGCGGAGCGGCTGCGCGGTATCGCGGCGTCGATGCCCCCGCAGACGTACGAGGCGCTCGGCGCACGCGCCCAGGGCCTGCTGGCCACGGCCGAGGCGGAGGCCGAGGCGCTCCGCGCTGCCGCCGAGGGCGAGGCCCAGGAGGTGACCGAGCAGGCGCAGACGGAGGCGGACCGGATCCGGGACGCGGCCCGGGACGCCTCGGCCCGGCAGCGCACCGAGGCGGAGGCCGCGGCGGAGCGCACCGTGGAGGAGGCGTCGGAACGCGCCGACGAGCTGCGCGCCGACGCCCGCGCCTACGCGGAGCGCCTGGTGCGGGAGGCGGCGGAGGCGCTCCAGGAGATGTCCCGCCAGTGCGCCGCCCTGCTGGAGCAGCAGGAGGAGGAGCAGGCGGCCGAGGCGGAGGCGCTGGACCGGGAGCTGGCCCAGCAGGAGGCGGCGACGGACGCGCGCGTCGTCGAGATGGAGGACCGCGGCGAGCGGGTGCTCGCCGAGGCCCGCAGGACGTACTCCGAGGCCGAGGAGGCCGCCCGGCACCGGGCGGAGGACGCCTCGGCCCAGGGCGAGGAGCTGCTGGCGCAGGCCCGTGTCCGGGAGGAGGGCATCCAGCGCGAGACGGAGCGGGTGCTGCGGGAGCACGACGAGCGCACCGAGGAGCTGCGGCGGCACATGGCGCATGTCCGCTCCTCCCTGGCGGCGCTGACCGGCCGCGCGGGTGAGGTGCCCGACGAAGAGGTGGAGGCCGTGGAGGCCGTGGAGGACGTGGCCCCCTCGGCCTCCCTGCCGGGCGGCGGCGCCCAGGGCGGCGCCGGCCAGGACTGAGCCGCCGCCCCGCACCGGCCCCGTTCCCGCCCCTTCCCGTACACGCTCCGTATACGGCCGTGCCCCTGCCCGTCCGGCGGGGGCACGGCCGTGTGCGCCGCCGCCGACCGCTCGTGCGCGGGTCCGCCCCGGCCGGGAGGGGGCGGGGCGGCCCGGGCGGGGCCGGGTCGCGTCCGGGCTGCACGCGGCCTCACCTGGGGCTTCCGCTGTGGCCGGGCGGCATTCGGGGGACGCGGCGTACGCTGGAAGAACCCCCGGCCCGCCGCGCGCGCCGGGTTCTTCGTCGTGCCCACCCCGCGCTTCCCGGACGGAAAACAGCCCCATGAGCCTGCACGGTCTGCTCGATGCCGTCACCCAGGACCCCGCCCTGGCGGAGGCCGTCAAGGCGGCCGCCGACGGCAACCGCCACCACGTCGACCTCGTGGGCCCCTCCGCAGCCCGGCCGTTCACCGTCGCCGCGCTGGCCCGCTCCGCGCAGCGTCCGGTCCTGGCGGTGACGGCGACGGGCCGGGAGGCCGAGGATCTGGCCGCCTCGCTGCGCTCGCTGCTGCCCGGCGAGGGCATCGTGGAGTACCCGTCGTGGGAGACCCTGCCGCACGAGCGGCTCAGCCCCCGCTCGGACACCGTCGGGCGGCGGCTCGCGGTGCTGCGCAGGCTGGCGCACCCCGATCCGTCCGACCCGCAGGCCGGCCCCGTCTCCGTCGTGGTGGCGCCGATCCGCTCGGTGCTCCAGCCGCAGGTCAAGGGCCTGGGCGATCTGGTGCCGGTCGCGCTGCGGCAGGGCCAGGAGGCCGATCTGGAGGAGACCGTCGAGGCGCTGTCCGCCGCGGCCTACTCGCGGGTCGAACTGGTGGAGAACCGCGGGGACTTCGCGGTGCGCGGCGGCATCCTCGACGTCTTCCCGCCGACCGAGGAGCACCCCGTACGGGTGGAGTTCTGGGGCGACGAGGTCGAGGAGATCCGCTGGTTCCGGGTCGCCGACCAGCGCTCCATGGAGGTCGCCGAGCACGGTCTGTGGGCGCCGCCGTGCCGGGAGCTGCTGCTCACCGACGAGGTGCGGCGCCGCGCGGCCGAGCTGGCGGCCGACCACCCGGAGCTGCACGAACTCCTCGGCAAGATCGCCGAGGGGATCGCGGTGGACGGCATGGAGTCCCTCGCCCCGGTGCTCGTCGACGAGATGGAGCTGCTGCTGGACGTGCTGCCGGCCGGCAGCATGACCGTCGTCTGCGACCCGGAGCGGGTGCGGACCCGGGCCGCCGATCTGGTCGCCACCAGCCAGGAGTTCCTCCAGGCGTCCTGGGCGGCGGCCGCCATGAGCGACGACGCGCAGGGCCGGGCGCCCATCGACGTCGGCGCCGCCTCGCTGCGCGGTATCGCGGACATCCGCGAGCACGCCCGCGAGCTGGGCATGATGTGGTGGACGGTCAGCCAGTTCGGCACGGACACCGAGCTGGACGCCGAGGAGCCGGGGGAGGAGAGCCTCCAGCTGGGCCTCCAGGCGCCCGAGACCTACCGGGGCGACACGGCGCGTGCCCTGGCCGACACCCGGCGCTGGCTGTCCGAGGGCTGGCGGTGCGTCTACCTCACCGAGGGGCACGGCCCGGCCGCCCGCACCGTCGAGGTGCTCGGCAACGAGGACGTGCCGGCCCGTCTGGCCGGGCCCGACCTGGCGACGCTCGACCCGTCGCTCGTGCACGTCGCCTGCGGCTCCCTCGACAACGGTTTCCTCGCGCCGGGCCTGAAGCTGGCCGTGCTCACGGAGACGGACCTCACCGGCCAGAAGGCCGCCGGCAGCCAGACCGCGCGGATGCCGGCCCGGCGCCGCAAGCAGATCGACCCGCTCACCCTCCAGCCCGGCGACTACATCGTCCACGAGCAGCACGGCGTGGGCCGCTACATCGAGATGGTGCAGCGCACCGTGCAGGGCGCCACCCGCGAGTACCTGCTGGTGGAGTACGCGCCGGCGAAGCGCGGCCAGCCCGGCGACCGGCTGTTCGTGCCCACCGACCAGCTGGAGCAGATCACCAAGTACGTGGGCGGCGAGCAGCCCACCCTGCACCGGCTCGGCGGGGCCGACTGGACGAAGACGAAGGCCCGAGCCAAGAAGGCCGTCAAGGAGATCGCCGCCGACCTCATCAAGCTCTACAGCGCGCGCATGGCCGCGCCCGGGCACGCGTTCGGCTCCGACACCCCCTGGCAGCGGGAGCTGGAGGACGCCTTCCCGTACGCCGAGACCCCCGATCAGCTGACCACGATCGGCGAGGTCAAGGAGGACATGGAGAAGTCCGTCCCGATGGACAGGCTGATCTGCGGCGACGTCGGCTACGGCAAGACGGAGATCGCCGTGCGGGCCGCGTTCAAGGCCGTGCAGGACGGCAAGCAGGTCGCCGTGCTGGTGCCGACCACGCTGCTCGTGCAGCAGCACTACGGCACCTTCACCGAGCGGTACGGGCAGTTCCCCGTCAACGTCCGCGCGCTGTCCCGCTTCCAGACCGACACCGAGTCCCGGGCGACGCTCGACGGGCTGCGCGACGGCACGGTCGACATCGTCATCGGCACGCACCGGCTGTTCTCGTCCGAGACGAAGTTCAAGGAGCTGGGGCTCGTCATCGTCGACGAGGAGCAGCGGTTCGGTGTCGAGCACAAGGAGCAGCTGAAGAAGCTGCGGGCCAACGTGGACGTGCTGACCATGTCCGCGACGCCGATCCCGCGCACGCTGGAGATGGCCGTCACCGGCATCCGGGAGATGTCGACGATCACCACGCCGCCGGAGGAGCGGCACCCGGTGCTCACCTTCGTCGGGCCCTACGAGGACAAGCAGATCGCCGCCGCGATCCGGCGCGAACTGCTGCGCGAGGGGCAGGTCTTCTACATCCACAACCGGGTCGAGTCCATCGACCGGGCGGCGGCCCGGCTGCGGCAGACCGTGCCCGAGGCGCGGATCGCCACCGCGCACGGGCAGATGTCCGAGCAGGCGCTGGAGCAGGTCGTCGTCGACTTCTGGGAGAAGAAGTTCGATGTGCTGGTCTCCACGACGATCGTCGAGTCCGGCATCGACATCTCCAACGCCAACACCCTCATCGTCGAACGGGGCGACACCTTCGGCCTGTCCCAGCTGCACCAGCTGCGCGGCCGGGTCGGCCGGGGCCGGGAACGCGGATACGCCTACTTCCTCTACCCGCCGGAGAAGCCGCTGACGGAGACGGCGCACGAGCGGCTCGCCACCATCGCGCAGCACACCGAGATGGGCGCCGGCATGTACGTCGCGATGAAGGACCTGGAGATCCGGGGCGCCGGCAATCTGCTCGGCGGCGAGCAGTCCGGGCACATCGCGGGCGTCGGCTTCGATCTGTACGTCCGGATGGTGGGCGAGGCCGTCGCCGACTACCGCGCGGCGCTGGAGTCCGGTGAGGCGCCGGAGGAGGCACCGCCGGAGGTGAAGATCGAACTGCCGGTCGACGCGCACGTCCCGCACGACTACGCGCCCGGCGAGCGGCTGCGGCTCCAGGCGTACCGGTCCATCGCCGCCGCCACCTCCGAGGAGGACATCAAGGCCGTCCGCGAGGAGCTGGCCGACCGCTACGGCCCGCTGCCCGAGCCGGTGGAGAATCTGCTGCTGGTCGCCGGGCTGCGGATGCTGGCCCGCGCGGCCGGTGTCACCGACATCACCCTCCAGGGCAACAACATCCGCTTCAGCCCCGTCGAACTGCGCGAGTCCCAGGAGCTGCGGCTCAAGCGGATCTACCCCGGCTCCGTGATCAAGGGCGCCACCCACCAGGTCCTCGTCCCCCGCCCGAAGCCCCAGGGCATCGGCAGCAAGCCGCTCACCGGCCGTGAACTGCTCGCGTGGGTCGGTGAGTTCCTGACGACGATCCCCATGGGCTAGGAGAGGTCCGGCGGTTGACCGGCAGGCGGCCGGCGGCTGTTACCGAATGCGGACACGAACCGGTGAACAACGCCTGCCCGGAGGCCATCTCACAGGGGGAGCAGACAGCAGTTTGCGGCCGGCACCCGCGCTGGAACGGGGAGCCGGAACCTGACCACCCTGGGGGGCCTTGATCATGATCACTCGCCGTACTCGTACCGTCCGTTCCGCCGGCCTGGTGGCCGTCGCCGTCGCCGCGGCGCTCTCGCTGACCGCCTGCCAGGGCGGGGACTCGGACGGTGCGTCGGACAAGAAGGACTCCTCCGCCTCCGCCGCCGCCTCCTCCACGGAACACGGCGGTGCGGACAGCGAAGGCGACCGGACGACGGCAGGCAAGGACCGGGTCGGCGCGCAGAGCGGGTCGTCCGCGGAGGAGACCGGCACCCGGAGCGCGGCCGCCGAGAAGGGGTCCCCGGACCGCACCGAGAAGCTGGTGGACGGCAGCACAGCCGAGATCTACGAGCTGGGCGAACAGCACTACCGCGCCAAGATCGTCAGCCGCGGTTCGGTCCTGGCCACGCTGGAGACGGACAAGCACGACGCCGGGCTGAACGCCAACGACATGTCCGTCGTGCTCACCCTGGGCGGCGAGGTCCACTCCTGGATGGGCGGCGGACAGCAGGGACCGGGCACCTTCAAGATCGCGGGCGGCTGGACGGCCAAGGTCAGCAAGCTCGGTGAGCTGCGCTACCGGGCACAGATCATCGGGAACGACGGGGTGGCCGCCACGCTGGAGACCGACGGGCACGACGTCGGGCTCGACGCCAACGGCTCGTACATCGTGCTCAGCGCCGGCGGCATGATCAGCGCCGACGCGTAAACGTCCGCACCGCTGTGGCGGTGGAGCCGTCCTCGGGCGGCTCCACCGCCACAGTGCTGTGTGCCCGCGTATGTGCCCGCGTATGTGCCCCGTGCGACGGGGAGCCGTTCGCCGTTCCACCGTCCGTTCGTTCGGCAACGATTGTGTCTCTCTGTTCCCTCGGGCATGCGTGCGGCGATACCGCTGTATACGCTCACCTCCGGCAATGTCCGCCGCTGTCCTGTCAGGAGGAAACATGCGCGGTTTGTCCGCCTCGGTGTGCCGACAGCCGCTGCACGGGTCCGCCTCCCCGGCGCGGTGGACCGGCGGGCCGCGCGCCCCTCGGCCGTGACCCCGCCGACTCCTCCTCCCACAACCCCCACGCCCCCCCCACACGGTCAGCATCCACACCATCCCTCTGTGAGGCAGGCGTTGAAGAACACGAGCATCGGCACGGGCACGACGGGCGGCGGCAGAGCGGGCCGCCCCGGCGCGGACGGACCGGCCGGCGGGCCGGGGCACGGGCGGGGCGGACGGAACGGCCGGCGCAGGGCGGTGACGCGGGCGGCCGTATGGGCGGTCGCCGGGCTGCTGGCGCTCGCCGGCTGCTCCGGAGCCGACACCTCGGAGACGGCCGCCGACCGCAGCCCCGCGCCGGCCACCTCGTCGGCGACGGCCTCGCCGTCCCCGAGCCGCACGTCCTCACCCGCTCCGAGCCCGACCACGTCCTCGCCGGCCGTCTCGCACACCGCCCCCGCGCCGACCACGGCCCCGGCGACGCCCGCACGGCCCGCCGTTCCGCCCGCGACCCCGGCCGCTCGTCCCTCGACACCGGCGGCACAGCAGCCGACCCCCACCGCGGCCACGCTGCCGGACCTGCGCTCACCGGCCGGAAACCGGTACCGGGCCGGCCAGTTCTGCAAGCGAGCCCATCTGGGGATGGCCACCCGCGACGACGCCCGCCGGGTGATCCACTGCGACCGTGACGCGGGTGGCACCCCGCGCTGGCACTACTGACCTTCCGGGCCGGGGCGGCCCGGGGCCTACCGGGCGGGCCCGGGGGCCTACCGGGGCCCAGGCGAACCGGCGGCGGGCCGGGCGGAGAGGGGCTCGTGCCCAGCCAGTGCCAGGGCGAGTGGCCAGGGGCCGGGGGCCAGGAGTCAGGGTGAGGGCCAAGGCCCAGTGCGCAGTGACCAGGGGCCGGGGGCGGTCGTTCCGGGGCCGTCTAGGATCCTCTGGTGATCATCGAACCCGACATATCCCCGCACGCCCGCCCGGCCACCGGCCGCCTCCGGCGCACCCGCCGCCGCACCGCCGTCGGCGCCGGAATCGTCCTCGTCACCCTGCTCGGCAGCGGATGCGAACCGCCGGGCGACGGCGACGGTAAGGACGGGGCGAGCGGCCGGGGCGGTGGCGCGGGGGCCGTCAGCCCGTTCGACAACGAGCGGGGCACCGGGCGCGGCCTGGCCCCGGTGACCTCGTCCGCCGAGCAGGGCAGGGCCCGGGAGCTGATCGACACACTGGACGAGCGGGGCCGGGGTCCGAGGACGGGATACGCGCGGGAGCGGTACGGCTACGCCTGGATGGACACGGCGGACGGCGTGCCGCTGGCGCACAACGGCTGTGACACGCGCAACGACCTGCTGAAACGGGACGGCAGCCGGCTGCGGTTCCGGTCCGGTTCGGACTGTGTCGTCGTCTCTATGACGCTGCACGACCCGTACACGGGCAAGGACATCGACTGGAAGAAGGAGAGGGCCACCGAGGTCCAGATCGACCATGTGGTGCCGCTCTCCTACAGCTGGCAGATGGGGGCCGCGCGCTGGCCGGAGAGCAAGCGCAAGCAGCTCGCCAACGATCCGCTCAATCTGCTGCCCGTCGAAGGCCGGGCCAACGGGGCCAAGTCGGACTCCGGGCCCGCCTCCTGGCTGCCGCCGGACCGGACGATCCGGTGCGCCTACGCGGTCCGCTTCGCGCAGGTCGCGCTCAAGTACGAACTGCCCGTGACGGGCGCGGACAAGCGGATGATGACGCGGCAGTGCGGCGGTTGAGCGGGTCCGTGCCGCGCTCCGTGCCGCACTGCGCGCCGGTGTCTCAGTCCAGCGTGTAGGCGAAGGTGTACGGGATGGCCCGCATGCCGCGCTCGGCGGTGAAGCTGCCGCTGCCGCCGAGGCCGGTCAGCCGGCCCGTGGCGGAACCGGCGACCACCTCGAACTCGCAGTGCACGGTGGTGCCTTCGAAGTGTCCGCGCTCCTCGACGACGAAGGTCCCTTCCCGCCCGTCGACGCTGCCGCTCAGCAGCTCCAGCCCGGTGAACGTGCCGACGGGCCCGGACTCGCCCTCGCCGGTGTAGACGATGCTGTACTCGCAGAGGGTGCTGTCGGCCTCGATCCCGCCGGAGAAACCGTTGGTGACGGTGGCGTGCGCGAGCCGGGGGAGCCGGTCGTCGGGGCCGGGCCCGATGGTCTTCTCCTCCCACTGCGCGTAGGTGAAGCTGCCGTTCGTGGTCAGGGGCGTGCTGGGCACGGGGGTGTCCTCTCTGGTCGGGATGTGCGTACGGCACGGGTGTGCCGCGGTGCGGCGTCGCCGCGGTGACCAGCCTGGACGGTGTACCTGACACCTTCTGTCAGGTACACCGGAGCGGGCGGGAACAATGGCGCCATGCGTGCCGACCGGCTTGTCTCCCTGCTCCTGCTGCTCCAGAACCGCGGCCGGACGACCGCCCGGGAACTCGCCCGTGAGCTGGAGGTCTCGGTGCGCACCGTGCACCGGGACGTCGAGGCGCTGGGGGCCGCCGGCGTACCCGTCCGGGCCGACCGGGGCCCGGCCGGCGGCTACCGGCTGGTCGAGGGCTACCGCACCCGGCTCACCGGGCTGACGACCGGCGAGGCCGCCTCGCTCTTCCTCGCCGGAATGCCGGGCCCCGCCGCCGAGTTGGGCCTCGGCGCCGAACTGGCCACCGCCCAGCTGAAGGTGCGGGCCGCGCTGCCGGACGAACTGGGCGGCCGGGCCGGGCGTGTCCAGGAACGGTTCCACCTCGACGCGCCGGCCTGGTTCCGGGAGGCCGACCCCGTGCCGTTTCTGGCGCGGGCCGCCGAGGCGGTGTGGGAACAGCGTGTGCTGCGGGCCCACTACGAGCGCTGGGGCGGCAGGGTGCGGCGCGAACTGCGGCCGCTCGGGCTCGTGTTGAAGGGCGGCATCTGGTACCTCGTCGCGCAGGCACGGGCGGAGGGGCAGGGGCAGGAGCAGGAGCAGACCCGGGCCCGGGTGGAGGGTCGGGCGGCGGTCGGGGAGGCGCGCACCTACCGGGTGTCGCGCTTCCTCGAACTGGAGCCCACCGGCGTGTCGTTCGAGCGGCCGGCGGACTTCGATCTGGCCGCCTACTGGCAGGAGTCGGCCCGGCGCCTGGAGGAGCGGCTGCGCCACGACGTGGCCGTGCTGCGGCTGTCCCCGCGGGCCCGGCGGCTGCTGCCGATGCGGTTCGGCTCGGCCGGGGTACGGGCGCTCGCGGCGGCCGGGCCCCCGGACGAGGACGGCTGGGTGCGGGTGGAGATGGACGTCGAGGCGGAGCCGGTCGCGGTCGGCGATCTGCTGGCGCTCGGGGCCGAGGCGGAGGTACTGGGTCCGCCCGGCCTGCGGGAGGCCGTCGCCCGTACCGTCACGGCGCTGGCCGGGCGGTACGGGGCGACGGCGGAGACGGGCACGGGGACGGGGACGGAGGCGGAGACCGGCCCGGGCACGGGCACGGGCACGGGCACGGGCACGGAGGGGGACATGGCTGCGGACACGGAGGCGGAGGCGGACGCGGAGGGGGGAGGGGCGGTGGCGGAGGGCTGATCCGGTGTGCCGGGGGCGTGCGCGTCGCTCCCGGGCGCGTGCCCCCGTGGGGCGTTGGGTGAGCAGGCGCACGCGCCCGGGATCAGGCGCCCCGAGGTCAGGCAGCCCAGGGAGCGGGTGGTCGGGAGCAGGAGTCCCGGTGTCAGGGGAGCGGCGTCCCGGTGCGAGCGGAGCGGCGTCCCGGTGCGACGGGAGCGGGCGTCCCGGTGTGCAGCGTCAGCTCCAGGCCCGTCGTTCCTCGCCGCGGGGGTCGTCGACCAGGGCCCACTCGGCGTCGATGCGCATGGTGGCCCGGCGACCGGTGTCGTAGCGGTCCCAGCCGGGGTCGCCGGTCCGGGCGAACCGGACCCATGCGCCGTGCATCCGGGCGGCGAGATCCGCCGGGGGCTCGTCGGGCCCGAGCAGCGCCGCGGGGCCGTGCAGGGCGGCGAGGTGCGCACGGTCGAAGACGAAGGGCAGCTCGACGGCGTGGGTCGCGCCGAGCCGTCCGTCCAGCGCCCGGGAGCGCCAGGCGAACTCGTAGGTGTAGGTGGCGGTCCGGGCCTGTGCGGCGTGCGCGTCGGCCAGGGCCCAGCTGCCCGCGCCGAACAGCGCGTCGCCCAGAAGGGCCGAGCGCAGTGCGCCGGGCGACGCCTCGGGGCGTGTCGTGCGGTACGTCCCGACGAGACGCGCCGGGTCGGGGTGCGAGCGCGCGGCCACGTCGTCGACGTCCTCGGGCGTCGAGGTGTCGTACGCGCCCACCGGGGCCAGATAGAGGTTGCCCTCCTCGGTGTTGGTGCCGACGAGCAGATCGACGCCGTCGCCGCTGCCGGCGGCCACGGACGCGGCGGGCTGGGTGTCGAGGACGAGGCCGAAGGGGCTGAGGCCCAGCAGCGGGTCGCGGTGGGCCGCGGTGCGCAGTTCGATGCCCGCGAGCCGGGATGCGGCCGCCACCAGACGCTCGTCGGAGACCTCGGCGAACGCGTCGGCGTGCGCCTCGACGCCCAGGGCCTCGGCTGCCGCCCGGGCGACGCGGGCGGCCTGTTCGCGGCTGAACGCGCCGAGTCCGCTGCCGCTCTGGACGATCGCCCGCCGGAAGAGGCCCGTGGCCTCGGGTGTGGCCAGCACGCCGCCGACGAGGGTCGCCCCGGCCGACTGGCCGAAGAGGGTGACGCGGTCCGGGTCACCGCCGAAGGCGGCGATGTTCTCCCGCACCCAGTGCAGGGCGGCGACGATGTCGAGCAGGCCGCGGTTGGCGGGCGCCCCGGGCAGGTCGAGGAACCCGGCGATGCCGAGGCGGTGGTTGAGGGTGACGAGGACGACACCGTCGCGGGCGAAGGCGGAGCCGTCGTACAGCGCGGACCGCGTCGATCCGGCCACGGAACCGCCGCCGTGGACGAAGACCATGACGGGCAGCCCGCCCGTCGCGTCGGCCGGCGTCCACACGTCGACGGTGAGGTGGTCGTCGCCCGGGACCCAACCGGGGCCGAAGTAGGGCGACATGTCGATGCCGCCGAGCCTGCGTGCGGACTGCGGCGCGGTGGGGCCCGGCACGGTGGCGTCCCGCACCCCGGACCAGGGCTCGTGCGGCCGCGGCGGCGCGAACCGGCCGGCGCCGTGCGGCGGGGCGGCGTAGGGGATGTTCACGAACGCGGCGACGTCGCCCCGGCGCAGACCGCGGACGGCTCCCTGCGCCGTGCCGACGACGGGGCCGGGGCCGGGATCGGGGCCGAGATCGGGACGGGGGCCGGGACCGGGATCGGGGTCAGGGCCGGGACGGAGGTCGGTGGGGTGGTTCACGGTGGTGCCTCTCCGCGGGGTCAGCCGCGCTCGGACTGCCGGGCGTGCCGGGTGGGTCGGGTGCTGTCGGCGTGTTCGGAGTGCCGGGTGTGCTCGGCGCGTCGGGGGTTCTCGGTGGGCCCGATGGGTTCGGTGGGCCCGGCGGGTTCGGTGGGTTCGGCGGGCTCGGTGTACGGGGCGAAGGGGGCCCAGCGCTTGATGGCGAACCCGCTGCCGTTGCGCGTCACTTCGGCGGCGCCGTGGCCGCCCAGATGCGCGGGAACCACGAGGGCGTTGTGGTCGGCCGCCCAGCCGAGCAGCTTGCGGCGGGTGGCGCGGGCGCCCGCGGGGTCCTCGCAGAAGCAGCTGTTGGCGTCCGGTTCGAGGATCTGCACCGGGCTGTGCAGCAGATCGCCGACGAACACGGCACGGTCCGTCCCGGAGGCGAGGGTGAGGACGCTGGAGCCCGGGGTGTGCCCGGGGGCGGCGTCCAGCCGCAGATGCGCATCGATGCGGTGGCTGTCCTCCCACAGCAGGGTGCGGCCGGCCCGGTGCACCGGGGCCACGCTGTCCTCGAAAACATTCTGGTTTCCCCGGCCGAGGCGCGGCGCGTGGCCGTTCTCCGGGTTCCAGAAATCGAAGTCGGCCTTCGGCATCAGATAGGTGGCGTTGGGGAATGTGGGCAGCCATTCCCGGCCGTCCAGGCGGGTGTTCCAGCCGACGTGGTCGATGTGGAGATGGGTGTTGACCACGATGTCGACGTCCTCGGGCGCGACCCCGGCCCGTGCGAGATTCGCCAGGAAATCCGTCCTGAGATGGCTCCAGACCGGCGCGTACGGGCGCTCCTTGTGGTTGCCGACGCCGGTGTCGACGAGGATGGTCTTCCCCTCGCTGCGCAGCAGCCAGGTCTGGATCGCCGACTGCACGATGCCGGACCCGGGGTCCACGAAATGCGGGGAAAGCCAGGAGGAGTTGTCTTTCCAGGCGCCCTCCGTACTCTCCGGGAAGAATTCCTCGGGACGCATGTCGACGGGGCCGAAGTATTCCCATATCCGGGTGACGGAGACATCGCCGAGCATGAGGTGGTTCATCGGTTCCTCGAAAAATCGGGGTGGGGGAAAGGAATTTCCTGAACCGTACGAGCGGCACCGGCGGCCCGGTATCCGTCAGATGACTGCACCTGCGCGCGACTCGTCCGCGGGGGCGGCGCTTGTAGCCTGGCCGGGCAGGGCAGGGCGGCCCGCCTGCGCGGGCCAGGACGCGTGGAGTTCCCGTGGACGAGCACAGCGGCCACGCCGGTGCGGCCACGGGACCGCGGGCGGAGCCGGGCGAGCCGCTCGTCGGCCGGGACGCGGAGTGGGAACGTCTCGCCCGCGCGGCGGTGCCGCCGTCGGCGGACCCGGTGGTGATGCTCGTCGGCGGCATGGGCACCGGGAAGAGCGCGCTGCTGGACCGTGCGGCGCGCCGGGCCGAGGCGAGCGGGGTGCGCGTCCTGCGCGCCGAGGGCAGCGAGACGGAGGCGAAGCTGGCGTTCTCCGCGCTGCACCAACTGCTGCGGCCGCTCCTGGCGGAGGCGGGCGCCGACGCCCTGCCGGAGGGACAGCGCGACGCGCTCCGCGACGCCTTCGGCGCGGGACCGGCCGCACCCCCGCGGGCCGGCGCGCCCGATCCGATGCTGCTCGGGGTCGCCGTGCTGAGCCTGCTGGCACACCAGGGCGACCGGAGGCCCGTGCTCGTGGTGCTGGACGACGTGCAGTGGTTCGACCGTGCTTCCCTCGCCGCGCTGTCCTTCGCCGCCGGGCGGCTGGCGGGCGAACCCGTCACCATGCTGATCGCGGCCCGGGACGGCGCGCACCCGGCGGGCTTCGACCGGCACGTGCCCACGCTCGTCCTCGGACCGCTCGACGACGCCGCGGCGAACCGGCTGCTGGACCTCCAGCCGGCGGCCGTCGACGGCCGTATCCGGGCACGCGTCCTCGACCAGGCGGGCGGCAACCCCCTGGCGTTGACGGAGCTGGCGAGGACGGCCGCTGCCGCCGCCCGGGACACGCCCGCAGGGCCGCCGCCCGCCGGCCCGCTTCCCCTCGGCGAACGCCTGGAACGGGTCTTCGCCGCGCGCCTCGACGGCCTCCCCGCCGACACGGCCCGGCACCTGCTGCTCCTGGCCGCCATGGACAGCGCCGACTCCGCGCTCGCCGCCCCGGCCGGACCGTGGCAGCACACCGAGGACGACCCGTGGACGCCGGCCGAGCGGGCCGGGCTGGTCCGGCGGACCGGCCGGCAGGTGCGGTTCCGCCACCCGCTGGCCGGATCCGCCGTGTACCAGGCCGCCTCGGCGGACGCCCGGCGCGCGGCCCACCGCACGCTCGCCGGGCTGCTGCGGGACGCACCGGACCGGCGTGCCTGGCACTTGGCCGCCGCCTGCCCGGGGCCGGACGCGGCCGTGTCGGCGGAGCTGGAGCGGACCGCCGACCGGGCCCGGGCGCGCGGCGGCCACGCGGCGGCGGCCGACGCCCTCCAGCGCGCCGCGGAACTCGCGCCCCGGCGCGCGGACAGCGCCCGGCTGCTGGTCGAGGCCGCCACGGCGGCCGTGCCCACCGGTGACCTCGCCCGCGTCGAGGAGCTGACCGCCGCGGCCCGCGCCCGCACCGACGACCCGTCGCTCCTGGCCGCCGCCACCGTGCAGGCAGGACGGCTGGCGACGCTGACCGCACGCCACACCACGGTGTTCTCCCGGCTGGCCGACTCCGCCGAGGAATGGGCCGCCGCCCGGCCCGACGTGGCGCTGGACCTCCTGGCCGGGGCCGCCGTGGTCCGCTTCTACTCCGGCGAGCACGCCCAACTCCGGCGTATCCACGACATTCTGCGGCGCCTGCCCGAGGACGCTCCGTCCGCTGCCTCGTCCGCCGCACTGCGTACCTGGGTACGGGCGGTGGCCGACCCCTTCGGCGACCGGAGCGCGTTCCTCGCCCGGCTGCCGCAGCTGACCGCCGAGGCCAAGGCCCGGCCCGAACAGCTCGTCACCGTCGGGATCATGGCCTGGCTGCTGGACGAGACCCCGCACGCCGTCCGCGCCTTCGACGCGGCCGTCGGCAGCGGGCAGGCGCGGGGCGCCCTGCCGGAGGGGCTGGGCGGAGCCGTCGCCTGGGCCCAGGTGGAACGCGGACGGTGGGACGAGGCTCGAGAGGCCTGTGCCCGCCTCGCGGCCGTCGGCCGGGCGGCCGGGCTCGACCACGCCGTGGCCTGTGCGGCCACCGTCGAGGCCACCGTGCTGGCCCACCAGGGAGACGCGACGGCGGCCCGCGCCCGGGCCGACGAGGCGCTCGCCCTGGTCGATCCCCTGGAGAGCCGCTCCGTCGCGGTCTACGCCCGCCGCGCACACGCCGCCGCTGCGGCAACGGACGGCGCGCACGCGGCCGCCTACGGCCAACTCCGCAGGGTTTTCACGGCAGACGGCGACCCCGTGCACTACCACGCCTCCTTCCCGGCCCTCGCCGAGCTGGCCGCCTCCGCCGTGCGGTGCGGCGCACACGGGGAGCGCGAGGAAGCCGCCGCGATCGTCGAACGCAGCGCACACACGCTCGCCGGCCACGCCTCGCCCCGCCTGCGCGCACTGCTCGACCGGGCCCGCGGCCTGCTGGCCGGTCCCGGGGACGCCGAACCGCACTTCCGGGCAGCCCTGGCCGACCCGGTGCTGGAGCACTGGCCCTTCGAACGCGCCCTGACCCTGCTCGACCTCGCCGAATGGCTGCGCCGCCGCCGACGGGTCGCCGAGGCGCGGGCCCCGCTCACCGAGGCACTGGAGACCTTCCGCCGCCTGGGCGCCCGCCCGTGGATCGAGCGGGCCCGGACCGAGGCACGCGCCGCCGGCCTCGACGTCACCGGCACGGCCCCGGACGCGCTGGCCGAACTCTCCCCGCAACAGCAGCAGATCGTCCGGCTCGCCGCCCGGGGACTGACCAACCGCGAGATCGGCGAAAAGCTCTTCCTCTCCCCGCGCACGGTCGGCTCACACCTCTACCGCAGCTTCCCCAAGCTCGGCATCACCGCCCGCGCCCAACTGCGCGACCTCGTCGACGACACCGCCGCGCCGACGGCTCCACCCGTCGACCGGGGGCCGTGACCGCGGACCGTGGACTGCGGACTGCGGACCGTGGACTGCGGACCGTGGACTGCGGACTGTCGTATCGCTGATCGCGGACCGTCGTATCGCTGATCGCTGATCGCTGATCGCTGATCGCTGATCGCGGACCGCTGACCGTCGGGCGCCGTGTCGCGGGGCCCTGTCGGCCGCCGCGAGAACCGCCCTGCGGGGGGCCGTCGGGAGGGGGTGTCCGCCCGGTGCCCGAGAGCCACGTCTCGTGAACGGTGGTGCGGGGCGGTAGTGGTGCGGGGCTTCAGCAGTGCGTATCGGATGCGGTGTCGGTCCGGTGCCCGCGTGCCGGGGCTGCTGCGGAACTCGGCGGCCGGGCTGGGTACTTGGGGAGAGCGCTCGCTGTACTTGGGGAGAGCGTGCGCTCTGGTGGCTCGAACGGGCCTCTTGTGGCACGTACGGGGCGCAGGGTGCTACCGGGCCGGGTGCGAATCGTTGGGCGATTTGGTGTCGAAGCGGTGGTCCGGACCGCTTCCACTCCCTACCATCGATCATCGCCGGGTCGTGCGAGGACGCACGACCTCCTCGCCCGCCGCCGGGAGGCCCCATGGAAAGCCGTCGCCGTAGGTCCGTGCTCACCCTCTCCGCCAGCGCAGCACTTCTCGTCGCCGCCCCACTGCTCAGCGCGTGCGGCAATGACGCGCACCCGGGGGCCGCGGCTCTCGTGGAGGGCAACCGGATCACGATGGGGCAGCTCCAGTCGCGGGTCGGTGCCGTCCGGGACGCCCAGCGCGGAGCGCCCCAGGGCGAGCAGATGATCAAGCAGACGGGGCAGCTGACCCGCGCCACGCTCGACGGGATGATCCGGGAGCGCATCGTGGAGAAGGCCGCGCGGGACTCCGACGTCAAGGTGTCACGGCGCGAGGTCCAGCAGCTGCGCTCCCAGCTCGAACAACAGGCAGGTGGCCACAAACAGTTGGAGAACACGCTGCTGCGGCAGCAGGCCGTCGCACCCGACGAGATCGACGACCGGATCCGGATGCAACTGCGCGTCGAGAAGATCGCCAAGGCCGCGGACATCGACCCGCGCTCCCCGGAGGGCAACCAGCGGCTGAACGCGGAGCTGGCCAAGGCATCGAAGGCGATGAAGATCGATGTGAATCCGCGCTACGGCAAGTGGGACACGGGCAGGTCCACGCTCGCGGGCGCGAAGACGCCGTGGCTGCGCGACCTGACGGGCGCCGCGGCGGACCGGCAGCAGCAGGGGGTTTGAGGGGCTGAGGGGGTTGAGGGGGTGGGTGGGGGGTTGGGGTGGGTTTTCGGGCGTGAGGTGACCTCGTGGGACCCACCCAACAAGGAACCGCGCCCACCCAGCCCGCCACCCCCTGACCTGCAAAAACCCTACCTCGCCGCGCTGTTGTCGTCGCCGTGCCGCAGCTGTGTCCCTTCTGCGGCAGGCCACGACGAAACCACCGGAACAAGTGAACTCACCCCGCCGGTCCCTCTCCTGCGGCGGAACCGAAACAACCGGCGCACGCAGAACGGCATGGGCATAGCGGCGCCTACGCAGCGGCACAGGCAGAGCCGCGTAGGCAACCCCGCATAGGCAACCCGGCGTAGGCAACCCGGCGTAAGCAAACCGACCTACGCACAACGGCATATGCGTAGCTGCCCAGCCAAACCGACGTAGCCAAACCGGTGTAGCCAAACCGACGTAGCCAAACCGGTGTAGCCAAACCGACGTAGCCAAACCGGTGTAGCCAAATCCGGGCGCAAGCAGACCGACGCAGCCAAACCCTCCGCAGCCAAACCCTCCGCAGCCAAACCCTCCGTAGCCCAACCCGCATAGGCAGCACACGTGCTCCGCGCCGGCGTGGGCAGCACGGGCCCCCGCTCCCCTCACGGCCCGGGCGGCGCGCGGTGTTTCAGGCGGCGCGGTCGATCGGTGCGCCCTGTGTCTTCATGCGGCGGACCGTCTCCAGGTACTCGGCGATCGAGTCCCGGTTGCGGGTCAGACAGTCGATCCGCTGGGTCAGATGGTCGTGTTCGCGCTCCAGGATGGCGACCATTTCCGGGGTCAGGTCGTCGAAGTAGATGCTCCTGGGCTGGTCCAGGCAGGGCAGGATCTGGCGGATGATCCGGGTGGGCAGTCCGGCGTCGAGCAGTCCCTTGATCTGCATGACGCGGCCCACGTGGAACTCCGCGTACTCGCGGTAGCCGTTGTCGGAGCGGCCCGGCGAGATGAGCTTCTGTTCCTCGTAGTACCGCAGCAGCCGACGGGAGGCTCCGGTGCGCTCTGCCAGCTCTCCGATCCTCATGGGGCCGAGCCTATGACAGCGGTGACGGGGACCTCGCAGCCGCCGGTTTGACCTTCACATCGATGTGAGGGTCGGAGACTCGCAGAGCGGTTGGAACACAGCCGCTCACACCTTTGACGAGGAGTTCTCCCATGTCTTCGTTCGACGTTCCCGCCTTCTACGCGGAGTGGGCCACGCGCAGCGGCCAGATCTTCGACGCGGCCGCCGGGAAGGGGCCCGACAGCCTGGAAACCGTCCGGCTCGGCTACCGGAAGTTCTTCCAGGAGTCGTTCCCGCCGCCGGAGGGCGTGACCTTCGAGACCGTGGACGCGGACGGGGTGCCCACGGAGATCGCCGTCCCCGAGGACGCCGTTCCCGGCCGGCACGTGGTCTATCTGCACGGCGGCGGCTACGTCACGGGGGATCCGCAGGGCTACCGCGGCCTGGTCGGGACTCTCGCCCTGCGGCTGCGTGCCCGCGTCGTCGTGCCGGACTACCGGCTCGCGCCCGAAGCGGTCTATCCCGCCGCCGTCGACGACTCCGTGACGGCCTACCGCTGGCTGCTGGAGCAGGGGGTCGCGCCGCGGGACGTCGTGTTCGCCGGTGACTCCGCCGGTGGTGCGATGGCGGTCAGCGTCCTGGTCGCGGCGCGTGATCTGGGGCTCGCGCTGCCGGCCGCGTCGATAGCCGTCTCGCCCTGGGCCAATCTCGAACACACCGGGGCCACGATGGTCTCGCTCGACGGTGTCGACCCCTCCGTCAGCCGCGCGGGGCTGCGCCAGGCCGCGGATGTCGTCCTCGGCAACGCCCCGCAGAGCAGCCCGCTGGCCTCGCCGGTCTTCGCGGACACGCGCGGTCTGCCGCCGGTCCTGATCCAGATCGGCGGGCACGAGGTGATGCTCAGCGACGCGATCAGGCTCGCCGCCAAGCTGGCCGACGACGGCGTACCGGTCCGCCTGGATGTGGCACCGGGGATGGGGCACGTGTGGCATCTGGTCGTCGGCCACCACCCCGCGGCGGACAAGGCGGTCGCCGACGCCGTCGCCTTCGCCGAGGAGCACCTCGCGGCGGCATGACGCCCCGCGGCGGGAGGCCCGGCCCGTCGCCGTGCGGGCCTCCCGCCGGCCCTCCCCGTGAGCAAGCACGCCCGGGACACCGGGAGATGAGCACAACGCCTGGCACGCCAGGAGAGAGGCACACCGTTCATGACCGCCGTCCACGGCACCGCCCGGCCTCGTTTCGACGCCGTACGGGCCGCGTTGCAGGAGAACTTGGATTCCGGCGAGGAGCTGGGGGCCTCGCTGGTCGTCGACATCGACGGCGAGCGCGTCGTCGATCTGTGGGGCGGCCACCGCGACCGGGCCCGCACCCTCGCGTGGGACGAGCACACCGTCACCAACGTGTGGTCCGTCACCAAGACCGTCACCAGCCTCGCCGCGCTGGTGCTCGTCGACAGCGGCGACCTCGACGTCCATGCTCCCGTGGCCCGGTACTGGCCCGAGTTCGCGGCCAACGGCAAGCAGGACGTTCAGGTCCGGCACCTGCTCGCGCACACCTCCGGGGTCGCCGGCCTCGACGGGCCGGCCACGGTCACCGACCTGTACGACACGGAGGAGGCCACCGCCCGGCTGGCCCGGCAGGCGCCGTGGTGGCGTCCGGGCACGGCGTCCGGCTACCACATCTTCAGCTACGGGCATCTGATCGGCGAGCTGGTCCGCCGCACGACCGGCCGCTCCCTCAAGGAGTTCGTCGCCGAGGAGATCGCGGGACCGCTCGCGGCCGACTTCCGTATCGGGGCGGACGAGCGCGACCGGCACCGCATCGCCGAGGTGGTGCCGCCGCCTCCGCTCGCCCTGGATCTGCCGCCGGGCAGCCCCGCCGCCAAGGCGATGAACGGTCCGGCCGTGGACGCGGCCGTCGCCAACACCCCGCGGTGGCGGGCCGCGGACATCGGCGCTGCCAACGGCCACGGCAATGCCCGCTCCGTCGCCCGTATCCTCTCCGTCCTGGCCCGCGGCGGTGAGACCGACGGCTCCCGGCTGCTCGGCCCGAGGACCGTCGACACCGTCTTCAGCGTCCAGGCCGACGGCACCGACCTGGTGAACGGCCTCCCCCTGCGCTGGGGTGTCGGCTACGCCCTTCCCCGGTCGCAGGCCGTGCCCTGGATACCCGACGGGCGGATCGCGTTCTGGGGAGGCTGGGGCGGCTCCATGATCATCATGGATCTGGACCGCCGTATGACGATCTCCTACGTGATGAACCGGATGTCCGCGGGCATCCTCGGCTCCGCCCGCAGCGCCGCGTACGTCCGGGCCGTGTACGACGCGGTGGGCTGACGACCGCGGAGCGGGGCGGGCACGTGCCCGCCTCCCGCCCCGGCGCGCCCCGCCCGCACCGTGCCGGGGTCGACCGCGTCGGGGCCGCCCGGTGCGGGTCGTCGTCGACGTTCCCGCTACGGCCGCTCGCCCGTGGGCCAGACCACCGCCTGCGCGACGATGACGTTCTCCCCGTCGAAGGTGACGGCGGGCCCTTCGTGCAGTGTGTAGCCGAGGCTCAGCGCTTCGCTCACCCGGCGGCAGAACGAGGCGTCGTCGGGGCCGGTCAGGACGCGGTAGACAGGAAGTCCGTCGGGCGGTGTGCTCATGGGGAGAGAGTCTCAGATCGCGTGACCGCTCAGGTCGGCCGCCCCGGTCCGGCACCGTCCCCGCCGCGTTACGTTCGTAGCGTGAACACCACCCCGCCGCCCAGCTCCGCGCACGCCGCCGTCGGCCGTCTCGTCCTGCTCACCACCACGCACCGGGTCGCGCCCGGGCTGCTGTCCTGGCCGGCGTGGGAGGTGCTGCGCGCGGCGGACCGGGTGCTGTGTGCGGACGCCGCGCATCCGCAGTTGCCGTATCTGCGGGAGGCCGGGGTGCGGGTCGAGGTGCCCGACGGGGGGCTGCCGGACGCGCATGCGCTGGTCGCCGAGTGTGCGCGTGACGGGGGGCGCACCGTCGTCGTGGTGGCGACCGCCGAGGGGGAGCCGGGGCTGACCGACGCGCTGGCCCGGCTCGCCGGCTCCGGGCGGGCGGACATGCCGGACCTCGAACTGCTGCCGGGTTCCTACGATCTGCCCGGGGCACGCCTGCTGGATGTCGTCGAGGTCATGGACCGTATCCGCCTCGCGTGCCCGTGGAGCGCCCGGCGCACCCACCACGATCTGGTCAAGTACGGCGTGGAGGAGATGTACGAGCTGGTCGACGCCATCGAGGCGGGTGACCGCGGGGAGCTGCGCGAGGAGTTGGGCGACGTCCTGCTCCAGGTCGTCTTCCACGCCCGTATCGCCCAGGACGACGCGGACGAGCCGTTCGCGATCGACGATGTGGCCGGCACGCTCGTCACGAAGCTGGTGCACCGGCACCCGCACGTCTTCGGTGACGACGTGGCCGAGACCGCCGCCGATGTCGAGGCGCACTGGCGCCGCCGCAAGGCGGAGGAGAAGCACGAGCGCACCTCCGTCACGGAGGGGGTTCCGCTCGGGCAGCCGGCTCTCGCCCTCGCCGCGAAGCTGGCCTCGCGCGCCCGCGCGGCGGGGATCGCGGTGCGGCCGGAGGAGTGCGGGACGGGTGTCGGCTACCGGCTGCTGGAGATGGCGGTCGGCGCGGAGGCGGACGGCGTCGATCCGGAGTCCGCGCTGCGCGCCGCTGCCCACGTCTACCGGGACGCGATCCGCGCGGCGGAGGGCTGAGGCGGACGGTACGCCGGGGCCGAGGACCGGCCCCCTTCGGCAGGGCTGGCGGGTCACCACTCCCGGAGGCGGTCGCGGAGGCGGCGGGCCACCTGGGCCATGAGGGCCTCGGCGCCGGGCTGGCTGTCGGCCGGCACCTGGGACTCGGTGAGCACGGCGACGGCGAACACCTGACCGTCCGCGTGCTCGACGACGCCCACCTCGTGCCGCAGGTTGAGCAGGGTGCCGGTCTTCGACGACCAGGTCGCGGCGTCGGAGGCGAAGTCCGGGGCGAGACGGTGGCGCAGCAGGTTGGCGGCCATCAGTTCGCGGAGCCGCGCGGCGGGTTCCGGCGGGAGGGCGCGGCTCGTTCTGCCGGGCCGGGGTCCGGTGAGGACGGGCGCCCACAGCGCTTCGAGCAGGTCGACGAAGGCGCGCGCGGTGCCGGTGTTGGCGCGCGCGACGTCCAGTTGGGGGACGCGGTGGCCGCGTCCGCTGGTGCCGGCGCTGATCGCGAGGGCGTGTGCGAGGTGGGCGTCGGCGCTCTCGAACCGTTCGGCGGGTGTCTCGGACAGTTCCCGCATGGAGTGGCGGACGGTCAGATCACGGAACCCCCACTCCCTGACCATCTGTTCGACCTGGGCGGGCGGTGTGATCTCGAAGAGCGCGTCGGAGGCGGTGCCGTCGCTCACCGAGGTGCTCAGGTACAGCAGGTCGTCGACGGCGACGCGGGCCGGGTGCCGGAAGCGGCTGAGGCCCGTCGGGCCGGGGGTGGTGATCCGGCCGGGCGCGACCTCGATCTGCTGGGCGCCGTCGACCTCCCCGAGCCGGATGCGTTCCAGCGTGGCGAGGGCGAGGGGCAGCTTGACCAGGGAGGCGGTGGGCAGTTCGGTGTCCGGGTCGATGCCGAGTTCCTCGCCGGTGTACAGGTCGCGGACGAGGAACGAGCCGGTCAGACCGCCCTCGTGCAGCGCGTCGCGCAGTTCGCGCAGCAGACTCTCGGAGTTCAGCACGCCTGCGCCCCCTCTTCCGGGGCGCCGGGCTCGGCACGGGCGCCGGGCTCGGTCCCGGCGTCGGCCCCGGGCCCGGCTCCGGTCGCGGGATCGGGCCCGTGGTCGGCCGTGGCGCCGAGGGCCCGCGCGAGGTACGGCGCCAGCCGCCCGCGCAGACGTTCGGCGTCGGCCTCGACCGCGGCGTCCAGGACGTAGCCGCGGGCGAGCCGGAGTTCGCCGACGGGCCGCCAGTACAGGCCCAGTTCGGCGGCCTGCGCGGGGGAGCACAGCAGGAGGTCGTCGGAGGAGAGCACGTCGGCCGTGGCGGAGGTCAGGTCCGGTGCGACGGACAGCTGGGCGGGGCGCAGCCCGACGGCGTCGCGCAGCCGCGCCAGCCGGCCCTGGATGTGCGGAACATCGTCCTCCGGCTGGACCCGGATGCAGCGGGCGGGGCCGGGCTCGCCGCGGCGCAGGCGCAGCGACTCCACGAACACACGCCGGGTCTGCGGCTCGTCCGCCCCGGCGAGCCCGAGGGGGACGGCCCAGAGCGCCTGGTCGGGCGGTACGGCGAGCAGGCCGGCCCGCACCTCCTGGGTGCGGACGAGTTCGGCGCGCTGTTCCGGGCCGGCGGTCCGCACGTCGAGCCGGATGTCGCGTTCGCGGGAGTCGGCGACCAGGCGCGCGAGTTCGGCGGTCGTGCAGCTGGCGGGCACCGCGAGCCGCATGGGCCGGCTGCGGGCCGCCCGGGCCTCGTCCTCCAGTACGTCGGCGACGCGTACCAGCCGGCGGGCGGCCGGGAGCATGTCCCGGCCGAAGGGGGTGAGGGAGGGCCGCCGGGACGCCCTGTCGAACAGCCGCTCGCCGAAGTGCTTCTCCAGCGCCGCCACCCGCCGGCTCGCGACCGACTGCGACATCTGCGCCGCCGCCGCACCCACCGTGAAGCTGCCCCGCTCGCTCACCTTGACGAACGCGCGGCAGGCATTGACCACGTCCATGGCCCCGACTGTAAGCGGAGCCGCTCCCAGCAGGCATGTATTCCGTTTCCGCATGAACCGGCGCACTCGGGTCTTCGACCGTATGTCCGCACCGGGACGAGAGTGTTCTCGCAGCTCACGGCCGGGCCGCCCGCGTGCCCGGCCGTTCCGTCTTCCCGTGCGCCCCGGCGTACGGCACGGCACAGGAGGTCCGGACATGCGTATCCGTCCCACCCGTCGTCTTCTCCTCGGCGCGGTCGCGCCGCTCGCCCTCGTTCCGCTGGTGGCCTGCGGTCAGGCGTCGGGCTCCGAGAGCGCGGGCAGCAGCCCGGCCTCGGCGGTGCGGACGAGCGCACACGGCTCGGCGGACGCCCACGAGAAGGAGTTCCGGGCGCTGGAGAAGAAGTTCGACGCCACCCTGGGCGTCTACGCCATCGACACCGCCGACGGCCAGGAGATCACCCACCGGGCCGACGAGCGCTTCGCCTACGGCTCGACCTTCAAGGCCCTCCAGGCGGGCGCGATCCTGCGCAAGTTCTCCGAGACGGGCGCGAAGTCCGGCGGGGGCGCCGAGGCCGACGGCATGGACAAGGTGGTCCACTACGGGCAGGACGCGATCCTGCCCAACTCACCGGTGACCGAGAAGCACGTCGCGGACGGCATGTCCCTGCGCGAGCTGTGCGACGCCGTCGTGCGCTACAGCGACAACACCGCGGCCAACCTGCTCTTCGACCAGCTCGGCGGCCCGAAGGGGCTCAACGCGGTCCTCAAGCAGCTCGGCGACCACACCACGAGCATGGACCGCTACGAGCAGGAGCTGGGCTCGGCCGTCCCCGGCGACCCCCGGGACACCAGCACGCCGCGCGCGTTCGCCGAGGACCTGCGCGCCTTCGCCGTCGAGGACGGCGAGAAGGCCGCCCTCGCGCCCAACGACCGCGAGCAGCTGAACGACTGGATGAGCGGGAACGCCACCGGCGACGCGCTGATCCGGGCCGGTGTGCCGAAGGACTGGAAGGTGGAGGACAAGAGCGGCCAGGTCAAGTACGGCACCCGGAACGACATCGCCGTCGTCCGCCCGCCCGGCCGCGCGCCGATCGTCGTCTCGGTGATGAGCCACGGCGACACCCAGGACGCCGAGCCGCACGACGAGCTGGTGGCCGAGGCCGCCTCCGTCGTCGCCGACGGTCTGAAGTGAAACCCACGGTCGCGAACTGAGGCCGACGGCCCGGCAGATGTGGGGCCCGCGGCCCGACGCGTGGGCGAGGGGCGGCGGGGCGGGCCGTGGCAGCGGCCCCCTTGACCGCCCCTTACCCCTCGGTAACACTCCCGGTATGACGATCACGGGGCGGCGACTGCGCGAGGCGGCGGCGAGGGCGGCACGGCCGGGCGGCGGGCGGAGCGCGCTCGTCGGCTTCGGCGCGCTCGCCGCGGTGGACCTGTACGCGACGGCGAAGGCGCCCCGCGGCTGGAGCCGCGCCGCGAAGCCGCTGCTCATGCCGGCCCTGGCGGCGCACGTCGTCCGGGGCCGCACCGAGGCGGCGCAGCCCGTCCCCAAGGCCCTGCTGATCGGCCTCGCGTGCGCCACGGCCGGTGACACCGCGCTGCTGTGCGACGACCGCGGACGGCGCGAGCCCGCCTTCCTGACCGGCATGGCCGCCTTCCTCGGCACGCAGCTCGCCTACACCGCGGGGATGGCCGGCCGGCTCGGCGCCGTCGCCGGGCTGCGCGCCCGCCCGCGCCGTGCGGCGGCCGTCCTCGGCGGCTGGGCGGCGGCCAACGCCGTGCTCGCGCCCGCGCTGGAGCGGCGGCTGCGGCTGCCGGTGGCCGGCTACAGCCTCGCGCTGGCGGCGATGGGCGCCGCGGCGCTCGGCGTCGGCGGCAAGGTGGCGGCGGGCGCGGTGGCGTTCACCGTCTCCGATCTGCTGATCGGGCTCCAGGCCGGGGGCCGCGAACTCCCCGGCCAGGAAGTGCTGATCATGGCGGGCTATCTGCTGGGCCAGTACCTCATCACGGCCGGCTGGCTGGAGCGCATACCGTCGTAGGGTGCACGACCCGACCCCTGCGAACACCCCGACCTCTGCGGATGCCCCGGCCCCCGCGGACACCCCGACCCCTGCGGATGCCCCGGCCCCCGCGGACGCCGCGACCTCAGCGGACACTCCGGCCCCCGCGGACACCCCCGGGAACGCCCCGGCTCCCGAGAACGCGCGGACGCCCCCAGCGGCCGCCGGCTGCCCCGCGCACGGCGCCGCGCGCCAGCGGCCCCCGGCCCTCTTCGACCCGCGCTTCGCCGCCGACCCGTACCCCGCGTACGCGTGGCTGCGCGAGCACGCGCCGGTGCACCGGACGACGCTGCCGAGCGGTGTGGAGGCGTGGCTGGTCACCCGGTACCCGGACGCGCGCCAGGCGCTGGCCGACGCGCGGCTGAGCAAGAGCCCGCACCACCACCGCGAGCAGGGCGCACACGGCAAGGGCAAGGTCGGTATCCCGGGCGAGCGCAGCGCGAACCTGATGACGCACCTGCTGAACATCGACCCGCCGGACCACACCCGGCTGCGCCGGCTGGTCTCCAAGGCGTTCACCCCGCGCCGGGTGGCCGCCTTCGCCCCGCGGGTGCGGGAGTTGGCGGACGGCCTCATCGACGGGTTCGCCGCCCGCGGCACGGCCGATCTGATCCACGAGTTCGCGTTCCCGCTGCCGATCTACGCGATCTGCGACATGCTCGGCGTCCCCTCCCGGGACCAGGAGGACTTCCGGTCCTGGGCGGGCATGATGATCCACCAGCCGGGCAGCCCGCGCGGCGGTGTGGGCCGGGCGGTCAAGCGGATGCGCGGCTATCTCTCGGAGCTGATCGAGAGCAAGCGTGCCGGGCTGGCGGACGGCGCCCCCGGCGACGACCTGATCTCCGGCCTCATCCGCGCCTCGGACCACGGCGAGCACCTGACCGGCGAGGAGGCCGCCGCCATGGCGTTCATCCTGCTGTTCGCCGGCTTCGAGACGACCGTCAACCTCATCGGCAACGGCACCTACGCCCTGCTGCGCCACCCCGCCCAGCGCGCCCGCCTCCAGCAGGCCGTCACCGGGAACGCCGGGACCGCCGGGACCGACGGGCGCACCGACGCGTTCCTGGAGACGGCCGTCGAGGAACTGCTGCGCTACGACGGCCCGGTGGAGCTGGCCACCTGGCGCTTCGCGACCGAGCCGCTGACGCTGGGCGGACAGCGCATAGCGGCGGGCGACCCGGTGCTGGTCGTCCTGGCGGCGGCCGACCGCGACCCGGCGAAGTTCCCCGAACCGGACGTCCTGGACCTCACCCGCACCGACAACCAGCACCTGGGGTACGGGCACGGCATCCACTACTGCCTCGGCGCGCCCTTGGCCCGGCTGGAGGGCCGTACCGCGTTCGCCGCGCTCTTCGGCCGGCTGCCCGACCTGCGGCTGGACGCCGACCCGGACGAGCTGCGCTGGCGCGGCGGCCTCATCATGCGCGGCCTGCGCACCCTCCCGGTGGCCTTCACCCCGCACGGGGGCTCAACTTCCGTGTGAGAAAGGCGACATGGCGGCCGGGCGGCCCCGCACCGGCGCGGGAGTAACACCGCGACGCCCCCTGGCGCTGAATCAACGAAGGGCAGCTCAGGGGCGGTCCGGACTGACGTGGAGTCAGGTGCGTGACCGGCACGTGATGTCGGCGACACCGACTTGTGATGCCGGGGGTTCGCGGCTACTTTCGATCGCCAGCTTCTGCCCCCTACGAGAGGTCCAGCATGCGTTCCGGGAACGGTCGGCACCGCCGCCCTCGCCAGGCCCCCGCTCTGTTCGTCGCCGCGGGGGTGACCGGCGCCGGAATCGCCATCCCGCTGCTCGGTGCCACCGGCGCGCAGGCCGCCGACGCCGGCACCTGGGACCGCGTCGCGGAGTGCGAGAGCGGCGGGGTGTGGAGCGCCAACGAGTCCAACGGGTACTACGGCGGGCTCCAGTTGACGCTGGAGATGTGGGAGCAGTACGGCGGCACCGCCTACGCCGAGCGTCCGGACCTCGCCAGCCGCAGCCAGCAGATAGCCGTCGGCGAGAAGGTCCTGGCGGAGAAGGGCCCCGAGGCGTTCCCGCGCTGCGCGGCCTCCGCGGGGCTGACGGACTCGGCCGAGGACCCCGGCGTCGACCCGGGCGCCCTGCCCGGCCCCACCGAGGACGACCCGACACCCTCGCCGTCCGACGGCACCGACGGCACCGACGGCGCTGACGACACGGGCAGCGGGTCCGGCGGCACCGGCAACATCGCCGATCCGTCCCCGACCTCCCCGTCCGACGACTCCTCCCGGACGCCGTCCGACGACGCGTCCGGCCCGTCCACGCCCGACGAGGACCACGGCTCGCACCCGTCCGACCCCACCCCCGCGCCGGACGACTCCGGCAACTCCGACGGATCCGATGGTTCCGGCAACTCCGGCGAACCGGGGTACGGCAGCGGCACGGGCTCGTCCCACGACGGGCGGGGCGACGGCGACGGCGGTACCGGTCACGGCCGGGGCGAGGGCTCCGGCAAGCACCGCGGCAGCCCGGACGAGCGCGAGGACGCGGGACACCCCTCCCGCGACGACGGGCGCGAGGGCCTCGGCAAGCACCGCGTCCGCTCCGGCGACTCGCTCTCCGAGATCGCCGAGCGGCAGCACCTCCACGGCGGCTGGCCGTCCCTCTACGAGCGCAACAAGGACGTCATCGGCGACGACCCCGACCTCATCCTCCCGGGCCAGGAACTGCGCTACTGACACGGCTCGGCAACGATCTGCGGCGCGGCACCGCCCGCCGCTGTGACAAGGCTCTCCCGGTGTGCGGACCGGGAGAGCCTTCGCATTCCGGACGGGCGCGCGGGCGGCGGCACCCCCGACCGAGAAGGGCCGAGGCGGACCGAGGCGGACCGAGCCCTCGCCCCCGGCCCGGCCGGAAGCCCGCACCCTGTTCCGGCGGACCCGGCACCGCTTCCGAACACTCCCCGCGGCCGGAACCGTGTCCAGCGGCCCGGTGAGAAGCCGGGGCCGGGGCGAGAAGCCGGAGGCCGGACGAGAGGCCAGGGTCCGGACGAGAAGCCGGGGCCCCAACGAGGATCCGACGCACGCCCGCCCCACCGACCCCCGGAAGCACCCCTTCCGGTCCGTCGCACACACCCCTTCCGGGCCGCCGCGCCCGGCCCCGGCAGGCCCCCGCGCCCGGCCCCTCCGGGCCGCCGTGTCCGCCCCGTCCGGCCCGCTGCGGCGCGAGGACCCCGCGTCCGGCGCTCGGCCGACGGCACCGGACGGTTAGGCTCGGGTCCGAAAAGCCCGTCCACACGAAGGAGAACCTCGTGCCGTCCATCGACGTCGTCGTAGCCCGCGAGATCCTCGACTCGCGAGGCAACCCCACGGTCGAGGTCGAGGTCGGCCTCGACGACGGCAGCACCGGCCGTGCCGCCGTGCCGTCCGGTGCCTCCACCGGAGCCTTCGAGGCCCTCGAACTGCGCGACGGTGACGACGCGCGCTACGGCGGCAAGGGTGTCGAGAAGGCCGTCCTCGCCGTCATCGAGCAGATCGGCCCGGAGCTGGTCGGCTACGACGCCACCGAGCAGCGCCTCATCGATCAGGCGATGTTCGACCTGGACGCCACGGCCGACAAGTCCTCGCTCGGCGCCAACGCCATCCTCGGCGTCTCGCTCGCCGTCGCGCACGCCGCCTCCGAGGCGTCCGACCTTCCCCTTTTCCGGTACCTCGGCGGCCCGAACGCGCACCAGCTGCCGGTGCCGATGATGAACATCCTCAACGGCGGCTCGCACGCCGACTCGAACGTCGACATCCAGGAGTTCATGATCGCTCCGATCGGCGCCGAGTCCTTCTCGGAGGCCCTGCGCTGGGGCGCCGAGGTCTACCACGCCCTCAAGAGCGTCCTGAAGAAGCGCGGTCTGGCCACCGGCCTGGGCGACGAGGGCGGCTTCGCCCCGAACCTGGGCTCCAACCGCGAGGCGCTCGACCTGATCATCGAGGCCATCCAGAAGGCCGGTTACCAGGCCGGCCAGGACATCGCCCTCGCGCTCGACGTCGCCGCCTCGGAGTTCTACGAGGAGGGCGTCTACGCCTTCGAGGGCGAGAAGCGCTCGGCCGCCCAGATGACCGAGTACTACGAGCAGCTGGTGGCGGACTACCCGCTGGTCTCCATCGAGGACCCGCTGTTCGAGGACGACTGGGCCGGCTGGAAGACGATCACCGAGAAGCTGGGCGACAAGGTCCAGCTCGTCGGCGACGACCTGTTCGTCACCAACCCCGAGCGGCTCTCCCGCGGTATCGAGGAGGGTGCGGCCAACGCGCTGCTGGTGAAGGTCAACCAGATCGGCTCGCTCACCGAGACGCTGGACGCCGTCGAACTGGCCCAGCGCAACGGCTTCAAGTGCATGATGTCGCACCGCTCCGGCGAGACGGAGGACGTGACCATCGCGGACCTGGCCGTCGCCGTCAACTGCGGCCAGATCAAGTCCGGCGCCCCGGCCCGGTCCGAGCGCGTGGCCAAGTACAACCAGCTGCTGCGCATCGAGGAGATCCTGGACGACGCCGCCGTCTACGCCGGCCGCTCGGCCTTCCCGCGCTACAAGCGCTGACACCTGGCACCGGCCGGCGCGCGGCGGCACCCCCGCCCGCGCGCCGGCCGCCCGGTCCGGCAGCGTCCACGCGTCACACCGCCCAGCACGTTCACCTCGTGCGGTTCGGCACACCGACACCAGACCGACTGGCTCACCCGGCAGGGGAGAGGAATGGGAGCGGACCGGTTCTCCACGGCGACACGACTGCGCACGCTCGGTGCCCAGGCCGCGGCGCGGGTCTACCGCGCACAGAGCAGACGGGTGCGCACCCCGCGCAAGGGCCGGCTCACCGGCCGCGCCGCGCTGCTCGCCCTCGTCCTGTGCTCCCTCGTCGTGGCGCTGGCGTATCCGACGCGGCAGTACGTCACCCAGCGCTCGGAGATCGCCGACCAGAAGCGGCAGGCGGAGCGCACCCGCGACGAGGTGGACAAGCTCAAGGAGCTGCGTGCCCGCTGGCGCGACCCGGCGTTCGTCGAGCAACAGGCGCGCAGGCACCTGCACTTCGTACGCCCCGACGAGCGCGGCTACATCCTGCCGGACGGCACCGCCGACACCGGCCCGCGCCGTGACCGCGGCCCCGCGAACCGGGCGTGGTACGAGAACATGTGGGACGCCGTGGACGCAGCCGACGCAGCCGACGCAGCCGACGCCGCGGACGTCTCCGGCCGCGCCGACGCGAACATCGGCGCGGACGGCCACCGCCCGTCCACAGCGGCCCGCTGACACCCCGAGCCGCGCAGGACCGCACACCGCAGTACACCGGCCGCACCGCGCACCGCACACCCACCCCTGACAACAGAAGCGACGAAACTTCCCCTCATGGACACCCCACCGCCCAGGACCGAGCCGACCGAGCCCGTCCAGGAGGACATCGAGGCGTTCCGCCGGCAGCTGGGACGCCCCCCGCGCGGCCTGCGCGCCATCGCCCACCGCTGCCCCTGCGGACTGCCGGACGTGGTGGAGACCGCACCGCGGCTGGAGGACGGCACGCCCTTCCCGACGACCTACTACCTCACGTGCCCCCGCGCCGCCTCGGCGATCGGCACCCTGGAGGCCAACGGCGTCATGAAGGAGATGACGGCCCGCCTCCAGGAGGACGAGGAGCTGGCCGCCGCCTACCGGGCCGCCCACGAGGACTACCTGGCCCGCCGCGACGCCATCGAGGTCCTCGCTGGCTTCCCCAGCGCCGGCGGCATGCCGGACCGCGTCAAGTGCCTGCACGTCCTCGTCGCCCACTCCCTGGTGGCCGGCCCCGGCGTCAACCCGCTGGGCGACGAGGCGCTGGCGATGCTCCCCGAGTGGTGGCGCAAGGGCCGCTGCGTCCAGGTACCGGCGCCGGGCGAGGCCCCCGCCCCGGCCACGGCCGACGGCGGCACGGACTCCCCTGAGCACGCAGCCGCCGGGGACGGCACCCGGACCGACGGCGGCAGGGGCGGTGCCACGGACGGCGCCACGGACGGTGACGTGAACGGCGACACGGACGGAGAACGCGCATGACGGCGCAGCGGGTGGCCGCGATCGACTGCGGCACCAACTCGATCCGCCTGCTGCTGGCGGAACTCGACCCGGACACCGGCGACTTCCACGAGCTGGACCGCCGGATGGAGATCGTCCGCCTCGGCCAGGGCGTGGACCGCACCGGCCGGCTGGCCCCCGAGGCCCTGGAACGCACCTTCGGCGCGTGCCGCCGCTACGCCGCCGCCATAGCCGAACACGGCATCCGCTCCGACCATGTGCGCTTCGTGGCGACCTCCGCCTCACGCGACGCGGAGAACCGGGAGGACTTCGTCCACGGCATCCGCAACATCCTCGGCGTCGACCCCGAGGTCATCACCGGCGACCAGGAGGCCGCGTTCTCCTTCACCGGCGCCACCGAGGAGCTGGCCCCCGGCACCTTCGACCCGCCGTACCTCGTCGTCGACATCGGCGGCGGCTCCACGGAGTTCGTCCTCGGCAGCGAAGAGGTCGAGGCCGCCCGCAGCGTCGACATCGGCTGCGTCCGCCTCACGGAACGTCACCTCACCCAGGACGGCGCCCTCGTACCGACCCCCGCGCCCGCCCTGATCGAGGCCGTCCGCGCGGATGTGGCCGCGGCACTGGACGAGGTCGAGCGCACCGTCCCGCTGCGCCGGGCCCGCACCCTCGTCGGCCTCGCCGGGACCGTCACCACCCTCGGCGGCATCGCCCTCGGCCTGGACGCCTACGACCCGGCACGCATCCACCACGCCCGCGTGAGCCTCACCCAGGTCCGCGACATCACCCACCGCCTCCTGACCGCCACACACGACGAACGCGCCGCGATCCCCGTCATGCACCCGGGCCGCGTCGACGTCATCAACGCCGGCGCCCTGGTCCTCCTCGCGATCATGGAACGCACGGGAGCGGAGGAGGTCGTCGTCAGCGAACACGACATCCTCGACGGGATCGCGATCCACACGGCACTCGGTGCGCGGTAGGAGCGGAGGGCGCTACAGGTTCCGGTAGACATCCCGCCGGTCGCCCACCTTGACGACGAGGATGACGAGTTCGCCGTCGTTGACCTGGTACGCGACCCTGTAGCTGCCGACTCGGAGCCGGTAGAGCCCCGAGGGTCCGGTGAGCTTCTTGATGTCGGCGTCCTCGCGGTACGGATCGTCGCCGAGGGCGGTCAGTGCGGTCAGGATGCGCATGGCTTCGAGTCGGCCGAGGGCCCGGATCTGCCGCTGTGCTGCTGTGGTGAACCGGAACGCGTACTTCACGCGGCGCCTTCACCGCGCTCGCTGAACAGGTCCGCCAGCAGCTCGGCCATCGAAATTGTGGGCTCGCCGTCGGCCAGAACCGCTTCCGCTTCACGGGCCAGCAGCACGTCGGCCGCTTCTTCCAGCGCTTCGAAGTCGGCGATCGGCACGACCGCGGCAACCGGTGCACCGTTGCGTGTGATGACGGTCGGGGTGCCTTCCTCGGCCTGGTTGATGTGCTCCGCGAGGTGTGCGCGTGCGTCTCTGACGCTCGCGGTGTTCTCGGTCATGGAGCCAGTGTACGCATTCGCGTGTACACACTGCCAGGCGTAGGAGCCGCGCTCGCGAGCCCTCCTCGACGGGCATCGCCCGGACTGTGGCAGCGGCGGCGGGATCTGCTGCCCCAGGAACCCCGCTCCACCTGCTCGTGCCGCCCGGTAGCCGGGGGCTGCGTGGTCACTCCGCGTCGAGGAGAAGAGCGGGCAGCTCCTGGAGGCCGCTGATGGTCAAGTCCGGGCGCATGTCCGCGGAATCGGCCCACAGATGCCCCCAGGGGCCTCGCCGGATCAGGCAGGTGCGCAGCCCGGTGCGCGCTGCCGGGGCGATGTCGTTCGCGGGGTGGTCGCCCACGTACACCGTGTTCGACGGCGCGGAGCCCGTCGTCCTCAACAGCCGCTCGAAGAAGGCCGCTGCCGGTTTCGCCGTCCCCCACTCCTCGGAGGTGGAGACGCTGTCCACCGGCAGGCCGAGGCGGCGCAGAAGTGTGCCCGCGCGTGCGGTCTGGTTGCCCGCGACATGTACGGCGAAGCCCGCTGCGCGCAGTTGGGAGAGCCCGGTGCGTACATCCTCGTAGAGGTCGCTGTCGTCGAGCCGCTCGCCGAAGCCGGCGGCTGTCATGGCGGCCCGTTCGGCTGCGACGTCGACGTCGGGACGAATGAGCCGGATCGCCTCGGCGTTGTCCCGGCCCTGTGCCACGACGGCGCCCACGAGCGCGGAGAGCGTGTGCCGGGGGACACCGAGCTAGTCCGCCCACGACCCCCAGTACCGGTCGTCCCGGACCAGGGTCTCGCCGACGTCGAAGACCACGGTGGTAACCACCGTGGCAGCCTACGACCCGCGCTGCGCGACAGACCGCCCGCGCGGGAGCACACCCCTGCGTCCACGGCCAAGCGCCCACGCACGTCCGCGCTGGGTCCGTTCCTGGGCCTGCTGATGCCGTGCCGGCAAGCCGTGCACCCTGTCGGGCTCCCGCGCACCCGGGGCGCTGACCTGGCGATGCGCCCTCGCTCGGCCACGCGGCCGACGCGGCGCCACGGGGACGCTGCCCGGGACCTGTTGGAGGCGGAGAGGCGCGCGTCGGAGGAGGCGGCCCGCCCTTCCGTGGTGCGACTGGTCGGCCGGTTGCTGGAGCTGGTGCCGTCACCGGGGCCGGAGTTGCGCGGCCTCGCACAACGCTGTGGACTCCCCGCATGACGCGGCCCGCCCTCTATCTGATCGCCTGCGCGGCAGGCCCGGCCCAGTACGTCGACGACGGCGTCCGCGCCGCGCAAGCCGCGGAGTGGGACACCTGCCTCGTCCTCTCGCCGACCGCCGCGACCTGGTGGGGCCCACTGGTACAGGGACGAGCACCCGACTCATGTCCCTGCCGAGTCCATTTCCTGGCATGCTGATGCCGTGCTGAGGGGAGGGCGCGTCCGAAATGCCGGAGTCGCAGGAAGTGATGGAAATCCGCACTCCGGCCCCAGAAATCCCCAGGTCAGCAAGTGTGCTCCCCGCACGCGCGGGGATGGTCCCTGGCCCTCGGCCTTTTTGGCGAAGCGGAGACCGTGGTGCTCCCCGCACGCGCGGGAACGGCCCCCCGAACCGCCGAGGCCGGAGCAATACCTGCCGCGCTCGCCGGGCGCGTAGGTCGCCGGACCTTCCCTGGGAGCGCGGTGAAGGCTCCCAGGGAAGGGCTCCCGCCCCGACTCCCTTGCTCCGCACGGCACTTGAAACGCTCTCACTTGAGCGGCAGCGGACTCTGCTGATAGGTGTGGAGGGGGTCGCGGAGGGCGCCAGGGTCCTTTGGGGTAACTGTTTTCGTGAATTTCTTCACATGAGAAAGTGCCCGCTGGAGGGGTTCTCCGCCCCGGAATCCAAGGTTCCAGGGGGAGTTCGGGGGGTCGATTGCCCCGTCGGGTGGAGCGGCGCGAGGGAGAGGTGCGGTCGGCTCCGCAGTGGTTCAGTCGGGGGGTCCGGGATCCCTGCTGCTCAAGGGGTGCGTCAACGGCTCGTGGGGCCGAGTGGTTCCCCCGGCGCGCTGTGGGGTCGATCACGGGGCGGCGGAGTGTAGCAGAGGGTGGGGGCATCCTTGTGAAGGCCCTCACGAAGTGCGGTCGGGTCCTGGGTGGATACTCGATTCCATGAGCACCACGGAGCGTCCCCGAATCCTCGTAGTGGGTGGCGGGTACGTCGGTCTGTACGCGGCCAAGCGCATCCTCAAGAAGATGCGGTACGGCGAGGCGACCGTGACGGTCGTCGACCCGCGCTCGTACATGACGTACCAGCCCTTCCTGCCCGAAACCGCCGCCGGCAACATCTCCCCTCGCCACGTCGTGGTCCCGCTGCGACGCGTGCTCCCGAAGGCCGAGGTCCTCACCGGCCGTGTGTCCACGATCGACCAGGACCGCAAGGTCGCCACGGTCACGCCGCTGGTCGGCGAGGCCTACGAGCTGCCTTTCGACTACCTGGTGGTCGCGATGGGCGCGGTCTCCCGGACCTTCCCCGTGCCCGGCCTGGCCGAGAACGGCATCGGCATGAAGGGCGTCGAGGAAGCGATCGGTCTGCGCAACCACGTGCTGGAGCAGCTCGACAAGGCCGACTCCACGAAGGACGAGGAGGCCCGTCGCAAGGCCCTCACCTTCGTGTTCATCGGTGGCGGTTTCGCCGGCGCCGAGACGATCGGCGAGGTCGAGGACATGGCGCGGGACGCCGCGAAGTACTACCCGACGGTCAAGCGCGAGGACATGCGGTTCATCCTCGTCGACGCGGCCCCGGGGATCCTTCCCGAGGTCGGCCCGAAGCTCGGTGAGTGGGGCCTGGAGCACCTGAAGAAGCGCGGTATCGAGGTCTACCTCGGCACGTCCATGGACTCCTGCGTCGACGGTCACGTCGTGCTGAAGAACGGCCTGGAGGTCGACTCCAGCACCATCGTGTGGACGGCCGGCGTCAAGCCCAACCCGGTGCTCTCCCGCTTCGGTCTGCCGCTCGGCCCCAAGGGCCATGTCGACGTCGACGCCTCGCTCCAGGTCAAGGGCACGGACTACATCTGGGCCGCCGGTGACAACGCCCAGGTTCCGGACCTGGCGGCCGGCAAGGACGGCGCGTTCTGCCCGCCGAACGCGCAGCACGCGCTGCGTCAGGCGAAGGTGCTCGGGGACAACGTCATCTCCGGGATGCGCGGCTTCCCGCAGGGCAAGTACAAGCACGCCAACAAGGGCGCCGTCGCGGGCCTGGGCCTGCACAAGGGCGTCGCGATGATCGTCTTCGGCAAGAAGAAGATCAAGCTGAAGGGCCGGCTCGCCTGGTACTTCCACCGCGCCTACCACGGCATGGCCGTGCCGACCTGGAACCGCAAGATCCGGGTCTTCGCCGACTGGACGCTCGGTATGTTCCTCAAGCGCGAGGTCGTCTCGCTGGGCGCCATGGAGCACCCGCGCGGCGAGTTCTACGACGCGGCCGCACCGGTCACCGCCGCCGCCGCGGCGAAGGCCGAGGCCGCGAAGGCGGACAAGGACAAGGCCCAGACCGCCGACAGCTCGGCGGACGACCGGGCGGGCGCCAAGTCGGAGCCGGCGAAGGCGTCCTGACGGCACGTCACAACTGATCCGCGCACCGCAAGGGGCGTGAGCCATCCGTGGGGCTCACGCCCCTTCGGCGTGTCCGAGGGCCGGTGCGCTGGAAGGAGCCCGGGGCCCGGCCGGGCCGCCGCCGGTGCCGCAATCTTTCGGGAAACTCCGTCGGCCCGGTCCGGATTTCCGTGCACAGTGGGCATACAGCAGCCCCCAGATGCGTTACGTGTATGGGGAATCCACCCCTTCTTTCCACGGAGGTGTGTTCAATGTCCGGCGCAGCGCCACGGATCGTCGCACTCGCTGAGAAGGCGCTGGGAGCCCCGCTCCCCGTCCGCATCCGCGCCTGGGACCGCAGCGAGGCCGGGCCTCCCGGTGCCCCCGCTCTCGTCATCCGGCACCGCAGGGCGCTGCGCCGGGTGCTGTGGCGGCCCGGCGAGCTGGGTCTGGCCCGGGCCTGGGTGGCCGGGGAGATCGACGTCGAGGGCGATCTGTACGAGGCGCTCGATCTGCTGGCCGGAATGATCTGGGAGAAGGGCGAGGACCGCCCGGAGCGCGGCGTATTCGACATGGCGCGCGACCCGGCGGTCCGCGAGGCCGCCGTCGAGCTGGTGAAGCTCGCGGGGCCCGGCCTGCCGCCCCCGCCGCCGAAGGAGGAGGCCCGCCGGCGCACCGGGCTGCGCCACACCCTCGGCCGCGACCGCAAGGCCATCAGCCACCACTACGACGTGGGCAACGAGTTCTACGAGCTGGTGCTGGGCCCGAGCATGGTCTACTCCTGCGCCTACTGGCGGCCGGACGGGACGCTGGAGGAGGCCCAGCGCGACAAGCTGGATCTGATCTGCCGCAAGCTCCAGCTGCGCGAGGGCCAGCGGCTGCTGGACGTCGGCGGCGGCTGGGGCTCGCTGGTGCTGCACGCGGCGCGCGAGTACGGCGTGCGCGCCGTGGCCGTGACGCTCTCCCGCGAGCAGGCCGCCTACGGCCGCAAGCGGGTCGCCGAGGAGGGGCTGGCGGACCTGGTCGAGATCCGGGTGCAGGACTACCGCGAGGTGGACGACGGCCCCTACGACGCCATCTCCTCCGTGGGCATGGCCGAGCACGTCGGTGCGGCGCGGTACCGCGAGTACGCGGCCGATCTGTACGCGCTGCTGAAGCCGGGCGGCCGGCTGCTCAACCACCAGATCGCGCGCCGCCCGCTGGCCGACGAAGAGGGCTACGAGGTGGACGAGTTCATCGACGCCTATGTCTTCCCGGACGGTGAACTCGCCCCGGTCGGCCGCACCGTCGGCCTGCTGGAGGACGCCGGTTTCGAGGTGCGGGACGTGGAGGCGCTGCGCGAGCACTACGCCCGTACGCTGCGCGCCTGGGTCGCCAACCTGGAGTCGGACATGCCGCGCGCGGCCCGGCTCACCTCCCCGGGCCGCGCGCGCATCTGGCGGCTGTACATGGCGGCCTCCGCGCTCTCCTTCGAGCGCAACCGCATCGGCGTCAACCAGGTGCTGGCGGTGAAGACCCCGCAGGACGGCGCCTCGGGCCTGCCGCTGCGCCCGCGCGCCTGGACGGAGGAGGCCGGGAGCACGGGCGGCTGACGGCCGCGTACGGCGGCGCCCGGGGCGCGCGCCGCCCCGCCCGTACGACGAGGGCCCGCTCCGGAACCGTGCGTTCCGGAGCGGGCCCTCGACCGTGCGACCGTGCGGCGGCCGGCTACTCCGTCTTGATCGCGGCGAGCATGTTCAGCTTCGCCGCCCGCCGGGCCGGCCACAGCGCGGCGAGCACACCGACCAGGGCGGCCAGGGCGAGGAAGATCCCGATCCTGCCCCAGGGGAGCGTGAGCTGGTAGGTCTCCAGCCCGGAGCCGGCGATGAGTTCACCGGCGGCCCAGCCGAGGAAGACGCCGAGGCCGATGCCGAGCACCCCGCCGAAGAGCGAGATGACCAGCGACTCCAGCCGCACCATCCGCTTCACCGAGCGCCGCTCCAGACCGATCGCGCGCAGCATTCCGATCTCCTGGCCGCGTTCGAAGACGGACATGGCCAGCGTGTTGATCACGCCGAGGACGGCCACGATCACCGCCATCGCCAGCAGCCCGTACAGGACGTTCAGCAGCATGTTGATCATCTGCGCGACGCCCTCGGAGACGTCCTTCTTGTCCTCGACGAGGATCGCCGGGTTGTCGCCGAGCTGCTTGGTCAGCGCGTCCTTGACCTGGTCGTTCGCGCCGTTCTTCGTCTTGGCGAGCACCTGCATGTCGGCGGTCTTGGCCAGATGCGGGGTGAGGGCCGAGTTGTCGACCAGGATCCCCTTGAGCATCTCGTTGCCCTTGTACAGGCCGCCGACGGTCAGCCGGCCCTTCGCGCCGTCCTCGTAGGACACCTGGAAGGACGAGCCGAGCTTCCAGCCCTGCTGCTCGGCGGTCGTGGTGTCGACGACGACCTTCTTGCCGCCGCTCAGCCCGCTCCAGCCGCCCTCGGTGAAGTCCAGCGAGGTGAGCTTGCCGATGCTCTCGCCGTTGACGCCGGTCAGGTACTCGGTGCTGCCGCCGATGGTGGCCGGGCCGTTGCGCAGCGGGGAGGTCGCGGTGACCTCGTCCGAGGCGCGCAGCTTCTTGTCCACGTCCGGGGACAGCGGCGAGTAGTTCGCCATGGAGATCGTGTAGTCGGCCTTGAGGGAGTCCGTCGCCATCTTGTCGACGGCCTTCTGCACACCGGTCGCGATGACCGTCAGCCCGGTGATCAGCGTCAGGCCGATCATCAGCGCCGAGGCGGTGGCCGCCGTGCGCCGCGGGTTGCGGACCGCGTTGAGCCGGGCCAGCTTGCCGCTGACCTGGAAGAGCCGCAGGACCGGCGAGGCGGCGGCGATCAGCGGACGGGACAGCAGCGGCGTCAGCACGAACACACCGATCAGCAGCAGCGCGGCACCGGCGCCCATGGGGGCCTTGCCGTCGTCGACCTTGGTGCCCATGAGCACGAGGGCGACGCCGGCGGCCGAGAACAGGGAGCCGAGGGTGTTGCGCAGCACCAGCGAACGCGTGGAGGCGGGGGCGTGCACGCTGCCCATCGCGGCCACCGGCGGGATCTTCGCCGCGCGGCGGGCCGGCAGCCAGGCCGCCAGCACGGTGACGACGACGCCGACGACCAGCGAGGAGATCACCGCGGCCGGGGAGATCACCAGCGGCCCGTCCGGCATGGTGCCCATCTTCCCGATCAGGGAGCGCAGCCCGGCGCCGATACCGATACCGGCGGCGAGCCCGGCGACGCCCGCGACGGCGCCCACGAACAGCGCCTCGATCAGCACCGAGCGCGTCACCTGGCGGCGGCTCGCGCCGACGGCACGCAGCAGCGCCAGCTCCTTGGTCCGCTGCGCGACCAGCATGGTGAAGGTGTTGGCGATGATGAAGATGCCGACGAAGAGCGCGATACCGGCGAACGCCAGCATGCTGGTCTGCATACCGGACATGCTCGACTCGATCTGCCGGGACTGCTCGTCGGCGAGCTTCTTGCCGGTGACGGCCTCGCTGTGCGGCGGCAGGATCTTCTCGGCCTGCTCCTTGAGCGCGGCCTGCGAGACCCCGCTCTTCGCGGTGACGGAGATCTCCGTGTACTGGCCGGGCTTGGCGAACAGCTTCTGCGCCGTGGCGTTGTCGAAGAGCACGAGGCTGCCGCCGGCGGCGACGCTGCCGTCGTCGGTGGTGTAGACGCCGGTGACCTTCTCCTCGCGCACCGGGCCGTCGATCGACATCCGTACGGTGTCGCCGACCTTGTACCCGGTCCGCTCGGCGGTCTTGGAGTCCAGCGCGACCTCACCGGCGGCCCGCGGCGCCCGGCCGTCCTTCATCGGGTAGCGGGGGTCGGAGCTTTTGCCGTCGCGGCCCGCGTAGTAGTTGGCGCCCTGGGTGGAGAACCCGTTGCCGACGAGCTTGCCGTCCTTGTCGGCGAGCGCGGCGAAGCCGTTGACCTCGCCGGTGGCGGACTCGGCGCCGGGCAGGGCGGCGGCCCGGTCGAGGGTGGTCTGCTGGAGCGGGTCGACGGTGTCGCGGCCCTCGGGGGCGTCGCTGTTGTCCTGACGTATGGAGACGTCGACCTTCTCGAAGCCCTTCTCGGAGCTCTTGTGCTGGGCCTGGGAGATCGTCGAGGTGAAGACCAGGGTGCCGGAGACGAAGGCCACGCCGAGCAGCACGGCCAGCATCGTCATCAGCAACCGGGCCTTGTGCGCGAAGACGTTGCGCAAGGCGGTTCGGAGCATGTGGGGTGTCCTGGAGAATCCTGGGAAGTCCGGTGGGCGGTGGGGCGTGCGCCGGCGCAGTCCGCGCGCGGCCGGGCCCGGGTGCGGTTCAGCTCGTGCGGGCCCGGGCGTCGAACGCCTTCATCCGCTCCAGCACGGCGTCGGCCGTCGGGTTCCGCAGGTCGTCGACGATCCGCCCGTCGGCGAGGAAGACGACGCGGTCGGCGTAGGCGGCGGCCACCGGGTCGTGCGTCACCATGACGACGGTCTGGCCCAGCTCGCGCACCGAGTTGCGCAGGAAGCCGAGGACCTCGGCGCCGGAGCGCGAGTCGAGGTTGCCGGTCGGCTCGTCCCCGAAGATGATCTCGGGCTTGGCGGCGAGCGCCCGGGCGACGGCCACGCGCTGCTGCTGGCCGCCGGAGAGCTGGTTGGGCCGGTGCTTGAGCCGGTCGGCCAGGCCGACGGTGTGGATGACCTTGTCCATCCAGGCCCGGTCCGGCTTCCGGCCCGCTATGTCCATGGGCAGGGTGATGTTCTCCAGGGCGTTCAGCGTGGGCAGCAGGTTGAACGCCTGGAAGATGAAGCCGACGCGGTCCCGGCGCAGCTTGGTGAGCTTCTTGTCCTTCAGGTCCGTCAGCTCGGTGTCGCCGATCCGCGCGCTGCCGCTGGAGATCGAGTCGAGCCCGGCCATGCAGTGCATCAGCGTCGACTTGCCGGAGCCCGAGGGGCCCATGATCGCGGTGAACTCGGCCTGCATGAACTCGACGTTGATGCGGTCCAGGGCGACCACCTGGGTCTCGCCCTGTCCGTACACCTTGGAGAGGTCGGTCGCCCGGGCCGCCGCGACGCCGACGCCTCCGTGCGCTGCGGCGGGCATGCCCTGGTACGGGGCTCCCGCGGGGTTGTGGGGTCGGGTGCTGGTCGTCACGGCGCGGTGCTCCTCGGGACGGTGGCGGACGGAACTTCTTCGATGCCTCCATCGTTCCGGCTCGCTCCGCCACCGGGATCAGCCCCCGCTCCGGTTTCCGGGGGAGCCTTCGGAGGTACGCCGCCGTGCCCCGGTCCTCCTTGGGTATGACTGCGGACCCTGACCTCTCGGGCCGACGCCGTGGCTGCCGGGCCGGTCGGGCCGGCGGCCGGGGTGGTGAGGGGCGGCCGGGCGGGCGGGCCGGGCGCCCGTCGTCCGTACGCGCGCCGGGAACGGATGAGCGACCGGCGAGTTTCCGTCATTCCTGGACGAGCCGGGCGCCCGATGCCGGGCGCTCCGAAGTGGCAACCGGCGTGCTGATGCGCCGTCAGTCGCCAATAAAATAAGACAACATCGGTCTGTCGATCCGCTGTTCGGGGGATGACCCTGGATAGGCTCATCCCCGCGCCCTGGGGAGGGGCCCGCGTGCGCCCGCAGGGGTGCTCGCGGCGGTCCAGGAGCCGGTGCCCGGATGGTGGAATGCAGACACGACGAGCTTAAACCTCGTTGGCCTTCGGGCCGTGCCGGTTCGAGTCCGGCTCCGGGCACCAACCGGCCCAGGGCGCCGATCCGCCCGCCGGCCGTGCGGAAGCGTCCCCCGGGGTCCCACGGGCCCCGGCCGTCGGCCGGACCGGGCAGGACCCGTCTCACCCCCCGGGTATGTTTCGGGCGAAGTGGCTGCGGTCGGGTGGTCCGGGTGCTATGCGTGAGGGATGAGTCTCATGACGGATGGCACAGCGCCCGGACCGGTGCGGTTCTACCTCGCCTGTGACGCCCCGGACTGCCGCACGCGGGCCGTCTTCGACCTGGTGGTCGAGACCGCGCCGCCGCCGATGGACGAGGACGTCATCGGTCATGTCACCCACAACGGCGCCCAGGCCGCCGAGTTCATCAAGGCACAGGGCTGGGTCTTCATCCCGACCTTCGGCTACTGGTGCCCCACGTGCGCGACGCCGCGTGCCGAGCGTCCCGCCGTGCCCCCGCGCAGCCGTCGGGCCGACCCGCAGCGGCGCGCACGCCGCGACCCCAAGCGGCCGTAGCCGCCGCTCGCGGGCACGGCCGCCCGCCCGCACGGCAGCTCCCGCGGCCGGTGCGGCCGGTCACACGGACGGCTTCGCCGGGCGGCGGCGGCCGGGGACGCGGCGGACGGTGGGGGCATGAGAACGAAGCTCTCCCCGTGCGGGAGCCGCCGGGTGCGTGTCCGTGGCCGCCGCCCGGGTGCCGGGGCCGGCGCCGTGCTGCTCGTGGGCGCGGTGTGCGCGGGTCTGCCGGCGGCGCCCGTGCAGGCGGCGCCGCCCGGCGGGCCGGACGGCGGGCGGCGGGCGGCGGAGCGGGAGAAGCCGTGCACCGCCGGGACGGGGCCGTACCAGCGGCAGGTCGAGGCGTTCCTCAAGCGGCTGCCCGACGGGCGTCAGTCCACCGAGGACTGTGTGGCGATCCGGCGGTTCCAGCGCGCCCATCAGCTCGAACGGCAGGACGGCTACGCGGGGTTGGAGACGTACCGGCAGGTGCAGATCGAGCAGACCGGCGGGAAGCCGAACGCGGACGGCGCGTGCCCCGAGCGCTCGTACAAGGTCGTCTGCGTCGACCAGAAGCGCCAGCTGCTGTGGGTGCAGACGGGCAGCCGGACCGACTTCGGGCCCGTCCCGATGCGGACGGGCCGGTACGGGCAGGAGACCCGCCCCGGTATGCACCGCGTCGTGCGGCGGGTGCGGGACGACCGCTCGCAGATCTACGACAACGCGCCCATGCCCTACGCCCAGTACTTCGACCGCGGCCAGGCGATCCACGGGCGGCACGACAGCCTGTACGACGGCGGCGGCTCGGCCGGGTGCGTCAATCTCAAGCTCAAGGACGCGCGGGAGCTGTGGGAGCGGCTTCGGCTGGGGGACCACGTGTACGTGTGGGGCCGCAAGCCCGGGACGTGAGCCCGGGGCGCGGGGCGACGTGAGCCCGGGGCGTGAGGCAGGGCGTGCGGAGCGGGGAGCGCGCGGCGCTGCGGGCCCTGGTGGGCGCTGCGGGCGTCGGGGGCACGGCGGGCGCTGCGGGCGGTCCGCCGGGTGAGTGGTCCGGCGGGGCACCGGGGGCGGGCCTGCCGGGGCGGGGCCCGGGCGGTGTGACGATCCGTGCTGGATGTCGTGCACGCGGCTTGTGCACCGGTTCGCGGGAGCCCCGTCGAGGATCCGCGGGAGACCTCGCCACCGCCGCATCCGGCACCGTGCCGTCGCTCTCCCGCCCTCGTTCCGGCGGTCGCCCGCTCGCAGCCTCGCCGGTGCGGCGGCGGCCGGGCCGGAGCCCGTGCGGGCCGGTGGTGCGGGGACGGCGGCGGCGCGACGGGGCGCGCGGTCCTGCGGGGCCGCCGCGGGGCCGGTGGCGGCCGTACGGCGCGACGGACGGACCGTACCGCTGCGACCACCGGGAGGCCCCCTCCATGTCACCTCACCTCCGCGCCGCTCGACGAGCACCGCGCGGCGCGCTCGCCACCGCGGGCGCGGCCCTGCTGGGCGCCGTCGTCACCGCCGTGCTGCCCGCTGCCGGGGCGCACGCCGTGGACGGTGCGCACCCCGACACCCCGTCAGCTGCCCAACGGAGCGCGCCCCGGGCGCCGTTGCCCGGCGGGCTGGGCCCGTGCCAGGGCAGCGACTGCCCCGACGGCGACTACCCGCCGATCAACAACGGCGCCATCGAGCACCACGACGAGGCGGTCAACGTCTTCGTCGGAGGCGACTACCGGGTGCGCGGCCGGGCCGCCGAGGCCGAAGGGAAGATCGTCACGCTCGGCTCGTTCGACATGAACAAGGACACCGCGGGCGGGCAGGTCTACAACGTCGGCGAGGTCGGTGTCGGCTCGCGGGTGCCCCCGCCGCCCGGTTCGGACTGGCTGACGACCGGGGGCGACCTCACCGTCGCCCCCGGGCAGCGGCTGCTGGCGGAGAACGGCGTCGTCCGGCACGGCGGATCCGCGCGGGGCGACATCCGCGCCCGGCGCGTGGTCCAGGACGCGGACGCGGCGGCGCCCTACGAGCACCTGCGCGACGAGCTGAGCGACGCCGGCCAGTGCTACGCGCACCCCGAGGGCGAGGGCTCCCGGCGCGAACCCACGGGCACGGCCGTGCACTCGGGCGGGCAGACGACGTTCACCGGCGACGGCTCCTCCCGGCTCCAGGTCTTCAACGTCGACTTCGACATGGCCTCGGCGAGCGGCGGCCAGGAAGGACTCGTCTTCCGGAACATTCCCGACGGCGCGACCGTCCTCGTCAACGTGCTCGGCGACCGCCGTGTGCTGAGCACCTACAGCGGCGGCATCACCGACGACGACCCGCTCAACAAGCTGCGCAGCAGGCTGCTGTGGAACTTCCCCGACGCGACCGACGTGCGGCTGGCGGGCACCGGCCAGTTCCAGGGCAGCGTGCTGATCGGGAACCAGATGTCCGAGACGACCGTGTCCGTGCCCGGCGTCAACGGCCGGTTCTACGACACCGGATCCCTCACCCACACCTCCTCCGCCTCGGGCGGCGGCGGCCAGGAGATCCACGCCTATCCGTTCCTCGGCGACCTGCCCGACTGCGGGCCGGGGTCCCGGCAGGGCACGCTGCGCGTCGTCAAGAAGGACAGCGAAACCGGAGCGGCGCTGGCGGGCGCCGAGTTCGAGCTGTGGCAGGAGTCCAACGGGCGTCCGGGCCTCCAGACGGCCGGCGGCGAGCCCGACACGCTCGTCTCCCCGCCGTGCACCACCGACTCCGCCGGCGACTGCACGGCCCGGGTGGAGCCGGGCACCTACTACTGGCGCGAGACCAAGGCACCGGACGGCTACGAGCTGCCCGCCCGGCCGGTCCTCGGGCCGGTCACGCTCAGCGACGCCGACCTCGACGAGGGCGTCACCGTGACGGCGTCGAACAAGAAGGGGCGGGAGACCATCGGGAAGCTCACCGTCGCCAAGACGGACGACGCCGACGGGCAGCCGCTCGCCGGCGCCGTCTTCGAGCTGTGGCGGGAGACGAACGGAAGGCCGGGGTTGCAGACCGGCGGCGTGAGCCCCGACGAGCGGACCGGTCCCGGCTGCTCCACGGACGAGGCGGGGCGCTGCACCTTCGGGAGGCTGCCGCTGGGCACCTACTACCTGCGGGAGACGGCCGTCCCCGAGGGCTACCAGCTGCCCGATCCGGCGGTGACCGGGCCCTACCAGGTGACGGCGGGCAACGCGCGCACCGGTGTCACGGTGCCGCTCGGCAACCAGCGCGGCGAGCCGGGCAAGGGCGGTAAGTAGCCCGGGCGGACAGCGGGAAGGGGGCACAGCCGCGGTGGCTGTGCCCCCTTCTGTGCCCCCTTCTGCCGGTTCCCTGCCCGCTGCCCCTGGCGGCCTGCGGCCCGCGGCCCGCGGTCCGCGGTGCGGCGGTCGGGCCCGCGGCGCGCTGCGGGCCGGGAGCTGGGTGCGGTGGGCGGTGGGCGGTCCGTCGTGGGGGAGTGGGGGAGTGCGGGTGTGCGGAGGCCGGCTGCGGTGCCGGGGCCGGGCGGTGCGGCCGGGGTGTCAGCGGTTGCGGAGGCGGAGCTGGACCTGGAGTTCCTGGTCCCCGGCGACGACCATCTCCTCGCTGACGTGGAAGGCGTCACCGAGCACGGCCTGGAGCTTCCGCACGGCGCGCGGCGCGCCCTGCAACTCGGCGGCCACGTCCTGGGCCAGCTCCACCGGCTGCGCGGGCGGACTGTCCGGGGCCATGTCGAACTGCGTCGTCCATACACAGACCTCCCTGTGGCCCTGCCGGGTGGCTCCGGTCTCCCAGTCCGAGGGGTAGACGGCGCCGATCATCCCGAAGACCGCCTCGACGTCCTCGTCGACGCAGTCGCTGAGCTGCATCGACACTTCCATGTCTCCGTTCGCCATCTCTGTCACCACTGACGGGTCTCCGTTTCTCGCGAAGGCAATCCAGGCCCAATATCGGCCCGGGGCGCGCCGTCCGGCGTGAGCCCGACCGGCGATTCGGACGGGACGGCGGGGATTGGCGGGAATGGCGGATGGGGCGGCCGGCGTGTACCGGGCGGCCGGGGCGGTGGCGGTGGTCCGGCCGCCGGGGGCGGGCAGGGCGGTTCCGTCGGCAGGGGCAGCAGCTGGGTGCGGTCGTCCCGGCCGGCGGCCGGGACGCGGACGGCGGCGCGGACGGCGCTGCGTACCCGGTAGCGGGGCACCGCCTCGGGGTGCCGGGCGAGCCGGACGACGACGGGTCCGGCGAAGACGTAGCGGCGCTCGGCGGCGTACCGGCGGATCAGCGTGGCCAGTTGGAGGCCGAGCGTGTCCTGGTGCGGGGCGAGCAGGGCGTGGCTCTCGGGCGGCAGTTCGATGGTGAAGTGGTTGGGCACCATGGCCCGCGCGTGGCCCAGGATCATGGCCTTGTCGTCGCACTCCTTGCGCAGCACGTCCACCACTTCCAGGCGCGGGGGGCGCGGCCCGCGCACCGCCTCCCACACCCGGGCCGTCCAGCGCTCCATGGCCCGCTCGAATTTCCCGATCTGTCCCATTGCCGTGCCGCCGTCCGTCTGCCGTGCCGTGGTCGGTCGTCCGCGGGCTGTGCCCGTCCCCGGCTAACGGGCCGCGCCGTGCGCCGGGCACGCCGGCGGGCCGGATGGCGCAACGGCGCTGCGGGCCGGTGCCGCCCCGGAAAGGGGTGGAGCGGGGTGCGGTCGGATGCCAGGCTGCTGCGATGCGGACAGGACTGGAGGGCCGGACGGTCCTCGTGACCGGCGCCGTGCACGGCATCGGCGAGGCGACGGCACGGGCCTTCGCCCGGCTCGGCGCGCGGGTGGGCGTGCACTGGTTCCCGGGCGGCGACGGGGCGGACGGCGGTGGCGCGCGGGACAGCGGCGGCGGGGACGGCGGCGACGGCGGTGTGCCTGCCGGGGTGTCGTACGAGCACGTCACGGCGGACGCCGGGCGGGCCGAGCAGGCCGTGCGCGGGCTGCGGGCGGACGGCGCGGCCGATGCCGCGGCCTTCCCCGCCGATCTCGCCGTGGCCGGCGCCGCCGGGGAACTGCTCGACGCCGTCACCGCCCGGCTCGGCCCCGTCGACGTGCTGGTGAACAACGCGGCGCACTGCGAACTTCCCGACGCGGTGGACGAGTTGACCTTCGGCACGCTGGAGCGCACCTACCGCGTCAACGCCTTCGCGCCCGCTCTGCTCACGGCCGCGCTCGCCCGCGCGGGCGGACCGGCGGCCGTGGTCAACATCTCGACCGATGCGGCGCGGGCCTTCCCCGGGCAGTCCGCCTACGGCACCTCGAAGGCCGCGCTGGAGGGCTTCACCCGGGGCGCCGCGCTCGACCTGGGGCCGCGGGGCATCCGCGTCAACGCCGTCGCGCCGGGGCCGGTGCAGACCGGGGTCATGCCGGACGACCTCGTCGAGCGGGTGCTGCCCGGCATTCCGCTGCGCCGGGTCGGGACGCCCGAGGACATCGCGGACGCGGTCGTCTTCCTCGCCTCCGACCGGGCTGCCTGGATCACCGGCCAGGTGCTCCAGGTCGCCGGCGGCCACGCGCTCTGAGCCGCCGGGGCGCAGGCCGTCAGGGTGCCGGGAGCCGTGCACGGCGACCGCCGGGCTCAGTCCGGTGTGCGGGTCCGGGGCAGCAGGAGAGCGAGCGCGGCGGTGGCGAGCAGCAGGGCCGCCATGGCGAGGAAGACGGCGGTGTGGTCGTCCGGGCGGGCGGCGTCGCCGGACAGGGAGAGCAGGGCGGCCAGCCCCAGGGCGCCGCCGAACTGCTTGGCGGTGTTCATCAGGCCCGCTGCGGCGCCCGCGTCGGCGGCCGGGACGCCGGAGGTGACCTGCGCCGTCGCCGGGGTGCTGAACAGCGCGCCGCCGAGGGAGAAGACGACGGCGGGGCCGAGAACGCCGCCCGGGTAGCCGTCGCCGGCACCGGCGCGGCTCTGCCACAGGAAGCCGGCGGCGCAGACGAGGGCGCCGGTCACGATCAGCGTGCGGTGCGGCAGCCGTCGCATCAGATACGGCGTGACGCGGACGCCCACCACCACGGCGACCAGCGTGTGCGGCAGGAAGCCGAGGCCGGTGCGCAGCGCCGAGTAGCCGAGCACGTCCTGCATGTAGAACGTGAGGAAGTACCAGACGGGGGTCTGTAGACAGGCGCCCGCCAGCAGCATCAGGGCGTTGCCCACGGCCACGGCGCGCAGCCGCAGCAGCCGGGGCGGGAGCAACGGCCGTGCGGCGTACCGGATTTCGACGAGCGCGAAGACGGCGAGCGCCACGGCCCCGCCGAGCAGGGCGCACAGCGTCCCGGGCGCGCCCCAGCCCGACTCCTGCGCGCTGCTGAGGCCGTAGGTGAGCGCGGCGGCCCCGGCGGTCGCGGTGACCGCTCCCGGCACATCCAGCCGGGCCGGACGGCCCGGGCCCGGTGCCGGAGCCTCCGGTGCCGGTGCGGTGCGAGGGCTGCGGGGGGTGCGAGGGCTGCGGGGGGTGCGGCCGGTGCGTGCCGCGACGAGCAGGGCGAGGCCGGCCGGGACGTTGACGAGCAGGACGGAGCGCCAGCCGAGGGTCTCGGTGAGCAGCCCGCCCAGCACGTTCCCGGCGGCGCCGCCGGCGGAGGAGACGGCCGTCCACACCGCCAACGCCCGGGCGCGGCGGGCCCCTTCGGGGAAGGCGGCGGTCACCAGCGTCAGCGTGGCGGGTGCGAGGACGGCGGCGCCGAGCCCCTGGCCCGTGCGGGCGGCGAGCAGCGCCGCGGGGGTGGTGGCCAGCCCGCCGGCGAGGCTCGCTCCGGTGAACAGCGCGAGACCGCGGGCGAACACCCGTCGGTGCCCGTACAGATCGGCGAGGCGCCCGCCGAGCAGCAGGCACCCGGCGAAGGCCAGGGCGTAGGAGTTGGCGACCCAGGCGAGGCCGCCGGAGCGGAAGCCGAGGGAGTCCCGGACGGCCGGCAGCGCGACGTTCACGACGGACACGTCGAGCACGACCAGGAACTGCGCCGAGCAGGCCAGCGCCAGCACCCGCCACGGCGCGCCGCCCCGCCGCAGCGAGCCTCTCGGGCGCCGCCCGTCGGCCCGCACGCTTCCCGGCACAGCAACCCTCCCATTTCGATGTGCTCACATCGTAAAGCCGGAGCCCTTTCTTTCCAATGCGGACGCATGGGTAAAGTGCGTCCCGGTCGGCGAGGCGCGCCCGTCGGCCGGTGGCCGACCGGAGGAGCCAACCGATGCCGAACCGACCCGCACGCCCCCGTGGACCGGGCCGGCACCACGACGAGCGGCGGGCGGAGATCGCCGACGCCGTGCTGGCCGTCGTCGTCGAACTCGGCCTGGACGGCGTGTCGTTGACGGAGGTCGCCCGGCGGGCCGGTGTGTCGCCCGGCCGGGTGCAGCACTACTTCCCGGCGAAGCAGCGGCTGATCGAGGCCGCGTTCGACCGGGGCAACGAGCTGAGCGAGGCACGCATCCGGGAGCGCGCCGAAGGGCCCCTGGAAGAGGCGCGCCCGGCCGAGGTGCTGCGCATCGTCCTGGACGAACTGATCCCGTACGACGCGGCGTCCACCGCGCATCTGCGGGTGCGCCAGTCGTTCATCGCGCGGGCGCTGGCGGACGAGGCCATCGCCGCCAAGCTGCGCGCCCTCTACGCCGGGTTCCACGACCGGATGGCCGCGCTGCTGTCCGCCGAGCAGCGGGCCGGCACCGTCCCCGAAGGGCTCGAACCGCGCGCGGCCGCCCGGGCGTTGGTCGCGCAGGCGGAGGGGCTCGCCTCATATGTGCTGCTCGGTGTCGTGGACGCGGCCGAGGCGCGCGGACAGCTGGAGCGGAGCCTGGCGGAGCTGTACGGCTGACCCGCGCCCACCGGTGCGGGACCGCTGCTGCCGCGCCCGGCTCTTGACGGCCCCGGGTGCGCCGACTTCAATGACCCCTCGTGTCGCGTGACATCGACCGGGAGGACGGCGATGGCATGGAGGCACCGGACCCGAGGAGCGGCCTGATGAAGACAGCCGCCATCTGACGCAGCGCAGCACGGAGCCGAGCGACACCGGCCGGCCCGCCCGCTGACCCGCACACCGCGAGCACGCCCTTCTCGCGTGCTCTTCTCCGTTCCCTGCTTTCTTCCCTTCCGGGGTGCCCGCTCGGCACGCGCCCGTGCCCTGCCGAGCCGCCGTGCGCCGAGGAGCGCCGTGCCGCGCCACGCAGTGCCGCGCCGCTCCGTGCCGTCCGGGCCCCCGGCCTCGACCAGGAGGTTCTTTTTGCCCTTCAGCCATCCGCCCGCCCGCGTCAGCGACGTCAACCGGCCCGTCGTGGAGGAGTTCCGGGCCAACGCCGGTCGCGTCGGCGGCATGTTCGAGGGCGGCGATCTGCTGCTGCTCACCACCGTCGGAGCCCGTACCGGGCGGGAGCAGACCGTGCCGCTCGGCTTCGTCCGCGAGGAGCCGGAGAGCGGGGATCCGGGCCCCGGCCGGCTGCTCGTCGTCGCCTCGGCCGGCGGTGCCCCGCGCCACCCCGACTGGTACCGCAATCTGCTGGCCCATCCGATGGTCCGCGTCGAGGTGGGCGAGGACGACTTCGGCGCCGTCGCCGTTCCCCTCGAAGGGGCGGCGCGCGAGCGGGCGTTCGCGCACGTGGTCGAGCGCGCGCCCGGCTACGCCGACCACCAGGCCGCGACCGCACGCGCCCTGCCCGTCGTCCGGCTCGAACGCCCCTACGTGGACGCACCGTTCACCGGTTTCGGGGACAAGCTGCGGGAGGTGCACACCTGGCTGCGCACACAGCTGCGGCATGTCCGGGACGAGACGGAGGCGTACTTCGCCGCACGGGAACGGGGCGGCACGGCGGCCCCGCCGGCGGTTCCGGGGCTGCGGATCCGGCAGCACTGCCTCGCGTTCTGCGAGTCCCTGCACACCCACCACACCCTGGAGGAGCAGGGCGCGCTCCCGGCGATCCTGCGCGCCCATCCGCATCTGGCGCCGGCCGTGGAGCGGCTGCGTGCCGAGCACCGGGTCGTCGACGCGCTCCGGGCCCGCCTCGTGGCGCTGCTGGACGGCGTGGCGGAGAGCGACCCGGAGCGCTTCCGTGCGGAACTGGTCCGGATGACCCGGGAGTTGGAGGCGCACCTCGACTACGAGGAGGAGGTGCTGATCCCGCCGCTCGATCTGCTGCCCCCGCCGCCCGGCTGAGCCGGGCCGTGTGCCCGCAGCCCGGCCGCGTCCGGCGGTCGCGCCGGGATCCGGTGCGGCTCAGTCGGCCGGGTGCGGGCGCAGCCGGCCGCCGACGCGTCCGAGGGCGCGCGCGAGGGCGTCGAGCTCGTCCGGCTCCAGGACGTCGATCAGCGCCTCGCGCACCGCCGCCACGTGCCCGGGCGCGGAGCGGCGCAGGGCCTCGCGGCCGGCGGGGGTGAGGACGGCGAGGACGCCCCGGACGTCGGTGGGGCAGGAGCGGCGGTGCACCAGCCCGCGCTTCTCCAACTGCCCGATCTGGTAGGTGAGTCCGCTCTTGGAGGTGAACAGGCCCTCGGCGAGTTCGGTCATGCGCAGTTCCCCGCCCTCGGTGGCGGAGAGCCGCACGAGGATCTCGTACTGCGCGTGGGACAGGCCCGCGTCCTCCTTGAGCTGGGTCTCCACATGCCGGGAGACCCGGCTGGTCGCCTCCAGGAAGCCGTGCCAGGCCGCCATCTCCCGCTCGTCGAGCCACCTGGTCTCAGCCATGCGGCCCATTGTACGGGGTTGTTCAAATTCGAACCTGCTGTGTACCGTCTGCTGAGTTCGAATTTGAACTACTTGGCTCGTACACGTTGCCGGTCCGCCGGTCTGCCGGTTCGCCGGTCCGCACTCAGGAGGCTCGCGCTCATGTCGTCCCCCCACACCGCTCCGCCCGTCGATCCCCCCGTCGCCCGGCCCGGCACGGCGCCCGCGGGGGAGGGGGCCGCCACCGAACAGTCCGGGATCGACGCCGGGCTGCTGGTGCTGCGGCTCGTCGTCGGGCTGACCATGGCCGCGCACGGATCGCAGAAGCTCTTCGGCTGGTTCGGCGGCGGCGGGCTGGACGGCACCGCCGCGTTCTTCGGCTCGGCCGGCTACCCCTCCGGCAAGGCGATGGCCGTGGTGGCCGGGCTCACCGAGACGCTGGGCGGGCTCGGCCTCGCCGTCGGGCTGCTCACCCCGCTGGCCGGTGCCGCCGTGTTCGGGACGATGCTCAACGCGCTCGCCGTCAAGTGGGGCGGCGGCTTCTTCGCGCCCGATGGGGTGGAGTACGAGGTGCTGCTGACGGTGGCCGCCGCGGGGCTCGCGCTCACCGGGCCGGGGCGGCTGGCCGTGGACCACGCGCTGCCGGTGCTGCGGGTCCTGCGCGCGCGGCGGCTGGCGTTCGGCGCCGGTGCGCTGGTGCTGGGCGCGGTGCTCGCCGGGGCGGTGCTGCTCGTCCGCTCGTGACCGGCCGCCGGGAGCGGCGGCTCGGGGGCCGGGAAACCGGGGGGCCGGGAGTTCCAGGGGTTCCGGCGGCGGGGTCTCGCCCGGCGCCGGAACCGGAGGCCCGGGCCGCACGCACCTGGATGCGCCGGGCCCGGACCATGGGGAGTGCCCGGGCCGACGGGTGCCCGGCCCGGGCGCACTGCTGTACGGGGATTACTACAGCAGTGTAGAAAGTAACACGATGGGGGCGTTCCCGTCTGCCCCTCCGGCGCACCGGTTCCCGGACGCGCCGACGGTGCGCGCCACCCGGGGGAACGGGAACGATCCGTGCCTTTCCTCCGTTGTTGTTTCTGCACTAGCGTGCTGTTTTTACTGACGCATTACGCTGGAGCGGAGGCCGTGCCGTGCGGCCCATGGAGGAGTGAGATGAGGAGCAGCAACCCGGTCTTCTCGCGTCGGGGGTTCAGCCGCGACAACGGCTATGCCGGTTTCCAGGCTCAGCAGCAGCCGCAGGCCGGGAACCCGTACGCCACGAACCCTTACGCGCAGCAGGCCAACCCGTACGCCCAGCCGCAGACCGCGGGCAGCCCCTACGCAGCGCCGCCGGCGGCCCCGCCGCAGGCCGGCCGGATGACGATGGACGACGTCGTCGCCCGTACGGGGACGACCGTCGGCCTGGTCATCGTGGCCGCCGCCGTCGCGTGGGTCACCGACATGTCGCTGGGCCTGGCCGTCGGTGCCGCGCTCGTGGCGATGGTGCTGTCGCTGATCCAGGCGTTCAAGCGCAAGGCGGTGCCGGCGCTCATCCTGGCCTACGCCGTCTTCGAGGGCCTCTTCCTGGGCGCGCTCAGCAACTTCGTCGACGGATACGTCAACGGCGCCGCGATGCAGGCGGTGATCGGCACCATGGCGGTGTTCGCCGCGGTGCTGGTGCTCTACAAGACGCGGATCATCCGTGTCACCCAGCGGTTCTACCGCTTCGTGATGGCCGCGGCGATCGGCTTCGTGCTGCTGATGGCGGTCAACATGCTCTTCGCCGTGTTCGGCGGCGGTGACGGCCTCGGCTTCCGCAGCGGCGGCCTGGGCATCCTGTTCGGCGTCATCGGCATCGTGCTGGGCGCGCTGTTCCTGGCCCTGGACTTCAAGCAGGTCGAGGACGGCATCGCCTACGGCGCCCCCAAGGAGGAGTCCTGGCTGGCCGCGTTCGGCCTGACGCTCACCCTGGTGTGGATCTACATGGAGTTCCTGCGGCTGGTCGCCATCCTGCAGGGCGACAACTGACCGCTGCGCCACCGGCCCCGGCCGGGCGGCGCGGAGACGGGAAGGGCCCGGAAGGCGATGCCTTCCGGGCCTTTCGCTGTCCGGGGGTTCACACCCGGCGGTTCATCTCCTCGGTCCGGGGTTACAGATTGCGGGCGGCGCGGCGCAGGTCGTGCTCGTGGATGATGGCCTTCGCGTGTCCGTAGGCGAGGTTGTGCTCGCCGCGGAGCCAGCTCACCTTCTCTTCGAAGCGGAGAAGGGAGGGCCCTTCGTCCACGGCGCGCAGCCATTCGGAGACTTCGCGGCCCGTGCAGTGGGGAATGCGGGAGAGCAGGTTCCGGTGGGTCTCTTCCGAGAAGACTTGGGACATCGGCGCCTCCGGACGCTTCGGTGAGTCCTTGACGCCACGTTGCCTGAGCGTGACGGCGTTGGCAACAGCCCGGAACGGGCGCATAGGCTTACCGGATGCCCTCCGTCGACACAACGCCCCTGATCACCGCCGTGGAACGGCTCGCCGACCGGCTACGGGCGCTGCCGCAGAGCAGGTTGACGCGGGGTGCCGCGCAGGAGGGATTGACGCTGGCGCAGGACCTCGCGTACCGCGCGCAGCGGCTGGAGTTCGCCGGGGGCGGCCCCGGCGGCGGGGAGCCGAGGACGCTCCCGGACGCCGGGATCTTCGCCGTGGGTGATCAACTCGCCGTCGCGGGGCACGATCTGGCCCAGGCGCTCGCCGGGGCGCCGTCCGCCGGCGCGGCCGGCGAACTGGCGGAGGCGCTCGCCGAGGTGCGGGCGGCGGACGCGCGCATCCACTGAGGCCGCCCGGCCGCGCGCCGGTTCACACCGAGGTGATGACGCGGTCCGCCAGCAGATAGGCCGTCCTGCCGTCGGCGAAGCCGAAGGTGAGGGCATAGGAGCCGGCGACGCCCGAGCCGCCCAGCAGGACCGGCGGGTCCCCCAGCCGCAGCGCGTCCGCGAGCGCCTCGCTGGTGGCCCGGTGGCCGGGCGAGAGGCACACGGTCGTGCCGTCCTCGAAGACGTAGACGTCCAGGGTGCCCAGCGGGCCGGGCCGGACATCGGCCAACGGGGTGCGGGCGTCCGCGAGTTCGGCCAGGCGCTCGACGGTGCGCTCGTGGTCGGCGACGGTCGGTGCGTGCGAGGGGGCGTGGCCGGGGACGACGGGCTCTCCGGAGAGCGTGAAGTCGGGCTGCGAGGGGTGCCGGCGCCGGGCGGCGGCCAGCTCGGCGGACTCCTCCTCGGGGCCGTCCTCGTCCCGGCCGCGGGGGCTCGTGGGCTCCTCGGCGGGCGCGTGGGCCGGGTCGTCGGCGCCGGGCTCACCGGGGGCATCGGCGTGCGGGCCCGAGCGGCACGGCGGGACGGCGCCGGAGGGCTCACCGGACTCCGGCGGCTCGGGGGAGCCCAGGGACTCCAGGGATTCCAGCGACTCCAGCGTCTCCAGGAACGACTCGGGGACGTCGATGTCGCGCTCGTCGGGGCCGGCCTGGCGGGGGATGAAGACCTCGCCGGTGTCGCCCGGCGCCGGCCACTCCTCGCCGTCGCCCAGCGCGTCCAACGAGTCGGCGAAGTCGGACAGTTCGCTGTCGACGATCTCGTACTCGGTGCCGTGGCCGGCGAGCAGGGAGCCGGAGCCGGGCCCGGTGTCGCGGGCCTCCTGTGCGGCCCAGAAGGCGCGTGCCTCGGCGAGTTCGCGCTCCCGTTCGTCGGCGAGCGCGGCGGCGACCGCGGCGCGGATCTCCTCGGCGAACGGTCCGGACACCGGCCGTCCGCCCGCGGGTTCCGCGGCGGCGGGCTCCGTGCGGCCGTCCCGCGCGTGCGGCACGGCCGAGGTCTGCCCGGCGCGCTCGGCCGACAGCTCGTGCAGCTGTGTGCGCAGCTGCGTCAGCTGGCGGCGCAGTCCGCGCGCGGTGTGCAGTGCCGCTCCGCCCAGCGCGGTGGCCGTGGCCGCGGCGCACAGCAGGATGAGGGATATGGCGCTCACTGACGTACTCCCGATTCCTGTTCCGGTCCCCCTGACCCCTGATGACCCCCTGAATTCCTACAACAGCGTTGTCGCGGGCGCTCTTCGACGTTAGAGCAAACCACCCTGAAGTGGACAGGTGGGAAAGGAACCGTCGTTCCGTCGCACCGCTGTGACCTGCACAGGAACCGCGGCCCCAGGGTGTATGTCACATCCTGGGGCCGCTTCGGTCTCGCCCTTGTTATCGCATCCGGGCGCCCCGGCGCACCCGGCGCGGGCGCCTGTGCGGCCTCAGCTGAGGCGTTCGAGCACCATGGCCATGCCCTGGCCGCCGCCCACGCACATGGTCTCCAGGCCGAACTGCTTGTCGTGCCACTGGAGCGAGTTGAGCAGCGTCGTGGTGATGCGCGCGCCCGTCATGCCGAAGGGGTGGCCGACGGCGATGGCGCCCCCGTTGACGTTCAGCTTGTCCAGGTCGATGCCCAGGTCCCGGTAGGAGGGGATGACCTGGGCGGCGAACGCCTCGTTGATCTCGACCAGATCGATGTCGCCGATCGACATGCCTGCCCGGGCGAGCGCCTGGTTGCTGGCCTCGACGGGGCCGTAGCCCATGATCTCGGGGGAGAGCGCGGAGACGCCGGTCGAGACGATGCGGGCGAGCGGGGTCACACCCAGCTCGCGTGCCTTCGTGTCGGACATGATCACCAGCGCCGCCGCACCGTCGTTGAGCGGGCAGCAGTTGCCCGCCGTGACCAGCCCGTCCGGCCGGAACACCGGCTTGAGCCCCTCGACGCCCTCCAGCGTCACACCGGGCCGCGGCCCGTCGTCCTTGCTGACGACGGTGCCGTCGGGGGTGGTCACGGGCGTGATCTCGCGCTCCCAGAAGCCGTCCGCGATGGCCTGCTCGGCGCGGTTCTGCGAGCGGACGCCGAACTCGTCCATCTCACGCCGGGTGATGCCCTTGTGACGCGCGAGGTTCTCCGCCGTCTGCCCCATGGCGATGTAGACGTCCGGGAGTTCCCCCGCCTCGCGCGGGTCCTGCCAGCCCTCGCCGCCCTGCTCGGCGCGGGCCGCCGTGCGGGCCTCGGCGTCCGCGAAGACGGGGTTGTGGGTGCCGGGGATGCCGTCGGAGGAGCCGTTGGCCAGCCGGGAGACGGACTCGACGCCGGCGGAGACGAACACGTCGCCCTCCCCGGCCCGGATCGCGTGCAGCGCCATCCGCGTCGTCTGGAGGGAGGAGGAGCAGTAGCGGGTGATGGTGCAGCCCGGCAGATGGTCCATGCCGAGCTGGACGGCCACCACGCGCCCGAGGTTGTGGCCCTGCTCACCGCCGGGCAGGCCGCAGCCGAGCATCAGGTCGTCGATGTCGCGGGGGTCCAGCTCCGGGACCTTGTCGAGGGCGGCGCGGACGATCCCGGCCGTCAGGTCGTCGGGGCGCACATCCTTCAGGGAGCCCTTGCCGGCGCGTCCGATGGGGGAGCGGGCGGCAGAGACGATCACTGCTTCGGGCATCACGGCTCCAAGGGAGGTCGGTGTCTCCTCGCCGGCCGGGCGCGGAGGACCGGGGGCGAGCGCGAACGGGGGTGTGCGCGGTGCCATGCCGCGTACGCTGCGGAAGCTACCCGCCCGTAGCAAGCGGGTCACGGTTCCGCGGGTGTGATGCGGGCCTCTTTCTAAGCGTACGCTTGTCAGGTCCGCAGCGGGCCGTCCCGGCCGGTCACCGCCCCCGGGTGTGCTCGCGCTTCTCGTCGCCGCGGCGGCGTTTGCGGTCCGTCGCGCGGGGCCCGTCGGCGCCGTCCTCCGGCGGGGGCAGCCGGCGCCTGCGGCGGTGCTTGAGCAGGGCCCAGGGGCCGCGGATCGCCGCGACCTCCGTGCCGCCCTCGGCCGCCGCCTCGGCCGCCGCGCGCGCCACCGGCAGGATGCCCTCGCGGCGGCGGGCGTCCGGGCGTTCGTCCTCCGTCGGCCACAGGCCCAGCGCCGCGCACACCGTGGGCAGGACGGCCATCGCCGCCGTCGCGTAACCCTCGGCCGAGGGATGGTAGTTGTCCGGTCCGAACAGCTCGCGCGGGTTGGCGGAGAACTCCGGGCCCAGCAGATCGCCCAGCGAGACCGTACGGCCGCCCTCCTCGACGACGGCGATGGTCTGTGCCGCGGCCAGCTGACGCGACAGCCGCCGCGCGATCCAGCGCAGCGGCTGTGCGACGGGCTCGACGCTGCCCAGGTCGGGGCAGGTGCACACCACCACCTCGCAGGCCGCGGTGCGCAGCCGGGCCACCGCGTCGGACAGATGGCGCACCGAACGGGCCGGGGGCATGCGGTGGGTGACGTCGTTGGCGCCGATCATCACCACGCAGACGTCCGGCGCCTCTCCCGGCGGCTGTTCGCCGAGCAGCAGCGTGACCTGGCGCTCCAGGTCGTCGGACTGGGCGCCCGGCACCGCCACGTTGCGCAGCCGCACCGGCCGTTCGGCGATCGCCGCCAGCGCCGAGGCCAGCAGCGCGCCGGGTGTCTGCCGGGCCCGGTGCACGCCCTGGCCCGCGGCCGTGGAATCGCCCAGCAGGGCCAGGCGCAGCGGGCGTTCGGGCGCGGGACGGGCGAAGGCGGTGCCGTAGAGCCCGTCGGCGTGCGGTGGTTCGTCCGCGCCACCGACCTTGCGTTTCGCGAGCTGGATCTCGGTGAAGAGCAGGCCGATCGCCGCCCCGCCGAGCAGGCCGACTCCGCCGCCTCCGTAGGCGGCGGCGGTCGCGATCCGCCGGGCCACTCTGGCGCTCGACGCCTTCGACATCGGCATTGTGGTGTCTTCGCCTCCTGGGGGTCGCAGCGGGGCATCCGGTCCGTGCCCTCAAGACTGTGGTGCCCGGCCCGGCCCTGTGTGCAACGCGCCCCCGGCGTGCACGTGTTGCCCAATATGGTGGCGGCACCGGGCCGTAACCACGCGGCCCCCACGACGACGCGCGGAGACCACGGTGCAGTATCACGAGTCGATGATCGAGCTGGTCGGCAACACCCCGCTGATCAAGCTGAACAGCGTGACGGACGGCATCCGGGCCACGGTTCTGGCCAAGGTGGAGTACTTCAACCCGGGCGGTTCGGTGAAGGACCGGATCGCCCTGCGGATGATCGAGGCCGCCGAGCGCTCCGGAGAGCTCCGCCCCGGCGGTGTGATCGTGGAGCCGACCTCCGGCAACACCGGTGTGGGGCTGGCGATCGTCGCGCAGCAGAAGGGCTACCGCTGCCTGTTCGTGTGCCCGGACAAGGTGTCCATGGACAAGATCAATGTGCTGCGTGCCTACGGCGCCGAGGTCGTCGTCTGCCCGACGGCCGTGGATCCCGAGCACCCGGACTCCTACTACAACGTCTCCGACCGGCTGGTGCGCGAGACCCCCGGCGCCTGGAAGCCCGACCAGTACAGCAACCCGGACAACCCCCGCTCGCACTATGAGACGACGGGCCCCGAGCTGTGGGAGCAGACGGACGGGCGCATCACCCACTTCGTCGCGGGGATCGGCACCGGCGGCACCATCAGCGGAACGGGCCGCTATCTCAAGGAGGTCAGCGGCGGCCGGGTCAGCGTCGTCGGCGCCGACCCCGAGGGCTCGGTGTACTCGGGCGGTTCGGGCCGGCCCTACCTCGTCGAGGGCGTGGGCGAGGACTTCTGGCCGGAGGCGTACGACCGGGGCGTGGCCGACCGGATCGTGGCCGTCTCCGACAAGGACTCCTTCCAGATGACGCGGCGGCTGGCCAAGGAGGAGGGGCTGCTGGTCGGCGGCTCGTGCGGGATGGCGGTCGTCGGCGCGCTGGAGGTGGCGCGTGAACTCGGGCCGGACGACGTGGTGGTGGTGCTGCTGCCGGACAGCGGGCGCGGCTATCTGAGCAAGATCTTCAACGACGAGTGGATGAACGACTACGGCTTCCTGGAGGAGGGCGGCTCCGCCGTCGCGCGCGTCGGCGACGTGCTGCGCTTCAAGGAGGGGCCGATGCCCTCGCTGGTGCACATGCACCCGGAGGAGACCGTCGGCGAGGCGGTCGAGGTGCTGCGCGAGTACGGCGTCTCGCAGATGCCGGTGGTCAAGCGGGGCGCCGGGCATCCGGATGTGATGGCGGCCGAGGTGATCGGCTCCGTCGTCGAACGCGAGCTGCTGGACGCGCTGTTCGCCCAGCGGGCCTCCCTCGGCGACGCGCTGGACAAGCACATGAGCGCGCCGCTGCCGCACGTCGGCGCGGGGGAGCCCGTCTCGGATCTGATGTCCGTGCTGGAGGGGGCCGACGCGGCGGTCGTCCAGGTCGAGGGCCGTCCCTCGGGCGTCGTCAGCCGGCAGGACCTGCTGGCGTTCCTGGCACAGGGCGGCAAGTAGCCGGCCGGGCCGGGCCCCGGGCGCGTTCCGGGGCCCGGCCCGGTGCGGTGTCAGTTCCAGTCGCCGGAACCCCGCTCCCGTGCGGCAGGGCCGCCGGAGGGGCCGGCGAACCAGGAGCGGCTGGCCTGGAGGGCGTTGACCGCGACGATGCCGCCCCAGCAGGCGAACAGCCCCGTCATGCCCGCGTTGACGGCGGCGATGGCCGACAGCGGGATGGCCAGGACCAGCGAGGTGATGGCCAGGCCCAGCCGGGCGCCGAGTCCGTCGTAGCCGGCCGGCGGCGCGGGCGGGCGGGTGCTGCCGCGCGCGACGACCATCTGCTGCTCGGCCATCTGCCGGCGGACCCGTTTGTCGACGACGGACTCCAGGCGCTGCTCCACCTTCTCCAGGAAGGAGTCGACCAGCTCGTCCTCGTACTCGGGGCCGAGTTCCCTGCGTGCCTGCACGGACGCGTCGAGTTCCTTCTTCAGCTCCGGGTCCCGCTTCAGCTCCGGGTCACGCGCGCTCATGCCGCCACGGTACGGCCGCCGGTTCCGGCGGGCAGGGGGGCTAGCCCCCCTCTTGGCCGGTGGCCCGGCCTCCGGATCCGCCGCCGGACGGCCGCCCGTCGGCCGGGCGGGGCCAGCTGACGCCCTCCAGGTTCTCCACGCTGCGGTTGAACCGGGACAGCAGCGCGACCAGTTCCTCGACGTGGTCCTCCGGCCAGTCGGCGACGACGCGGCGGGTGCCGGCCCGGCTGTGGTCCCGGTCGGCCGCCAGCCGCTCCAGGCCGTGCGGGGTGGGCCGGAACTTGCGGGCCATGCCGCCCTCCGGGTCGGGGATGCGCTCCACGAGGCCGTTGCGGAGCATCGCGGCGACCTGCCGGTTGATGGTGGAGACGTCGACGCGGAAGGTCTCGGCCAGCTGCTTGAGGGTCAGCGGCTCGTCGGCTTCGAGCCGGGTGAGCAGGACGTAGGCCGAGCGGTCCAGCGTCTGGCCGTCGCGGGGTTTGCGTGCGGAGACGTAGTGCCGCGCGAGCAGGGTCAGTTCGCGCTCCAGGTCGTTCAGTGCCCGCTGCTGGTCACTCACGGCTCCGCTCTCCACGTCGTCCCCATGTTCCTCGGTCTCTCCTCTGCTTCCCCGGGCTCTCCCGGCTTCCCCGGCTTCCCGGCCGTTCCGGCGTTCTCGGCTTCCGCGCTCCCGGCCCGCTGTGCCGTTGGCCCGCTGAGCCGTTGGCCTGCTGTGCCGTTGGGCCGTTGGGCCGTCGTGCCCCGAGTCTTCCATTTTCGCCGCCGGACTCCCTCCCCGGGGTTGTGCGTGATGCATAGGAAATGTAGCGTGCACATTCATTGCATCGTGCACATCAGCTGTTCCGGGGTGCCCGCCGTCATCGGCCCGCACATCCGCCGCGCCCCGGTCGCGCATCCGCTGTGCAACCGCTCCCGTCCGCACCGCACACGAGGAGACCCGTGCCCGCATCCGACACCGAACCCGGTGACGGCGCCGCGCCGCCGCCCGCGCTCGGCTACCCGACCGAACGGACCTGCCCCTTCAGCCCGCCGCCCGAGTTCGCGCGGCTGCGCGAACAGCCCGGGCTGCCCGCCGTCGAGGCCCTGGAGGGCGGGCGCCCGTGGCTCGTCACCCGGTACGCCGACGCCCGCGCCGTGCTCGGCTCGCCCGCCTTCTCCGCGCGCTTCGACACCCCCGGCTTCCCGCTGATGAGCCCCAGCGACGTCCAGCAGCGCGACGACCGCACCGAGAGCCTCATCCGCACCGACGACCCCGAGCATCTGCGCCAACGCCGCCGCCTCACCCGGGACTTCACGGTCAAGCGGATCGCGGCCCTCCGCCCGGAGATCCAGGGCGTCGTCGACGGTGCCCTCGACGAACTGCTGGCCCACGACGGCTCGGCCGATCTCATCGCCACCGTCGCGCTGCCGATCCCCTCCCGCGTCATCTGCCTGCTGCTCGGCGTCCCCTACGCCGACCACGGCTTCTTCCAGCGGGCCGCCGCCCGCGCTCTGGCCGGCGACTCCTCGCCCGACGAGGTGCGCACCGCGCTCGGCGAACTGGGCGACTACCTGGCCGCGCTCGTGCGCGAGAAGGTCCGGGACCCGCAGGACGACATCCTCTCCCGGCTGGCCACCGCCTATCTGGTGCCCGGCGAGATCGACGAGCGCGAGATGGTCACCATCGCCATGACGCTGCTCGTCGCCGGGTTCGAGACGACCGGCAACATGATCGGCCTCGGCACCGCGCTCTTCCTCACCCACCCCGAACAGCGCGCCCTGTTCACGGCCGGGGACGAACAACTCCAGCGCAACGCCGTCGAGGAACTGCTGCGCTATCTGTCGATAGCCCACCACCCGCGGCAGTTCGCCGCCACCGAGGACGTCACCGTCGGCGGCCACACCGTCCGCGCCGGCGAGGGCGTGCTCATCTCGCTGCCCGCCGTGAACCGCGACGCCGACGCCTTCGACGACCCCGACACCTTCGACATCACCCGCCCCGCACAGCAGCACCTCGCCTTCAGCTACGGCACCCACCAGTGCCTCGGTCAGGCGCTGGCCCGTATGGAACTGCTGCTGTACTTCCGCACGCTCTTCGCCCGGGTGCCCTCGCTGCGACTGCTGGACGCGCCCGAGGACTTCGACCTCAAGCAGCGCTCGCGGGCCCACGGTTTCCGCTCCCTTTCCGTCGCCTGGCAGGAGGACGCACGATGAGGATCACCATCGACCAGGACAGGTGCGTCGGCGCCGGGCAGTGCGTGCTCGTCGGCCCCGACCTCTTCGACCAGCGGGACGAGGACGGCGTCGCCTTCGTCCTGACGGACGGGCCCGAGGGCGCGGCCGGCGGTCCGGGTGAGGAGCACCGGGCGGCGGCCGAGGAGGCCGCCCGGGTGTGCCCGGCCGCGGCGATCACGGTGGCCGGAACCGAACGGTGAACCTGCCACCCGTACCGCCCGAACTGCCCGAACCGCCCCTGCCCTCCCCGGCAGCCGGGCCCTCGGACGCCCCGCTCCCGGACGCCCCGTCCCCGGGCGCACCGCTTCCGGACGCCCCGCCCTCCGGCGCCCCGTCCCCGGACTCCGTCTCCTCGGACTCCGCCTCCCCGGGCGGTCCCGCGCCGGCGGATTCCGGTGGCGCGCGCCCCCGGGTGCGCCCGCCGCGCCGCCGCATTCTCGTCGTCGGCGCGGGAGTCGCCGGTCTGACGGTGGCCGAGGAGCTGCGGCGGCGCGGCTACGACGGCGAGTTGACCCTCGTCGGGGACGAGCCGCATGTGCCCTACGACCGGCCGCCGCTCACCAAGCGGTTCCTGGCCGGCGGGCTGCCCGAGGAGCGGCTGCACCTCACCTCGTCCGCCGCACTGGCCGCCGCGGACATCGCCTGGACACCCGGCCGGCGTGCCGTGGCGGCCGATGCCGGCGCGCGCACGGTCACGCTCGACGACGGCCGCGTCCTGCCGTACACCGACCTCGTGGTGGCCACCGGCGTCGCCCCGCGCCCGCTGCCGGGCACCGCCGGGGTGCCGCACGTGTGCACGGTGCGGACGCTGGACGACGCCCGCGCCCTCGCCAGACGGCTGACACCCGGCCACCGGCTGGTGGTGGCCGGCGCCGGTTTCCTCGGCTGCGAGGCGGCCTGGACGGCGCTGTCGTTGGGCTGCGCCGTCACCCTCGTCGGCCGGGAGCGGGAAGTGCTGCCGGTGCTCGGCGCACGGGTCGGCGCCGCCGTCGGCGGCCGGCTCCGGGCGGCCGGCGCCGAGGTGCGCACCGGGCGGCGGGTGGCCGCCGTCCGCGAGGCCGGGCCCGGCGACGGGCTCACCGTCACGCTGGACGACGGCGCCGCGGTGGCGGCCGGGACGCTGCTGGTCGCCGTCGGCTCCGCGCCGGACACCGCGTGGCTGGCCGGCACCGGGCCCGATCTGTCCGACGGCGTCCGCTGCGACGCGGGCGGCCGGGCGGCCCCGGGCATCCACGCCGCCGGCGACGTCGCCGCCTGGTACCACCCGGGACGGGGCCGGCATCGGCGGCTGGAGCACCGGATGAGCGCAGCCGAGCAGGGCCGGGCCGTCGCCGCCGATCTGCTGGGCGCCGGGGAACACCCGGCCTCCGTGCCGTTCTTCTGGACGGACCAGGGCCCGCACAAGCTCACCGTGTACGGACTGCCGGGCCCCGGCGCCCGGTTCGAGCCGGACACCGGGACGGTGGGCGACGACCGGTTCGCCGGCCGGTACCGGGAGCACGGGCGCACCACCGCCGTACTGGCCTGGAACGCGCCCCGGGAGGCCCTGCGGCTGCGCCGCGAACTGACGGACGAGAGTGCTCGGTCGGGCCCACGCGCCGGTGCTGCCCCTGCCGGTGCGGCCCCCGGCGACTCCGCCCCTGCGGGTGCCCGGTGACCGGGGCGGCCGGGGGCGGCCCGGAACGGCCGGGGGCGCGCGCTTCCAAGGGCAGCGCGCGGCTGGTCGCGGTCATCGCGCTGAGCGGGGTCGTCGTCTCGCTGATGCAGACGCTGGTCGTCCCGCTGGTGCCCCGGTTGCCGCGGCTGCTGGGGGTGCCGGCCGACGACGCCTCCTGGGTGGTCACCGTGACGCTGCTGGCCGCGGCCGTCGTCACACCCGTCTCCGGGCGGCTCGGCGACATGTACGGCAAGCGGCGGATGCTGGCGCTGAGCCTGCTCGCGCTCGTCGCCGGTTCGGTGCTGTGCGCGGTGTCCGACACGCTGGTGCCGGTCGTCGCCGGGCGGGCGCTCCAGGGGCTGGCGACGGGCGTCATCCCGCTCGGCATCAGCATCCTGCGCGACGAACTGCCCGCCGAGCGGGTCGGGTCCGCCGTCGCGCTGGTCAGCGCCACGCTCGGGGTGGGCGGCGCGGTGGGGCTGCCGCTGGCGGCGGCGCTCGCCCAGTACGCGGACTGGCACGTCCTCTTCCAGGTGTCCGCCGGGCTGGGCCTGGTGTGCCTCGTCGCGACGGTGGTGTGGGTGCCGGAGTCGCCGGTGCGCTCCTCGGGCAGGTTCGACGTGCTCGGCGCGCTCGGCCTGGCCGCCGGTCTGGTGTGTCTGCTGCTGCCGGTGATCAAGGGCGGTACGTGGGGCTGGACCAGCGCGACGACCCTGGGCCTGTTCGCTGCGGCGGCCGTCGTGCTGACGCTGTGGGGGTTCGCCGAGAGCCGGATCCGGCAGCCGCTGGTGGATCTGCGGACGACGGTGAGCCGGCCGGTCCTGTTCACCAATCTGGCGTCCGTCATGGTCGGCTTCGCGATGTACGCGATGTCGCTGACGCTGCCCCAGCTCCTCCAGGCCCCGGCCGCGACCGGGTACGGACTGGGCCGGTCGATGCTGGAGGCCGGGCTGGCGCTGGCGCCCGGCGGGCTGGTGATGATGCTGCTCTCGCCCGTCTCGGCCGCGGTCACCCGCCGGTGGGGCGCGCGGACGGCGCTGCTGGCGGGGGCCGTGGTGATCGGCGCCGGCTACGGGGCGGGGCTGCTGCTGATGTCCCAGGTGTGGCAGATCGTGCTGACCGCGGTGCTGATCAGCGCCGGCGTCGGTATCGCGTACGCGGCGATGCCCGCTTTGATCATGGCCTCCGTCCCGGCCACCGGCACCGGGGCCGCCAACGGGCTCAACGCCCTGATGCGGTCCATCGGCACCTCCGTCTCCAGCGCCGTGACGGCCGCGGTGCTCGCCGGGGCGACGACGCGGGTCGGGCCGGCGGAGGTACCGGCCGAGGGTGCTTTCCGGGCGACCTATGTCGTCGCCGTGGCCGCCGTCGTCGTCGGTATCGTCCTCACGCTGCTCATTCCCCGGCCCACCGGGACCGCCTTGCCCCGGGACGCCCGTTCTGCATAGCCTTATGCAGGGGAGGAGCGGGCTGAATGGCCAGGGGTCCGGGCGGGGCCCCGCCGCCGGGTCGAGCACGGGGAGAGGCACGGGATGGGTGGCGCGAGCGCACGGCTGACGAAGATGTTCGAGGGGCACCGGCTCACGCCGACCCAGCGCCGGATCGCCCACTGCATGGTGCGCCGCGCGGACGACACACCGTTCCTCTCCAGCGTCGAACTGGCCGAACTCGCCGGGGTGAGCCAGCCCTCGGTCACCCGGTTCGCCGTCGCGCTCGGCTTCGACGGCTACCCGGCGCTCCGCCGCCATCTGCGCGAGAACCAGCCGGAACCGGCGGCGGGCGGCGAGCCCCCGGCGGAGGCGGGCGGCGCCGCCAACCCCTACCAGCAGGCCGTCCACGCGGAGATCGAGAACCTGCGCAGGCTGGCCGCGCTGCTCGCCGACCCGGAGCCCGTCGAGCGGGCCGGCGCGCTGCTCGCGGGATCCCGGCCGCTGCCGGTGCTCGGGCTGCGCGCCGCCGCGGCCCAGGCCACCGGCTTCGCCTACTTCGCCGCCAAGGTCCACCCCGATGTGCGGCTGCTGAGCGAGGGCGGCTCCATGCTCGTCGACCGCATCGACGGCTGCGTACGGGCCGGAGCGAGCGCCCTGCTGTGCTTCGCGCTGCCGCGGCACCCGCGGGAGACGGTCGCGGCCCTCGACCACGCGCGGGAGGCGGGGCTGTCGCTGGTGACCGTCGCCGACAGCGCCTTCGCGCCCGTCGCCCAGACCGGCGACCTGCTGCTGCCCGCCGGCGTCGGCACCGGCCTGACCTTCGACACGGCCTGCGCGCCCATGCTGCTCGGCCGGATGCTCCTGGAGGCCATGTGCGACGGCCTGCCCGACGCACAGGCCCGGCTGGAGGAGTTCGACGCCCGCGCCGGCGAACGCGGCCTGTTCGCCGACTGGATCGACTGAACGCCGGGCGGGGCGGGCGCCCCGGCCTCGGCCCGTCCGTCGCCGGGCCCCGCGGTCACTCCCGGACGGCGCCGGAGAGCATCCCGCTGATGAACCGCCGTTGCAGCAGGACGTAGACGGCCAGCACCGGCAGGGCCACGAGCACGGCGGCGGCCGAGGTGACGCCGGGGTCGCTGGTGCGGCGGTCGCCGGTGAAGAAGGAGAGCGCGAGCGGGGCCGTCCGCAGGCCGGGGTTGTCCGGCACGAGCACCAGGGCCAGCAGGAACTCGTTCCAGGCGTACAGGAACAGCAGCGCGGCCAGTGTGGTGAGCGCCGGCACGGAGAGCGGGAGCAGCACCTTGCGCAGTGTCTGGAGGCGGGTGGCGCCGTCGAGTTCGGCGGCCTCGCGCAGGGAACGGGGCACGGCGGCGAAGAAGTTGCGCATCCAGAAGGTGCCCAGCGCGAAGGACAGCCCGACCTGCGGCAGGATCAGCGCCCAGTAGGTGTCGAGCAGGCCCCACTCGCGCATCTGGTAGGAGAGCGGGATCACGGTCGCCTCGTAGGGCAGCACGAGCCCGGTCATGAGGAGGGCCAGCAGCGGCCCGCGCAGCGGGAAGCGGAAGCAGGCGAAGGCGTAGCCGGCGGGCACGCAGATCAGCAGCGTCAGGGCGACGACGGCGGCGGCGACGAGCAGGCTGTTGGTGAGCGCCTCGGAGAACAGGCCCCTGCGCCAGGCCGTGGCGAAGTTGTCGAGATGCACGGACGACGGGATCGACAGGCCCGTCGCGCGGGCGCCCGGCTCGTGCAGGGCGACGAGCAGGATCTGGACGAACGGGTAGAGCGCCACGAGGGAGGCCAGCACCAGCAGCGCGTGGCCGAGCAGCGACTCGCGTCGGCTGCCGTCGGCCACCGCACGGCGGCGCGGCGGGCGGTGCGGCGCACCGCGGCGCGGCCGGCGGCGGTACGGCGGACGGACCCGCGGCCGGTTCCGGCGCCCGGGGCGTGCGGTGGAGTCCGCGGTGTCAGCGGTGCCGGCGGTGCCCGTGGTGCCGGTGGTGTCCGTCATCCCCGGCTCACCCCTCCCGCTCGCGCAGTACGCGGGTGATCAGGCCGCAGACGGTGAGCGTCAGCAGGGTGAGCGCGATCCCGATGGCCGCCGCGTCGCCCACCTCCCGGGAGACGAACGCGTCCTGGTAGAGGAAGACGCTCGGCACGGTGGTGCTGTGGCCGGGGCCGCCCGCCGTGGTGTTCCAGACGATGTCGAAGTTGCGCAGCGCCTGGGTCACGGTCAGCACCAGCGCCAGGCCGGTCTCCCCGCGCAGCGCCGGGACGATCACGGTGCGGAACTCGCGTACGGGACCGGCCCCGTCCAGCCGTGCGGCCTCGAAGAGTTCGCGGGGGATGCGCAGCGCGCCGGCGAGGAACAGCACCAGGCACAGCCCGCACATCACCCAGGAGCCGATGAGGCCGACGGCGGGCAGCGCGGTGGCGTTGTCCCCCAGCCAGGACCGGGCGAGCGCGTCGAGCCCGACGGCCCGCAGCAGCCCGTTGAGCGGCCCGTCCGGGTCGTAGATCCAGCGCCAGGAGACGGCGACGACCACGGTGGAGAGCACCTGCGGGACGAACAGCAGCGCGCGGAAGACGCCGAGCCCGCGGATGCGGACCCGCACCATCAGCGCCGTCAGCACCAGCCCGGCCGCGACCGGCACCAGCGCGTAGAAGAACAGGAAGACCAGCGAGTGCAGCAGTGCCTCGCGCAGCCGCGGATCGGTCAGCAGCGCCGTGTAGTTGTCCGGCCCGACCCAGGTACCGAGGGTGAGGCCGTCCCAGTCGAAGAGCGAGATCCAGGCCGTCATCAGCAGCGGGCGCAGCACGAACAGCACATAGACGACGGCGCCGGGCAGCAGATACAGATACGCGGGCCAGTACTGGCGCCGCGCCCAGGCGCGCAGCCGGGCGCGGGAGGCCGTCACGAACCGCCCCCGCGCCCACGTGTCTTCGCCTCCTGCTCGGCGAGGAAGCCCGCCCTGTCCCGTTCGATCCGCCGCAGATAGGCGCCGACGGACAGCCGGCCGGTCAGCAGGTCCTGGGTGGCCGAGCCGATCGTCGCCAGCATCGAGTGGGACGCCCAGTCGAAGTAGTAGGTCTGCCCGTCGCCCAGCAGCAGCCGCTTTCCGGTCGCGGCCTGCTGCCGGCCCAGCCGGTCCGGCATGTCCACCCCGTCGGTGACCACCGGCAGCCGGCCCGCGTCCGCCATGGCCTGTGCGCCGGTGCGGCTCTGCATCATGCCGAGGAAGGCCACGGCGGCGTCCGTCGCGTCGCTCTTCGCCGAGATGTGCCACGGCAGTCCGAAGGCGCCGGCCGCGACGGTGCGGCCGTCAGCGGTGCGCGGCACGGTGAAGCCCGCGTCGTCGCCCAGCTTTCCGCCGACGGCCGGCGCGTTCCAGGAGCCGGCGATCATGAACACCCCCTTCCCGGCGGTGAACTTGCTGACCGCGTCGTCCGCGCTGACCCCGTTGTAGCCCGTGCCGAGATAGCCCTTCCGGGCCCAGCCGCGCAGCTCGCGCGCCGCCTCCCGGTTGCCCGCCGTGGCGAACGTGGTGCCGGGCACCCCGTTGATCCACGCCCGGCTCTCGTTCACGGGCACCTTCTGCGCCTGGATCGTGCCCAGCAGCTGTTCGGCCGGGTACTGATCGGCGTTGCCCAGCTGGAGCGGCAGCTCCCCGGCCTCCTTCGCCTTCCGCAGCCCGGCGGTGAACTCCGCCCAGCTGTGCGGTGGCCGGATGCCCAGCTCGGAGAGCTTGGAGCGGTTGTAGAAGACGCCGATGTACTCGTTGGACTGGCTGATCCCGTACAGGCTGCCGGAGCCGAAGAGCGTGCCGTCCGGTGTCCAGCGCAGCTGGTCGGTGGTCCCGCCGGGGTGGTCGAGGTCCCAGCCGTAGGCGTGCGAGACGTCGTCCAGGGGACGCAGCAGCCCGGCGCGCACCAACTGGCCGTCGACGCCGTAGCCCTGGTTCCCCTGCACCAGGTCGGGCGGGTGCTCGCCGGACATCGTGGTGACGATCGTCTTGAAGAAGTCCGTGGACGCCTTGGTCTCCACCTCGACCCGCACGTTCGGGTACTTCTTCTCGAACCGGGCCACCAGGCGCTTCAGGAACTCCCGTTCACCCGAGTCCGCCAGCACCCGCAGCGTCGTACGGCCGTGCTCCGCCACCCGCTCCGGGCCGACCGGCCGCAGGATCCGCCCACCCGGCAACTCCTGCCCCGCCGCGGCCCCGCCCGCCCCCGGCACACTGCACGCCCCCAGCGCCAGCACACACCCGAGGGCGGCCAACACGCCCACGCCCCGGCGCGGTTCGCCCCCGCGCCCACCCCGCAGCCACCACCCCATCCGCCGCCCCCTCCCACCGTCCCCGCCCGAACCCAGCCGACGATGACACAGCGCCCCGCCACCGGACCATATGCGCGCACACGCCGGTCCGGAGCGGGGTGGGAAGGGGCCGGGCCGGGCTGCGCGCGGACGGCGTCAGGAGGACGGTGCGGTGCCGCCGAGGTGATGGATGTGCCGCAGATAGACCCGCCGGACGGGCGGGGCCGTGATGACGACGAGGCTCACCACCGTGTGCCGGAGCGTGAGCAGCCGTGCGACATCGTCACGTTCGCCGCCCCGGGGTTCCGACCGGGCGAACGGATCGTGGCAGAGCTCGACGAGCGCGCCGTCGAGCTCCGCCCGGGCTTCGTCGGGGAGCGCGTCCCAGACCGCTTCGACTGCCGGAGAGTAACGGAGCTTGTACACCCGGACAGCCTGTCAGCTCAGGCGACGCCCCGGGAGCGGATCTCTTCGGTCGCCTGCCGCATCCGCTCGTCCCCGTCGAGCCATTCGCCCGGGGGGTCCTCCCCGCGCCGGGCGGCCGCGACGAATTCGTCCTTGTCGGCGAGGGACGACTCGATGTCCTTCGCGACCCGCTCCCACTTCGCGAAGACCGGCAGCAACTCGTGCGCCGGCGCCTTGTTGATCTCGGTGAGAAAGCGCTGGGTGAGCGTCGGCGCTCCGAGGGACGCGCAGATCCGCTCGATGGTCCACGGCTGCTCGCTGCTCATTGCCGTCCTCCTCGCGCTGCCATGTTCCCGCGACTCCTGCCGGAGCCCCGGGCCTCACTGAACCGGTCGGTGAAGCGGCTTCACAAGCGGCTTGTCAACCGGCTTGTCAAACGGCTTTACAGACGTTCGGCGTCCGAGGCTACCTGGCCACCCACCCACCCGGCCGGGGAACGGACCGGGACGGGCGGGCGGCCTCCGAAGGCGCGGAGGGTCGTCCCGCTCTCAGTGCCTTGGCCCCCGGCCCGGGTTCGGGGTCAGGGTGAGGGAGGTGAGCTTCAGGTCGAGGCTCTGGCCCTGGTGGGTGGGGTGGGCTCGGGTGATCGTCACGGGGGTCACGGTGTCGCGCGGGATCCGGAACGGGCCCAGGGCGCCGGAGGTGAGGCGGGCGCCGGAGACGGTGCGGGTGCGGTGGCCGACGGTGACGCGGTAGCGGGCGTTGGGGTCGGCCGTGCCCGCGACGCGCAGCCGGGCGGCGGGAACGGTCCGGCGGGGCGAGACGAGGTAGGCGCTCTCGCGTACGGTCGTGCGCTTCTGGGTGGCGTAGTTGCCGGTGTCCGCGTAGCCGTGCCCGGTGTGCAGGGCGTCGCCGCGGGCCGTCCAGTCGCCGTCGGCGCCGGGGCGCACGGTGTGCGCGGGGATCACCCGCAGGGCGCCGTCGAGGCGGGCGCGCAGCACGGGCAGCACCTCGTCGGTCGGCTTCTCGGGCAGCCGCACCACCAGGTCGGCGCCGTCCTGCCGCCACCGCAGCCGCTCGCCGCCCTCGGCGGTCACGCTCCGCACCCGGGTGGCCAGGCCGGGCAGCCGCAGTTCACGGTCGGCCGGCCACTTGGTGACGTGCAGGAACAGATCGCGGTCGTGGACGGTCACCTCGCCCCAGGGCTGTCCGCCGAACCGGGTGGCGTCGGCGCCGAGGACGGCGCGCGGATGCCTCTTGAGCCAGGCGCCGATGCCGCGCAGTACGTCCGCCTCGAAGCCGACGATCGAACCGTCCCCGCGCGGGCCGATGTTGAGCAGATAGTTGCCGCCGCGTGCCCGCACGCTCAGCAGCCCCTGCACGAGGTCGCGGATCTTGCCGGGCTTGTCCTCCCGCTTCTGCCAGCTGCGGTAGCCCCAGGTCTCGTGGTAGACGGACGCCGGGGTCTGCCACGGCCCGTCGAGCGCGACATCGGGCACCTCGTTGTCGCCCATCACCCGGAAGTCGCCCGCGTTGTTCCACACCCGGCTGCTGACGGTGGCGCCGGGCTGGAGCCGGTGCACGAGCCCGGCGAACCTGCGGCTCTGCTCGGCCGTCGGCGAGGACATGTCGAACCACACCTCGGAGATCGGGCCGTAGCCGGTCATCAGCTCGCGCAGCTGGCCCTCGATCAGCGGCTCCATGGAGGCGGGGATCGGGTTGTTGTTGTCCGGGTCGAAGCCGTGCCCGGCGTGCCAGTCGACGAGGGAGAAGTAGACGCCGAACTTCAGGCCCTGCGCCCGGCACTCCTTCGCCAGCAGCTTCAGCGGGTCCTTGCCGTAGGGGGTGCGGTCGGCGATGTCGTAGTCGGTGGTGCCGGTGTCGAACATCGCGAAGCCGTCGTGGTGCTTGCTCGTGATCACCACGTACTTCATCCCGGCGTCCTTGGCGAGCCCGCAGATGGCCTTCGGGTCGAACCGCTCGGCCCGGAAGCGCTCGGCGACCTCGCCGTACTCCCGGTCGGAGATGTTCGCCCACATCTGGATCTGCTCGCTGTAGCCCTTGGTGACGGGCTTGCCCTTCCAGACGCCGCCCAGCTCGGAGTAGAGCCCCCAGTGGATGAACATCCCGTACTGGAGCCGCTGCCAGGCGGCCACCCGGGGATCGTCGGACCGGGGGACGGCGCCGGGTATGCCGCGCGGCACCCCGTCGGCGGCGGACGCGGCACCGGCCGTCCCGCCGGACGCCGGGGCGCCGCTCCCCGCACCGGCGCCCGCCGCCGCC